>CP175956.1:0-1286331 GCA_046116545.1 Candidatus Moraniibacteriota bacterium | reverse complement strand
GAGCAGCTTAAAAAATTTCTTTAAATGGGTATTTTTTTCTATTACCCTGAACCGGAAATCTTGCGATATTTGAACCGATTGACAGAATGCTATTTTTTGTAAATGTGATTACATGTGATATAATAAAAGTCATAAAATAAAAAGTTAAAATAAAAATATGATAAAGAATTTTCTCGTACAAGAGAAGCTAAGTTTGGGTATTTTTATGATATCTGGATTTTTTGTTTTTTTTGTAATGACACAGTCAGTATTTGCTGCCCCTACACTAGCAGCTAATTGGGATCCAAATGATGCTAATACAATGAATGCAGCTTCTTCTGTGACAGTTGATGGAAATTATGCGTATGTTACGGGAAGAATATCTAATAATATGGCAATAGTAAATATTTCCAATCCAGCAAATCCAACGCTAACAGCTAATTGGGATCCAAATGATACTAATATTATGAATGGATCAGCATCTGTAGCAATTAATGGAAATTATGCATATATTGTGGGATGGTATTCTAATAATATGGCAATAGTAGATATTTCCAATCCATCAAATCCAACACTAGCAGCTAATTGGGATCCAAATGATCTTAATATTATGAATGGTGGATGGGATATAGATGTTGTAGGAAATTATGCATATATTGCAGGAAGGTATTCTAACAATATAGTAATAGTAGATATTTCCAATCCAGCAAATCCAACACTAGCAGCTAATTGGGATCCAAATGATCTTAATATTATGAATGGATCAGTGTCAGTAAATGTAATTGGAAATTATGCATATGCTGTAGGTTGGGACTCAGATAATATGGTAGTATTAGATATTTCCAATCCATCAAATCCAACGCTAACCGCTAATTGGGCTCCAAATAATACTAATGTTATGGATTGTCCATGGGATGTAAAGGTGCTTGGAGATTATGCATATGTTGTGGGAAGATATTCAGATAATATGGCAATAATAGATGTCTCCAATCCATCAAACCCAACAATAACAGGAAATTTTATTCCAAATGACCTTAATATTCTAGAGGAAACTTGGTCTGTTACCGTAGCTGGGGATTATGCATATATTGCTGGGAGAGTTTCAGATAATATGGTAATAGTAGATATTTCCAATCCAGCAAATCCAACACTAGCAGCTAATTGGGATCCAAATGATACTAATATAATAAATGATACAAGACAAATTATTGTTGTTGGAAATTATGCATACGCTGTTGGTTATGATTCAGATAACATGTTAATAATAGATATAGCAGACTATGTATCATCAATATCAACCCCAACCACAACAACAAACTCAACAATAGACATAACAGAAACAATAGCAACGGGTAATGGAAACATAACAAACACAGGAGGAGAAGATCCAGAAAGATTCATAGAATGGGGAACAATAAGTGGAACTTATACAAATGAGTGTACAGCAGGCACAGGAGGAACAGGTATTTACTCTTGTGATATAACAGGATTAACAGGAAACACAACATACTATGTAAGATCAAAAGCAACAAACTCAGAAGGAACATCGTATGGAAGTGAAACAAACTTCACAACAACAGCAGTAACTCAAATAACAATAGAAGATCCAGACAATGCTAACATACAAGATGTGGTAACAAATAACTACATCTCAGTAGACAACGGAACAATAGATAATACAACCCAAACAACAACCCAAGTACAAGTAACCTTCCAATCAAATACAACAAATGCAATATTCCCAAATAATACAGTGATAACAGAAGCATTAAATGGAAACTTCAACTTTGAAAACTTCATAACCCAAAATACATTAAATGAAGAAAGAGGAGATCATCCAAATGCAGTAGGAGCAGTAAGATTAGGTATACCAAATGAAAACCTAACCTTCTCAAATGATATAACAATGGAAATAACTGTAAGCGAAGCTTACAATGATATGGAACTAGAAGTCCTTTCACAACTAGAAGGAGAAGTAACATGGAATACCCATACAACATGTACAGTAACAAACGGAATATGTACATTCACAACAAACCATGCAACAACTTATATTGTAAACGGAGATGGAACAATATCAGGAATAGATGACCTAAACCTAAATGTAGAAGTAAATGCAACCCTATCAATGGATTGTTATGATAAAGATGGATCAACAGGAGATTATGATGTAATACTAGGAACAGTAGCAAACCCAGGAATAGTAATAGCAGGAACTCCAGCAGTAGGACAATCAACTTGTATAGTAACAACAAATGATACCCAAGGTTACTACCTATCAATGATAAATGATAATGGAGCTTCAAATACAACCCTAGTACATTCAAATAATACAGATGAAATACCAGACCTAACACAATTTGATCAAACAACAAAAGTAACAGAATCTTGGAACGCTCCAACAACAAAAGGTTTAGGTTTCTCAGTAATACAATTTCCACAAGCAGATACAACAAATAATACGTTTGATGGAATATGGACAATCTCAGGAAACCTTTGCGAAGAAGGAATAACATCAGATGACGCTGACTACGCAGGTGTACCACAAACAGATCAAGCAATAGCAGCTCATACAGCATATCATTCAACTTCAACAACAACTGATGTGTGTTACAAAGTAGATGTATCACCATCACAACCTTCAGGAGTTTATACAGGGTCTGTAACTTATACTGCTACTTCGGATGCTAGTGGGTTTTATCAGTAGATAAAAAACTTAAAACAATATTAAATTGATTACTCCTTTGAATTTACTTTTAGAGGAGTGATTATTTTTTAGAATTGCAATAATATTTATGACATGGTGATTGAGGTTGCGAAGAGTGTAAATTTATGTTACAATAGAGCAAGTTTGTGGTTTTAATACTTCTGAAAATGCAGTAAATAACTACATTTATTGATATAAAAATAAATCCATCATTGCTCCTAGTGAGTTGGGGTGAGACAAGTAAAAATATGATAGAAGAGCAAGAACAAGAAAGTATGAAAGATTTCATAATAGAGGTAGTAAAGATGTTTTTTTTGGCACTTATAATTATTGTGCCTGTAAGAATGTTTTTGTTTCAACCTTTTATTGTAAGAGGTGCAAGCATGGAGCCAAATTTCAGCGAAAAGCAATATTTAATAATAAATGAATTTGGTTACAAGAATACTCCAGTAAATATTTTTGGAAAAGATATTATTACAGTTACTCCTCGTAAAACACTCGAAAGAAATGATATTGTGGTATTTAGGGCTCCAAATAATGATAAGCAATATTATATCAAGCGTGTTGTTGGATTGCCTGGAGAAACTATTGAAGTAGAGAGTGGAGAGGTTACAATTTATAATGATGAGAATCCAAATGGAAAAATATTAGAACAAGAGTATCTTCCAGAAGGAAGGAAAACAAATGGAAGTAGAAAAGTAATTATTGCAGATGATGAATACTATGTGCTTGGGGATAATCGTCCAGCAAGTAGTGACTCTCGGTCATTTGGACCGTTGTCCAAGAACGATGTAATTGGAAAAGTTCTATTGAGAGCTTGGCCGTTGAATGATGTAACAATTTTTAATTAAGGATTGAAGCCTAGAGTTGTTAATAAGTTAATTTGGTAAAGATTTCATATTATGGCAAAAAAGAAAGCAACTAAGAAAAGTGCTACAAAAAAAAGCACTACGAAGAATGCAGTAAATGCTAAAAAAAGAGCCACAAAAAGAGTTAAATCTGAAGAACAGTTGGTATTGCAAACAGTTCGTGGAATGCGTGATATTTTACCAGGAGATCAAGCTTATTGGCAACAAATTCGTAAAGTATTTGAAAAGAGAGCAACTGAATATGGATTTTCTAGAATAGATACACCAATCATAGAATTTGAAAATATATTTACTCGACCTATTGGAATAGGTACAGATATTGTAGATAATGAAATGTATTCATTTCGTACAAAAGGTGGTGACAAAGTAGCACTTCGACCAGAGATGACAGCTTCCATTGCAAGGGCATATATACAACATGGAATGATGATTTTGCCAAAACCTGTCAAGTTATTTTCTATAGGGCCAGCATATAGGTATGACAGACCTCAAGAGGGAAGATATAGGGAATTTCATCAAGCAGAATTTGATATTTTTGGTGAAGAGGACCCAATTCTAGATGCACAGGTTATGCAAATTGCTTATAGAGTTCTAACTAGTCTTGGAATTAAAAATATTCAATTTAGTGTAAACTCAATTGGGACAACAGAATCTCGTAAAGATTATTTGAAGTTATTAAAAACTTATTTCCGATCAAAGAAAAACAAGCTTCCATCAAGGTACAGAGATATGATTGACACAAATCCACTTAGAATTTTTGATGCAAAAGATGATAAATGTATTCAGGTTTGTGCTGGAGCACCACAATCAATTGATCATTTGGATAAGGATTCAAGGGATCATTTTAAAAACTTGTTAGAATATTTAGATGAGTTGAATTTACCGTATACAATTGATCCTCAGTTAGTAAGAGGTCTTGATTATTATACTCGTACAGTATTTGAAATTTCTTCAAATGATGAGAATGGTAAAAAACATGCATTAGGTGGTGGTGGTAGATTTGATGGTCTAATTGAAATGTTTGGCGGAGAGCCTACTCCAGCAATTGGATTTGCTTTTGGAGTTGATAGGCTTATAATGGAAATGAAGAGAGTTAAGGCAAAGAAATTTAAGGAGCAACAGCCAAGAGTGTTTTTGGCACAGCTTGGTGATTTAGGAAAGAAAAAGAGTTTACAGCTTTTTGCAGATATTGAACAAGCAGGAATTTTGGTGGCAGAAAGTTTTGGTAGAGGTTCTTTGCAAAAACAATTACGTCATGCAAATAAGTTGGGAGTTGAGTTGACTTTGATAATAGGACAGCAAGAAGCTCTTGATGAAACAGTTATTGTAAAAAATATGGTAACAGGAACTCAAGAAACAGTTGCTAGAGATAAGGCAATTACATTTGTGAAAAAAGGCTTAAAGCAAACAGTAAAACTTGTAAAGACAAAGTAATCATGGTAATATGAATAACTGTATTTTTTGTAAAATTAAAGATAAAGAAATCCCAGCAAAATTAGAATATGAATCTAATAATGTAATAGCATTCGCAGATGTGAATCCTATTGCTCCAGTTCATATTCTAATTATTCCAACAAGACACATAGAATCTATGAATGATATAGATGAAAATAATAGTTCTATAATATCTGAAATGTTTGAGGTAGCAGTTAGTATTGCCAAACAAAAAGGAATATCTGAGGGTGGTTATAAGTTACTTATAAGAACAGGTGAACATGGTGGTCAAGAAGTTCCGCATATACATTTACATTTAATAGGTGGAGCAAAACTGCAAGAGGACATTAGTCCTGTTGTAGTAAAATAATTAATAATATCTAAATATGGATATAGAGTAAGCGTTCTAATGCAACATTTATTCAAATGTCCACATTTAGTGGCTAAATTTAGAAAGGAGTGTGAACTAATGGTTTACGTATATAAAAAAGACGATCGAGAGACAACTGAAAACATGATAAAGCGTTTTACGCGCCGCATGCAACAAAGCGGTGTTTTGATGCATGTTCGAAGAAACCGTTTTGATAACGGAGAAAAAAGTAAAACTGCTCGTAGACAAGAAGCTCTTTATAAGAACAAAATGCGAAAAGAAGTTGATAAGTTGAAAAAACTTGGACGATTTGATGATGATGCATTTAAAGAGTTGAAGAAAAAAATCAAAAAAAGCTAATATCTTTTATGTGATTTATTACACGCACAAATGCAATTTTTATATTTGTGCGTGAGTATAGATTATATTTTTAAAAACAAATGTATGACATTAAAACAACAAATAACAGAAGATTTAAAAAGTGCCATGAAAGCAAGAGAGGTGGAAAAACGAGATACTTTGCGAGCATTAGACAGCATGATAAAAAATGAGGAGATAGAGCAAGGCAAAAGAGAAGATGGACTTGATGATAATTCAGTTATTGTTTTAGTGAAAAGAGCTATAAAGCAAAGAAAAGATAGCGCAGATCAATTTAAAAAGGGCGAACGAGAGGAATTAGCTGAAAAAGAAGAGCTAGAAATTTCATTTATTGAAAAATATTTACCTGAACAAATGAGTAAAGAAGATATTGAAAAGATTGTGAAAAAAGTAGTAGAAGATGCTGGAGCAACATCAAAAGCTGATATGGGTAAAGTTATGGGCATAGCAATGAAAGCAGTTGGTGATAATGCTGATGGTGCAATAGTTAGAAGTGCTGTAGAAAATGCATTGTCATAATATTAAATTTTATGGAAGTTATTGTAGAGTTAAATTCTTTTGGATTTGATAAGTACAATTTAGATATTCTTACATCAATCGCCAAAGAGACTATCGAATCTGCAGGCGTTGTTGAGGGTGAAATTGATTTAAGCATCAGTGTAGCTATTGTTGAAGGTGAAGAAATGAAAAAAATAAATAAAGAATTACGTAATAAAGAGGAAATTACAGATGTTATATCTATAGGGGATTATAGTGATGATAATGATATTTCAGAAGTGGAAATTAGTGAAGTCTTCCTTGGTGAGGTAGTTTTGTGTTATAATTATATTAAGGAATCTGCACAAGAAAATAGTGTTAGTGTAGATGAAGAATTTTTTACAGTTTATTCTCATGGGATATTACATCTTTTGGGATTTGAACATGGCGATGAGATGTTTCAGTTACAAAAAAAAGTGGCTGAAGAATTTTGTAATTTAGCAAAATAACATATGAAAAATTGTTCTATTGGTTGCAGTGTTAAAGCTGCTTTAAGGGGAATACAATTTGCATTTAAAAATGAAAGAAATTTTCGGATAGAGATTTATATTGCAGTTTTTGTGATATCAGCTCTAATAATTTTAAAGGCAAATTTGACTCAGACAGCTATTGTAATTACAATGATTTTTCTTGTTTTTATGATAGAATTAATGAATACGGCAATTGAAAGAGTTGTAGATATATTAAAACCACGTAAACATCCTTATGCAAAAGTTATAAAAGATGTCTCAGCAGCTACTGTGTTAGTATTGAGTGTAGGAGCAAGCATTGTTGGTGTTATAATATTTACACCACTTATTCTAGAAATAGTAAAATAAAGATATAGTTATGAAATCAAATATTATTACAAGTATAGATCTTGGCTCTTCAGTTACTAGGTGTGTGATTGCTGACATTAGTCAAGAAAGTGAACAGATAAGAATTATGGGTGTTGGCATAGCTGAGTCTCGAGGTATGAGGCGAGGAGCTGTAATTGATATAGATGATGCAGCGGATTCGATTTCTGAAGCAGTGGAAAAGGCAGAACAGATGAGTGGAGAAAAAATAAGAGATGCAATTGTAAGTATTGGTGGTGCAGGAATAACTGTAAAGGATACACAGGGTGTTATAGCTATTGGTAGAGCTGATGGAACAGTAAACGATGATGATGTAATTAGAGTTATAGAAGCTGCTCAAGCAGTTTCTATACCAGCAAATAATGAAATCATTCATATTATTCCACGATCTTTTAGTGTAGATGATCAAAGAGATATAAAAGAGCCTGTGGGTTTACAGGGCATTAGACTTGAGGTTGATACAGTCATAGTAGAAGCTCCTAGCAATCATGTTAAAAACTTAACAGAAGCAATGGAAAGAGCTGATGTTGCGATTATTGATTCTATTATTGAACCATTGGCTGCAGCAGAATCAACGTTAACAAAAAAACAAAAGGAGCTAGGCGTTGTGTTGGTAAATATGGGTGCTAGTACAACATCAATTGCGGTGTATGAAGAGGGTGAGTTGTTTCATACAGCAGTTCTACCTGTTGGTTCAGATTTTATAACTAATGATATAGCAATTGGACTTAGGACTGATATTGAAATAGCAGAAAAGATTAAATTTGAATATGGAAGCGCAAACATGCAAGGTGTGGACAAAAAAGATTTGATAGATTTGAGTCACATAGACGAAAATGAAGTTGAACCAGTATATCATTATCATATTTTAGAAATTATTCAAGCTAGATTAGAAGAAATATTTGAACTAGTTGTAAAGGAATTGGAGTCAATTGGAAAGGATCAATTATTGCCAGCTGGAGCGGTATTGACGGGCGGTGGTGCACATATGCCACATGTAGTAGAGTTTGCAAAAGAAAGATTGAGATTGCCTGTAACAATAGGACAACCTAATAATTTATTAGGAGTAGTAGATCATGTAGATGATTCTTCATATGCAACTATAATAGGACTTATACTTTGGGAGTTACAGAGTAATCAAGCACAGAATGGTTTTGGCGGTAGTTCATTTGCAGGCATTGGGTCTGGAGCAGGAGAAATGACGGATAAAATAAAAGATATATTTGGTCGTTTTTTGCCGTAAGCTATTGAAGCTCTATTAAAAAAATTGACAGCAATCTTGTGTGCATGTTACAGTAATAAACTGTAAGACAGTATTAATGATGAAGTATTATTTATTTACTATATTAAAGATATGGCAGAGGTAAAAACTGATATTGAGACATTCTCACGAATCAAAGTAATCGGAGTTGGAGGAGGTGGAGGAAATGCAATTTCTAGAATGATTGATGCAAATTTAAAAGGCGTTGAGTTTGTTGCGATTAATACTGATACTCAAGCATTACATCATTCAAAGGCAGAAGAAAAAGTTCATATTGGAAAAAGTTTGACAAAAGGACTTGGTGCTGGAATGAACCCTGAAGTGGGACGTCAAGCTGCAGAGGAAAGTCGTGAAGAAGTTCAAAACGCACTGAAGGGCGCTGATATGGTTTTTGTGACGTGCGGTCTTGGTGGTGGAACAGGTACTGGAGCTGCTCCAGTAGTTGCTGAAACAGCAAAAGAACTTGGCATTTTAACAGTTGCTGTTGTAACCCTACCTTTTTCTTTTGAAGGCGCTAGGAGAAGAGCTATTGCTGAAGAGGGATTAGCTGCATTGAAAAAAAGAGTAGATACAATTATTTCTATACAAAATGATAAAATACTTGCAATTATCGATAAAAAAGCGAGTCTTGTGGATTCATTTAAAATTGTAGATGATGTACTGAGGCAGGGAGTTCAGGGAATATCTGATATTATTTGTAATAGTAGTTCTGAAAGCGTTAATGTTGATTTTAAGGATGTTGAAACAACAATGATGAATAGTGGAGATGCCCTTATGGGAATTGGAATTGCATCAGGAGAAAATCGTGCTGCTGAAGCAGCCAAAGCTGCAGTTAATAGTCCATTGTTGGATCTTACAATTGATGGTGCAAAAAGGGTGTTATTTAATATTACAGGAAATAATGACATTACCATGTTTGAAGTAGAAGAAGCTTCTGGAGTCATTACAGAATCAGTTGATCCGGATGCTAGAATTATTTTTGGTACAGTTATAGATGAAAATGCAAATAAAGGAGAAATGCAAATTACAGTTATTGCTACTGGATTTGATGATGAAGATGAAAATGATGAAATTTTCATTGAAGAGAATGCCACAACTGATACTGGCTTTATAACAACAGTAAATAGCTCTGCAACTACTTATAAATCAAAGGATGTAGATAATAATATTGAAAAAAATAAGGAAATACAATCGACAATTATGCCAGAAGAGCAGCCTGTTAATTTTGATAGAAAAGTTATTAATGATGACAATGATAGTATGCAAGCTAATGTCGTGAATAGTGATATCAGTGTGACTGGAATGGATGTAAAATCAAGAAGTATTAATATTGGTGGTGGAGATAGACAGGAGTCAAATGTAATGAAATCAAAGATGATAATAGAAGAGCCGATAATTTCTCCAGTAAGGTCAATGGGAAGAATATCAAATAACTCACAACAAAATGAGAATCTTGAAGAAGATTTTGATATCCCTGCCTTTATTAGAAAGAAGATGAAAAAAGAATAGATTAACAATTTGTTTGATGGTCACATCAAACTCATTGATATACCTAGCGTCTTTGCGGCGCTTGGTTTTATTTTGTTTATTAATCTAATGCTTATAAGTAATTTACAAGTATTGACTAATTAAATAATAAGTAAGGTGTAAATATGAAAACATCAAACGGAATCATGCAGTTTTTCCCATTTATAAAATCTGCAAAAGAGTATAGTGGAAAAAAGTTTAAGTTAGATATACTGTCAGCAATGACTGTTGCAATTGTGGCATTACCACAGTCAATGGCATATGCATTTATTGCAGGCGTGCCAGCGCAATATGGTCTTTATGCAGCGATGATACCAACGGCGATAGCTGCACTATTTGGAAGTTCCAAATTTTTAATAGCAGGTCCAACAAATGCAATCTCAATGGTTGTTGCATCAACTATGGGGACAGTAGTCATAGCAGGAACAATAGCTAGAGATCTTCCTGAGGAACAAGCAATAGCATTGGTATTTCTTTTAGCTTTTTTGGTGGGATTTATACAACTTCTAATGGGTCTTCTGAAAATGGGCTCTCTTATTAATTTTGTTTCTCACTCAGTAATCGTAGGATTCACAGCAGGTGCCGGAATTTTAATTGCTTTCAATCAAATAAAAAACTTTATTGGGGTTGATATTGGTACACATTCGCATTTTTATGAAAAGATGTATCATACAGGATTGGAATTTGGACACTTGAATTGGTATTCGACAGCACTTGGGATTTTTACTGTTAGTTTTATACTTTTAGCAAAAAAGTTTGCTCCAAAATTACCAGGCGCTTTATTAGCAATGGTATTGTCTGCGATGTTTGTAGCAATATTTAGTCTTGGAGATTATGGGGTTGAATTAGTAGCTGAAATTCCACAAACACTTCCACCATTATCATCTTTCTCATTAGATTGGGTTAGTGTGAGTGCGATGATCTCACCAGCAATAGCAATAGCAATACTTGGTATAGTAGAAGCTTTGGCTATAGCAAAATCAATAGCTAGCACTAGTGGAGAAAAAATTGATGGAAATCAAGAGTTAATAGGACAGGGATTATCTAATATATCCGCATCATTTTTCTCATCAATACCTGGAAGCGGGTCATTTACACGTAGTGCTGTAAACTTTAAGTCAGGTGCATTAACTAGATTTTCAGGTGTATTTTCAGCTATCATTATTATAGTTGTAGTGTTAGTTGCTGCGCCACTTACAAGATACATACCAATTCCATCTTTAGCAGGAATTTTGATGGTCATTGCTTATTCAATGATTGATAAAAAAGCAGTTGCATTGGCATTTAAATCAACTAGTGCAGATAGAATTGTATTAGTAGCTACAATAGCTTCTACGCTTATTTTGCATTTGGAAATGGCAATTTATGTGGGTGTTGTATTATCTCTAATTTTATTTATAAGAAAAGTTGCAATGCCAGAAGTTAAGATGGTACAGCCAAGTAGTCCTGGAGGAAAATTAGCTACTATTAAGATTGGTGAGTGTGCTTGTGAAAAATTAGCAATATTTCAAATTGAAGGATCACTATTTTTTGGTGCTGTTGAAAAGTTAGAAGAAAAGCTTCAAGAATACAAACACTTTGAAAAGGAAGTTATTATTATTCGAATGAAACAAGTTAATTTAATAGATGCGACTGGAATCCATGCTTTCGAAACTTTACTTAGAGAGCGTGAAGAAATGAGTGGAAAAATTATTTTATCTGGTGTAAATCATGAAGTTAAAGAAGTCTTAGTTCGTTCTGGAATATCAGAAAAAATTGGAATAGAAAATATTGTAGATAATACTGAAGACGCAATTAAATTAGCATTTGATAAATATATTGATGCTAGTGAGTGTGATCCTAAAGTATATTTAGAATCTACAAAATAAATCTATAGACACCGTAGAAAACACAAAACCCTCGAGGCGCTGCCCGAGGGTTTTATGTTTATAAAGAACGAATACTAATTAAGGTAATTTAAATAAATATCATTAAAATGATGAAACATTTGCAGCATATTTATCAAGATTGCTTAATTGAGCACTTGAAAGTGTTCGTGATTTTTCTATAGCTTGAGAAATCAAGTCATTAGAAAAGTCCATTTCTGTTCCAGTGTGAATACCGTTAGATCGAGTAGCTTTTCGAACATAATCTTCAATATAAATTTTGTGAGCTGGAGTAAGTCCGCTTACATTATTTTTTGAAATATATTCAGCAGCTGCTTTACGAGCAAGTGTAGTCTGAGAGTCTCCAGAGACAGCAACTACAACAATAACGCCTTCTTTCTGTCTGGAACGTGATTCAATGACTTCTTTCACAACATCCTTAGCTGTTTTATTATCATTTGCTTGCTTTTCAGATTCTTTCTTTACAGCTTCTTCTTGCAGCTTCTTCTCTATAGCAATTTTAGCCTCTTGTTCAGCCTGCTCTTTCCTTTGTTGTTCTTGAGCAGCTTCTTGTTCAGCCTTTTTTGCAGCAGCAACTGCCTGAGCTTCCTCTGCTATCTTTTTTTCTAGAGCAATTTTAGCCTCGGCCTTTTTTGCAGCTTCATCGTTGTTATCAGTAGGCACTTCTTTTTCTATTGTTACAGTTACTTCTTTAGTATTCTCTTCATCTTTTATTTCATCGATTATTTCATTGATTTCATCACTATTGCTGTCACCAGCTGTCATAGCAATTTCTTCTATTTGAGAGTCATCAATGATAACATCAGTGTTAGAATTACGCTTTGAGTAAGAGTAAATAGCAAAAACAAGTAAAATTACGATACCAACGCTAATAATGATGCGTAGATTGTCTTGAAACCAGTTTGACATACTATTTTCTTCAGTCATATTTTCACCTTCCTTTCTAGTTTTAAATTGTTAAAAGCTTACGTTGAAGCCGTCTGCAATGAAGCAGACAACGAAATTACTTTCTAATTGTACAGTCATTAAAAAGCTAGTCAATATAGACAAAGATGTATTTTTTTGGTGTAATGAAGAGTAGTTTGAATAATTGAGTTATATGATGGAAATTTTATTAATAATTACGATTGTAGTACTTTTTGTAGTGGGACTTGCTGGAATAGTATTACCTGTGATACCTAGCTTGCCTGTAATATGGGCAGGTGTCTTGATATATGCAATATTTACAGATTTTGTTGAGGTAACAATGACAGTAGTGATAATAACTGGAATTTTAACTCTATTTGGAACTCTTTTAGACTTTATCGCTACCACATTTGGTGCAAAGGTGTATGGAGCTAGTTGGGTAGGTGTTCTAGGTGCGTTTATTGGTAGTATGCTAGGTCTTATAGTATTTAATATTATTGGCATGCTAATAGGGTCTTTTGCGGGAGCATTTATTGGCGAATTTATAAAATACAAAAAAGCTCATCCAGCAATGAAAGCAGGATTTGGAACGATTTTAGGATTTTTATTTGGAATAGTTAGCAAGATTTTCATATCATTTTTAATAATAGGAATCTTTATTTTTGCACTTTTTTAGATATTGATTTTATGTAAAAATGTTTTATAATGAATATATAAAACAAAATTATTTTTTAAATAAAAAAAATTTTGTAAGTAAGAAATAAAAATAGAAAGGAAGGTGAAATTTCATGGGAAGATGCAAACCTAAGAAGAAAACAACAAAAAAGAAAGCAACTCGCAAAACTGCAAAAAGAAAAGTTGCAAAGAAGAAAGTAACTAAGAAAAAAGCAACTCGCAAAACTGCAAAAAGAAAAGTTGCAAAGAAGAAAGTAACTAAGAAAAAAGCAACTCGTAAAACTGCAAAGAAAAAAGTTGCAAAGAAGAAGGTAACTCGTAAAACTGCAAAGAAAAAAACAGCAAAACGTAAAACAACGAAGCGAAAAAGATAGCGTTTTGACAAAATTTTAAATTAAAGCATAAGGCCGCGGCAATGACTGTGGCTTTATGCGTTGATAGAAAAAGTCACAATTCTTTCTTTATTTGCCAAGTCTTTTGCCAATTTTATTTTTGGATTTTTAATATGCTGTTTTAGATATGATTTAAGTAAGGGGTATTGTTCGGGGCTTATTTCATAAAATGATGTGATTTTTACATCTATATTTAAGTTGAGTGTTTGCGTGATGAGTTGCTTGTAATGAGATAGTCCAGCATCTTCTGACCATAGTGCAATTTGTGGTTCATATTTTAATGATTTGGATTCTTTTTTTTGTACTAATTCTGTTTTTATAGAGTCATTAACATACGGGAGATTTGCCGTAATTATTAGATGTTCAAATTTTGTTGAATGAATTGCATCGAGTAAATCTGTATTAGAAAGTAAGTCTGAATGGTATAGCATAATATTGGAGGAGTTATGGCTTGCTATATTGTAGGATGCTATATTTAAGGCCTTGTCTGAGATATCTGTTGCTAATATATTTTTAATTATGTTTGTTGAAATTTCTTTATTTAGCGTGATAGGTATAATTCCACTACCAGTACCAATATCAATGATTAATATATTAGATAAGTTATCCTTTAATAAAAATGACAAAACAGCATCAATTAGAATTTCTGTTTCAGGTCTTGGTATTAATGTATCTTCGGTCACTTTGAAGCTACGTCCAAAAAATTCTTTTTCACCCAGTATATAGGCAAGGGGATATCCAGCGGCTCGATTCTTGCATAACTCAGTAATCTCATCTACTTGCTTTTTTGTAAGTATTTGAGTATTATGAGTTATTGTGAAAATACGATCTTTGTTGAGCACATGAGCTATTATCAGCTCAATATCAAATTGATCGCAAATAGCAATATTTGAGGAGATTATTGATTGTATAGTTATTTTTTGCATAATTTTTGTAAAATAGGGGACTATTGACAAAATATGTAAATTTTGGTACAATAGTTTGTTAAGTTTGAAATGCCATATTTAAGGTATTTTCAAGATTTTTTAATAGATATAGTAGAGATATGAATATGATACGATTATATACATTTTTAGTTTTTGTTGCAATCAGTACAATGATTTTGTACATAGCTTTTGTTATGCAAAAATCTAGTTTTGTGGGAAATACAGAATTATTAATAATTCCAGAAAGTACAATTATAGCAGAAAATGCAGATAATACAGTTAATAATATAGTCGCAATATCTCAAGATGCTATAAGTTTAAATGCAGTTACTGAAAATTATAATGCTGATGTGAAAATAGATCGATTAAAAGGAACTGATATCATTGAGTTTAAAACATTTGCTAATTCAGAGTCGGATGTTATTTTTGTTGAAAAAAGTGCACTTAAGAGTTCTTTAATCGCAATAGAAAAATATTATAATATTGGTACAGATTTTTCAATCAAGATTATTGGAATACAAAGTGTAAATGAAACAAATATTTCAGCATGGATTATGTATGTTCTGTTTGGGATAGTTGCTACGGGGTTAATGTCGGGAGCAATATTGATCTTTGGATCTATAAATGAAACAAAAGAAAAGGATGAAAAAATAGACGGTGAAAAAATATTTAAAAAATATAATAACAAAAAAGAGAATGATTTTTCAGATAAAGATATACTAGCCTTAGTTGACGCTGAAATAGAAATTCAAGAAGATGACGCTGATTTGAAAGAGGCAGTAGTAGATGATATTTTGGATGAAAATGAAGTTATTGATGCAATTGATGAGGAAAAAAAGAATTTAAAACAAAAGGCTGATAATTTTAAATCATTTGAAGATGTTTCAGTGCCAGAAGGATTGCCTACTACGCCGGGTAATTTGCCAGTGGTGGATATTAGTGATTTTGGTGGTAATACTGAGTCTGAAAAAAATAATAAAAATGATAATCAAATTCCTCAGGAAGATATTGAGGCAGGAAAGACTGAACCAACAGAGGAGGAGTTAAAGGCAAGATTGAACGAGCTTTTAAATGGTAAACTATAAATTTATGTCTAAAAAAATTACTACAAAGACTTTGATTATATTTTGGGTAATAGCAATACCTCTTTTGGCTGGATGGTATGTATTTTTGCAATGGAAAAATGATCCTTTAAAAATGGTGGATGTTGCATACAATACATCAAGAATACTACCTTTGGGAGACAAGTATGAAACAGCATTAGAAATTGCGCATTATGTACTTCAAAAAGACGATGCTGAAAGGAATTTCATGATACTTTTGCAAAATAATATGGAACTTCGTCCAGGTGGCGGGTATATAGGTTCATTTGCAACTGTAAAGGTGAAGAATGGAGAGGTACTGGAAAGTGGTGTGCATGATACAGCAAACTTTGATGGACGTATCCCAGATACAATCAAGCCTCCATTTCCAATGGAATCAACTATGGGTATACCATCATGGAAGTTTCGTGATAGTAATTGGATGCCAGATTTTCCTACAAATGCTCGTATTGCAGAAAAATTTTATAAACTTGGAAAAGGTGGAGATGATTTTGATGGTGTGATAGCTGTAAATGCGTCATTATTAGATGTGATGCTTGATGCTACCGGTCCAATTAAGCTTGATAACTATCCAGATACATATAAAAGTGGTGATGCTATTATGACTCTTGAATATCAAGTTGAACAAGGATATAAAGATCAAAATATAGAGATAGGTGATAGAAAAGTTGTAATGGATGATTTGTCAAAGGAGATGATACGTAGAGTCAAGAAAATGTCAATAAAGGAAAAAATATCATTAGTTAATAACTTTTTAGATTCATTTAAAAATAAAGATATTCAACTTTATTTTGATGATGAAAAAATGAACAAACTTATTGATGCGGTTGAATGGAGTGGTAAAGTAGATACAGAATGGAATAAAGATTATTTAATGATAGTAGATGCAAATCTAGCATCTTATAAAACTGATCATGTGATGAATCGTAGCATTGATTATGATATAGATTTATCAGGAACAATTCCACAAGCTGTTGTAACAGTACATTATGAAAATACAGCAACCCAGAAGGATTGGAAAACAAGTGATTATCAAACATATGTAAGAATCTATACGCCTGCTGATACGTGGTTCACAGGTATCGAAGGTTGTGTTTTGGAACCAAAATATGGAGATAAATTTGCCAAAAAATATGTAGGATGTTTAGTTCATGTGCCACTTGGAGGTCAAAAAGATGTAACAGTTAGATACAATCTTCCAATTGATATGAAAAATAAATATCCTTATGATCTAAAAATTCAAAAACAATCTGGCGTACACGATGTGCCAGTTCAAGTGCATGTAAAAAATCCAGGAATGGAATCAACAGAGGATTATAGTTTCTACATGGATACAGACATTACATTGTCAGAACTCAAATAAAAGCAAAAAAATATAAAATGTAGGGACGCCCCTTGTGGGCGTCCTTTTTGTTGATTGAAATTTTGTAGTGATAAGTTTGAAATCGGAACCTGCTTTTTTGATATGGTATAATTCAAATAAGATAAATTATTAACTGTATTGCGATGAAAATAACAAAAACTAAAATTGAGGGACTTTTGATTATTGAACCAGATATTTTTGGAGATGATAGAGGATTTTTTGTGGAGACTTATAATAAAGAAAGATATATAGAAAATGGCATTGATGTTGATTTTGTGCAAGATAATTTATCAAAATCTGTAAAAGGTGTTTTAAGAGGGTTGCATTTCCAAAAAGAACCGTATGCGCAAGGAAAGCTTGTGCAGGTTGTTAGTGGAAGCGTGCTGGATGTTGCAGTAGACATTAGACATGGTTCAGAGACATTTGGTAAATGGGAAAGTATTAAGTTGACAGGTGATAATAAAAAACAGTTTTGGATACCACAGGGATTTGCACATGGATTTGTAGCATTGGAAGATGATACAATTTTTAGTTATAAATGTACAAATTTATATAATAAAGAATCAGAAGGTGCAATAAAATGGGATGATGCACATCTGGGGATTGATTGGCAATTAGGTCAGTATGGAATCATGGAGCCAATAATTTCAGATAAAGACAAAGACAGTTTTGCATTTTGCAATATTGATAAAGACTTTACAATGTAACTCATCTGGACAAGCACAATAATTCATGTAATAGTAGTACATCAATATATGTATTATTAATTTTGTTATATTTATGAGAGATTTTATTGTTGATTTTAATTATGATACTTTTTTGCAACTGGTAATTATTGTGCTAGGGACTATAGTCATTGCCCAGGTAGTTACTTTTTTGATTGCATTTATCGGGAAGCGATTTGTACATAAGACGGAAACTGACTTTGATGATAAGGTGATTGACTTATTGAAAGGTCCAGTATTTTACACTATTACTTTAAGCGGTGTTTATATGTCTCTGCGAATTTTATTTTTTGGGGATATCATAAAAAATGTTACGTTACCTATTTTTCAGACTATACTCATAATAATATGGAGTGTATTTTTAGTGCGATTTATAAAAGTTCTTTTTGATTACTTTTCACAAGTTAATAAAGTTAAGTTTGTAACAATTCAAACATTGCCATTATTTTTAAATACATCTTTTGTTATTGTTTGGGCAATGTCTGTTTATTTTATGTTCAATGTTTGGGGGATAAATATGACAGCGTGGCTTGCTAGTGCGGGAGTTGCTGGTATTGCTATTGGTTTTGCAGCTAAGGACACTTTGGCAAATTTGATTTCTGGAGTTTTCATACTTACTGATGCGCCGTACAAAATAGGCGATTGGATAGTACTTGATAGTGGTGAGCGGGGAAAGGTTACTGATATAGGAATAAGGACAACTAGAATGAAGAATACGGATGATATGGAAGTAACTGTGCCAAACGCTGTAATAGGAAATGCAACACTTACAAATGAATCAGGTGGAGATACAGGTAAAGAATATCGTGTCAAAATTCCTTTTGGAGTTGCTTATGGAAGTGATATTGATGAAGTTGAAAAGCTTGTGCTTGATATCGCAGATAAAAATGAAAATGCTTTACAAGAACCTGCTCCACGAGTAAGATTTAGAATGTTTGGTGCTTCAAGTCTTGATTATGAACTTTTGGTAAGAGTGAAATCATCTGCAAAAAAGGGAATAACAACACATGAGCTCAATAGAGCTATTTATAAAACATTTTCCAAAGAAGGAATAGAAATTCCATATGCAAAACAAGATTTGTATATTAAGGAGATGCCAAAGATGTAAAAAATGACTATGTTGTGTCATGTGTTTATAAAAGAATTAGTTCTTATAAAATTTGGGAGGAAAAATGATGAGAGATAGAAAAAGACAAGTTGCATCAGGCGTTTTGTCAACGGATGAATTGATGCGTTTTATCAATACTATCAGTATGTTAAAGATTAGTAAGGATAACAAACTATCTGTAAAAATATTTGATCACAAGGTGCCTAATAATACTTGGTCTGTTTCACTTTTTACAAAAAAATGTCACAGAGAAGTTGTAATTAAAGCATTATTAACAGGACATTTGACAAGGTGGATAGATAAGTTTGGAATTAAAATGCATTACGATGAAAATAATCTCCCACCAATTCCAGATGGTTATGAGTTAATTAAATCATATGAACATCTTGAAGGGACTGATATGTTTTTACATGAAGGGAAATGGTTACCGGCAACATCGCCCATCTTTGAAATCAAGGCCATCATGACGGGAATATCAATATATCATGGCAATCTGCCGGTTATTCGAAAGAAAGCAGATGAGGAGATTTGAGTATGTTAAATGTATGGTTATTTGCAATATTTCTTGCATCAGTTGGGGTTTGTGTTTTGGAGTTCTATGATTATTATTTTTATAAAAATAATAATACATACAAAAACTTGTTTGAACGAAAAAATATTACAGAATTTGTAGAATTGAGAAAAAAACAAAGTTTGATGAAAGCAAAGATTAGCATTATCGCAATCGTGCTTGTTATAGCTTTAGGAGTATCAAAGTATTATTGTCCACAATATTTTTAGAGGAGAAAATTCAATGAATAGACGGAAAGTTTTAACAGGTAAGCTATCAACAAGTGCAGTTGGATCTTTTATAGATGCGATGAGTAGTCTAAAAATAAGTTCTGAAGGTGATTTGAAGATTACTCTGTCAGACTATGACGTGGAAGAATTTGAATGGAACATTTCTCTATCAGTACACCATAAGTGTATAAGAGAATTATTTTACATATTGATGGTTGGATGTCGTGATCGGTGGGGTAAAAATTTTTTTGTAGAAGTGATAAAAAACTCGGAAATTTTAAAATTTAATCTCGATAATTATCATTTACTCCCTATTGATTCTGAAGTTTTGGTGACAGATCTAATGTGGCTGGATCCAGTATGGACTATAGTTGACAACAGCGATGATGTGAAAAATATAATTCAACATTTCAATGTTGCTGTAGGTAAAAAAGATATTGTTCTTAGACGCAGAGATTAAGTAAACTGAATTAGTTAAAGAGTTTCATTATAATAATGAGACTCTTTTTATTAGTATGACAAAAAAATGAACTTATAGTAAAATAATAACAATATCAAAATTATTAATTTATTAATGTTTTAGACGAATGAAAATATTAGTTACAGGTGGAGCGGGATTTATAGGGGCAAATTATATTCATTATATTTTGGAGAATTATCCCAATGATAAAATTGTAAATTTAGATGCGCTTACGTATGCAGGAAATTTGGAAAATTTGAAAGATGTTGAAGATAATGAAAATTATAAATTTGTGCATGGTGATATCATGGATGGAGTTTTAGTTAATGAGCTTGTGAAAGATATTGATGTTATTGTACATTTTGCTGCTGAGAGTCATGTAGATAGGTCTATATTGGATAGCGCTGCTTTTGTACGTACAAATATTAATGGGACTTTGATTTTACTTGAGGCTGCAAAAAATAATGGTAATGTACGATTTCATCATGTCTCAACTGATGAAGTGTATGGCTCACTCAGTAAAGATGATGAGCCATTCAATGAAAACACAAATTATGATCCTCGTAGTCCTTATAGTGCGTCTAAGGCCTCTTCTGATCACTTGGTGAGAAGTTATTTTCACACACATGGACTTCCTATTACAATTTCAAACTGTTCCAATAATTATGGTCCGTATCAATTTCCAGAGAAGTTAATTCCACTTTTTGTAACGAATTTGATGGATGATAAAAAAATACCAGTTTATGGTACTGGTGAAAATATTCGTGATTGGCTGCACGTGAATGATCATTGTGTTGCTATTGATAAAATTGTACGTAATGGCAAAATGGGTGAGACATATTGTGTGGGTGGAAATGCAGAAAAAACTAATTTGGAAATCACAAATTTAATACTTGATTCTATGGGTAGTGGAGTTGATATGATAGATTATGTAGAAGATAGGAAGGGACATGATAAAAGGTATGCGATAAATTTCGAAAAAATAAATAAAGAACTTGGTTGGGAGCCAAGCGTTACCTTTGAGGATGGTGTTGCTGAAACAATTGAATGGTATAAGAACAATGAACAATGGTGGAGAAATATTCATAGCGGAGAATATCAAAAACAACAGTCAATGTTTGAAAAATAATTAATTGGTAAAGAAATATGAGTAAACAAATAATTATAGTGAGTATATTTTGCGTAGTCTTATTGACTGGATGCAGTAGTAAAGATGATGAAGAATCAAAATTGGTAGAAATGAATATGATTGAGGAATGTCAAGCTGAGAGTTGTGAACAATTAATTTCTGATTCATTGAGTGCTAGTGAATTTAAAGAAAAATTAGATAGTGGAGAATATGATTTGATAGATATACGGACACGTGATGAATACATGAATGAACGAATTGCAGATGTGCCAAATATTGATATTTATGAAGATGATTTTGATGAGCGGTTAGAGTATCTTGATAAAGAGAAAAAGTATTTAATTTATTGTGAACATGGTAATCGTACAAAGATGGGATTACAAAGAATGCGAACATTAGGATTTCCAGAGGTGTATGATTTGGATGAGGGTATAGTAGAATGGAAAAAAAATAATTTTGATGTAATAGGTTCAAAATAACATTGCCAAGTACTAAATTTTTGGAGAGACATCTTTTAAATTACATTTCAAGATGTCTTTTAATTTTTAGAAACATGAATAATATGGTATTATATAATTACAAAAATAAAAATATAATTTGTAAAAAACTGTCATTACTTTACATAAGTCATGGTAGGCACAAACACAAATATGGTAGATAAAATTGTAGAATTATTACAAGGACTTAAAGAAGATGTGGGGGAATTGCGAACAGATGTATATGAGTTATCTAACAAGGTAGATCATTTGTCTCATAAGTCACAAGATAATGTCATACAGAAGAATGTCGTTCAGAGCACTAAAGAGAATATTAAAAAAAATTCAAATTATGGAAGAGATTTATCAGATGCAGAACAGTTGTATATAAATAAATTACATTCTGAAGATACTAATAAAAATGCAGGCGTGAATATACAAGGAAAAATGGTAAATGAAAATTTATCAGAAACTGCTCCGATTGCACCAAAAGCTACTCAATTTCAAACTCAAAATACACAATTTACAAAAGTGCATAAAAAATCAGTTATCGAAAGATTTTTTTCTTGGTTGGCAAAAGATTGGCCTATGAAAGTAGGTGGCTTTTTTGTTATTGCTGCTATAGGATGGTTTGTGACTTATGCAGCTTCTGTTGGTTGGTTATCAGAGGTTGCTAGAGTTGTTTTGGGGTATTGTGCAGCTATTTGTGCAATTGCGTTTGGGTCCATGAGAGCAGAAAAAGAAAGAACGCAAGGAAATTTATTTTTGATTATAGGAATTGCAGCAATGCTTATTTCTTCTCTCGCAGGTATATATTATGAAATAATGATTCCCGTAGTTGGAATGTTTGTGATGCTTATTTCAGTTGGTTTTGTAACACTTGTATCTTTGAAACAAAAAAGTATATCACTTACAGCTTCTATGATATTTTTTGGAGCTATAATACCGTTATTTTTTGCACTTGGAGTTACAACTAATACAATTTTTGTATATTTGTTTATATTGACTCTAGGAACTTTGTGGGTTGTAGCATTTACTTCATGGAGAGGTTTGACAACCATGATGTTAGCTATTGTTGGTTTTTATTCAATTACATACATAGCTACTGAGTTTGGGAATGCTGAAAGTATGAGTAATATTATTTTAGCTTTCATTTTTGCTGGAATTTTTTATGGGGCAAATATTTCTTCTATTATTAAGTCAGAAAAAACAAATCATTTTGATATTATGACTGCACTTGGCATAGGAACTCTTATGCTTATTTGGATATTATCGTTTGCAAGCGCAGAATTTGAGGTTATCTTATTACTTATTGCCATATTATTTTTTGCGGGAGCTTCATATGTTATATTTGTAAAAACTGGACGCAAAGCACCAACTGCAATTTATGGAGGAGTTACAGCTACGCTTTTTGCAGTAGCAACTGCATTGCAATTTGATGGACCAGTACTTATAACAGCTTATTTAGTAGAATCAAGTGCTATTGCAATAATTACATTATACTTTGCAAGGAAAGGTGTTAATTCAACAATGCGTTCATTATTGACTATAGTATGTGCTGTCCCTGTAATTATGTCGTTAGTGGCAGTTGCTGAGATATTTAGTTATTTGGATTATCCGGATAAAAATAGTGTGTTGAATTATATGCCAGAATTGTTTACTGTATTTATGGTATGTATCACAATGTTTTCAGTCGCTGTAGCAATACTTAGAGTTACGGACATAAGCAATAAAGAAAATATGATATTTTTCCGTATATTTGCATATACGGGTGGAGCCTTTGGACTTATGTTGATTTGGTTTGTGACACACTTGTTTATGGGGAATGATGATATCGCAACATTTACAGCACTTGTAACATATACAGTTGTGGGGGTTGGGTTTTATGTGATGGGTATAAAAGAAGAATATAAACCATATAGGATTGTTGGAGGAATATTATTTGGAATAGTTGTTGCTAGAGTTTTATTTATAGAATTTTGGGATATGGATATAATAATGAGGATAATTACATCATTTGTATTGGGAACATTATTAATATCAACAGCGTTTATAAAAAAAGCTAAAAAATAAATAAAACTATTAATATGACAAAAGAACTTTATTCCAATAAGGTTATGGTGAACAAAGTGAAAAAAGTAATAATATTCATTTTGAGTATAATAATTATTTTTCCAGGTTTAGTATCTGCAGAGAGACTGTTAATGGAAAAAATCTCTTTGGATCAAAAAGGAGAATTTAAGTCAATTGCTAAAATTGAAAAAAATAATTTTGCGGTACCAACTATGATAGACGTTCCCCTGACTTTTGATGAAGGTTCTCGAAATTATGTGATTGTTACAGATTCTATGGGCGTTATACTTCCTTCCACCATTATAAACAAAACTAAACAAGTCGATATTAATTTTAGAGCAAGTGATTCATTTGGAAGTTTTGATGCAAATAATATGATAGATGGAAAGAATGATAGCTTTACTGAATTTCCTTTTGTTGAAAATAGAGGTGAATATAAAGTTATTGATACGGATATAGTAACTCGTAGTTCAGTAGATGGTGGAAATGAGATTATGTATTCAGAGGAGCGATATGAAGGTGGTGAAAAGTCTGATGGGGATATTGGTCAAAATGAAGTTGTCATAGATATTATGTCAGATAGAATATTTAACGCGGATTCATTGCGATTTAATTTTGATAAAAACATTGAACGTCCTACAAGAATTAGAATTGTATCTGTAAAAAAAGATGGTAGTGAACAAATATTATTACCAGAGAAGTTTTTTGGTAGTGATAATGTAAACTTTCCAGAGGCAAATACAGATCACTATCGTATAACACTGCAGTATATAAAGCCACTTCGAATCAATGAAATTATATTCCATGAAAAAGGAACTCCCAAGACAACTGAAAATTTTGTGAGATTTATAGCACAGCCAAAGATGTCATATGATATTTATTATAATTCTGATAATTATGTAAAAACAAATCCTATAGAGTCTCCAGACTTCAGTACTAATGAAAACACTAATATTGTGAGCGCAGAATTAATAGATACTAATCCGTTGTACAAAAAGGCTGATACAGATAAAGATGGTATAGTTGATGGTGTAGATAATTGTGTAGGTGTTGCAAACGTGGATCAAATTGATAAAGATAATAATGGTAAAGGTGATGCTTGTGAGGATTTTGATCATGATGGAATTATAAATAACAAAGATAATTGTCCAACTGTGGCAAATAAGTTACAAAGAGATGAAGACGTGGATGGAATAGGTGATAAATGTGATGGAAAAGAAAGTCGTTTCATGGAGAAATATCCTTGGATCCCATATGTGACATTGGCTATTGTATTTGTGATTGTTGCCGGACTTATTATTAAAACATTAAAAATTAAATAATATGAAAAAATATAAAATAATTAGTGTGAGTATTCTGATTTGTAGCAGTATAATGTTGTATGGATGTGGTGATAGTGGTGAAATGACAACTCTTGAGTTTAGTGATATAAAAGCTTCTTATGATGTTAAGGGTATGATAGATACTCCTAGAGCTGTTATGGAAGTATTAAAAAATGAAAATAAAATAAATATTAATGAGTTGGAGGATGTTGAAGGAGAAGTCAATAGTAATATGATGATATATGTGACGGAATATCCTGACAGATGGGATGTGTTAGTAAAGACACGAACAGCAATTCCTTCATATTCTTGTGAGTATTCAATGGACATGTTTGGCAAACCAGTGCAGGATGATTATGTAGTGAAGAAATGTAGTTTTAATAAATAAGAAAGATATGCAAAAAATAGTAATAATCATAGCAGTTACAACAATCCCTCTAATTACAATTATTGGTGGGTTATATTTTTTTGGAACAATGAAAAAACAAAATTATGTACAAGAAGCAATTGATAGTGTTGAAGATGTATATTATCAAGAACTAGCTAGAGGATGTTCAAATAAAGACAAATCCGAATATAGGTGTTGCCTGGCTTCTGTTTATGATATGAGCGATTTGCAAGCTAAGTTATCAAGTGATAATGTGTGTAAAGACATGGCAATAGATCAATTAAGATGTCCAGGTTCATACAGTTGGTGTGTTCCAATGGCAAATGTCAAGGAAGTTAAATAATAATAAAAGTAAATATATGAATAAGGCAGTATTAATCATAGTAGTAATTGGATTACCAATAATAGCAGGTATAAGTATTTTTTATTACATGAGCTTGAAACAGGATCAACAAGACATTCAGGAAATACATCAAAAAATTAATGGCATTCCATATATAGGCTTGGCAGAAGATTGTAACTATGAAGACGCTGCAATGCAAACATGTTGTATTGGTTCTGTATATGATATGCAACAACTTGGTGGATTTTTATCAACTAGTGCTATGTGTGATGGAGCAGAAATAAATACACCAGAATGTCCAGGTGCATATAGTTGGTGTATTCCACAAAAAGAGGAGGACACAAATGCTATTTCTGAAGATGAAAAAATATGTGAAGTAGATAGTGATTGTGTACCTGCTCAGTGTTGTCATGCAACAGATGTTATAAATAAAGAATTTGCACCAAATTGTGAGGGTATGATGTGTACAATGTCATGTGAAACTGTATTGGACTGTGGAGGAGGTCAACCAGTTTGTAGTAACGGTATGTGTACAATTGAAATTAAATAAACTAAATGATTAGTAAAAATCAGATTGAGGAGATAGAGCAGGAGGCAGAGAAATATTTTGAAGATGTAAGTGTATGTCATGATTGGACGCATGTAGAGAGAGTGAAAAAGTTAGCAATATCTATAGGTGAGGAAGAAGATGCTGATTTGCAAATTATAGAAATTGCAGCACTATTGCATGATATTGGACGCAAGGAAGAATTTGCATGTAAAGGCAAAAAAGAAAATGGTATTAAATTCTGTCATGCTATAGAAGGTGCAAAAGAAGCAGGAAAATTATTAAGTGATTTTGATATTGATGAAAAAAGCATCAATAATATTGTGCATTGTATATCATCACATCGATTTAGAAATGAAGAAGCGCCAGAAACTTTGGAGGCAAAGGTTCTTTTTGATGCAGATAAATTAGATAGTATTGGAGCTGTTGGTATTGCAAGAGATTTTGTATTCGTAGGACACTTTGGGACATTGATGTACACTGGAAATGAAAAAGAACAAATTAAAAGTGGTAAAAATTATGATTTCACAAAAGAAGACACCGCAGTACTTGAATATCATAAAAAGTTAAAATATATAAAAGATAGAATGCAAACAAAAACTGGAAAAAAGTTTGCACAGGAAAGACATGATTTTATGGTGGATTTTTTTGAAAGATTTTGGGATGAAATAAATGGTAAAAAATAGATTTATGAAAAAAGTTATAATTTTAGGTTCAAAAGGAATGCTTGGGCAGGAGTTGGTCCGAATATTTAATGAAGATGATGATTATGCGGTTGTTGCGTGGGATAGAGATGATGTTGATGTACGTGAGAGAGGGTTATTGGAAAATGCTATTGTAAATGAAATGCCTGATGTGGTTTTTAATGCTGTTGCTTATAATGCAGTGGACGCATGTGAAGAGAGTGAAGATGAATATCAAAAGGCAAAAGTCTTAAATGCAGAACTTCCAAAGAATCTTGTGGTTATTTGTAAAAATGTTGGAATTACACTCGTGCATTATTCAACAGATTATGTATTTGATGGTAAACGTCCTAGGTATAAGGGAAGTAAGAGAAATCCTAGTTGTTGTGGTCAGGGATGTGAAGATTGTATGTATATGGGACCAGAAGAGAAACTTGGATATTTTGCTTATCATGAAAATGATGAATGTCATCCAGTTTCTAAATATGGTCGCAGTAAGCTTAAGGGTGAGGAAAATGTGGAAAGTATTGGTGGTGATTATTATATAATTAGACTTTCAAAGTTATTTGGTAAGCCAGCTAGTAGTGCTGCAGGGAAAAAGAGTTTTTTTGATGTAATGTTAGAGCTTGGTAAAAATAATGATGAAGTAAAGGCGGTAGATAGTGAGACAAGTAAATTTACATATGCACCAGATTTGGCAAAAAAAAGCAAAGAAATTGTAGAAAGTAATTCGGAAAATGGTATTTATCATGTTGCAAATGAGGGTGACGTCACTTGGTATGATGGAGTGAAAGAACTTTATAAAATAGCAGAATTGGATACAAAAATAGAACCAGTGCCACCAGAAACATTTTCACGTCCAGCCGAGCGTCCAAGTTCATCAGTGCTAAAGGTGACAAAAATAGAAAGACTAAGACACTATAGCGAAGCTTTAAAAGAATATTTGAAAAAGTAGAATAAAAGAAAATCAGTTGCAATTTAGTAGACAAAAAGTATTTTTTGGTATAAAATAATTTTAAATTGAGTTTTCTGAGATGCATGGGCAAAATTTGTCTAGAAAAACAGGCTATTTTGTAATCAATGGGTTTGATCCCTGTTGGCATTTAACAATTTGATAGATATGGATGTGTAGGATAGTTGTGAGGCTTTGAAGCTGTTACGCTAGTAATTGTGGAGCCGTTCTTGAAATAGCAACCTTTCATATTGAAAAGTGAAGTCAGATTTTAATAATGGATTTATTTCAAAGAGTTTCAGGACTCAATTTATGAAGGAGGTGCTAATACAGACCTCCTTTTTTTGTTTGACATTTTGTTATTTTATGTGTAATATATGGGAACTATCTGCGGATAGTGTTTTTTGCTTATATTTGTAATGGGGTGTAAGCAAAAGAGTTGCTTTAGAGGTGTATGTAGCCTCAAAACAAGTTTTAATTAAAATTAACAGTTATTATTGTGCCTACAATTAATCAATTGAAGCGTCGGGCTCGTAAGAGTAAAGTCAAAAAGACTAAATCACCGGCAATGACAACAGTGTTTAATACATTGAAAAATAAACCTATTAAATCACAAGGACCTTTTAAGCGTGGAGTATGTTTGAAGGTTTCTACAACAACACCAAAAAAGCCTAACTCAGCACTTCGTAAGATTGCTCGTGTTAAGTTAACAAACGGAATGGAGGTAACTGCTTATATTGGTGGTGAAGGACATAACTTACAAGAGCATTCAATCGTAATGATCCGTGGTGGTCGTGTGAAAGATTTGCCAGGTGTACGTTATCACGTTGTACGTGGTGTTTTGGACTGTGCTGGTGTTGAAGACCGTAAACAAGGTCGTTCTAAGTATGGAGCAAAACGTCCAACAGCATAATTTTGATATATACTTTTAGTACGTTTTAACGTCAAAATTATATACAAAATTTCAAACTATATTTTAAATTTAAATTTTTACTTTTATGCCAAGACGAAAGAGGACCTTTAAAAAGTCATGGCGACCAGATCCACAATTCAACAATATGTTGGTAGGTCGTTTCATAGGACAAATTACTTTACATGGAAAGCGTTCAATAGCTGAACGTTTAGTTTATGATTCTTTTGATATTATTCAAGAGAGAACTAAAAAGGGTGGTTTAAATGTTTTTGAACAAGCTATCAAAAATGTTTCTCCACTTGTAGCATTGAAATCTCGTCGTGTAGGTGGTGCTAATTATCAAGTTCCAGTACCAGTTGTTGGAGAAAAAAGACAAACTCTTGCAATGCGTTGGATACGAGAATCTGTAAGAAAAGGAAAAGGGAAAAGCTTTGCAGAAAAATTAGCTGATGAACTTATTGCAGGAGCAGAAAAAGAAGGATTAGCAATGAAAAAGCGAGAAGAAACTCACAGAATGGCAGAGGCAAATAAAGCATTTGCACATTTTGCATAGTTCACTTTTATAAAACAAAAATACAATATTATGAAAAAAGCATTAAAGCGATTTGTTGATATTTGGAAGCTTGATTTTTTGGCAAAATTTTTTGCTGGAGAATGCAAGAACAATAAAACAACAATTTCATTCTGGATATTGTCTAGTTTAGCATTGTCTTTAATGGTGGCTGTAGGTTTTTGTGTGTTTTTGTGTGATTCATATGATGATACAGTGGCTTTGCTTGAGCGTGATATTCCAGAATCTGCACAAATAACCATAACAGATGGACAGTTAACAACCCAGAACATAGATGAGCCATTCTTCCGTGAGATAAATGCTCATAGTGATGATAATAGTTATGATGGAAGTTTTGTTATTATTATTGATACACGTTCAGATGCATATGATTTAACATCATTAGATGAATATAATGGTGGAATCATTGTTCTGGGGGATAGAGCTTATTTTAAGGATGGTACAGAATTTGATCAAATAGTATTTTCAGAAATTCCAAATTTTACTGTTTCAAAGGATGATATATTAGAATTTGTAAGCAAATATTTCATCTTCCCATTTTCAATTATTCTGACAATCTTGCTTGGAGTATTTATGTTTTTTTGGTTTTCTGTATTTAGACTGGTTAGTGCGTTTTGGTGGGCACTTATGCTATTTGTACTTACGAAAATATTTGATATTGAATGTAAGTATATGACTGCATACAAAGCGGTTATTAATTTGTATTTTATTCCGACGGTAGTGGTGTTCATGGTTGGGTTTTTGGGATTGAATATTCCACTCATGACAACTATTATTTTCATAGCAATTTTCATAGCAAATTTACTTTGGATCAAAAAACATCCACAGGTAGAAGAAACTGAAAATGTTTTGAAAACAATTCCTGAAATTAAGAAAGTGAAAATAGTTAAACAGTCAAAAAAGAAATAGTGACATTGAAATTGAAATGTGATACATTTATATAACATTTTAAAGTATTTAAATTAATTTATAATAAATATATGGCGAGGAAAACCCCAATTGAGCAATTGAGAAATATAGGTATTATTGCGCATATTGATGCGGGTAAAACTACTACAACAGAAAGAGTTTTGTATTACACTGGAATGTCTCATAAAATAGGTGAGGTACATGATGGTGATGCTACTATGGACTGGATGGAGCAAGAGCAAGAGCGTGGTATTACTATTACATCTGCTGCTACAACAACTTTTTGGAAGGATTATCAAATAAATATTATTGATACACCAGGTCACGTTGACTTTACAGTTGAGGTTGAACGTTCAATGCGTGTTTTAGATGGTGGTGTTGTTGTTTTTGATGGAAAAGAGGGTGTTGAGCCACAGTCAGAGACTGTATGGCGTCAAGCTGATAAATATAAAGTTCCTCGTATTTGTTTCATAAATAAAATAGATAAAGATGGTGCTGATTTCGAGCGTGCACTTGATTCAATTCATAAAAGATTAACTCCTCATGCAATTGCAGCTCAATTGCCAATTGGTGAGAGAGGTGATTTTGAAGGAATGATTGATTTGGTAACAATGAAGCGATTTACTTTTGAGGGAGACATGGGGGAAAAAGTTATTGTAAGTGATTGTCCAGAAGATTTGAAAGCTCAAGCGGAAGAATGGCGAGAAAAATTGGTAGAAAAAGCTGCAGAGCAAGATGATGATTTCATGGAAAAATATTTAGGCGGAGAAGAATTTACAAATGAAGAATTAAAAGCTGCAATACGAAAGGGCGTTATTGCAAACACAATGATTCCAGTATTTGTAGGAACTGCACTTCAAAATAAAGGTGTTCAACCAGTTTTGGATGCTGTTATTGATTATTTGCCAGCACCGAATGAAATCCCAGCTATTATAGGAACAGATCCTAAAGATGCTGAAAAAGAGATTACTCGAGGAGCTTCAGATGATGAACCATTTGCAGCACTTGCATTTAAGGTTGCAACTGATCCATTTGTTGGTCAATTGGTTTTCTTTCGTATTTATTCGGGTTCACTTCAAGCAGGTTCTTATATTTATAATACTGCTAGTGGAAAAAAAGAGCGTGTAGGACGAATCTTGAGAATGCATGCAAATGATAGAGAAGAAGTTGAAGAGTTGAATGCTGGAGAAATTGGAGCATTGGTTGGTATGAAAAATACAAATACTGGTGATACTTTGTGTGATCCAGATAATTTAGTTATATTAGAGTCAATTGAATTTCCAGATCCAGTTATTTCTATTGCTGTAGAGCCAAAGACAAAAGCAGATCAAGAGAAGATGGGAATGGCACTCGGAAAGCTTGCACAAGAAGATCCTTCATTTAAGGTTAAGACTGATGAAGAGGTTGGACAAACTATCATTTCTGGTATGGGTGAATTACATCTAGATATTATTGTTGATCGTATGAAAAGAGAATTTGGTGTTGAGGCAAATGTTGGTCAGCCACAAGTATCTTATCGTGAAACAATTACTCAGGAAGCTGAAGGTGAAGGAAAATTTGTAAAGCAATCAGGTGGTCGTGGACAATATGGTCACGCATGGGTAAGAATTGCACCTCGAGATAAGGGAGAAGGATTTGAATTCGAAGATGAAATCAAGGGTGGAGCAATACCTCAAGAATACATAAAGCCAACTAGACAAGGTATCGAAGAGGCTTTGAATAATGGTGTAATAGCTGGATATCCTATGGTAGATGTTGGAGTTGTACTCTATGATGGTAGTTACCATGATGTTGATTCATCTGAATCTGCATTTAAAGTTGCCGGTTCAATGGCTTTCAAAGCTGCTGTAAAGAAAGCAAAGCCAGTATTACTAGAGCCTATTATGGCTGTACAAATCACAACACCAGAAGAGTCTATGGGTGATGTAGTAGGAGATGTTAACTCAAAACGTGGAATCATCAAGGAGATGCGAGATCGTGGAGAGGGAATGGCAATATTGAAAGAAATTGATTCTGAAATTCCATTAGCTTCTATGTTTGGTTATGCAACACAACTTCGCTCAATGTCACAAGGACGAGCAAACTATTCAATGGAATTCAGTCATTATGCTGAAGTTCCAAATAATGTAGCACAAGAAATTATTGGTGGTGGAGAAGATGAATAGATCGTATTGATCCAAAAAATTATAAAAAGCCTCTACAATTTGTAGAGGCTTTTTATTGTTGTGAAAATATTTTTTCACAAATAAACAAGTTGTGATATAATAAAAGCTATAAAATAAAAAGCTAAAATATAAAAATGAAAAATAATATAAGTATATTCGCAGTAGTATTCATTGTTACACTTTTTTTCACACAGTCAGTGATTGCTGTAGGCGTTGATGAGTTTACAAAATTTCTTCTACATGCAGATGGTGTTGATGGATCAACAAGTTTTGTTGACGATTCTTTATCTGCACATACTGTTAATGCACAAGGAGATATACAAACCATCTGCATGTAGAAGAAATTTGGCACAGGGAGCGCTATTTTTGATGGAAGTGCAGACAGGCTTCAGTTACCAAGTTCGACAGATTGGGCTATTGGTAATAGTGATTTTACTATAGATACTTGGGTTAAATTAAATTCTAGTAAAATACAACATCTTGTGAATAATGGAACATACAATGATAGTGCTATTTGGCTGTTAGGTGTTGATGCAAGTAATAAATTTTATTTTAATAAAGGTACTGGAGGTTGGGCTTGGACTACAGCACACCTTGGTGAATCAGAAGCATTAACATTAGATACTTGGCATCATATTGCGGTTGTGCGTAGTGGAAATACTTTACATTTATTTTTAGATGGTCAGTTGTTAACAGGATATTCAACTGTAATAGGTGATTTTTCAACAGAAGTTCATCCATTGTATATGGGTACATATTTTTCTTCAACATTAAGGCCTTTTGATGGTCATATGGATGAATTTCGTATTTCAAAAGGAATAGCAAGATGGACAAGTAATTTTACACCTCCAATAGCACCATATAGTGAGCCTGTTTCAGATATAACAATACAAAACCCAGACAACGCAGAAATGAGTGATGTAGTAAACGAAGGCTACATAACAGTAGACAACGGAACAATAGATAACACAACCCAAACAACAACCCAAGTACAAGTAACCTTCCAATCAAATACAACAAATGCAATATTCCCAAATAATACAGTGATAACAGAAGCATTAAATGGAAACTTCAACTTTGAAAACTTCATAACCCAAAATACATTAAATGAAGAAAGAGGAGATCATCCAAATGCAGTAGGAGCAGTAAGATTAGGTATACCAAATGAAAACCTAACCTTCTCAAATGATATAACAATGGAAATAACTGTAAGCGAAGCTTACAATGATATGGAACTAGAAGTCCTTTCACAACTAGAAGGAGAAGTAACATGGAATACCCATACAACATGTACAGTAACAAACGGAATATGTACATTCACAACAAACCATGCAACAACTTATATTGTAAACGGAGATGGAACAATATCAGGAATAGATGACCTAAACCTAAATGTAGAAGTAAATGCAACCCTATCAATGGATTGTTATGATAAAGATGGATCAACAGGAGATTATGATGTAATACTAGGAACAGTAGCAAACCCAGGAATAGTAATAGCAGGAACTCCAGCAGTAGGACAATCAACTTGTATAGTAACAACAAATGATACCCAAGGTTACTACCTATCAATGATAAATGATAATGGAGCTTCAAATACAACCCTAGTACATTCAAATAATACAGATGAAATACCAGACCTAACACAATTTGATCAAACAACAAAAGTAACAGAATCTTGGAACGCTCCAACAACAAAAGGTTTAGGTTTCTCAGTAATACAATTTCCACAAAATGATACAACTCATAACACCTTCAATAACATATGGACAACCTCAGGAGATCTGTGTGAAGAAGGAACAACAAATGATGATGCAGAATATGCAGGTGTACCACAAACAGCTCAAGCAATAGCAGCATACACAGCATATAATTCAACTTCATCAACAACTGATGTATGTTACAAAGTAGATGTATCACCATCACAACCTTCAGGAGTTTATACAGGGTCTGTAACTTATACTGCTACTTCTGATGCTAGTGGGTTTTGGCAGTAGATAAAATTGAATAATAAACTTTCAAAAGACTTTTGCATTAGTGAGAGTCTTTTTTGATATTAAAAGTTCATGATAATGAAAAGGGTGTGTAAAGTATTATTTATAAATAAAAAAACAGCGGTATAAATACCGCTGTTTCTATTTGAATCAAACGTAGTTTGATTATGCACGAGCAACATTAACTGCGTTTTGTCCTTTAGGACCGTCAGCAAGTTCAAATGTCACATCGTCACCTTCTTGTAGATCGTTGAATTCAACATCCTGCAATTCAGTTGCATGAAAGAACAAGTCTTTCTCTTCACCTTCTTGAGAAATGAATCCAAAACCACGATCTGTAAGACGAGCTATTTTTCCTGTGTTCATCTAATTTGTAGTTTATATTTGTTACATCTTCTTCAAATACAGTTGGTCTGTTCGATGAAACTCGACTATGCTCTTCTTACAGTTCTGATTTGATTAGTTCCTATGGTAGCATGCAAAAAATGTTTTGTCAATAGAAGAAAAGTGTTATAATAATGACTATAATAATAAAATAAAAATATGAATCAACAAATCGTAGATTATTTAAAGGAAAATAAAGGTGGATATACAAAGGAATCATTAATAACACAATTGCGTAATTCAGGACATGACGAAGCGGAGATAATGGAATCAATAAATGAAGTATATAAAGTAACTGAAATACCTTTGCCAGATAGCGGAAAGATAAATGGAAATAATATTAAATATGCTGGCTTTTGGATTAGGTTTTTGGCATTCTTTATAGATTCAATAATTGTGGGCGCTGTTGTAGGATTAGTAAATATAATAGCTATATCTTTATTATCAAATAATGGGAGTAATATATTTTTACAAATAATATCTTTTTTACTTGTCTTGACATATTATATTGCCATGACAAATCAGTATCAGGCTACATTGGGCAAAATGGCAGTTGGTATAAAAGTGTGTAGTATAAATTCTTTGGGAAAAGCAGAATTAAATTCAATATTAATTCGAGAGACAATAAGTAGATTAACTGCTACATTTTTAACAATATTATATTTAGTTGTTGCATTTAAAGAAAATAAGCAAGGCTTGCATGACATGGTGGCAAAAACTGTTGTAATATATAAAAAACAATAAGATTAATATAAGAAAGTTCTTTTTGATCAGTTCTATAATTGTTGTATAAGAATCATTGAAACAGCTCTATACAAGAGCTGTTTTTTAATTTATGCTTAATGTATAAATATAAGATTTATAAAATATGGCAAATGGCATTAAGACAAAAAAGCTGATGGGTGTAGAAGATGCTAGAAAAAAGGTGTCTTTAGATATTTCCCTGAAAAGACGTGTTATTCAAGATAGAAAAGAAGTAAAAAACATTATTAGTGGTGAAGATGACAGATTGCTTGTTATTGTTGGTCCATGTAGTGCTTGGCCTAGTGAGGCTGTTCGTGTTTATGCAGAACAGTTGGCAGAATTGGCAAAGTTATACAAGAATGATGTAAAAATAATTATGCGAGTGTATACTCAGAAGCCACGCACTACAGTAGGCTGGGCAGGTGTTGCATTACAACCAGATCCGTTTGAGCCTCCAAGTATAAATGCAGGGACTATATATGTAAGAAAAATGATGAAAGAAATCATTGAGTTGGGATTACCCATTGCCGATGAGATTTTATTTACAAATTTATTTAAATATCGTTCAGATATGTTGTCTTGGGCAGCAATAGGGGCTAGGAGTAGTGAGGATCAAGAACATAGAGCTTTTGCTTCGGGTATGCCATTTGCGGCAGGAATCAAAAATCCAACGTCAGGAGATTTAAGAATAGGTGTTAATGGTGTTTTATCAGCACAACATGGACATGTGTATGTACGTAGAGACAAGCAGATAATAAGTAATGGGAATGAGTATGCACATTTAGTTTTGCGTGGAGGTATGGATGGTTCTAATTATTCCATGAAGCATTTGAAATATGTGGTAGAAATGTATGAACAAGATGGTATAGAGAATCCATCAATAATAGTTGATACTAGTCACGACAATACAAAGGTAAATAATGAAAAAGATTATACCAGACAGTCTAAAGCAGTAATGAATGTTTTGAAATCTTGTGAAAAAAATGCTAAAATAAAAAATGTTGTAAAAGGATTTTTGATTGAGAGTTTTGTAAAAAATGGGAATCAAGAAGTGAGGAATAAAACTAATATGGATCTGGGTGGATTATCGATTACTGATGCTTGTATCGGAATTGATGAAACGAGGATGTTAATAGAAAGAATAGTACAATTTCGCAAAGAGTAATAAATTTGTGAGTAAATAAATTTTTTGGTATAATAAATATTATGAAAGCTATAAAGAAGAAAAAAATAATGAAAGTGGGAGGAATAATTTTTGCAGTTGTTATGATTTTTGCAATGTTGGGATTTTTATTATTGCCACTACTATCAATCGTGTAAAGAATGCTTTATGAGTGATAATTTTCGTACAGCTGTAACTGTAATTTTGTTAATTGTAGGAGTTTCTGTAATTGTAGGAACTTTTGTTTTGATAGTGAATAATAAGAAAAGAGCTAATGTAATTCAAAATGAGATAATCTCCTTACAGGAAGAAAAAAAGAAGTATGAGCATGAAAATACTAAATTGCAAGATAAGATTGCCTATTTAAAATCAGAACATTCATATGAAAAAGAAGCAAAAAAATTAAATTATAAAAAACAAGGAGAACATGTTGTTGTAGTTCGTAGAGCAAAGAATGAAATTATAAATAATGAAGGTGATGATGAGCTAAATACGGAAGAAAAAATAGAGGAACATTATAGTATTTGGTTGCAACATTTTTTTTAATTAATTAAAATATAAAAATGAAAAAAAATATAAAAAAGATTTCAATAATTGCTGTTGCCGTAATTGTAGTTAGTTTTATGAGTATGTTGGTTTTTACGTATGTATTTCGCATCGAATCACCTGCTATAACTTCAGTTCGTAAATCATTAAATCTACCAGCTATTATTGTTGAGGGTGATTGGATTACTATTTCTGAGTTGGATGAGAATACAGCATCGATAAAGAGATTTTATGAGAATCAAGATTTTTCACAATTTGGCATAAGAATTGATTTTGATACTGAAGATGGAAAAAAGAGGTTGAAATTGCAAGAAAGAAAGATGATAAATAAATTAGTAGAAGATATTGCAATTGAACGCATGGCAGATGAATGGAAAATAAATATAAGTGATGAAGCAGTTATAGCTGCTATGGAAAGACCTATGTCTGATATGGGAACGAAAGATGTGGTTGCACAACGATTAGATAATTTATATGGATGGTCTCTGAATGATTTTGGAAAGAAAGTAGTATTTGGACAGTTGTTAAGAGAAAAGGTTACCACTAGATTTGAAAAAGAAAATATAGTTACAGATGATATGAGAGAGAAAATACAAGAAGCAAAAAAAGAACTAGATGATGGTAGGATTTTTGCGGATGTTGCTATGAAATTTTCAGAAGGTGCAACTGCGTCAGAGGGCGGTATTGTGGGATGGTTTACAGATGGATTACTACAAGATAAGATAGGCAAAAAAGTGTTAACTATGGATAAGGGTGATTATACCGATGTCATAGAAACACCATTAGGATTGCATTTGGTCAAAGTTAATGAAGTGGCAGAAACTGAAGATGGAAAAAAGATAGCACATGTTTCACAAATAGTTATAAAAAAGAAAACGTTTGTCGATTATTTAAATGATGAAATATCAATGATGGACGTTAAAATATTTATACCAGGGTATGCATGGAATTCTGAGAAAGCAATGATTATATTTGCTGGAGATGACATGATTCAATTTGAACAAGAAAAAATAGAGGAGGCTAAAGATGTAAAAAAAGAACTTTTAGAAAATAAATAAACAAGCATGATACGAGAAGATGCTAAAAATATTGAAATACCTGTAATGTCATTGATTTTAGTGACTGTTGTGGGATTTTTAGCAGGTGTTGTAGGAAGTGCTGTTGTGTATAGCTATGTGAATTCACGACAATTAAATAAAGTTGTAACAGCTCCACAGACAATAATAAAGGAAGTGACTCAATTGCAGGATGATTCCATTGTAAAAGTTGTTGAAGACACAATGCCTTCTGTTGTAAGTATTATAGCCACAAAAAATGTTCCTCAATATCAAGGAACAAGTAATTCTCCATTTAATTTCTTGTTTACTCCAAATCAACGAGTTCCAGAAAGTGAGTTGAAGACCAAAAAACAAAAAGTTGGAGGTGGAACAGGTTTTTTTGTTTCGAATGACGGAATGATAGTGACAAATCGTCATGTGGTTCTCGATGCTAATGCAGAATATACTGTAATCACATCAGATGGCAAAGAATATCTGGCAAGTGTATTAGCAAGAGATGATGTAATGGATTTTGCAGTTTTACAAATAGAGGGAGACAATTTTAGTGCAGCTGATTTAGGTAATTCAGATTCAATAAAAATAGGTCAAACAGTTATTGCAATAGGAAATTCTTTAGGAGAATTTTCTAATTCAGTTAGCAGAGGAATAGTTTCTGGCATAAAGAGAAATATTGTTGCGGGTAATAATATGTATGGTCAAGTAGAAACATTGAGTAACATAATTCAAACTGATGCTGCAATTAATTTTGGAAATTCAGGAGGTCCTTTATTAGATTTAGAAGGAAAAGTTATTGGAATAAATACAGCTGTTGCACAAGGTGCTGAGAATATAGGCTTTGCAATTCCAATAAATCAAGTTATGAAATTAATTGAAGATGTTAAAGATGATGGTAGGATTTCAAAACCATTTGTAGGTGTTCGGTATGTCATTATGACTCCAGAGATAAAAAAAGAGTTAAATATTCCATATGATGAGGGGATACTGATTGTGCGAGGACAAAATATTGTAGATTTTGCTGTGTTGCCGGGTTCACCTGCAGACAAGGCGGGGATAGTTGAATATGATGTCATATTAGAAGTCAATGGAGAAAAAATAACCAAAGACAATTCATTAAGTAAAATAATTAGAGGTTACAGCGTGGGAGAAGAGATAAATTTAAAAATATGGCATGGAGGAGAAGAACAATATGTTGTTGTGGTATTGGAAGATAAATATTCTTTAAGTAAATAATATAATATTTTTATGGATATAAATAAATTCACTACGCGATCACAAGAGGCATTACAAAAGGCACAACAGAAAATACTTACTGGCGAAGGACAGTTTGTACTGCCTATTCATTTAGTATTTGCTCTTCTGACACAAGAAGATTCTATTGTTCCTATTGCATTGAAAAAACAAGATGTAAATAATGAAGAACTCATTCGGGTAATTGATGAAAAAATAAAACAAACAACTACAAAAGTGGCTAATCCAGATAGCTCACAAGTGTATATTTCACAGGAATTATCAAAAGTATTAGAGCAAGCTGAAAAAGAAATGCAATCTATGGGAGATAGTTTTGTGTCCACAGAACATCTATTACTTGCACTTTTGAAAAAGGATGATGACATCATAAAGATATTTGATGAATTTGGTGTTACATATGATACTTTTAAAAAAGATTTAGTAGATGTAAGAGGTAGTATGAATGTAGATTCTCAGGAGCCAGAAGGCACAATGCAAACTATAGAAAAGTTTACAATTAACTTAACTCAGCAAGCAAAAAATGACAAAATAGATCCTATAGTAGGAAGGGACGAAGAAATAAGGAGAATGATGCAAATTTTGTCTAGACGAACAAAAAATAATCCAGTATTACTAGGAGAGCCGGGAACTGGTAAAACAGCTGTTGTAGAGGGACTTGCGCAGAGAATTGTTGTAGGAGATGTTCCTGAAATGTTGAAGAACAAAGAAATATTATCATTGGATCTCGGACAATTGTTGGCAGGTGCAAAATTTCGTGGGGAGTTTGAGGAGCGACTGAAAGCACTATTGAAAGAGCTTGATGCGTCAGAGGGTAAATATATATTGTTCATAGATGAATTACACACGCTTGTGGGCGCAGGAAGTTCTGAAGGTTCTATGGATGCGTCAAATATGCTCAAGCCTGCATTAGCTAGAGGTGAAATACGGACAATAGGTGCAACAACATTAAAGGAATATCAAAAATATATAGAAAAAGATGCGGCATTAGAAAGAAGGTTCCAGCCCATTAGGGTTGAGGAGCCAAGTCGTGAAGATACAATAGCTATATTGCGTGGAATAAAAGAAAAGTATGAATTACATCATGGTGTTGTAATTACGGATGATTCTATTATTGCAGCAGTGGAGTTATCTAGTAGATATATTTCAGATAGATTTCTTCCAGATAAGGCCGTGGATTTGATGGATGAAGCAGCGTCTATGCTTAGGATGGAAATTGATTCAATGCCGGCAGAGATTGATCAGCTGGAAAGATCTATTCGTACAATGGAGGTTGAAAAGAAAGTTTTAGAAAAAGATATTGATGATGAAAAAATAAAAACTTTGGAGAAAGAACTTGCTGAGTTGAAGGAGAAATCTAAAAGATTGATGATGCAGTGGCAGTCTGAAAAAGATGTTATAATGGCCATTCGTGATTCAAAGGAGAATGTTGATAAATTGCGCATTGAGTCGGATAATTTAGAGAGAAATGGTGATTTTGATAAAGTTGCGGAGATTAGATATGGTAAAATTCCAGAATTAGAAGCACTTATTATAAAAAATGAAAAGAAATTGAGTGATTTGCAGGGAGATGATGGTATGTTGAAGGAAGAGGTTACTGAGGAAGACATTGCTAAAATAATATCTAGATGGACAGGTGTTCCTGTGTCAAAAATGCTCAGTAATGAGATGGAAAAATTGGTAATGATGGAAGATGAGTTAGCTAAAAGGGTGATAGGACAAAAAGAAGCTATTAGCGCAGTATCTAATGCTGTTAGGCGTGCGCGTGCGGGGATATCAGATGAAAATAAGCCCATAGCATCATTTATGTTTTTGGGTCCAACAGGTGTAGGTAAGACTGAATTGGCAAAAGCTCTTACAGAATTCATGTTTGATGACGATAGTGCATTAGTTAGGATTGATATGAGTGAATACATGGAGTCGCATGCAACAGCAAAACTGATAGGTTCTCCTCCAGGGTACATTGGACATGATGAAGGTGGGCAGCTAACGGAGGTTGTTCGTAGAAAACCATATAGTGTTATATTGTTTGATGAAATAGAAAAAGCTCATCCAGATGTATTTAATATATTTTTACAAATATTGGATGACGGTCAGCTAACTGATAGCAAAGGAAGGACTGTAAATTTCAAAAATGCGATTATTATCATGACATCAAATGTGGGCTCTGATATCATATATGATATGCAATCAAAAGATGGGAATGCTGATGAAATGAGAAGTAAAGTAATGGCGGAATTACGAGGAAAATTTAAGCCAGAATTTTTGAATAGAATTGATGATATAATAGTATTTCATCCGTTGACACAAGAAATGATAGGGTATATAGTTGATATTCAGTTAGGGATTGTTTCAGAGAAATTATTGGATAAGAAAATTGTTATTAATATTACAAAGGAAGCAAAAGAATTACTTGCAAAAAACGGATTTGATCCTTTGTATGGAGCACGGCCACTAAAAAGAGTTTTGCAAAAAGAACTACTTGATCCAATGGCTATGAAAATAGTAAATGGTGAGATTAAGTCAGGTGATAGTGTAAATATTGATAGCAAGGATGATGAAATTAATATTAGTGTAGAATAATCTAAATGATTGCACATCTAAGGAGTTTAATATATAGTTTAATTTTTTTCATTGCAATTGAAACCGCAATATATTTTTGGTTGTCAGATGAAAAAATATCTTTGGGTATAGTATTTGCATCAATCGCATTTTCAATATTTGCAGGGTTAAATGTTGGCAAAAGAATGTTATTTGCTGTATTGCCAGTCAGTTTAGTTATTGCATCATTTGGATTATTATATTTTATTGATAATATAAAAGAGCAACAAATTTTTGGGATGCTTGTGTCACTATTATTTTATGTGACATTACTTGGCATTAAACGAATTAATAAAAATTCCTTCGATATGACAGCAAGAAGTTTATTTTCAGCATCATTACTATCAATAATGTTTCTTTTCTATGCCGTTGTATATGGTACATATATAAATTTTGATATTCATTTATCAGTTTTTATGTGTATACACTTTTTATTTGTAGCACTTATTACGTTTGTGTCTTTAAGAGCGTATTCAAGTGACATTAGAAGAATATTGTTGTATAGTATAATTATTGCATTTGCCATGATACAGTTAGTTTGGATGGCAAATTTTTGGCCATTTGGTTATCTTACAATGGCATCGATTAGTTTGATGTTTTATTATATATTGTGGGATTTGGTACAGATGGTCTTTTTGGAAACATTGTCAAAAAAGAGAATTATTATTACAATTATTTATTGTGTGGCGTTAACATTTGCAGTACTTTTGACAACGCAATGGTTATTAATAGGATAAATTTAGTTAAGATATGAAAAAAATGGTCAAAATTTTTGGAATCGGAGTAGTAATTTTTGTAATTGGTGGACTTGGAGGTTTATTGGTTGATTATATTATTTTTGCAAAAATAATAAATCATCCTGTTTGGTCTCAAAATCCAATTATAAAATCAATAGATGATAGAATTAAAGTTATTAAAACTACAGAAAAAGTAATTATTGCAGACAATGAGTCAATTGCAGTAATAGCTTCAAGAGCTGCAGGGTCAGTTGTATATGTAGAAACAATAACTGAAAATGGTGATGTGATAAGAGGTAACGGAATGATAATGAGTAGTGACGGAGTAATTGTTACAGATGCTTCAATTGTAGCTGAAGATGAAGCTATGTTTACTTTTGTCAAAATGGCAAATGGTGATGTGCATGATGTAAAGAATATTTATTTTGATAATTATAGAAATCTGGCATTTTTAAGAGTAGATGCACATGATTTGTCTACAACTTCCTTTGCAAATTCTGATGATGCACGTAGTGGGAAGAGACTTATATCCATAGCTAGATCACAGTTTGATGAGTCCAAATTTGCACTTGGTGGATTCTTTGGGCGTGATTATGCGTTTAGTATAAATAATCCTAAAAGTGATTTTTTGCAGGGAGTTCTAGAAATTGATTTTTCACAAAATGTATTGGAACAAAGTATTGGTTCACCAGTAGTTGATTTTCAGGGAAATGCAGTTGGACTTATTTCAATGAAAGAGAATATTGAAAGTAAGCAAAAAGAATTTTATGCTATAGCAGCAAAAGATTTATATAGTGCATATGAAGAATTCTTGATAAACCAACAAAAAGAAGATTCTGAAATAATTGAGAGAACACTTGGAATAGATTATGATATTATAACAAAAATTGATGTGTATACTAACGAACATGACATATTAGGTGGTGTGATAGTTGTTAATCCCCAAACATATATACAACAAAGTGCATTTGCAAATACAGAAGCTGCAAAAAGCGGAATTAAGGGCGGGGACATAATTGTAATGGTAAATAATGAAGTTATTGATGAAAATAATAATTTATCACGATTATTGAGAAAATATAAGAATGAAATGATAACATTACAAGTCCTTAGAGCTGGTGATATGATTATAGTGGAATTGAATAATGAAGTAGCTGAAGTAAGTGGTCAATAGTATTGACACAGAGTTACATGTGTAGTATATTAAAGCATGTTAGTGATTTTATAATCACGTGTATTTTATATTAATTTTTTAGAATAATTTAGAAAAATGCTTGCAATAGTTAAAACTGGTGGAAAACAGTATAAAATTGAAGAGGGAGATAAAATAAAGGTTGAAAAACTTGATGGAAAAGAGGGAGATAAAATTACTTTTGAAGAAGTTTTGTTTGTTGGTGATGATGAGAAAGTTACTGTAGGAACTCCTTTGGTAGAAAAAGCTAAAGTTGAGGGCATAATTCTTGCTCAAGACAGGCATGCTAAAATTTGGGGAATTAAGCATAAAGCAAAAAAAAGATATAAGAAAAAGTATGGTCACAGACAAGCTTATACAGAAATAGAGGTGACAAAAATTGGATAAAGTTAAAACCACGTAGAAATATTATCTACGTGGTTTTTTATTATGACAAGGGTATTTTTATAATGGATTTGTTTCTCTAAGATAATCAAATTCACGCCTATTTAAATAGGGTGGAAATGTTTCATCACTGGGCATAATAAAGCATGGATTCTCCATGATTGTTTGTGCCAGTATTATCATTGCCTTATGTGAGGAAAATAATCCTTTGTGTGTAAGGTTTACAATGATATTTCGCATACTTATTCTATCTGTAGTACCACCATTAGCGGCATAAAAAATCAATAAGATAGCGGTATTGTATAGGGAATTGATATTTTTACTAGTTTCTGTTGCGATATACCAATATTTAAAATTACATGCTACATCTGTTATTGCTGTTGCATTAACAAATAACTCAGCTTTTTTTAAGAGGTTATAATGGAATTCTGTAAAGGGCATAGTAGGGTCATTTAGCACAAATTGAGAATAAGTGCTTTGTTGCATGTCCATTGCAATAATTACAAGTTCATTTATAGAAACTCTTTCTTCGAGAATTAGGGTTTCTATGGCAGTTAAGTAATTTAGACTTTCTTTTCTTGAGGCAAGCGCACCATTTATGCCAGATAAAATGACACGCATAGCAGCATCAGATGTTGGCGTCCAAACTAGGTTAAGGTCATGAAAACGTGTTAGCGCTATTGGAAACAACTCTGTTGCAGGTTGGATTTGAAATATCCAATTGAAATTTTGTTCAATTTCTTCCATTTGTTAGCTCCTTGGTTTTTGTTAAGTTTAAGAAAACTTTCCTCTGTTTGTTATAGAACTGCGTATTGTCATGTCGTCAGCATACTCTATATCGGAGCCTGTGGCAAGACCTCTGACAAGTCGTGATATAAGGATATCATAGGAAGATAATTCTTGTTTGATATGCATCGCAGTCATGTCACCCTCAGTTGTGAAATTGGTTGCTATTATGATTTCGGTGAAGTTTTCGGTTTCTACTCGATTTATTAATTCAGGTAGTGTTAATTTATTACCACCTCTTTTTTTTATAGTTCCTCCAAGGACGTGATACATACCGTCAAATGCTTGTGAACGCTCAAGTGGTAATATATTTAAGGATTCTTCTACTATACATAACTTGCTTTTGTCACGGTAGGTATTTGAGCAAATAGTGCATAAATCATCTTGGGAGATGTTAAAACATGTCTTACAAGGTTTTACACTGTGTAAGTTCAGTAAGGCATCAGAAAATTCTGTTATTTTTCCAGTATCCTGTTTAAATAGAGACAAAACAAGTCGTTCAGCCATTTTTGGACCTATTCCAGGTAATGAGCTAAATTGATTTATTAATTTTTGAAATGATTCAGGATACATTTTAAATTTAAATTATATAAAATTATTCTTCATTAACAGTGTTGCCATTTTTATTGTGATGTGACTCTAAGTTTTTGTATGATGCAGCTTGTTCGTGGAAGTATAATTGTTTTGTGCCAACCGGTCCGTTACGATGTTTTGCTACTATTATTTCTGCTACACCTTTGTGCTCTGTATCAGGATTTACGCGGTCTTCACGATAAATAAACATTACAACGTCAGCGTCCTGCTCGATAGAACCAGATTCTCTCAAGTCTGAGAGCTTGGGTCGTTGATCTGGACGTGATTCAACTGCACGAGAAAGCTGTGAGAGAGCTAGAATGGGAATATTTAATTCTTTTGCTAGCATCTTAAGTCCACGAGAAATCTCTGAAATTTCTTGTACACGACTTTCATTGCTACGACCTTCCATAAGCTGTAAGTAGTCAATAATAATAAGTCCTAAATCATGTTCAGCTTGCAGTCTACGTGCCATCGTACGCATTTCCATGATATTAGCACTAGAAGTATCATCTATGAAAATAGGAGCTTCTGAAAGCTTTCCCATTGTCTCATTTATGCGAGTAAAATCAGAATCTTTTAAATTTCCTGTTCGTAGACGCCATAAGTCAACATCGCCTTCAGCAGCAATCATACGGTCGACTAACTGGTCCGCTGACATCTCCAAAGAGAAGATACCAACAGGAATGTTTGATTGTGTTCCAACTTGTCGGGCGATATCAAGCGCTAGGGAAGTCTTACCAACAGAAGGACGAGCAGCAAGTATGATGAGGTCTGAGTTCTGAAATCCAGAAAGTAAATCATCCAAATCAGGAAATCCTGTAGGCACTCCACGCATCTGCCCTTTGTTTTTGTGCAAATCATCCAACCTGTCAAAAGCTTCTCCAAGGATTTGTTTGATTGGAGTAAATTCTTGTTTGAGTGACTTTTGAGAAATGCCAAATAAAGTTTGTTCAGCACTATCGAGAATAGTTTCTAAGTCTTCAGCTTCATTATATCCCATTTCATTTATTTCACTTGCAGCAGAGATAAGTCTTCTGAGGACAGCTTTTTTTTGAATAATTTTTGCGTAATAAGTTATATTAGATGCACTTGCTATACCACTTACAAGATTTGCTAGATAGCTTGCACCACCCATTTCATCTATTTTATTTTGTTCTTCTAATCTATTTGAAATAGAGAGAACATCAATAGGATCATTCTTTTCATAAAGAGATAACATCGCCTCAAAAATAATGTTATGAGCATTTTTATAAAAATCACCAACTTTTATCATATCAGCAACTTTGATAATAGCTTCTTTATCAAGCATAAGAGCTCCAAGCACTGTTTTCTCAGCTTCTATGGAATTTGGTGGGGTACGTAATTGTGTATTTTGATTAGACATAGTAATTTTGACAGTAGAGACGCGATTAATCGCGTCTCTACAAAATATATAAATTTAAGTAAATTAAGTATAGCATTTGAAAGTTTTTTTGTATATATAAAAAAAGTTAATAAGTAGTTGAAAAGTTGTGTAAAAAATAAAAAGCCCCCGAATATGCTTTTTATTACAAAAGTTACATATTGGGGGCAATTTGCCTTACGTATTAAGAATAATTACAAAAAGAAATTATTTGCGAGGGCATTAAATCACTATGAATCATTTCACAATAGACATAATAACATTTCCCTTAAAGAATAAATCGTCGCATAATTACCTCAGAATTGGTCAGAACGGAGATTAATGGTTGAAGAGGCCCTTTTCCATGGAAGATCGCTGGGCATTGTTTTCGGCTACGGAGATATTAGCAGCAAGTGTGTCGTTACCCGAATAGCTGTGAAAAAATAGACTAGTCGGTGGTCGTATGACATTCATAAGCAATATTCTCCTTTATATTTTTTGAGTTTATTTTGGACAAAAAGTTAATGTCGAGGGCATTAAACTAGTGTGAGTCACTTTACTCTAAACACAAAAGTATTTCCCTCAAAGAATAAATCGTCTTTGCATTTTATTTCCTTACAGCACATCATTTTAGATGTTAGCGGTAACAGGGTTAACAAAGCCTGAGCCATCAGGTTCGCAATCGTCGCAATTCGCCATTCCAACACTGCTTGATGGATTATGGGCGCGTGGGATCAAAGATGTTACCACCTACTGGTCGAAGTCCTTCACCAGTTGGTTCTCGAAGCCTGTTCATAAATCCTCCATAATTTGGAGTTTACGGGTTTCCTGATTGCATGGTTCATACTCGGTTCCACAGCGGATTTGAGCAAATGCAATCGTTACAATTTCTTATATATAATATTCTCAATTGAGAATTTGTAAAACAACAATATTATAAGCATAGCATAAACGATAAAAAATAGTCAAAATCGTATTTAGGTGTATCTTAAAAGATACACCTAAAAGTATTGGCAGGAGAACGTTTTTACAGTATGATAAATATATATTTAGACACAGTTTATGAAATATATGATAAAAATATATAGGTATTTTAGTCCCAGTGGGGTATTTTAATATTTTTCAGAAAAAGACTAATTAACTAATTACTAATATACTAAACTATATGAAACAATCACAACTTTTTACAAAAACACAAAAATTTGCACCAAAAGATGAAGTGAGTAAAAATGCTCAACTTTTAATCCGTGCTGGGTTTATACATAAGGAGATGGCGGGAGTTTATTCACTATTACCACTAGGTATGCGTGTTGTAGAAAATATCAAGCAAATTGTACGTGAAGAAATGAATTCACTTGATGCAAGTGAACTTATTATGAGTGGTTTACAAAATAAAGAAATTTGGCAACAGACAAATCGTTGGGATGATGAAATAGTTGATGTATGGTTTAAGTCAGAATTAAAAAATGGCACAGAGGTTGGATTTGGATGGTCACATGAAGAACCTATCGGTGACATGATGAAAAGTCATATAGCAAGCTTCCGTGATTTACCAGTATATGTGTATCAATTTCAAACAAAGTTGAGAAATGAATTACGTGCAAAAAGTGGTATTATGCGTGGACGAGAATTTGTGATGAAGGATATGTATTCTTTTTCTCTTGATGAAAAACAACATGATGCTTTTTATAATGCAGCTATAGATGCTTATAATAGAGTTTTTGATAGATTGGGTGTAGGAGAGGATACTTTTGTCACTTTTGCAACAGGTGGAGCATTTACAGAGTTTTCACATGAATTTCAGACAATTTGTGAAGCAGGAGAGGATGTAATATATATCAATCGTGAAAAAGATATTGCAATTAATGAAGAAGTATTGAGTGATGAAACTTTGAAAAAATTAAAAATAACCAAGGATGAATTAGAAAAAGTTAAAACAGCAGAAGTTGGAAATATATTTAACTTTGGAACCGAAAAAGGGGAAAGTCTGGGCTTGTATTATACAGATAAAGAAGGAAAAAAAGTCCCTGTATGGATGGGTTCTTATGGAATAGGTATAACTCGTATGATGGGTGTGTTGGTAGAAAAAATGGCAGATGAGAATGGACTAGTATGGCCAGAAAATGTAGCACCTTTCAAAGTACATCTTATCAATATTGGAGAAGATGAAAAAGCTGAGGAAATTTATAATCAATTACAATCTATAGGTGTAGAAGTATTGTGGGACGATAGAGATATGCGTCCAGGAGCTAAATTTGCTGATGCAGATCTAATTGGTTGTCCATATAGAGTAGTCGTATCAAGTCGTTCATTAGAAGCTGGAGGAGTAGAATTTAAAAAACGTACAGAAACGGATGGCGAGATTGTAAATGTTGAAAAATTAATGGAACAACTGAAATAATAAAAAAGGTCCAACCTAGGGTTAACCCTAGGTTGGACCTTGAGACTCTTATAGTTATATATGACAAAAAATAAAGCATTAATACCAAAAGGTGCAAAACCTAAAGAAACATATTCTCATGGTATTTCAGTTCCTTTTGGAGATAGAGAAATGATTTTTGTAACTGGGCAGATTGCAGCAAAAAATGGTGAAGCTGTGGCACCAGGTGATATTGAAAAACAAACGGAATATATTTTTAATGTAATTAATGATATTTTGAAAGCAGGAAATGCATCATTGGATGATGTTGTTAAAGCTGTTATTTATGTAAAAGATGTGAATGACTTTTCAAAAATCTCACCAATTAGAAATAAATACTTCAAGAAATCAAAACCAGTTTCTACGTTGGTAGAAATGTCAAATACTGTCAGAAAAGGATGTGATATAGAAATCGATGTAATTGCTGTAAAATAAAATCATGAAATTAGTTATAATATTTGGTCCGCAAGCTGTTGGTAAAATGACAGTTGGACAGGACTTAGAAAAAATAACAGATTTGAAGCTTTTTCATAATCATATGACTATTGAATTAGTTGCTCCATTTTTTGAGTATGGAAGTGATAGTGGTCGGAGGTTAGTAAAACTTTTTCGTAAAGAAATTTTTGAAGAAGTTTCTAAAAGTGATTTAGAAGGTTTAATATTTACATATATATGGGCATTTGATAAACAATCAGATTGGGATTATATTGATAATGTTTGTGATATTTTTGAATCAAAGGGTGGCACTATTTATTTTGTGGAGCTAGAAGCTGATGGGGAAGAACGTATCGATAGAAATAAACATTCACGTAGATTAAAATACAAACCTACAAAAAGAAATATCGAAAAATCTGAGAAAAGCTTAAAAGATTACGATATGAAATTTAGATTGAATTCCAAAAAAGGAGAAATTAAAAAAGAAAATTATATCAGAATTGATAATACTAACTTAAATCCTGAGGAGGTTGCTCAGAAAGTAAAAAAAGAATTTAAATTAAAATAATTTTGTTATCGAAATAATGCATACGTCAGTAGTTGAATAATTAAGAAATAATGAAAATAGAACTATCAAAAGAAAAATACACTAAACAAATTATTAATTTTTTTGATGATAATTTAGATAAAAATAATAAAGCAGTTCACTCAAGAGAATTTCTTTGTCCGTTTGGTGTGAGAGCAGCTGTAAAAAGAGGGTGGGTTGTTATTGGTATAGATGAAGATAAAATAATATCAGCAGTTAGGTTTTATCCAAGAAAGAATGATGGAATAGTTTCAATCTATCAGTTTGCAGTAGATGAAAAATATAGAGGAAATGAGTTAGTACAAAAAATGTTGAGTACAACAAAATTTGAACAGTTTGAGTTTAAGTGTCCAAAGGATATAGAGTTTAATGATTATTATGATAAAATAGGAGCAAGTCTTGTGAAGCATGATGAACAATATAATTATTGGATTTTAATACTTTAAGAATATGATAAAGGCTGTAATTTTTGATTGGGGTGGGGTTTTGATAGATGAAACTTTGGGGAAGATGGACAAGTATTGTGCAGATGTTTTGGATGTGAAAGTTGAAAATTATAATGTTGCACGTCAAAAAGGTTTTGATGATTTTGCTCGTGGTGATATTACAGAATATGAATTTTGGCAGATAGTATGTAGTGAATTGGATATTGATATGCCAAGTGTAGATTCATTGTGGGGTGATGCTGTGGAAGAAGTCTTTAATGAGAAGGTAGAGATGTTTGAGTTAATAGAAAGATTGAAAGAACAAGGTTATAAAATCGGATTTCTTTCAAATACTGAAATGCCGGCAGTAGAATATTGGAAAAAGAATAATTATGAAAAATATTTTGATGAGAAGGTTTTTTCATGTGTAGAGCGCATTGCAAAGCCAGATAGAGAAATTTATCAAATGATTTGTAATAGAATGGATATTTTGCCTGAGGAGAGTGTTTTTATTGATGATAAATCTGAATTTATAGATGGAGCAAAGAGTGTAGGCATGAAGGGTATTATATTTGAAAACAGTGAACAAGTAAAAAACGATTTGTATAAAATATTAAATATAAAAAATATGGATAATATTCAAGAACAATTAGCTGATGTACAAGAAAGGAATGAAAGAGTAGAATTAAATAAAGCGTGGGAAACAAGTTTTATGAGACGTGGTTTTATTGCTGGTGTTACATATTTAATTGCAGTTTGGTTTATGTGGAGCATTGGTGTGGATGATGCATATTTAAATGCACTTGTACCGACGGGTGGATATCTTTTATCTACATTATCGTTACCTTTTATTAAAAGGTATTGGATAAGAAATAAACAATAACTGTAGTGAAATATTTGTAAATTATTTATAATGTCCTAGATTCCCGCCTACGCGGGAATGACAATGTATATTTATGAAAAAAGTGAGAGTTAAAAAAGCTGCAAAGCAAACATTTGGTGCAATTAAGATGTCGTTTCCGACTTTGGTTGGTATTTTGTTGTTGACTAGTTTTATAATTACTGTGGTGCCTGATGATATGTATACGCAGTTTTTTATTGGAAATAAGGTTGTTGATGCATTTTTGGGAGCTGCTGTGGGAAGTATTGCTGCGGGTAATCCCATGACTAGTTATGTTATAGGTGGTGAGCTTTTGAATAATGGTGTAAGTTTGATTGCTGTTACAGCGTTTATTTTGACTTGGGTTACAGTGGGTACGGTGCAGATTCCAGCTGAGATTGTCATGATGGGTAAGAGATTCACTTGGACACGTAATATTGCTAGTTTTGTGAGTGCAATTATTATTTCTTTTTTAACTGTTATTACTCTTAATTTACTATGATTCGTGCATTAATACACAATGTGGAGGGAAAGTGGTGGCTACTTATTTTTGTAGCTTGCCTTTATGGTGGACTTGCTTTTGTAGATATGATGCTATTTCAGGAATCACTTACATTTTTTTGGCAAACATTTAAGCAAATTATGCCAACAGTAATTATTGTTTTTGGTTTGATGTTTATATTTAATATATTTGTAACAACAGATATGTTAGTTACGCATTTAGGCCATAGTAAAAAAATACGTGGTTGGGTTATCGCAATTGTAAGTGGTATTATATCATCTGGTCCGATTTATATGTGGTTTCCACTTCTTTCAGATTTGAAAGAAAAAGGAGTGAAAGATTCTTTTTTAGCAGCATTTCTTTATAGTAGGTCTATTAAATTACCACTTTTGCCAATGATGATTTATTATTTTGGACTTGCTTTTACAGTAGTATTAAGTATATATATTATTATATTTTCAGTTATTAATGGCATTGTTGTAAGGCAAATATTGAAAAAAGGAGAGGAGGCGAATAAAGTATGAAAATTGCAGTTGGATCAATGGATAAAAATATAGATTCCACAGTATCTTCACAAGCAGGACGTGCACCATTCTTTTTAATTTTTGATGAAAATGGAACTTTACTTGAAACAATAAAAAATCCATTTAGCACAGGAGGGGGAGGTGCAGGATTGGGAGTTGCTAAAATGCTAGCAGATAAGTCAGTTGATAAAATTATCGCAGGTAAATTTGGTGATAAGATGATTGAGGCACTTAATACGCGGGGTGTTGATTTTGAAGAAAAAGAAGGAATTGTTCAGGATATATTTATAGCATAGTTATATCAAAAAAATGTAGTATTATCATTTTTTTAATTAATTACTCTTTAAAAGAGTGATTAATTTTTTTAATCCATGGTATGTAAAGTAAAGAATTCTCAATCATTTTGTAAAAGGAGATGCAAGAATTGTCTAGTAGATTTTTTTACTTATTAAATTCCTAAAGTTTTTCAGTTGGTGATAAAGTATATTGACTAAGTGGGTATTACATGATATGGTTATCTGTCGATTTGTTATTGCGATAGATTGATGTTGCAAAGTCATTTAACATATAGTTAATGTAGGGTAGTACTCATAAGAAATATAAAAGGGAGAAAGGAGACGCTATGCAAAATAGTTGGTTTGAAGGAAGTAAGGCTAGGGCAGTTACTTTTGCTAGTTCGGCACAAGTAAAGGGTGGAGAACTATGGGATTCAGTGAAATCGCTTAGTAAAAAGCAATGGATAGTAATACTTGCCATTGTAGGTGCATTGATTGCTGTAGCAATGATGTATCCAATCATAGCATCTTTAGTTACGATTGTATTGGCAGCTGTGATATTGCCTTACGCAATTGAGAGTTTAGCTGAATATAGATTTCAGACTACAGCTACTGTAGTACTCATGGGTTTTTTACTGATGATGTTTTATTTTGAACCAGCTTGGACTGTTCCTGTAGCAGTATTAACAGTTGCTGTTATGTTGTATGGATCAATAGACAGACTGCAGAAATACAAGAAAACTAAAACGGTTTTAATAGTACTTCTTGCTGCTGCTGTATTATGGCAACCACTTGCTATACATGTATTTTATTATGAATATGATGTGACGGTGGGTAAGCCAGAAGATACGGGGTCTAAGTTTAACGTAACCGTGAAACCTGACGATGGCAAAAAATTTACAGTGAAGTTGCGGGAAGTTGAAGTTTTTGCTTTAAGATTTGAGCGTACATTGCTTTGGGATGAATTTACCCAAGACAGAAGATTGAAAATTAGAGTTTATGGGATAAGATGGCTTAGAGCTTTCGGAGTATATCCAAAGGTTATCTCAGCTACACCTGTTTAAAAAAGATAATGAAAAGCGAATAATTCGCACAATATTGAGGCAAGGAGAAATTTTTCTTCTTGCTTTTTTTATTGCAGTAGGATGAAAAATAAAAATTAATTTATATAAGAAAATCTATAAAAAATACTTGACAAGAAAAGTAAAGTATACTAGGATAATATTTCGATGTGAAGAAATTTCATAATTCGATAAAGTAGATTTTACAATTTTTTATGTTGGCATTGTGTCAATAAACATTATTCTCAAACTGGAGGTTTGAAAAGATGAAAAGAGACTTATTAAAGACAGTGGCGGTCACAGCAGTGGCGTTTGTATTTACAGCGGCTTCAATGGCTATGGCAGCTTGTCCTGATGGAGTTGTTTGTTTTGGTTCAGGTGGAGAAACTGGTGAGTTTTATCGAACCGCCAATATTCTCAAGCAGAAGGCTGAAGAACAACTGATCCCAATTGAAGTGGGTTCCCCAGGTGGAAGTAAATTTAATTGTGATAATGTAAAAGCTGGAAATCTTCATTTTGGCTGGGCAATGCAAAAAGTTGCCGAAGCAGAAGGCATGAATGATGTGATGATAGCACCATTTTCAGAGGCTATGTTGCTTGTCGGACAGGAAAAAACTATTACATTTCTTGGATCCAAGTCAAAACTTCGCACATGGGAAACACTCTTGAACATGAAGCGACTGAGATTGGCAGTCCTGGGTGGGATGGATAGTGGAGAAGCCTCTTTTGCCATTTCGCATGGATTGGATAAATCACGCATTCAAAGCTTTACATCAGAAGCTGATTTTTTAAACGCTCTGAAGTCCAATCCTAATATGGTTGGGTTTGTATCGCGATATCCTAATCCGTATTCCAAGCTGATGCAGGCAATTGACAAGGAAAAACTGAAGGTTACCGGTGTATTGTCGCGCTCTTTGATTAAAGAGGGTCTCAAAGCTGGAAAGGTTACTATTCCTGGATTCGGAGAAGTATCAACTGTTATGATGCCTGTAGTTGCTGTGTTTGATTCATCAGCTCAGTATTCAGTAGATGTTGCTGAAATGGTTGATGCTACCAAAGATATCTTAAAAGGAATGTCTTCGGAAGACTTTTCACCACAGCCCACATGGACTCAGAAAGCATGGCTCAAGATTAAGGGCTGGAAGAGTCAGGGACTTGTAAAGTTTGAAGAATTAAAAGCTCAAATTTAATCATTGAGCAATATAGTAAATATAGTCTGGAAATCCAGATAGATCTAATTCCCACTGATGAATTCATCAGTGGGAATTTTTATTGACAAATTTAAAATATTATGTATAATAAGTGGTCGTGTCATTTTATTAACATTTTGGAAGTTTTAAGGCGTTATGTACAGAATTTTGTAGATTATTTGTAGATAGTATATAAAATTTTGTGACATAAATATGTTTCAAAAAAGTATTTTAACAATTGTTGAATTTATAATTCAGGAGGAGAAATTATGTTGGATTGGTTCAGTATAGCCTGGAGATTTACATGGAAGGAAAAAATATTGTATTTATTTTTTATTCCAACTGTGATAATAGTGAGTACTTCATATGGATGGCATGCATTTTGCAAAAAAATGCCACCAGAGGTACAGGCTAATATAGCTATGTGCACCACATGTTCAATGGCAGTAGCTGTTGTTGATGTGACAGATACAACTACTACATATGTTGTTGATACAGGTGAAAAATGTTTTCAAATATCTGATGAGCTCTATGATGATGCTCTCGATATTTTCAAATCAATTTAGATGGAGGTAAGGCAAAAGATGGAAAATGCAAAAGCTGTTGCGACTAAACATGGAAAGGCTGCTGGAAAGGGAATGTTGAAATTCGCATTTACGAGTTTTTTCAAATCATTCAAGAATCAAAATTTTGTAGAAGTTCTATATACCAGGTTGGTTTATGCTTTGGTTGTTGTGTGGGCTACATATAATCCCACACAGTACTGCTTATATAAATGGGTACAAACATCTGATGCAGCTATGAGTTCCAAAGCACTTGCTGTGGGAGCTGCTGTTATTGTGTGGGGAATTTTTGCCTTTCTGGCAAAGAAAGCACTTGGTACAGTTGGGCTTATTGCAATGTTTGGCATTTCAGGTTTGGCCACGTGGTTCTTAATTGATCATGGTTACCTTGATTTAACAAAGGCAAGTGAGGCGCAATGGTATACTACATTTATCATTTCGATTCTGTTTGCTGTTGGGATGGCTACGGGAATCTTGATTAGAAGATTATCTGGACAAATGTCTACTGATGAAGTGGATAATAATTAATGTGACAGATGAAATATTCTTGTGGCCACTACGATATCGTCGTGGTGGTCACTTTTCTTTTTTTGAGGAGATGTCTATGTACACGATTGAGGAAATCAAAGAGAAACCAATTAAGTTTATTCGTGAATGTGCTGTTAGAGCGACGCGTAATTTTATCCTTGGCATTTTGGCATGGGTAATTATTATTGCGATATTGCTTAATCAGGCAATAATCGAAAAAAATAAATCAGATGCGCCGTACAGTAATCGTGTGATTGAAATGAAAAAGTAATTGGAGGCAATTTAGATGGATATTACAGCGCTTGGTATTACAAGGCATGACCTGTGGTCCATCTTTGCTATCGTGCTATTGATGAGACCATGTATGTTATTGCATCAAGGAAATTTATTGCAACAAGTAGTACATTCACGTGTGAAAAGTGTATTTATTTTTTTCTTGGAGTATGCAGTTATATTGCAGATGGCAATAGCAATCTTTGGAGGGTCACATTGGCAACACGGTAGTATCGTTGTATTTGCTACAATCTGGTTTACGTTAGTATTGACGTGGTCCACATGGTCATTTATATGGCCGAGATTGTCAGATGAAAAAAAAGAGTCAATTCGTGTTTTATTGAGATGGGTGCCTGTTTGGGCATTTGCCTTGGCCTTGTTACATAACAAGGGTGATGTAAGGTCTCTGCAAGATGCAATAATTTTGTGGCATTCCATTGTGAATTTCAGTCAGAAATTGGCACAGGATATTTTTATGGCCACTGTTGTGAATGTACATAAGCTGGTATGCAAATCAATTGTACCGTTTGGTATTTTGGTGACAATTACATTGCCAATATTATGTATATTGCATAATTTGAATGCTGTATTTGAATCAATGACTCAGAAAGCTCGCAATATTTTATTTTTTTGTGGGGAAGTAGGAGTTGTTACATTTGCAGTGAAGTGGGTGTGTTATAGATTGACCATCTCCAAAGCTATGTTTGTTATCGAAGTTGCTGCAATTATGGGAACTACGATAATGTGGCGTATATGGAGCAGGCTTACTGTAAAGGTTAAAAGACAGATTTGTCCTGTAATATGGTTATGTATCATACTCAGTATAATTATTCTCATTTGCCAATTGGTGTGGGATGTACACTTTTTTGCTGCTGTAACCATTGTTTGGAGAAGTATCATATTAAAAGTGCTTATTTTCATAAAGAGTAAAGCAATTTTGTACACAGGTTACATCATCAGTTTTACAAAACTGTGGTGGGGACGTGGCATTACTTTGATAACTACTCTTTCATGGGCACAGGCCAAAAATTTTGGAGTCTTTGCAGCACAAAAGGTGAGCGCAAGAGGTGCTATTAAGTTAGGCATTGCACTTGCTATTACGCAATTTTTTGCGAATAAGAAAGCAAGAGCGTTAAAAAATGAAAAAGTTATGTGGGCGAAGTTATTCTTTGGTAAATACAAAGATAGAGCAGTGACTCATTATAAATCATTATCATTTCCCAGACAGATGTTTTGGTGCATTATTGGCATGACAGCAATTTGGTTGATGGGTGGTTCTGCTGATTTTATTTATCCACTTTTTCCAAAGGGCGTTCTCATTAAAATTTTTGCTGGTTTCAGGACTGTGATGGGATTGTTTGGAGCAGGTTTGAGAAAACTTGGTGTGAACAAAGTCTTTGAATTCATTTCTGTAATATTAGCAAAAACATTTTTTGGCAAGATGTCACTAGGTGGGAAACATCGTATGTACATGTTTCGTAAGTGGAAGATAGGTCGATTTGTAATCGGCAATAATCGTCTCGTAATGCTTATCAATAAAGATAGTAGAAAAGAGGCTAGACGCTTACGTCAAATTAGTATTGATGGTGGAAAGTTGCAGGCATTGCAGGCAACAGGTCAAAGCGTCATCAATGCATCTGGCAAGGTCTTGGGATCAGCTGTACATGTAGGCATGGGCATGGGAATGTATGCTCAGAGAAACATTATGACAGCAATATCCAAAATGCCATGGGCAACTATCCAAAAGGCAGAGCCTATGGATGAAGATCAGGTTGTGACATTATAAATTCAACAATTTAAAGGAGCGTGCTTTGAGTATTGATATCAATACTCAAAGCACAATAGTTTTTACAACAGTATTTATTTTTTGTAAATATAATTGTGAAAAGTATAGGTATATTTTTCAGATGTAATTTAATAATTGAATATTGAGGAGAAAATAGCATGATAATGATTCAGGATTTATTGCAGTCAGTACCAGTTATTGCAAATAACATTGAGACGATTATTATTGTATCAGTGATTGTTACAAGTTTTATAGCTTGTATTATTTTTGTGCCTAAAGACAGAAAATTTGAAAAATAATTTCAAGAAGGTGAGTGATATGTCTAAACTTATTTGGATAATATTTCTTGTGATGCCATTTAGATTAATCAGTATTACTGTATATCGAACAGCAGCCCTTGTGATGGAATCTATTCGAGCTATGTTGATATTGTGTATTGCTTTATTTGTTTTTGTATATTTTTTATGGTTACAAAGGAAGCGAGGCTGTAGTACCACATTTAGATTTGGGAGGGTGATAGGTTATGGATAATTGGATACATGCAAGTGCACTTTTGGGTGCAATTGTTGTGGCAGTTATATCATTTAGTATTTTTGTGCGTTGGATTTTTAAATTGGAGTAGAAATTGGAAGTATAAAATAGGTTAGTTATTTGTGTAAAAAGTAATTAGCTAAACGAAATATCTCATTTTTGGAGAGGAAAAGATTATGGCAAGTGTGATAAGTGTAACTGATGGCAACATTAGAGTTGAAGTAGGCGAAATTATTGAGTCTGTTAAGAATGTAATGACAAATTTTGGGGAAGAATTTTTGACAAATTCTCCGTTTGCTATTGCAATTGGAGGAGTTGGGATTCTATTTATCGTACTGTGTGCGGTGATTTGGGCACAGAAACGTGCCACTAAAAAGCGATTGAAAAAAATTGCGCGATTGAAAAAATATGACTTAGCAAGTCAAGATCAAATAAAGGTGTTAGATAAAATCATCAAGAAGTCAGAGAATGATGTTAAAAAGCTGACACAAGACAAGCAAAAGCTTGAGCAAGAAATAGCTGATAAAATTGGTCGACGTAAGTTGAGTAATTTAGAAGCCTTGCGTGAGTTTTATGGGGTTGATTTTTTCAAGGAACTTGAGGTAAGTCCTGTGGGTGAATTGAAACAATCATCAGGAGTTGATGAAAATCCAATTTCTGTGCCAATTTTTAACAAAGAGGTCCTGACTAATCTCAAAGAAATGGCTGAAGTCATTGGTGCAGTGATTACTATCGGTCCTGATGATAATGGTAAAGCGCTGGCTGAAAATGTGGCCGCAGAGATGAAAGTTCCGATGCAGGAATTGCATGATTTTGTAAAGAAACAACTTGGAGACGGAAGTGATTCAATTAATAAGTCACTGGAAACTCTTACTGACGGTCTGGTGAAGAAGCTTGAGGATGCTAAGAGTGCACCGGAAGTTGATCTTGATAAGCTTGTTGAAAAAGCTATCAAGCAATATCAAGTTGATATAGATAAGCGTCTCACTGCTATACAGAGTGAACGTTCAGGCATTCACACATGGACTGTTGCAGAATTGAATGCAGAATCCAGTAACCAACTTGACACTATTAAGAAAAAAGTAATTATTGTGAATAAATCAGTTGATGAGGATCTGATCACAAGATTGCTTGCAGGTGATCGACAGGCGTTGATGAAGCAACTTGAAAAGAGTGTTGAAGGACTTGAGTTAATTCCAAAAATGGTATCAACAAAGCCAGTTGTAGATATCAATGACTCTACAGATCCAATTGACTTATTGGAGATGGCTGCGCTCATGCTTAAAAAGTTGAATACATTTGTGTATCTTTCTGAAGTGGATATGACAGAGGATTCTATTGATGAAGATGATTTACAAACTGTTGGAGATTTTGAAAAAGCACAGCGCAATAAATAATTGCGTGTGAGGTACAGTATAGCTGCTACGATATTACAAAATATCGTAGCAGCTTTTTATTTATAATTGACCAAATGTAGTATCAGTGATATAGTTATATATCAAATTTATTTGATTGCAAATTAATTGTTGTTTTACAATACAAAATTATAACTTGGAGATGGGAAAAATGATTGAAACTTTACGAGAGTCAGCACAAGTATCTTGGAGTTATTTAACTACAAATATTGCAGATTCATCAAGCGAGTTGTTAGCATGGATGGGCATGAATGCTGGGGCTACAATTTGTATTGTAGCACTGGCTTTCATGGTAGCAGGGTTTAGTAGACTTGCATTTCAATTTAATAAGCGATTAGTGAAGGAAGAAGACAAGGCTGATGCTCTCTATGAGCGTGTTAGTGAGTTGGGAGGTGTGAAAAAGACTCTTGAGTTAGTTGAAAAAGAACGTAAACGATTGCAGGAAGGTGAGGCAGAGGCACAACAAATGATTGTAGCATTGCGTAAAGAGGGTGATGAATTACGTGAAGAACTCACTGAAATGCGTGATGTCGAAGGAAGAGAGGTTACACGATTGAGCACTGCCATGGACGCATCATTGCAAAAGTTTTATAAGCATAGTGGCACTCAAACTGGAGAGCTGGCTATTGATACTATTGTTGCCAATTTATTACAACAGGTAGGTGAAAATAATGATCATTTAGTAGATCATTTCAGTGGTTTAATCAACATGTTACAGCAGGTTGTTACAGCAGAATTGGGTGAATTATCTGACAAACTAACCGCAATGAATTCAGAGATAGGCACTATATCAATATTGGATACTGAACCAGTAATGACAGATACACAAGAAGATGAAATTGAGGATGAGTCTGTATCATCTACTTTTCTTGATGATGAAGAGGATGATTTGGATTTAGGAATATTTGATATAGAAGATGGAGGAGATTCGGAACTTGATGATGATCGGGAACTTTCATTGTTGGATATTGATGAAGGCGAAATTGGTTTTGAAGTTGAGGAAGAAGAAATTGATGATGCTTTTGAACTAGACTGGGAACCTGATGAGGAGTCTAGGCTAGATCTCCCAAAAAAAGAACAATAAGTAGTTAACTGCAGAAACATTATATAATGTTTCTGCAGCTTTTTATTTTTTGTAGGGATAGTATCATTTACTCCTGAATTCTAATTCAAATTTCAATCAACAAAAATATTGAATTTCTGTCATTTCGTAAAATAGATTTTTAGTAGGGACAGTGCCTTGTGCCTGTCCATCCATCAAAAAATCACTTGTACGAAAGCTGACCTTTAATGTCACAGTATAGATTCCGGACAGATTTATTTGGTTATCATCGCTAACCGCTCTGATACAAATAATATCTTCCGGAATGACAGGCTTTTATATTTATTTGTGATTAAGGTTGAAGGTGGGATGTAAGATACTATACTTGATTTCTTTTGTAATTTATGCTAATCTGATGAGTCAATTTATAATGTGTAAATTGTGTTAGATTTTAGTTTTTTTAACAAAATATATCAGAAAACTGTGATGAAAAGGAGGGGGATTGAATGTGAATAAGTCAAAAAATATATTATCAGGTATACGTGCTAATTTGCTAAGTATTGCAAAAAAAGTACGTGGGTTTGTATATGGGAGACTGGAGTCACAGTCGGCTACTGCAGCGTTTATTTTTCTAGAAATAGAAAAAGAGCTATTTAAGTCAAAGTGGCCCGTCATAATTTGGGTGTCATATTTTCTTTTTAATTGGGGAATATTTATTTCATTTGAGCCTGTTGACAACGATATAACTAATTGGATAAATTATTTATATTTTGTCAGTGCTTTGAGTTCAACAGTTGGACTTGGAGATGTGGCTCCTGTGTCAGAAATGGGTAGGCTAGTTTCTGCATTTTCATTCAATTTTTACCCGGCCTTTTTAGTTGCTTATGGTGCAATGTTGGTTAAAGATTTTTGGAAAATTTCGTACAAAATATATCATGGAGATATCATTGTGAGTATAAAAGATCATATACCAATTATTTCGTTTCAACGAAATAGAACAAATATTATCATTGATAATATTTTGGCCGACACTCGTAGAGAAAAACGACAATTATTGTTATGCTTTGATAAGGAGAGGTATGACAAAAACCCAATGAGTGGAATTGTCAGTGGCAAAAGCACCAAGACAGGATTTAAGTCTGACAAATTTCTCAAAGAGGCACGTATCGCAGATGCTGCTAGAATTTTGATTGATACAGGTGATGATAATTATAACATCGCATTATGTATCATTATGAGAAATGTAAATCCAAAGGCTCATATTGTAGTTGCGTTTGACGTAATGCATGAAAATGCTCCTGTTGTTAAACTTCTTGGGGAAAACATCGAGCCTGTTCCAACTAGTATGCCTGAGCTAATTGCTAGGTGCATACAGGATCCAGGATCATCGTATACCATGATGGATATGATAGATGCTGATGGACAAACAAAATATCGTTTGCAAGTTCCGGAGGATTTCGACGGATGTAGTTGGGATGATTTGAAGAGATTTTTCAAGTCAGGAAATAATAAAGCAGATGCAATTGCAGCAGGTCACAAAGCTGGTGGCAAGCTTGAAGTTAATCCACCAAAATCACGTTGTATTGAAGCGGGAATGTTCATTGAGTATCTTCGATCAAAACGATTTAAGGAGGGCATGATCAAATGGGATAAAATATCTCAAGAACATGCAGTATAGTCATACAATCATGTAAGGCAATCATGTCTTATATATCAACTGAAGAAACATCGATGAAAGCACGAAATTGCTTTGTTGGTTTTTTAAAATCAATTTATTTTGGGAGATAAAAAGTGAAAACACGACCAAATATCAGGTACACAGCCAAAGACAAGGTAGTAGTAATGAAAGTAGCAGGGGCAGTTTTTGTTGCTTTTATGATGTGGGTGACTATGCCCATGATAACACCATTTGTATCACAATTTTTTATTGGTGCAGTATTAGCATCGGCGTTGTATCCAACGGTATATCAGCCTCTCAGTGAGTTTTTGGGAGGAAGAGCAAAGACGGCTATAGCAATAATGATAATGTCATTTATTGGCATGTGTTTTATTGTGATGGTGGGCTTTGGGGTATATGGTATCAACAAGATTGATACTGGAATTGAGGCTGTGAAGGATGGAAGTACTATGGTTACGGAATTTCAGGAAGAGGCTGTGGACTTGCTTGTAAAAGTAAAGAAAAAACATGAATGGTCAACAATGTTTGTGGACAAGGCTATAGAGATAGCTGATTCAAATTTTGGCAGTGTCACTGTCCTACTTCAGGGTGGTGGTATGATTGGCAAATTAAGTAAATCAGTTCTCGGAGCAGTTACAGGTACTTTAGCAAAAGTGTGGAAGATCTTTGTTGATATAAGCATAACTGTAGTAGCCGTAATTATTTTTCTTTTGAGAGGTAAAAAGATGATAGAGTGGCTGCTTCCGCATATCGCCTTTTTTGGAAAAGAGGATACGAGACAAATCCTCCTGGATGTCCAGAAGGTTATGAATAGTCTTGTAAAAAGTATGGTAGCAGTTGGCTTGGGACAGGGAGGTTTGGCTACGCTTATTGTGGGGATATATTGTTTTATGTATATGCCTGTAGACATAGCTGTGCTTTTGGTTATTGCCATACTGGCTATTGCGACATCTGCTTGTGGACTTCCGCTTGTAGCAACCCCAGTAGTAATCGGGTTAGTTGTTATTAGTGCAGTGCAAGGTCATTATATAGCAACAGGTGTTTTACTTGTTGCAACAGTTCTTGTTGCAACATGTGATAACTGGATCAAGTTCAAAGTCTTAGGTGGCGAGGAAGCAACATTATCAGCTGTTGCATTGATGCTTTGCATGATTGCAGGGATGAATGCATACGGTCTCAAGGGTGCGTTGGTGGGACCATTTCTGGTAGCTTTCTTAGTATCTCTAATTATAGCGTTCAAGAAGGATATCGACATTCTTAAGGGAGATGAAGAAGAAAAGAGTGAAGAAATAACTGCAGAAGTTACGACATAGTCGTAAGTCTGTAGGGAAGTATAATTGCTTCGTAGATAAATTCTACGAAGCAATTTTTATTTTTAAAATCAAGTACGCGAATGCTTGATTTAATTTTGATTTTGTGATAGATTTAAAAGTCCGTAATTGCGGGTATAGTAAAGTTGTTTAACATAAATTTAGCGAAGAGGTAGAAGGTATGACTTTATTTTGGCAAGAGAATTTAGTGGGTATTGTTTGTATAATCATAGGTATTATTGCTGAGGTTGCAAAAAGGCATCCAAGGGGACAAAAATTTTTGAATGACAAAGTTGGCCCAGATTACTTAAGTGATATTAAGGTAATGTTTTTTGGTTGGCCAATTATGGCTGCGGGGGCCATCTTATGTCTTCCCGCTGCTTGGTATGGCGATGCCATAGTGCTTGGTATTATGTTTGGAGTTTTCTATTTCGTTGTGAAAAAAATGCAGTTGGCGAAGAAAAGCAATCCTAAGTCAAGAGTAAAACCTGAGGGAGGTATTGCTGCTGCTCATGCTAATGATAAGTCTGACCATAAGAAAAAAGATGATGCTTCTACAGAAGTTGAAAAGGAGAAGTCAGGCTCGGTATCTCCGGAAGTAGCAGCGGTTGCTGCTGGTGTTAGTGTGGGGCATTCTGCTGATAAGTCTGATCATGAGAAAGAAGACGATGGTCTTCAAGAAGCTGATGAGGAAGTGTTGGAGTCAGAAGATGACGATAGCTCTGATGTTGTCGATGAGCCGAAACGTGAACAGTCTGAGCCGATTAATGAAGTCTCTTCTGTTGAATCTAAGGATGAGGACTTAACAGATTCGGATTCAATGTCAGATCCTGACAAATAAGATTATTGTGTTATAAGGGGCATGTTGGTTAATGACCGGTGTGCCCTTTCCTTTTTATAAGGAGGTAAATTGTATGAGTAATGGAAATAGTAAGCTTTCTCCAGAAGATATTGCGCAACATTTGCGCATAAGAATTAATGGGAAAGAATGGACAGCTCAAAGGGTAATAAATTCCTTCAAAGAAAAAGGTGGGGAATCGACAGAGTTCATTGATATGGTTGTGACTGATGGAACGAATACACAATCATATGTTATCAATCGAGAAGACATACGTGGCTCTTGGATGGCATTTGTTAAAGGTGGTAAGTTTGAATATAAAGATATGGACATCACCATGAATACACAGAGGTGGTATACTACAAACTTATCTGTATTTCATGAGAAAGGCAAAGAATGGTTCAAGATGAATATCATAAATAAGTCACAGAATACTACACACTCAATAGCTATTGAGCGAGAAAGTCTGGTACTGGTATATTTAGCGATATATCAAAAACCAGAGAAAATCGTTACTGATATAGTTAAAGGTATATTTAGTCTTTGAATATTTTTTCAAGAACAATATAAAACTGTTTGCAAAGAATTTTGCAAACAGTTTTTATTTTAGAGTTGAATAATATTGTTAGTAAGGATTATGCCTTTTACAAGTTACAAGCATGCAGTAGCTTATATTTATGGAGGGTGCTTTTTGTAATTATTCAGATTTTTCTAATGTCATTCCTGCGCAGGCAGGAATCTTATTGTAATACACGAATTTTTCTTGATGTGTTCTAGAGATTCCGGATAATGTTATTTCCAATCACTCACTAATCGTTCGTGAAGAAATAAACATTTCCGGAATGACAGGTTATTTTCATTAGATAAAGGTAAATAGTTACTGCTTTTTCTATTGATTTTTTTATTGAGTCATGTTAGTATAATTTTTCAGTTTGATGGATGTATGTTGTTTTTTAAAAATAAAAGGAGGAAGTCATGAGCGTCATCACTGAGTTAGTGTTTTGGTCAATAAAGTTTATTGCCATGGTTACACCAGTTTCATTTTTGTTTGAAACATTTTTTCCATTGTCTGCATATTTTGTAGATAATATGCAGACGGATGTTGTTTTGGAACAATCTATTCAAATTGAAATGTTGCAAAAAGAACTGTTAGTTGCAAAACAAGAATTGTTAGTTACAAAAAGTGAACGTGCAGTAAGGCAAGAAATAATAGCAGACTTAAGTGACAAACTTGCAAATATTGATTATGCAGGACATATGTCGAGAGCTATGCAAATTGCAGTTTCAAAGGAGCTTGGAAGATATTTTAGTAAAGAAAATGAAGATATTTTTAATGATCGGATAACCTATCTCGCAAATAATATTGTAGAACTGAATGATAAGTTTTATCAATTAGAAGCTGCTGTATGGGAATACAGCGATGATTCACAAGATGGTGATACGATGAGTGTAATTGCAACTGAATCAATTTGTCTTAGTATGCATGCCCCAGGAGATTACATGGCGCAGTCAAATGACAGATATTCAATGTCAGCAATCGATTTTGGGATAGATGAATTATTTCAAAATGCCGATGTCGTACGGGAAATTTTCATGGAAGAAAAGCCATATGTAAGCAAAAATGAGAAAATTGAAGAGGGTACCTGGCTATATGGACAAGGTCCGTTAGTTGCTTCAATAAAGGGTAGTGAAATAAAGTCTATTTCCAATATTACACTCAAAATAGGTGAATAAGCAGTGGTAAGTAGCCACAATAATATAAAATTATTATTGTGGCTTTTTCATTGACAAAATTAGTAAAAAATGCTATATTTATACGTTATCCAAGCGTACGTGGTTTGTTGCAAAAATCGTGTGCGGTGGAGACATTTAATTGTTAAAAGCATATTTTATGAAGAAAATGCAAATGGCAATTGTGGCACTATGTGCTATTACTATTATGGGTGTTGCTGCTAATGTTAGCGCTGCGTCAATTGGTAATACTGTATGGAATGACCGCAATGCAAATGGCGTTCAAGACGCTGGAGAAGAAGGTATTTCTGGGGTAAAGATAAAACTTTACAATGGAAATGATGTTGAGACAGATAAGACAAACTCTCAAGGTCGTTATAAGTTTAAGGATCTTGATGATGGTAGCTACGACATTGTAGTTGCACAAGAAACTCTTCCAGAAGGTTGTTACAATACATATGACCGTGATTGGAATAAAGATGGTAAGTATGAAGACAAATGGGTAGGTGGTGATGACTATTATACTCATGCAGACTTTGGATATCATTGTCCAGCAACTAGTTATGTTGCAGTAGGACAAAGTTCTCCTGTAACTGGTCCAAGCACAATGATTGCTATTATAGCAATTGCGATGGCTGCTGGTGGAGCAATGTTTGTTTACAAAAGACAAAGCAAAAAAACAGCTTTGAGAAAATAAGTTTCAAGGTACTTTATAAATAGAAAACCTATGCGATTTGTGTAGGTTTTTTATTTGGAAGTTTTTGGTGTATAATAAGAATATTGAAGTTCATTTATATTATTGGGAGACCGTTTGATGACAGCTCTTGAAATTTATTTCGGAGAGGAAAGTCCGGACACTAGTTTGGTCTTTATGACCAAAAAAACGGTAGCGGGTAATACCCGTCTAGAGTAATCTACGAGGTGCGAGCAGTGACGGTTTTTTGCGCAAGTAAAAAACTATCCAAATTTATTTGGATAATGCTTTGTGGTAACACAGAGAGTGAAACGGCTAAATCCTTACTGAAGTGCAAGACCGTATTCCAAGTAATTGGAAAGAGTCGCAAGGATTTATATGGCAACATATAAACAAGATAGATTGTCATCCAAAATTTATTTTTTGACAGAATCCGGCTTATTAACTGTCTTCCAATAATATACATGAAAGTTATTATTATATTTTTTTATGAAAAAATCAGAGTTATTTTTTAGTTTTATACAAGTTTTTGTTGATTTTATATTGATAATCGGAGCATCTTTATTTGCTTATAAGTTAAGACATACTGCAGAAGTCCAATCAATTATAAATAAAGAAGGAATCTATAATGTGTCTTTTGATCAATATTTAAACTTTACAATTCTTATAGCAGTTGTTGCAATTATAATTTTTGCATTTGAAGGACTTTATAATATCAGGTCCACTAGGAAATTTTGGAAAGAAACTTATTATGTTACAAAAGGCATGACGATTGTACTTGTTTTAGTTATGATTGGTTTCTTTTTGCAACGAGAATGGTTTTCTTCACGATTTATAATTGTAGCTGCATGGTTCATGGCGATAGCTGGAGTATCAATTGGCAGGGTGATGATGCATGCTTTTCAAAAATTTCTTTTAGTGAGAAATGAAATTGGCGTTCATCGTGTTTTGCTGATTGGCTCAAATGATAAAATTAAATATTTGTGTCAGGTTATACGAACGCAGAAGCGGTTAGGCTATAAAATAGTGGATCATGTTGATTACATTAATATTCGTCAGATTAAAAAAATTCAAGAAAGGGATGGTATTGATGAGGTAATTGTACATGAATCAGCCATGCCAGATGATTTGCTAATGAAATTACATGATTACTGTGCAATAAACAATATAACCTATAAATTTATACCAGCTTCACTTCAAACAACTAAATTTGAAATGATGATATTTGAGGGTGAGCCAATTATAGAGGTTATGCATACACCGTTGGATGGATGGGGAAAAATTCTCAAAAGAATTGTAGATGTAATAATTTCTAGTATTTTGATTATACTTACAAGCCCCATACTTATAGTAGCCGCAATTTTAGTAAAGCTTGAAGATATACATGCTCCGATAGTATTTAAAAATGCACGAATTGGATCAAATGGAAAAGAGTTTTATGTGTATAAATTTAGATATTTTAAATGGAAATGGTGTACAACTGAGAAAAACCCAAATTACAAAGAAGCTGTAAAATATGAAAAAGAATTAATTAAAAATCAGTCAGTTAGAGTTGGTCCGATTTATAAAATAGAAAATGACCCTCGTAAGTCTTGGATTGGTAAATTTTTGGAAAGATTTTCTATAGATGAATTCCCACAGTTTTTCAATGTCTGGAAAGGGGATATGAGCTTAGTTGGTCCGAGACCACATCAACAAAGAGAAGTAGACAAATATCGGGAATACCATAGGAGATTGTTAACTATAAAACCAGGTATAACAGGTATGGCACAGATTTCAGGGCGGAGTGATTTAGATTTCGAAGATGAATATCGTCTAGATGTTTATTATATAGAAAATTGGTCATTATTGCTTGATGCTAAAATATTACTCAAAACACCTTGGGCAGTTTTACGTGTAAGAAAAAACTAGTACTTATTTTTTGTGAAAATGATAATTGATGATATACTAAATGACAGCATGTCCTAATACATGATGATATAAAATAAAAATAAATATGAAAAAATATATATTACTATTCCCAATAACATTGATTGTTATACTTTTTTTAACACAGACAACACAAGCAGCAATAACAGATATACAAATAGATGGAGGAAGTTCAGATAGTATAGATGAAAATACACCAAGTGGAACAACTTCAGGAACTTTAACTACAACAGGAGGAAATTCTCCATACACATATGAATTAATAAATGGAATAGGAGACGAAGATAATTCCAAATTCACAATAGATGGAGATAATCTAAATCTAAACTTTACACCAGATTATGAAAATCCAGAAGACCTAGGAGGTACTCCTGGCGATAATAACTATTCAACAAGAGTGAAAACAACTGATTCATATTCTGATTTTGTATTGGAACAAGGCATTTTAACGAATGGAGCACAAGACTTGGAATATTTCACAATAGGCACAGATGATTATCTGGTTGTTGCAAATTATCATAATAACTCAACATATAATATAAACTCAAAAATCTACAAATGGAATGGAACATCTTTTGTAGATTTTCAATCAATCGCAACAAGCGGTGCATCAGACTGGGAACACTTTACGATAGGTACCGATGATTATTTGGCTGTTACAAATTATTATAATGGTTCAACATATAACATAAGCTCAAAAATCTACAAATGGAACGGCACATCTTTTGGAGTGCTTCAATCAATTGCAACAAATGGTGCAAGAAATTGGGAACATTTCAGAATAGGTATAGATGATTATCTAGCTGTTACAAATTATTATAATGGTTCATCGAGAAATATAAACTCAAAAATCTACAAATGGAATGGAACATCTTTTGTAGAATTTCAATCAATTGCAACGACTGGCGCAAATAGTTGGGAATACTTTACAATTGGTACAGATAACTATTTGGCACTTGCAAATTCATATAGTGGTTCATATAATATAAACTCAAAAATCTACAAATGGAATGGAACATCTTTTGTAGATTTTCAATCAATCGCAACAAGCGGTGCATCGGGTTGGAAGCATTTCACAATAGGTGTAGATGATTATCTGGTAGTCGCAAATTATTCCAATGGCTCAACAAATATAAACTCAAAAATCTACAAATGGAATGGAACATCTTTTGTGGAGTTTCAGTCTATTGCGACAAATGGTGCATCAGACTGGGAATACTTTACAATAGACACAGAACATTATTTAGTTGTTGCAAATAATTATAATGGTTCAACATATAATATAAACTCAAAAATCTACAAATGGAACGGTTCAACTTTTGTAGAATTTCAATCAATCGCAACAAGTGGTGCAACAAGTTGGGAATACTTTATGATAGGAATGGAAAATTATCTAGTTGTTACAAATTTTTATAACGATGCAACAAAGAATATAAATTCAAATATATACAAATCATTACAAGAACAATTCGAAAAACAAATAATAATATCAGTAGATGATGTAGTAGAAGAAGTGATAATCACAGACCCAAATAATTCAGAAATGCAACAATCAGTAGATAATGGATATATAACAGTAGACAACGGAACAATAGATAACACAACCCAAACAACAACCCAAGTACAAGTAACATTCCAATCAAATACAACAAATGCAATATTTCCAAATAATACAGTAATAACCGAAAGTTTAAATGGAAACTTTAACTTTGAAAACTTCATAACAGAAAATACATTAACAAGTGAACAAGTAAATCTACCAAATGCAGTAGGAGCAGTAAGAATAGGTGTACCAGGAATATCATTAGACTTTACTAATGATATAACAATGGAAATAACTGTAAGCGAAGCTTACAATGGAATGATATTGGATGTACTTTCGAGAGAGGAAGGAGCAGCACAAGGAACTGAAGTCCTACATACAACATGTACAGTAACAAACGGAATATGTACATTCACAACAAACCATGCAACAACTTATATTGTAAACGGAGATGGAACAATATCAGGAATAGATGACCTAAACCTAAATGTAGAAGTAAATGCAACCCTATCAATGGATTGTTACGATAAAGATGGTGTAACAGGAGATTACGATGTAATACTAGGAACAATAGCAAATCCAGGAATAGTAATAGCAGGAACTCCAGCAGTAGGACAATCAACTTGTATAGTAACAACAAATGATACCCAAGGTTACTACCTGTCAATGATAAATGATAATGGAGCTTCAAATACAACTCTAGTACATTCAAATAATACAGATGAAATACCAGACCTAACACAATTCAATGAAACAACAAAAGTAACAGAATCATGGAACGCTCCAACAACAAAAGGTCTAGGATTCAGTGTAATACAATTTCCACAAGCAGATACAACAAATAATACGTTTAATAACGTATGGACAACCTCAGGAAACCTATGCGAAGAAGGAACAACATCAGATGATGCCCAATACGCAGGTGTACCACAAACAGCTCAAGCAGTAGCAGCACACACAGCATATAATTCAACTTCATCAACAACTGATGTATGTTACAAAGTTGATGTATCACCATCACAACCTTCAGGAATATATACTGGTTCTGTTACTTATACTGCTACCTCTGATGCTAGTGGGTTTTATCAGTAGACAACAAACTTGAAACAATAAATAATTAATTACCTATTTAAATTTGGATTTAATGCGGTCATTTTTATTGTTTTTGTTCTTATGACAGAATTAATGCTATAATGACAATGTAATTTGTTATTATCATATTATGATAAAATATATAATCAAACTTTTGGTTGTAGCGGGATCATTATTGCTTGCACAACACTTTGTGGATGGGATCACTGTAGATAGTTTTTGGCCGACAGCAATATTGGCTGCATTTATATTTGGAGTTTTGAGTGTTACAGTTAGACCTCTTTTGAAATTATTTGCACTGCCTATTACTTTTTTGACATTAGGTCTTTTTGGGCTTTTGATAAATATTTTAGTTTTTTGGTTGATAACTTTTGTGCCAGGTATGACAATAGATGGATTTATGCCAGCAGTATGGGGACTTATAATTGTTACAGTTGTTGGTTGGATTGCTGACGCAATACTTAAATAATGAAGATAGCTTTAGTACATGATTATCTAGTGCAGCATGGTGGTGCTGAAAAAGTTTTGGAGTGTTTTTGTGAATTGTTTCCTGATGCACCTATTTATACTCTCATTTATGACAAAGATGTTATGGGAGATACTTTTTCTGATTGCAATATACATACGTCATCTCTACAAAAAATGCCTTTTTCAAAAAAGAGACATAGAATATTTCCACTTCTTATGCCTATGGCAATAGAAGAGTTTGATTTTTCTAAATTTGATATTGTTTTGTCAGATTCTTCTAGTTTTGCAAAGGGTATAATAACTAGACCGGAAACACTTCATATTTCTTATGTACATACACCTATGAGATATGCTTGGGATGATTGTCAAAAGTACACAAGAGATTTCGGATTGCCAAAGATTGTGGAAAAGGCTGTGCCATTTATGATGAATGGAGTCAGAATTTGGGATAGAGTTAGTAGTGATAGAGTTGATAAATATATAGCAAATTCAGAATTTGTATCACGAAGAATCAAGAAATATTATGATAAGGATTCTTTTGTAATTAATCCTCCTGTTAATGTTAATAACTTTCATGTAAATAAAAATGCATCTGAAGATTATTTTTTGATGGTTGGTAGACTTATTGCATATAAAAAACATGATATAGCAATAGATGCTTTTAATAAGAATGGTTTGCCACTTAAAATAATAGGAAGAGGACCAGAATTGAAGGCGCTCAAAAAGAGAGCAAATGATAATATAGAATTTTTAGAGAGAGTTGAAGATGATGATTTGGCTAATTATTATGAAAATGCAAAAGCATTTATATTTCCACAAGAAGAAGACTTTGGAATTGTTGCCATAGAAGCAATGTCTGCAGGAAGGCCAATTATTGCGTATAAGGGTGGTGATATTGTAGAGCATGTAGAGGATGAAAAAACAGGATTATTTTTTGATACACAATCGGTAAGTTCCTTGAATACGGTAATGAAGGAGTTTGATGAGTATGATTTTGATGCAAATTATATTAGAAATAAAGCTAAAAAATTTGACAGAGAAATTTTCAAGGGTAAAATAAAGGACTACGTTGAAAAAGCGTTTAATGAGCATATGATAAATAAATAGATTTATGGAGTTAAAAGAATTTTTTAAAATGTTTCAAATACATAAGAAGTTATTTTTTGGTATAATAGCTATTTTCTTAATTATTGGAAGTATTTTTTATTTTACTCAAACACAAACTTATAAAACTATATTGACATTGAACATAACTAGAGATGTGTCAGTAAAAGTAAAAGAATATTCTTATGATGATTTTTATAGATTGCAAGCGGATGAGCGATTTGCGGATACTGTAGTTAGATGGATTCAAGCTCCGCACATTATTGTAAATGTATTTGATGAAATTGATACAAATAGCATGCTTTTTAATAAAAAGAAGTTTGATGCTAAAAGACTTTCATCACAGGTTGTGAATGTGGAATTTGTAACTTTTTCCAAAAAAGATGCAAAAAACGTTTCCAAAAAATTAGTAATTTTATTAAACGAGGAATCCCAAAAATTAAATCAAAAACAGGATCAAGAAAATTGGTTTGTGATTTTGGGTAGTGAGCCAATAACTGAGAATGCTAATAAGTCATTAATATTTATTTTTGGAGTTAGTTTATTTTTGGGATTTTTTGTGGCATTTTGGGCTGTTATGATAAGGCATTATATGATAGATGATAAATAAATTATGCGCATAGGCATAGATGTTAGGTGTTTTGCTAGAGGGAAAAACACAGGAATTGAAGAGTACTCAAAAAAAGCATTAACTGCTATTTTTGAACTTGATAGGAATAATGAATATATTCTTTTTTTTAATGCGTGGAAAAATGTTGATATTGATTTTTCTTGGGCAACAAAATATGAGAATGTAACTGTAAAAAAATATGCAATTCCAAATAAGTTATTAAATTTAAGTATGTGGTTTCTGAATTATCCTAGGTTGGATAAGCTATGCGGTGGTGTTGATAGATTTTTTATGCCAAATAGCAATTTTTATGCTGTGTCATGTAGCGTTCCCTTATTTCTTACAATTCATGATTTGTCATTTGAACATTTTGAAACTACATTTTCGTGGAAACGTAGTTTTTGGCATTTTTTTGTAAATTCCAGATTAATAGCTAGTTGTGCTGAGCATATTTTTGTAGTGTCAGAAGCTACTAAAGTTGATGTGTGTCAGACATATGGCATTGATAAAAAAAAGGTCAGTGTAACACTAAATGGACAATCACTTATAAGTGGAAAAATCGATAGAAATGCCTTAGAAATGATAGATGTAAAAGAAAAATATAATCTTCCGTATAAATTTATTTTATATTTTGGAACAATAGAGCCTCGAAAGAATATAGCAAATATCATAAGAGCGTATGATAAATTGAGATTTGAGAATAAACAAATTACTCATAAATTGGTGATAGCTGGAGCAAATGGTTGGAAGAGTGAAAATATATATGATACAGCAAATAAATCAAAATATGTTAATGATATTATTTTTATAACAGATGTGCCAGAAGAAGAAAAAGAATCACTGTATGTTCTGGCTTCATTGTTCATATATCCTTCATTTTTTGAAGGCTTTGGATTTCCGCCATTAGAATCATTGGCGTGTGGAACACCCGTAATAGCTTCAAATACAACGTCTTTACCAGAAGTCATTGGTAAAAACGCAATAATGATAAACCCAATGCGTCCAGATGAGCTAAAAGATGCTATGAAATTTTCAATCATAGATAAAAAAATAAGTGAAGTCTTAAATGTTGGAGAAAAGCAAATAGGAGAAACCCAATGGAAAGATTCTTCATTTATATTTATGAAATGTATGGAAATGTAATCATAATTTTGGTATAATTTAATTATATGAAAATTGGAATAGATGCACGTTTCTTTGGTCCTGACAGTAAGGGACTTGGTAGGTATACTCAAAAATTAATAGAACACTTAGAGGACGTTGATTGTGAAAATGAATATGTTATTTTTTTACGTGAAAATAATTTTGATGAATATGTTCCTAAAAATAAAAAATTCACAAAAGTAAAAGCAGATTATCGGTGGTATTCTTTTGCTGAACAAATATTTTTCCCATTTGTACTGTATAAACAAAAATGTGATTTTGTACATTTTCCGCATTTTAATGTACCGGTTTTGTATTTTGGTAAATTTATGGTTACCATACATGATCTTATATTGTTGTATCATCATACAAAAAAAGCATCAACTCGTAATGCATTTGTATATTGGATTAAATACATTATGTATAGGTTTGTAATATTTAGTGCAATTACTAGAGCTAGCAGAATTATTGCTGTATCAGAATTTACAAAGTCAGATATTTGCAATAAATATGAATTTGCTTGCGACAAGATTGACGTAGTGAAGGAATCTGCTGAAATTGTGGATACTGATATAAAAGATAGTGAGAGTATTATAAAAAAGTATGGTATAATGAATAAGTACATGCTTTATGTTGGTAATGCGTATCCTCATAAAAATCTGTACAAATTAGTAGATGCATTTGATAAATATGTTAAATCTGGTGGTACAGTTAAAGAATTGATTTTAGTGGGTAAGAATGATTATTTTTACAATGAATTAAAATTATATATTAACAAATATGATGTGAAAGGCGTTAATATATTGAGTACAGTTACTGACAAAATGCTATTTGCTTTATACAAAGAATCTGAATTTTTTGTATTTCCTTCGTTGTATGAAGGATTTGGACTTCCTCCATTAGAAGCGCAGTTGCTGAGTGTTCCAGTTCTTTCATCAGAACATGCATGTATGAGAGAAATATTATCTGATAATGGTGCATTATATTGTGATGTGGAGAATGTAGAAGAATTTGCAGATGCGATGAAAACTATTTCTAATGATAATGAGTTAAGAAAAAGACTAGTGCAAGATGGTTATAAGAATGCAAAAAAATATTCTTGGCAAAAAATGGCACAAGAAATACATGATATATATACAAACAAAATTTAAAATATGGATGGTGTAGTATCAAAACAAAATAAAGTTGAAAATAATTTTAATAAAGATGTTCAGTCATCTGATTTTGGCACACAAGAAAATAAAGATAATGAGTATCATGTGTATGAATTAGGGATGCGTTATGATGTTGAACATTTAAATGATTTTGAAGATAGTGCAATAGGGGCAACGCAATACGATGTTGCAATGGGAGCAAATTCAGAAATGGATTCTGAAGAAAATTATGCGAATGAAAGCATAAAGATTGATAACAAAGAAGATGACCAAATTAAATTTGAGTCAGATAATCAAGAAACTGAAGAAAAATACGCAACATTTACTTTGTCAGATTTGCCAATTTTTTCACAAAATAGTGTGATAATGTCAAAATATATATCATCTCGATTTGCTATTGTTGCAGTAGCATTCGTTTTTATTATGAGTAGTTTTTTATTCATTGGAACAGCATGGGCTGTAAAAAATCGTATAGATGGAGCTGGTAAGAGGGCTATAGATTCGATTAAGGTAGCAGCAGCTGGGTTAAGTGTTAGTGATTTTGATAGTTCTGGAGAAGAATTGAAAAATGCTCATGATGAATTTCTATTTGCATCCGAAGAAATGAATAAAATAAATAGATTTGCGACATTTATATCACAGTTTATACCAGGAGCCTCAAAATTATCAAGTGGAAATCATATAATAGAGGCTGGAAAATATTTGACACATACTGCAACAGCCTTTCATTCTGTAATTCCAGAGGTTATAGGCTCAGATAATCCAATTGTATCTGTTGATGGTGCACATATTTCTTTTTTGAAATTATATAGCATGCTGGCTGATAGGATGGAAATTGCTAATGATGATATTACAAAAGCAAATGAACATATAGCTCAAGTTCATTTAGATGATGTTCCAAGTGAGTATAGAGAGACATTTGTGCAAATGAAAGAAACATTACCGATTGTTGCAAAATCATTGAATGAAGCTGTTGAATCTAGAGGTGCAATAGAGACATTATTGGGAGCAAATGGACAAAAAACATATTTATTTTTATTCCAAAATAACCATGAGATGAGAGCCACGGGAGGTTTTATAGGTAGTTATGGCATTTTGAAAATGAAGAATGGTCATATAGAGAAGATTATAGTTGATGATATATACAATCCAGATGGTCAATTGATGGATAGAATTGTACCCCCGTTGCCAATACAAAAAATATCAGCCAATTGGAGCATGCATGATAGTAACTGGTTTGTTGATTTTCCGTTGTCAGCAAAAAAAGCAATGGATTTTTATGAAAGAACAGGTGGTCCAACAGTTGATGGTGTTATAACTATCACACCTGTTATGATGGAAAAATTTTTAGAAATCACAGGACCAATAGCGTTACCACAGTATGAAATGATTTTGACGAGTAATAATTTTATGGAGGTAATGCAAGATGAGGTAGAGGATGAAGAAAACTATAAATCAAAAAGTGATAATAATAAAGAAGTAAATGTTGATAGTGTAGATGATATTGAAAATGAGAGTTTAAAGATTTCAGTCAATGAATTAAATGAAGATGAGGAAGCACAAAAGCAGCCAAAGAAAGTATTATCAGATTTAATGCCAATATTAATAGAAAAATTATCAAATAGAGAAAATCCAAAAAATTTATCAAAATTAATCGAAGCCGTGTCTAGTGGATTAAAGGAGCGACATATTATGATTTATATGTCTGATGAGGAGGTGCAAAATATTATTGAAGATAAGGGTTGGAGTGGATCTATTTTACAAACAGATAAAGATTATTTGAGTGTGATAAATACAAATATAAATGGGTTTAAAACTGATGGGGTTATAGATGAAACAATTAAACATACAGCTGAGATAGATGGTTATGGTTATATTATAAATACTGTACAAGTGCGTAGAGTACATGAAGGTGGTAAAACAGGATTTCCTTGGTGGGACGCTGTTAATTCCAATTATATGAGAATTTATGTTCCAAAAGGTTCTGAATTTATATCAGTGGAAGGTCACACTAGGGAGATTAATGAGGAGCGATTAAATTATGATGAATTGGGTTATGAAAGAGATCCTGATGTAGAAAGAGAAGAAAATGGTATCTATATAGATAAAGAAACTGGTACTAGAATTTATGATGAACATGGAAAAACAGTGTTTGCTAATTGGGTGTATGTATCTCCACAGGAAAGTGTGACAGTAACATATAAATATAGATTGCCATTTCGTGTTGATTTTGAGTCGGATGAATTTGGAAAATTTGGGTCATATGCAGTACTATTTCAGAAACAGTCTGGTAGTGAGAGATCTATAATTGAGAGTAATGTAAAATTACATGATAGTTTTGCAGAGGTGTGGAATTCAAGTGATGATGATATTATGAAAAATGATTTGAAAATAGATAGATATCACGGAGTAGTATTTAGAGAGGGTTAATAATGGTTGATTTAGTGGGTAAAACGCTATATAGTTATACAGTATTATAGAATTATCAAAGATGATAGCTAATGTAAAACAATTTGTTACAAAGTCAACAAGACAATCAATTGCTGCAGGAGCATTGGTTGTTGCGTTTTTTGGTATTATTAGTAGAATTTTGGGTCTTGTGAGGGATAGAATATTAGCATCTCATTATGGTGCTGGTGATGATTTGGATATTTATTACGCTGCATTTAGGCTTCCTGATCTAACATTTGAGCTATTAGTTATGGGTGCATTGGGTGCTGCTTTTATACCAGTATTTAGCAAGCTTATAACGGAAGATAATAAAGATAGAGCGTGGAAAGCTGTTAGTGATGTGTTTGCTGTAGTTGTTTCTGCTATGGTGGTAATGTCAATTATTGGGATAATATTTGCACCAACGCTTATGCATGTAATTGTTCCTGGATTTCCTGCTGAAAAAATGGCAGAGACAGTAGATCTTGCAAGAATTATGTTTTTAAGTCCAATCTTTCTAGCAGCAAGTGCAGTTTTAGGTGGAGTGCTAGTATCTTTTAGAAGATTTGTATTATATTCAACAGCTCCTATATTTTATAATATTGGAATAATAATTGGAGCAACTATAATAGCACCAAAGATGGGGTTGATAGGATTGGCATATGGTGTTGTTTTAGGAGCGTTATTACATTTTATGATACACATAATAGCTGTGAGATTTACTGATGTAAAAATTACGTTATTAAAGCAAAATCCATACAAAAATAAAGATGTTATTAAAATATTAAGGTTAATGTTGCCGAGGATGTTTTCCAGTGCTTCAAGTCAAATATCATTATTATTAATAACTTTCTTCGCATCATTATTAGCTGCAGGAAGCCTTACAGTATTTACTTTTGCAATAAATATCCAGAGTGTAGTACTAGGATTAGTAGGAGTTCCATTTGCAATTGCAGCATTTCCAGTGTTATCAAATAAATTTGCCATAAAGGACTTTAAAGCATTTGCAGGAATATTATCACAAACATTGCGTAGGATATTATATTATGCAGTGCCACTCAGTATTATATTTTTTGTACTTAGAGAGCAAATTGTAAGGGTTGTATATGGAGCTGGACATTTTGATGCAGATGATACAACGTTAACTTATCAAGTCCTTGGAATACTTTGTGTGAGTTTATTTGCTCAGAGTGTAATCCCTCTTTTAGCAAGAGGTTTTTATGCTATGCAAAACACAAAGACACCGTTATATATAGCAATAGGGGCTCAAATTTTTAATGTAATTGTAATAACAGTGTTAATACGACAAATTGGCATTTATGCTATAGCGGTTGCGTTTTCAGCAACTGCCATTTTGAATGCAACTTTATTGTTTGTAATATTACATAGACATGTAGAAGATTGTGAATATAGAAATACACTTAGAACAGCTATGCAGATAGCTATTTCTACTTTTGTTGTATTTATAGTTACATATTTTACTAGAAATATTTTGGGAGATTTGTTGCCTTTAAAATTTGTGTGGGCTGTAATAGTTCAATTAGTGATAGCAGGAGGTTTTGGAATAATTACATACTTGGTAGTAACGTCAGTATTTGGAATGAAAGAATTTGAAACTATAAAGAAAAAAATAATAATAAGCATATTTGGTAGACCACAAGTAGCAAACGAAGAGCAGAGTAGTGCACGATAAGGGCATATATTAAAAATTATTTGTAAAATATAGATTCAGACTGTATCATTGATTAATACAAAATAATAAACATTTTTTGAAGCGATATGAAAATTCAAGTAAAAGAAAAAAAATCAATTATTGCAGTTGTTATCTTATTAATAATCACAGTAGTAATCTTTTATAGTAGAGAGGTGCTACCAAAAAAAGAGTCTGATATCATGGACGTTGTGAGAGAGTCATGTGAAGATTGCAATGTAATTTTAGTTACAATGGATACAACTAGAGCAGATCATTTTTCTTCGTATGGTTATGATAGGGACACGACAACTTTAATTGATAAATTAGCAAAAAAGGGCATTCTATTTAAAAATAATTTTGTACAGATGCCATACACACCAACATCGCATTGGTCTATCATGAGTGGTACATATCCTCATACACATAAACATTACTCTCCAGGAATACCTATAGAAGATGGTGGGCCGGATGATACAGATTTGCCTTTTATTGCAAAAATCTTAAAAGAAAATCATTATGCAACAATTGCATTTATGGGGAGTAAAATGGTACACAGTTTGGTGCCTGGGTTCGATATGATTGACTTAACACCTGCAGCGAGAAAGGATAATACAGCACAAGAAGTAACTGATAAGGCGATTACATGGATACAAGATAATAGTGAGCGTAAATTTTTTACATGGATTCATTATTGGGATCCTCATGATCCATACAAGCCACCTGCAGAATATGTTTATCCAGATAGTCCTGAAGAAGAATTTGATAAGTTTTTGTATATGCAAAGACGTTATGATGGTGAAATTAAACATGTGGACTATCAATTTAACCGTATAATTGAGCTATTGCGAGAGTTGAAAATTGATGATAAAACTATCATAGTTATAACTTCAGATCACGGGGAAGCTTTTGGAGAACATGAAAAAGGTTTATTTGCACCTAATACACCAAATCAATTAACTAGAGGGCATTATCAGACAGTTTATGATGAAGAAATACATGTTCCATTAGTAATATATAATCCAGCAAATAAATATATTGGAGAAGAGGTTGAGGAGTTAACTCAATCAATAGATATCTTACCTACAATTTTGGATATGTTAAGTATAGATGTACCAAAAGAGGTTGAGGGAAGTAGTTTAGTGCCACTTATAAATGGAGAAGTTGCAAAAATAAATGATTTTACATTTAGTATATTAAAATATGTAGAAAATGAATTGGTAGAGGCAAAAGCTGGTAAAAAACAGAAAATTAATAATGGCAAAAAGAAGTTTGGTAAGGGATTGCGAGCTACACTACGAACGGATGAATGGAAGTTGATTCGATTTGTGAATTCTGTGAATGATGTAGAAGAAATAGAGTATGTATTATATGATATGAATAATGGTGAAGATGAGAATGTTTTAGAAGGAAATCCAGAAATAGCAACTGCAATGATTGATCAGTTAGAGTTGATGCTTAAGGCTGGAAATATAACAAATGAAGAGATAAAATTAACAGAAGAGGAAATCCAGATATTAAAGTCATTAGGGTATCTTAAATAAAATAAAAAGTGAATATGAAGTATATAAGTCTGTGTTTATCGTTGGTAATAGTAACTGCTGTGCAAGTACAAAGTGTGTATGCCTACATTGACCCTGGAACAGCTGGGAGTGTTGTTGGAGGACTTGGTGCTGGAATTGGATTGGTATTTGCATTTTTTGGGAGCCTTGCTGTTGCAACATTGATGAAAATTAAAAAACTTTGGAACTGGAATGTATTTGGAAAATTAATAATTATATTAGCAGTATTAGTTTTAATTGGTATTGTATGGATTTGTATTTCATTTTTTATATAGGTGTGAATTATGTTTCATGGAATGAGTAAAATAAAAAAACCACATATAATAAGTTTTCTTATGGGATTTATTATTATGATTGGTATAGTATTTATATGTTTAAATTTTTGTAACAAAAAACAAATGGTAAAAAATACTGAATATAATAAAGTTTTACTAATTGGTATTGATGGAATGGATCCAAAAATAGTTAATTCTCTTATGGAGGATGACAAAATGCCAAACTTTAAAAAATTGGCAGATAGTGGATTGGGTACAGAATTGCAAACAGTTTTTCCACCACAGAGTCCAGTTGCTTGGACTACAATTGCCACTGGAGTAAATGCAGGAAAACATAATATATTTGACTTCATCAGACGTAATCCCGATACATACATGCCGGTTCTTGGATTATTTGAGTCTGAAAACACTTTTAATGGAACAAGATACTCTTCTTTTATAAAAAAAGAGCCTTTTTGGAAAAAAATTGGAGAAAAAGGTATTTCTTCAACCGTTGTTAAGTGGCCAATGACATTTCCATCTGAAAATTTTAATGGCAAATCATTAGCAGGATTAGGAGTACCAGATGTAAAAGGATTTTTGAGTGGGTATTCTTTATACACCGAGAATGAGTTTGAATCAGAAAAGGAGTCTAATAAAATCATAAGAGTAAACTTGTCAGAAGGTACTGTTGATACTATTGTGTATGGTCCGAGAAGCATGCAGGGTGGGGAAGTAAAAGATATAACAGCTCCAATAACGTTAGAAAAAGTAAATGATAAAACAGTTAAAATTATAAATGGAAAGATAGAAAAAGAAATTTCAATTGGTGAATGGACGGATTGGATGAAATCTTCATTTGATATTAATTTTTTTAGTAAAAAAAGTGGTATTTGGAGAGCTTATTTGCAAAGTATGGAACCATTTCAGATGTATGTAACAACTATGCAAATTGATCCAGAAGATCCAATTACTGAAATATCTTATCCGCATAATTATTCAACTGATATAGCAAAAGACATTGGACTTTATTATACCTTGGGCATGCCAGAGGAAACTGATGGACTTATGGATGGAGCATTATCTGAAGATGGATTTTTGAAGCATATTGCACAAATTGAGGAAGAGCGTGATAAAATGTTTTGGAGAGAATTCGATGAATTTCAAAAAAAAGATACTGGAGTATTAGCTTTTGTATATGATTCTTCAGATAGGTTGCAACATACGCATTGGTCCGATACTATTTTGGCAGAAAATTCTACAGATAAAGTTGAGTATGATGATGTTATAGAACAATATTATGTAAATAAAGATAAATTTATTGGAGAAGTGATGAATAATATTGATGAGGATACTGCAATGATGGTTCTATCAGATCATGGCTTTACATCATTTGAAAGAGGGTTAAATGTAAACACTTGGTTAAAAAATAATGATTTGATGACATTAGATAAAGATATTACAGAAAAAGATGATGGGTCTTTATTTGAATACGTTGATTGGAGTAAAACAAAGGCGTATTCTATTGGCTTTAATGCAATATATATAAATCAAGTTGGGAGAGAAAGTAATGGAATTGTTGATGACAAAGAAGAATTAATTGAAGAAATTATTTCAGAATTGGAGCAAATTACTGATGAAAAAACAGGAAAAAAAGTTATTCATAAAGCATATAAAGCATCTGAAATATGGCATGGAGATGCATTAGATAATGCTCCAGATATTGTTTTGGGTTATTATCCGGGATATAGAACTGATTGGAAAACAGCTATAGGTGGATTTACAGTTGATGAAATAACTGATAATGAAAAGCAGTGGACAGGTGATCATATGGTAGATAAGAAATTTGTACCCGGTATATTTTTTACAAATTTAAAAATTAATCGGACAAATATTGAGCAGGTTGATATTGTACCAACAATTTATAATATTTTAAATATAGAACCATCAGATGACTTTGATGGAGAAAGTTTATTATGAGTATTTTGAAAGAGCGTGAGGATGAAAGTATTTATATCATCCGTGAAATGTATGCACAACAAAAAAATCTAGCATTACTTTGGAGTATGGGGAAAGATTCCACTGTATTACTTTGGCTTTGTAAAAAAGCATTTTTTGGTAATATTCCATTTCCAGTCATTCATATAGATACAACATTTAAATTTCCAGAAATGTATGAATTTCGTGATTATTATGCTAATGAATTAGAATTAGATTTAATTATAAAAACGAATGAAAGAGCTATAAAAGAAGGGATGTCATATGAATCACATGATGCTGTGACAGTATGTCATAATTTAAAAACAGTACCATTACAAGATATAGTTAAAGAAAAAGAAATTAAAGGATTATTTGTAGGTATTAGAGCTGATGAACACGGAATTCGTGCAAAAGAACAAGTAGTTTCTCCTAGAAAATCAGATTTTTCTTGGGATTATATGAATCATGATACACAAGTAGGTGATGTTTATACTCAAAATATAGAAGATGGAGGACATGTTCGTATACATCCAATATTGAACTGGACTGAAGTTGAAATTTGGGAATATATCAAACAAGAAAATATGCCAGTAAATGAGTTATATTTTGCAAAAAATGGTAAAAGATATCGTAGTTTGGGATGTCAACAAATAACAAATCCAATAAATAGTAGTGCGATAACAATTGATGAGATCATAGAGGAATTAAAAAATGAAAATACAGATGAAAGGGATGGTAGGGCACAGGATAAGGAAAAAGAATTTGCAATGCAAAAATTACGATCATTAGGTTATATGTAAATGAGTGAATTAAACATAGCGATTGTTGGACATATTGATCATGGCAAGTCGACGTTACTTGGCAGGTTGTTATTTGATACAGATAATATTTCAAAAAGTAAAAAAGAAGGATTAAATATTGATGTTGTGGATAATATAAATTTTGCATATCTCCTTGATTCATTTGAACAAGAACAAAAACAGGGGAAAACAATTAATTCTATGCGGGTTGCTGTTGATATTAACAATAGAAGTTGTATTTTTTTTGATGTTCCAGGACATGCTGAATATATAGATAGAATGATAACTAGTATATCAAAAGTTGATTATGCGCTTATAGTCATTGATGTATTACAGGGGATACAAGAACAAACGATACATCATTTGAATATATTATCTTTGTTTGAAGTGAGGAATATTACAGTTGTCATAAATAAAATGGACAGGATTAATTGTAGTAAAGAGCAATTTTCTGAAATTGAAAAACAAATCAATAAAATTTGTAAAGAATTAAGGATTAATATTGATAATATTATTCCGATTTCAGCACAAAAAGGTATCAATGTTGTAAAAAATCAAAACTTGTGTAAGTGGTATACTGGTTTGTCAGTCATTGAGTCATTGATAAGTATGAAAATAGAGAAAGAGACTTCTAGAAGTGATTTTGTGTTTTCTGTACAAGATATATATGAAATAAGTGGGGTGAAATATATTGCAGGGAAGGTTCTGTCGGGTAGTATGGATAAAGGTTCAGATGAAGTTCTAAATATAATTAATAAAGAAAAGTATAAGATTATAAATATAAAAAATAATTCGGGAGATTGTATTAATGAGATCAATAGGGGCGATTTAGCATTGGTACAGTTAAATGACGAGGCAAATGTAAAAAGAGGTGATATTCTCATGGATGGGAGTGATATTGTATATTCTACGAAGAAAATTTCTTTGGATATTGTATGGACAGGTGATGAAAAATATGATGAATCAAAGCAATATTATGTAAATGTTGCCACACAAGCAGCATCTTGTCAGATAGTTTTACAAAAAGAGCTATATATAAATAAAAATAGAAAAAATAAAGACAAGGGTAATCTTTTTAAAGGTATCGTAGCACTTGATAATAAAATTGCAGTAAGTAAATATGATGAGTTAGATGAATTAGGCACCGTTACAATTTTAAATAAGGGAACTATTGTTGCAATAGGGATTGTATCTAAATAATTTGAAAAAGTATGATTTATTTGGGTCGAATTGTAGTTGTATGTTATAATATTAATAATATAAATTTAATCAAAAAAAAATGTATAAAATTAAAATAAGTAGTTTAATTTTTCTTTTTAGCGTGTCTTTGGCGGTGACTCATACTGCAAGTGCAGCATGGCAAACTCCCGTTTCTGTATACGATGTTGATGGTAGTTGGGGATCAGCTGATTTGACAATCGATCAGAATACATCAACTGGGAATGAATATTTACATGAGGTTCCCAATGCTAGTGCAATATATGACCTTGGCATATCAAAATCTATTACTCAAGCTCGTTTATATATTAATGATTCAGGAGGACTTTCAACTGTTGAAATTTTTGTTTCTGAGGATCCCGATAATTTTCCTATATTTCCAGTTATTAGTAATTGGGAGCCGAATCCATTAGCCTCGTGGCAAGAATCACCCATTTTTGATGCAACTGGTAGGTATATCAAGTTTGAATTTCATGATGGAGGAAGTAGTTTTCAAAACCCACATCAAAATCCACATCAAAATCAAAATCAATCTATAACTACAACTACATATACAGGTTTTATGTGCACGTCAATGTCAGGGACATATACGTGTTATACTAACTATTATACAAATCAAAATTTTCACTATTATACAACTACAACCACAACTACTACAACTACCACAAGTACAGTTGACCCTCAAATCAATGAGCTAGAGGTTCTTGCTGAAGATATTGTGCCACAATGTGGAATAGCAGCACGTACATATACAGCAAATGAAACAGCTTTTGATGGAACTTTTTGTAACGTTGGAGTGGTTGATGTTGCTCCTGCTTTTCCAGACTATGAACAAATAGTGCATTGGAATTGTCTATCTAACGGTGAAACTCAAAGTTGTAATGCAGATAGAGCTGCGGCACCAGGGGATACGACAATAATAAAAACAGTTTCAGAATGTGAGTGTTATGAAATAGGTTCTGAAGAAAGTACACACCCAGACACAACTTCATTTTTATATTCAAATAATAATAGAGTTTCTTGGGATTATGCGCCAGTCCCTGATAGTGAAGGAAAGGATTGTAATGTTACTGAATTGAAAATGATTTCACAAGAAAAAGTTACAAAAAAAGAAGATATTGAGAGTGAGTTCATAGGAGATTTAACAAATACGCAGGTTGTAAGTGATGGAAATGGTATGGTAGCTTTGGATTATGTACCGGGAACTATGAGAGCTAGTACTTTTGGTAGTGTTGGTTGGGATTCTGGGAGTTTTATGGCTATGGATAGTAATGATAATACTTTTTTGACAGGTTCTTTTTCAAATGATGTTGACTTTGATGCTACTGATGGAGTTGATATTCACACGTCTAATGGTGGATTTGCAGACGCATATTTAACAAAATATAATGCAGATGGTTCATACGGATGGACACGTACATTTGGTGGAAGTGGTTTTGATCACCCTGATTCAATTGTTGTTAATGCATCGGGAGATATATTCATGACTGGATCATTTGAGAACTCTGTTGATTTTGATGCAGGTATTGGAACAGATATTCGGCATGATCATAACGAAGGTGCAGATGGATTTTTAACAAAATATAATGCAGATGGAACATATGGATGGACACGCGTAATCGGTCTAGGTAGTGCAGATTGTATGATGACGCACTGTGGACCTGATGAAGCAGGGCATATTGGCATTGATGCTAGCGGAAATGTTTTTATAGTAGGTGTGTTCCATGCTACTGTAAATTTTGATGATACTGGTGGAGCAGATATGCATACGGTAAGTAGTGGAACAAGTGACATGTTTTTAACAAGATATAATGCAGATGGAACATATGGATGGACACGTACATTTGGAGGCGTGCAAGATGGAAGTGCCAATTCTCTAGCAGTTGATTCTTTTGGTGGTGTATTTTCAACGGGTTCCTTTACAGGTGTATTTGATTTTGATGCTAGTGGTAGCGTAGATAATCATACATCTAATGGAAGTAATGATGTATTTTTAACAAGATATAATGCAGATGGAACATATGGATGGACACGTACATTTGGAGCTACCAATCAAGATAGGGGATTTGGTAATGTAATAGATATAAATGGAGATATACTTATTGTGGGAACTTTTTCTGATTCTGTGAATTTTGATACGGGTGGTGGTAGTGATGTGCATGTAGCAGACGGAACTAGTGATGTATTTTTAACAAAATATGCTACAAATGGAACATATGAATGGACACGCACATTTGGGGCTGGTACTGGAAATGGTGTTGCAGTTGATGGTGCTAATAATATTTATGTATCTGGATATTTTTGGGAGGATGGTAATTTTGATGGAACCGGTGGAACAGATGAACATGCTTCAAACGGAATGGAAGATGCATTTTTGACTAGATATAATGCAGATGGAACATATGGATGGACACGTACGTTTGGTGGAGTTGGTGGCGATTATGCTATAAAACCATGGGTACATGGTGAAGATGTTAGAATTATTGGAATGTTTTCAGAAATGGTAAATTTTGATGGAACGGGTGGGTCAGATGAACATATCTCTAATGGAGATAAAGATGTATTTTTTACAGCATATAACACAGATGGAACCTATGATCCATTGGCTTATAGTGCAACTGGAGAATATAAGACAATTGTTAGTACAGTTGGATTTGTAAAAGAGTGGAATAATTTAAATATAACAGTTGATTCTGTTGCCAATACCATATTAGAAACAGAAATACTAGATAAAAATTGTATAACAACATTAATTCCAAGTACAGTAGATAGGAACATTGATTTAAGTGGAATTAGTACGAGTAATATTGAAATTTGTCTAAAATTCACATTTGAAACAACAGACAACCAAATAACTCCAAAACTAGATAAATGGGAGATAGCATATACAACACAACCTGACAACACAGGATCAGACTTCACATACAAAACAAAACCAGACCCATCATGTGATTCTCCAGTAACCCCACCAATACACCCAGAGGATCCAGAAGAAGAAAAAGAATGCAAAACCGACAATATAAAAGAAATAACAAAAGATTCAGTAACTCTAAGAGTAGAAGTAGATGAAGAATACGCAGATGAGAAAATAAAATTCAAAGTAGAAGTAGAGAATCTATATACAAATGAAAAAGAAACAATAAAACTAACGGATAAACCATCTGATAGTGGAAGAGTAACTCTAGAGATAGATAACCTAGAAGAAGATACCCAATATAGGTTCAAAGTATCATATCAAGAAGATGATAGCTACGAATACTGTCCACATTCTAAAACAGCAACAACAGAAAAAACAACTCTAGGACCTACAAAAGAAATAGTAAATCCAGAATGTGGAGAATCAAGTAAAACATATACAGAAGATGAATCAGAATTCACAGGAGACTTCTGTCAAACAGGAGAAGTATTAAATATACCAGAATTTCCAAATCAAGGAGAATCATCTTCATGGACATGTACAAATGATGATGAAGAAATAACATGTAGCGCTAGTAGAGAAGAAAAAGAAATAGTAACTCCTCCAGTAGTACAAGGAGGAAGTGATCCTGAACCACCAGCACAAGAAGTAACAGATCCTCCTGTACAAGAACCAACAAAGGAACAACAAAAAGAAAAACAATATCAAGCAGCTGCAGTAGTAGGATTAACAACAGGAACACTAATAGCTCTAGCTTCAACAACAATCCCTCTATTCACAACAATCCCAATGGCAGCAACAGATATATTCATAATGCCTTTCTTAGGAATATTAGCTAGAAGAAAAAATGAACAAAACTGGGGAACAGTGTTTGAACAAACAACAAAACAACCATTGCCTGGAGTAAAACTAGTTCTAACTGATATAGAGGGCTTTGAAATAGAAACAACATACTCAGATCAACATGGAAGATTTGGATTCTTAACAACAAATGGAACATATCTGATACATCCAGAAAAACCAAAATATGAAGAAGACCTAACTCATAACCATGATTCACTATACGGAGATGTATATACAGGAGAAGCATTAACAATAGAAGAAAACAAAGTTCTAGCAACAAATATTGCAATGAATGCCCTGAATATAAACTGGAATGAATATGCAGATAAAAAAGTAAAAAGCTATACAGGAACTTTCTCAGCAATAAAGAAATGGAGCTTCATAATTCTTTTTTACGTAGGATTTATAGCTACAGCAGCAATAACTTACCTGTACCCATCAACTCTAAATTACATATTCCTATCTCTATATATGGCACTGTTCATTTATGATAACTTCATAAAACAAAAGAAATATGGAACAGTAACAAAACATGATAAAAACCCAGTACCTTTTGCAGTAGTATCACTCCATAACAAAGAAACAAATCAAAAAACAGGATTCGCTGTAACAGATGCAATAGGAAGATATTATCTTCTAGCAGAAAATGGAGATTACAATATGAAAGTAAAAGGACAACCAATATCAGGACAACCTTTTGAAAAACAAGGTAATATCAATGTTAGGAAAGGTCTTGTTAGGGAGGATATTAAAGTTTAAAGTAAAACCAACCAAAAACACAAAAAAGAAATGGGATGATTTAATCTCATTTCTTTTTTAATTAGAATTATTTAAAAATAGAGTACCTTATTTGTATACTGACTGTATTGTTTTTTGTATGTAAATGTGTAACAATTTTTGTATATGCAGAAATTTAAACTTCATAAACAATTTGAACCAACAGGAGATCAGCCACAGGCTATAAAGGAATTGGTCAGTGGCATGAAATCGGGCAGTGATGCTCAGACGCTTTTGGGTGTGACTGGTAGTGGTAAAACTTTTACTGTTGCAAATGTGATTGAGCAAATACAAAAGCCGACACTTGTAATTGCACATAATAAAACTTTAGCTGCACAGTTAGTGCAGGAGTTTAGAACTTTTTTTCCACAGAATGCTGTGGAATATTTTGTGTCGTATTATGATTATTATCAACCGGAAGCTTATGTGCGTTCATCGGATACCTTTATTGATAAAGAGGTACAGATTAATGAAGAGATTGATAGGTTAAGACATGCGGCAACTGCAGCAGTGTTGACTCGTAAAGATGTAATAGTGGTAGCTAGTGTATCGTGTATTTATGGGTTAGGTTCTCCTGATTTTTATAAAAAAAGCATGATAACGCTTGCGGTTGGTGATGAAATTGATAGAGAAGAGCTTCTAAAAAATTTTATTGATCAATACTATGAGAGAAATGAAATTTTATCTCGAGCAAAATTTCGAGCTGTTGGACCAACTATTGATATAGTACCAGCTGGTCGTGAGGCTGTTGTGAGAATTATCATGAAAGGCAATAGGATTGCTAGAATTATGGAGATAGAATTAACTAGTGGAGAAAAACGAGCAGATATGGAAACGGTAATTATTTATCCAGCTAAGCATTTTGTTGTACCTGAACCAGTTTTGGAAAAGTCTATAGTTCATATTGAAAAAGATCTAACAGATAGGCTGGATTATTTTCAAAAAGAAGGAAAATTGTTAGAGGCTCAAAGATTGGAGATGCGAACAAGGCAAGATATAGAGATGATGAAAGAACTTGGTTATTGCAATGGAATAGAAAATTATTCAGTATATCTAACGGGTAGAAAAACTGGAGAAGCGCCGTATACTCTCATAGATTATTTTCCAGATGATTATACGTTGATAATTGATGAGTCACATGTTAGTGTGCCTCAAATTGGTGGAATGTATAATGGTGATAAAGCGCGTAAGCACAACCTTGTTGAGCATGGCTTTAGGCTTCCTAGTGCGATGGATAATAGACCACTTAATTTTTCTGAATTTGAAGAGCGAATGGGACAAACTATTTTTGTATCAGCAACTCCAGCACAATACGAAAAAGATAATAGCTCGCAAATTGTAGAGCAAATCATTCGTCCTACAGGATTGCTTGATCCAAAGTTAATTGTTCGTCCTACAGGTGGACAAGTAGCTGATGTGATAAAAGAAATTGGAAAAACTATTAAAAAAGGTGAGAGAGTTTTAATTACTACACTCACAAAAAAGCAGGCAGAAAATTTGTCTGAGTATTTAGATGAAAATGAAATCAAATCTCAATATCTCCATTCGGATGTTGATACATTAGATAGAATTACGATATTAGAAGAACTGCGAGAAGGGAAGTTTGATGTTCTTGTAGGTGTAAACTTACTTCGGGAAGGACTTGATCTACCAGAGGTTTCACTGGTGGCGATTTTAGATGCTGATAAAGAAGGATTTTTGAGAAGTGAAGTCTCACTCATTCAAACTATAGGACGAGCTGCTAGAAATGCTGGAGGTCGTGTGCTTTTGTATGCGGATAAAATAACAGGTTCACTTAAAAGAGCTATAGATGAAACAGAGCGTCGTCGTGAATTACAAGAGACGTATAATAAAGAGAATGATATTACACCAACAACAATTCAAAAAAATATTAAATCAATTATAAAAAAGAAGGCAGAAAATGAAAAAAAGCGAGTAAAAGAATTTGTAGAGTTAGCGAGTATTGAAAATATAGAAGGTTATATAAAACAAAGGGAGGGTGATATGAAAAAAGCAGCGAAAGCACTTAATTTTGAAGAAGCTGCAATGATACGGGATGAGATTAGGGAATTAAAAAGAATGTGATATAATAAAAACATCAAAATAAATTCATAATTCATTTTATGAAAAACAAAAAACAAAATACTTTTTGTAAAATTACACATAAAGTTACAAAAGGATATGAACATAAACACCCACTGCTATTTTTTGCAGTGGTTTTTAATATTTTTATTTTTATTGTTTTATTTTGTATATATCAAATCAATACTGATACAAATTTACTAAACGCTGGAAGATATTTATTCAATCAGCCGAACCCTACGATTCTTGTTGACGTAGAAAGGATGTTAGAAGGTTATCCAATGGCTGAGATGGCGCCATATATTGCAACAGAAAATAGGGAAGTTGCAGCATTTTTGGTTGCGATTGCAAAAAAAGAAAGTGCATGGGGAAAGAGAACTCCAAAATTAAATGGACAAGAATGTTATAATTATTGGGGTTTTAGAAAGAAGCAAGAGCGAATGGGGAGTGGAGGACATACTTGTTTTGATTCACCAAAAGATGCTGTAAATACAGTTGCTCGCAGAATCGATGATTTAATAGATAAAGGTTATGATACCCCACAAAAGATGGTGATATGGAAATGTGGAAGTTGTAATGGGGCAGCACGAGCAGGTTCTGCTAAATGGATACAAGATGTGGATTTGTATTATCAAAAAATGATTCAGTAGTTTCTAGAGTTTAAAGATATCTATTCTTATATAGTATAAAATAATAAAAACCCATCTAAAATAAAGGTGGGTTTTTTATATGGAATTTCAGTAGTATATTAAAAGGTAATGCAAGTAGAATCTATATTTGCTTTAATATTATTTTCTAATGTATTATTAATGTTCGTAATCATGGAAGAGAAAAAAGGTCTCGGTTGCTTTGGTTTACTTTTGTGTACAGCACACCTTATACCAAATTTTTGATTATCATTTATTGTATTATTTGATACTGTGATATTGCCAAGTCCATGTGAAGTTATAAATCCCAATCCATTTTTTATATTATTGTTAAACGTAGAATTTTCTATAATTATAATGTTGTCATAAATTTCACTCTCAAGACCACTCTCACCATTATTAGATGCATTTGTATTTTTGATTGTGGTATGCATATGAGGATGTAAATCAATGCCTTCCTCTCCATTTTCTATAACTTGAGAGTTTAATATTTCAACACGACCATTTTGTAGATATAATCCTTGGTTATCGTTTTTTGTAATAGTTGAGTTACTGATTCGTACAAGTGGCATAGCTTCTATTTCTTCTTTTGTTTTGTTGAAAAATTCATAAACAAGATTTGTTGTGCTTTCTTTAAAGTCGGGAGCGCGTTCTTTTTTATCCATTTTTATACCAAAGTCATCAGCTCCACTTATAGTAGAATTTAATAATGTCAAAGAAGTATTGTGTGGTATATAAATTGTATGATTGCCTCCAGTGACAGTTAAGTTTATTAATTTTGTATTATTGGCAGTTGTTATTGTCCTAATGGAGGGAACATCAATTCCTTGTGAAATCGTTACAGCACCATCTCCGTATAGAGTAGTATTTTCAGGAAGTATTAACTCTTCATCATAAGAGCCGTCAGAAATGATGATTGTTATAGTGTCATCTTTTTGGATAACTTCAAGTGCTTGCGTTATGGTTGCAAAGGGATATGTATACGATCCATCTTGCTCTATGGCATAATCTTGATTTTCTAAAATCTTTTTATTTACAAAAATTGTATCAGGTGTCATTTTATGTAAGTCCTTGTTTAATTCTGAGGAAATATAAAATTGACCACCATACCAAATGAGTGCAAAAAGTGATAAATATATGGTTGTACGAAATATAAGCCAAAACATAATTTGGATTGTACATGCAAAAAGTGATTTTGTAAAAGAAAAAAGGAACAGATGAATACATCTGTTCCTGGGTAAATAGCTACGTCAAATTAATTTTTTTGAGGATGTAATTTCTTCAATGCTTCCTCACGTTCTTGTTTGCGCTTTTTTTCCTCTTTTGTAAGTGGAATTAATATTTTTTGTAATTCGTATATAGCCGATAATAAATCTTTTTGTGATTCAATGGTTATATCGTCTATGCCTTCCATTCTCGATTTAATTGTCGTTATAAATCCATCATCAATTCTTTGTATGGTGACAGATTTAAGAAAATGCTCCGAATTCACAATTATTCGTTGAATACGGCGAAAGGCATATTTTTGTTCTTTTCCAAAAGCATCAATTTTTATCATGCAGGATAGTTTTGCTTTTGGAAGTAAATCTTTACAATAAAATCCAAAAACATCCCCTTTTATCAATGATATTGAATAACATTGATTCAAATCAAATTTCTGCCTAATTTTTTTTGGAAAGGAAAAGCATAAATTATTGTGATTATCATATAATTGAGCATTTACTAACATCTTGGCAAGAGTTTTGGTTGTTTGCGGTTTATTACCAGGGTATACGCTACCACCTAAAAAACAATATAGGTAACCTATAAGCTCATTTAAAATTGTCATTTTACCAGTAGCTTGCCTTGGGGGCCTGCCATCTAGTGTCAATTGAATTATTCCACCAACTTTAATAGTTTTTTCCAATTTAAAACTCCTTTTTGTAAAATAAACATGATTGCGACTTGTCTACTTTATACACCATTTTGGCTATTTTGTCAATAAAACAAACAGTTTTAAAAACCCATACAAACAAAACAAGACAAGAAATAAACAATATGATATAATAACCCTACATAAACAAACAAAAGAAAATAATAAAAAACACTAAAAACTTAGTAAATACGAGAGAACAGGGGATACAATAAACACAAAAAATGAAAAAAACTTTCAAAAACAAATTAACTTACATATTAGGAATAATTGCGTTAGCAATAATTCTTAATTTTTCAATTACACAAGCTGCACCAGACAGTGAACTAACATATCATGGAAAACTAACAGATACTAATAACGTAGCAGTATCAGATGGAGATTATGATTTCACATTAACAATATATGATGCAGAATCAGGAGGAACATGTCTATGGACTAGTAGAGGAACATGTGGAACTCCAACTTCAAAAACTTTAACAATAACAAATGGGATATTTAGTACAACTCTAGGAGAAAGTGGAGATAATGTATTAGATATAACTTTTGATTCAAACTATTACCTAGGAGTAACAATAAACTCAAATTCAGAGATGACTCCAAGAAGAAAAATAACTCCAACAGGTTTTGCTTTAAACTCACATAGGTTTAATGGACAAACAGAAGATTACTATTTAAATACTTCAAACTCAATTCAAAATAAAACTGGAGGATTAACTCTGGGAGATGACTTTACAGTTAATTCAAATGATTTTTTTGTTGATACTGTTAATGGGAGAGTTGGGATTGGGACGGATAGTCCAAATGCAATGTTGGATGTTAGAGGAAGTGCGATTTTTAATGAAGAAGGTGGAGATAATAACTTTAGAATTGAAGGAGAAAACATTTTGAATCTATTTAGTATAGATGCAAGTTATGATTCAATTGGGATAGCGGTAAATCCTCCAATAGCAAATACATTAGACATAGGTGAAACATATCCAGATGTTATAGCTAGTGGAACAAATCATTATAAAGTTGTAGATATCACAGGTTATGATTTGCCAATAGCGGCAGGTGTTTTAGACTCGGGATATAGAATTGGATTAGGTGTTCAAGGTTTTACGAATGATTCAAATTTTCAAGGAGCTCTAAATGAACAGTATGGTATATGGAGTAGAGTGGGCTCTAATACAATCAATCCGACAGGAACAATTACAAATTCATATGCAATTTTTCTTGATAATCTAGATGGTGGAGCAAATGTTATAAATAAATATGGAGTATATCAAAAAAATAGTACTGCAAAAAATTATTTTGCAGGAAGTATTGGCATAGGAACAATGGTACCAAATAGTAAATTAGAAGTAGAAAGTGCATATTCAGGTTCAACAATGAAAAATCAAATTGGAAATGGTACATTTGCTTTTCAAGAAATTTATTCAAATAGTTCCACTGATGATGGGAATGTTCCATACTTGTCTTTTCATAGAGGCGGTCAAACTGCTTGGCAACAAGGACTTTTGGGGAATGATTTTGTAATTACTAGAGGTGGTGGTGCAAGTACTACTGATTTATTTTCATCTAGTTTGTTTACTATTCTAAATAGTAACGGTAATATTGGAATAGGAACAAATACTCCAACAAACTTCAAACTACAAGTAGCAGGACATATAGGACCAGATGCAGATGATACATACGACCTAGGAAGTAGTACAAATAGATTCAGAGACCTATACCTAGGACCAAACTCTCTACATATAGGAGAAAACGGAAATGAAGGAATAATAAGTTACGATACAATAAACGAAGCTTTCAACTTTGATAAAGCAGCAGTATTTGGAACAAGTACAAATGCAGTAGCAGGAATGATAAGATGGAGTGGAACAGATCTAGAAGGATACGATGGTTCAGTATGGAACTCTCTAACATCAAGTGGAGGAACTTCAACATATACAGGACTAACAGATACACCAGCAAGCCTAAGTGCAAATCAAATACAATTCACAAATAGTGCAGGAAATGCAATAACTCAAAACTCAAACTTCACATACGATGGAAACAATCTAGCTATAGGAGGAAGTATAACTCTCAATAATGACGCATCAGCTTGTGACGTAACAAAAGAAGGTGCAATGAGATACAATGACACTTCAAAAGTCATGGAGTTTTGTAATGGAACTATATGGGGAGGATTATCAACAGGAACATCAGGAAGTGGAGTAACTCAAACTCAAGTAACTCTAGCACAAGGAGAATCAACAACAGTATCAGGTTCAGCAATTGTAAGTATTACAGAAGAACAAACAGAAACTGATAAAATACAAAACATAAATTACAATTCAGAAGATAATTATACACAAGAAGATTTAAAAGAAAACATAACTCAATTTCAAGTTGACTTAGTTGATACTGGTGGAGGTACTGGTCCTGATTTGGCTACGGGTGGGGCTGTTACATCAAGTGCTCATCATGCTTCTTATCCACCAAGTAGAGCCTTTGATGATAATACGTCAACTCAATGGTTAAGTACTCCAGGTGGCGCTGCACAGATTCAATATGATTTAGGATCAGGAAATGAAGCTATTGTTTCTGAATATTCTGTTCGAAGCACTTCTGTAACAAGAGCTCCAAAGGATTGGACATTTGAAGGAAGTAATGATGCAAATACTTGGACTGCATTAGATGTGCGTTCAGCTGAGATGGGTTGGATAGCTAATGAAAAAAGAAATTACTCAGGATTTATTAATGATACGGCATACAGATATTTCAGATTAAATATTACTGCTAATAATGGTGATGCTAGTTATACAGATATTTCAGAATTAGAATTCTTCGCAGACCAACACAACAACAAAGGACACTTCGAAGACGTATCAGATACAGCAGTATCAATAGGAAGTGGAAATACAGCAGATAAAGTAAGAGTAGGATCAAGATTTAAAATGGAAGATGCGTGGTTCACAATTACAGATGTAACAGGAGATGGAACAGCAAATGAATCAGTACATATCACAAATGATAATGAAATAGAATTAGGAATATATGATGTAGATAATATATATGGAACATACTTCGATGGAAGTAATGCAGCTCATACATTGGGACAGGCTACTAGTGTTAAATATGTTAGTGATATTGCTACTGGGGGTGCTGCTACGGCAAGTTCAGCTTATGCTACTTATGTGCCAAGTAGAGCCTTTGATGATAACACTTCAACACAATGGTTAAGTACTCCGGGTGGCGCTGCACACATTCAATATGATTTAGGATCAGGAAATGAAGCAATTGTTTATGAGTATTCTGTTCAAGGTATTACTGTAGCAAGATTACCAAAAGATTGGACATTTGAAGGAAGTAATGATGCAAATACTTGGACTGTTTTAGATGTGCGTTCAGCTGAAATGAATTGGTTATCTAACGAAAAAAGAAATTACTCAGGATTTACTAATAATACAGCATATAGATATTATAGATTAAATATTACTGCAAATAATGGTGATGCTAGTTATACAGATATTTCAGAAATGACCTTCTACGAAAAAACCCTAGGAAACTACACAGGAGCATACGTAACAACAATAACAAACCAAGATGGTTTAGATAGCGCAAATTGGACAGATATAAACTCAGTAAGTGTATTAGAAAACCTAAACTCTCAATCAATATTCTACGGGGTAAGTTTCAATAATAGACATACTTTCAAAGTATGGACTGGTTCAGCATGGAGATACATTGCAAGTAAAGAAGCATCAGTTCATGGAGGAACTGATGGAACTTGGTATTTCAGAGATAACGTAGATACTTGGAGTACAGTAGGCATAGAAGATAATGCAAATAGTGCAATATCAAAAGCAGTAGAAAGTGGAGTAATGAATCAAATGAACTCTACAACATTAGAATCAATATCTGATGCAGATTGGGAATCATCAGGATCCTTTGCAATAGATCAAACAACTTTTGATCTATCATCAACTTTCTATTCAACATCTGATACACAAAACCCAAATCTAAAAAGAATAGATGTTAGTGTTGATGCAACAGGATACGCACAAAAAAATGTAACAGATGATTATACTGTATATCAAACAACAGGATTAGGAGATCAAACTCTAACAATAGTTAAAAAATCACCAGGAACACAAACTGTAACAATAAGTTCTTCTTCTGCTGGGAGTTCTGGGGGGACTTCAGGAATAAATCATATCTTTACAACAGCAGAAATTTGGAATGCACTAGATAGTTTAGACGGAACAGAGGCAATGTCAGTAATGATTGATACAACAGATATGACTCAAGGTCATATAGAAATAATAGAAGACGGAATTACAATAGAATATATAGATCCAAAAGATAAAATAACAAGAGTAATAGCTCCAAATACTACATTAGACATAAAGTCAGTAGCAACAGGGTATGATCTGAGTACTATGAGCTTTGTGGATGCAACGAGTTTAACAGCACAAGATACAACTGTATTAGATATAGAATTTAACAATGATGGAACAAAATTATTCATTCTAGGAGGTGTAGGTGATGATATAAATGAATATACACTATCAACACCATATGACGCATCAACAATAACTTTTGTAGATAGTTTTTCAGTTGCAACACAAGAAATATCTCCAACGGGATTTACATTTAATCCTGATGGAACAAGCATGTATGTAATAGGTACCACAGGTGATGATGTAAATCAATATACATTGTCAACTGCATTTGATGTATCAACAGCTACATATACAGACAGATTTTCAGTAGCAACAGAAGACACAGGTCCAGATGATGTGATATTTAATAATGATGGAACAAAAATGTTTGTTGTTGGTAGCACTGGCATTGATGTGGGTGAATACACATTATCAACACCATTTGATGTTACAACAGCAGCTTTTATACAACAATCATCAGTTAGTGTAGAAGAAGCAAATCCAAATGGTATAGAATTTAGCCCAGGAGGAAAAAGAATGTATATAGTAGGTCAAAATGGAGATGAAATTAATGAATATTCATTAGCAAGGCCATTTGATATAGATTCAGAAGGTCATATAGGAACATATAGTTTATCAGCACAAGAAGGTGTAGTGTCAGGAATAGCATTTAACAACGATGGAACAAAAGTATTTATAGTAGGTTCATCAGGAGATGATATAAATGAATATACATTAGCAGCATCAGTATTCACAGGTACAGCACATGTAACAGTTGGATCAAGTGGTTCATCAAGTTCAAGTTCATCCCTATGGACAGCAAATGGTTCAGACGCATACTACGACACAGGAAATATAGGAATAGGAACAACAACACCAGATAACTTCACACTACAAGTAGCAGGACATATAGGACCAGATACAGATGATACATACGACCTAGGATCTTCAACAAATAGATTTAGAGATCTATACCTAGGACCATCATCATTACATATAGGAGAAGATGGAAATGAAGCAGTAATATCATATAATACAATATCAAATGAAATAGAGTTTTCAACACCAATAAACTTAACAGGATCAATAACTCTAACAAATGATACAGATGCATGTGATGTAAACAAAGAAGGTGCAATGAGATACAATGACACTACAAAAGTCATGGAGTTTTGTAATGGAACGCAGTGGGGAGCTTTTGCTACAGGAAGTTCAAGTGGAACAAGTATAATTCCACATTCATTTGTGCAATATGATAATATTGATAGATCATTTACCACAGCAATAACTGATGGTAAAACATGGGATACAGTCACAATTCGTGATGGCTTTGATGTTGATTTAGATTATAATATTCCTGCACGTAATGCTTCTACTAGTTGGGGTGGAGGATATCTTTATTTAGAGTATAGTCTTAATGGTGGTGCATGGACTGCAATCGGTAATTCTGGTTATCAATTGGCGATGTCTAACGGTGCTACTGACATAGAAACACATTCAGGAATGATACGAATGACACGTGCAGAATTAGGTAGTGTAACCGGTGATTTTGATATTCAATTTAAATTCAGACATAAATCATATGATGGCACTTTATTAATTAATGGAAGTCGTGGAACAACAGATGAAAAATTTAGTACACGTGTAAGAATATCAGAAGTTACATCTGATGATAGTAGTATTGTTAGTGCTGGTGTTAGTAGTTCAGGCGGAGGTGGAATAAAGTCAATCCAAACATTTGATATAGCAGGAGCACATACATGGACAAAACCAGCAGGAATTGAAACTATTCGTGTTCAGGTTATTGGTGGAGGTGGAGGAGGAAAAGCCTATGAAGAAAACTATGGAGGTGGAGGAGGTAGTGGTGCTGGTTATGCAGAAAAAATAATAGATGTATCATCAATTACAAGTGTTCCAGTTACTGTAGGTGCTGGTGGTGTTGTAAATACTAGTGGTACTGATACATCATTTGATACACATGTATCAGCAACTGGTGGAGGTAAAGGAAATAGATTGGCAGTATCTGATGCTCCAGGTAGTGGAGTCGGTGGTGACATAAATAACACAGGTTCACGAGGAAAAGAATTATCAAATTATCAAGCTTGTCCAGCTGGAGATGGAGGATTATCATTTTTAGGATTTGAAAATGCTAAAAGTGCACAGAATGGAAAAAATGCTGAAACAAGTATAGGCTATGGTTCTGGTGGGGGTGGAGGATGTTATGATGGTTCAACCATTAGATCTGCATCAGCAGGTAGCGATGGTGTAGTTATAATATACGAATACGCAGGAAGTTCAGAATCATCATCATTACCAACATGTACAGATGGACAAACTCTTTCATATAATGAAGCGAGTAGTGACTGGGAATGTGCTGATGGTGTAGTTGGAAACACTTCATCATTTAGTATAAATAAAAACACTGTAGACCAAAGTATTCCAAGTTCTACAAATACTTTAGTAACTTGGGATGCTGAGGAATTTGATACAAATAACGATTTTGATTTAACAACAGAGCAGTTTACTCCAACAGTTCAAGGTAAATATTTATTAACTTTTACTACTCGTTGGGAAAATTTGAATGATAGTGATATAACTCAAGTGTATATATATAAAAATGGTAGTGTTGTTACAGGTGATTATGGATATTTGACGGGTACATATCGTACTAATAAAATTTCAGTTGTTGTTGATGCAAATGGAACTACAGATTATTTCGAAGTAAGAGCTTATCATGATAATGCTGCAAATAAAAATATGAGTGGTGGTTATTGGACTAACTTTTCTGGTTCATTAATTGGAGGTGGAAGTTCAAGTATATCTGGAGGAGGACAAACTTGGAATCTTATGCATGTGCAGGATCAGAAAGTAACTAATACTGCACCACAAACAATTACAACGGGTGAAAATCAACTTCAATTAAATACAGTTATGACAAATGAAATTGCAGGTGCGTCACTTGCATCAAATCAAATCACTCTACCTGCGGGGGACTATTATTTAGAAGGTACAGGTCTTTCCTTTAGAACTGGTTCTTTAGGAAAAACACGTTTAGAAATTCAAAAAATTGATAACACATTTTTAGCAGCAAGTACAACATATGCTGATTATGATAATGCTACTGTTACAGGTAAAGTAACCTTTACAGAAGAAACAATAATTGATTTCCTTCTTTACACAGATAATATTGCTGCACAAGGACGATCTTCTAATAGAAATCCATATGAAATATACACAGACCTAAAAATCTGGAAAATAGAAGAATCATCAGGAAGTAGCTCATCATCGTACACCCCAGGATTCCTATACGGATTCAACTTATCAAATGACTCAGGAGATACAGACCATGATGTATATGTATCAAGTGGATACGCAAAAGATGAAACAGATTTAAAAGATCTAGAATTAGCTACAGGATTAACAAAACAATTAGATGCAAGCTTCTCAGAAGGAGATGACCAAGGAGGTCTATTCAGTGGAACAATAGCAAACGATACAATGTATTATGTATTCCTAATAGAAAAAGATGATGGAACAACAGACATAGGTTTTGATACAGATATAAATGCAACAAATATACCTAGTGGATTTACTTCATATAGGTGGCTTGGGTATGTAGTAACAGATAGTTCAAGTAATATTGAACAATTTATAATGAAGGGTGATACAATTTATTTCGCAAAAGATACAGGTCCATTATTTACAACAAGTATGTCAACAACATGGAATTATCCAAATTATTCAAATATCATTCCAGTAACACGAGCAGAAACTGTACTCTTTGGTGGTACAAATGGTTATTTGCGTATCTCATATGATAGTACACCTTCAGCAAACGGATTTGCATATGAATTATTTACAGCAAATAGTAATACTAACTATGGTAATAAGACAGGGTTTCATCCTGTAGAAAAAACTCAGGTGAAGGCAGATTCAGCAGGTCTTTCTGTAGGTGTTAAAGCGGTAGAATTAGATCGAGGCTCAACCTCAGGAGGCTCCACAAACTCTCCATGGACCCAAACAGGAAATAATATAGCCTACACATCAGGAAACGTAGGAATAGGATCAAGTAACTACGGAACAACAGCAGATAATATCCTAACAATCTCAAACTCAATAGCTCCAACAACATCAATAGTTAATGGGATACAACTGTTTGCAGTAGATCAAAGTGGGTCCCATGAACTAAGAGTAAGAGATGAAGCAGGAAATACAACAACTCTATCTCCACATAATTTCTCAACTATACCCGGAGGAGAAAGTGAAGAATTAGCATGGAGCTATTACTCAGAAAAAGACAACAAATCAATAAATGTAGATATGACAAAAACAGTAAGATTGATAGAAAAACTAACAGGACAACAACTAATATATATAACAGATATAACAACAGGACAAGAAGTACCAAATCTAAATCTGATAGATATATCAAACCTACCAACTCCACAAAAGATAACAGAAATTGATACTCAAATTATAGATTTAAATGATAAACAATTAGGTTTGTCATTACAAACAAATGATGCATCTGAGATCCTGAATCAAGTTCAGGATGACATAGGAGGAATTAATGACAGGCACGAGGTACTGTCACTACAAATAAATGCAAATACTTTAGCAACAGAAACTCTAACTGAAATAGAAGATAGAATGGATGAATTAGATGGATATCAGTCAGATCTAGCAAGTACAGTGTCTAAAAATTCAGATACAGTTCTAGCCATAAATGAAAGATTCTTGTTTACAATAGATAATAATACAATGTCTACTACAAGACTCATAACCACGATAGAAGGTCTAACTGTATTAGATGACTTAAAAGTAAATAGTATAGAAACAAATACATTGAACATCAATGACGATATAACAACACACGATGAACAAGGTAACGAAATCAATGCTTCATCCATTGGAACTGCTACTATAGTTGCTGGTGAGACTGAGGTTATTGTGGAAACTGAGTCTATTAATGTGAATAGTAGGGTGTTTGTTAGTCCAAAAATTCCGCTTGAGCAAACTTTGGCAGCAGAAGATATCATTGATGGAAAATCATTTGTTGTGAAGTTGTTGGAGGAAAGATTAGAAGACTTGAAAGTTGATTGGTTTATAATCAATTAAATTCATATTAAGTAAAGTTACAAAAAAGACAGATTAATATTTTGTCTTTTTTGTATTGTGAAGTATTTATTAATCAGTAGATAATATTTTCAATGTAGTTACAGATGCAAGTACATTGAAATCTTGTTTTATTGTTATGTATTCTTTTTACGGTTATTTTTTCAGAAAAATTTGTATCAAAGTGAATTGAACTTGGTTCGAAAGATAGACACTTGGGGTTGAAGGCAGGAATTTTACTATAATGTAATAGTTAATATTAATATATTCGAAAAATTTTGAACAATGATATTTCTAATTATTTACTAACTAGTCGTGAAAAAATAAACATTTTTGGAATGACATGTGACGTTCACTTTACAATTTTAAAGATAAATAATAGACTGAGTAATAGATGTAATAAATTTTTAGTAAGGAAAAATATTTAAATTGTAAAATTATAAAACTATGGAATACAAAAAACATGTATTGAAAAATGGACTACGAGTTGTATTTGTGCCGATGAAGGAAATGACTACAGCCACAGCGCTTATTTGTGTGGGAACAGGTTCTAGATTTGAAGATGAAAAAGAAAATGGACTTGCTCATTTTTTGGAGCATATGTTTTTTAAAGGAACTAAAAAACGACCGAAGACTAGAAACATAACAAAGGAATTGGATGCAATTGGCTCACATCACAATGCTTATACAGGAAAGGATAGGACTGGGTATTATACAAAAGTCCCATCAAATAAAATTTTGGATGCAATGGATATTTTAAATGATCTGTTTAACAATTCTACTTTCAAAAGTACTGAAATTAAGAAAGAATCTGGAACAATTATACAAGAGATAAATATGTATGAAGATATGCCTTCACGACTTGTTTATGATATTTTTGAAACATTGCTTTATGGAGAAGACCATCCTTTGGGGCGTGAAATTATTGGAACAAAAGAAAACGTAAAATCATTTAAACGAAATGATTTTATGAAATATTTAGAACGATGCTATACAGCAAAAAATACAGTTGTATGTGTTGCTGGTAATTTTCCACAAGGAAAAGTTCTTGCAAAAATAAGAAAAGATTTTGGACAGTTGAGAGAAGGTGATAAACCAACTCATGAATTATTTGCTGGAGAACAAGAAAAAGCAGCATTGAAAATCAAGAATAAAAAAACAGATCAAACTCATTTTATGGTGGGAGTACGCACGGGTGGCTTTGCACATAAGGATAGATATGTTTTGTCAGTATTAGCAAATATTTTAGGTGGTGGTATGAGCAGTAGGCTTTGGGAGGAGATAAGAGAAAAAAGAGGTTTAGCTTATAGCGTGCAGGCGTTGGTGGATTTTTATCCTGAAACTGGTTTTTTTGTAGTTAAGGCAGGTGTAGAGCATGAAAATTTAATTGAAACAGTTAAGATAGCTCTTAAAGAAATGAAAAAAGTTGCAGATAAAGGTGTAACTGAAGAAGAATTTAAAAGAGCTCAAAGTGGATTTCAGGGAAGAATTGCATTTAGCTTGGAAACTTCAGATGCAATAGCAAGTAATTTTGCAGAGCAAGAAGCTGTGCGTGATGAAATAGTTGTACCAACAGAATCTTTAAAGCGAATCCAAAAAGTTTCCAGGAAAGATATTCAAAGGGTGGCAAAAGAAATTTTTGTGGATGAAAATTTGAATTGTGCAATTATTGGACCACAGAAAAAGAATGAAAAAGAAATTAAAGATATTTTAAAATTTTAAAAACTGTTCTAATTAATGATGTGATAGAACCACCCCTCAGTCTCCTCCTTAAAAAGGAGGAGAAGTTAATTGAAGATATTTTAAAAAAGTCCAATCTAGGTTGGACTTTTTTGATATGGTATTCCAGGTTGTTTTTAGCTTATTTGTGTGATACAGTGTATTGAAATTAGAAATTGTTAAATTACGCATAAATATGACTAGAGAAATCGATATTGCATCACAGATTATAATGAAAGTTATGATAACACTTTTGATAGTGTGGTTTTTGTTTGTTATCAGGGATGTTATTTGGCTTTTTCTTATTGCTATTATTATTACAGCAGCACTTAATCCTGTTATAAAGAGTGTACAAAAATTGATGAAAGCACCTAGGAATTCTTCTGTTGTTGCTGTCTATATTTTATTTTTTACAATTCTTGCAATGCTTATTGCTATAATGGTGCCGACTCTTTCACAACAATTTGAAGAATTGGGTAAGGAATTACCTCATATTATGGAGCAATTTTCATCTGACAACATTACCATTCCTCAAGATATTTCATTTGGAGATGTTAGTCAAAAAGTTGTCGAACTTATGAATAATCCATTTTCTACGACGGTAGGGTTTTTAACAACTGTTATTTCTGTTGTTGCTGTTATTTCAATGTCGTTCTATATGTCTCTACAAGAAGATGGCTTGAAAAAATCATTATTACTTGTAACACCAAAGCAATATATTAAATATATAACATCACTTATTGATAGAATCCAAGAAAATTTTGGAAGATGGATGGTTGGACAAGTGATTACCATGGTTTTTGTGGGTGTTTTGTATTATATTGTTTTGATTTTATTGGGAGTCCCTTATGCGCCAGTACTAGCAATTATAGGAGGCTTACTGGAGATAATTCCATATTTTGGACCTATTATAGCTGCTATTCCTGCTATTCTTTTTGCTACTGTTGTAGGTGACTCAGCTACGGGGTTAATGGTTGCAGTAGCTTATTTTGTAGTTAATTTGATAGAAAATCATTTTCTTATTCCAAAAATAATGAATAGAGCAGTTGGGTTAAATCCAGTACTTATAATTCTGGCACTTCTTATAGGTGGTAAAATTGCTGGAATTGTAGGAATATTTTTAGCTGTTCCAATTGCTGGAGCTATAGGACTTTTTGTCAGTGATGTAATGGAGAAAAAAATCTCATAGTTTGCTATAATGAAAGAATGAATACAGAAAATATAAAACAACCAGAAGGTGGGTTATTGCAGTCTAGTGAATGGGCTGATTTATTGCGTTTTGAAAAGAAGGATGTTCTAGCACTTGCTGATGAAGGTGATGACGGAATTCATTGTATTATAAATACATTACCAATTGTAGGAATGTATACATATGTTGCCAGAGCTTGCAATATCAATAATAAAACAATTAATGAGCTGTTGGTAAAAACAAAACTTTGTTCTGCTAGTTGGATGCGAATAGATGTGTGCAGTGATGAGTTGTTAAGTATTGTGGAGGCAAATGGCTTAAAATATAAAAAAGCACCACATGATATGCAGCCAAAAGAAAATTTTATTATAGATATATCAAAGTCAGAAGATGATTTATTGTCTGAAATGAAAAGTAAGACAAGATATAATGTTAGATTGGCTCAAAGGAAGGGTGTGAAAATTTTTACAACCTTGGATAAAAAGCATATAAAAACATTTTGTGATTTAGTGGAAAAGACAGCAAATAGAAAGGATGTTTCTTTTCATAATAGGGAACATTATGAAAAAATAATTACAAAGATACCAGGTGATATAATTAAATTATATGTTGCAGAATATGAGGGTGAAATAATTGCTGCAAATATTATTTCATTTTATGGCGGAGTTGCAACATATCTACATGGTGCAACATCTGACAATAATAGAAATGTGATGGCACCATTTTTGTTGCAATGGCAAGCAATAAAAGATGCAAAAGAAAGAGATTTTAATTGGTATGATTTTGGTGGTGTATTCCCAGATAGCATAGATGGTGGTAAGCAGGGAATAACTAGATTTAAAATGGGATTTTCACCAAAGACAGAAATATTTAAAACATTAGGTTCATATGATGTTGTGTTGAAGGGGTTTAAATATAGAATATATAGATTTTTACAAAAAATTAAGAAATAAAACATGAATAAAATATTGGTATATATAAAAAAAATTATCCCCAAAAGTTTATTTGGTTTTCTGCAGCCAATTTATCATTATATATTAAATTTCATTGCTGCAGCTGCATATGGCTTTCCTAGTAATAAAATGACAGTTGTTGGAATTACTGGAACAACGGGTAAGACAACAGTTACATTTATGACAGCAAGGTTGCTTGAGTATGCGGGATATCGTGTGGGATATACTTCAACGGCGATGTTTTCTGATGGTAAAAATGAATGGCTTAATGATAAAAAAATGACAATGTTGGGGCGGTTCTTTACGCAAAAAATGCTTAGGCGAATGGTTGACAATGGGTGTGATATTGCAATAGTGGAGACAACTTCAGAAGGAATTGTGCAGTACAGACATCGTTTTATAAATTATGATATAGTACTTTTTACAGGATTATATCCAGAACATATCGAATCACATGGAAGTTTTGAAAATTATAAAGCTGCCAAAGAAAAATTATTTGAGCATGTGGGTAATTGTAAAACAAAAAAATTGTGTAGCAGGAAAGATCAAAAAGTTATTATTGTTAACCTGGATGATAGTCATGCCAGTGATTTTATCAGATATGATGCTGATTTAAAAATAGGATTTACTCAAAATGAAAATAATAAAATTATTGATAAAAATTTAGAGAAAGTTTTATATAAATATAATAGTGTAAATAAAATAGGTGTGAACTTGTCCTTTGAGAATGAGGAGATTCAGATGAATATTTTTGGTAAATTTAATGCGCTTAATGCATCAGCTGCTGGCTGTGTAGGAAGAGCACTTGGAGTCAATAATCATTCTATTAAAAAAGGACTCGAAAAAATACCGCAGCTTCCAGGAAGGATAGAGAGAATAGATGAAGGACAAGGTTTTTCTGTAATTGTTGATTATGCATTTGAACCTGTTGCTGTGACAGAGTTGTATAACACAATTGAAGTACTAGAGCCAAATAAAATAATACATGTTTTAGGCTCAACTGGTGGAGGAAGGGATGTATCTAGGAGAAAAGAGCTTGGGAATATTGCTGGAGCTAAAGCTGATTTCATCATAGTAACAAATGAAGACCCATATGATGATGATCCTATGGAAATAATTCATGATGTAGCTAGCGGAGTTATTGAAAAAGGTGCTGTAGTTGAAGAAAATTTGTTTTTGATAGAAGATAGGTTTGAAGCCATAGAAAAGGCAGTATCACTTGCAAATGAGAATGATGTAATATTGATAACAGGAAAAGGTTCAGAACAAGCCATTGCAGTAGCTAATGGAGAATTGATTGCGTGGGATGATAGAAAAACTGTAATTAAAATTTTAAAAAATCTTTAATTTTATTGAATTGACATTTGAAAAATATAATGTTATCATTTTTTGTTACGTGAAACATAATAGTTATTTGAAAAGTTTAATATAACCATGAAATAAGAGGAAAACAATGTCATTGAAACGAATTTCAATACAAGTATTTAATGGCATTGCATCTGTTGAATGTCCACTTTGTGGTATGAGAAAGAAGGGTATAAAAGTGCCTGTAAAAACAGTAACTACTTCATGTCCTAAATGTAAACAAATTTTTTCTATACGTTTCTATATTGAAAATAGAAAATTTTTTAGAAAAAAAACACAGCTTGAAGGAGAATTGTTGAGTAGTGCTGGAAGAAATGTGCATATTGGCATAGTCATACATGATTTATCATGTCAGGGTGCAAAATTTTCATTAAATCAAAAGAATATATCTGTGAAGATAGGTGGTAATGTTGAGATTACATTTTCATTAACAGATGGAAAAAAGACTGAAATTCAAGTTGAGGGAGTTATTTGTAGAATAAATAATGATCAGTCAATATCAATCAAGTTTGTAAATGTTAATAATTATTCAAAACAAATGAAATCTATTGGGTTTTGGATGCGATAGCAAAAAACAAAACACTGTATAAATAATTATGCAGTGTTTTTAAATTTGATATACCTTTTAAAATAATGTAAAAATCCAAATAAGTGAAATTGTTAAAAATATTCCAAGTATAACACCTCCAGCAACCTCATTGGCATAGTGACCCACATGTTCTTTTAACTTTGGAAATTTGTTTGAATCAATCTCATCAATTTCAGCAACTAATTTATTTAATGTTTTTCCTTGCAATCCGATATGCATACGAACTCGCATAGCATCATAAATTGTAATAAATGCAAAACAGGTAGCAACTGCAAAAACTCCAGATGTAACACTTTCAAAGTAGCCAATAGTAATGACTAATGAAGTTACAAAAGCGCTATGAGCACTAGGGAAATGCCCTGGATCAAAAAGACTATCAAGGTTAATTCCGTGTCGTATAGACATTCTTGTGAACTTTACTAATTGAGCAAAGACAATGACAATAATTGGAATTAAAAAAAGTTTATAGTGTAATATTATTTCTAGCATGATTACAGTATAACAGGTATTTCATTTTTTAGTAAAATTGTGATATATTTTAAATATAATAAATTTAAAAATAAATTATGATTATAGGCTTAATTTTTATTGGGGGACTTATAGCTCTTGTAGTTATGGTTATAGGTATCTATAACTCACTTGTGAAATTACGAATGCGTGTTGATGAAGGGTGGAGTGATATAGATGTGCAGTTGAAAAGACGATATGATCTAATTCCAAACCTTGTTGAAACTGTAAAAGGATATGCTAAACATGAAAGTGAAACATTAGAAGCTGTTATGGAAGCTAGGTCAAAAGCAACAGCAATAAATGTAGATGCTGGTAGTGCAACAGCAGAAGATATGGCTGCATTTGCAGGAGCTCAGGAGGGTCTTAGTGGAGCACTTGGAAAATTGTTTGCAGTGTCAGAAAATTATCCAGACTTGAAAGCAAATCAAAATTTCTTAGAGTTGCAAAATGATCTGACAGATACAGAAGATAAAATTCAAGCATCAAGAAGATTTTATAATGGAACTGTACGTGATTATAATACAAAAGTACAAACAGTACCTAGTAATATAATAGCTGGAATGTTTGGATTTGCATTACGAGAATTTTTCGAAATTGAGGATAAAAAAGAGCGAGAGAATGTTTCAGTGAAATTCTAAATAATACATTTTAGTATATTCTAGGAATGACTACTTTATATACACATCAATCCAAAAATATTTTAAAAACGTGGTTACTTATGACTGCGTTTTTTGGACTTATGATTGCGATTGGCTTTGTTACGTCGGTGATATTTGAAAATGGTGCAATACTTGTATTTGCATCACTTTTTGCAATAGGTACGAGTATTTGGTCGTATTGGTTTTCTGATAAAATGGTTTTAAAAATGACAAATGCGAAGGAAGTTTCTCGAGAAAATTTAAAAGATTTATATGAGATAGTTGATAATTTAGCAATCACAGCGGGATTACCTACTCCAAAAATTTATGTAATTGATGATATAGCACTTAACGCTTTTGCAACAGGGCGTAATCCAGAACATGGTGTTATTGTATTTACTAGAGGACTGCTTGAGAAATTAAATGAGGAAGAAATTCGCGGCGTCGCTGCACATGAGATGTCTCATATAGGAAATAGAGATATTTTAATTGGAACTGTTGCAGTTATTTTTACTAGTATTATTGCTATGATATCTCGGATTATGTTTTTTTCAGGAGGTTCAAGGGACAGGGGTGGAGCGGTTATGATGATTGTTGGACTTGCTCTACTTATTCTTGCACCACTTATTGCCACAATGTTAAAATTGGCTATTTCTAGAAAAAGAGAATTTTTAGCAGATGCATCTGGTGCGATGCTTACTAGATATCCAGAAGGACTTGCGAGTGCATTAGAAAAAATTAGTGCTGATGCCAGACCTGTTATAACTGCTTCTAATACAACAGCACATTTATTTATAGCAAATCCACTCAAGGGGAATAAGGTGTCAAAATGGTTCATGACGCATCCACCTGTGGAAGAACGAATTGCAAAACTTAGGGAGTCAGACGCTAATTAATAAGATATTGAAATGCATTGGAAATCACCAAAAAATTCAGATAAATATTATTGGACTGAGCATGTCAAAATAAAAATGCGTCAGTATGGACTTAGCGCACAGCGAATAACGCGTGTTATAAAAAGTCCAATGAGAATAGAAGGTGGAGTAACAGGCAATACTGTTGCTGTTGTGCAACCGCAGTCAACTCGTCGCGGTGAGAATGGTGAAAAAACTTGGACAAATGAAATATGGGTAATGTATCAGTTGAAAAATAATAGTAGTAAGATTGATGACACAATGGATGAAAAAATGAAAAAATTCTTGATGGATAACTCTCAAAATAGTAAACAGATTAAAATAATAAGTACTTGGCGTTATCCTGGAAAAACTGTGCCAGGCGAAGGATTGCCGGAGGAGATATTGGATGAGATTGCAGAAGTTGCATAACGTTGGTATACTGGAAATAAATAGAATAAGAATTTTATATATTAAATAGAAAGGTGGGTGACAAACTATGGAAAATCAACAAAATGAACAAGAACAACCACAAGAACAACCACAAGAACAACCACAGCAAACTCAACAACAAGAACAACCACAAATGCAACAAGAAACTCCTACTGCTAATGCAGAAGCTGTAAAACAAGCTGATCCTGCTGATGTAGAAAAAAACAAAACAATGGGTATTTTGGCGTATTTGATTTTTTTCTTGCCGTTAATAACTGATGCAAAAGACAGTCCATTTGCAAGATTTCATGCGAATCAAGGATTTGTTATATTTTTGGCATATATTATTTTGAGCTTCATACCATTCTTGGGATGGATGCTACTTATAGTACCAATGATATTTGCTATCATGGGAATGATTAGCGCGTCTAAGGGAGAAATGAAAGAAACTCCTCTTATCGGAGGAATTCATATCTTGGACAAATAGTATTTGCAAATATTATTTTAAAAAACAAGCTGCTAACTGCAGCTTGTTTTTTGTGGTACAATTGAAAGATGAGATAAAAATTATGAAAATAAAAATATGAAAAAAGATATAATGACAAAACATACAAAAATTGTTGCAACACTTGGACCTGCATCAGAAACAGTTGAGATTTTAGAAGAGATGATTAAAGCAGGTCTTAATGTGGCAAGATTTAATTTTTCGCATGGGGAATATGAATGGCATGAGAGAGTTATGGAAAATGTAAGAACTGCTGCAAAAAATGTAGGAGTTCCAGTTGCTGTATTAGCTGATTTACAAGGGCCCAGAGTACGAACTCATATGGCAGAAGAGCTTGAAATTGAAAGTGGAGAAACCATTTATTTATTTGATGTTGCAACAAAGGAAGATGAAATAAAAAAACAAGCAGGAGATACAAAGGTTATTGTGCTGGATTGCCCAAAAGTGATAGCTGAACTTTCCGTTGGACATGATGTATTAATTGAGGATGGATTAATGCGTGTAAGGGTTGTTGATTTGATGGACACATATGCAGTTGTAGATGTGATAGATGGTGGACTTATAAAAAATCATAAAGGAATAAATATACCAGATGCAACAATTCCATTACCAACAGTAACCCAAAAAGATTATCGTGATTTGGAGTTCGCATTAGCCCACAGTGTAGACTTTGTGGCACTATCATTTGTTAGAAATGGTCAGGATTTAGTTGATCTACGAGGGCATATGAAAAAAATTATAGGTGAAGAAGAAACATTGCCTAGAATTATATCAAAAATAGAATGTAAAGAAGCCTTAAATAACCTTGAGCATATCTTGGGAGCTACGGATGCAATAATGATAGCTAGAGGTGATTTGGGAATAGAAGCAGATTCTTCAAGAATTACTATATTAGAAAAAGATATTTTGAAAAAAGCCATAAGACATTTACGTCCAGTGATAGTGGCAACTCAAATGCTTGCGAGCATGGAACATAATGCGAGACCAACGAGAGCTGAAGTTGCGGATGTAACAAATGCAGTTGTGGATCATACTGATGCGGTAATGCTTAGTGGAGAAAGTAGTGTGGGAGACTTCCCAGTTGAGTCAGTAAGAACAATGGCACAAATCGCTAGTGAAACAGAAATATCTCCGTATGATGATGTGTATGATGCTATGCCACTTACTTTTTCATCAGAAGAAACAAAGATAGCACATGCAACACATGATTTTTCTAGAGAAATGAATGCTGCTGCTATCGTAATTTATTCAGAAAGTGGGTATACAGCTAGATTATTATCACATTTCAGACCAGATCAAACAATTTTAGTGGTAACAAATAATATAAAAACATATAATCAATTAGCACTTGCTTGGGGAGTACAATCATTTTTATGTGCAGGAGAAGAAAGTCGGGATGAATGCATAACAAGTGCAATTGAATCAGCTAGAGATAGGGGATTGATACATGCACAAGATCTAGTTATAACAGTACTCGGTTCAACAAAGACTGGTAAAAAATTAACATTAACTGGAACAAGGGTTGCGTAGAAATAAAATTTTTTGTAGTAACAAAACACTGTTCTGTTACTACTTTTTTATAAAACAGTTTTGTGTTATAGTATCAAAATTGGAAAGGTGGCCGAGTGGTTTAAGGCGCACGCTTGGAAAGCGTGTTGAGGGCAACTTCACGCAGGTTCGAATCCTGTCCTTTCCGCGAATGAAACCACGCAATTTATTGTGTGGTTTTTGCGGTCCGCCATCGCTCCATCTCTATCTTGACTGTAGGTAATAACAAGCTCGAAAAACAAATGCGGTATAAAAAGAATTTTCTACCACCTTTGTTTTGTACAATGGCATGTGGTTGTGATATAATTTAAGTATGTAGAACTCGGTTAAAGCATTGCTTAGTAAACAAATAATATGAAAAAAAAACTTAGGAAACCTTATATAAAGATTGCTAGTTTAATGATATTTTTACTGCCAATCATTTTATTGATGGCAAGAATATCTAAAGCTGAAGGGGTGGAAATATTATCATGCACCTCATCAAATCAATGTGCAGATGTAAATCAGGATGGCAGTATAACAACTGAAGATGCAATATTAATCTTAAAAAAAGCCACTGGCTTTAAAGTAGAGGATTTAGTAGAAATAGGTTGGGAAGATTCTGCTATTACAGGAGATGTAAATTGTAGTGGGGATGTAACAACTGTTGATGCAATGTTGATGCTAAAACATACAGTTGGTGGATTTGATTTGGAGAGTTTAGGTTGGTGTGTTGGTGTGGAGATGCGTCCAGATTTGAGTTACTCTGATGTTTCATTTGATTCTAGTCCAATTCATGAAGAAACATTTGAAGTAAGTTTTAAAATAACGAACATTGGAAATGCAGCTACATCAGGTAATGTAAATTATTCTCAGAGAAATAATGCCGATGGGTTTGCGGTATCAGGATCAGGCGGAACTCCTGAAGAAAGTAGCTGTGAATCTAGTAGTGCGACTTCTTTGGAGCCAGGTGAGCATTGTATTGGCAAAGTCTTGGTTGATTTTGATTCAATTGGTGAAAAGCGAATTGATGTAGAAATAGAATCTGCAATTGGAGAAAATGAAGAAGGAAATAATAAATTTTCAGTGTCTGTGAATATGCGTACTACGCCTGGGAAGTATGGAGGTGATTGTCTTGCAGGTAATCAGTGTGATTATGATTGGTTGATGTGTTACAACGGAAAGTGCAAGCCTGATCATACGGATCCAACAGAGGCATTAATTATTGATTCTCATGTACATTTTGATAGCAGATTTACTAATAATCTTGGACAATTAGTTACTACCATGAATCAAAATGGAGTGGATAGGGCGGCTCTAGTGGGAGGGTGTGGTTATGACGATGATATTATTGAATTTGGTGAGCCGCATGGGGGCTTAGAAGGAGATAACGCTATTTGGAATGCATATAGACAATATCCTAATAAATTTTGGCCTTGTTTAGACACTTTTGTGGCAGATGAACAGGATGCTGTGAGTTATGTCAGTGACCAGCTTCAAAAGCGCAAGTGGCGATGTATTGGAGAGGTTTATTTACGAATAAAAACGCCAGGTGCTGATCTCAAAATACCTGCTAATAATCCTGTAATGATGCAGATTTATCAACTTGCGGCACAATATGATATTCCAGTTTTCATTCACTTTGAGCCTACATGGGGAGTGCCTATTGAGCAAGGACTATCGGAAGTGTATGATGCGGTAGCCTCAAATCCTAACACAACATTTGTTTGGTTTCATGGATGTAGTAGTAATGATTCTGCTCGTAATAATAACTTCCCTAATCTTTGGTGTTCGGAAGATGTTTTATATCCCCATGAGCATAATGGTGATCCTTTTCATGCGAACACGCTTGGAATTGGATCAGACATTGGTTGTGCAGATATAACAAGTACTCCTGATGGCAGGTCATATAATTTCTTTATTACACAGGTTCGTAATATTTTTACTGAGGAAATGCCGGGTGCGCTTGCAATTCAAATTGCTTATGAACGTATGTGGGAGTTAATGGGAGGTTTTTAGGGCAATGTAAAAAGATTGAAATTAATATAAATAAGATGTATATGAGAAATGTATTAATGCTAGTATTATTATTTGTAGCTATTATTATCGTGTCTCCACAAACAATTCATGCTGCTGAGGGAGATATTTGGTTTATCTTGGACAATGACAATGTAAGTACAAGCGAGAATTTTGATGTGGAAGTTCATGTGGACACAGGTGGTAAGGACCTTGGAGCATTTAATTTATTTTTTGATTTTGATCCAGTTAATATAACTATTGATACTGGGCAAAGTGCGGATGGTTTTAACAAAGGAGCTAACACATCAAGTTATATTATGGTGGCAAATTTAGATGATGTAGGTAATGGTCACTACAGATTTTCGGGAATAGATGCTCATGCCAGTGCTAACGGTAATGATGTGCATTTAATTACAATTCATGCGTCCACGACTGCTAATTTTGTAGAAGGTGTACCAAGGTTGGCTTTACGAATGAATGAGCTTGTGGATAAATTGACGCATAATCTTGAAATTGGCACAGTAAGTGACGCAACAATTATGTTTCTACAGCCAACATGTGATGAATATCATTATAATTTATGTACAGATGAAGCATTATGTAATAATGCTGCAGGATTTTGGTGTAGTGGAATATGCAAAGAAAATGTTTGTGGTGAATCAGGAGATGAGGATAGTATACTTACAAAAATATCAAAAGTTATATTTAAACAAAAAAATAATAAATATGAATTGAACACAAAATCAAATAATTATGTCAAAAAAAGAAAATTAGTTTTTGAAGGAGAAGAAATAAAATTAGTTGAGGGTAAAGTGAAGCTATATGTTGATGGAGATAGAGAAGATGAAGAAAATATTGATAGTAATGGTAAATGGAAAATAAAATATAAAGCAAAAAATGGATCAAATAAAAAGTATAAATTAAAATTTTATAATAAAAATGGAGATGAAGTTGATTCAGAGTCATATATAATTCGTGTAGACACAGAAGATCCAACTATAGATATTCCTGATTATCTCAATAAACGTAGAGGTGATATATTATGGTGGAATAATGAAGATAATTACAAATTAAAGAAAGTAAGTATTTATTGGGATGGAAAAAAATATAAATTCAAATTCAAAGATGTGCAAAAAGGTGAAATGCGACGACAAGAATTTATAATACCTGCAAACGCCTCAAAAGGAGAGCATCATATTAAAATTAAGACCTATGACAAGTGTGGTAATACAACTAATAGGTATATAACAGTTAATGTTTTATGACATGAAATATCCTAATCAGTTTATCAAAAAAGTTCCAACATCGTCTCATGCTCCCCGCACACATAGGAAGTCCTTACTTGAGGGCTTTTTATTATAGTGAGTTTATCACTTTAGAACTTTTTGTGATATTATTTAAGTATTAAATAAGTTGAGGTATGGAAAATTTTAGTCCACAAATCGAAAAAAAGAAAGAACGGATTCCAACGCCTGAAGAAGTGTTTGCTGTTTTGGAAAAACTAATAAATGGAAAAGAAGTGCATGAATTGCGAAAGACGGATGATGAAAAAGGTCTGTATCTTTGGGAGATTAAAATTGATGGGGAAAATGAGGGTAAACATATTGAATATTTATACAGAAGGAAAGGATCAAAAGAAAAAGGAGATAGTGGACCTACAGCTATACACATTACTTATTTTGAAGACGATTTTCCTGTGTCAGGGACTACAGTAGCCAGTTATAATGAAGAAGATGGGTCATGGAAAATTATTGATTAAAATTTTAGTAAAAAAGTTCCAATACTGCTCCTCGCATATAAAAATCATGCAGTTAAATGTGTGATTTTTTTTGTCTTATGGTATAATTGGATAGTAATATAAAAATTAGATAAAATAAAAATCTGCTGTTGCTCTGTTGAGCCATGGTGGATGTAGTAAAAGTATGTTTGAAGAGGAAGCTATATTGAAGCCTGAAAAATTACTTGGTGAATGTGATATAAAGAATGATCATGATGTTGCAGATTTTGGTTGTGGACCTGGTATTTTTTCTGTGCCTATTGCACAAATGACAGAGGGTAGTGTTTATTGCTTTGATGTACTAGAAGCATCATTGGAGGCTGTTAATAGCAGGGCTCAGATAATTGGTTTGAATAATATAGTTACAAAACGTGTAAATTTAGAAAAAGAGAATGGTTCTGGTCTTGAAACAGGTTCTGTACAACATGTAATAATGAGGAAAATATTATTGCAAAATGATAATAAGGAAGCTTTATTTACAGAAGCAAGAAGAATTTTGAGTATGGATGGGAATTTATTGGTTGTTGGGTGGAATGATGATGCATTACATGGACTGGGTGCTGAAAAAAAAGTTAGTCGGGAAGATGTATTGGAATTAGCAAAAAAAACAGGTTTTAATAATAATAGAGAAATTGATGCGGGAAAGTATCATTATGCTTTTATTTTTACTAAATAAATAAAATATGAAAAAAACAATTTCAATAACAGGGATAATTCTAGGAGTTGGGTTGATTTCAGTTATAGTGCTTTCTGGTTGTGGTTTGAAGAAGAAATCTGTTGCATATAATATGTCGTTAAGTACATGGGGCGTATTTGACAATTCTAATGCATATACAGATGTATTTGATATGTATTCACAAGTAAACCAAAGTGTAGATAGAATAAGTTATAGTAAGCAGGATCTAAATTCTTATAAAGAAGATTTATTAGATGCTCTGGCTTCTGGTAATGGTCCAGATATATTCATGATTCATAATTCTTGGATGCCTGATTTTCAAGATAAAATAGTTCCAATACCAGATAGTCTAATGACAGAACAAGATTATAGAAACAACTTTGTAGATGTTGTTGCAGATGATTTTATAATAGATAATCAGATGTATGGAGTTCCCATGTCAGTTGACTCATTGGCGTTATATTATAATAAAGATATATTTAATGCTGCAGGAGTGACATCTCCTCCAAAAACATGGGATGAATTTAACGGTGTTGTAAAAAAATTGGTGAATATAGATGAGTTTGGCAATATTAAACAAATTGCAGCATCAATGGGTACTGCATTCAATATAAATCGTTCAGTTGATTTATTAACTGTACTCATGATTCAAAATGGAACAGAGATGTCAGATGGTCAAGGAAAGATACTATTTGCAGAGCCAGTTGCTAAGGGCGGTGGTTCTGAAATGACAGGGCAACAGGCATTGAAATATTATACTGATTTTGCAAATGCGACTACACCTGTGTATACATGGAATAAGCAGCAAAATTATTCAATAGATGATTTTTATGAAGGTCAATCTGCTATGATGATAAATTATTCGTGGCATTACGATACTATAAAAGCAAAAAATGCAAAATTAAATTTTGCGGTAACAGATCTGCCACAGGTATCACTAGAAACTATTGGAGAGCAGGCGAATTATGCTAATTACTGGGTTTTTGTTGTTTCAAAAAATAAGAAACCAGAACAATCAAATGATCCTGGAGCAGTTGAAATAACTGATGATATTAGGATTTTTGAAGCATGGCAAGCGCTGATAGCTTTGACATTTCCAACTGGGGAGGAATTAAAAATAGTAAGTCCCTTTGATGGAGCATGGTACTCTGCTGTACCTGATTTTGATCTGACAGAAAAATATTTAGAGATAACTGGAAAACCAGCAGCAAGACGTGATTTAATATCAAAGCAACAAGATGATGTAAAGTTAGGCTCGTTTGCTAGTGGTAATTTAATTGCTAGAACTTGGTTAAGAAATAATGCTACAGCAGTTGAAGCGATATTTGCTGATATGATAGATAGTGTAAATACGGGTAAGTCATCTATACATGATGCTATTGAGGTGGGGGCAACTCGCTCACAGCAATTACAAAAGTAACTTAAATATATTTATAATATGAAATTTGATAAAAAATATTTTCTTGGCATTGTTATGGGAATGGGGTTAATGTCATTTGTTATATTTCCGGAGAACGTGAATGCTGGGATTGTTCCATGTGGGGGCACAGGGCAGAGTCAGTGTACTATTTGTCATTTGGCAGAAGGAATTTATAATATAGTAACATTAATAACGGGAATATTAGCTGTAACAGGTACACTGATAATAGTGATAGCTGGTGTTATGTATATAGTTTCTTCAGGAGATTCACAAATGGTAACAACAGCAAAAACAGCAATAAAAAATGCCTTAATAGGGGTTATTATTGTGCTTGCAGCATGGTTAGTAATAACATTTACTTTAGATTCAGTATTTAATAATGTTAATTCTGATTTGGATGTAAATGAGGGTGGATTAGATATGCGTAGGGGCTCTTGGTTGTTTCATTGCTAACTGTAGTTTTATGATTATAAACATAGCACAAGCAGTCTCAATGTCACAAGCAACTCCAATTTCTACAGTATTAGCAAATACAATTAATTTTGTTGTTTCAATTGTTGGAGGAATAGCAGTTCTGATGATTTTGATAGCTGGACTAATGTATATGACTTCGGGAGGTGACATGCAGAGAATTGATATTGCAAAAAAAGGTATAACTGCTGGGATTGTGGGATTGGTTGTCACATTATTGTCACTCATGATAGTCAAAATTACGATTGGTCTTGTGTAAAGTGAAATTTATGAGATAATAAATATATGAAGAAAATAAAAATAAAGAGAGGAGGTGTACGAGAATGATTAAAAAAATAAAAAATGCATTTTATACAATGTCTGCTACAGCATTGGTTCTACCTGTACTAGTATCTGCTAAAGGTGCTGGAGATTTTGGAGGAGGATCAAATCAAGGAGCTGGTGGATCATCTGATCTTGCAGCAATAATACAGTCAATTATTAAATTTTTCTTAGGATTTATCGGTGGTTTGAGTGTTTTGATAATTGTGATTGCGGGAATCATGTATATAACTTCTGGTGGAGATGAAGGACGTGTTGATTCAGCAAAAAGATGGTTAACATATTCAATAGTTGGTTTGATAGTTGCTCTACTTGGATGGGTAATTGTTGATACAGTTATTAAAGGACTTGGGTAATATATAATGATCGATCATTATATGTAAAAAACGAGAATAATTATATTATTCTCGTTTTTGTATTTTTTGTATTTTTTATGTATAATAAATAGTATAAAAAGTAATACGTCATTAGATTGAAAAACTAAGGCGCAAAAAATATGAAAAATAAAAAGTATATACGTAATGTGTTGGTTGTAAGTTGTATTTCATTTGTTGCGGTTTCATTTGTTGCAGTGGACGTATTTGCTGCGATATCTGCTCCTAGTGGAACAGGATTACCGACAGCATATGGCAGGAATCCTATAGCTACAGTAATACAAGACGTGATTAAATTGTTAGTGGGAATTGTAGGTGGACTAAGTGTTTTAATGATTGTTGTGGGTGGTATTATGTACATGTCTTCTGGTGGAGATCAAGGAAAAGTAGACACAGCAAAAAATATAATAGTTTATTCAATTGTGGGACTAGTTGTGTCACTTTTGGCGTGGATTATTGTTAATGTTGTTATAAAGACTATTAGCTAGTCTATAAATAAAAAAATATGAAAAAACAAAAATATTTAGTGAATAGTTTTATATTAATTGCAATATTTTTTATTGCAGGGATACAGCCATATATTTGTTATGGAGCAGGTTCTAGTACTGGATCTGGAGGTAGTGCAACATTTAAGAATCCAGTTGGATATAATGATGTAAATAGTCTTTTGGCTGCTGTAGGAACTGCTGTTCAAGGAATTGTTGCTGCACTTGCAGTTCTCATGATTGTTGTGGGTGGGATTATATATATAACATCTGCAGGAGATCAAGGTCGTGTGGAGTTGGCAAAAAAAGCTGTTACATCAGCATTGATAGGACTGGCACTTGCACTAGCTGCGCCAGCATTTCTGTATGAAATTTATAATGTTTTAGGCGCTACTCAGCCATCAGCGACATCAGGAAGTAAAACATTGAGTCAAATTATCATAGCAACAATTAAATTCTTATCAGGGTTAGTGGGATCATTATCGGTTCTTATGCTTTTAGTTGGAGGTATGATGTATATGACGTCAGGAGGGGATAGCACAAAAGCAGATACTGCAAAAAATATTATTAAGTATGCAATCATTGGTTTAGTAGTTGCACTGATAGCTCTAATTATCGTTACGCAGGTTATAAATTTATTTTAAGTGTGATACAAAAAATAAAAAACCAATTAAGCACGATGTGCTTAATTGGTTTTGTTGTTAACGATAGAAGTCTACAGTTATGTAACCAACTATATCTTTATATTCCTCATATGTTTGAGGGATATTAAGATTGATGCTAACAAAATTATTGTTGGCAGTGATTAATACCTCTCCATACTCCCTAGGATCTTGTTTGATCATAGATCGAATAGCATGTGCAGGCATATTTTTAGCGTAAATTCCTGAGCATCCAATAAATTCAGTTGTCCCAGTATACCATTGTTGACGGTATGAACCAGTGCATTTGTATGTGTATGAACCAGTTCCTGGAATTGGAGTAATCATACCCCCAACACCAATTTTACTGGGATTGTAACGTACACTTTTAATGAGTTTTGGTTCAGGTTCTTCCGCAAACCATTCACTGACAATATCTTTAAATGAAGAAGGTCCTTTGAAGACCATTTCCAAACATTTAGCGTCAGTTTCATTGGATAATACGCCACCATTATTTATGATGGTTAGCATTCTGGCTAAATTTGTTTCACGTAATTCTGGAGTAGTTCCTAGACAGCTGAGATTTTTATTTTCAGCATGTTGTTCTAGGAGGGTATGGGCAAAAACTTGATTGTCTGAAAGACTCATTGATCGGATCAGTGAGCCACCGGCTACTTTGTCAATACGTGTTTTTGTGCGGTCATTGAACATAAATGCATCAATAAGCACCCACGATAGAATAAGTAGAGTAATTGTTACGCCGATTTTGTAAATATTTCGCATTATTTCTTCTCCTTTTTTTGTTCAATATCTAATAATAATAAGATGAGTATTATTAAGAAAGCTATGCAAAATAATTCTGCATTATCCTTGAGTGGTACTGCTCCAAGAAATAAAAATGTCATGGCACAAAGTGCGATGATCCGTTTTGACATCTTAATGAATTGTTGAAAAATTTCATCAAGTGCATCAACTTGCAGGTTATCTGGCAGCATTCTATTGATTATATCAATATTTGCCACAGTCACTAGAATTTCTGGATGTGTAAATACCAATGTTCCAGCAATTATTGAAATAAAAGACAGAACAAGGTTTACTTTCATAAAGTCATGAACATTACACAAGACTCCAATTCCAAGAAGTGCTGTTGATAGAAAAATAATGATTACAAATAGGAAATAGAACTTCTCTCCATGTATTCGAGTTGCGTTGTCAGCGCGTTTGGATAGATCAAGTCCTTTCTCCAGTGTTTCAGTTATTTTTTTAATACTCATATTATCCTCCTTAGGATTATTGATTCATGCTTAGATTTTCGAGGTGTTTCTGTCGATATTTTTTGATGAAATAACTCCTCCAAAAAAAAGTGAAAGAAACCCAGATAGGTGGTTTATATAGACCATTGGGATTACTTACAGACATTTCCTGAAATGGTTTATCAAGTAATTCACCAATCTCATCAAGCGTTTTATCAAGTTTTTTATCAAAAGTTGATAGTAAATCCCAAATGCGTTTTTTCCATAACTTTATATTCTCAGCAAAAACCTTGGTGGATGCAATGGAAAAATCACAAACTAACCTTGTGAAATTTGGATCATTCGCCCTTACAATCATGATGGCTATTTCTTGACCATCAAGATTTTCATAAGTTGTTTCTTTTGAAGAAGGTTTGCCAGTGTTCTTGTCATAACTTCTGTTTTCAATTTTGGATTGTTCAAGTCCAAAAGTTAAGCTTATGGCATTGATTTCTTTTTGAGTATAGGAATTAATAACTGTCAATAAATTCTGAATTCCTGCAACAGCTTCCTTATGACTCATTTTAAAATCATTTTCCAATCGCCAAATAGCCCTTGCAAATGACGCAAGAGTTAGTCGCTCGTCTGTCTGATCTTTTCCTTTTGTGTCTGCTCTTGCACCACTAGTATCAGTAGCAGACTTGCTTGTGGAGGAGTCACCACCTTTTACCATACTTATAATCGTATGTGCATCTGAATAAAATCCCCAGAGTTTTTTACCAATATCTACAGGTTTCATATAATTCTCCATTTGTTAATGAACCAGTTGGTTCAATTGTAATTTTGCTTATAAAAGCAAGTTTTTTAATTGAAATTACAGAAAGAGGTACTTAAATAGCACTTTATCCTGTAATGTATTAATATAGCATACTTTTCGTGTTTTGTCAAGATTGACTGGTGTTGTTATTGTTGCTAGTATTGATTTAAGAAAGAGATATGGTTGTAAGGATTCGGGTCGGATGACGCGGATTTTTATTTTAATAAAGTGAAAAAAATTATGAGTTATTATTCATAAAATTAATTTTGAAAGATTCCTGCCTTCGCAGGAATGACAAACATATAGAATATAAGAATGACAATATAATAAATTAGTAATCTAATAAAAATATGACAGAAGAAAAAAATCCATTTAGTGATTTTACTGGGGCGATAACTGCTCTAGCAGAAGAGAAGGGACTTGATGTGGAAGATGTGATGGAAACAGTAGAGACTGCTATTGCAGCAGCTTACAAAAAAGAATATGGTAAGCGAGGTCAAAGTATACGAGCTGAGTTAAATAGTGTGTCGGGAGACATGAAATTTTTCTTGTTAAAAGAGGTGGCGGATGAGTCAACTCGTGAATTTATTGATCCTGATGCAGAAGAAAAAGAAGCTGAAGAGCCAGAAATGCAGGATATTACTACAGATGAAAATAATGGAGTGGAAGAAGAGAAAAAGCCACGATTCAATCCTGAAAGAGATATCATGTTGGATGAAGCGAAAGAAAAATATGGTGATGTAGAATTGGAGCAAATCGTTGAAGAAGAATTGCCAACATATACTGACTTTGGTCGTGTTGCTGCTCAAACTGCAAAGCAAGTTATCATTCAGAGGATCCGTGAATCAGAAAGAACTGCTATGTACAATGAATACAAAGAAAAAGAAGGTGAAATTGTAAATGGTACAGTCCAAAGAGTCGAAGGTAAAAATGTATTTGTTGACCTTGGAAAATCTGTTGGAGTATTATTTCCTCGTGAACAAGTTAGAGGAGAAAGATATAATCCGGGACAACGGGTAAAAGTATATGTAGAGAGTGTTGAACTTGATCCAAAAGGACCTGGTATAAAACTTTCTCGCGTACATCCAGAGTTACTGCATCGCTTGATAGAATTAGAAGTTCCGGAGATTTTTTCTGGAACAGTTGAGTTGAAGGAGATTGCAAGAGAGGCTGGATCTAGAAGTAAGATTGCTGTTTACACAGAAGAAGAAGGAATTGATCCAATTGGTTCTTGTGTTGGACAAAAAGGAACTCGTATTAATGCAATTATTGAAGAACTAGGTGGTGAGAAGGTAGACATCATAGAATGGAGTGAAGATAAGGAAGAATTTATCACAGCTGCATTATCTCCTGCAAAAGTTATTTCAGTTGAATTTGATGAAGAAAATAATAAAGCAACAGTTGTTGTTCCAGATGATCAATTGTCACTTGCTATTGGTAAAAGAGGTCAAAATGTGAGACTTGCAGTAAAGTTAACTAATTGTGATCTTGATGTTGTGAGCGCAGAAGAAAGTCGTGTGCCTGGGGAAACAGTATCAGAATCTACTGATGCTGAAGAAATTGATGTTGATGAGGCTGGGGAAAAATTGAAAGAGGCTGAGGAAAAATTGAAAGAGATGGAAAAAGATTTGGAGTCAGTTGAAGTTGATGTAGATGAAGAAGAAACTGAAGAAGATAATGAAGATGAGAAAGAGACAGAGGAAAAGGAACTGGAAGGAGAATCTTCTCCTGAGGATGAATCTAAAAAGACTAAAGAAGAGAAATAATAATTTAAAATTTAGAATGATGGATTATAATATTGTAAAGGGCGAAGAAACTCAGATTGATGTAACTATTCCTTGGGAAGATGCTAAGGTGGAATTTGATAAAATGAAGGAGGTAGCTGTGAAAAATGTTTCAGTGAAAGGTTTTAGAAAGGGTGCAGTGCCAAAAGATATGGCAGAAGGTCAAGTTGATAAAGTAAAACTTTTGTCAGAAGTTGCTGATAAAATGATACGAGAATATTATTCTGAAATAATTAAAAAAGAATCTTTGAAGACTGTAGGTGCTCCACGTGTAAGTGTAACAAAGTTGGCAGAAGGAAATGATATTGAAATAAGGATTGAGTCAGCTGTTATTCCAGAAATTGAGTTACCAAAGGATTGGAAAAAAACTGTTAAGAAAACAAATTCTGATAATAAAGATTTGAAAAAAAATGTATCAGATGAGGATGTTGATGCAGAATTAAAGCAGGTCGCAGATTCTCGAGCAGAGCACAACGAAGTTGATAGAGTTGCTAAGGCTGGAGATCATGTAAAAGTTGATTTTACAGTAAAGCAAGATGGCGTAATTATAGAAAATGGTACAAGTAAGGATCATTCTCTTGTATTGGGAACAAATGTGTTTATACCAGGATTTGAAGAAAAAGTTATTGGTATGAAAAAAGATGAAGAAAAAACATTTGAACTTAAATTTCCAAAAGAGTATCATGCTAGTCATTTGGCTGGGAGAAAAGCAGAATTTGATATTAAATTAAGTGTTGTTGAGGAAAGAATTGTGCCGGAAATAAATGATGAATTTGCAACGTCACTAGGAGATCAATTTAAGACGTTGGATGAATTGAAAAAAAGTGTTAGAGAAGGAATGGAAAAAGAAAATATTAAAAAAACAGATGAAGAACGACGTACTAGATATCTGGATGCTCTTGCTGAAATGGTGGATATTAAAATTCCTCAAATGATTTTGGATGATGAGATCCAAAGAATGATGGGCGAATTTGAACAACAGCTTTCACAGAGTGGAATGAAATTGGCTGATTATCTAGAGAAAATTGGAAAAACTAATGATGATTTAAAGACTGAGTGGGCACCACAAGCTAAAAAAAGAGTTGTAAGTGCACTTGTATTGGAACAACTTGCTGAAGATGAAGATATAGATGTAATAAATGAGGAAATTGAAGAGGAGATGAACAAAACTCTTCAAATGTATAAGGGTATGGACGATATGGAAAAGAATATTGATATGGGTCAATTGTACGAATATACAAAGGGTGTTATGCGTAACAATAAAGTGTTTGAAATGTTAGAAAAGCTTTAAATTGATATAAAATCACATTTTTGTAATATAATTCTCACGGAGGTGTGAAATTGAAAATGTAGATTTTCTAAAAAACTAGATTCCCGCCTCCGCGGGAATGACAAACTTATGAGTTATTATATTCCTACAGTTATAGAGAAGAGTGGTCAGATAGAGCGGGCTTATGATATCTATTCTAGATTATTAAAAGATAGAATAATTTTCTTGGGAACTGCCATTGATGACGATGTTGCAAATAGTGTGATAGCACAATTACTTTTTCTAGAAGCACAGAGTACAGAAGATATAAAAATGTATATTAATTCTCCAGGAGGAGTTGTTACTAGTGCTTTGGCTATGTATGATACTATGCAGTATATCAAATCAGACGTATCAACAATTTGTTTGGGAACAGCGGCATCTGCTGCATCATTATTACTAGCGTCTGGACAAAAAGGCAAAAGACTTATTTTGCCAAATGCAGAAGTGATGATTCATCAAGTCCTTGGTGGAGCACAGGGACAGGCGAGTGATATAGATATTCATGCTAAACATATTTTGAAGACAAAAGAAAAACTCAATAAAATCATGTCTAAGCATACTGGTAAAAAAGTTGCAGTTATTGAAAAGGACAGTGATAGGGACAATTTTATGAGTGCTATTGAGGCAAAGAAATATGGTATTGTAGATAAAATAATAAAATAGTAATTTTTATTATAATCACAAATAAAAAACAACGTTGTTTATAACGTTGTTTTTTATTTGTGATTAGTGTAGTGAAGGTATTAGACTTTCACCTTGCATCTCATCAGGTTTCATTATTTCCATAATATCTAATACTGTAGGTGCTATATCGCTCATTAGTCCTTGTATTTCTGTTTGGCTTCGTGATATTTCAACTTCATCGCGCTGCCTATGATTATGTGGAGTAACATACCATAGAGGTATCGGACTGGTATTATGTTTTGTATCAACTTCACCAGTGTGAGAGTTGCGCATTATTTCAATGTTACCATGGTCAGCTGTTATTAGGAGACAACCATTTTTCAATAAGACTGATTTGATTAATTTATTCATACATACATCGATTGCTTTAGCAGCAAGTTTAGCAGCATCAGCATTTCCTGTATGGGCAACCATGTCAGCAGCAGCATAGTTCACAACTATCAGATCATACTTTTCTGTTTCGATATTTTCTATTATTTTATCAGTTAATTCATATGAGCTCATCTCAGGTTTTTCATCAAACTTTTCAACTGCAGGAGATGGTACTAAGATGTGGTCCTCACCAGGATAAGGTGCTTCCTCACCGCCATTGAAGAAATAGGTAACATGAGCATATTTTTCAGTTTCGGCAATCCTTAATTGTTTTCTGTCATGTTTACTTATTGTTTCACCAAGTCCATTTTTTAATTGTTCAGGTGGAAATGCAACTGTTACAGGTAAGTCATCTTCATATTCAACCATTGTTACTAAGCTTATATCAAGTGAATTTTCACGACTAAATTTTTCAAAACCGGGAAGAGCAAATGCCATTGTTAACTGTCTAGCTCTGTCTTCGCGAAAGTTAAAAAATATTAAACCGTCTCCATCTTTTATTTGGGCTATTGGAGAATCATTTTTGTCTGTTAGTATTATTGGTTCAACAAATTCATCAGTTATTTCTTTTTCATAAGATTTTTCCATTGCTATAATAGGGTCACTAAACTTTTCACCTTTGCCATTAACCATCATATTGTAAGCTTTCTCAATTCTTTCCCAGTTGTTGTTCCTGTCCATTGACCAATTTCTCCCTATTATAGTAGCAATTGTTCCAGCTCCAATTTGTATGCATTTTTCTTGTATTTCCTTGATAACTCTTGTTCCTGCAGTAGGTGATGAGTCACGACCATCCATAAAACAATGAATATATACATTTTTTATATTTTGAGAATGTGCAAGATCTAATAATGCATAGAGATGTTCTCTTGCTGAATGAACTCCACCATCACCTGTAAGTCCCATAACATGTAGATCACCACCAGTTTCTTTTACTGATTTCATTGTTCCTAGTAATGCTTCATTTTGGTCAAAACTTCCATTTTGTATTGCAAGAGAAATACGTGGAAAGTTTTGATAAATAATTTTACCCATTCCCATCGTCATATGGCCAACCTCACTATTTCCAGGTTCTCCCCATGGAAGTCCAACAGAAATACCGGATGCTTGTAGAGCAATTAAGGGATAGTATGTATTTAATTTATCAAAAGTAGGTAGTTCTATTTGATTTAGGGGATTATCAGGAGAACTGCTCAGACCCCAACCATCAATAACTACTAGTACAACTGGAGAGTACATAAAAAGTAAAGATTATAAATTTATATCATAGTACAATAATAACATTGATTTTTGTTTTGACAAAGAAGTGTAATCGTAGTACGATTTAGGAAGTATTAATTAAATGTTTGCAGGGATTTTCTGTTGGGAGAGAGTGACTGGAATTAAGTGAAAATGAATATTAAATCTAGTATGATTTATCTTACATTACAAATAATTGAGCATGGAAAAATAAATATCTATGAATTATAAGAGGTAGGTTTTTTTGTGCACATCTTTTCGCTCGTTCGTGACAGTATGGTCCAAAAATTTTTATGATTGAAACAACGCTATTAATGGGAATAATAGTGTCGTTAGTTGTTGGTGGTGCTATTGGTTATATTGTGAGACAAGTTATCGCAAAAAATCAAGTAAAAACTGCTGAAGGACAGGTGACACAAATTATTACTGAAGCAAAAACAAAGGCTCAAGATGCTGTTTTGGAAGCAAAGGAAAAAGCAGTAGAGATTTTGGATAAGGCAGATGAAGAAGAAAAGGAACGGAAGCAGTCTATACGATCTTCTGAGCAGAGACTTGATAAAAGAGAAAATGCTTTAGATAAAAAGTTAGAAGAGTCAGACTTAGAAAAGGAGGCTTTAAAAAATAAAGCTCAGGAAATTCGTGATGTGCGTGAAAAAGTTGAAGAAATGCGTAATCAAGAGATGGATAGGCTTGAGGCAATTAGTGAGCTTACTCAAGATCAAGCAAAGACTGCTTTGTTGCAGTTAACAGAAGAACAAAATAAAGAAGAACTATCAGAACAAATCATGAAACTTCAAAAACAATCTCATGATGAATTAGAAAAAGAGGCTAGAGATATAATGACACATGTTATACAAAAATATTCTCGTTCACATGCAGCAGAGGTGATGACGTCAACATTATCAATTCCAAATGAAGATATAAAAGGTAAGATAATAGGACGAGAAGGGCGAAATATTCGTTCTTTGGAAAGAATGACTGGTGTAGAAATTATTATAGATGAAACACCAGATTCTATTGTGCTTTCATCATTTGATCCAGTACGTAGAGAAGTTGCAAAAGTTGCACTTGAAAAATTGATAGAAGATGGAAGAATCCATCCTGCAAAAATTGAAGAAACAGTTGTGTGGGCTGAGAAAGAATTAGATAATCGTATTAAAGAAGCTGGTGATGCGGCTGCTTATGAAGTAGGGATTGCAGGACTTAATCCAAAATTGCTTTATATGCTTGGGCGACTTAGGTATCGTACAAGTTTTAAACAAAACGTACTTTTGCACTCATTGGAAGTATCATACCTTTCTGGGGCAATGGCGGCTGAATTAGGTTGTGATGTGAAAACTGCAAAGATGGCTGGACTTTTCCATGATATTGGAAAAGCTGTTGATCATGAAGTTCAAGGGACTCATGTTGAAATTGGCATTAAAATTTTGGAGAAATTTGGAATTGATCAAAAAGTTATTGATGCAATGAAATCACATCATGAAGAATATCCATATTCTACAGCAGAGTCTTATATCATTACTGCAGCGGATGCACTTAGTGCTGCACGTCCTGGAGCGCGTAAGGATACTGTTGAAAATTATTTGAAGAGATTGGAAGAGTTGGAAACACTTACAGGAAATTTTGATGGAGTAGAAAAGTGTTACGCTATTCAAGCTGGTCGTGAAATAAGAATATTTGTAAATCCTGAAGAGATAGATGATTTGCAAGCTTCAAAATTAGCTAGAGAAATTGCTGACAAAATTGAAGGAGAATTGAAATATCCTGGAGAGATAAAAATAAATCTTCTCAGAGAAACTCGTTCAATTGAGTATGCAAGATAAACTTTGAAGAATAAAAAACGCTCACATGTGAGCGTTTTTTTGTTTTATATTTATGGAATATATTTGACAAAAAATATATTATTAGTATTATTTAGGCAAGTTGTGGATAGCACGACTTGCCTTATTTACTAAAAACGTAGTAGAATAGGGACATTGCAAAATAATCATGTAAAATTTTAAAATGGAAAGGCAGGTGAAAATATAATGGCAAAGATAAATAAAAGTACATTCGTAGCTGCAGTTGCTGCAAAGACTGATATGAGTAAAGCTGATACAGAACGTTTTCTAGAAGCTTTCATCGATGAGGTAACAAGTCAATTGCAAGCTCGTAATGAAGTTGCTTTTACAGGGTTTGGAACATTTTCTACATCTGACAGAAAAGCTCGTCAAGGAGTAAATCCAAAGACAGGAGAAAAAATTCAAATCGCTGCAACAACTGTACCAAAGTTCAAAGCTGGTAAAGGTTTGAAGGATGCAGTTAAAGCATAGTTTGATGAACATACCATTTTACAAAAAGATGGAAATAAAACCTCATGAATTAATCATGGGGTTTTGTTTTTGGTTTTATTATAAAAAGTGATATAATATGTCTATGAATTGGTAAATAAAATAAAAATATGGAAACTACCCTTATAATGATTACAATAGCTGCTTTTGGCTTGATTAGTTTTATAACAGGAACAATACTTATCTTGAAAAGTATTTTTGGTTATAAAGAATTGATTAATATATCAATGAATGAAGATTTGGAGGTTGTACGAGTTACGAAAAATTATGATAAAGAGCAGCATAAACAAAATCCTGATTTGTGGAAAGAAGAGATTGGTGAAATGGAGCAGCTATTAGCTTCTTTTGTACAGTTAAAAGATACTAGCATTTTATTTAAAAAAATGTTTTATGGGAAACCAACAATAGCTTTGGAGATTTCAAATCCAGCTGAAGGTGAGGAAATTTTATTTTATATTTCAGTGCCAAGAAAATTCACATCTTCATTTGAGAAGCAGGTGCATAGTTATTATCCTGATTCAATGATTGAAAAGGTTACTGATTATACAATATTTTCACCAGGATCTTATACTGCTATGGGCATTGTTAAATTAAGCAAGTCTAGTTCATTGCCTATTAAAACATATGAAATGATGGAGGCGGATCCATTGAATGAAATTACAAATGCATTTAGTAAGTTGAAGTCTACAGGTGAGGGTGCTAGTATACAAATCATCCTCAGGGACGCAGGCAAGGCATGGCGTAGTAAGGGCAAGAAGATAGCTCATGAAATGCAACAGGGGAAACAGCTGAAAGATGCTCAGGGTGGAATCATGAAAGGAGTAATGAAAGAAGTGAATAAAACATTAGCAACAAATAAAGATCATGAGCAAACTAAAGTTGTACAGTTAACACCAGAAGAGCAAGAGCTTGTAAAAAATATAGAATCAAAAACAACGAAATCTGGATTTAAGGTTAATATCAGATTAGTTGCATCAGCTGAGACTCAGGAGAGATCAGAGGAGATATTAGCGCATATGTCAAATGCATTTTCACAATTTGAGAATCCTGGGATAAATCATTTTACAATTCAAAATGTAGGTAAAAATTCAAAGAAACAGGCATTTAATTATATATTTCGAGCATTCAATGAAGATAAGGCAATGCTACTTGGTGTAGAAGAATTGGCAAGTATTTTTCATTTCCCGATTTCTACAACTGAAACGCCAAAAATTAAATGGTTAAAATCTGGAAGTGCGCCGCCGCCAACAGATATTCCAAAGGAGGGTGTGTTTATAGGTGCAAATGAGTATCGTGGTGTTAAGACAGACGTTTATATGGCACAGAACGATCGTCGTAGGCATTTATATATTATTGGACAAACTGGTACTGGTAAGTCAACAATCTCACAGGAGATGGCAAAACAGGACATAAAGAATGGAAATGGACTTTGTTTCATAGATCCACATGGTGATGCAATTGAAGATATTTTATCATCTGTGCCAAAGGAGCGAGCTGAAGATGTAGTATATTTTGATCCAGCAGATGCTGAAAGACCATTTGGCTTGAACATGCTTGAATATAATGTTGATAAGCCAGAAGAAAAAACTTTCGTTGTAAATGAGATAATAAATATTTTTGATAAATTATATGATTTAAAGGCAACAGGTGGTCCAATGTTTGAGCAATATATGCGTAATGCGATGCTTCTTATAATGGACGATCCTAATTCTGGATCAACGCTTATGGAAATACCAAAAGTTTTAGCAGATGATGAATTTCGGAAGTTTAAATTATCTAAATGTAAAAACGAAACAGTTAGGAGTTTCTGGATGGAAGAAGCTGAAAAAGCTGGAGGTGAAGCAGCTCTTGCTAATATGGTTCCATATATTACATCAAAGTTAACACCATTTTTATCAAATGATTTGATGCGTCCTATTATTTCTCAACAAAAAAGCACATTGGATTTCAGAAAAATAATGGATGGTCAAAAGATTTTACTTATTAATTTGTCTAAAGGTAAAATTGGTGAAACAAACAGTCATTTGCTAGGTATGATTATTGTTGGTAAATTACTTATGGCGGGACTTGGACGAGTTGATATGGCAGAAGAAGATAGAAAAGATTTTTACCTATATATAGATGAATTTCAAAATGTAACAACTGATTCTATATCACAAATTTTGTCAGAAGCCCGGAAGTACAGATTGGCACTTATCTTAGCACATCAATTCATAGGGCAATTATCTGATGATATCTCAAAAGCTGTATTTGGTAACGTAGGCTCAATTGCTGTATATCGAGTTGGACCAGAAGATGCGGAGTTCTTGCAAAAACAATTTGAACCAGTATTCACGTCTAAGGATTTAGTTAATGTAGATAATTATAATTATTTTGGACGGTTATTATTGAATGGAGTGTCTACAACACCATTTAATTTGAGTGCACCATTTCCTACAGATGGAAACAAAGATATGATAGAACCAATTAAAGAGTTATCTAGATTAAAATACGGACGAGATAGAGATGTGGTTGAGCAAGAAGTAAAAGCTCGTTCCAAGGTTACTTTACAAAAAGAAGCTTCTGAAGATGATCAAAAACATTATTGGAAGTAAAAGGGTGAAAAAAATAACTGGACATTACAGAGTGTCTAGTTGTTTTTATAAGTTAGTGATAAATGTTATGAATACATAAATTCTAAATAATTTTTATATTGAATGGATATACTAATAATGCTGTCCCTATAGAAAGTAGATACTTGTTGGTATGGGTGAGTTTCTGGAGTAACAAGTTTATTAAATTTTCTAGTTAGAGAATCATGGAAGTCTGTTGATTCACAAAATTAGATATTGACATATGGAGAATTGTATGGTAATATGTATTTTAAGTTAAAAAAGTAGTTCATTATAAAAAGGGAGATGTTGTATGGCAGGAGATATTAAGTTTGAACCTATTAAAAAAGGTGCTTCGTGGAATATCATAATGAGAGGATTTCCTTCAGATTTAAGCATCCATGATATTTTTAAATCAGCTGGAGATAATTGTATAATCATTCCTGATGAAAAAAATAATGATAATTTTTTATTTTTTCATGAAAATGAAAAATGGTCAGAAGAAGATGCAAAAAAAGCTATCAGGAGTGTAGTCAGAATGTTTCTAATGCATATTCCATTTCCAGTTACAATCTCTGTGAGTTAATAGAGATTGTAAAAAAGCAACATTGTAATGATGTTGCTTTTAAATTTGTGCTATTGACAGAAAACAGAAAATTTTGTAGTATATATACCTATGGTATAGGTATAATTATTTTATTTTAAATATGACAAAAAATGATATTCAGAAGCAAAAAGTTGTGATAGCGCTTAAAAAGGCACGAACTAGTTTGGATAAAATTTTAAGTAATATTGAACGTGAAGGAAATTCAGATAAAAAATGTTTTGATATTATTCAGCAAAATTTAGCAGTTATTGGATTATTGAAATCTGCAAACATCTCAATACTTGAGAATCATTTGGATATGTATATCGATAATGCTAGTAAAGGTGTAAAACAAAAGAAAGAATTACAAAAAATGAAGGATGAAATTGTTAAAATTGTAGTAACAGCACAAAAAAAGTAATTTATAATTTTTGAATAATATGAAGAACATAATTTTTGGTTGTATAGGTATTTTTATTTTAAGTGTTATCGTATTGGGTTTTGCAAAAAAACAGGCACAAATTAAATCAGAGGATATTCAAAATATTACAGTTGTTCAGGCAAGTGTTGAAGAAGCTTTTAATCATGAAAATTTTGGAGGCTTAGTTAGTAATTCTAGTGAAGCTGTTTTGTCTGCTCAGATAGGTGGAAATATTAATAATGTTTTTGTTGTGGAGGGGGATAGTGTTAAAAAAGGTCAGGTATTGGCAAGTATTAGCTCTCCAGAATTAAATGCACAATATAGTGGAGCTCAGTCACAATTGCAGATAGCTATAGAGGAAGAAAAAAAAGCGAGGAGGAAGTGGGATGACTTTAAACCAGAGGAAAGAGAACAATTCAAATTGCAAGTTGATGGTGCGCAAGCAACTAGCAATCAAGCTGCTGCAATATTGGCTAAATCAAGATTAGTTGCACCATTTGATGGAGTTGTTTCACAAGTTTTTATAAAAAATGGAGATACTGTTATGACAGGAAGTCAAATAGTATATATTGTTGGAGGTGAGAATCAAAAAGAAGTTTCAGTTGATGTGCCAGTTAATATTGGTACAGTACTTGAAATTGGCGATCAGGTAAATGTGATTAATGATGATGAAATATATAAGGCAAAAATTATCGCTGTAAGTCCGGTTATTAATTCAGTTACCAGAAAAAATCTGGTTAAAATAGCTTTGGATGAAAATGTTAACATTGAATTAGGTGTATTTGTTAGTGTTGAATTTAGTGTAGGTGATAGTAGTGGAATTAGAATTCCAAAAGAATCAATTATAAAACAATACAATGACACGTTTGTTTTTGTAGAAAAATCAGGTGTAGCAGAAATGAAAAATGTAAATATTTTAACAGAGAATGATGAAAATGTAATTATTGATGGAATAAGCGAGGGCGAGAATATAATCGTGTCAGGTGCACATAACATTCAGAATGGTGATGAAATTCATGTTGTTAAATAATTTTATTCTTTATTGATTACTAATCTTATGCAAAATAATATTTTTAAAAAATTGGCAGGAGTATTTATACGCAATAAAGAATTGGGTGTATTAGTCATACTTTTTATTGTTGCTTTTGGTGTGTTGGGATTTGTTGTTATGCCTAAGCAATATAATCCAGAGATCGTAGCACCTGCATTTCGTATTAATACAGAATTTCCAGGAGCAACTTCAGAGGAGGTTTATGAGCTTGTTACACGTCCAATGGAGGATAAGGTTAGAGAGATTAGTGATGTGGACGATATATATTCACAATCAATGCCAGGGTACAGTAGTGTGTTGGTGGCTTTTGATATTGGTTCTGATGAAAATGCAGCAAAGACAGATTTAGTTCAGAGACTTAGAAGTAATATGGATGAAAAGCCGCTTGGAGCAGTTGATCCATATATTGAAGAAGTTGATACAGATGATGTGCCAATAATAACTCTAGCACTTACATCGGATAAGTTCTCTGAGAGTTCTTTGAGGCTTTTTGCTTTTGATCTTGTAGATTCTCTGAAGCATGTGAAAAATACTGCAAAAATGAGTGTACATGGTGGAAGAACTGATGACCTCTCTATTTTTGTAGATACTGACAAATTGGCAAATTATAATATTGGCATAAATGAGGTGATTGGTGTTATAAAAACAAATAATACACATGTATTAAATATTAATACTGATGATAGTTCCCATAATACATCTATTAGAGTTTTTGGAAATATTGAAAATAAGGAAAAATTAGAAAAATTAGTAATAAATGAAATAGAGGGATCAACTGTGAGAATTGAAGATGTGGCAACTGTAGAAAATGGTCCAATTGCAATTGATAATTATGTTAGATTTGAAAAAAGAGATGATAGTAAAGATGCTGTTTATGTTGGCATAGCAAAACTTGGAGGCGTAAATGCAACAACAGTTTCTAAAGCTGTTGAAAAAGAATTAGAAATGTTGAAACAACAAAATATAATTCCAAGCCATGTTGAAATAGATGTTGTAAGAGATGATGGTAATGTGGCTAATGAAGAAATTTTTGGTCTAACTAGAAATCTAATAACATCAATTGTTATTATTGTTATTATACTTCTTTTATTTTTAAATACGCGTAGTGCTCTTATAGTTGCAATTGCTATTCCTTTATCACTTCTTGCAGTTTTTGGACTTGGTATGCTTTTTGATCAAACGATAAATCGAATTACACTATTTGCGCTAATTTTATCGCTTGGATTACTGGTAGACAATGCAACTGTTGTTGTAGAAAATATGTATAGGCATCTGAAGATGCGGAAAAATGAAAATCGTGAAGAAGTGATAACAGATGCAGTTGCTGAAGTGGGTAGTGGGTTGGTGATGTCTACAATTACTACGGTTTTAGCATTCATTCCCATGGCATTTGTAACAGGAATGATGGGTCCTTATATGGGACCAATTCCATTTTTTGTTCCAGTGGCAATCGTTGCTTCACTTTTTGTAGCCCTGACTATAAGTCCTTTTATTGGAAATAAATTGTTAACAGTGGAAGAAGATACAAAGGGTCTATTAAATAAGCTACGAGCAAAAATTCGTAAGTTTGTGAGTAGTGTTGAAAATAATTATGAAAAATTTATAGTTACAATTTTTGCGGATAAGAAAAAGCAAAAAATATTATTAGGAATTGTTGGAATGGCTCTTGTTATCTCGATGTTATTACCAGCATTTGCGTTGGTTAAATTTCGCATGTTACCAAAGGCAGATAGGAATCAGTTTTATGTGTATATAGATACAATAAATAATACAAGCATTGAAAAGACTGATGATGTAGCAAAACAAATTTCTCATAGGATGCTTGAAAATGAAAATATAGTAACAATTCAATCAACTGTAGGAACACCACCAGTTATTGATTTCAATGGTTTGTTCAAAGGTTCAGATGCAAGGCAAATGTCAAATCATGCAACACTAAAGGCAAATTTGGTACATAAAGATGATAGGAAAATTACATCAGAAGAAATAGCAACCAGTGTACGTGAAAACTTAAAAGGTATTGGAATAAGTGAAAATGCAAATATAAAAATAATAGAAGATCCTCCAGGACCTCCAGTGTTATCAACTTATCAATTAAAGGTGCAGGGGTTTAGTCGACAGGATCAAGAAATGATGCGGGAGATAGCAGGAAATTTATTAAATGAAACCAAGCAATTAAAGGGAATTGTTGATATAGATACTTCAAGGTTGGAACATTCTATAGAAAAAACTTATAGAATAAATACAGAGGAATCAACTAGGGTTGGAGTTAGTGTTGATGACGTTATACTTGCTATAAATGCAACTATGCGTGGAGTTCAAATAGATTTGTATAATGATAGCTTGGATAATGAGAAGAGGTTTTCACAACCTAATTTCATATCACTTCGTGCACAAGAGAAAGATAGAGATGATGTACAAGATTTGTCACATATAAATATGCGATCTAAAAATGGTGAATTGGTTTCACTAGCATCTTTGTTGCAAGATGAAGAATTACCATTGGATGATGTTATTTTGATGGACGGCCGGAGACCAACTGTCTATGTTGGTGGTGAAATGAGTGGCAGGAGTGTAGTGTATGCTTCTATGGAAATGCTTAAATATTTAGTGACTGAATACAGATTGCCTAGTGAAAATGCAGAAATCGAGAGTTGGAATTTATTTGGAGTTAATTATATAGATGAAGACGGAAAGCGATATTCTGTTAAAATTGGGGGAGAATGGGAGCTTACTCTTGAGGTATTTCGTGATATGGGAATTGCGTTCGGGGTTGCAATATTTCTTATTTATTTTGTGCTTGTGGCACAGTTTAAATCACTTAGAGTTCCTCTATATGTAATGGCTACCATACCACTTGCATTGATTGGAGTGTTACCTGGATTTTTTGTTTTGTATGTTTTTAATGATACATACTTTAATGCAACTAGTATGATTGGAGTTATTGCACTTGCTGGTATAGTTGTAAATAATGCAATTATTTATTTAGAATATGTATTTCAATTGAAAGATAAAGGAGAGAACATTGAAAATGCTTTGACAAAAGCTGGTAAAACTAGATTACTTCCGATAGCATTAACTTCACTTACAACAATATTGGGATCACTTACAATTATATCTGATCCGGTGTGGGAGGGTCTCGCGTGGGCTATTATTACAGGACTATCATTGTCAGCATTTTTGACATTAGTTATTTTGCCAGTAGTGTATAAAATGTTTGAAGAAAAAACTTGGAACCAAAAAATTAATGAAAAATTGTGATATAATTAAATTAAGGTTAATCTATTAATATTAAAATATTATGACAGAGCAAAAGAAAAAGCCGTATAGACTTTGTATAGGATATTGGCATATACCAAGAATGGTTTACTTTATAGGAGGACTATTGGTGTTTGGTTCAGCTGTGCTTGCATTAGTGGTAGATGAGAGATGGTTGTATTTTACATTGTTTGTAGGGTTTATGTTTATGAGTTTTGCAATGACTGGATATTGCCCAATGGCACTTATAATGGACAAACTTGGATTTAGGCGAGAATAAAAAATTTGGGAGTACATTAAACGAGCATTTCATATGCTCGTTTTTTAGTCCAAAAAGTTTGTGCTATAATAAGAGTATACGAAAAATACAAAACAAAAATATGAAAAATCAAAAATCGACTATAACATTTTATGGGGGAGCAGGCAGTGTAACAGGTGCTAATTTTCTTTTCGATGTAGGAGATAAAAAAATTCTTATTGATTGTGGACTTACGCATAGTGGACAGCAATGTTATACATTAGATAATAAATTTCATTATGAGCCTTCGGAGATTGATGTACTTGTTGTGACTCACGCACATGCTGATCATATTGGAAAAATTCCACAATTAGTGCGAGATGGATTTAAGGGAATTATTTATTCTACTCAGGCCACAAAAGATTTGTCTGGTGTGATGTTTGATGATGCATTAAAAATTCTCACCCAAGAAGCTGATGAAATGGGTTGTGAGCCACTTTATGATAAGAGTGATATTGTACATTCATTTAATCTATGGCGTACTATAGAATATCATCATAAATTTATTATTGGTGATAATGTGACTGCTGAATTTATGGATGCAGGTCATATCTTGGGTAGTGCAATGGTTAAATTTGAGCGTAATGATAGATCGATGGTTTTTACAGGTGATCTAGGGAATTCTCCAGCACTTATCTTACCAGATACAGAAAAAATTGAAGGAATTGACTATTTGCTTATGGAAAGTGTTTATGGAGATAGAAATCATGAGAATCGCAGAGGTAGAACTGAAAAGCTTGCGCAAACAATCCGAGAAAATTATAAAAGAAATGGCACATTGTTGATACCAACATTTGCTTTGCAAAGAGCTCAAATATTACTTTATGAAATAAATAAACTTGTTGAACATGGACAGGTTCCAGAAATACCTGTTTACTTTGATGCACCGTTAGCTCAAAGAGTAACAGATATATTTAGAAAGCATAAAAAATTATTTAACAATAGGGTTAAAGGAGAGATTGCACGAGGCGATGATATATTTGATTTTCCAAAATTTGTAACTATAAAAAATGTAGCAGAATCACATTCTATAGAAAAGCAAAAAGGACCCAAAATTATTATAGCAAGTTCAGGGATGTCTAATGGTGGTAGGATTAGATTGCATGAAAAGAAGTTGTTGGGAAATAAAAATAATACAGTTTTATTTATTGGTTATCAAGCATTTGGTACTTTGGGCAGAGATATTCAAGAAAAGAAAAAAGGTAAAGTATTCATCGATGGTAAATGGGTGAGACTTAGAATCAGAGTTGAATCAATACGAGGATATTCTGGACATAAAGATAGTAATAATCTCATTGAATTTGTGGGAGATAGTGTTAGTACGCTTCAAAAAGTTTTTGTAACTATGGGCGAGGTGTCATCATCACAATTTTTAGCTGAAAAACTTAAGCAGAAATATAATCTAAACGTGGTTGTTCCGAAGAAGGATAGCGTGGAAGAAATTGAGTTTTAAAATGATAAGTGTATATGTTAGATGTGTTCGCTAAATATATTTTTGTAAACAGTCATTTTAAAGTAAATTAATATATTTAAAAAACAAATAAAAAAATAAGCAACTCTCAAAAATTGAGAGTTGCTTTTTGATTGTGCTTCATATTTTTACGGTTTGTTTTTGTGATGTATCTTTGTTTTTATCACCCGTAGGTTGTCTTATATCTGTATAAGGTTCGCGTGTACGATCAGTTTCTGGTACACGAATATATCCACTACCACATCTTACAGGAATTGTAAGGCTATCTTTTTGGTTGGCATTGGGCATTTATTTTTCTCCTTGTTATTTTATTTTTAAATATAAAGCACACCCTATTTGTACTAAATTTATAGATATTTGTCAAAAGGTTCCTGTGGATAACAATTTGTATTATGGTATACTGTAGGTAAATAAAAATATAATTTATAAATATAAATAAATGTCACAAGTAATTACTCCACAGGAATTAAATGAAAAATTAAAAAATAAGAAAGGAAATCTTATTTGTATAGATGTGCGAACAGAGGCTGAACATGATGCAGAAAGGATACCAAATACAATAAATATTCCAGTTGATCAATTGAAAAATCATTCTACTGAATTAAAAAAGTATGATGAAATATATCTACATTGTGCAAGTGGAAGTCGTTCGCAAATGGCTTGTAATATTTTGACAGATTGTGGCTTTGATAATCATTATAGTGTGGAAGGTGGTATCAATGCCTGGAAGACAGAAAAATTACCAACGGCAGGTAATAATAAAAATCGTATTCCAATAATGCGTCAAGTTTTAATAACTGCTGGAATTATTGTTTTGGCAGGTCTCATGTTCAAGGTTATTTTTGAAAATGATTTATTCCTTATTTTGCCTTTGGGCATAAGTTTAGGATTTTTATATGCAGGATTTAGTGGAAATTGTATGATGACAAAAGTACTTATAAAAATGCCTTGGAATCAACATAAAGATTGAGTTGATTACAATGGAATGATATTGACAAAACGCTATTTATTGTGTATAATAAGTAGCGTTTTATTAAATACAAATTTCATATGAATGTACCATCAATTACCGTTGAAGAAACAAAAGAAATACTAGAAAAAGATAAAGATGTGATTTTGTTAGATGTAAGAACTGCGGGTGAAAATACTATGAGTAAAATAGCTAACAGTATATTAAAACCATTAAATGAAATACAAGGAGATACTTCAGATTTAGATAAAAATAAAAAGATTTTGATATATTGTGCTACTGGAAGCAGATCCCAAATTGCTTGTAATATTTTACAAAATGAAGGATTTGAAAATTGCTTTGATGTCTCTGGCGGAATAAGCGCATGGCAACGGGCTGGATTTGAAATTGAAAAAGGGGAAAATATAAATCCGTTTGCACAAATGTTTGGATTATAAAAATATCATTTATTAATTATCAATTTATTATTTATTAAATAATTATGTCAAAGTATTACTTGAAGAAAACGAAAATTGTAGCAACGATTGGTCCTGTTTCTGAAAAACCAGAAATTTTAACTAAATTAATCAATGCAGGTGTAAATGTTGCAAGACTTAACTTTTCTCATGGAGACCATGCTGAGCACGGACAAAGAATTAAATTTATAAAGGAAGCAACAAAGAAAACAAAACGAGATATAGCAATCTTACAAGACTTAGGTGGGGTAAAAATTCGCATAGGTGATTTTGTTGATGGGCAAATAACTTTGAAAAAAGGACAAAAATTTATTATTACTGCAAAAAAAGTGGCAGGAAATGAAAAAATAGTTAGTATAAATTATAAAAAATTATCAAAAGAAGTTGAAAAAGGGCAAGAAATACTTATTGATGATGGCACAAAAAAATTAGTTGTTATAAAAACAACTGATACTGAAATTGAAACCAAGGTTGTGGTTGGTGGAATGATAAGATCTAGACGAGGTGTGAATGTACCTGGTGCAAGATTAAGTATGGATGCATTAACTACAAAAGATAAAAAAGATGTTGCATTTGGAATTGAACAAGGAGTTGATTTTATGGCAATTTCTTTTGTCCGCTCAGCAAAAGATATTAAGCAGCTGAAAAATATATTGAAGAAGAAAAAAGCAACAATGAAAATAATTGCGAAAATAGAGACCCCAGAAGCTATTGAAAATATAGATGCAATAATCTCTGAAGCCGATGGAATAATGGTGGCTAGAGGGGATCTTGCTGTAGAAGTTCCTGCTTGTGATGTGCCACATTTACAAAAAATGATTGTGAAAAAGTGTAATATAGTAGGAAAGCCCGTTATAGTTGCAACTCAGATGTTAGAATCTATGATTTCTGCACCAGTGCCTACCAGAGCGGAGGTTACTGATGTTGCAAATGCAATATTAGATGGAGCAGATGCTGTTATGCTTTCAGCAGAGAGTGCTGTAGGCGAATATCCCCTTGAGACTGTACAAACAATGACGAATGTCGCTGTGAGAACTGAGAGAGATATGAAATGTAGAATCGTTGAGGACAATGAAGATCATTCATGTAGAACTGTAAATGCTATTTCAAAAAGTGTAATACAAATTGCACATGATGTAGATGCAAGTGTAATTGTGGCTTTGACAGAGTCTGGATTTAGCGCTAGAAAAATTTCAAGGTACAAGCCTAGAAGAGATGTGGTGGCACTTACTCCAAACGAAGACGCATATAAACATTTGCAATTATCTTTTGGCGTATGTGCACATATTATTGATGGATTTAGCACAACAAATGAAACTGTGGCACAAGCAAAAAAGATTGTAAAAGAACAGGGATATGCAAAGAAAGGAAATAAAATTGTAATTGTTGCTGGATTGCCTTTTGGTAAATCAGGAACAACAAATATGCTTATAGTTGAACAACTATAATTCAATTGTTAGAAAAATATAAGAAAAGAATCATGAATTTCATGATTCTTTTTTTTATGGTATAATTTCTATAATATAAAATATATATAAATAGTAAGAAAATATGATAAATTTGAGAATGAAGCTTATTGGAATAATTAGTATTTTCGTTTTTTTATTTGCTAATGTCGTAGTTGCTGCACCAGAAGCTCCGTTACCGTCTATGCCAGCTATTCCAGCATCCGAAGAGCTGGATTTATATATTTTGGAGAGCTATAACAGAAGTGCGGGTAATAGTTATTTGTATGGAGTTGATGAGGGTGATTTTGAAGCAGATAAGGCAACATCTTTGGATGCAACACCTATTGGAGATTGGCACAACATATTAAGTGTAGCTGTAAATTGGGATACCGGAATTGTATTTGCTGTTTTTGATGCAGAAGGTGATTCTGTGCTAGCTACTGTGGATATGGATACTGGAGATATAGTGAAAATTGGTGATTTATCTGAGAATATTCAATCTATAGCCTTTGATAAGGATGGTAGTTTGTATGGAATGTCTAGTGTAGAAGATGCTTCTTTGTATTTAATTAATGAAGTTAATGTAGGAATAACTTTCATAGAAAATTATGATTATAATCATAGAGGTATAGCATTATCATATGATATTGAAAATGAACTGATGTACTATGTGGATGGAGTAGACATGTATACAATTGATTTGAATAATCCATCAGAACCTACAATGGTATATGAAGGCATTGGAGATTTTGGAGATGATATAAATGATCTGGTGAATATTGATGGAGAAAATTTTTATATTGTTGAGGATAGTTATGTTGTGTATAACGTAAATATAAACACGGAAGAAATAGTTGAAGTTGTGGATACTGATACGTTAAATTACTATTATTATATCGGAGGAATGTTTTTTTATCCTTCTGTAACAGGTTTGGTGATTGACAGTAAATATCCTATACATGGGAGCAATACTGCAGATAATAACGATAATCTTAGTATTCAATTTACTGAGGATGCAGTCTTTGGAAATGGTAATATAGGAATATATAAGTATGATGATGAGAGCTTGATAGAAGAATTAGATGGTATGAGTGATAGAATTACAGGTTGGAATACAAGTAATTTAGTAATTGATTGGGAACAAGAATTAAGCTTTGACACGAAATACTTTGTTTTAATTGAGGAGTCTTTTATAAATGATTTTGCAGGATTTGATGTTAAAGATGATTGGAATTTTACGACTCGTCCAGATGGGAATGAATTTGGATTTGAAGACAGTTTTGATACAGAAAACTTTGTAGACAAAGATGAAACAACTGCGTTTTTGGATAATGAAGACACATCATTTTCATTAGCAGGGTTTAGCGGTGTCTGGACAAATGCAGATAGGTCTACGTTAGGAAAAGAGGACATACAAAATAATATGAATGATCGTGGATATGATCCAAAAATAACACTAGATAGTGATGGAAATCAAATGGTAGTTTGGGAAGAAGATGGTGATATAATGTTTACAATGTGGGATGGTGATGATTGGGTTACAATGAGTGATGTTGCTGGTAAGGAGGATATTTCGACAACTGTATCCATGTGTTCAGATGAAGGTGGAGATGGTGAACCCGGAGGTGAACCCGGTGATATTGGCATGTTGGATAATTTGTTGAGATTGCTTGGTGTACATAATGCCCTTGCATTTACAATGGAGGGACCAATAGATGAGGCCAATGATGGTTGTAGACAAGCTAGTCAACCACAAATTTTTGTGGATAATGATGGAAATCCTGTTGTAGCTTGGATTGGTATACAAGAGGAAATCCCTGATGTACAAGAAGATGCAGTTGATATATTTGTGAGAAAATGGAGTGGTGATGCTTGGGTTACTATGGGAGGAATTATTGATTCTGATAGAATATTCAGTGATAATTTGCCAATGTGGAATTATGAATTTAATATGGTATTAAGTTCTGGTGGGCATCCTATGATTGTAACAAAGATAGATAATGGGGAAGGATTTGAAGTTGGTTATACTGAATGGACAGGTAGTGAGTGGAACGGTAAAATGAGTAGTCCAGCATCATATGATCAGATGAATTTTGGAGGTTCTCCAATACAAATTCAATTAGCTAGGGATAGCAATAATAATCCAATGATTACATATGTGGATAATGCGGATATGCGTTCTATACATTTTGCACATTGGAATGGTGGCTCATGGAGCTCTATGGATGGTGGGACTGATAATGATGAACTTGAGAATTGGATGTCTAATGGAATACCTCAATTAAAAGTTGATTCAAATAATAATCCAGTTGTTGCATATGTCATAAATGCTGAGGGGATTATCAGGTTAGGTGTGCAGACGTGGGATGAAGGTTCTTGGGAAAGTCGTCATATGAATGTTGGATATACTGAAATAGTACGATTAAATTTAGATAATGAAGATAATCCTATTGTATCTTGGGTAGATGAGCAACAAAATATACATCTTACAAGATTAGATAGTCTAGCATGGGAAAAGATGGATGGAACAATAGGATATGATGTAGTAGATGAGACAGGTAAACAAGTTCAATATATGGATATGGAATTGACTTCTGATAATCGTCCTATGATTGTATGGAGTGAGCTTGAGTGGTCTAGTACACATTTCAAAATGTGGAATGGATCATCTTGGACTGGCGGTGACGGTGAGTCAACGGAGAGTGATAGTTTATCTGGCAATGTTGAGACATTAAATTTAGATATAGTGATTAATTCAAATGATGAGCCATCAGTAGTTTGGGGAGAAAATTGGGGTGATCAAGATATTCATTTTTCAATTTTGCCAACAGAGATTATATCTCCAGCAGTAGTGCAGTCAGATAAAATAAATGGAAGTATTGCAGATATAATAAAAGCAACTCTAATAGCGGATGAAGAATTAGAAGGAGAATCAAGGATAGAATATTATCTTTCAATTGATGGAGGTGCTACATGGATACAAGTTAATAGTGGTGAAGAATTAATTTTTGATATAAAAGGCGATAATCTAAGATGGAAAGCAATTTTATACAAAGGTTCAGTGCCAGTGCTGGATGGTGTTCGTGTTGAATATGAGTCTCAAAGTATAATGCCACCAACACCAGGTGATAATACAGTTATTAAAACAATTCTAGAGTGTGAGTGTTATGAAGTAGGTTCAGAAGAAAGTACACATTCAGACACAACTTCATTTTTGTATTCAAATAATAATCAAGTTACATGGGAGTATGTGCTAATGCCAGATTCAGATAAAAAAGACTGTAATGTTACTGATATAAAAATGATTGATGAAGAACAAGTAACTACAGAATGGAGTCAACCACAATCAGTATATGAGGTCAGTACAAATTGGCCAAGTGCAGATAATACCATTAATAATGATGTGGTAACAGGTGATGTATATACTTATGACACTGAGGCTGCCTATGCAATATATGATATGAGTGAGTCAAAACAAATTCAAAAAATGCGTGCATATATAGACAGTAGTAGTGATGATTTGCCTAAAATAGATATATATATTTCAGATGATGTAAATAACATGGGTAGTGCATTAATTTCAGATTGGGATATCAATACACCTGATTCATGGGAGGAATCAATTGATATTGATGAGTTTGGAAGATATATAAAATACGTATTTAATCATGATATAGTTTTGCCAAGTTGGACTGACATTACAGATATATCACATTGGAATGCATTTCATCCAGCAGGAGCTGGTGCAAGCCCACTTAACGGTACATGGGATGGAGTTAAATATATTGGACAAAAAACATATGAATTTAGTTTAGAATTAATAACTCCTGATGTAATAACAGCATCTGATAAATTGCGATTTGAGTTAAATCATGATGGTGATGATGTAAATGTGATAATTTGGCAATGGAATGCAGCAGGAACAAATCTTGAAATGTGGCAAACACAAGTTATTAGTTCTACAGGTGGGGAGATAGATTTAACAGGTATGGATAGAAATTTAGGCTCAGTACGATTTCAAACTGCTAATGGTACAATATTGGAAGTATTAAAAATAGAAAGAATTCCAAATATTGCAACTTCGATTGATGCACAAGTTAATGAGATTTCAGTATTAACAACAGAGACTCAAGTTCCTGACAACACAGGATCAGACTTCACATACAAAACAAAACCAGACCCATCATGTGATTCTCCAGTAACCCCACCAATAGACCCAGAGGATCCAGAAGAAGAAAAAGAATGCAAAACCGACAATATAAAAGAAATAACAAAAGATTCAGTAACTCTAAGAGTAGAAGTAGATGAAGAATACGCAGATGAGAAAATAAAATTCAAAGTAGAAGTAGAGAATCTATATACAAATGAAAAAGAAACAATAAAACTAACGGATAAACCATCTGATAGTGGAAGAGTAACTCTAGAGATAGATAACCTAGAAGAAGATACCCAATATAGGTTCAAAGTATCATATCAAGAAGATGATAGCTACGAATACTGTCCACATTCTAAAACAGCAACAACAGAAAAAACAACTCTAGGACCTACAAAAGAAATAGTAAATCCAGAATGTGGAGAATCAAGTAAAACATATACAGAAGATGAATCAGAATTCACAGGAGACTTCTGTCAAACAGGAGAAGTATTAAATATACCAGAATTTCCAAATCAAGGAGAATCATCTTCATGGACATGTACAAATGATGATGAAGAAATAACATGTAGCGCTAGTAGAGAAGAAAAAGAAATAGTAACTCCTCCAGTAGTACAAGGAGGAAGTGATCCTGAACCACCAGCACAAGAAGTAACAGATCCTCCTGTACAAGAACCAACAAAGGAACAACAAAAAGAAAAACAATATCAAGCAGCTGCAGTAGTAGGATTAACAACAGGAACACTAATAGCTCTAGCTTCAACAACAATCCCTCTATTCACAACAATCCCAATGGCAGCAACAGATATATTCATAATGCCTTTCTTAGGAATATTAGCTAGAAGAAAAAATGAACAAAACTGGGGAACAGTGTTTGAACAAACAACAAAACAACCATTGCCTGGAGTAAAACTAGTTCTAACTGATATAGAGGGCTTTGAAATAGAAACAACATACTCAGATCAACATGGAAGATTTGGATTCTTAACAACAAATGGAACATATCTGATACATCCAGAAAAACCAAAATATGAAGAAGACCTAACTCATAACCATGATTCACTATACGGAGATGTATATACAGGAGAAGCATTAACAATAGAAGAAAACAAAGTTCTAGCAACAAATATTGCAATGAATGCCCTGAATATAAACTGGAATGAATATGCAGATAAAAAAGTAAAAAGCTATACAGGAACTTTCTCAGCAATAAAGAAATGGAGCTTCATAATTCTTTTTTACGTAGGATTTATAGCTACAGCAGCAATAACTTACCTGTACCCATCAACTCTAAATTACATATTCCTATCTCTATATATGGCACTGTTCATTTATGATAACTTCATAAAACAAAAGAAATATGGAACAGTAACAAAACATGATAAAAACCCAGTACCTTTTGCAGTAGTATCACTCCATAACAAAGAAACAAATCAAAAAACAGGATTCGCTGTAACAGATGCAATAGGAAGATATTATCTTCTAGCAGAAAATGGAGATTACAATATGAAAGTAAAAGGACAACCAATATCAGGACAACCTTTTGAAAAACAAGGTAATATCAATGTTAGGAAAGGTCTTGCCTAGGGAGGATATTAAAGTTTAAACATCAATACAAAAAAATAGAGTGCTCTATAAGAGTGCTCTATTTTTTTGTAGCATGACCTTTATTTTTTGGTGATTGCGTGGTAGAGTGAGGGTATTATAAGGTATGTTTATGAAAAAAATAATTGAAGAATTAATTGAAAAGTCTATAAAAAAACTCCAAAAGGATAATATTTGGAGTGGCTTTGATATACCTGAAATTATAGTTGAAAGACCAAAGGATTTTACACATGGTGATTGGATGACTAATGTTGCATTTCAATTGTCAAAAGAATTAAAAAAAGCACCAATTGAAATTGCGAATGAATTAGCAGATATCATGGAAGTACTTAGCGGTGATAAAATCGATAATTGTGCAGTTGCTGCTCCAGGATTTATAAATATAAGTGTGACATATAAACACTTACAAGATGTTGTTGAAAATATAATAAAAGAAGGTAATAGTTATGGTAGTAATAATTCAAAAAAGAATTTTAAGATAAATAATGAGTTTATATCAGCAAATCCTACAGGACCAATACATTTAGGGAATGGTAGAGGTGGTTTTTTGGGTGATGCTATGGGAAATGTCTTGAAAAAAAATGGAGCTGATGTAACAAGTGAGTATTATATTAATGATGCAGGTGAACAGGTGATAACATTAGGTCATAGTGTTCTTAAAGATGAACATGCTGTATATGCTGGTGATTATATAGATAAGCTAAATGGTCAAATAGAAGAGTCAGATATAAGTGATAAAAAGGATGCCATGGAGGTTGGACAATGGGCTGCAGATATTATCGTGGAAACATATTTAAAGACAATGACATCTGATTTGATGCATATAGACTTTGATTCATGGATTTCTGAAAAAAGGGATATTGTGGAAACTGATTATGTGGAAAAAGCGATTGATAAATTAAAACAAAAAGAATTGGTATTTGAGAGTGAAGGTGCAATTTGGTTGAAAACTACAAAATTTGGTGATGATAAGGATAGAGTTTTAATAAAGGGTGATGGAGTAAAAACATATTTTGCAAGTGATTGTGGATATATTTTGAATAAAATGGACAGAGGCTTTAATCATATAATTGAGGTGTGGGGAGCAGATCATCACGGATATATTGTGAGGTTTGAGGCTGCTGCTAGAGCATTAGGATTTGAGGGTGAAATAAAATTCATTATTGTACAGCTGGTAAGGCTTATGAAAGATGGAAAAGAAGTACGCATGAGTAAACGAGCTGGAAATGTTATTTACATTGATGAATTAATTGAAGAAGTTGGTCATGATGTTGCTAGGTTTTTCTTTTTGATGCAATCATCTGATTCACACATGGATTTTGATTTAGAATTAGCAAAAGAAAAGTCTAGTAAGAATCCAGTGTATTATGTTCAATATGCTCACGCAAGACTTGCAGGTATTTTAGAAAAAGGTCTAAATTCATCTTTTACGAATGAAGATATAGAAAAATGTTCAATAAATGAATTGACACATAAAAAGGAAAAAGAATTAATGAGAGAATTAGAAGTTTTTTCTGAGATGATTGAGGATATTGCAAATACATATCACATACATCAATTACCACATTACGCGATTAGATTAGCGGAGAAGTTTCATTCATTTTATACTGAATGCAAGGTTATTGACGAGGATAATAAATCATTATCATTAGCAAGGTTGAAGTTGGTGAAAGCAACTAAAATTGTAATAGCAGAAACATTAAATACAATAGGAGTAAGTGCTCCAGATAATATGTAATCAAATTGGTTATGAAAATAGGAATAGATGCAAGGACAATTTTAAATCCTGCAAAAGGTGAAGCAATAGGTGTTGGACATTATACATATCAATTGATAAAACACCTTTTGGAGATTGATGAGGAAAATGAGTATGTACTATTTTTTGATTCTAGAGTTCGGCAAAAGGACGTGCGGAAGTTTACTAGAAAAAATACAAAAATAGTATTTTATCCTTTTTCTGATTACAAAAAGTATATGCCATTTGCATATAATGAGCTTTTAGGTTCAGCTGTATTGTCTAGAGAAAATCTAGATGTGTTACATGTTACTTCTACAGAAACTCGGATTCCTTCAACATATAGAGGTAAAGTTATTGTGACATTACATGACTTAGGTATTTATAAGATGCCAGAAAGTTATAAAAAATCAGAAGTTATAAGATCTCGTATTGTGAAGAAATTTATGTTGAAAAAGGCGGATAGAGTTATAGCTGTATCCGAATCAATAAAAAACGATGCAAAAGAACTATTTAAGACAACAGCTGATAAGACAGAAGTTATTTATTCAGGCTTGGATGATAGGTTTTATGAAGACTGCCCGGTAAATTGTAAAATAGTTCCAAAGAAGTTTGGAATTACAAAAAAGTATATTTTATTCCTTGGGACTGTGGAGCCATCAAAAAATGTAACAAGATTGTTACATGCTTTTTCGTTATTTAAGGAAGATAGAATGAAAAAGAGTAGAAGAGAAAGATGTGATTATCAAATGCTCATAGCAGGTAAGCCGGGATGGCTTTCTAATGATATTAAATATATTTCAAAAGATTTACAATTAACAAAAGATGTGAAATTTAGTGGTTATATTATAGGAGATGAGCTTGTTCCATTATTTAAAAATGCAGAGTTTTTTGTATTACCTTCATTATATGAAGGATTTGGAACTACAATATTAGAGGCATTCGCAACAGGGACCCCAGCAATAGTAACAAATTTTGGATCAGCACCTGAAATTTCAGATGAATCAGCTATACTTGTAAATCCTGTAGATACAAAAGAGATAGCTAGTGCGATGATAAAATTTGCAGATAATGAAAATTTAAGAAATGATTTTAAAGAGAAGGGTTTAGTTAGAGCAAGAGATTTTAACTGGAATAAAACAGCAAAAGAGACTTTAAATGTGTATGAACAATGTATGAACTAGAATAAATATAAAAATTAGGATGTATTGCAGTATATGTGATATAATAATTGTATCAAAAATTATAAAAAAAAATGGGTGTAAAACAAAAACTTTCAAATACGATGAGTAAATTAAATTATGCATTAGGAAGCTTCTTTTTGTTGTTTTTTATTTTAATTACATCAATAAATGTAATTGCGACTCCAGATAAAGAATTAACATATCATGGAAAACTAACAGATACTAGTAACGTAGCAGTATCAGATGGAGATTATGATTTCACATTAACAATATATGATGCGGATACAGGAGGAAATTGCCTTTGGACTAGTAGAGGAACATGCGGAACTCCAACAGCAAAATCAATTACAGTAACAAATGGGATATTCAATACTATATTGGGAGAAGTGGGTGATAATCTGATTGATATTGATTTTTCTCAAAATTATTATTTGGGAGTAAAAATAGGATCAAATCCAGAGATGACTCCTAGAAGAAAGGTGACTCCTACAGGCTTTGCGTTAAATGCACATAGGCTAAATGGACAAACTGAAGATTATTATTTAAATACAGGATCCACAAATCAAACAAAAGTTGGTAGCTTAGAGATTGGTGGTGATTTTGCAGTTAATTCAAATGATTTATTTGTAGATACTGCAAATAACAGAGTTGGGATAGGTACATCTACGACAACGGAGACATTAACAGTTAACGGTGGTGTCAATTTTGGAAATACTGTTAATTCAAATGCTGGAACAATTAGGTGGACTGGTACTGATTTTGAAGGATATGATGGTTCAAGTTGGCTTTCACTTACTTCGGGTGGAAGTGGTGGAGCATCAGATTTCCTATCATTAACAGATACTATAGGAAGCTATACATCAGGTTCGATTTTATTTACTAATGCTGCTGGAGTATTGGATGATAATACAGCACTTTTTTGGGATGATATAAATAATCAATTAGGAATAGGTACTAATAGTACGCTGGAATCTCTTACTATAGCGGGAGCATTAAATATTGGGAATACAACAAATACAAACGCAGGCACAATTCGTTGGACAGGTGCTGATTTTGAAGGATATGATGGTTCTAATTGGCTATCATTGACTGATAATGGAGCGGATATTTCAACTATAAATAAAGTTGAGAAATTATGGGAAGGTCAATATACAGATTATTCAACATGTGTGGTGATGGAGGATAAGGGTGTGCAATGTTGGGGACGTGATGATGACGGACAGCTAGGTACAGGAGCAGACATTGCAAATAAATTATTTCCTCAAGAAGTTGTGTTACCTGGAGATGTAGAAAGTGTAGTGTCTACAAAGAATATCAATTATGCAATATTAGAAAATGGTCATGCATATGCTTGGGGACGTAATAATGAGGGGCAAATAGGTGATGGAACAACTACAACGAGACATACTCCGGTAAGAGTAGGTACACTTGAAAATGTAGAGACGATAGTTACAGCAAGAATGCAGATGCAAGAGACAACAACTGCTTGTGCAATAGATAGTAGTGGAAATGTTAGTTGTTGGGGATACAATGCTTATGGACAAGTAGGAGATGGAACAACAACAAATGCAACTTCACCAGTACAAGTGCTAACAGGTGTGAATAATATTTACGGTGGTAATGCTGCTTACGCATCATTTTGTGCTGCGAAAATAGATGGAACAGTATGGTGTTGGGGTTACAATGGTTACGGTCAATTAGGTGATGGAACCACAACAAATAGGAGTAATCCAATCCAAATAAATATTGCAAATGTATCAGATATGGTCATTGATGGGAGTTATCCTGGTCAAGGATATAAATGTGCCATTAAGACTGATGGAACAGTATGGTGTTGGGGATATAATGGTTATGGTCAATTAGGAGTAGGTGATACAACACAAAGAAATGCACCTACACAGGTATCAGGGATTACAACGGCTACAAGTATTAAAGCAACTGGAGGTATAAGAGGCTCAACATTTGTAACATTGCAAGATGGTACGGTAAGAGGTTGGGGATATAATAACCATGGTCAATTAGGTGATGGAACAACAACTAATCAAGTTTCTCCAGTAGATTCAGGACTTACAAATGTATCAAAGATTATACCAGGTGGTTCTGCGTATGATACTACAAATAGATATGTGCATTCTACAACCTGTGCATTACATACAGATGGAACAGTTTCATGTTTTGGGTATAATGCATATGGTCAGGTAGGAAATGGTACGATAACAGATCAAACAACGCCATTGCAAGTTGCAGGATTGGAAGATGTGCAAGATCTTGCGGTTGCGGGAGTTACAACGGGTCCACATTATTGTGTCAAGAAAACAGATGGAAGAATGATGTGCTGGGGGTACAATGGTTACGGTCAATTAGGTCAAGGAGATATATTACATAGATACACCCCCCAATACGTAAAAACAATAAACGAAGCAGGAGACCAACCACTAGCAGGATCAGGATTGTGGACAGCAAACGGATCAGATATATATTATACAAGTGGAAATGTAGGAATAAATACAACAACACCAAATTACGAATTAGATATAAACGGAACAACACAAACAAATATATTACAACTAGCAGATAGTGGAGCAAATTCAAATCTATGGACTCTAAGAGAACAAGTAGATAATAACTTTGCAATATCACTAAATGGAACACAAACATTAACACTTACAGAAAGTGGAAGCTTAGGATTGGGAACAACAAACCCAACACATAAACTATCAGTAGTAGGAGGAGATATATATACTTCAGGAAATATATTAGCATCTAACATAACAACACAATGTCCAATAGGAGAAGCATTAAGAGGATTTGATGCAAATGGAGATCCTGTTTGTATATCAGTTGGAGCTGCTGGTGGTGAATTGGCTATAAATAAAGCAGAAAAAATATGGAAAGGACAATCAAATGATGGAACTTCATGTGTAGTAATGGAAGATAAAACTGTACAGTGTTGGGGACATGATGATAGTGGTGAAGTTGGGACAGGTGTGAATGCAGCAGACAAACCATTTCCGGAAATAGTAAATTTACCAGGTGATGTAGAAGAAGTTATTACAAACAAACATTCAACATATGCAATTTTAGAAAATGGACAAGTATATGGTTGGGGGTATAACGCACAAGGTGAATTGGGAGATGGAACAACTACAGTGAGACATATTCCAGTAAGAATAGGAACGTTGGAAGATATTACAGAAATAGCAACTTCAGAAAACTTATATCAAAATCATGGCACTGTATGTGCATTAAATGATGTGGGCGCTGTATATTGTTGGGGATATAATGGATATGGACAAGTAGGAAATGGTACAACAACACAACAAACTTCACCAGTTCAAATTATTGCAGCAGATGTAACAGGTATCTCAGGAGGTGGAAGTCAATATAGTTCATTTTGTGCTACAAAAACAGATGGATCTGTGTGGTGTTGGGGAAGAAATTCTCAAGGTCAAGTTGGTGATGGTACTATTATTGACAGAAATATTCCTACGCAAATTAGTTTGTCAAATGTTTCAAAAATTGTGGCTCAAGGTGGTTATGGTGAAGATGGTCATAAGTGTGCAATTAAAAATGATGGTACTGTATGGTGTTGGGGAGATAATGGTAATGGTGCTTTGGGAGTAGGAGATACAGCAGATCGTCATGTGCCAACACAAATGCTTGGAATTACAAATGCAGTTGATATTGCAGTTGGTGGTGATAATGGTGCTTCAACACATGTGGTATTGCAAGATGGAACAGTACGATCAACTGGTTATAATGGTGGAGGACAGCTGGGCATTGGTACAACTACAAATAGTAGTACACCTGTGGATGCAGGTTTGACAGATGTGAGTAAAGTGGTAATTGCTGGTGGATATAGTTTGTATGGAACTGTTTGTGCACTGCATAATAGTGGTGAAGTGAGTTGTTGGGGATATAATGGTAATGGTCAAGTAGGAAACGGTACAACTGTAAATCCACAAACAACACCTAGTCTTGTTGAGGGTGTTGAATATGCAAAGGATATTGCAATGGGAGGCTTTGCAGGACCAACTCATGCTTGTGTAACATTGATAGATGGTAGGATGAAATGTTGGGGAGATAACACATATGGACAACTTGGAAATGGAACAGAAACTATGAGGACAACTCCTCAATATGTGAAAACTGTTAATGAAACATATGATGACAATCCTGTAGTTGGTGGTGGACTGTGGACAGCAAACGGATCAGATATATATTATACAAGTGGAAATGTAGGAATAAATACAACAACACCAAATTACGAATTAGATATAAACGGAACAACACAAACAAATATATTACAACTAGCAGATAGTGGAGCAAATTCAAATCTATGGACTCTAAGAGAACAAGTAGATAATAACTTTGCAATATCACTAAATGGAACACAAACATTAACACTTACAGAAAGTGGAAGCTTAGGATTGGGAACAACAAACCCAACACATAAACTATCAGTAGTAGGAGGAGATATATATACTTCAGGAAATATATTAGCATCTAACATAACAACACAATGTCCAATAGGAGAAGCATTAAGAGGATTTGATGCAAATGGAGATCCTGTTTGTATATCAGTTGGTGCAGCTGGTGGTGAAACTACTATCAATCAGGTTGAGAAGTTGTGGGAGGGAAACAGTAATGCAGGTATTTCATGTGCAATAATGGAAGATAAAAAAGTACAATGTTGGGGACGTGACGTAAATGGAGAATTGGGTGATGATAGTATGATATCAAATAAATACTTACCAGTTGAAGTGGTATTGCCAGAAAATGTGAGCTCAATTAGTACAAATAGACAAATAACATATGCAATACTTGAAAATGGTCATTTGTATGCTTGGGGATATAATGGTCATGGTGCACTTGGTGATGGTACAACAACACAGCGACCAACTCCTGTGCGAGTGGGAGCATTGGAAAATATTTCAAAAATTGCTACATCAAGGAATTTACATAATGTAGCAGCTTCAGCATGTGCATTAGACACAAGTGGAAATGTATATTGTTGGGGATATAATGCTTCAGGTCAAGTGGGAAATGGAAATACAACACAGCAAACTTCACCAGTACAAATAATCACAGGAAATGTGGCTGATATATCAGGTGGTGGAGGAAATACAGCTTCATATTGTGCACAATTCAATGATGGTTCAGTTCAATGTTGGGGAGCAAATGCTCAAGGAGAACTTGGGGATGGTACAACTACAGCAAGAAATACACCTACACCTATTACAATAAATAATGTATCAAAGATGGTTGCTCAAGGTGATTACACTGGACAGGTCCATAGATGTGCAATTAAAAATGATAATACTGTATGGTGTTGGGGAAATAATGATGATGGAGCACTTGGTTTAGGTGATACAACAAATAGGACGGCACCTTCTCAAGTATTAGGAATTACAAATGCATTTGATATTGCTATTGGTGGAGATAATGGAAATGTAACATTTGTAGTATTGCAAGATGGAACAGTGAGGTCATGGGGACATAATGGACGAGGTCAATTAGGTATAGGGACAACAACAAATAGTAATTCACCAGTAGATCCAGGACTTACAGATGTTAAAGACATTATTATTGCAGGTGGTTATAATTTATATGGAACAGTATGTGCACTACATAATAGTGGAGAGGTGAGTTGTTGGGGATATAATGCAAATGGACAGGTTGGAAATGGAAATACAACAGATCAATATTCTCCAGTTAAGGTTTCAAATATAGACAGCGCAACTCAAATTGCTATGGGTGGTTATGGAGGTCTGACACATACATGTGTTAAGACTACTGGCGGACGTGTGCAATGTTGGGGATATAATGGACAAGGACAGTTAGGTAATAGCACAGCAACTAATGCATATTCACCACAATACGTAAAAACAATAAACGAAGCCGGAGACCAACCGACAACAGGATTGGGCATGTGGACACAAAATGGTTCTGATATATATTACACAAGTGGAAATGTTGGAATTGGTACAAATACACCACAAGAAGCATTGGATGTGGATGGTGCTATTAGACTTGGTTCAACAACAAATACAATTGCAGGTAATATACGATGGACTGGAACTGATTTTGAAGGATATAATGGTACACAATGGAAATCATTCACATCTCCAGATTTATCATTTCTAGACCTCACAGATACACCATCAAGCTATATTGCAGGTTCAATCCCGTATACTAATAGTATTGGAAATGCAATTGTTGCAGGTACCAATCTAATGTTTGATGGTACAAACTTGGATATAGAAGGTAGTATAAGAATTGGTTCTGATTTTGATGCTTGTGATTCAAGTAAGGAAGGTTCAATGAGATACAATACGACACAAATGGCGATGGAGTTTTGTAACGGTACAGTTTGGGGAGCATTGAGCACAGGAAGTGGCGGTGGAGGTATTATTATTGGAAGTACAACATCTGATTATTTAACGGCAGATGATCTTAATGGAGGAATTACACAACATAGAGTTCAATCTGATGTTGGAATAATGACATTAATTGATATTTCTAATGAATCTGGTTATTTAGTATCAGGTCATATTGAGGGTGCTTCAATATCTGAGGTGACAATTGAAATTGATGGTGTATTACAAAGTTTAGATGTTGGACTTTTTGAAGATGAAGTCGGTGATGATAACACGTTTATTAATTTGCCACATATAAAGTATGAATCAAGTTTGAGAGTTGTGTTTACAGCAGCTGGAGCAGGAGATGTGGTTGCTGGTGTTGCAATTACAAAAAAGGATATAGGTAGTCATGGGACAACGGATTCATTGTCAGCTGGAACTGTGAATGCATATGCTACAGAAGTGTGTCCACCAGGTTGGCTTGAGGCAGATGGTGCTGAAGCTTCACGAACAGCATATCCAGATCTTTATGCAGTACTTGGTGATATGTATGGTGATGGTGATGGTTCTAGCACGTTTAATGTACCAGATTATCGTGGACGATTCTTACGTGGTTGGGATCATGGTGCTGGTCTGGATCCAGATGCAGCTAGTCGTGGTGATAGAGGTGATGGTACAACAGGTGATGCAGTAGGAACTACTCAAGATGATGAATTTGCAAGTCATGATCATGATTTCCAATTACATGATGCAGAAAATGATGCAGCTGGAACTACTACAGGTTATAAAAAAGAAGGTGTATATAATTGGAAGCCAACAATGACTACGCAGGCAACAGGTGGAAGTGAAACACGTCCAACAAATGTGAATGTGCTTTATTGTGTTAACACAGAGAATCCTGACGGCGATACTTTGTGGACAGAGAACTTTGAGGGTATTTATTATGATGGTGGAAATATGGCAATTGGTTCTGAAAATTATGGGACTGATGCAAATAATTTATTAACTATTTCAAGTTCAGTAGCACCGACAGCTAGTATTACAGATGGTATTCAACTGTTTGCAGTTGAGGATGCTGGTAGTCATGAGCTCCGAGTGCGTGATGAAGCTGGAAATGTAACAACTCTTTCACCACATAATTTCTCAGATATTCCAGCAGGCGCAAGTGAAGATATGGCATGGGCATATCGTTCAGAAAGAGATGAAAAAATTATCAATGTGGATATGACAAAAGCTATGAGATTTATAGAAAAGCTTACAGGAGAAAAATTGGTATATATAACTGATAAAAATACAGGGGTTGAGATACCACAAATTGATTCATTAAATATTCTTGATTTACCAACACCAGATAAAATGCAAGAAATAGACACAAGTATTAAAAGTCTTACATTAAAAACGGATACAAATATAGTTGATTTGCAAAGTTCAACAGACGATCAATTTGAAACATCTTATAATACCATAAATCAAGTTGGTGATGATGTGTTAGAATTACGAGATGAAGCAAATACACTAACACAACAAGTGATTCCTGAGATAAATAGTAGAATAGATGACTTGCAAGCAAGTCTAAGTATATTAACTAATATTGATACGAGAGTATTAGCACTGGATGTAGATAAGTTAATATTTGTTGAAAATGGAGTATTAACACAATCAACAGTTGATGGAGATGGGAATGAAATTATTGCAGATGTCATAGATTTGACATTAGAAGGATTACTAAGTGTTAAGAAGCTTGTTGCACAAGAAATTGAAATAAATAAGCTGACAGTAGAAAGTCAAGAAGATGATTCTATTGTAGGTAAATCAGTAATTTGTCCAGAAGATACAAGTTATGATGAGGCTGATGATGATTGTGTAGTTGATTTAGAAAGTGAAAGTGATGGTCAAAGTATATTTGTTGCCACAGAAGCTGTAACAAATAATAGTCATATATTTGTAACACCTCATGGAGATGTTGAACAATTAGTATCAGTATCAGAAATTCAAGATGGAGTTGGATTCATTGTTAAAGTGAAAGATGCTATCACGAATATGATAAAGTTTGATTGGTTTATTGTAGAAGGCTCTGAATGAAATTAGATCAATATTTTAAAAATCTACCCTGCTTTTAAATGTAGGGTAGATTTTATATAAGTATTTAGTTTATTGCAATTTGTTGATTTTTGTTGTAGTCTAAAGATATAAAATCCTTTGACAGTAATATCAATACTGAACTTATTTTAAATAAGGGGATGTGAGAAGAACTCTATGTAAAAGTAGGAAGTAGAACTCAACAGGTAAGCCTGTAATAGCTGTAATTAAGAGTGAAGACTGAATTTAGTTTTTAAATTAAGGTGGTATCGCGGATTATATTCGTCCTTAAAACATTTGTTTTTGAGGATTTTTTTATTTTTAATTATAAAATTATATGTCAAACGAAAAACAACAACATTTTAGCCCAGTAGATTCTTCTAAAAAACTTTCTAAAGTTGAGGAGGATATTTTGAAATTTTGGAATGAGAATGATATTTTCCACAAATCAATGGAAAATAGAAAAACTAAAGATGATAGTAATAAATATAGTTTTTATGATGGTCCTCCTTTTGCAACTGGGTTACCTCATTATGGACATATTGTTGCTTCGGTAATTAAAGACGTCACTCCTCGTTATTGGACTATGAAGGGGAAATACATTCCGCGTAAATGGGGTTGGGATTGTCATGGATTGCCAATTGAAAATATTGTAGAAAAAGAATTAGGCAGTAAAACAAAAAAAGAAATTGAGGAATTGGGAGTTGAAAAATTTAATAATCTTTGTCGTTCTAAAGTTTTGGAATATGCGGATGAATGGGAAAAAATCATTAATCGTCTGGGTCGTTGGGCTGATATGGATGACTCTTATCGTACAATGGATAAAGATTTTATGGAAAGTGTTTGGTGGACGTTTAAACAACTTTGGGATAAGGATTTAATTTATTACAGTTATCGTTCGATGCATGTTTGTCCTCGTTGTGAGACAACCCTTTCACAGTCTGAAGTAAGTGAAGGTTATAAAGATGTGAAGGATTTATCGGTGATTGCAGAATTTAATCTGTTGGACGATCCTAAAACTTCTATTCTTGCTTGGACAACTACTCCATGGACACTTCCGGGAAATGTTGCATTAGCTGTAGGTAATGATGTTGAATATGTAAAGATTCAAAAAAAAGATGAAGGAACTGGCAATTTAGTGCAATTTATTTTAGCAAAGACTAGGTTGGAGGATGTTATGAATGATTCTGAATTTGAAATTATTGAAAACCTTAAAGGTTCTGATTTAGTTGGTTTGAAATACAAATCTCTTTGGGATACTTATGCTAGTGATGAGAGCTTAGAAAATAGAGAAAATGGTTGGCAAGTTTATGCGGCTGATTTTGTGACTACGGAAGATGGTACTGGTGTTGTGCATATTGCTCCGGCATTTGGTGAGGATGATATGGCTCTTGGTAAAGAAAACGATTTGCCTTTTGTGCAACATTTGACTCTGAATGGCGTGGTGGACGAAAGAGTTGAGGCTATTGGAGGATTAAATGTAAAGCCAATTGAAAATCCTCAGTCTACGGATATTGAAGTGATTAAATATCTTGCAGGTAAAGGTACTTTATTTCACAAAGAAAAGTATGAACATAGTTATCCACACTGTTGGCGTTGTGATACACCTTTGATTAATTATGCAACAGGATCTTGGTTTGTAGCAGTTACAAAAATTAAAGAAAATTTACTAGAAAATGCTAAAAATATTAATTGGACACCAGAACATCTCAAAGAAGGTCGCTTTGGCAATTGGTTGGAAGGTGGTCGTGATTGGTCTATTTCGCGTCAACGATTTTGGGCGAGTGTCATGCCGATTTGGGTTTGTAATAAATGTGATGATAAAAAAGTCTTTGGTTCAATTGCTGAACTGAAAGATGCTAGTGGCGTCGAGGTTGATGATTTGCACAAACACGTTGTTGATGAAATTTCTTTTGATTGTGGCAAATGTGATGGGCAGATGCATCGTGTGCCAGATGTCTTGGATACTTGGTTTGATAGTGGCTCTATGCCTTATGGTCAAGCGCATTATCCTTTTGAAAATAAGGAGGTTTTTGAAAATAATTTTCCAGCTGATTTTATTGCAGAGGGAATTGATCAAACGAGGGCATGGTTTTATTATCTGCACGTTATTGCGGGTGGAATTTTTGAAAAAGAGGCTTTCAAAAATGTTATTACTAATGGAATTGTTTTGGCAGAGGATGGACAAAAGATGTCTAAAAAATTACAAAACTATCCAGATCCAATGGAAATGGTTGAAAAATATGGAGCTGATCCATTGAAATTTTACCTTGCTCAGTCACCAGTGGTAAATGCTAATGATTTGAGTTTTAGCGAAAAAGATTTGTCCGAGATTGCTCGTGGGACTTTTCGGATGCTTTGGCAGAGTTATAGTTTTTTTGTGATGTATGCTAATGTGGATGGCTGGAAAGTGAACTATGAAGGTGTTCCAAAAGTAAATAATCTGTTAGATAAATGGCTTATCTCCAAGTTACATCAGTTAATCAAGGATGTAGACAGTGAAATGGAAAGTTATCATTTAATGCAAGCAACAAGAAAATTTGCACCGTTTGTTGATGATTTATCAAATTGGTATATTCGTAGGAGTCGCAAGAGATTTTGGAAAAGTGAGGATGATGGTGATAAAAATGAAGCTTATGCAACCCTACATTATGTATTAGTAGAGCTGTCAAAGACTATTGCGCCATTCGCACCATTTTTAGCGGATGAGATTTACAAAAATCTTTCTGATAAAGAAAGTGTACATTTAGCTAATTTTCCAGTTAGTGATGAAATGTGTATTGACACAGAGTTAAATGAACAAATGCAATTTGTAAGAGATATTATAAGTGAAGGTTTGAAGTTGAGAGCAAGAACTCAAATGAAAGTAAGACAGCCATTGTCAGAATTAAAAATCAAGAAAGAGGAATTACAAATAACAGAAGAATTTCTTGATATTGTCAAAGAAGAATTAAACGTTAAAAGTATTATTTTTGATGATTTTGAATTTGATGAGAATGCGAAAAATATGGGAGATATCAATGATGTAAAAATCGAATTGAATATAAAATTAACTGATGAGCTAAGAAAAGAAGGTCAGGCTCGTGAAATAATACGACACATACAACAAATGCGTAAGAAGGCTGATTATGAATTAGATGATAGAATATCAGTAGGCTTCAGTGGCTTTAATGATGTTTTTGCAGATTATAAAGGTGTGATTGCGCATGAAGTATTAGCTAATAATTTGCAGAATGAAATTTTAAATGATTCAGATTTAGAAGATGAATTTAAAGTTGATGGAGAAAAAGTAGTTATCGCAATTAAAAAATAAACATACTAACTTGAGGAGGTGTAATGTCATGATTTCTATTTTTAAAAAAGCAGGACAACACATTGAATTTATTTGTTCTTTCCCTGCATTACCTGTCGCATGTCCTGTTTGTGGACAGAGAGATTCAGTAAGTACTTACATTATCAATATTCTTTGTATCAATAGTATGAATTTGTGGTGCAAAAAATGTAAGGTAGTATTTTCAAAAAATCGACCTCAGGATTATGTATATACTCCAGAAAAGCAACATGAAATTGCAGAAGAATCAATGCTTCGTAGATGACTATTGTAAAACTGGCTTACTTAATAGTAAGACAGTTTTTAGTTTGTGTAGTAAAATAGGTTTATTATGAAACATAATTATTATGCGATTGCATTAGAAAAATTTAATATTGGTGAAGCGGATAGGTTGTATACATTTTATACATTGGAAGAAGGCCTTATACGGGTGCCAGCTAAATCTAGTAGAAAAGGTAAATCAAAAATGGCATCTCAGATTGAAGATTTTATGTTATCTCACATAATGATTGTGAAAAATTATGGCAGAGGTGTTTTGGCAGGTGCAATAGCAGAAGAGTATTTTGTTGAGGTGCATGAAAACCATATGGCATTAAAGTGTTTAGATAAAGCTCGTAAAATATTTTTGGAAATAATTGATGAGAATTTTGTTGATGAAGAAACTTTTGCAATATGGGTGCAGTTTTTAAGGCAATTAAATAAATTAGCACAAAAAGAAGATTGTATTGAAATGGAATTTGAGTGGGTAACACACGCCTTCTTGTTAAAAATATTTGCATTGCAAGGATATGATTTCAATGTTAATGCATGTTCTGTATGCGGATTAAGTATAGTAAAAAAGAAAAATGGATTCAGTTCAGCTAGAGGAGGTATTTTATGTGAAAAATGTTTTTGTAATGATTATTTTTGTTATGTAGAGCCAGATACAATTAAGGCTATGAGAGTTATTTATGGAAATGACTTAACAACATTATCAAAGTTAATTGTTAATGATATTGTGCATAAGCAAATGGACATAGTTGTACTTAATATAAAGAATTGGATTGTGAGATAAATTCTGTAAATTCTGCTATAATAAAAGTAACTTCAGTTAAAGGTTAAATATAAAAATATGCCAATTCAAGATTTGAAAAAAGATTTACAAAAAAAAGAGTCTGAGAATTTCGGAAGAGAACATAATAAAACTGTTTATAATGTTTGGAATTCAAAAGATGATGTAGCTGATACTCAAAAAAACATTTTTGATGGTGAGAAGGATAATATGACAGAAAAGAAAAAGAAAGCCGCAATCATTGGGGGTATAGTTGTTCTTGGAATATTTTTGTTAATGTTAGCTATAGTAGCTGTTACTTTTTTTCAGAAAGGATTTTTTTCTCAGGAAAGAGTTAATATTGAATTAAGTTCTCCAACTGTTATCAATAGTAATTCAGTGACGGAAATATTATTTATGTATACAAATGATAATAGGTCTGATTTGTATAACTCTAAAATAGTCATTAATTTTGGTGATTATTTTATACCAATAAATAATCAGGATAATCTAGAGATGGTAAGTGAGAATAAGGGCATAATTAATATTGGTGAGATTAGTGGTGGAGAAAGTAATGAAATAGCAATTGCTGGTTATTTTGCAGGACCAGCAAACTCTTCAAGTACAATAAGTGGAATTTTGAAATATTCTCCAGAGAAAACAGAGGTTATGTATGAAACATCAAATAATACAACAACAACTATAGCATCATCACCAATTACAATTGAAATTGATTTACCAAATGAAATTGTTAGTGGTAATTTGGTTGATACTTCAGTTGTTGTTAGTAATAATAGTAATAGTAAGATATCAAATCTAAAGCTAACAATGGAGATGGGTAATGGATTTAATATTCATAAAACAAATCCGTTGGCGACTAATGATATGACTTGGCTCATTGATGGAATAGAAGCAAATGGTGAATATATTGTAAATATACAGGGTAATTTGGATGCAAATGTGGGAACGTCACAGTCACTTATTATAGAGGTAGGAACTCAGGAAGGAGAATCTGAATATGTTGTTTATGCTACTGAGAGGCGTGCACCAAAAATAATAAATTCGCCAATAAGTATAAGACAGGAATTAATTGATGATCAAGATAGTGTTGTATTTGCTGGTGAAAAATTACAGTATTTAGTTCATTTTCAAAATAATAGTAAGCAGCCGTTGAGAGATGCTATAATTGTTATCAATTTTGATACGGATATGTTGGACTTTGCTAATTTAGATTTATTTGATTCGGGTGATTATGATGCAGAAAAAAAAGAAATTATTTGGAAAGCTTCTGATGTTCCAGAGCTGAAAACTTTAAATCCAAATGATTCTGGAGTTGTTAAATTTAATATTCCAGTATTGAAAAATTTTCCAATAGAAACAATTGATGACAAGGATTTTTCAATAGTAACGCTTGCTGCAATTGACAGTAAAGATATACCATCTGAACTCAGAACAAATAAGACGGTTTTGAGTAATGTCCTGGCTTTACCAGTTGGTGCAAAAATTGTATTTAATTCAAGTAAAGAATATTTAGAGGGAGAAAAACAACCAACAGTTAATAAAAAAACAACTTATAAAATTAATTTTTCAATAGATAATATTAATAATGATATTAAAGATACGGTCGTTAAAGCTAAACTTCCTACACATATTAAATTTGAGAGTGGTGATGGAGTTGATTTTAATGAAAGAACAAATGAAATAATTTGGAATGCTGGCGATATTCAAAGTGGAGCTGGTCTAACAAGTAAAAATATTGAGACAGAGTTTATTATTAGCATTATACCAAGCATTGATCAACTTGATGAAGAGCTAATTTTGATAAAGGAGCAATATTTATATGCCATGGATGAATTTGCTGGAGTTGAAATTACTGAAATTGGTAAAGTTTTAACAACACAACATTTGGAAGGTCTTGAAAATCATGGAATTGTGATTAAGTAGTTCATAAGTTTGTCGTATTATGTATAAGTTTATAATTTTTTGGATCTTGATGGTCATTCCAATGGGGGTGATATCTGTGGATGAAAATATTGATATAAGTATTAATGATTCTTTTAAGAGTTTAAATTTTGAGCAGGCACAAGGATCTGATTACAATTTATTAATTAATATTTCAAACAAATCTAATGATGAGCGGGTCATAACTCTAAAAACAATTGGAGAAAGTGCAGGATTGGATATATTATTTTTTGACGAAGTGTTGGATGATAAATACAAAGAAAAATTGAGTCAAAATGATAACAATGTAGTGGGTTTATGTGAGAATGAAGTAATCCAAAATGAGATATCAGAATGGTGTAGGGGGTTGATTGAAATAAAATTAAAAATCCCAGGAAATTCAAATTTAAAAATTCATTCCATAATTAGTATTGATGATGAGGCTACTGATAAAAATATTGAAATTGTAGCATTGAATGATGAAGATGTTGTAGAATCTCAGTTTGAGATACTATATAAAGTTCCGAATAAGGGCATAAAAAAGCTGTCATTAGAAAAATTTGCAGTAACTAAGAATTCTGATTCCGAATATAGTATAGATAGTGTTGTAAGTAACGTGGGAACAGAAATTGTTAAATATAATTTTTGTACAATTGTAAAATCTTTGTGGATAGGCGAAGAAGTCAAAACTTGTCATGATGATGATATAAAAGTTGCAGAAGAAAAGTCACAAAAATATGACATTGCTATGCCCAAGTTTGGAAAAATGGTTGTAAGTGGTGGAATTGAATATATTGATAACAACGGTCAATTACAACAAAAACATAGTAATTATGTGGAAATATTTGTATGGTCAAAGCAAATTGTTGTAGGGGGATTAATAGCGATTTGTTTTTGTTCAATTTTTGTTTTATTATATAAGTATATAAATAAAAATATGTTTGGATTTAATAAAAAGAAAAAAGAAAATAAAATTTTCACAGAGGAGTATATTGTAAAGGATGCAGATAATATGATTTCGATAGCGCAATCATATGATATTCCGTGGAAAGAATTAGCTCAAATCAATGAAATAGAGCCTCCGTATGTTTTAATTTCTGGAGAAACTATTTTGGTTCCAGGTGATGAAGATGTTACTGAAGAAAATTCAGTTGAAGACAATGATGATTTGGATTATGGTGATGAAAAAGAACATGTTCGAACTATTGGTACATCTGCACAATTAAACCAAAATCAAAAAAATATGCAAGTTGAGGCCGGCATTAAGATTGATGATGTGCAAAATAAAGAAATGATGAATGATGATGTTATACAAGAGCATGACCAAAATCAAATCATTAAAGATGGAAATAGTGACGTAGACGGTGGTAAAAAAGATAAGTCGCAAACACAATCAAAAAGAAAAGTTACGTATGCTGCACCAGAAAATATGCTATCAAAACCAGCGTCAGAGCCTACTACTAGTGCAATTGATATTGAATGGATGCAAGATGATGAAGAAATGTATGCAGATGAAATGCAAATGCAAGAAAAAAGAATGAATACAAAAATTATTTTAGTAAGTATTTTTGGTATAATTTGTGTTGGTCTTGTTGTGTGGTGGGTTGCAATGATATTTATAAATAATGAAAATAAAGAAGATGTGTCAGTTGATAACTTAATAGAACAAAATGTTGAAAGTGAGGATGTTTCAGAGGTTGGAGATGTTATCGTAGAAAATGAAGGAACTAAAGATTTGGTTAATTCTGAAAATTCTAATGAAGAAGAAGTCAATGAAGACAATGTCAAATCTGGTGACTCTGGCGAAGAAAAGAAGGAAAAACTAGTTGGTGATACTGATGTATCAAATATTAAAATACAAGTTTTAAATGCAGGTGCAAAAACTGGTGCTGCAGGAAGTGTTACTAGTGAATTTAAAGATGGTGGCTATAAAACAAATAATGCAACAAATGCAACAAATGATTATAACGGAGTTGTTATATATTATTCATCTGAACAGAAGGATCATTTGGATGGAGTTTTGGCAAAGGTATCTGATGAATATGGGAATAAAAAGACAGAAGAATCTAACGAGGTTGTAGATAAGTATGATGCTGATTTTGTAATAGTATTAGGCACATAAAAGAAAATTCAATATATAAAAATAAAAATGAAAAAATTTGCTCAAAGACCATATTATACAATGTCTTCAAGTGCGGCTTTGCTGCATTTACAAAGTTCTGAGAATGGATTGAGTGATTTTGATTCTTCTGGACGTTTGAATGAGTTTGGTAAAAATGAATTACCAAAGCAAAAAAAGATGTCTAGATTACGTCTTTTTTTAAGACAATTTAATAACCCATTGATTTACATGGTGATAGCTGCAGCTCTCGCATCATTTTTTATAGGTCATGTAATAGATGCATTATTTATAATGTTTGTTGTGCTTTTGAATGCAATTGTGGGATATGCTCAAGAAAATAAGGCAGAGGCCTCTTTGGAAAAATTGCAAGAAAGTGTTTCTCAATATGTGCGAGTTATAAGAACTGGACAAAAAAAAGAAATTTTAGCTATAGATATTGCTGTTGGAGATGTTATTGATGTGATGAGTGGAGATAGGGTCAGTGCTGATGGGAGATTGATAAGTTGTGCAGAATTGACAGTGAATGAATCTGCGCTAACTGGGGAATGGCATGACGTTGAAAAACAGGTGAATATAATAGAAGATGAAGTTATAATATCGGATCAAAATAACATGGTTTTTGCGGGTACCAGTGTTACAGGTGGGCAAGGTTTGTATCTAGTTACAGCAACAGGAATTGATACGGAAATTGGCAAAATATCAAATTTTGTAAAAAATACAGAAGAGCCAAAGACGCCATTACAAAAGAAGTTTACAGATTTATCAAAAATAATTGGTATTGTAGTTTTTGTGTCTGTGTTAGCTTTTTCCGCATTAGGTTTGTGGAGAGGTGAGGCATTGGAAGATGTTTTTATGGCTTCAGTTGCATTGGTTGTGAGCGCAATACCGGAGGGATTATTGCCAGCAATTACAATTGTTTTGATTTTTGGAATGAGGAGGCTTGCGAAGCAAAGAGCTCTTGTTAGAAAAATGAATGCAAGTGAAACAATGGGCGCAATAACAACTATTTGTTCAGATAAGACAGGTACACTGACTCAGGGTGAGATGAGAGTCAGTCATATTTTAACAGGATCAAATGAATTATTATCTTTTAATGAGTGTTCTAATGAAATTTGTGCTGGGAGAGATAACTTGGAAGGACATGCAAAAGCATTGACGATAGCATCGCTTGTAAATGATGCTTATATTGAAAATCCAAATGACGAATTGTCATCTATGATTGTTCATGGTAGGCCAACTGATAGAGCATTGCTCATGGCAGGAACTCAGTTTGGGATTGATGCTGAAAAATTTAGAAGAAATAATGAATTGTTATATCAAGAATTATTTAAATCAGAAAAAAAATATGCAATAAGAGCGTATAAAATATCTGAAGATAAAGTACGAATAATGATACTTGGAGCACCTGAACAAGTTTTGGATAATGTGTCACATATTGATGTGAATGATGTTAGGATGCCTATCAATTCAGAAGAAGGTAGCAAACTTGAAGAAACTTTTGAAAGACTCACGAAAAAGGGGTTGAGAGTATTAGCTTGTAGTGAAAGAATTTTAACAAAGGATGCTTTTGATAGATTGAGTGATGAAGACAAATATAAAGACATGTCTCTTGTAGGGTATATAGCTTTGAAAGATCCTCTTAGAGAAGGTGTTGAAGAGGCATTGAGTAAGGCTGAAAATGCTGGAATAAGATTAATAGTTATAACAGGTGATCATGCCGTTACTGCAAATTCTATTATGACGGAGCTTGGACATAGTGTGGCAAAACAAAACATTTCAATTGGGTCAGAGTTGGATGAATTAAGTGATGGAGAGATGCAAGAAAAAGTAAAACACACGGATATATTTGCTAGAGTTTTGCCAGAGCATAAGATAAGAATAGTGCGAGCATTACAAGCAAATGGTGAAATTGTTGCTATGGTTGGAGATGGCATAAATGATGCTCCAGCATTAAAAGCTTCGGACGTTGGGATTAGTGTGGGCAATGGAACTGAAATAGCAAAAGAAGTTTCTGATATAGTATTACTGGATAGCAGTTTTGAAACAATTATAAATGCAATTGAACAGGGAAGGGTTATATATGAAAATATAAGAAGAATTTTAGTGTATCTTACAGCTGATAATTTTTCAGCATTGTTCCTATTTTTTATAGCGATGCTTTTTGGATGGCCGTTGCCATTACTGCCTTTGCAAATCTTATGGATTAATATGGTAGAGGATAGTTTTCCAAATATTGCGTTGACTACTGAATATGATAAAGAAGGTCTTATGAGTGAACCACCTAGAAATCCAAATGATCCGATAATAACAAGTGTATATAAAAAATTTATGATAACAGTTTTCTTGGTATCGGGAATTTCGGCCGCGTTGCTTTTTTGGGCAGTAAAAGAAATTACAGGTGATATAGATATTGCTAGAACGGCTACGTTTATCTTAATAGCTTTTGATTCATTAACATTTGTATATGTGATAAGGAGTTTTCGTAGGCATGTTATTAGAAAGGATATATTTAGTAATAAGTTTATAAATTTAGCAGTAATAACATCTATTATTTTGTTAGCAGCATCAATGTATGTTCCATTTTTATCTAAGTTTTTAGGTACCGTTGCGTTAGGAAGAGATATGTTAATTGTAATACTAATAATTACAATTATTGAGATGATTATATTTGAAATTGCTAAAGGGATATTATTTATACACAAAAAATCCAAAATAGTAACATAAAAAAGTTTACATATTTAATTAGCACTGCTAATATTAACACGTAAGTATTTAGCAGTGGATAATATGAATATAAAAAATTTAAATATATACTTCTTTTTTGCTTTACTAGTGTTTGCTAGTTTTGCTGCGTTTTTGTTGATAAAACCATTTTTGATTCCAATTTTTGTTGCAGCTTTGCTAGCTGTTATTTTTGCAAAGCCTTACAATTTTTTTCTAAAGAAACTTAAAAGTTCAGTTGCTGCATCTATAATCATGTTATGTGTTGTAACTATTACTATAATATTACCTTTCATTTTTGTAGGAGGTTTAGTATTCAATGAAGTTGCAGATGTAATTATTGAGAATTCTTCAGAAGAGTCTAGTATGCAATCTTCAATTGAAAAAGTGATGAATATTGTGATACAGGCCCCAGTCTTTAATGTGGTTTTGGAGCGTGCAGAAGAATATGTAAATGGACCTGAGATAGGGAACTTGATAAAAAATGTTGCTAATAATTCAATATCATTTATTCAAACGGCTTATAAAGGAATTATAAATAGTACTATTGCAGTATTTGTTATGTTTTTTACACTTTTTTATTTTTTTATAGACGGCAAAAAAATTGTTAAAAAAATAATGGACCTTAGTCCAATGAGAAATACACATGAACAAAAATTGATAGATGAATTTATATCAATGACTAGAGCAACTTTGAAGGGTACTGTTGTAATAGGGTTTATACAAGGTGCAATAGGTGGAATAGCCTTTGCAATAGCTGGCGTGATTTCACCAATATTATGGACTGTGATTATGGTAATTATGGGTGTAATACCGGCTGTTGGAGCTGGACTTATTATATTTCCAGCGGCAATGATTATGTTTTTATTGGGAAATATTTGGCAGAGTATATTTTTATTGATTGTGGGAATATTTGTTTCAACAATTGATAATGTACTTAGGCCAAAGTTAGTTGGAAAAGATGTCCAAATGCATTCTCTTGCAGTATTTTTTGCAACTATTGGAGGGTTGAAACTTTTTGGAATAATGGGATTTATAATTGGTCCAATAATTGTAGCGCTTATGTTAGCTATGTGGAAAATTTATGCTTTAGAATTTAAACAGCAATTACAAAAATTTAACTCATAAGTTATCTTTAAATGATTGAGTTTTATCAAAATTTACCAAGTTATATAAGTCCAATAGTTTTTTCAATTGGAAACTTTTCATTGTATTGGTATTCCCTTATGTGGCTAGTATCTTTTGTTGTTGTATATCTCTTATTGATATTTCGTATTAAAAAGGGTGAGGGTAATTTCAAAAAGAGTTTTATACAAGATATTGTTGCTAACTCTATCATAGGGGCATTAATTGGAGGTAGACTTGGTTATGTAATTTTTTATGATCTACCATATTATATTATAAATCCACTTCAGATTATATCACCATATAATTTTACAACTGGTGAGTGGAGTGGCATTTATGGAATGAGTTATCATGGGGGCATAATAGGTGTAGCGATAGCAATTATCTGGACTGCAAGAAAGAATAAAAAAGATATTTTAGAAGTCGCTGATTTTATAATGCCAGTAATACCAATTGGTTACATGTTTGGGAGGATTGGTAATTTTCTTAATGCTGAATTAATAGGTAGAGTTACAGAATCTAAATTAGGAATGTACTTTAATGGTGATGTTGTTGCACGTTATCCGTCACAGTTAGTTGAGGCTTTCTTGGAGGGCTTTGTTTTATTTATTATTTTGTGGAGTTTGCGAAATAAAAACTTACCAAAGGGTATGATGGTATCGTTTTATCTGATAGGTTATTCTGTGGCTAGATTTGGAGTGGAATTTATAAGACAGCCAGATGAGCATCTCGGATTTATATTAGGTCAGGTTACTATGGGGCAGTTGTTATCGTTGATTATGTTATTTACTGGATGTGTAATGTTGTTACGGTCGTTGAAGAATAAATAGATGCTTTATGTTTTTTGTGAAAGTGTGATATAATATTTTTATATATGATAATAGATGAAGAATACTCGTCTAAATGTAAAAAGCGGGTGAAACAAACAAGTAATTTTGTTGGAGATAGTGTTTCAACTGTTAGACAGGAATCAAAAGAAAATCGGTTATCAGAATTGGATGAAATAATAAACAACAATATTCAAAATAATACTCAAACTTTGCTTCTGGAAAATAGTCGCACAGAGTTTTTTGTTACTGAGGATTCTAGAAAATATGTTTCAAATCATCAGCAGTATAAGAAGGACAGTAAATACGATTATATAGATCCACGAGGATACTTTGATAGTATTCATGTTCGATATGTAAAGAAATATACTGCTAGTGAATTACAACAAAAACGAATTGTAGCAGAATTTAGAAATGCACAAGATATTGCAACTTCATTTAGAAATGCTTTAAAATTAGATTTATCACCAATTAGAATGTGGAAGGTGTCTCTGGCAGGTGCTGTTCTTTTTGGGATGGTGTCAATGAGCATGATATATCAAAACCTTGGACAAAATGCTATGGCTAAGGAGGCTGTTGATGTAGAACAGTTAAGTGATAAGGAATCTTTCTTGGTTATAGAAAATACAATTAAATTAGATGCAAAAGAAGATGTAGAAGAAAATGAAGAAAAAGAGGTTGTTTTGGAAGTTGAAAATGCTGACGAAAAAGGTGCTGGAGTGAAAAAAGAAGAGGTAAAAGAAGATATAAAAGAAAAAATAGTTGAGAATGTTCAGGAGAAAAAAACTATAAAGTTAGATAGTATTCAGAAAAAAGAGATTGAAGAGGAACAAGAAAAGAAAGTGGTTTCAAAATCAGTTGATGGAATAACTCAGAAGGAAGAAATTGACAAAGATAATGAAGATGTTGAGGAAGAATATTCATTAAAAGAAGCGGCTTATGAAATGGTAGAAGGTTATCCTATAGAAAAGATGTTGCCTCATATTTTAAAGCAAGATCCAGAAGTTGCTAAATATTTGATAGCAATGGCAAAACAAGAGAGTGCATGGGGAAAGCGGGTGCCAGTTTTAAATGGGCAAGATTGTTATAATTATTGGGGATTTAGAAGTAAAAGAAAATTGATGGGTTCAGGTGGGCATACATGCTTCAATAGCCGTGAAGATGCAGTTGAAACAGTGGGTAGGAGAATACATGAGCTTATATATGAATATGATAGAAAAACAGCTGACAGATTGATTGTGTGGAAATGTGGTAGCAGTTGTGCCGGACATTCTCAGGAAGGTGTAGACCGTTGGATTGGAACAGTTGGGAATTATTATGATGCGTTATCAGAAAAAAAGTAAAGATAGGTACAAAATCCTCTGTTGAAGAGGATTTTGTATTTTAATATATAGTATCATTTTTAAGTAACTACACCTCATTAAAATTATTGCTAAGTAAATATCTTTTAACTTCATACTTTTCCCCCTTTGAATGGGAGGTACCTGAAAAGGCGGAGGGGTTAGAATGATACTAATAAACTTTATTTTACCAAAACCCCCTCTGTCCTACGGACATCTCCTCCTTTTAAAAAGGGGAGAGGTTGGTTGAAAACAGTATAATATATTATCAGTATTTCAAAAGATATTATTGATAGGTATAATTGAATATTAAAATGGAAAATGACTGTGAAAGGTGAGAATATTTTAGAGATTGAGGATTAGAAGAAAATAAAAAGATGGCTCTGAAAGCCCTGTATTTGTGTGGCTTTTGTTGCTATTGACAATTTTTCTCAGAAGAGTATACTCGTATCTATGTGTGCAATTTTTACACACTGTTCTATATACTTATTTTATGACGATAAAGTATGTAAATAGTTCTAAGGGGTTTTATTCGTAAAACAATCTATGATTATTAATGACGAACCGTCACCGATAAAGCGTCTACGTGTAGAGACGCCGAAGATGATCAAATCATCACTACATAAAATTAGTTCATTTGCAATTAAACACATGTACTTTGTCCTTGCTGGACTCATGCTTGTTATTGCTGGTAGTTTTTATTTTGTTGATACCGTTTCTTCGCAAGGAGAAAAGGATGTAGCAGATGAAAATCTACAAAGATACAATGCTTGTATTCTTAGTAAAAATCTTCTTACAGAAGATACTATTGAGAGTTCTTTAATTGATGTCGATAATGATTGTAAAAAACTCAGTCATGAAGGCAAAATTATGGAGTCAGAGCAAGATATAATGGCACAAGAAATTGCGATTATATTAGAAGGAACAAATATGGAAGAAATGGCTGAGTACATTGCTTCAAAAGACAAAAAAGTTGCAGCTATGATACTTGGTATAGCAAATATTGAGAGTCAGATGGGCAAAAGAGCTCCATCAAAAGCTGGGATTGATTGTTATAATTATTGGGGTTACAAAACTAGTGGTTCGCGCGGTCAAGCGATGGGACATGCATGTTTTGGCTCACCAGAAGAAGCAGTTGATACAATAGCCAAGAGACTTGCATATTTTGTACATGAAACGAACCGTGACACTCCAGCAAAAATAGTTTATCCATGGAAGTGTGGAGGTAGTTGTGCATCACATTCACCAGAGAGTGTATCTCGTTGGATAGGTGTGGTAAATAAATACTATAGTCAAGTAATTGCAATCGAAGATGGAAATGAACTAAATCAAGAAAAAAATCAAAATTCTTATCTCGAAAATAAACAAAAGACGTCCATGAATGGACGTCTTTTTTGATTATATAATAGTAGATTATTATTCTATTATCATATCAATCTTGGTGTATACTTATAATATGGATAATAAGAAAGAAAAGTTTTTCTGGGGAGTTGTGAATATTGGACAACAGACAGAGGGACATAATAAATATAGCAATTGGACAAAATGGGATAAGCGAGGCCTTGTACCGCACATTGGGTATGCAAATAATTATTGGAATATCTATGCTCAATATCATAATCTTGTAGAGGAGATTGGATGTAATAGTATGCGCATTACAATTGAATGGTCACGTATCGAACCACTAGAGGGTGAATTTGATATTGAGGCAGTCAATCATTATAGAAATATTTTGCAAAATTTACATGAAAAAAATATTACAACAGTTGTTGGTCTATGGCATTGGAGTGTGCCAATGTGGTTTGAGCAGAAATATGGAATGCATAGCGGTGATTGTAAAAAGAAATTCATACGGTTTGTAAAATATATTTGTGATAAGCTTGGAGATGAGATTGATTGTGTCGTCGTACTTAATGAGCCATCTGTTTATATTAGTGCAAGTTATGTGCAGAGTATAAGACCGCCTTTTTTTAAAAGTCGTTATAGAGCTATTTGTGTAATGAGAAATTTAATAGCGATACACAAAGAAGTCTTTAAATTGTGGAAAGAAAAGTACCCACAAACACAAATTGGTTCAACATTTCTATGTAATCATGAAATAGGACGGGACAATTCTTTCATACAAAATAGTTATTTGAGAGGGAAGAGATTTTTACAAAATGGCTTAATGATACGCAGCGTACAAAGGTGTAGTGATTATATTGGTGTTAATTATTATACAAGTGATAGTTTTTATTTTGGTAAAAGTGGAGGTAAAATTGGCATTCATGGAACGAATAATTGGCATAACTCAAATGTATGGAAGAAATTTCCAGAAGGTTTATATCATGTTCTTATGAATATGCAAAAATATAAAAAACCACTCATGGTTTTGGAAAATGGTAAGCCGACAAATCTTGGTGTGAATGATATAGATCGACAGGAATTTTTACAAGAATCTATAAAGTATATGAAAAAGGCAATTGGTGAGGGATCTGATGTGCGAGGATATTTTCACTATAGTTTATGTGATAGTTATGAGTGGGATGGTGGATACGATTTTAAATTTGGCTTAGTGGAAATTGATCGTAAAACAGGTGAAAGAATAAAAAGAAATAGTTGTGGTATATATAGTCAAATAATAAAAAAGAATAACTAAATAGATAGGCAAAAAAGAAAGTTTTATTTTTATGTAGTATAATTAATATTATGAAATTAAAGATAATTACAATTGGTGAACCTAAGCTTTCTTTTGCAAAGGAAGGCTTTAATGAATATATTAAAAGATTAAATGCTTTTCATAGTATAGAAATAGTACATTTAAAGGATGGTGTTGAGGATAAGAAAATACTGGATGTTATTGATAATATTTTTTGTGTAATTTTGGATGAAAAAGGAAAGCAATTTACAAGTAAAAAATTTGCAACATTCATCGATGAAAAAGCAGTGCGAGGAGTGAGTGAAATGTGTTTTGTGATAGGTGGTCCAGATGGACATAATGATGAAATAAAAGATAGAGCCGATGTTCTTTTGAGTTTTGGTGAGATGACTTTGCCACACGATTTAGCTATGGTTATTTTGGTAGAATCTTTATATAGGGCTAGTACTATAAATGTAAATCATCCATATCATAGAGAATAATGAAAAAACATATATTTAAAGTGCTGATTTTTGTGATAATTATTTTTTTTGTAATTTTGTGTATGATTAGTATTGCACGATTACATATCATAGAGCGTAGTGATGGATATATTGTAAATATAAATGATATTGAACAAATAGATTACTGTAGTAATGTTGTTGTACTTGGTGCAAAAGTTTATGATGATGGTAGAATGAGCTTGATGTTGAAAGAACGGGCTATGGCAGCAATTGATTTGTATGAAAATAATAAAGTATGCAAACTTATAATAAGTGGAATTGATGATGAGGTTTATGCAGTTCAAAAATATTTAATTGAAAATAATATTCCAAAAGATATTATTTATATAGATGAAGGGGGTGTGGATACATTTACGAGTATGAAAAATATGCATGATATATATAAATTGGAGAATGCAGTTATTGTAACTCAGGAGTTTCATTTACCAAGATCTGTTTATATAGCAAGAACATTGGATATTGATGCAATTGGGTTTGTGGCGTACAAGTATCCATATCAAAATAAATTTGAAGAATATAAATATATCATACGAGAATGGTTAGCTGGGCTAAAAGCAATAGGACAAGTTGAAATAAACACATTGCAATAGTATCCTTCAATAAAACTTATCCACAAACAAAACAAGACAAGAAACAAACAATATGATATAATTATTCCATATAAACAAACAAAAGAAAATAATAAAAAACACTAAAAACTTAGTAAATACGAGAGAACAGGGGATACAATAAACACAAAAAATGAAAAAAACTTTCAAAAACAAATTAACTTACATATTAGGAATAATTGCGTTAGCAATAATTCTTAATTTTTCAATTACACAAGCTGCACCAGACAGTGAACTAACATATCATGGAAAACTAACAGATACTAATAACGTAGCAGTATCAGATGGAGATTATGATTTTACATTAACAATATACGATGCAGACACAGGAGGAAATTGTCTATGGACAAGTAGAGGATCATGTGGAACTCCAACTTCAAAAACAATTACAATAACAAATGGAATATTTAGTACAACTCTAGGAGAAACAGGAGATAACCTATTAGATATATCTTTTGATTCAAACTATTACTTAGGAGTAACAATAAACTCAAATCCAGAAATGACTCCAAGGAGAAAGATAACTCCTACAGGATTTGCTTTAAATTCACATAGATTTAATGGACAAACAGAAGATTACTATTTAAATACTTCAAACTCAATTCAAAATAAAACTGGAGGATTAACTCTGGGAGATGACTTTACAGTTAATTCAAATGATTTTTTTGTTGATACTGTTAATGGGAGAGTTGGGATTGGGACGGATAGTCCAAATACTAAGTTGCAGGTTGTTGGTGATGGTGCCATTATAAGACTTAGTTCGGCTGATTACATAGTTGGACAAATAGAACCTAGAGGTATTGGTGTGGATTATGATAAGGGGTTATTAAGAATATTTGACACTGGAGTAGCAAAAGTATATCTAGACTCTGCAGGTAATAGTTATTTGAATGGTGGAAATGTTGGAATAGGTACAGATAATCCATTAGAGTTACTTGATATCAATGGTAATTTAAAGGTTGGGACAAGAAAGGCAATGGAGCCAAGTATATTTGGGTATGGTTCAGGATACAAGTCACTGATTTTAGGTTCTACTGGCACAACTTATGGAACAGATGCTGTAACTATTTCAATGGGATATGATCCTTCTGGAAATTCAAATAGTGGTTTTAATGGTGATGGTAGGGAAATATTGTTTAGAAATCAGGCTATATTTACACAACCTAATAGTACTGATGATGCTTGGCTTAGGACATTAACAATGAATAATGGAGATGTGGGAATAGGAACGATATCTCCAGGAGCGAAGTTGGATGTTAATGCCAATGCTGGAGATGGAATAAGGATTGTAGATGGGGTACCGAATACGAGAGCCTTTTTAGGACGACATATTACTGGTGGGGCGGGAATTTTTGAATTATACAATGGTAGTACAGTTAAAACTGTTTACTTTGATAGTGGAGGAGATAGTTATATAACTTCCGGCAACGTTGGAATAGGAACAACTAGTCCTGCAAGAGAACTACATCTTAATAAGTCATCAACAACAGCTGGTATTAATATCAGTATGACAAATACGGATACAGGAACTACAAATATTGATGGTACAATCTATGGTATTGATGGTTCAGAAAATGCACAATTGTGGAATTTCGAAAATACAAATATGATTTTTGGAACAAACAGTAGTGAAAGAATGAGAATTTCAAATTCTGGAAATATAGGGATAGGAACAACAAGTCCAACAAACTTCAAACTACAAGTAGCAGGACATATAGGACCAGATGCAGATGATACATACGACCTAGGAAGTAGTACAAATAGATTCAGAGACCTATACCTAGGACCAAACTCTCTACATATAGGAGAAAACGGAAATGAAGGAATAATAAGTTACGATACAATAAACGAAGCTTTCAACTTTGATAAAGCAGCAGTATTTGGAACAAGTACAAATGCAGTAGCAGGAATGATAAGATGGAGTGGAACAGATCTAGAAGGATACGATGGTTCAGTATGGAACTCTCTAACATCAAGTGGAGGAACTTCAACATATACAGGACTAACAGATACACCAGCAAGCCTAAGTGCAAATCAAATACAATTCACAAATAGTGCAGGAAATGCAATAACTCAAAACTCAAACTTCACATACGATGGAAACAATCTAGCTATAGGAGGAAGTATAACTCTCAATAATGACGCATCAGCTTGTGACGTAACAAAAGAAGGTGCAATGAGATACAATGACACTTCAAAAGTCATGGAGTTTTGTAATGGAACTATATGGGGAGGATTATCAACAGGAACATCAGGAAGTGGAGTAACTCAAACTCAAGTAACTCTAGCACAAGGAGAATCAACAACAGTATCAGGTTCAGCAATTGTAAGTATTACAGAAGAACAAACAGAAACTGATAAAATACAAAACATAAATTACAATTCAGAAGATAATTATACACAAGAAGATTTAAAAGAAAACATAACTCAATTTCAAGTTGACTTAGTTGATACTGGTGGAGGCACTGGTCCTGATTTGGCTAGTGGTGGGGCTGCTACTTCGAGTACAACTTATAGTGCTAGTTATCTACCAAGTTACGGATTTGATGACAATAATGCAACATCTTGGCTTTCTCAAAGTGGAATTTCAACAGGCTGGCTTCAATATGATTTAGGTTCAGGAAATGAGGCAATAGTTTATGAGTATTCTGTAAGAAGTAATACAGCTTGGGCTCCGAAAGACTGGACATTTGAAGGAAGTAATGATGCAAATACATGGACTGCATTGGATACACGATCAGCTGAAATGAGTTGGTTAGATGGTGAAAAAAGAAATTATAGTGGATTTACAAATAATATAGCATATAGATATTACAGAATAAATATTAGTGCCAGTAATAGTGTTAGTTATGTTGGACTGGCTGAAATGGAATTCTACGAAAAAACCCTAGGAAACTACACAGGAGCATACGTAACAACAATAACAAACCAAGATGGTTTAGATAGCGCAAATTGGACAGATATAAACTCAGTAAGTGTATTAGAAAACCTAAACTCTCAATCAATATTCTACGGGGTAAGTTTCAATAATAGACATACTTTCAAAGTATGGACTGGTTCAGCATGGAGATACATTGCAAGTAAAGAAGCATCAGTTCATGGAGGAACTGATGGAACTTGGTATTTCAGAGATAACGTAGATACTTGGAGTACAGTAGGCATAGAAGATAATGCAAATAGTGCAATATCAAAAGCAGTAGAAAGTGGAGTAATGAATCAAATGAACTCTACAACATTAGAATCAATATCTGATGCAGATTGGGAATCATCAGGATCCTTTGCAATAGATCAAACAACTTTTGATCTATCATCAACTTTCTATTCAACATCTGATACACAAAACCCAAATCTAAAAAGAATAGATGTTAGTGTTGATGCAACAGGATACGCACAAAAAAATGTAACAGATGATTATACTGTATATCAAACAACAGGATTAGGAGATCAAACTCTAACAATAGTTAAAAAATCACCAGGAACACAAACTGTAACAATAAGTTCTTCTGCTGCTGGGAGTTCTGGTGGAACTTCAGGAATAAATCATATATTTACAACAGCTGAAACTTGGAATGCATTTGAAAATATTACAGAAACAGGTCTTTATCAAGTTATAGTAAATACAGAAAATCTAGCAACTGGTTCTATGAGAGTTCTTGCTGATGATGTCTTACAATATACAATAGGCTTAGGTGATGATGAATTCAGTTATTTTGATATAGTTGCAAGTGATAATATTAAAATTGAATCTGTGAGTGAAGGATTTACTGTTGGTGAAAATATAACATTCGATTCTAATTTTTCTGTTGTAGCACAAGAAACTGCACCACAAGGAATTACTTTTAATAATGATGGAACAAAGATGTTTGTTGTTGGAAGTACGGGTGATGATATCAATGAATACAATCTTTCTGTTGCATTTGATTCTGCTACAGCAGTATACGATTCTGTTTTCTCTGTCGCAGCACAAGAAACTGCACCAAATGACGTTACTTTCAATAATGATGGAACAAAGATGTTTATTGTGGGAACTACGGGTGATGATGTTAATGAATATAATTTGTCTACAGGATTTGACGTATCTACTGCAGTATACGATTCTAATTTTTCTGTAGCAGCACAGGATACTGCACCACAAAGCATGGATTTCAATACCGATGGAACTAAAATGTTTATCGTAGGAAATACAGGTGATGATGTCAATGAATACCATCTTTCTACAGGATTTGATGTATCTACTGCTGTATATGATTCTAGGTTTTCTGTAGCTACAGAAGAAGCTACGCCAACAGGTATAGCATTTAATCCTGATGGAACAAAAATGTTCATAATGGGTCAGACTGGTATTGATATGGGTGAATATGAACTTTCAACTGGTTTTGATATTTCCACAGCAAATTTTGTTTTCAGATTTAGTGTTAGTGCACAGGAAGCTACACCACAAGGTATCGCATTTAACACTGATGGTACAAAAATGTTTGTTACAGGAAATACAGGTGATGATGTCAATGAATACCATCTTCCAAGAGGCTTTGAATTTGGTCCTGTTGATTATTCAGCTAGCTTTAGTGTTGCAGCGCAAGACACTTCACCACAAACTATGGCATTTAACACTGACGGAACAAAGATGTTTGTTGTAGGCTTGACAGGCATTGATATCAATGAATACCATCTTTCTACTGCATTTGATATAACAACAGCTGTATACGATTCTATTTTTGATTTTTCAGAGGATGGTTCACCACAAGGTATAGCATTTAATACTGATGGAACAAAGATGTTTATAATAGGGAATACAGCAGATGAAATAAATGAATATAATCTTTCTACTGCATTTGATATATCTACTGCAGTATATGATTCGAGATTTGATATAACCGCTCAAGAAGACTCGCCATCAGGAATTGCATTTAACACTGATGGTACAAAAATGTTTATTACAGGATTAACAGGTGATGATGTCAATGAATACCATCTTTCTACAGGATTTGATGTATCTACCACAGTATATGATTCTAATTTTTCTGTTGTAGCACAAGAGACTGCTCCACAGGACATTGCTTTCAATACCAATGGAACAAAAATGTTTATTTTAGGAAGCACTGGTGACGATGTAAATGAATATAAGTTGTCTACGGCATTTGATGTATCTACTGCTGTGTATAGTTCTAAGTTTAGTGTATTTGCACAGGATACTGTAGTACAAGGTATTGCATTTAATAATGATGGTACAAAAATGTTTATTGTAGGAGCAACAGGTGATGATATTACCGAGTACGATGTATTACCAGAATCATTTACTGGAACTGTAGAAGTAAGTGTGGCAGCTAGTAGTGGAACTAGTAGTACTTCATACTCAAATATCTGGACACAAAGTGGTTCAAATGCATACTACGACACAGGAAATATAGGAATAGGAACAACAACACCAGATAACTTCACACTACAAGTAGCAGGACATATAGGACCAGATACAGATGATACATACGATCTAGGATCTTCAACAAATAGATTCAGAGATTTATACCTAGGACCATCATCTCTACATATAGGAGTAGATGGAGATGAAGCAGTAATATCATATAATACAATATCAAATGAAATAGAGTTTTCAGCACCAATAAACTTAACAGGATCAATAACTCTAACAAATGATACAGATGCATGTGATGTAAACAAAGAAGGTGCAATGAGATACAATGACTCAACAAAAGTCATGGAGTTTTGTAATGGAACTGCATGGGGTGCTTTTAGTACGGGTGGTTTCTCATCTACATGTCCTTCAGGATTTACAAAGATAGAAAATCAGGGTCAAACACTTGGGTGTATGCAAAATATAGAAAGTGGGACGAATAATTGGGAAGCAGCAACTAATGATTGTTTTGATGCCTATGGTGGGAGACTACCTTCAGTAACTGAGTGGTATATAGCTATGGCAAATTATGTACTGACAGATGAAACGGATGATCCAGAATGGAATAGTAATCATGATGCTAGTAATAGATATGCAGAATCGGGTAATGGTTCAATTTCTAATACAGGAAGTAGTCCAGACACAAGTATTTTAGCATATAGATGTTGGACATCAACAAATAGTGATTCAAATTCGGTAACCTCAGGCGGAGGCGGAATAGCATCAATTCAAACATTTGATACAGTAGGAGCACATACATGGACAAAACCAGCAGGAATTGAAACTATTCGTGTTCAGGTTGTTGGTGGAGGTGGTGGAGCTGGAGGTGGAGATAGTCATTATGGAGCAGGTGGAGCTGGAGGATATAGTGAAAAAATAATTGATGTATCAAGTCTCAATACAATTTCAGTTACAGTTGGAGTAGCAGGAGCAGCAGGAAGTACGGGTGGTGCAGGGACAGCAGGTTCAACTGGGGGAACAACATCTTTTGATACACATTGTTCAGCAACTGGTGGACAAGGAGGTTCTGTGAGTGCTAATTATGAAGGTGGTTCAGGTGGTGTTGGTTCAGGCGGTGATATTAATGTGTCTGGCGGAAATGGCATTCACACAACTAATGGAGGTTCATCATATTTTGGAGGTGGCGGAACTGCCTTTTCTGGAAAGCTTGAAGGACAGGCATATGGATCTGGTGGAGCATCTCTAGGTGGTGCTGGAGCGGGTGCTGGAGCAAGTGGAGCAGTTATCATATACGAATACGCAGGAAGCTCAGAATCTTCATCATTACCAACATGTACAGATGGTCAAACTCTTTCATATAATGAATCAAATAGTGATTGGGAATGTGCTGATGCTAGTGCTGGATCAGGCGGTGGGAATATAGATTTAAATACAAAATTGCTTGTTCAATCAGATGATGCAGATGGTTCAGTTAAGTTTATGGATAGTTCAATTTCTACACACACAATAACTGCAAATGGAGATGCTCATCATGAAACAGATGCATCAAAGTTTGGTGGAAGTTCTATGTACTTTGATGGAGCAGGAGATTATTTAAATATTCCAGATAGTGAGGATTTTGAAGTTTACAACAATGAATTCACAATAGATTTTTGGATGAGAGCTGATGCTTTACCGACAGGGTTACATGTATTAGTCGGAAAGTATAATTATGGAGGGTATTCTCCATGGAATATTATGCAAGATGGTGCAAATATTATACTTTATTCTTCATCAAATAATTCCAGTCATGATGTAGCTAATGCAAGGGCAATTGTAACAGGTATAAATATTGATACATGGCATCACATTGCTTTTACTCGTGACGGAGATACAATGAAAACTTTTTTAGATGGGGTTTTAACAGATAGCTTTATATTTACAGGTGGATTCTTTAATGGAAGTCAAACACTTAAAATTGGTGGAGCTGATGGTGGTAACTATTCGTTTGGTGGTTATCTAGATGAAGTAAGAATTTCAAAAGGAATAGCAAGATGGACAAGTGATTTCACACCACCAACAGCACCATATGAAATTCAATCAAGTTCAAGTGTGGCAGGAGGTCAAAATTGGAAACTAATGCATGTACAAGATCAAAAAACAACAGGTACAGATGGAGGAACATCAAGTGTAGGCATACAAATAAGAGATCTTAATACAATAATAGGAACAAATGAAATCACAGATGCTTCACTTAATGGTATTACTGGAGAAATTACATTGCCGGCAGGAACATATAATGTAAATATTACAGTACCTCTCATAGGAACAAATAGGGCAAGATTATATTTCTATAATATTACTGATACAGAAAATACATTAATTGGATCTAATTCATATGATGGTTCAGGTGGTTCTATAGCTAGTTTAAGTGGAAAATTTACAATATTAGATACAAAAACTTTTGATGTAAGACAATATGCAGAATCAGCTACTGCTACAGTTGGTCTTGGACGTGCAGTTAATCAATCACCTTACGAAGTCTACACAGACCTAAAAATCTGGAAAATAGAAGAATCATCAGGAAGTAGCTCATCATCCTATACCCCAGGCTTCTTATACGGATTCAATTTATCAAATGATTCAGGAGATACAGACCATGATATATATGTATCAAGTGGATATGCAAAAGATGAAACAGATTCAAAAGATTTAGAATTAACAACAGGACTTACAAAACAATTAGATGCATCTTTCACAGAAGGAGATGATCAAGGAGGATTATTCACAGGAACAATTGCAAACGATACAATGTATCATGTATTCCTAATAGAAAAAGATGATGGAACAACAGATATAGGATTTGATACAGATATAAATGCATCAAATATACCTAGTGGATTCACTTCATATAGATGGCTTGGGTATGTTCTTACTAATGGGAGTGCAAACATAAAACAGTTCCAAATGAGTGGAGACTTAATGATGTGGGAAAAAGCAAGTGAAATGACAATACCAACAACAGTGTCAACTTCATGGATACAGAGAGACTATTCTGCATTTGTGCCAACTCTGGGAGTGAAAGAAATCATGTTTGGAGGTAATGAAGCAGGAACAGCAAATGGATGGACATTAATGTGCTCTGCAGATGGCATAAATGTGATGTCTCATGTTGCCAGAGGTGGTGCTGCTGATGCAGATACTCAAGAATTCGCATGGGGTGGTGCTGCAGATCATAGTACTGTGATTCCATATAAAAGTAATTATTATTTTAAAACAAATGGTGGAAGCTTTAATTTACTCGTACACGCTGTAAAACTAGATCGAGGCTCAACAAGTGGAGGCTCAACAAACTCCCCATGGACCCAAACAGGAAATAACATAGCCTACACATCAGGAAACGTAGGAATAGGAAGTAACAACTACGGAACAAATGCAGACAATATCCTAACAATCTCAAACTCAATAGCCCCAACAACATCAATAACAGACGGAATACAACTATTTGCAGTAGATCAAAGTGGTTCCCATGAACTAAGAGTAAGAGATGAAGCAGGAAATACAACAACTCTATCTCCACATAATTTCTCAAATATACCAGGAGGACAAAGTGAAGAACTAGCATGGAGCTATTACTCTGAAAAAGACAACAAATCAATAAATGTAGATATGACAAAAACAGTAAGATTGATAGAAAAACTAACAGGACAACAACTAATATATATTACAGATAAAACAACAGGATTAGAAATACCAAATCTAAATCTGATAGATATATCAAATTTACCAACACCAGAAAAAATAAGTGAAATTGATACTCAAATAAATAACACAATATTACAAACAAATACAAATATCCAAACATTAGAAGATTTACAGTTGTCAATAGATGAACAATTATCAAATACATCTGAAATGTTAAATCAAGTTCAAGGGGACATAGTAGTTAATGGTGAAAGCATTTTGGAAACACGAGTAAAATCAAATATTAATGCAAATTTGATATCTGAAATAGATTTAAGAATTCAGGCAGCTGAGGAAGGTTTGGGGGTGTTAGATTTACTTGGAGCAACCGATTTGATTAAAATAGAAGAATTACTTGCAATCGATGCTGAAAAATTAGTGTTTACAGATGAGTTAGGTAGTCTGACATTGGATGGAGTATTGAATGTTAAGATTATTATTGCAGATGTTGTAGAGACTAGCTTTATAGAAGTGGAGGAACTTGCTTTGGAGAATTATGGTGATAATGCAATTGTAGGAAAATCTGTTATATGTCCAACTGGTACAAACTTTGATGTGAATGAGGATGGTTGTGTGGAAGTTGAAAATAGTGAATCAGATGGGCAAACAGTATTTGTGGAAACTGAAGTTGTGACAGGCGATAGCTATATATTCTTAACACCATATGGTAATGATGAGCAATCAGTAATTGTGTCAGAAGTTCAAGATGGAATTGGATTTACAGTTAAGGCAAAAAATATAATTGAAAATATGATAAAATTTGATTGGTTTATTGTAAAGGGTGTTCAATAGGTGTATATTAAAGATGAAATAGTACTTTCAAAACTACCGTACCTTTAAAAGTACGGTAGTTTTGTTAATTTTTAAATAAAGGATTTGTTATGAATCGTAGAGAATTGTATCAAAAGGCAAAAAAAGGAAATGAAGATATTGTTGTAGTTGAAGGCGTGCATGCTTTTAAGCATGCTGTTAGATTTGGAGCTGAGTTTGTAGATGTTGTTACTTGTGATAAAGAATTCGTTTTAAATTTGATGGAAAAGATAGCTAGTGAGGATGATGTGAAAAATTTAGAAAATGCAGTTGAAGTAGTAGATGAAAAACTATTTAATGAAATCACATCTGATTCGCTTAGAACTAAGTTGACGGCATTAGTAAAAAAACCGCAAGATAAAAGAGTAGAAGAAAACAAGGTGATTGTATTTTTGGAAAATCCACGAGATATTGATAATGTAGGCGCTGTGATGCGGGTAGCTGCGGGAGCAGGAGCAGGAGCTGTATGTGTGAGTGGTGAAGTAAATCCATGGCATTTACATGCAATTCGAGCTGGTGCAGGATTACAATTTGCACTTACGGTTTTGCAGGTTGAGTCAATTGATAAAATCGTAACAGGTAGAAAGATTTATTCTTGTGATGCTGATGGTGAAAATATGAAAAAAATCAAAATAGATCAAAATGCAATTTTAGTATTTGGCACTGAAAGGGATGGTATAAGCGAAGAATTAAAAAATAGATCAGATGAAATAATTTCAATTCCAATGCAGAAAGGTGTGTCTAGTTTGAATTTAGCAACAAGTGTATCTGCTGTTTTGTATGGTGGAAATTTTACTTAACATATATGATTTTGTCGTTGACTATCAGTATAAATAGCGTATCATATGAATATGAATAAAAATTTTATAAAAACAACTGAAGAGATTGAAATAATGAGAGAAGGTTGTCATATTTTGGCTGGAGTTATGGTTGAGATTGAAAAAAAAGTAGCTGCAGGTGTTACTGGATTTGAAGTTGATGAATTGGCTGAGAAAATGATTATTGATGCTGGGTGTGAACCGGCTTTTAAGGGTTATGGAGCAGAAGATGGAAATCCTTTTCCGGGAACTGTTTGTTTTTCTGTTAATGAGGGAATTGTACATGGAATACCATCTGACAGAGTGATTGAAAATGGGGATATGGTTAAGATTGACATAGGATTAAAGTATAAAGGTTATTTTGCAGATATGGCACGATCATTTCTTGTTGGTGATGTATCAGATGAGGCAACTAAATTAGTGGAAGTAACAAAGAAAGCTTTTTATAAAGGATTGAAAACAATAAAAGATGGTTCTAAGTTAAAAGATTATGCAAGTGCTGTACAAGGTCATGCAGAAAGTAATGGGTACAAAATGGTGAAAAATCTTGTGGGGCATGGTATAGGCACAGAACTTCATGAGGCACCACAAATACCAAATTACTTTAATAAAAAAGTAAATAATTTTACTTTTAAGAAAGGTATGACAGTAGCATTAGAGCCGATGGTAAATATTGGTACGGAAGAAACTATTATATCAGAAGATGGCTGGACATTTGAAACAGCTGATGGAAGTTTATCAGCTCATTGGGAAAATACTGTTTTGGTGACTGATAATGGATATGAAATCTTAACACAAATATAATATGTTACTAGGCATTGATTGGGGAGAAAGAAAAATTGGGCTAGCTATTGCAGAAGAAGAAATATCAATAGCATCAGCTTTAAATACTTTAGAAAATGATGATGATATCTTTGGAGGACTTTTTGATATTGTGAAGGAATATGAAATCACAAAAATTGTTATTGGTAAGAGTAGTCATATGTCACAAGATGATAATGTGAAAAAAATTGAAAAATTTGCGGATGAATGTGAAAAAAAGTGTAAAGTGAAAATTGTATTTGAAGAAGAAATGTTTTCTACACGGGAGGCTCACGTAAACTTGAAAAATGCAGGAAAGAAAAAAATAGATAGCATTGATGATGCTGAGTCAGCTAGAATTATTTTGCAACAGTATTTGGACGCAAAATAACAATAGATTTTGTAACGTGTATGTTGATAATAATATATTGGTAACCTCTCATACTTCTAAATAATATTAAAAAATAACGTCTTTGCGAACAGCTGAGACAATTTTTGTGATATGTGAAGCAATCTAAAGTATTATTTGAAGTTTTGTGTATTATATTATTCACAGAGATTGCTTCGCTTGTGGTAATGGATATTCCTTCTTGCTCGCAAAGACAATTGTAATGACTTTGAAGGAATATGTGAAGATGTGTGAGGGGTTACATATATTGAATTACACAAAATAAAAAATGTATAGTATAATATTAAATATAAATAAATAAATCGTAAGTATACGATATCTTTTGGGATTATGGAAAAAATTCAGTTGTCAATTATTATACCGGCATACAAAGAGAGTGAGCGAATAGGTAGTAATTTGTTGGAAATAAAAAAATACGTAGAGCAAAATAAATTGTCGTATGAGATTTTGGTTGTTGTAGATGGATCTCCTGATAACACTGCTGAGATTGCTAGGGGATATGGAGAACAAATTGATAATCTGAGAGTCATAGATAATGATGAAAATCATGGAAAAGGATATGTTGTAAGGCAAGGTTTGTTGGAATCTGTGGGAGAGTATCGGGTATTTTTGGATGCGGATGGTTCGACTTCTATAACACACATGAATAGAGCTATGGAGTTATTTGATAGTGGCGTGCAGGTGGTAGTAGGTTCTCGCGATATAGAGGGTTCTTACATACAGATACATCAACCAAGACATAGAGAGGTAATGGGTGACATGGGAAATTGGCTTATTAGAATAGTTTTAGGACTTTGGAAATATCCGGATACTCAATGTGGATTTAAAGCACTGACAGCTGAAGCAGCAGATGCTGTGGCTTCTAGAATGGTTGTGGATAGATTTGGATTTGACTTTGAATTAATTATTTTAGCAAAGAAGTTGGGATTTAATATAAAACAAATGCCAGTAAGATGGTTAAATGAGGAGGGTTCAACTGTGGGGTTAACTGGTCCAAATGGGTTTACACAAGTATTAATTGATTTATTCAAAACGAGGATGCGTTTATGGGGAGGTAAATATAATTTAAAATAAAAAAGAAAAAGTAATTCAAAATATAAAAATAAAATCATGATCAATATAGCTATTGAGAAAAAAGAAGAATTAACAAATGAAGCAGAATTGCGTCATGATATTTTACGTGATGAGTGGGTTATTATTGCAGATAAACGTGGTAAAAGACCTGACGATTTTATAGAAAAAAAAGAAGGTGTTGAATATGATGAAAAAACAGATGTATTTGCAGATCCGGAAGAATCAGGTCAAGAAGAAGATGTGCTTTTATATAAAAATGAAAATGATGATTGGACAACTAGGGTTTTTCCAAATAAATTCCCAGCAGTAGAAAAGAATGCAAATAAGAAAGATTTATCAGAAGGTCCATATCAAGCAGTATCTGCTGTAGGGAGTCATGAACTGGTCATTACTAGAGATGGTAAGAAGACATTTGCTTTACTTGAGCAAAGTGAACTAGCTGAAGTTATTGACGCATATAGAGAGAGATATATAGAATTAATGAGTGATGAAAATGTGAATAGTATTTCTATTTTTCATAATCATGGAGAAAAGGCTGGGGCATCAGTTGTTCATCCACATTCACAAATAATAACACTGCCAGTTAATACACCAGCTGTTATTAGAGAAATAGATGTTTGTAGAGAATATGCACAAAAAACAAAGAATCATTTGTGGGAGGTGATAGCAGAATTTGAACTTGAAAATGGTAGTAGGATTGTGTATACAAATGATAAGTTTATAGTATATTGTCCTTTTGCATCTTCACGAGCTTATCAAATGAGGATTTTGCCAAGAGAGCCACAACCGTATTTTGAGAGAATCTCACCAGATGGAGAGATGTTTTTGGCTGATGCACTATCAAAATCATTGAAGGCATTATATAATACATTAGATAATCCTGACTTCAATTATTACCTAAGAACAGCTCCATGTGATGGACAAGCATATGATGAATATAGTTATCATATTGACGTGTTTCCTAGAACACATGTTTACGCTGGATTTGAATTTGCAACAGATATTGAAATAGTTCCAATTTCACCAGAAAAAGCAGCTAAATCATTGAGGGAGTCAATAGCATAGTTACTGAATTAACCGTATAATATATTATGAAAGAACATATAGTGGAATTATTTTCAGAGTTTCCTGACAGTGTAGCAACTGTTCTTATAGCAATGGTTCCAATTACTGAATTAAGAGCTTCAATACCAATAGCAATTACTCAGTTTGAAATGAGTCCAATTATTGCAATGGGATATTCAATACTTGGAAATATTATTGCTGGTGCATTAGTGCTTTTTTTTGTGGAAAATATTTTACATTTAATTTTAGCAAAATCAAAGACATTGGATAATTTGTGGCAAAAATACATAAATAGAATCCATAAAAATAATAAGGAAAAATTTGAAAAGTGGGGAGCTGTAATACTTGTAACTTTTGTTGCAATTCCACTACCGCTGACGGGCATTTTTACTGGAGCAGTTGCGGCGTCTATTTTTCAAATACCATTTAGACAAGCGTTTCCATTACTTGCATTAGGATCAGTTATTTCAGGAATAATTGTCACACTTGTAACTATTGGGGCCACTAATCTTATTTAAAATTAATATATAATATCATGCAGAAATTGATTGTAGGAAACTTGAAAATGAATATGGAAAATATTTCTCAGCGAGATTCTTATTGTGAAGAATTTGTCGAAGAATTTAAGGCATTGAAAACTAATAATCATGTAGTGATTTGTCCACCAACTGTTTATCTTGAAAGTTTTGCTAAGATATTAGGAAAGACTAATGCAGGTCTTGGGGCTCAAGATTGTTTTTGGGAGTTGTATGGCAGCTATACTGGAAATACTTCTCCAAAAACAATTAAATCAATCGGAGCTGAATTTGTAATCATTGGTCACAGTGAAAGACGTCTTTACAATCATGAAACAAATGAGGATATTGCTAAAAAAGTTCTCATGGCTTTGCGAGTTGATCTTATGCCAATAGTCTGTGTCGGATTTATGAATAATGGTGATGATGAGATGGTGAGTGTGAAAGCACAGGTTGAAATGATAGCAAAGAATTTTTCTGAAGAGGAAATAGAAAATATAATATTTGCGTATGAGCCAGTTTGGGCAATAGGAAGTGGTAAAACTCCAACAACAGATGAAATTCATACAATGATAATGTATATTCGTTCAATTATCTCAGCATCACATAGTAAAGAGTGTGCTGAAAGTATAGGAATATTATATGGAGGAAGTGTTGTAGCTGAAAATGTAACTGAACTTTGCACAAAAGCATATGCAGATGGAGTATTAGTTGGAGGTGCTAGTCTGTCGCCAGCAAAATTTATGCAAATTGCTAGGATGCTTAATTAGAAATTTATCTTTAATATATATATTTAAGTATAGGTTTAGAGATAATTTTAATATAAATAATTATTTTAAAAATGAAAAGTATGAAAAAAACAAAAATAGCCATAAACGGATTTGGTCGTATTGGACGAGCTGCATTTCGTATTATGTCAGATAGGGAGGATTGTGAAGTTGTAGCGATAAATGATTTAACTGATAATAAAACTTTAGCTCATCTGTTGCAATATGATAGTGTGTTTAGAAAATATAATAAAGAAGTTACATCTGATGATGAAAATATAATAGTTGATGGTAAAAAATATTTCACAACAGCTGAACCAGAACCTGTAAAGTTACCTTGGAGAGAGCGAGATGTAGATGTTGTTTTGGAATGTACTGGATTTTTTGTAAAAGATGGTGCTGCTTATGGTCATATTGATGCGGGAGCAAAAAGAGTTGTATTATCAGCACCTGCAAAAGGCGATGGAGATGTAGATACGTTTGTACTTGGTGTATTGGAACCAACAGATGAATCAACTCATGTGATTTCAAATGCTTCTTGTACAACAAACTGTATTTCACCAGTTATGAAGGTGATGGATGAAAAATTTGGAGTTGAAAAATCACTTATGACTACAATTCACTCGTATACTTCAACTCAAAAATTACAAGATGGTCCAGATAAGGATTTGCGTAAATCTCGTGCAGCAGCTCAAAACATAATTCCAACTACAACAGGAGCAGCGATTGCCGCTACACTTGTATTGCCACAACTTGAAAATAAATTTGATGGAATGGCTATGAGAGTTCCAACAATAGATGCATCAATTTCAGATATAACAATAGTTACAAAGAAAGATGTGACAGAAAAAGAAATTAATGATGCATTTCTAGAAGCATCAAGTGGAGAATTAAAAGGAATACTTGGAGTAACAGACGAGATGTTAGTATCAAGTGATTTTATAGGAGATAATCATTCAACAATAGTGGATTTACCCCTTACAAAAGTAGTTGGTGGAAATCTAGTTAAAGTGGTGGCATGGTATGATAATGAATGGGGTTATGCAAACAGATTAGTTGATATGGCAGTATTGTATGGAGAGATGATTTAATAAAAAGTTATAAAAAACGAACAAATTAGTTTGTTCGTTTTTTATAATTCTGATTTTACAATTGGTGTAATTTTTGATAGGGTTATGCTTAAGTTTTTAGTTCGTTCACATAACTGACTTTTTTGAAAAAGTCATCAATTAAAACAGGAGTGGAAAAATGGAGAATCAGTTAACTGAGTTAGGAAAGATGCTTTTGGAGCGTTCTTATAGAAAAGGTGAGTTTACATTAACATCTGGCAAGACGTCTGATTTTTATATCAATGGTAAGCAGACGTTTTTGGAAGCTAGGGGTGCAGTACTTATTGGACAGTGTTTTTTGAGAATGATACAAGAGTCTGGTTTGAACATATCAGCTGTGGCAGGTGTACCAGTTGGTGCAACTCCACTTGTGGATGCGATATCAGTTCTTAGTTCTCTGGATGAGACTGCTACTGATTTGGCACAGATTATTGTACGTAAAAAGACAAATGATCATGGTGCAGGAAATCAAATTGAGAGACCTCAGTCTGTCAAAGACGGTGACATGGTTGCATTGGTGGATGATGTTATAACAACCGCAGGAACATTAATTCGTGCTATAGAGGCATTAGAAAAAAGTGGACTTGTGGTTGGTATAGTCATTCTAATAGTTGATCGCGAAGAGGGTGGTAAAGAGGTATTGGCTAAAGCTGGTTATGATAATGTGCATGCAATATTCACAAAAAGTGAGTTACTTGCAATGAAATAATAATGAAGGAGATTTGTTATGGTTGCAGGACAAGCTTTTAAAATTGGAGTTTTTGGTTCAGCTGGTGGTGACAATATGGATAGACAAAAAAAGTCTGCATATACCATTGGTAAAACAATTGCTGAATCGGGTAATATTTTATGCACAGGTGCGTGTTATGGTTTGCCATATGAGGCGGCTGTAGGAGCTGACAATTTTGGTGGAACTGTGCTTGGATTTTCTCCGGCAATGAATCGGAAAGAACATGAAGAAAAGTATGAATTTCCGACTTTGCCACACATTCTTAGTTTTACAGGGATGGGATGTAAGGGCAGAAATCTTATTTGTACACGGACATGTGATGCTGGTATTTTTATTGCTGGACGATGGGGTACGATGAATGAATTCACCCTCATGGTTGATGAGGGTGAAGGAAAGGTGATTGGTCTTTTGTATCATTCTGGTGGATTTGTTAATGATGTGATTATTCCAGGATTAGGAGAAACGGATAAACAAACCAAGGCTACCATTATCATTGATGATGATCCAGTCGCATTGGTTGAGCGTATAGTTAATGAACTATCAAAACAATAGGGAGAAATTAGGAATGAAAACAAACTTTGCAGATAAGCTAATTGATGCCATTCTTGAGAGAGGATCATATTTAATTGTAGGACTTGATCCACAGTTGCGATACTTTCCACCACACATTTTGAAGTGGGCTGCTGATGAGTTTGGTCCAGGATTGAGAGCTGTTGAGGAAGTAATTGTTGTTTACTGTATGGCGATTATTAATTCGACCAATGAGTTTGCGTTAGGCTACAAGCCACAGATGGCATTTTTTGAAAAGTATGGTTATCATGGTGTGCGAGCGTTTGAGAGGGTAAGTGTATATATCAAATCATTGGATATGATTTGTATTGAAGATGCTAAGCGAGAGGATGGCGGAGATACAGCACAGGCTTATGCAGATGGTCATCTCGGACAGATTGATGTAATTGGTGAAGCTGGTGAACTTGTTATGATGCCGTCTGTGTACAATGCAGATGCGCTTACTATTACTCCTTGGATTGGTGAACCTAATTTCAAACCATTTAAGGAAGTTGCTGCTGCTGAGGGAAAAGGAATTTTTGTAGTTGATAAAACATCCTTTAAGCCAGAGGCAGAACTGCAAGAGATAATGACGCCAGAAGAAGTAAAGGCATGGATTGTTTTAGCAAGACAAGTGCGTGAATTGGGTAAGGATGTAAAAGGGCGACACGGTTACTCAAGTATTGGTGTTGTCATGGGTGCAACGTATCCGGAAGATGCAGTTGTTATGCAATCTGAAATTCCCTATGCATTCAAGCTTAAACCCGGTTTTGGGTATCAAGGCAGTGGTGCTGATGATGCTGTTATAGGTGTTAATGATGACGGATTTGGTATTGTTGTGAATAATTCACGAGCAACTAATTATGCATATTTGAAAAAGTTTAGTAAAGAATTTGCATGTGATCCAAGTAATTTTGCTAATGCAGCTGCAAAAGCAAGTCAACAAGGGCGGGATGCACTTAATGATGCTGTTAAGCGTCGAATAGGAATGGTGCCATTTTAAAAAGGCGGATGTTGATATGGCAGGTGTGGAAATTGCAAAAGGGTATGATAGGAAAATAAAGGAAGTTGAAATGCCCGAAGCATGTAAAACATGTGAACATAAAGAAAAGGGTTGTTTCGAACACTGTGAATTTTTTCAACAACGCATGTTGTATGAGAAAAATAATAAAGACTAATTTTTTAACAAAATAATTAGTTAACTAAATCAGTTGTGTATATACACAACTGATTTTTTATTTTCTTACCGTACAGTTAAAGGACTAGTAAGGAGTATTTAAGTGGTTATTAAAACAAAGACTTGCAAAAAAAATGGAAGTAGTATATACTTCTTTGAGTTGAGGAAAGAGACGTTCATTTAAAAAGTTTTGAAATTTTTTGGAGCAATTGGGAGTTGTTTATTTGTTAAAAATAGACATTAATTTTCAAAAGCTTGACAAATTTTTTAGCTTTGCTATAGTAGTTATTACTGCTCCGAGGAAGAGAATTACTTTCCTGAGAAAGAGCGAATAAACGAGGTTAATTTTTGGGGACATAACTCGTTTTTTTATTTGAAAAAAATTATAGAAAATATTGTGCTGAAACATGGTGAAAAAGACTTACTTGTTTCCGCAGAATGAGAACTTTCACAATTGCATATAATTTTGATTAGCTACATAATATTTGCGGAAATATGAATGTGGTTAAATCAGGAGAAAGCAACAATAGGTTAAGCAATTTCATTGATACGATATGACTTAGGTCATGTCAGCATCAAATGATAGAACAAGAACAAACACTCATTCTAATTAAGTAGTATATGAGTTTTCAATTAGGTTTATCTTAATTGTCAATTCTTTATAGACTTATAACGAAATAAAAGATCAAGGTTACGAAGAGTATATAGTGGATGCCTTGGCTGATACAAGCGATGAAGGACGTAGTTGGGTGCGATAAGCTTCGGGGAGTTACCAAACAAGCGGTGATCCGGAGATTTCCGAATGGGGAAACCCACTCACTTATGTGAGTACTCATAACTGAATACATAGGTTATTGAGGGTACACTCTGGGAATTGAAACATCTTAGTACCAGAAGGAAAAGAAATTAATTAAAAGATTCCGTAAGTAGTGGCGAGCGAACGCGGAAGAGTCTAAACCGTCTTCTTTATGGAGGCGGGGTTGCGAGGTAAACGGACTAGCTTAGAGCTGGGCCAGTTATTTATTCTTAATAGAACACTCTGGAAAGTGTGACCATAGAAGGTAATAGTCCTGTAAATGAAAAGAAAAAATAATAGGTGAGTTTATTCTCAAGTAGGGCGGGACCGGTGAAATCCTGTCTGAATCAGGGAGCACTAACTTCCAAGACTAAATATTGTATCAGACCGATAGTGAACTAGTACCGTGAGGGAAAGGTGAAAAGAATCCCGTAGAGGGAGGTGAAATAGAACTGAAACTATATACTAACAATGAGTTGGAGCCCGTATTTATATGGGTGACAGCGTGCTTTTTGCAGAACGACCCAGCGAGTTAGTTTTATATGGCTTGCATAAGCTACTATGTAGCAGATGCGCAGTGAAAGCGAGCTGTAACAGGCGAATATGTCATATGAACTAGACCCGAAACCGAGCGAGCTACACATGGGCAGGGTGAACACAATGTAAAAATTGTGGGAGGCCCGCACCCACTGATCGTGCAACATCAGGGGATGACCTGTGTGTAGAGGAGAAATTCCAATCGAGCTCGGCAATAGCTGGTTCTCTCCGAAATAGCTTTGGGGCTAGCGTTGTGTAATTAATCATGGGAGGTAGAGCTACTGAATAAGTGTCCGTCGCAAGATAGGTCACTTAACCAAACTCCGAATGCTCATGATCGTATCACAGCAGTTAGAACTGCGGGGCTAAGCTCGTAGTTCAAAAGGGAAACAGCCCAGACCACAATCTAAGGTCCCTAAATTCATACTCAGTGGGAAAGGAAGTGAGACTTCTCAGACACCTAGGAGGTTGGCTTAGAAGCAGCCATCCTTTAAAGAAAGCGTAACAGCTCACTAGTTTAGAGGTCTTGCGCCGAAAATACAACGGGGCTTAAGTATGATACCGAAGATGTGGATGCAAAGATTTATCTTTGCGTGGTAGGAGAGCGTTCCATACCGCACCGAAGCCGGACGGGCGACCGCCGGTGGAGCGTATGGAAGTGAGAATGCTGGGATGAGTAACCGCAATGTACGTGAGATCCGTACACACCGAAAATCGAAGGTTTCCTGGGCAATGTCAATCATCCCAGGGTTAGTCGGGCCTAAGGCGAGGCCGAAAGGCGTAGTCGATGGACAACAGGTTAATATTCCTGTACCGTTTATATATGCGATGGAGTGACGTATTTTAGTAACTACTGCATGTTATTGGATTCATGTGGACATATTAGGGACGTATGGTAGGCAAATCCGCCATACATTAAGTCCGAGATATGGACAGAAGTTCTACTTCGGTAGAATTAATAGTAGTGAGCAGAGTACCTGGAAAAGCTTCTAAGCTTCAATATATAAATGCCCGTACCAAAACCGACACAGGTAGATAGGGCGAGTAGCCCAAGGTGAATGAGTGAGACCTGGTTAAGGAACTCGGCAAAAAAGCTAGACGTACGTTCGCAAGATGTCTTCCCAACTTTTTATTAAGTTGGGCGCAGCTAAAGTGCCCTTCCGACTGTTTACCAAAAACACAACTCTCTGCTAACCCGCAAGGGGATGTATAGGGGGTGACACCTGACCAGTGCTGGAACATTAACGGGAGCGGTTCACGCCAATCCCCGAAGTGCCAGTGAACGTCGGCGATAACTATAATCGTCCTAAGGTAGCGAAATTCCTTGTCGGCTAAATACCGACCCGCATGAAAGGTGTAACGAGATGGGAACTGTCTCAACCAGGTGCTCGGTGAAATTGCAATAACGGTAAAGATGCCGTTTACCTATAGCTAGACGAAAAGACCCCGTGGAGCTTTACTATAGCTTGGCATTGAATTAGAGTTTTAGTTGCCGAGAATAGGTGGGAGACTTTGATACTGTCCTTCAGGGGACAGAGGAGTCGCCAGTGGAATACCACCCTGCTGAAGTTTTGATTCTAACCTTGCACCGTTAGGTGTACTCAAGGAGAAAACTAATGTCATTCAGGCGAAAAGTAAAGTGATCTACAGATTTTATTTATGTATTTATTTATGTATTTATTTTATGTATATCAATTCTATATTATTTATAATATAGGAATCTACAAGCGGTCATTCGATACGCGTTTTTGACGTGATTAATATTGAATAACTGCGCGGAGATAATTTTATTCGTCTGATGATATAAGCTATGTCAATTTTATCCTTAAAAAGATAAGATTAACATACTACACGTTTTCTTCTACTAAAAAATAAAGTATTTAACAATATCTTTATAAATCGTATTGAGTATAGCTACCGGTGCAGGAACAGTGCCTGGTGGGTAGTTTGACTGGGGCGGTCGCCTCCTAAAATGTAACGGAGGCGTTTATAAAGGTTGGTTAGGTCCGGATGGACATCGGGCCGATAGTGCAAACGCATAAACCAGCTTTACTGAAAGACATACAAGTCGACCAGTTACGAAAGTAGAAGTTAGTGAACCGACCATCACTTGTAGGAGTGTGGAAGATCATCGGATAAAAGTTACCCCGGGGATAACAGGCTAATTCCTTCCAAGAGTTCACATCGACGAAGGAGTTTGGCACCTCGATGTCGGCTCATCTCATCCTGGGGCTGGAGCAGGTCCCAAGGGTATGGCTGTTCGCCATTTAAAGAGGTACGCGAGCTGGGTTCAAACCGTCGTGAGACAGGTTGGTCTCTATCTGCTATAGGCGTGTGTGCTTGAGAAAGGTCTTTCCTAGTACGAGAGGACCGGAAAGAACAAACCTCTGGTGTATCGGCTGTTCCGCCAGGAGCATTGTCGAGTAGCTAAGTTTGGCGTGGATAATCGCTGAAAGCATCTAAGCGAGAAGCCCAATTCAAGATAAGGCACAGATACCCTAGAAGATGACTAGGTTGATAGGTTTTAGATGGAAGCGCTGCGAAGCGTTGAGTCAAGAAATACTAATGTATCATTATAACTTTTTTCTTTTATTTCTTCTTTGTCTTGTTTATAAATTTATTTGTAAACAGATGAAAATTGTCTATAATTGAGTTGACAATTAAGAGAAACTTAAAGATATTTATGCATGTTAAATGTATAAACTAAAGAATGAGAAGGTTGTTTAGTCACAAATACTCGTTGTTTCTCTCCTGATATTTATCATAATTCTTTGAATTGTGATAAAAACTAATTATATGCACATTTTGAATATAGTGTTTCCAGTGTTTTTGGCGATAGGGTCACACCTGATCCCATACCGAACTCAGCAGTTAAGCCTATCAGCGCCGATGGTACCTCTATGAGGGAGAGTAGGTCAATGCTGGGAACAGTGTATTCAAAATGAAAGTTCAAATGCCAACCGAAAGGTTGGTTTTTTTTGTTTTTAAAAATTATATCAAATGTCATACCATTTTTAACTAATGATTATTTATTGTAGTGGCGTGGCCTTGTGCCCGCCATGTGTATATGATGTGAGGACAGCCACAAGAGCATGTCCCTACAGATGAATATTTTTTGAGCATATGTGTAATGTAGAGACGCATTGCAATGCGTCTTTACGAATAGGGATAGGTTAAAAAAAATATTATAATAATTTAAATGTAGTGGACAGACATGTCTGTCCACTACATTTTCATGATAAAAAAGAATAATAATCAAAATCAAAAGATATCTTTTAATTTTGATTAAAAATTTTGTAAAAATAATAATAAATGATATACTGAAAGTTAGAAAATAAAAAGTTAAAATAAAAAATATGAAAAATAATCTAATTATAATTTCAATAGCATTTATTGCTACACTTTTTTGTTCACAATCAACTTTTGCAGCAGGAGACGGCTCAATAGACTCAACTATCGAAATAAATGATTTAACAACAAATGGACCAGTGCTTAATGATTCGGATTCATATGGATCAGCTGTTGAAAACATTGGTGATCTTGATGGTGATGGTGTGGATGATATTGCTATTGGGGCATTTTATGATGATGCAGGAGGTACAGATCGCGGTGCAGTACATATTCATTTCATGAATATAGATGGTTCTGTTAAATCCACTGTAGAAATAAATCATTTAACAATAAATGGACCAGTGCTTTCAGATGGTGATAGATATGGATATGCTATTGCAAATTTGAATGATTTGAATAATGATGGTGTACAAGATATTACGGTTGGATCATATCGTGATGACACAGGAGGTACAGATCAGGGTGCAGTATATATTCACTTTATGAATACAGATGGTTCAATTGATTCAACTGTAAAGATTAATGATAGCACTATAAATGGTCCAACATTGTCTGATGGTGATCTTTATGGTATATCTATTGAAAATTTGGGCGATCTTAATAATGATAGTGTTGAGGATATTATGGTTGGAGCAACTGGTGATGATACTGGTGGAATTAATAATGGTACGGTACACATACATTTCATGAATACAGATGGTTCTATAGATTCTACTATAGAAATTAATCATTTAACTATAAATGGACCTACTCTCGATGGTGATCAATATGGAGAATCTGTTGCAAATATAGGTGATCTTAATAATGATGGTGTAAATGATATTGCCGTAGGTGCAGTTTATGATAGTTTGAATGGTACAAGTCGTGGTACGATACATATTCACTTTATGAATACAGATGGTTCGGTTAAATCAACAGTAGAGATTAATGATTTAACAGTAAATGGACCTGATTTAGCAGACTCGGATTATTATGGTGAGTCTATTGTAAATATGGGGGACCTCGATGGTGACGGTGTACAAGATATTGCAGTAGGTGCATATCTTGATGATGCTGGTGGTGCAAATCGTGGTACGATACATATTCACTTTATGAATACGGATGGTTCAGTTAAATCAACAGTAGAAATTAATGATAATACTACAAATGGTCCAGTGCTTTCTGATGCAGATCTTTATAGTGCGTCCATCACAAATATAGGTGATCTTAATAATGATGGCGTTCAAGATCTTATTGTTACTGCGCGTTATGATGACGCAGGAGGAATAGACAGAGGAGCAATCCACATCCATTTCTTAACAAACAAAGCTCAAACTCAAACAGATACAACTTCAACAATAGGAACAACAACAGCAATAGGAAACGCAGAAATAACAGATATAGGAACTCAAAATCCTACAAGAGAAATAGAATGGGGAACAGTAAGTAAAACTTACACTGATGACTGCACCGCAGGAACTGGAGGCACAGGAAGTTACTCCTGTGATATGACTGATTTAACTCCAGACACAACATATTACATAAGAGCAAAAGCAACAAATGAAAAAGGAATAGTATATGGTCAAGAACAAAGTTTTACAACAAATGCATTAACAAGCCAAATAGTTATAGATCCAGATACAATAGATATGGATGATCTAACAACAAATGGTTACATAACAGTAGATAATGGAACTTTAGACAATACAACACAAACAACAACAAATGAACAAATAACTTTCCAATCACCAACAACAAATGCAATATTTCCAACAAGTACTGTAATAACTGAAGCAAGTGCAGGACTCTTCAACTTCCAAAACTTCATAACACAAAATACTTTAACAAGTGAAAAAGTAGAACACCCAAATGCTATAGGAGCAGTAAGACTAGGTATACCAAATGAAAACCTAAGTTTCTCAAATGATATAACAATAGAAATGAATGTAAGCGAAGCTTACAATGATATGGAACTAGAAGTTCTCTCACAACTAGAAGGATCTACTACATGGAATACCCATACAACATGTACAGTAACAAACGGAATATGTACATTCACAACAAACCATGCAACAACTTATATTGTAAACGGAGATGGAACAATATCAGGAATAGATGACCTAAACCTAAATGTAGAAGTAAATGCAACTCTATCAATGGATTGTTATGATAAAGATAGATCAACAGGAGATTATGATGTAATACTAGGAACAGTAGCAAACCCAGGAATAGTAATAGCAGGAACTCCAGCAGTAGGAGAATCAACTTGTATAGTAACAACAAATGATACCCAAGGTTATTATTTATCAATGATAAATGATAATGGAGCTTCAAATACAACCCTAGTACATTCAAATAATACAGATGAAATACCAGACCTAACACAATTTGATCAAACAACAAAAGTAACAGAATCTTGGAACGCTCCAACAACAAAAGGTTTAGGTTTCTCAGTAATACAATTTCCACAAAATGATACAACTCATAACACCTTCAATAACATATGGACAACCTCAGGAGATCTGTGTGAAGAAGGAACAACAAATGATGATGCAGAATATGCAGGTGTACCACAAACAGCTCAAGCAATAGCAGCATACACAGCATATAATTCAACTTCAACAACAACTGATGTATGTTACAAAGTTGATGTATCACCATCACAACCTTCAGGAGTATATACAGGTTCAGTAACTTATACTGCTACTTCTGATGCTAGTGGGTTTTATCAGTAGATAAAATTAAACTTAAATAATTAATTACCTATTTAAATTTGGATTTAAATGGGTGATTAGTTTTTATTGAATGTATGGTATACTTGAAAATATTTGAAAGAGTAAGTAATTGATAGTAAAAAATATGAAATTTTATAAAGTAGTTCAGTATTTGGTAATGAGTGGGTTTCTGGTGGTTTTGCCGCAGATTTCATTTGCAGGTAACTTAGGCGTTGAAGTTGATCAAACGGCTATTGTTTTTGATGTAAATGCAGGTGAATCACAACAGTTTGTAATTAATGTAAAAAATATTTCAGGAAAAGAACAGGAAATTATTTTAGATGCAAAAGATTATGTTTTGGGAGAAAATAATGATTTAGTTCTCATTGATGATAAAGATGAACAAACAGGTCTTAGTAATTGGCTTAGTGTAGATGAAGAGTATATCAAATTAACTGATGGAGAGAAGCGAGAGATAGTATTTACTGTGAATACACCCAATGATGCTGTTATAGGAAGTCATAGAGGTGCTGCTATATTCAGAATCGAGGATGATTCAGATAATACAGTGCAGGTTAATGGTCAAGTTGGAGTGCATGTACTAGTGAATGTGAAGGGGGATACACATGCGAGTGGTCGTGTAAATAAATTTGATATTCCATTATTATCATTTGGTACGGTTGAGTATGCGGCTGAATTTGAAAATACAGGAAATATACATTACGTACCATATGGTGAAATTGTAGTAAGAAATATTTTTACAAAAAAAGAAAATTTATATGAGTATGAAAAACATTTTGTATTTCCGGGAAAAATATTTGAGTTTATTATAGTTGAAGATGTTCCGTCATTATTTGGGTTGTATAAGGCAACCACAGTTTTTGTAGATGGTGAGGGGGCAACTAGGATGAAAATAGATTTTACTATGGGTTATTTTTTCCCACTAGTTGCGATAATTGTGATTGTTTGTATACTTGTTTTATTGAAGATTATAAATAGTAGAGATAAGAAACATATCGTTAAAAAACAAAACAGTAAAAAAAGAAACAATGCGAGAAGTAATCAAAGTGTTAAGTTTGTGAATGTAGAATCAACAAAAATAGTAGATGCCAAGAAGGATCAAAGAGTAAGTGCCGAAGAGGATAATGAAAAAGTAAGTATAAATATTGAGAAATAAACAAAAATAAAACACGCCATATAATTGATAATTATATGGCGTGTTGGAATTTTAGGGGTATTGAGCTATTAGTATTTCACCTGGAAAGGCTAATCTATCATCAACATAATTTCTTCAATGAGAATTTCCATCTTTAATCTCTGTTAGTTGAGTGACTGAATGTTCAATGTTTTTTAGTTTCATGACAAAATTATCAGATATGTTAAACCAATCTACTGCCATGGGTGTAGTCGCTAAATGAATTACTGTTAGCGTTAATGCAAATAGTCCATACGCGAATGCAATCGTAAAAAAAGCAAGCTTTAAACCTTTAAAAGATGCTAAAAAAACATTGGGAAGTGGCATTTTTGAATTCCTCCTAGTTATTGATAGATTTATATTTTTGTAAAATAACTTTAAATTTCACTATAACATAAAAAATAGTTTTTGTAAATAGTTGCTATATTTTGAAAGATAGGATTTTGTCTGGTGTAGATATTACAATTTTATTATTTTTTTCATCAATTGTTAATGATGTTGCATTTGCAAAATCATCATGTACGAATTCATCTAACTTTTTACCAGATTCTTTTTTTGTTTTAAATACTGTTTTTTGCTCTTTGTCTAAAATCCACATATTTGATGTGTCGGGTGTTGTATATATTAAAAATGCATTTTGTATTGTGGGGTCTTGTGAGAAAGGTGCTTTTTTGTGAGAAGAAAATTTGGAAATTTTACCATCACGAGCAGTATAAATGTCATCATCAATTGCAAGTGTTGTAGTTTTGGATAGATTCACATCCGCTGTTAACCAATTTTCTCCTTCCACAAAGCCATTTTCTTGTCTGGTGTATCTTTTGATTTGTTTATCATCGGTTGTGTATATATAAGTCATGAATGAATTAAGGGTATCTACGTCAGAAGCTTTGATGGAGGGGATGTTTTTTTGTTGGGTAAATTTTTTGACAATTGGACTGAAAGAATATACTTTATCAGATGTTGTTAAAAAAAATATTAAATCTAAGTCATCCATATTTGTAGCAAGTTTAATTTCTCCGGCATCACTAGGGATTTTGAATGTGTCTTTTTTAGTTCCATTAAGTAGTGTTATAGCTTGTTTTGATATTCCTAACTGAGAATCTTTCATGAATAATGTTGACACTATGTTAGAATCTTCGAGTAATATAGTGGCATCTTCTATTGTGTTTGAAGAAATTGGTTCAATGGGTTTTTCTTCTGGGAGTTGTTCTTGTGTGGACGTATCTTTTTGAGGTTCTTCAATAACTTTTTCACCACTTTTACTTGAAATCATCATGAAAAATATAGGTGCTAATATTATGAATAACAATATACCTATAGAAATTAATTTTGTTTGAGTGCTCATAGTGTGCCAAAGATTTGTGATGTGGTGAAAACTTGGCAGAATAGATTTTTTCTCTATTTCTGTATATTTGCTAATTTCTTGTGTGGAGGCATCAACTGAATTTTTTGTCAGTTTATTTCGTAAATTTGTAATTAGTCGAACACATTTTACAGTAGTATTTTTTGTGGCATTTTTTGTTACAGTACATACTGTATAAACAAGTTGTTTAGTTTTTTTTGGTTCGTTATTAATTGAATCTTCTTCGATATAACCAGTAGTTTTAGATTCATTGATATCTGTACCAATGACTTCATCATCAAAATCATCCTCAATATAGTCGATAGAAGTATTTTCGTAGTCTTCTGGTTGATCTGTTTGTAAAGATTCGTTAGTTTGTTTAGCTCTTAATGCAGCAATAGATTTGGAAATTTTTTTGAATTTTTTTGAACTGAATTCTTGTAGTTGTTCACTCAGATCATTTATTTTTTCTTGAGTTGTTTCTAGAATAGTTTGTTCTGGAATTTCTTCGTCAGTGCCTTGTATATGGATGTGCCCTTTCTCGTCAGTCCATTCATCTTCAATTTCTCGTTCAGTGTCTTTTAGTAATTCGTCAGTATCTATATCGGCATTCTTTAGATTTGTGTCATTTTTCTCAAAGGCAGTAGCACCAAATGCATTTACAGGCTCATTGGAGGGTAGCTGTTTAGTTACTTGAATATTTGTTAGCGATTGTTCTTTTTGGTTTATCTCTATAACTGTAGCTGTTGCCATGGAACATTCATTTGTTAATACTGTTTGTATAAATTGTATGAAATTGTCATGTCCGAAATGAATTGCATTTTTTTGCAATTCAGCAAAAGATACATAATCTAATAATTCAGGAGAGGTTATAATCAATTTATCATCAGGACAAAGTTCACCACTTGAAATATCTATAAATGTTTTTAGTGGGTATTCGGAGGCTTCTTTTGATGCTAGGCCCTCACTTATATCCATAAGAGCGTTGTCTCGTAATAATAATATGTGAGCATTACCAGTAACACTGAATGTGATTGATGTATTATTTATTACACAAATAGCACTATCTATTGTGCCTATCCAATCAATATTCCCTATGTTAGCTATTTCTTCTAGTATTCTATTGATGTGGTGGAGTGTTATTTCAAATTTTTCATCAGCATCTTTTGTCACGGGAGAAAAATACTTCTTTTTCACTTCAGATGACAAGAAGTTAACTATGTTTTCTGATGTTGGAGAAGAGTCACGAACAATGAAAAAACCGAATATAGTGCCTAAGTTTTTTTGTGTGAAGTTAACACTTTTATGTTCAAACTGTTCGACAAAAGCTCGTTTTTTTGCATTTTTAGCAACAAAAATATTAGATATATTCATATCCATTTGAAACCCCTTATTTATGCAGTTTTTATTTTTTTGATCCATAATTAATTTAACTCATATTAATTATACAAAGGAATCGGGATAAGTGCAAAGATTTGTGATAATTTGTAGCATCCTTGAGTTTTGTTGTGTTTGATAGTACACTAAAATAGTAGATTAGGAGGGGATAAATAATTTGTTGACTTTTCATTAATTATGCCAGAAATTTTAGAGAATTTATTTGGTTCTAAATCACGATCTAGAGTATTACGTTTTTTTGTATTGAATCCAGGCAGAGAAATCACTGTGGATGAAATGAAGGAAAAAATGAGTGTTGATGGTAGGCGCATTCGTGCTGACATAAATGCTCTTCTGAAGATTGATTTTATACAAGAAGCAACGAGAAAAAAAGTGAAATATTATACACTAAATGAGTCATTTCCATACTATGTTGAATTAAGGAATTTATTCATAAAGGCAAATACATATCCACAATGCAAAGAGCTTGAAAAAATAGATTCCATAGGTAATGTTAAGTTGGTTATCGTAAGTGGAGTATTTTTGAATTATAATAAGGCTAGACTTGATGTGCTTATAGTGTGTGATGATATGAGTCGTACAAAATTACTAAAAGTAATTGAAGCAATAGAGGCTGAAGTCGGAAAAGAAGTTCGATACATGGCTATGTCTACTGAAGAATTGACGTATAGACTTGACATGATGGATAGATTTTTAATTGAGTTCTTAAGTTCACCAAATGATATTGTGGTAAATAAGGTTTCAAAATTACAGAAATTTATTGTCAATCTACAAAAATAAATTTTTAATATTAATAATTAAGCACATTTTAATTTATTAAATATTTTTTAATGTGTAAGTTTTAGGAAATCTTATGGTGATTTATATTTTTTTGAGCATTCTAATAATATTGGCAATTGTAAATATTATTTTCATTTTGCGCTCCAATAATAATGCGGGAGGTAGCGATGAACAAGTAGGTGCCATGTCACAACAGCTAAATAATATAGGAGAGTCAAATGAAAGAATGAGAATGTCTGTAGAACAGAATTTAGAGAGAATGCATAAGGCTGGACAAAATCAATTTCGAGAAGCTAGGGAAGTGATAGGTGAAATATCTCAAAGATCAGAGAGATTAATGGATAATGTAAATAAACGACTTGGTGAATTAGATAAGACAAATCAAAGAATAGTAGATTTTTCAGGTCAGCTTCAAGATTTACAGGATATTTTAAGAAATCCAAAACAAAGGGGTGTACTTGGTGAATTTATTCTTGAACATGTATTATCAAATGTTTTGCCGCCAGATACATTTAAAATGCAATATGCTTTTTCAGATGGAGAAATAGTAGATGCTGTTGTATTTGCAAAAGATAAAATTATTCCTATTGATTCAAAGTTTTCACTTGAAAATTATGAAAGGATAATAAATGCTGGAGAAAATGATAATATTACAGAATTAAATAAGCAATTCAGAAATGATTTGAAAAATAGGATTGATGAAACATCAAAATATATAAGACCAGATGAAAATACAACGGAATTTGCATTTATGTTTATACCGTCAGAAGCTATATATTATGACTTGCTTGTTAATCGAGTTGGTGATATAAATATGATCGAGTATGCTTTTCGTGATAAGCACGTTGTTATAGTTTCTCCAACATCATTTTTAGCATATTTACAAACAGTATTGCAGGGATTGCGTGCATTGGAGATTGAAGAAAATGCAAAGGATATAAAAATGAGAGTTGAGAAATTGAATAAGCATTGGCTTACATTTGAAGTGTATGTAAATAAAATGGGTAAACAATTGCAGACAACTGTAAATCATTTCAATAAGGCTTATGGAGAATTAGGTAAGATAGATAAAGATGTGATGAGAATAACTGAGAGAGAAAATCGAGAAATTGAAGTGGAGGAAGTTGATAAACCAAATTTAGAGATTAACTAAATCTTATAATAAGAGATATGTCAGTAACTGAGGAACAAAAACAAGATAATGTAACATATTGGAATAACGCTATTGTGCATTGGGTTACTATAGTTACTGTTTTTGTTAATGTTGGAGTTGTTATTTTATTTATGGTATTTATAGAGCCAAGTGAAATTCCTTTAAAACTTCAATATAATGTATTTTTTGGAACAAGTTTATCAGCTCCATGGTGGCAGGCGTATTTATTACCACTGATGGGTGTCATTTTTTTTGTAATAGATTTGTTAATAGGATATGTATTATATAATGCAAAAGAAAGAGTTGCTTCCTATATAGTATTACTAGGGTCATTGTTTGCTTCAGTTGCGCTGGTCATTGCATCGATTAGTATAGTTATAAATAATAGTTCTGTATGAGTGATGAATTTATTTTTCCAAACCCACAAACTAAAGTGGTAAAAGAACGAAAATGGCAAAGAAGGTTGGAAGTAATTCCAGCTATTTTGACGTGGTCAACACTTATTGGAATGGTGGTTTTTTCAATACTTGTTCCTGTATGGGTTGCTGTTTTCATTATTGCTTTTGATATCTACTGGATACATAGGACGGTATTTATTTCATATTATTCTGTGAAAGCATATAAAAAACTTCAAAGAGGTCAAAAAATAAATTGGCTTGATAGATGCTCTAAGGTGGGTGAGCCAGAAGAGTTCATGCAGGAAGTTGCAAAAAGGATTGTTGATATGAATGATATGTTGAAAGGCTTGAGGGGATTTAAAGAGCGGAGAATTTTAAAAGCTGAAATACAAAAAACAAAAGAATTACTTAAAAATTTAAGAGACATTGAGGTTGAGGAATCAATGGATTGGCATGATATTATTCATGTGGTTATGTTACCAACTGCTACTGAGGGAGCTGAAAATATTGATCCTGCATTGGCGTCAATTGCCCAGAGTCAATATTCAAATGATAAAATTATAATTTTACTTGCTACAGAGGAAAGAGAAAATAAAGAAAAACGAGAGGAAAAAGTTAATTTTTTGACAGATAAATATAAAAACACATTTCGTGATTTTATAGTTACTACTCATGAAGTTGCTGATGGTGAAATGAAATGTAAAGCATCAAATGCAACATATGCTGCAAAAAAGTTAAGAACATACTTAGATGAGCATGATATTGATTATGAAAGAGTCATATTTTCTAATTTTGATTGTGAAAGTGTTGTGCATCCACAATACTTTGCAGCACTTACCTATGAATACATAATAGATCCCAAAAGACTACAAAGAGCATATCAGCCAATACCTCTTTATCATAATAATATATGGGATACAAATGCATTTGTACGAGTTATTGTTACTAGTTCATCTTTTTGGCATATGTTTCAAAGTACACGTAAGGAAATGGTTACATTTTCGTCACACTCAGAGCCATTTAAAACTCTTGTGGATGTGAATTATTGGCCGGTTAATATGATCAGTGAAGATTCTATTATTTATTGGAAAGGGTATAGTTATTTTCATGGTGATTATGCTGTGAGGCCAATATATTTACCTATATCAATGGACGCTGTATTGTCAGATACATATATGGGGACAATAAAGAATCAGTACAAACAAAAGAGACGATGGGCATATGGAATAGAAAATTTTCCAATCATTATGCGTGCTATTTGGCCAGATAAAAAAATACCGTATACTGATAAAATGAAAATTGCATTTGAAATGTTGGAAGGGCATCATTCATGGGCAACTGCTCCGTTTATATTAGCGTTATTGGGCTGGTTACCACTTATTTTTGGTGGAAATGAATTTAATCAAAGTACGTTAGCTCATGCGCTTCCATTTGTGACAAGATTCCTGATGTTATTAGCTATGAGCGGACTTGCGATTTCAATTTCATTGTCTATGTTTTTACTGCCGAAGCGTCCAAAAAGGTATTCCAGAAAAAGATACATTCATATGGTTTTGCAATGGCTGCTTGTACCTATTATTGCACCAACACTTGGGGCAATGCCTGCGATTGATTCTCAAACAAGAATTTTATTTAAAAAATATTTTACAGAATTTTGGGTTACTGATAAAACAATTAAGAAAAAGAAATGATAGAAAATATTATTTTTTATGGATATCCTTTTTTGATAAGTTTTGTTATATCTATTGTGGTATGTTTTATTTTTATAAAATTGCATAAAAAGTATAATATAAATTATAATAGAAGCAGTGACAGACATATACATAAAAAAAATATATCAAGATTTGGTGGTGTGGCTATAATAATTTCAGTTGTAGCGACACTTTTTTTAAATAAATATTTAGTTTTTGATAACTTAGTTTGGATTATAGTTTTGGGAGGGTTAGTCATGTTATTAGTTGGAATTTTTGATGATATAAAACAGTTGAGTTGGAAATCTCAAATATTTATACAAATTGCATTGACCTTGTCTATATTTATTTTGGGCATACGAGTTAAATTTATAACAAATCCTTTTGGGGGAGTAATTGAATTTACAGATAGTATGTTCGGAGTGGGTTTAATTTTTATGATTATCTGGATGTTGGTTATAATTAACTCTATAAACTGGAGTGATGGGATGGATGGCTTGGCAGGAGGAATTGTTGTTATAGCTGCTGTTAGTATATTTATAATTTCGTTGCAAGAACAGGTTAATCAACCACCAATTGCTATAATGGCAATTATTTTGGCAGGTAGTGTCATAGGGTTTTTAATGTTTAATTTGCCACAAGCTCAAATATTTGCAGGTTCTAGTGGTGCATTTTTTATGGGTTTTGTAATTGCCGTATTATCCATTGCTGCTGGTGTGAAGATAGGTACAACATTACTGGTGTTGGCAGTGCCTTTGGTAGATGCAATGTGGGTTATCGTAAATAGATTTAAGGATGGAAAATCAATATTTGGTAGTGATAGAACTCATTTGCACCATAGGTTGTTGGATATTGGGTGGAGTGAATATAATATCATAGCGCTGTACTATGTAATAACGATAAGTTCGGCTACAATTGCAATAATTACACAATCAATTGAAAAGATTGTTGCACTTGGTATATTGTATGTGATTTTAGTATTGTTTTTTGTACTATTGGCTTATGGAAAAAAGAAAAAATATAGCATATAAAATAATTGCATCAATTGGTATGGTAGTTACTTTTTTTGTTATATGTTGGGATGGTAATGTGAGTATGGGAAATGTTGACATAAATGGGAAAGTATTTAATGTTAAAATTGTGCAAACAAGGGAGGCTATGCAGAAGGGCTTGGGGGATGAGAGAATGTTATGTGATAATTGTGGGATGCTGTTTGTTTTTGATGGCTCAGATAATTATGACTTTTGGATGAAGGATGTAAATTTTGATATAGATATGGTGTGGATTGATAATTATGAGGTAGTTGATATCACTAAGAATGTGGCACATAATAATCAGTTTAAAATTATTAATTCAAAAAAGAAGGCTGATTTGGTTTTGGAGATTAATTCTGGTAAAATAGAAGCAAGTGATATTGAAATTGGACAGAATGTATCTGTGCAATATTTTAATTAGTTGAATAATAATGCATTGTATTGTAATATTTATATATACAGAATAAACATATAATTTATATTTTATGGATGAAATGAATAAAAAAACACAGGTAGGACAAACACCAAGTAGTAGAGGAACTATAAATGTACAAAATTCTAGTAGACGTAGAGCTAATACTAGATATCCAGCTATGCAGGGAGGGAATAATGTGCAGTCGTCATCACGTATGGTAAATAGACAAGGTGCAAGAACTGCTAATAAAAAAGAAAGTTCTACTCAAGATTCAAAAAAAATGATAAACATACTTGATAAAGTGGTATCAGTGTGTATCTTCATGTTGTTTTTTGGATTACCCTTATTTTTCATTAACATGACATATCAGGGTATTTCATTTGAAAAACAATATTATTTTTATTTTTGGGTTTTCATAGGTGTTATAGCATGGGCAGCAAGAGGTGTTATGGGAGGTAAAATAGAAATAAGACGAACTTCACTGGATATCCCAATAGGAATTTTTTGGATGGTATATGTGTTAGCAACTATTTTTTCTGTTGATAAATATCATAGTTTCTTTGGTTTCTTTGGAAATCCTATAAATGGATTAATGAGTGTTACTGCTATAATATTAGCGTATTATTTAGTGGTTTCATTTGCTACAAAAAAGCGTGTTATGCTCATGTGGTGGACTATAGTTATTAGTGGTAGCATAGTGACAATTTGGTCATTCTTAGCTACTATGCGCTTTATTCCGCAGAACTTACTTGATTATATAATACCAAGTCTTACAGGTTCATTCACTTCATTAGCTGCATTCTTGGCAATGATGTTGCCTATATTTATAATATCTACTTCACTTATAGGTAAGAGTGCATCTGTAAGTGGGGCAAAAGAAAAAATACTAACAGCATTGTTTTTTATAATAACAGCAATTAATTTAATGACATTATCTTTGTTATTTGGTTATGTTAAATGGTATATTGTGATAATTGCTGTTGCTTTATTGCTAGTATTTACAGTGAGTAAATTTGTTAAAGTATCACAAAAAACATCAATGTTAGCAATTATATCTTTCTTAATAATTGTTGCATTTTATATTTTTGATCAACCAATATTAACTAGAACTGCAATTCAACCAGAAGCTTCAGTAAAATATAGTTTGTCTTTTGATGTCGTAAAAGATGCTTTGAAAAATAAACCAATCATTGGAAGTGGACCAGGGACATATGGATATAATTTTTCTTTGTATAGACCAGAAAAATTAAATGAAAGTGGTCAATATGATATCAGATTTTTCTCAGATAGAGGTGTTTTATTAGAGAGTTTATCAACAATTGGTATTATAGGAGCATTAGCATTGATAGTTGTTTGTCTTTCATATATAAGCAACGTAGTACATGCATTCATGAAGGTAGAAGATGAAGATATAAAGGTTATTTCTTTGGGATTGTTTGTTACGTCAGTAATGGCTATGTTATATGTGATGTTATGGTCCGTTGATGGATTCATTGTTGTTTATGGTGTTTTGGTTGCAGCTACAACTCTGGGATTACTTAGAAGTGGAATGTCAAATGATACTAAATTGGTATTATCAATGTCGTCAACACCTCAAAATGCATTGACATTTGCATTTTTGTCAATAATGGTTGCAGTAGGAGTCATATTTGGATTTGTTACTCTTGGAAAAATGTTCGTAGCTGATGTGCATGCGGGTAAAGCTCTAAAGGCTAGAGCTGAACAAAACTTTGAAGAATCATCGAAAGAATTCACAAAGGCTGTTAGTTTTAATGATAAAGAAGGTCGTTATTACACAATTATTAGTCAGTATGGTTTAGACTTAGCTAATATAGAGTTAGCTAAAGGTGATAGTGCTAATAAAGACTCTGTATCACGATACGTCAAAAGTGCTGCAGGAACAGCTGCACAAGGGAGAGATTTGATGCCAAATGATGTATTAGCAAATGAAACTGCAGGATTTATTTTTGAAAATAGTGGAGGTTATATAAATGGAGCTTTGAATTCAGCAATAAGTGCATATGAGGCAGCTAGGGCTTTAGAACCTCAAAATCCTTATCTTGATATAGCTGTTGGGAAATTAAAACTAATGGAAGCTCAATCAAGTGGAGATGAAGCTATTGATGAGAAAAATAAATTAATACAGGAGGCAAAAGAATTGTTTGAAAGCGCTAAAGAAAAAACTACTTTTGAAGACGGAGAACAAGAAATTAGTATTTTTGCTCCAGCACATTATTATATAGCAATAACAGAAGAAGCTCTAAATAATATCGATGAAGCAATCAAGTCAATGATGATGGCGTTACAAATAACGCAAATGGATAGAAGTTTGTCACAACAGCAATTATTGTCTCGGCAGGTTAATTATGGCTTTAATTTAGCTAGATTATTGCAGGTTAGGGGTAGTGATGAGGATAATAAAAATGCAGAAAATTTATTGTTGCAAATAATAGGCGTTAATGATCAGGAAATAAATTCTCATTTAAATTTGGCTTTATTGTATGAAAAAACAGGTAGAAGTGATGAGGCATTGGAAGAATATAAGAAAATATTGCATATGATACCAGAAACAGATGAAAAATCTCGGGAAAATATACAAGGCTTGATTGATACTGTGGAGCAAGGTGGAAGTAATGTTGATGCATCAAGGACTCAAGATGTTAATGATGGAATGGATAAGGCAGAAGATAGTTTGGAAGAAAATAATGAGGAAACTGTTGAAGATGAGACTCAGAATATTTCATTATTAATTATTAGTGGAAATAATAGTGAGTCTGATGCAGAGGATGGTCAAAAAGTATTGTCTAGTGATGGTTATGAAGCTGAAATAAGAAAAGAAGACAGAGATATTAGTGGTGTAGTTATAATGTATGGTGGAGAAACTGATAAGGGGGAATTGAAGTCTATTAAGGAAATCTTGGAAAGAAAATTTGATAAAGTTGAATCTGAAAGAAATGATGAAGAAGTGTCAACATATAATCATGATATCGTGGTTGTTGTAGGTAAGACAACTGAAGAAGCTTCAGATGAAGAAAATACTGATGAAAATGAGTAAGACATAAGCCACTTTAATAAAAAGCAATGAATACTTCAAGTATTTATCATTGCTTTTTATTTTTTAAGTGTATTGACTAATTATTTATTTTTCTCTATAATGAATTGTATTGCGCCGTTAGCTCAGTTGGTAGAGCAGTTGACTCTTAATCAAACGGTCGGGGGTTCAAATCCCTCACGGCGCACAAAGTCGAGTTCTAGCAGTAACTGAACATCATATGTTCAAGTTGATAATGAGAATCTCGCAAGCATGAACATTTCATGCCTCGGTAGCTCAGTGGATTAGAGCAGCGGGTTTCTATCCCGTTGGTCGGGGGTTCGAATCCCTCCCGGGGCACATAATGATATGAAAAAGATTAGAAATTCTTTATTGTAAAGAGTTTCTTTTTATTTTAAGAAGGGATGAGAATGTTATGTCGGATGGGTAAATCCCTCCCTAGGTACATAAGAATGAAGTTAGCTACAAAAATACTTCATTGAAATAGATGAAAGTAATAAGCTTGCAATGAGTTATTTATTTATAATGGCAGATCAGCCGTATAGAGTGGGGGATTTTGTTGATATAGGCATAAGGAGCACTAGGATAATGACAATGGATGATGTTGAGATAGTTATACTAAATGCAATTTATTGGTAATACTCCAGTTATAAATGAGTCTGGTGGTCCTACTAGGAATACTAGGATAGATGTTAGTGTGCATATAGCTTATGGCTCTGATGTTGGTGTGGTGAAGAATCTCATGACAGGTATTGCAATGGACAGTGAGTATGTTCTGAAAAATCCATTTCCAATAACTAGGTTTGTGGAATTTGGAGAGTCTGGGATGGAGTTTAAATTATTATGTTGGATAAAAGAGGCTTCAGATAGAGGTCCAGCAATAGATGAATTGAATACAGCTATTTACGAATCTTTACAAAAATCAAATATTGAAATCCCATATCAAAAACAAGATATCTATATTAAGGAATTTAAGCAAAATAAAAAAATGGGTTGAATGAACGTTTATAAGCCATTAGCAATTTTGTAGTCTTTCCACTGACTTTTTGACCAGTCTTCTGGTTTCTCAGTGAACTTAGCAACATCTCCTGGATGTGGGTAATCATCTGGAGATTTATAATTACTTTTAAATACATCATCGATGATATCATTTCCAGACTTATCAGTAACTTTTTGTGTAAAGTAAGTCTTCATGGCCCCATTTGGTTGCCGGTCAGTTATGAAAGGCCCTTTCATCTCAACCTCTCTACCATCATCTGTTCCGTAGTATTTAAAAACTAATTTAGTTCCTTCCATTTCCATGTTTAGCAAAATGTGTCCAGGTGTATTATTTATAAATCTAAAATCTGGAGCAGGTACATATACAGTAGCATCAAAGCCTATAGGCATGTAATAATGAACTGGATAAGAATGATTACGTCTTTGTGTTATTTTCATGCCACTTAAGATAGCACCTCGAAAAACAGTTGTTGAAACCTGACAAATTCCACCTCCGTATTCTGGTTTTGTTTCATTATCTAGGATAACTAACTCTTCTTTGTAGCCATGTTCTCCATCAACTGGGCCAAGTATGGAAACAAAAGAAAATTCTTCATTAGGAGCTATTACTAAACCATCAAATCGTTTTGCAGCGGTTGTAATATTATGAATTCTACTTTTTGTGGAACCTTTAAAATCAGATTCTCCTTTGCCAATTAATTTTTGAATACCAAGCTCTTTGGCGCTTATGCTAGTTATTTGTGCTGGATTAATTGTTATAGGTAATTCGAGTGCATTGTTATTATTGAGGCTGGATACAGTATTTATGATTTGAATTTTTGCTTGTTCAATATCCAATTTTACTCCGTCTGTGTGTGGTGAAACTTCTTCAAGTTTTCCAGTTTCATCATCAAACCTCAGTTTTGCGTTAACAGGGTCTGTAGAAACTTTTCTGGCAATATCATCTACAAATATATCTATATTAGAATTGTTTATGTTGGTGATTGTATCATTGTTTGTTGTGTGTGATTGTCTGAGTGATGAAGTTAAAAGACACGGTTCATAAGTATTTAGACAGCGTATAGGTTTTTGGATTTCAGTTTTATAATTATCATCATAAAATAAAAAAGGTGTTTTGGTTGAAAAATTAGCTATATCAGAAAGTGTTAGATATTCTTTTACAGAATTATTTATTGTTAATTCAACAGTATTTTCACTGGTTGTTTTGGGTTCATTGGCAAAGACAATACTTGGTAATAGTAATGTTATTGAAAAAATAAATAAAATTGTATTGGATTTTGCTAACATTTCACTATTATTATAATTGGGTCAAAAAGGAGGGTTTTACAAACCCTCCATAACTTTTTGTGTTGTAATGTAAATATAATGCTAATTAAAAGCCGCGCACTTGGATTTTCTTTGTCTTTGTTACATCAGCCTTAGGCAATCTAATTGTCAGAATTCCATTTTTTAAAGTAGCATCGATTTTATCAGCTAATACATCCATTGGCAATACTACTGAACGAGAAAAAGATCCCCAATAACATTCTTTGTAATAAAAATTATTATCGTCAACAACTTCTTCATTTTTTCGATCACCTTTAATGGTGAGCATATCATTGCTAATTGATACATCTAAGTCTTCCGGCTTTACTCCTGCGATAGTTGATTTGATAACTATTTCAGTGTCTGTTTGATAAACATCAATTGTTAATTGTCCTTCTGAGTCATCAGTTTCTGTCATTTCTTCCTGCGCCCAGTCATCTTGCCCTGATTGCATCATTGGTTGTTCTTCTTGAGGATATTGTTCAACTTGCATTTGAGTTTCTTCCTCTTCTGCATAAACAGGCATAGACATTGGCTGCTGCTCTTGCATCATTGGTTGTTCTGTCTCATTATTTCCTCCAGAAAATCTATTTAGAAATGACTTCTTTTCTTTTTTCATATTATCGTGAGTTATGATTTATAAATAGGTGAGAGTGATGATTAAATCACTTCTCGTTTAAGTTGTTAGTATATTATATATTATAAAATACTTTGTTTTTTAATGCAAGGAAACTATGGATGAATTATATAAGAGAATTATATAAAATGAGGTTTGCAGATGCATGAAAAAGTATGGCAAGCAGTATAAATATAATATCAAATTGTATTTTAGAGTTCTTTGTTATTGTAAGCATTAAAAATACACTTGCTATGGTGTGTATGAAAATAACTGGTATAAATAAGATTATATTATTTAGAGAGAGAGAATTCCCAAGAAATAACATTAATGCTTCAAGAGTGGCAAATCCAAATCCAAATAATATTCCATAAATAATGCATAGTAATGTAGTTTCTCTTGTGTATTTAGATATTTGATATTTTATAACAATATATCTTAAGCACTCTTCAATCATTGCTGCTAAAACTATTAAGATTATTATATTTTTTATAGTATCGTTCATATCATACTGAAAAGTTAAGTTTTTGATATGAAAAAATAACTCAGCTATTAAACTGACAAACACTTGAGTGATTAATGAAGATATTGCTACAAATATTCCAAGAATGAATGTTAAAATGAAATTCATTGAAATTAGTTTAAATTCTTTAAGTTTTCAGATAGTTCCGATACTTTATTAGTGGCCGTTGTCATGTTTTCTTTTTCTGTGGTGACAACCTCTTTGGGAGCATTTTCTACAAATTGTTTATTTGATAGTTTTTTCTCCAATACAGTTAAATAACTATTAGTTTTATCAATTTCTTTTTGCAATCTGTTTTTTTCTTTGTCTATATCAATAATGCCAGATAAGTGAACATACAATTTATCAGTTCCACATATAGCAGAAGCTGATTCAGACTGATCTATATCAGATTCTTGTATTGATATTGAATTCACTTTTGCAAGTCGTTTTATGAGATTTTCAGTAGGTGTTATATTTTCAGTATTTTTTGTTATGATTGTTATGTCAATTTCTGAGTTTGCAGGGACTGTAAATGTCGCGCGTATATTTCGGATACTTGTAATGATTTCTTTTATTGAATCAAAATCAGAAGATGTGACATGAATATTATTTGTGTCGGGCCAATTTTCAACCATGAGTAATGAATCTGTTTCAAACATTTCTTGCCAAATCGTTTCTGTAACAAATGGTATAAATGGATGCCATAATTTTAGTAATGTTTGATAAATATAAACTAAGAGAGCATCATTTTTTTCAACTTTATGAATTTCTACATACCAATCAGCGAATTCATCCCATGTGAAGCTACGTAATCGTTCACTTGCTTGAGAAAAATTATATTTTTCCATGTCCTTATTTACACCAGTAATTGTGTCGTGTAATTTTGATAAAATCCATTTATCAGAAATTGATAGTTTTTCAAAATCTACTTCAGAGGAAATGTTTGTTGAAGATGTTATGTAACGACCTATATTCCATAGTTTATTTGCAAAGTTTCTACCATTTTCAACTTTTTCATTATAAAATTTGGAGTCATTGCCAGGGGTTATTCCAGATATGCAGCTTAGTCGTAAGGCATCAGTTCCGTATTCCTTGGTTACATCCATTGGATCTAATGTATTTCCAGATGATTTGGAAAATTTATTACCGTCTTTATCTCTGAGAACACCATGGATATATACATTTTCAAAAGGAATTTCATCTAATGTATAAGTTGACATAAGTATCATTCGGGCCATCCAAAAAAATAATATTTCGTGTCCCATTTGCATCCAATTTGTTGGGTGAAAAGTTTCTAAATCTTTCGTTTGATTTGGCCAACCTAAAGTTGAAAATGTCCAAAGACCAGAAGAAAACCATGTGTCCAAAGTATCTTCATCTTGAGTCCAATTAGTTCCTTCAGGCTTATTTGTTCCTACAAAAACTTCATCGCCATTGTACCAAACAGGTATTTGATGACCCCACCATACCTGACGAGATATACACCAGTCTCTTAAATTATCAATCCAGTTGAAATATGTGGATTCAAATCGTTTTGGTATAATATTTACTTTTTTTTCAATGTCACCACCGTGTCCGATTGATACAGCTTCTGTCATTAACTCTTTGAGACTTTTTTCTTTGCCAGGAATTTTTTTATTCACGTCCACAAACCATTGTGTCATCGGAAGTGCTTCTACGACATCACCAAAGCGATCTGATGTTCCGACATTTTGCATTACATCTTCTTCTTTTTCTAATAAGTTATTATTTTTTAAATAATCAACAAATTTTGCACGAGCTTCTTCAACAAAAAGTCCTTCATAAGAAGTTCCAGCATCTTCTGTCATTTTGCCGTACTGATCAATTACTTGAATAAGAGCTATTTCATTGTCATTGGCTTTTTGTTTTTCATACATTGCAAAATCAATTGAGCTATGGGCAGGTGTTACTCCTAGTGCACCAGTACCAAAGTCTTTGTCGATTTCTGTATCTGTAATAATCTTTATTTTCAGTGGTTTTTTTGCGCCAACATCAACTGTGAATGTTTGCCCTATGAATTTTTGATATCTTTTGTCATCAGGATGGACAGCTACAGCTGTATCACCAAGTTTAGTTTCAGGTCTAGTTGTTGCTATTGAAATAGGGAAGTCAGCACTGTACTTAAATGTGTATAATTTACCAGGTCGCTCTAAGTGCTCTAACTCATCATCAGAACATGTTGACTGACCTTTGACTGACCAGTTTATAACTCTATGCCCACGATAGATAAGTCCATCATTGTACATTTTTGTAAATACTGTGTTTACAGCCGTTGAGCGGTCATCATCAAAAGTATAGGCAAGTCTGCTCCAATCGCAACTAGTTCCCATTTTACGAATTTGAGATAAAATTGTTGATTTTGAATCTTCAGCGTACTCACGAATTTCATCTAGTAGTTTTTCACGTCCAAGTTCTTCTCGTGGATTTTCAATTCCTTTTGCAATCAATAATTTCTCAACTTTTGCTTGAGTGGCTACGGCTGCATGATCGGTACCAGGAAGTAGTAATGCTTTTTTACCATTCATACGTTGATATCGTATCATGATGTCCATTATTGTATTTTCCATTGCATGGCCAAGATGTAAAACTCCAGTAACATTTGGAGGTGGCATCATGATTGAAAATGGTTCGCCATCTAAGTTGTCAGGATTGAAAAAACCAGATTCTTCCCATAATTTATAAATATTATCTTCTGTTTTTTGAGGGTCGTATTGTTTTGATAATTCTTTCATAATCATATGGGTTTAAAGGTATTTTAGTATGTTTACAATAGCAGTAAAACCCAACGATTTCAATAGTAATAAAATTTTCAAGTAAAAGAAAACAGTAATCATTAAAATGATTACTGTTTGTGTATATATTTTATTATTAATAACTTGCTACGCATTAGCACTCTCCATGTAACGCTTTGCCATTTGAGGATCTAAGCTTGTGATGAAACAATTCTCTGTACATATGCCATGAGATATAACTGTGAACATTGAATTAATGCTGCAACTTGCAGAACCATATTCTGTGTCACATGTGTCACATTTTTTTGTAATACCATCAGCTGAAGTACAGCCAAAATCTTTATTACAATATGAACAGTGTTTTATAAAAGTTTTTAATATACGTCCCATTTTTAAGTCTCCTCTTTTTATTTTTATTTTTGTATTGCATTGAATACCCTATATACATTTTAATAATACAATAAAGTGTAAAATAGTACAATAAGTTATCCACATGTTATACATTTTTAGTTAGCTAAGTTTAAATTTGCGTAAGCTGAAATATTTTTCCAGCCATTTGATAAGTTATTTTTTTCTATTTGTGATAAAGTGTTCCATCTATAATATGTGGCTATAGCTATCATAGCTGCATTATCCAAACAGTATTCAAAATCAGGAGCATAGAAATTTGTGCTTGAAGTTTCAACAGCTTTTTTAAGGGAATTTCGCAGTTGTACATTAGCACTAACACCTCCAGCAAGTAGTATTGATTTTACATTGTATTGTTCGGATGCTTTTTTTGTTTTTTCTGTTAGAATTTCTGCTGTAGCTGTCTGAAAGGCATTTGCAACAGAGTCTATGAAATTTTGTGGTAAGACATCTTCTTCAGATAAATTATTTTCTTTTCTATAATTTTTTACCAAATAAAGGGCTGCTGTTTTTATACCTGAGAATGAAAAATTATAATCCCCACTATATTTCATTGGTTGGGGAAGTGTGATTTTATTTTCAGAATTACTTTGTGCAAATATCTCAGAGCGTTCTGAAATGATTGGTCCACCAGGGTAGCCCAGTCCCAACATTCTAGATACTTTGTCAAAAGCTTCACCAACAGCATCATCTTGAGTTTGTCCAATTATTTCATACTCGCAGTGATTTTGCATGAGTACAAGTTGTGTGTGTCCACCAGAAACAACAAGTGCAAGTGCTGGAAATTCAATATTGGGATTATTTATCCAGTTAGCATAAATATGACCCTCTATATGGTGAACTCCCATTAGAGGTTTATTCCAAGAATAGGCAAGTGATTTTGTAGCACTTACTCCAGATAATAGTGCTGGGATTAAGCCTGGTCCGTGAGTTACTGAGATTAGATCAATATCATTTCTGGATGTATTTGCAGTTTCGAGTGCTTCTGTAATAACAGGGATGATATTTTTTGTATGTTCACGAGCAGCAAGATTTGGTACAACACCACCCCATTTAGCATGTAACTCAACTTGAGATGAAATAACATTTGATTGTACGTTTATAGAATTGTCAGAAAATGCTACAACACTAGCCGCTGTTTCGTCACATGATGTTTCAATTGATAAGATTTTCATTTGCTTATAATAAAATAGAATAGTATTCTAATAGTACGTATTTTATAGTCTTTTTGCAATAGTTTATGAATAAAAAAGAAATTTTTGGTTGTGATGAAAGTGTTGATGATAATGAAATAGTGAGAATGGTTCAAAATGGAAATACTGCATGTTTTGATGTGATAATAAAAAGGTATGAGAAAAAATTATTTTATTACGTAATGCGTTTTGTGAATAATTCAGATGAATCGAAGGATTTAGTTCAAAATGTTTTTATAAAAACATTAAAGCATATCGATTCATTTGATTGTGAAAAAAAGTTTTCATCATGGATTTATAGAATTGCTCATAATGAAACAATGAATTGGTTTAATAGAAGTAATAAAAGGAAAACTATATCAATAGAAGAGGTTGATTCAGTAAAGGATAATATAGAGATATCAGATAAAACCAGTACGACTTTAGATGAATGGTTTCAAATTGAGTTAAGGGGTGAATTAGAAGATGCTGTAGCTCAATTACCAGAAAATTATGCACAAGTCATAACATTAAGATATTTTGAAGACAAATCATATACTGAAATAAGTGAAATTTTAAATAAACCAACTAGTAGTGTTGGGACGTTATTAAGAAGAGCAAAAAAGAAATTGTTATTAATAGTGTTAGAGTCAGAAAAATTTTAGTAAAAAATAGCTATTTAAAAAATCACTACTTTATAGGGGTGGTTTTTATATTTTGCAGGCTATATGTTTAATAAAATGAAATTACCTTAATTAAAGAGTTGAAGAAACGGGATGAGGTAATAAATAGTTGAATAAATCAGCATACATTTTTTATGTGGAAGGTACAATATATGATATACTGAAAAGTATAAAATAAATAACTTTAAATATAAAAATGAAAAATAATATTATAATACTTTCGGTAGCATTTATTGCTACACTTTTTTATACACAAACAACACTTGCTGTAGGAGATGGATCTATTGATTCTACTGTGGAGATTAATGATCTGACTACAAATGGTCCAGTTTTATTAGATTCTGATTATTATGGTGTAACAGTTGCGGGTATAGGAGACCTTAATAATGATGGTGTACAAGATATTGCAGTGGGTGCGTATTTTGATGATGCAAACGGAGCGGAACGTGGTGCGATATATATTCATTTTATGAATGCAGATGGCTCTATTGATTCTACTGTAGAAATAAATGATGCAACAACAAATGGTCCAACACTTGTAAATGGTGATCGTTATGGTATATCAGTTACCGGTATAGGAGACCTTAATAATGATGGTGTACAAGATATTGCAGTAGGAGCTTATCGTGATGATTCAGGTGGGAATGTAGATTCTGGAGCTGTTCATATTCACTTTATGAATACAGATGGCTCTATTGATTCTACTGTAGAAATAGATGACACAACAACAAATGGTCCAAATCTTGTAGATTATGATTATTATGGTGTAACAGTTGCGGGTATAGGAGACATTAATGGTGATGGAGTGCAAGATATTGCATCAGGTGCTTATCGTGATGATGCGGGTGGTGAAAATAGAGGAACAATATATATTCACTTTATGAATACAGATGGCTCTATTGATTCAACCGTAGAAATAAATGACACAACAACAAATGGTCCAACACTTGTAAATGATGATCGTTATGGTATAGCAGTTACTGGTATAGGAGACCTTAATAATGATGGTGTACAAGATATTGCAGTAGGAGCTTATCGTGATGATACAAATGGAACGGATCGTGGTGCAATCTATATTCATTTTATGAATACAGATGGCTCTATTGATTCAACTATAAAAATTGATAGTACAACAACAAATGGTCCAAATCTTGCAGACAGTGATCTTTATGGTGTGTCAGTTGCGGGTATAGGAGATCTTAATAATGATGGTGCAGAAGATATTGCAGTAGGAGCTTATTTGGATGATGCAGCTGGTACAGATCGTGGCACAATCCATATTCATTTTATGAATATGGATGGTTCGGTAAAATCAACGGTTGAAGTTAATTCTAATACAATAAATGGTCCAACACTTGTAAATGATGATCGTTATGGAAGAAATATTGCATATATAGGTGATGTTAATGATGATGGTATTCAAGATATTGCAGTTGGTGTTCCTGATGATGACGCAGGAGGAATAAATAGAGGTGCAATCCACATCCACTTCCTAACAAACAAAGCTCAAACAATAACAAACACAACAAATAATATAGGAACTACATCGGCAATAGGAAATGCAAATATAACAGATATAGGAACAGAGAATCCAACAAGAGAAATCCAATGGGGAACAGTAAGTGAAACTTACACTGATGACTGCACCGCAGGTGTAGGAGCATTAGGAACATACTCTTGTGACCTAACAAGCCTAACGCCAAACACAACATATTACATAAGAGCAAAAGCAACAAATGAAAAAGGAATCGTATATGGAGAAGAACAAAGTTTCACAACAAATCCATTAACAAATCAAACAATTCCAGATCCAAGTACAACAGATATGAGTGATTTAGAAACAAATGGCTACATCTCAGTAGATAACGGAACAATAGACAACGCAACCCAAACAACAACCCAAGTACAAGTAACCTTCCAATCAAATACAACAAATGCGATATTCCCAAATAATACAGTAATAACCGAAAGCTTGAATCAAAACTTTAACTTTGAAAACTTCATAACAGAGAATACACTATCAGAAGAAAAAGGAGATCATCCAAATGCAATAGGAGCAGTAAGACTAGGTATACCAAATGAAAACCTATCTTTTTCACAAAATATAACAATGGAAATAACTGTAAGCGAAGCTTACAATGATATGGAACTAGAAGTCCTTTCACAACTAGAAGGAGAAGTAACATGGAATACCCATACAACATGTACAGTAACAAACGGAATATGTACATTCACAACAAACCATGCAACAACTTATATTGTAAACGGAGATGGAACAATATCAGGAATAGATGACCTAAACCTAAATGTAGAAGTAAATGCAACCCTATCAATGGATTGTTATGATAAAGATGGATCAACAGGAGATTATGATGTAATACTAGGAACAGTAGCAAACCCAGGAATAGTAATAGCAGGAACTCCAGCAGTAGGAGAATCAACTTGTATAGTAACAACAAATGATACCCAAGGTTATTATTTATCAATGATAAATGATAATGGAGCTTCAAATACAACCCTAGTACATTCAAATAATACAGATGAAATACCAGACCTAACACAATTTGATCAAACAACAAAAGTAACAGAATCTTGGAACGCTCCAACAACAAAAGGTTTAGGTTTCTCAGTAATACAATTTCCACAAAATGATACAACTCATAACACCTTCAATAACATATGGACAACCTCAGGAGATCTGTGTGAAGAAGGAACAACAAATGATGATGCAGAATATGCAGGTGTACCACAAACAGCTCAAGCAATAGCAGCATACACAGCATATAATTCAACTTCATCAACAACTGATGTATGTTACAAAGTAGATGTATCACCATCACAACCTTCAGGAGTTTATACTGGATCTGTGACATACACAGCCACTTCTGATGCTAGTGGGTATTATCAATAGAAAAAATTAAATAATTCAAAACAAAAAACACCTCACATAATACAGGTGTTTTTAAAAATAGTGCACATTTGTAGTCCGACGGAGAATCGAACTCCGGTTACCAGGATGAAAACCTGGCGTCCTAACCACTAGACGACCGGACCTTTTTATAGCAAGGTCTGATAAATTGTTGTTTCTTTAGTACGGGAATTATTGTAACAGTGTTTTTATAAAAAATCAAGTATATATAATATATGTTAATTTTGAGAGTTTTGGTGTGCAAAGTTATTTAAAAATGTTATAATTTAAAAAGATGTAAATTAAATAAAAAAATATGAAAAAAATTTTTGAAAAAGTCATTATAACAATTTTATTTTTTGTTATTGTAGGTGTATTTTCTAATGTTGAGGCAGCTACTCAGAACGCTGGTCAAAATTTAGGTGTGACTGTAGATAATAGTTTGGTTGTTGTTCCAGCAACTCCATCTATTATTAGTATAGATAATGTAACTACAAATTCCCTAGATTTACTTACTGAAGTTGAAAATACATACAGTGGTTATGCAAATGAAATACTTGATTATGTTGTGACGATTACAAATGTTGTTTCAGGAGATGTCTCAAGTGCTAATTATACACAGGGAACTGACTCTAATGCACAAACTATTTTAAATGTGACAGGGCTAGATCCGGGAACGGAATATGAGTTTAATGTGAGATATTCTAGGCCGGGTGGAGTTTTTAGTGGTGATTCTGATATGGACAGTGCTACAACATTAATTAACGCACCAGTTCTTAGTTCTATTGATGATGTTACTATTAATACAGTAGACTTGAATGTAGCAATTGATCCTAGTTTTATAGGAAGTTTTATGGATTTTATTGTTGAAGTTAGCGGCGGAGGTTCATATACTGTACAAATGACAAAAAATATTACTGGAAGTAATGTGATACTTAATATGGATAGTTTGGATCCTGATACAGAATATACATTTAAGGTTAAATATACTAGAAATGGAAGTTTGAATTTTAGTGAGTATTCGAATTCAAAAACTATAACGACTATTAAAGATGAAGAAGATTTGTCTGATCCTGAAATTAAAAGCATTGATAATATCACAACTAGTTCACTAGATATTATTGTTGAAGTTAGTGACAGACAAGATGAAGATTTGGATTTTATTGTTCATATAAAAAATGAATTAACCGGAAATACATTTACAGTTGATTTTAGTAAAAAAACAGATGGTAGTGGCGAGGTGGTTTTGGGATTAACTGGACTTAATTCGGGAACAGAATATACATTTAAGGTTAAATATTCTCTTGATGGTGAGGATTATGAAAGTGAGTATTCAAGTTCAAAAAGTGCAACTACAAATACTGTAAGTATTCCAGATCCCACAGTTGAAATCTGTTCAGATGGAATTACAATAATTGTTTTGCAATCAGAATTGCAGACTTATTTAGATCAAGGAGCTACTGTTGGTGCATGTACACAAGTTGAAGGTAAAAAGATTATTATTTGTCACAAGGGTGATACTATTTCAATTGCAGAATTATCACTTCAAGAGCATTTGGATCATGGTGATTATATAGGAGCTTGTGATATTTCAGGTGGTTCTACTGATGTAGATGAAGAAGAACTAGAAGATAAATTGGAAGAAGAGTTAGATGAAGCGGATGATTCGTATGTTGGTGAGAGTGTAAAAAAAGAAAAAGCTAGAGAAACTATAGCCCCAGAGGAAACTAAGAGAACATATCAAACTGCTGCTACTGTAGGAGCTGTAGCTGGGACAACGGCTGCACTAGCTGGATCTTCGATACCGTTATTTGCAGCTATGCCAGGAGCATTTAGTAGTACTGTATTTTTACAATTTTTGGAATTATTTGGAATAATAGGAAGGCGTAAGGAAGAAAGAAATTGGGGAGTTGTATTTGATAGTGAAACAAGAGTTCCTATCCCAGCTGTAAAGATTGTACTTTTGGATACAATGGGCAAGGAGATGGCAACAACATATTCTGATAAAGATGGTAGATTTGGATTTTTAGTAAGTCCAGGAAATTACATTATTAACGTAGCTAAAAAAGATTATAAATTAATGACTAATGATTCTAATGACGAATTGTATGGAAATATTTATGATGGAGGAGAAGTTGAAATAAATGAAGATCACGTTATGCTTTCAAATATTGCTATGAAATCTGATAATATTGATTGGAAGGAATATGCTGTTAAGAAGGAGAAACAATATAATTCTAACTGGTCAATATTTAAAAAGTACTTTTTTACAGCAATTTATGTTATAGGATTTAGTGCAACTATAATAATTACTTATTTTTACCCGTCAATATTTAATTTTGTTGTACTTGGTATCTACGTTGTGTTATTTATATTTCAAAAATTCTTTAAGAAAAAGAAATATGGTGTAGTGGAAACAAGTGATGGAAAGCCAATTCCATTTGCTGTTGTTAATCTCTATAAAAAAGAAACTAGTTATAAAGAGGGATTTGCTGTAACAGATTCAATTGGTAGGTATTATCTTCTTGCAGATAATGGATTATATAATATTAAGGCAAAAGGACAGCCTATAAGTGGTAAACAATTCGAAAAGCGTGGTGAAATACGTGTTAAAGATGGAATCGTTAGAAAGGATATTATAGTCTAATGAATTAGAGCAAAAAAAGAACAATATAAAAACAACTCCCATTAATAGGAGTTGTTTTTTTGTTATTACTTAGGTATTCTAACTTTAATATCTTTGGGCAACTCAGCTTTATTTATTAATATTGCAGGATTTAGTTTTTGTAGAAAATTAATAGCTAAATTATGTTTTTTTGAAATATCTAATAATGTAGCAGGTCTTTCCATGGGAAATGAAATGCTTAATTTCTGTCCCTTGCGTATAGTATATTTTGTATCTAAATTATGTGTATTTTTAAACATTCCAATTATAGTGGCAATTGTTAATTGGGTTTGTGGATATTTTCTTTTGAGTTTTATAGCAAGACCTCTCACTGTGTCACCACGTGTAACTGTGTGTGTAAATTTTGTAATATTTACTTTTGGGATATCAATCATTTTATATATTCTTTGCGTGTCATGTAATATATTATCAAGACCTTCAGATTTTATTATGTCAGATATGGCAAAAAATTTTTCTGGATAATTTATATTTTCACTAAATTTTGATATAGCATTAAGTTTTTTATTAACAATGTCTGCAGTTCTTTCTGTGGGAGGTAGTTTTAGTTTTTGTCCAATTTTAACAATTGTGTCAGTCAATCCATTGGTCGACATAATATCCTTTATTGCAATCCCGGTTTTTGTTTGAATTTTAGTTAACGTATCTCCAGGTTGTACAATATAAGGTTTATCATCTGAGATCTCATCATTTATGCGATCTTCCAACCAATCATTAAATCCTTCAAGTGTTATATTTCTTTCTTGTGGGATTCTTAATTTTTTACCAATTCCAAGTTTAAGAACCTCTTCAGTTGAAATATTATTAGCTCTTCGTAAAAGTCGTATTGATGTATTATATTTTATAGCTACTGAAGATAATGTCTCGCCATTTTGTAAAGTGTGTATTTCATCTTGAATTTCTAATGGAGTTACTTTTTCGGTTTCTTTTACGTATTCTAGATAATTATTTGTAAATCCACCATTATAGTCCATGAGAGCAAGTGACCAATCATGTCCAAATCGTTCATAGCTGTGTTTCAAATGTTTTGCACATAATTGGGCACTATAGATTGGATCGCGTCGCTCATCATATGCAGTAGTATGTTGCATATCGAACAGGTCTGCAGTTTGTGCTGTTATTTGGTAAGGTCCAATTGCCCCAGTATGTGAGACAGCATCAATATCAAAATGAGATTCTGGAATAGCTAAAAAAATATATTCTGAGGGAATATCATAATCATTAAATATTTCTTTTATTTCATCAATCCATGGTTCCATTCGGTTTAGGCCCTCTATCAGTCCACCACTATAATCACTACCATCAGGTGAATATCTTTTGTGCCAATGGTCATAAATTGCTTTTTTTGTTTGTGCGTCAATAGAAATATAGCCATTTTCTTGAATTTGTTGTCTAAATGTTTTACCAACAATTTCATCTTCTGTTTTTAAAATTTCTGTTTGTTGGTCTGTGGGTGTTAATCGTTTTTGTATTTCTGCTAGTTTTGAATCAAGTTTAAGTTGGTCTTCAGGGCTAATATCATTTTCTAATTCTCCAGTTCTTCGGGATGTTAAAAATTTAGTACCTCCAATTGCAGTAACAGTTGCAGCGGCAGCTAGTCCAATATTGAATTCTCGTCTGGTAAAGCCTTTTTCACTATTTTGATGTATTTTATTATTTTCTATTTTTCTATCACTGGAGTGTGATATGTTTTTGAAGTTTTCCATAACTGTATTATATAGTAAAAATGATATATAATAAACATTATGGATGGACAGGTAGTAATACAATTTTTGAATGAATACGGATACGCGATAATGATTCCATTGATGATGATTATAGGTCCAATAGTTGCAATAGTTGCAGCATTTATGGCTTCAATGGGAGTATTTAATGTATATGTAGTTTTTTGTATTTCTCTAGTAGCTGGAATAATCGGAGATGTTTTATTGTATGGAATTGGTCGTAAATGGGGGATGAGATTTGTAAATAAAATTGGATATAGAGTAGGAATAAAGGAATCATCAGTATTGAAAATGGAAAAAGCATTTAATGGACATGGTGGAAAAATAATTATAGCAGTTAAATCTACAACTGGATTGTGTTGGGTGACATTTATTGCTGCGGGTATAGTGAAGATGCCATTTTGGAAATTTTTTATGTATACACTTATAGGGGGTATCTTTTGGAGTGGTTTTCTGGTTATAATAGGGTATTCTTTTGGATATATGTATGAAAGAATTGTTGAGTATGTATCATGGGCTGGTTGGATAATGTCTACATTATTTATTGGAAGTGCTTTAATTTGGTATAAATGGGATAAGAAAAAAGCAAAAGAGATTCTCGAAGATCCATATAATTAATGGTGATAGTATTGTAAAAAAAGGAAAAGCAGTGTAGTATTTTATAAAATAAATTATAGTTGTTTATTGATAGACACATGACTGAGTATATACAAAATTTATATAAAACATTCAAAATTAGTGATAGTGATCTACCACAATCTATGATTGAGTGTTGTGAAAAAGATAATAATATTATAAATAAACCATTTCACTTAAAAGGCACAGAAGATACCTGTGTTATTTTGGTGCATGGTTGGACTTCTACTCCATATGAGATGAGGGTATTGGGGGAACAATTAAATAATAAGGGACTTGCGGTAGATGCTCCACTTCTATCAGGACATGGTACACAGCCTGAACATTTGGAAAATGTTAGTTGGGAACAGTGGGTATCTGATGTGGAAAAAACATATAAAAGAGTAAGAAAACAATATAAAAAAGTGTACCTAGGTGGAATGTCTATGGGTGGAAATTTATCTATACAAGTTGCTGCAAATAATAAAGATGTAGATGGTCTTGTGCTTATGAGTACTCCCTATAAAATGAAACATGAAAAAGCTGGTCTATGTGCAGCTAGGACTGTAAATAAATTTACAAAATATAAAAAGAAATATTATCCAAAATTTAAAAATAAAAAACCAAGCATAACACAATTAATTTCATATCAAAAATATCCAATTTCAAGTGCATTTGAAGCTTTAGAGGTTATAAAAAATTCTCATCAGAATTTAGAAAAAATCACACAGCCGATATTTATTATTCAACCAGAAAAAGATCATCTTATATCAAAAAATAGTATTTATAATATTTATAACAAGGTGAATTCTGAAAAAAAAGAAATGCGTGTTATAAAAGATGCAAGTCATAACTTTATGGGAAATGGAGAACATTCTGATGTGTTTGAAAGTGTTGTTGATTTTGTAAATAAAAATTAAAAACAATGAAAATAGCAATATTTACGAATAATTATTTACCAAATCCTTATGGAGTAAGTACTTCAGTGGAGGGGTTTCGTAGATCGCTAATTGCATTAGGTCATACGGTTTATGTGTTTGCTCCTGAATGGGGTGATAATAGCAACGATGAAGTGAATATTTTTAGATATCCTTCAGTGAAGGCTCCTACGAAGATTGATTTTTCTATTGTTATACCATATTCACACAAAATGGATGATGTAATAAAATCATTAGATATAGATATAATTCATGCACAGCATCCAAACTTACTTGGTTCAGTTGCAAGTAAATGGGCTATAAAAAAAGATGTGCCACTTATTTTTACTTGGCATTCACTTTATGACAGGTATGCCCACTATACACCACTTATACCAGAAAAATTATCTGGACATTGGGCAATGAAAGAGGCAGCAGGTTTTGCAGAAGATTGTGACCATGTTATCGTTCCAACAAAATCAATTATTGATGTTATAAAAATAGCTGGAGTTGAGCATGAAAGGGTAAGTATTGTGCCTTCTGGAGTTGATGAGGATTTATTCGTGAATCCTATGGGAAATAAAATAAAAAACCAATATGATATTTCTGAAGACAAAACAGTTTTAGTCACAGTTTCTAGATTGAATGAAGAAAAAAATGTAATATTTTTGGCAAATTGTATTGCTGAAGTTTTAAGTGAAAAATCTGATGTAGTGTTTTTGTGTGGTGGAGAAGGAGAATTACAAAAAGAAATGGAAGATATTTTTAAATTAAAAAATGTTTTGGGTCAAGTTATTTTTCCAGGAAAAATTAAACGAGAAGATGTGAAAAATTATTTAGATGCTGGAGATTTTTTTGTGTATGCATCTACTTCAGAAACACAAGGTACGATAGTTACAGAAAATATGTATGTAGGAAAACCAATTGTAGCAATCGGTGAAAATGGTGTTGGAGATTTAATTGAGGATAGTGTCAATGGAATATCTGTAATAGAAGATGAAAGAGAATTTATAAATGCAGTCATTTCATTAATTGATGATAAAGAAAAGATAAAATTAATGAGTAAAGCAGCTCGTCAAATAGCTCAGGAAAAGTATACAACAACAGCATGTGCCAAAAACTTAGTACAAGTGTATGAAGATACTATTGAATATTATGATAAAAAATAGTAATGCAGTGTTGGCTCTATGGTATGATGTTTGAACGGTTTGGAATTTAGTTTTGGAGTAGATGGTACTCATTTTTGACAGAGAGGTACATTGCCTTTTTTTGTATGCTATACTTAGATTGTTAATAGGAATATTGATTTATGAATGAATCTAAATTTAGAATACAAGAAAAAACGAATAATACAGATAGAGAAACTTTTGAAAAATCTGAGGCAAAAGAAATGCAATGTGAGACAGAAAATACTGAAATATATATCAAAAAAGATGCAGAAAAAATTGGAGAGTTGCATGAACAAATAGCTTTAATTGATAAAATGGAAGATGAGAATATTATTAAAAAAAAGAGAGAAGAAAAAATATTTTCGTATATTGAAAAAAATCTACCTGATTACATAGAAATACAAAAACCATCTACAGTGTATAAGATATTTAAATTGATAAGCAAACTAGCTTTAAAAGACGTTTATGGAAAAGAGCAGTTGTCTGATAACCCTAAGTTATTTATAGCTAATCATAGAGGTGGAGAAACGGGCAGGCTTATTGCGGCATTAGAAGATCCAGTTCATATAGTTTCAGCAGAAACAATAAATTGGGATAATGATAAAATAGGAGCTTTTAAGTGGTTGATGAAGAAGTTAGGAATGGTTTCTGTACGAGAAACATTTTCTAATCTTGATGATAAACAACAAGAAAAAGTTGTAAAAAAATCACGAGTATCTGAAAGAGAGGCTCATGAAAAAGTGAAAGAAGGTGTAGATGGATTGGGAGGTGGTAATATAAAAAATATCAAATCAATGGTGGCTTTATTACTAAGTGGTGAAAATGTGGCTATTTTTACAGAAGGACCATTTTCCAGGATTGAAGAAGACGATCGTAGATCATATGCTGGCTATGCACTTGTTGCTAGGGAATATAAAAGAGTTACAGGTGAAACTTTGGATATTGTGCCAACAGGAATTCGAAATAGTAAGGTTATTTTTGATAAATCAATACACATAGATGAAAATGGCAGACAATCGAAAGAGGAATTACAAGATTTAGCAACACAAAAAATTCATGCTTTATATAATTCTTTGGGATAAGAAAGTTTCAATACCATCCCATATGCTTTGAAAATGATGGTAAATATAAAGTTTTTTTCTGCTTTAACAGTAGTGTATATCAGTATCAGTAAAGTTATTACTTGATAATTATTATTGCAAAATGGTATTGACAAAATGTTATTTATTTTGTATAATATATAGTCATTTTGTTGTCTTAACAATTTATATAAAATAGTGAAATCATACAGACAGGGAGAAAATAATGAATATACTATTAACATCCGATTGGCATAAGACTCCTTTTGCTGCACAAAAGTTTTATTCGCAAAAAAAGAGTTTGGGAGAGCGTATCATTCAAATATTTGGAGGTATTGGTAAAGATGATGTGATGCAGAAAATGAAGCATGTTATCAAGAGTCGCGGAATTCAATATGTGATTCATAATGGAGACCTGCAGGAAAACACATTTAATGAGCGTGGTATATTGACGGATGAAGATTTGCAGTCGGCTCAGGATATCATCAGACAGTTTAAAGCTGAAAACAATATTTTTTCGATTTCTTTGAACATGGGAAATCATGAGTCAGGTTATCACAAAAAGACATTGCCATTAGCAACTGATTCTGAAGGAGGTGCTTCTCTTGCAAGCATTAAAAGATTTCTCACACTAGCAGGTAGAAAAAATTTGTACTATTCTACAGTTGTTTTGGGATATCGTTTGTGTTTTATCCCATATCTCTTGACGGAGAAATGTGGAAAAGACTTTAATATTGATGACATGAAAAAAGATATCTTGGATCGTTTAGAAAAGGATATGACCAAAGATGAAAAAGTTATACTATTTGTCCATGATCCTGACTCAATGTCCAATGAACGGTTTTTAAAGATAATTAATGACCACAAGGATAATATTGAATTATTTTTTTGTGGACATTATCATTCCAATATCTCACTTTTATTTAATCAAGTTGCTATCAGAGCTTTTACTTCAAAGTGGCTATTGCCAATTAGAGTACTTTTGAGATTGGTACTTAACATCGCTTTCGATAAGGAAATTTCTCGAGGTGTCGAGAAGTACTATCTTGAAAGGATTGAGATACCGAAGCTAATGAGTGAGTTTGGTGTAAAGATTATTCCTGCACCCGATGGCATGTTTGGTTTTGGAGGTGGTTTCATGATTTTAAATTTGGACAATCTGGAAGTTGAGCATATCTCATAATGGATGTGTGTAGTTATAAAACCTCGATTTACAAAATAAATCGAGGTTTTTTATTTTGAAAAAAATTGTTGGACCTATGAGATGAGGTTCGAACAATTTTAAATTCAGTTTTGGAATAGAGTGTCCCGTCGTGAAGTTGACAAAAACATGAAATAATGTTAATATTTAATGTTGAAAATTTCAACAAATGTTAACAAAAAATATCTACTCAAAAGGAGAATGACATGAACTTATTTTTGTTAGGTCTGTGTTTTGGTGTTCCATTATTATCGTTGTCAAGAAAAGTATTAACACCCCAGGTAGGGATTATATTCTTGATCATCAATGTAGTTTTTGCAGGATTTGTTTTGCCTGTGATTCCAAATATCAATGTCAACCTTGCTTACAGTGTGTTTGCAATGACAATATTCAATACTCTTGTATTGGTCATTAGCTCATTTGTGTTTTCTGAAAAAAAGCACAGAAATAACGCATTAATTGTTGCTGCAGGGATTCAGTGTGTTGGCATACCTTTGGGCTTCTTTTTGCAATAGGACATTAAGATGGGAGTAAGGAGTTCATCAAGGGCTTTAATGAGTTTGATGAATATATTTTTTTATAAAGTGATGACGAGAACTCGTTGTCACTTTTTATTTTATTAGAAAAATCAGTTGGGACAATAGGATTCGAACAATGATTTATTCCAAATGGACATTTTCGTAAAATTCTGATAATTTTTGTTGAAGCTTTGGATACTTTATTAGATTCGGGTCTTTTTTTAATATTTGAATTGCATATTCTCGGGATATAGTAACTAGTTTTATATTTGAAATGTTTTTCATTGCGCCATCTGGGAGTCCGCTTTGTGCTGATCCTAAGAATTGACCTGGTCCGCGTAATTTTAAATCTATTTCTGCAAGTTTAAATCCGTCTGAATATTTTTCCATGGATTTTAATCTAGGACTTTTTGTGTTTTCTGAGAATAGATAACAATGTGATTGATGTTTTTCACGTCCTATTCGTCCTCGGAATTGGTGTAATTGGGAAAGTCCAAATCTTTCTGCATTTTCTATTATCATTACAGTTGCATTTGGGACATCAACTCCAACTTCGACAACTGATGTGGAAACTAAAATATCAATTTTTCCACTTTCAAAATCCTTCATTAACAACTCTTTCTCTTTTGATTTTAGTCTTCCATGCATGAGTCCAAGAGTTTCTTTTTGAAATACGTCATTATCAAGTCTTTCGCACTCCTCTTTTGCAGCTTTCACATTTTTTAGAGCTTCGGATTCTTCGACTAATGGTAATATTATATATGCTTGTCGTCCTGAATCAATTTCATTTTTTATAAAAGCATAAATTTCATTTTGATTTTTTGGTTCGACTATTTGAGTTTTAATTTCTTTTCTATTGCCTGGTTTTTCATCCAGTAGTGATACATCTAAATCTCCAAATAGCGCGAGAGCAAAAGTTCTTGGGATTGGAGTTGCTGTCATAGTTAAAAAGTGTGGAACTGTATTTGGATTTCCATCGTTACTTTCAGATGTTTTTTTGGTCAGAGTTGCTCTTTGTGCTACACCAAATCTATGTTGTTCATCTACAACTATAAGTGCAAGATCGTCAAAGGCAACATCATCTTGAATTATTGCATGAGTTCCAATTACTAATTGCAGTTCTTTATTTGCGATAGCTTTGAGCATATTTGGACGAGTAACTTCTTTTGTGAGTGCTGGATGAGAGCCAATTATTTTGTGTGCTCCAGTTAATAGTCCAATGTTATATTCGTATTTCTCAAAAAAATTAATAAATGTGTTGAAGTGTTGTCTAGCTAAGACTTCTGTGGGAGCTAGAATTGCAACTTGATGTCCAGCCTTAATACAATCAAGTGCGGCAATGGCAGCTACTAAGGTTTTACCAGCTCCAACATCACCATTTAGTAATCTATTCATGGGTGTTGTTTTTTGCATATCTGTCAATATTTGAAAGGAACTTTTTTTCTGTGCATCAGTGGGAGTGAAAGGTAGTGTATCGATGAAGTCTTGTGTCAGTTTTTTATCAAAAGGTATCTTGATAGATTTTTCTTTATTGAGAGATGCTTTAGTGCGAAGTGTTATGAGTTGTAAGATAAACATCTCTTCAAACATAAATCGTTTTGCAGCGTATTCAACCTCAATTTCTTTTTTAGGGAAGTGTATTGTTTTTAGAGCATCTCCAAGAGACTGTAATTTTAATTCATCAAGGATATTTTGTGGAATCATATCTTCAAAATCAATATCCTTTGATAATATCATTTGAATTTGCCATCTAAGCCATTTTGAAGTAATGCCAGCAGTTTCTGGATATATAGGGACGAGTCGTCCAGTACTTGTGGGTGTACGTTCAAGTCTTTCTATATTGGGGGCATTGAACTGTATAATACCTTTTTTACTTAAAGCTACTTTGCCACTAACTCTTATTTTTTTATCTGTCTTTAATGTATTTTCTACAAAAGCTTGGTTAAACCATATCATTTCAATTGATCCTGTATCATCTGAAATTGTTGCTGAAGTTATAGTGAGTCTGCGAGTTGGTAGGCGAGTTGTTTTTATGTTGTTTGCAAATCCTGTAACAGTTGCATTCATTTCCTCATAAAGTTCTGAGATGTCATAGATATGAGAAAAGTCATCATATCGTTTAGGAAAATGATAAAGCAGGTCTTTAGTTGTGTAAAGATTTAATTTTTGTAATTTTTTAGCATGTTTATCTGTAATTCTTGATAATTCAGATAATTTGGTATTCATTGTTAGCATATGTATTTAGGATATCATAAATAAGAAAAATGGCATAAGGATATGTTATCCTTATGCCATTGTTGTAATCATTGCAATTAGTCACTATATTTTTCTATGCACTCTGGACATAGAAGCGTGAGGTTATCAATGATGTCTTCTTTGAGCATTAGCTCTTTGCAACCAGGTCCTTCGCAGTGACCACACCAGCCTTCTTTGTGTAAGTGGTTGATTAGGTGTGTTTGAGTTTTGATACGATTTTTAAGGGTTTCTAATCGTATTGATAGTATTTTATGTTGCTCAACTACAGAAAAGTTGTCAGTTGCATAATCCACCGGATTGCTACCCAATGTTGTTTTTCTGGTATCCGCAAGAGTTTTATGCAAATTTTTTAAATCCCTTTGATCTCTTACTCGGACTTCCATAAGAGCAAAAAATATTTCTTGTAGTTTAAAGGCACGTTCATCTTTGATGATTCGGGTTTTACGAAACAGTTCTGGAAACTGTTTTTGGAAGATTCTATGTGCAGATAAGTCTAAATATAAACTTTCTGTTTTTGATATGAAATGGTGATTTCCAGGGTTTCGTCGACTCTGATTTAGAAAAATTATTTGTTGACCACATATAACACTTAAATCAGAACATATACTGGCCACATTTTTTGTAGTTATGCCTTTGACGCAAATGTCAGTTATACTGTCATTTGGTCCGTATCGAAATTCGATAGATTTAACTTTGGGTGCGAGGTTTTTGTTCATTTCATGACTCCTTCGTAGATTGATTGTAAAAATACATACTTGTTAACGGTCAAAATATATCATTTTTTTGGCATTTTGTCAATGAAAATTTTTATGAAATGATAGACATTTTATAAAATAAAGTATATGATTATAATTTATATATGATATTATAAGTATATATATGATAAATAAAGGATTTTGGGGAAAATTAAATAAACCATTTTTTGCACTTGCTCCAATGTATGATGTGACAGATGCTGCTTTTCGGAAAATTATTGCAAAGTATTCAGAACCAGATGTGATTTTTACTGAGTTTGTGAGTGTTGATGGACTTTCACATCCAGTGGGCAGAGAAAAATTAATGAATCATCTATGGTTTGATGAGAGCGAGCGACCAGTAGTTGCTCAGGTTTTTGGGATTGAACCAAAGAATTTTGAAGGTGTTGCAAAATTGTGTAATGAATTAGGATTTGATGGAATTGATATAAATATGGGTTGTCCTGAGAAAAATATAGTAAAACAAGGAACAGGTTCAGCGCTTATACAAAATGTACCGTTAGCAAAGGATATAATAAGTGCAACTTTGGCAGGAGCTGGAGATATGCCAGTTAGTGTGAAAACTAGAATTGGATTTAATGAAAATGAAATGGATACTTGGTTGCCAAATATACTTGAAATGGATGTTGCGGCATTGACTGTTCATCTTCGTACTCGTAAAGAAATGAGTAAGGTGGATGCGCATTGGGATTTGATGTCTAGTATTGTAGAGATGAAAAATGATATAGCTCCAGAAACAAAATTATTGGGGAATGGAGATATAACGACTATAGAACAGGGAGTTAGAAAAGTTGAAGAAACAGGTTGTGATGGAATCATGATAGGACGAGGTGTTTTTGGTAATCCATGGTTATTTTCAAAAGAAGTTCAAAATATATCAGTGGAAGAAAAATTGAAAGTGTTAGTAGAACATACGCAACTATTCGGTGAACTTTTTACAGGAGTGAAAAATTTTGCAATAATGAAAAAGCATTACAAGGCATATGCAAATGGATTTGAAAATGCAAGTGCTCTTAGAGTTGAACTTATGGATGCTAGTAATGCAGAAGAAGTAACAAGGATTGTTGATAATTTTTTAAATAAATAAAAAATATGGCAAAACTTGCAATAAAAGCAGTGATTTACATAGTTATATTTGTGATAATATTATCTTTTTTGTGGCAGTTTCTTCTGGATGAGTCACTTTTTGATGTTTTAGCAAATCAGTAAATATGAAAATAGCAGTATTGGTAAGTGGTGGTGTGGATAGCTCGGTTGCATTACATTTACTTAAACAACAAGGACATGACATAGAAGCATTTTATCTCAAGATTTGGCTTGAAGATGAAATGTCTTTTTTGGGTGAATGTCCATGGGAAGAAGATCTATCTTATGTGGAAAAAGTGTGTAAACAATGTGATGTGAAATTAAATGTAGTACCACTACAAAAAGAATATCATGAGAAAGTTGTGAGCTATACGATTGATTCAGTGGAAAAGGGATTAACTCCAAATCCAGACATGCTATGTAATAGAGAAGTTAAATTCGGTGCTTTTTACGATAAATATGGTAAAGACTTTGATAAAATCGCAACGGGTCATTATGCACAGATTGAAGAAATAGAAAATGGAGATGTGAAATTAAAAAGAGCTCCAGATTCTGTGAAAGATCAAACATATTTTTTGGCAATGATGACACAAGAGCAATTACAGAAAGTAATATTTCCAATAGGTTATATGCAAAAAAAAGAGGTGAGAATGTATGCGCGAGAAAATAGATTAGCAACAGCAACTCGTAAAGATTCGCAGGGAATTTGTTTTCTAGGTAAAATCTCTTTTCGTGATTTTGTAAAACAGCATTTAGGAACTCGGAAGGGTGAATTTGTGGAAAAAGAAACAGGTGAAAAATTAGGTGAGCATGATGGATTTTATTTTTATACAATAGGACAAAGACGGGGTGTGGATATAAATGGTGGTCCGTGGTATGTATGTGATAAAAATGTGGAAGAAAATATAGTTTATCTATCACATGGATTTTCAGGTGAGGATTATAGTAGAGATGAGTTTGAAGTGAGAAATATGAATTGGATAAATGATGTTCCAACAAAGAAATTTTTGCAAGTGAAATTGCGTCATGGAGAAAATTTTCATGATTGTGAAATTGTGAAAATATATAATGATGTAGGTAGACTGAGTGTGAAACTTAGTGAAAAAGATAGAGGGATAACACCAGGGCAATACGCAGTTTTTTATGATGGAAAAGTTTGTTTGGGTGGGGGAGTGATAATTTAAGAAGTGCCTCTTTAATATGGATATTAAAAAGGTTGATTTTTTGTAAAAAAATATATAGTTAAAATTAAATATATAGATGCAATATTTTTGTAAGTATATAAAAATTGAGGGTGATTTAGTATCTGATGAGTTTATTGTTGATTGTGAGTATTTTGGTTACTTGCAATATTTTTATAATCGTGTATACTAAGACATACGTAAAAAAACGCTGGTAAAAGCGTTTATGTTAATATTTGTTTTGAAATGTTATGTCACAGGATAATCTTATAAAACTTGTTTCTCTTGGAGATGAAGAGGGAAAAGGAAAGGGTCATATTATTTGGGCTCACAAAAACACTAAGAAATTGCGAGGTATTAAGCTTGAACTGAAAAAGTTTAATCCTATTACTAAAACGCATACAGTTTACAGGGAAAAGAAATAATAATTTATATATTTAGTTATGTCTAGAACATGTCAAATCACTGGAAAGAGTTCTATTAGCGGACACAAAGTTTCTCATTCACAAGTGAAAACTAAGAGAAAGTTCAAAGTGAATCTCCAAAAGAAGAATCTTATAAATCCAGCCACTGGACTAAAAATGACTGTACGACTTTCAACTTCTGCAATTCGCACATTGAATAAATGGCAACGAGAAGGAAAAAAGTATGATCTTAGAGATCTAGTACAGAAATAAATTTGTTTTCAAAAAACATCTGAGAGTAATCTTTAGATGTTTTTTATTTTGTAATTAATTGTAGATGATATATAATAAGTTGTATGGATAGAGAAATTTTAAATAATCATTTGAAGCAAGTTCATAATCAAACTATTTTTTCAGCCAACCTGAAAGAACTTGTTTATGGTGGAATTGATGGAATAATTACAACTTTTGCAGTGGTGGCTGGTTTTACAGGAGCATCTATGACATCAGATGAATCAATTACTATTCCGGTGACGGTTGTGTTAGTTTTTGGGTTGGCTAATTTGTTTGCTGATGGTTTTAGTATGGGTGTTGGTGATTTTTTATCTTCTCGTGCTGAAAAAAAGTTATTTGAAAAGGAATGGAAAAAAGAATATAAAGAAATAAAAGAAACTGAAAAATTTGAGTATGATGAAACAGTTTTAATTTTAACTGAAAATGGTTTTACAAAAGAAGATGCAGTAGCACTTGCAGATATTTATAAGAGAAATCCTGAATTTTGGGCTGATTTTATGATGAGATATGAATTGAATATGGCACATCCAGAAGATTCACCTGTTAAAGCCGCTTCGATTACATTTATTTCTTTTATTATGTTTGGTGCAGTGCCACTTCTTCCGTATATGTTTGACATCCCATCATTTGATGGACGATTTGCTACAGCTAGTATTTTTGCAGCGATTGCTTTGGGTGTTTTGGGAATCATTCGAGCTAGATTTACTAAGGAATGTGTGATTATATCAGTTCTAGAAATCGTAGGACTTGGTATGACAGCAGCATTTATAGCTTATTTTGTAGGAACTTTATTTACATAAGCAATTGATTTTTATGAAAAAAACATATAAAGGTGGTTCGAAAATTTTTGTAGTATTGCTAATTATTTTGATAATTGGAATATCTGCAATAATGTTTGGTTATGGTGGAAATAATGTGCAAGAAATAAAAAGTGAAGCAGGACAAAAAGCTGGTGAAATAATGGAGGAGCATGGAGATATCGTTATTGAAAAAGTTGTTGATAGTGGAAAGGAAAAAGTGGGAGAAGCATTGAAAGAAGTTGGTGAAAAAATTTTAGAAGAAAATAACGCTCCGGGATATTACGGTAATTATGGTGATGATGGTGTGAGTGAATATGAAAATGTAGTAGTTTTTTTTACAGCTGATTGGTGCCCTAGTTGTGTAGAAGCTGAAAAAAATATAGAATCAGAAAAAAATGATATTCCTACAGATGTTGCTATAGTAAAAGTTGATTTTGATGATGACGATTTGAAGCAGAATTATGGCGTTAGCAAGCAACATACTTTCGTTTTAATCAATGAAGTCGGTGAAGAAAATAAAAAGTGGGTTGGAAGTAAAACACTTGCTGAAATTATTGATAATATAAAATAATAGAAAATATGGATATATATGAAGAATCTATAGAATTACATAAAAGGGTAGGTGGAAAAATAGAGACGGGGTTAAAAGTGGATTTAAATAATAAAGAAGATTTATCATTAGCTTATTCACCAGGTGTTGCGGCAATTTCTAGAGCAATAGCTGAAGATGTTAGTAAGGCAAAAGAGTTAACTATAAAGAAAAATACAGTAGCAATTGTTTCTGATGGAAGCGCAATACTAGGACTTGGGAATTTAGGTGCTCATGCTGCTATCCCTGTTATGGAAGGTAAAGCTGCATTATTTAAAAAATTTGCTGATGTTGATGCTGTTCCGATTTGTATAAATACTCAGAATGTAGATGAGATAGTTGAATTAGTTAAAAATATAGCACCAACATTTGGTGGGATCAATTTGGAGGATATAAGTGCTCCTAGATGTTTTGAAGTTGAAAAAAGATTGAGAGAGGATTTGGATATTCCGGTAATGCATGATGATCAACATGGAACAGCAGTTGTGGTTTTAGCAGGACTTATAAATGCGCTAAAACTTCGTGATACAAAAAAAGAAGATTTAAAAGTTGTTATAAATGGTGTTGGAGCAGCTGGTGTTGCAATAACAAATATCTTATTGGAATTTGGTGTTACAAATATAGTATTATGTGATAGTAAAGGGATTATATGCAAAGAACGGGTGGATTTAAATGATACTAAAGTTCGATTGATGCAAGTTACAAATGGTGGTGGAGTATGTGGAATGCTTAAAAAAGCATTGGTGGATGCTGATGTGTTTGTGGGAGTGTCAGTTGCTGGAGCTTTGAAAAAAGAGGCTTTAAGTATAATGAAAAAAGATCCTATAATATTTGCACTTGCAAATCCAGAGCCAGAAATAATGCCAGATGTTGCAAAAAAAGCAGGAGCTTTTGTGGTGGCTACAGGTAGAAGTGATTTTCCAAATCAGATAAATAATGTACTAGCTTTTCCTGGAATATTTCGAGGTGCGCTTGATAATGGTATAACACAATTCAAAAATAGCATGTTTGTAGATGCTGCATATGCAATTGCTGAGTGTGTAGAGACTCCAACAGTTGATAGAGTTATACCAGATCCATTTGATGAACGTGTAGCAAAAAAAGTTGCACAAGTTATTAAATAATAATAGATAATTATTTTGATTTGACAGAGTTTAGTTGTTTAATTTCATCTTGAAAAAGTATTGTCATTTTTTTATTCCAATCGGCAATTAATTCTTGTTCTTCTGTAGAATACATATTCAGCAATTCTGTTACATTTTTTGTAAAAAAATTAGTTATAATATTTGATTTATGAAAATTCTTATTGTATAGAATGATAATAGTTTTTCGTCTATCTTTTTCGTCTGCTGTACGCCTTACCAAATTTATTTTTTCCAAACGGTCAATCATTGCTGTAACCGCTCCTGTAGTGAGTCCAGTAACTCGGGCAATATCGCCAGCTGTTGCTGATTGATTTTCCATTAGATGATCTAAACATCGAATATCTGTGAGCTGTAAGCCCATTCTTTCGGCAATTGTATATATGAAGAGTGTTGCGACACGACTTTCTTTTTGCACTAGTGCAGCAGTATTATTGTCAGAAGATATTTGCATAATATTGATAATTACTTTATCATTAAGATAATGAATAATAAAGATGCTTAATGAATTATATATATTACATGGTAGGGGTTTTTTTATGAAATGTCTAATGTTATACTTATAATAGTTGATTAATTCAATTTAAAAAAAATATGAAAAATAAAATTATTACTGTTATTGTTGTTTTGATTCTCGTTGTGGGCGGTATTTTCTTTTTTCGGTCACGTAATATTGTACAATCTTATACTGAAGTAATTATTGCTAGTGGTGATGTAGAAAAGACAATTGATATTAATGCTCAAATGACACCAGAAGTATATGCGGATATTTCTACAGAGTTACCGACATTGATCAATTCTGTAGATGTATCAGTGAATGATTATGTAGAAGAAGGTCAAGAGCTTTTTCGTTTGGACAAAAAATCAATTTATGCACAAATTAATAATGCAAAACTTGCAGTAGAACGTGCAGAGTTGGCAGAGCAACAAGCTAGACGTAAATGGGATGTGTTGAAGCCAGAAGAACGCGAGAGCATTAAAAAAGCTACAGAGCAATCACGACAAACATTGAATGAGATATATGCACAGGCAGCTAAAACAACGATTGTATCGCCAATTGATGGTGTGATAATTGAACAAAATGCACGAGTTGGAGAGGTCGCGTCAGGTATTATTATGAAAATCATTGATTTAGAATCATTACGGGTAGAAGGGTTATTACCAGAAGTTGATGTTGCAAAGGTTTCTAAAGGTGATAAAGCATATATTGTTTTTGATGCATATCCAAATAACGCTATAGCAGGTACGTTTGCATCGATGGATACAGGTAGTACAGTTGATCAAAATAGCACATATTATAAGACGATTATAGATATTGATAATAAAGAAAATATTGCTATTTTAGATGGAATGAATGCTGAAGTGGATATTGTTATTGAACATAAAAATAACGTAACAATCGTATTGAGAGATATTACTCAAAAAGATGATGAAGGATATTTTGTATATGTGATGAATTCAGAAAATAATAAGAAAGATCCATTTGTAAAAAAATATTTTGAAACTGGTATTATTGGAGATGAAAATATTGAAATAATTTCAGGATTGAGCGTTGGTGATAAGGTGGTAAAATTAGAAAATGTGGAATAATATCATTTACAAATTCGAGCAGTATGTTTAGTAATGCAAAATTGTCATTATTCTTGGCTATTAAAACAATTTTACGGGGGGATAAAGGATCTCTTATGTTGACGGTTCTTATCATGCTTGTTGTTTTTTTGAATTTACTTTTTGTAGATGCTGTATTTAAAGGGATCACTGCTACGATGGATAATGGTAAAATTAATTATCAATATGGTGAAGTGATTATTGAGCCACAGATAGGAGATAAATATATCAAAAATACAAATGATTTTATAGATGAAATACAGGATTTTTATTATGTGAGTAGTGTGACAGCACATTTGCGTACAGGAGCTACACTTAAAAATGATAAATATAATGATGGTAGGGACGTGGCACAGTTTGAGGCAGGTGTTATTGGTGTAAATCCAGAAGTTGAAAATGAGTCTATTGATTTAAAATCACATATTATCGAAGGTAGATTCTTGGAAAATAATGATTATGGAAAAGCTTTACTTGGTGCAGATATGGCTGGTGGGTATGGAAGTTCAGTATTTCCAGAGGATCTAGAGGGTGTACGAACAGGTGACGTCATCACAGCAGAATATAATAATGATATTAGTAGAGAATATGAAATTGTAGGAATTTATAAGACAAAGAATTTTGACACTGATTCAAAGATGATTGTTTTGCAAGATGATTTAAATTCAGTCCTTGGCACGACAAATGAATCGAGTGAAATTATTGTGCGGCTTACTGATAAGCATTTATCACAAGAAGCGGTGGCTGATTTTTCAAAAATAAACTTGGGAGATTATGAGATATCAGATTATAACGATAAATTATCAATGGGTGCCACAATTAACAAGTCTTTTGATATGATTGGTTCGATATTGCGGATTATTGGTTCGCTTGTTGCAGGTCTTGTAATATTTATCATCATTTTTGTAGATATTGTAAATAGAAGAAAGCAAATTGGTATTTTAAAAGCGATAGGCATTCCAGAAAAAGCAGTAATGTATTCTTATGTTATTAGAGGGATGTTTTATACTATACTTGGTGTAATATTTGGATTTTTATTAATGAATTTTGGTGTAATTGGATTTTTCAGAGCACATCCCATTGATTTTCCTATGGGTGATATGGTGCCAGTAATTAAAAGAGAAGCATTGCGTATGAGTATTATGCTTTTTATTGTGGCAGGTCTTATAGGCTCATTTATTCCAGCAGTAAAAGAGGTTCGTAAAAAAATTCTTACATTGATGCGATAATAAAAAATTATGCAAAAAATTATTCTACAAACAAAACAACTTGTTAAAACATATAAAGCTGATTCACCAAGTCCAGTATATGCTCTTAAAGGTATTGATATACAATTAAAAAAAAGTGAATTTGTAGCACTGATGGGTCGTAGTGGTTCTGGAAAGTCAACATTTTTGCATCAAATTGCATTACTTGATAGACCAACTTCAGGTTATATTGAAATTGACGGTATAGATGTTGCTAAATTATCAGAGAAAGAACGCGCAGAGTTTCGGCTAAAGATGCTTGGGTATGTGTTCCAAGATTACGCTTTGATTCCAGAGTTAAATTTATATGAAAATGTTGCACTACCCATGATGGCATTGGGAAAGAAAAAGTCTCAATATAATAGTGAAGTGCTTGAAATTATTAAAAGAGTAGGATTACATGGTCGTGAAAATAATCTCCCATCAGAATTATCAGGAGGTGAACAACAACGTGTGTCAATTGCACGTGCAATTGTAAATAAGCCAGATATTCTATTTGCAGATGAACCAACGGCAAATTTGGATTCTGAGGCTGCGGCGGTTGTTTTGGGTATTATGCGTGAATTAGTAGATAAATACGGTCAGACAATTATAATGGTGACACATGAGCCAGATGATAAAAAATATGTTGATAGGGCTGTTTGGCTGAAAGATGGAAGATTGCAGTCATCACAATAATATCTTTTGTAGGAAAAGACATGTGTGATATAATAAAATCTGTAAGACAAAAATAAAAATAAAAATATGACGTTACATATAAAAAAAGTTACACAAAGCATTATAATAATTGTTTCGCTATTTAGTTTAGCGCAATCAACATATGCAGTAGCTGAAGATAGTTTTATTGCAGAATCAAGGACTACTTCTGTCTCAGTAGGACAACAGTTGCTTACGCCAGAAGTGGGAACTCAAAGACTTGATATAGGCTCTCCATCAAATCCCTTTACAATGGAGGGAAGCTGGTTTTTTACAGGATCTGTTAATAATTGGATAAATGGAAATTTATGGCGCACTAATGTTGTTGGTGATTCTGTCAAATTTAATCTTTCTAATTCTGATTTATTGCGGATTTATTGTTCAAGAGATAGTGTATCTAATGTTGGCGGAAGTTATGATGTATATGTAGATGGGTTTTTGCATGGATCTTATACTATACCAACTAATTCAACTTTAACTATGGGGTTGGTTGTTTATCAAATTTTGAATTTAAATCCAGCACAAGAACATACAATTGAGATTAAGACTACCTTACGTCTTGGCACTTATATTGGATTTGATGGATTTGATGTTGATGATGCTGGAACTGTATCAGTTTTTGATGATTCATTAGATATTGTAATTTTAGACCCAGATAATACCCAAATGCAAGATGCAGTAAATGACGGCTACATAACAATAGATAATGGAACAATAGATAACACAACACAAACAACAACCCAAGTACAAGTAACATTCCAATCAAACAACACAGATGCAATATTTCCAACAAACACAATAATAACAGAAGCAACAAATCAATTATTTGATTTCCAAAGTTTCATAACAGAGAACGTAATAGCAACAGTACAAGAATCAGAAGAAAATGCTGCAGGAGCAGTAAAACTAGGTGTACCAGGAATATCTCTAGATTTCTCAAATCCAGTAACAGTAGAAATAACTGTAAGCGAAGCTTACAATGGAATGGAAATGGATATCCTATACCAAAATGATGGAGATACACAGTGGACACAACATACAACTCCAACATGTACAATAACAAACGGGTTGTGTATTTTCACAACAGACCACGCAACAACTTACATTGTAAACGGAGATGGAACAATATCAGGACTAGATGACCTAAACCTAAATGTAGAAGTAAATGCAACTCTATCAATGGATTGTTATGATAAAGATGGATCAACAGGAGATTATGATGTAATACTAGGAACAGTAGCAAACCCAGGAATAGTAATAGCAGGAACTCCAGCAGTAGGAGAATCAACTTGTATAGTAACAACAAATGATACCCAAGGTTATTATTTATCAATGATAAATGATAATGGAGCTTCAAATACAACCCTAGTACATTCAAATAATACAGATGAAATACCAGACCTAACACAATTTGATCAAACAACAAAAGTAACAGAATCTTGGAACGCTCCAACAACAAAAGGTTTAGGTTTCTCAGTAATACAATTTCCACAAAATGATACAACTCATAACACCTTCAATAACATATGGACAACCTCAGGAGATCTGTGTGAAGAAGGAACAACAAATGATGATGCAGAATATGCAGGTGTACCACAAACAGCTCAAGCAATAGCAGCATACACAGCATATAATTCAACTTCAACAACAACTGATGTGTGTTACAAAGTAGATGTATCACCATCACAACCTTCAGGAGTTTATACAGGGTCTGTAACTTATACGGCTACTTCTGATGCTAGTGGGTTTTATCAGTAGACAAAATTGAACAATAAACTTTTAAAAGACTTTTGCATTAGTGAGGGTCTTTTTTAAATATGCAAAATGACTTTATTTTTTCATGATGGATGTGGTATGATATAATGTATGAAGTAAAGTTTTTATCAATTGCGGAGTATATGAAAAAAATTATAAAAATAGTTAGTATTGTAGTAGTTGTGCTTTTTGTTGTATGGCTTGTGTGGCAACGATTTGCTAGCAATAACAATGATTCGGATATCGATTCATATGTTGTTAATATAGATGATGTTATGGAAACTGTGAGTGCTAGTGGTAAGGTTACACCGGTGAATTATGCAAATTTATCTTTTGTTTCGCCTGCACTTGTAAAATCGGTTAGTGTGGATGTTGGTGATACTGTGGAGGAGGGCCAAGTACTTATTGTTATTGATCGTAATTCTATTATTGCAGAGATTCAATCAGCTCGTATTGATGTAGAAAAAGCTCAAGCAGCTGAACAACTTGCACGCAGACATTGGGATGATTATAAGCCAGAAGAAAAAGAACGTATCAGAAAAGATGTGGAACAAGCGCGTACACGGTTGTATGGAGCGCAGTCACATTTTAAAAATACAGAAGTTGTATCTCCTATCGATGGGATTGTAACACAAAAAAATGTACGTGTTGGGGAAGTTGCTCAAGGTATTGTGATGCGTGTAATCGATGAGAATGATATGGAGATTGAAATATTGATGTCTGAGACGGATGCTGCAAAGATGAATAAAGATCAAAAAGCATTTGCAATATTTGATGCATATAATGATGAACAGTTTGATGTGGATATATTGAGAATTGATCCAGAGGCTGTGAGAGTACAGGATGTGACATATTATAATACAACTTTTGCACTACCTGAAAATATAGATAAAAATATTTTATCAGGAATGAGTGTTGATGTGGATGTTGTTGTAAATCAAAAAAACAATGTTTTGACGGTACCATTGCGATTTGTGCGTAGTGATGATGATGGTGAATATGTGTATATAAAAACTACAGATGAACAGTATAACAAACAATATATTGTCACTGGAGTTGAAGGTGATGATGGTGACGTTGAGGTTAGTAGTGGTTTGAACGAGGGCATAATTATATATGCTGTTGATGAAGAAGATTTGGATGATAAATAGATAGAGTTTATGGAAAAAATTATTTCTTGTAAAGATATCACAAAAGTTTTTGATACAGGTGAAACAAAAACACACGCACTTCGTGGTGTGTCATGTGATATCAATGCTGGAGAATTTGTTGCAATTATGGGTCCATCTGGTTCTGGAAAATCAACTTTGATGCATGTGTTGAGTTTTTTGGAGCAAAAAACAAGTGGAGAATATTTTTTTCGTGGTAAAGATACACATGAATTTGATGAGGAAAAATTGGCGTATATTCGTAATCAAGAGATTGGTTTTATTTTTCAATCATTTAATCTCATGCAGCGTGTAAGTGTTTTTGAAAATGTGGAACTTCCACTTCTTTATGATTTTTATGGAAGATCTAAACGAAAGGAAGAGAGAAAGAAAACGAATAAAGAACGCGTTATGAATGCACTTAAAAGTGTGAGTATGGAGCATCGCGTAAGTCATATGCCAAGTCAACTTTCTGGAGGAGAAAAACAACGCATTGCAATTGCAAGAGCTTTGATTAACAATCCTACAATTATTTTTGCAGATGAGCCAACTGGAAATTTGGATTCAAAATCTGGGTTGCAAGTTATGCATATCTTGGAGGATTTAAATAAACAAGGACATACAATCATTTTAGTAACACATGAAAGTAGGACGGCAGAGCATGCTAGACGCATTTTACAAATTGTTGATGGAAAAATTGTAGATGATATGACTGTGAAAAATCAGCGTTCAGCCAAAACAGAAAATATCTTGAAGTAAATTTTTTTCAGTTGTCATCTCGAGCGAAGTGATAACGAAGTCGAGAGATCTCAAAACTGTAAGATTAGAAATTTCTCCATTCCGCTATCGCTTCAGTCGAAATGACAATATTTGTAAAAAATTCTACAGATAGTTTAAATATAAATATTTTTTCGTATTTAAAGGTATGTTAAACCAAATAATGTTATCATTGCGGATTACGATGCAGAATTTTCTTGCAGCAAAAATGCGAACATTTTTGACAGTTATTGGTATTGTCATTGGTATTGCGGCAGTAATGGTTGTGATGAGTGTGGGAACGAGTGCTCAAAATATGATTCTTGATCAGGTTCGTAATGTGGGGTCTGATTTGATTGCAATTTTGCCAGGAGCAGCAGATGACGATGGGCCACCAGCAAGTACATTTGGTATTGTAGTGACAACGATGAAAAACGGTGATTTAGAGGCATTGCGTAAAAAGACAAATGTTCCCCATGCAGTTGCTGTAAGTGGGTATGTATCCAGTAATGATGTTGTGCAGTATAAGTCGTACGATAAGTCGTTAACATTTCAAGGTGTTTCAGCAGACATGATTATTGTAGAAGGTAACAGTGTTGCAAATGGGAGATTTTTTACGGGTGCTGAGGATGAATCATTGGCACGAGTTGTCGTATTTGGGTCAAAAATTGCAAAAGATATTTTTGATAGTGAAGAGCCTCTTGGAAAAAAGGTAAAAATTGGTTCTCAATCATTTCGTGTGATTGGTGTAATGGAAGAGCGTGGCGCAACATTTGCATCTAATTATGATGAGGCTATATATATTCCACTGCAAACAGCACAAAAAAATATGTTAGGCATTGATTATCTTAATTTCATCCGTTTAAAGACAGATGATGAGGTGAATGTTGAGCAAACAAAAGAAGATGTACGTACTATTTTGCGGTCAAGGCATGATATCGCTGATGGTGACGGTGATGATTTTTCTGTGCGTAATATTGCATCAGCATTATCCGCTATAAACAATATTACGAATATTATGAAATATTTTTTAGTAGCTGTTGCATCTATTTCGCTTATTGTAGGAGGTGTGGGTGTGATGAATATAATGTTTATAGCACTTTCAAAACGTGTACGTGAAATCGGACTTAGGAAAGCGGTAGGCGCTAGAAGACGAGATATTATGTGGCAATTTCTTTTTGAGTCAATGGTTATTTCATTCATAGGCGGGATTATTGGATTTTTAGTAGGATTGTTAGTTGTATGGGTTGCTGGAGTTGCTGCAGCTCAATATGATTTGGAGTGGGGTATCGTCATAACTATGCAGATGGTATATGTGTCACTAATTATTTCGATTGTTATTGGTTTTTTCTTTGGAATTTATCCAGCTAGGCGAGCTGCGCGTATCTCTCCGATGGAAGCATTGCGTTATGAATAAAATAGTATTATGAAATTTTGGAGACTTATCAACATATCAATCAAAAATCTATTTTCGCATACAGGGCGAACGATTTTGACGTTGCTTGGTATTATAATAAGTGTTGCTTCAATTATGAGTGTTATTACGATGGGGGAAAATATCAAAGAGTATATTATGGATGAAATTGATGCTTTTGGATCAGATACAATTCAAATAGAAGTGTCTATTCCAGAAACAGAACATGTGTCAGTAGAAAATATTTCAGATATGGCAATGGGTGTTCAAATTACAACACTTACAGATGAAGATGCTGAGTCAATTGAAAAATTAGACAATGTACAGACATACAATGCAGGAATTATGGGTCAGGCACAAGCGAAGTTTGATGGTGAAAACACATATGTAATACTGCTTGGGTCAAGTTCTGATGCTCCTATTGTGGACCCTGGTGTTGACATAAGTGAGGGAAGATTTTTTTCAACAGATGAGGAGTTATCAGCATCAAATGTAATCGTACTAGGGTCAGCTGTTGCAGAGTCATTATTTGGAGAGCAAAAAGATATAGTGGGTGAGCGTATTTCTATGAATGGTGGAAGGTACCGTGTTGTAGGTATTTTGGATGAGCGGGGGACTTCATTTGGATTTTCTTTTGATGATTTAGTATATTTACCGTATACAACTTTGCAAAAAAAGATTTTGGGTATTGATTATTTATCATATATTACGGTGAAAGTAGATGATGTCGAACAAATTGATAATACAGTCGAAGATATTGAATATGTTTTGCGATCACGTCATGATATCGATGACCCAAAAGATGATGATTTCAATGTGATGACAATGAAGGAGGCTCAGGACATGCTTGGTTCAGTGATAGCTGGTGTAAATATTTTGTTGATTTCATTAGCTTCAATCTCACTGCTAGTTGGCGGTGTGGGCATTATGAACATTATGATTGTGTCTGTGGAGGAACGTACACCTGAAATAGGTTTGCGCAAAGCAATAGGTGCAAGACGTGAAGACATAGTACAGCAATTTATTATAGAATCCGTTATTATTAGTATTGCAGGCGCTATGATAGGTATTGTTGTTGCATCAGCTATAATTTCTCTATTTTTTGTAATTATTGAACGTGCAGGATTTACAAGTATAAATCTGTTCATTCCTTTAAATGCTGTTGTCATATCAATTATTTTTTCTGTTGTTGCAGGTATTATTTTTGGGGTATATCCAGCACGTCGTGCAGCAGAGGTAAGTCCTATGGAGGCATTGAGTTCTTGAGTTTAATATGTATATAAAAATTAGGACAAAGTCCTAGATTTATGATATAATTATTTTACATAAGAGGATAAAAGAAAACACTAAAAACTTAGTAAATACGAGAGAACAGGGGATACAATAAACACAAAAAATGAAAAAAACTTTCAAAAACAAATTAACTTACATATTAGGAATAATTGCGTTAGCAATAATTCTTAATTTTTCAATTACACAAGCTGCACCAGACAGTGAACTAACATATCATGGAAAACTAACAGATACTAATAACGTAGCAGTATCAGATGGAGATTATGATTTTACATTAACAATATACGATGCAGACACAGGAGGAAATTGTCTATGGACAAGTAGAGGATCATGTGGAACTCCAACTTCAAAAACAATTACAATAACAAATGGAATATTTAGTACAACTCTAGGAGAAACAGGAGATAACCTATTAGATATATCTTTTGATTCAAACTATTACTTAGGAGTAACAATAAACTCAAATCCAGAAATGACTCCAAGGAGAAAGATAACTCCTACAGGTTTTGCTTTAAACTCACATAGGTTTAATGGATTTACTGCTGATAACTATATTGATACTTCTGCTACAGCTCAAACTAAGACTGGGACTTTATCTGTTAATGATGATTTTACGGTAAATACGGATGCTTTTTTTGTAAATTCTTCTAATAAAAAAGTTGGTATAGGAATAGATAATCCTGATCAAAGATTACATCTTTATGGACCAACATCTGTGATTTTGATAGAAGATTCAAGTGATGGTGCAAATGGAATAGCAATAAAGGATGCTACACAACAATGGAATATTCTTAGTACTGCTTCTAGTGATAATTTAGATATTAGAGATGTCACAACAGGTGTTGATGTTATGACATTCCAAAAAGGTGGAAATGTTGGAATAGGAATAATAAGTCCATCACAACTCCTTCATATAAATGGAAACTTAAGATTGGAAGGATCATATTATGATGCAAATAATGATCCAGGATTAAATGGACAAGTGTTAACTTCAACAGCAACAGGAACAAACTGGGTAGACTCATCAGCTATAGGTGCAACAACTTTAACAGGATTATCAGATACACCATCAGGATATGGAAATGCTGGACAAGTGCTTATGACGGATGGATTAGGTGACACATCTTGGGCAGATATGAGTGGAGATATAAGTCCTAGTTTTAGTGTGCATAAAAATAATGTAGTTCAAACAATTACTGACAATCCGGCAAAAATAACATGGTCAACAGAGACCTTTGACTCTAATGGTGATTTTGACCTTACAAATGAGAGATTTCAGCCAACAGTTCCTGGTAAGTACCTTTTAACAACAACAGTGACAGTTAATTCAGTAGATGCAAATAACAGATCTTATGTTATGTTGTATAAAAATGGTTCAAATATCTTACGTGAGTATACACCTGATATGGATACCGCAAGACATCATACCGTTACAATATCAAAAGTTGTTGAAGCAAACGGAACAACGGATTATTTTGAGGTTTATGCGAGCATGCTCAATGCAGCTACTTCTGAAGATGTGGCAGGTGCTGCAACAAGTACATCATTTTCAGGCTCAAGAATAGACGGAGGAAATGGACTATGGACTCATGATGCACCAAATATTAATTATACAGCAGGAAACGTAGGAATAGGGACAGATAGTCCAAGTCAATTATTATCATTAGGTGGTCAACAGCATTTGTCTACAGAATTAAGGTCTAATACATCAGGAGTTGATAATCAGGTAGCAACAATATATTCAAATAGTGATTTTACAGAAAGATTTTATACGGGGGTCGATGATGATGCATCGAATGCATATCATATTGGAGATGCAAACTTTACTACAAAATATCTTACAGTATTGAATACTGGAAACATAGGAATAGGAACAACAACCCCAGACTATAAACTACAAGTAGATGGAGATATAGTTCCAGAAACAGACGATGCATATAATCTAGGAACAACCTTATTAAGATGGAAAGATCTATACCTAAGCTCAAACTCTCTACATATAGGAGAAAACGGAAATGAAGGAATAATAAGCTACGATACAACAAACGAAGCTTTCAACTTTGATAAAGCAGCAGTATTTGGAACAAGTACAAATGCAGTAGCAGGAATGATAAGATGGTCAGGAACAGACCTAGAAGGATACGATGGTTCAACATGGAACTCTCTAACATCAAGTGGAGGAGTTTCAACATATACAGGATTAACAGATACACCAGCAAGCCTAAGTGCAAATCAAATACAATTTGCAAATAGTGCAGGAAATGCAATAACTCAAAACTCAAACTTCACATATGATGGAAACAATCTAGCAATAGGAGGAAGTATAACTCTAAATAATGACGCATCAGCTTGTGACGTAACAAAAGAAGGTGCAATGAGATACAATGACACTACAAAAGTCATGGAGTTTTGTAATGGAACTATATGGGGAGGACTATCAACAGGAACAGGAGGAAGTGGAGTAACTCAAACTCAAGTAACTCTAAGCCAAGGAGAATCAACAACAGTATCAGGTTCAGCAATTGTAAGTATCACAGAAGAACAAACAGAAACTGATAAAATACAAAACATAAATTACAATTCAGAAGATAACTATACTCAAGAAGACCTAAAAGAAAACATAACTCAATTCCAAGTTGATTTAGTTGATACTGGTGGAGGCACTGGTCCTGATTTGGCTACGGGTGGTGCTGCTTCTGCTAGTACATATTATGATGGAACATTTTTACCATCATATGCATTTGATGATAATAATGTATCAGAGTGGATATCTCAAAATGGAGTGCCAACAGGTTGGTTGCAATATGATTTAGGTTCAGGAAATGAAGCTATTATTTATGAATATTCTGTAAGAAGTCGAGATACGGGTGCCGATACTTCATCTCCAAAGGATTGGACATTTGAAGGAAGTAATGATGCAAATACATGGACTGCATTGGATACACGATCAGCTGAGATGGGATGGTTAGATATTGAAAAAAGAAACTATTCAGGATTTACAAATGATACAGCGTATAGATATTATAGATTAAATATTACTGCAAATAATGGTCAAAGTTATGTAAGTATTTCAGAATTAGAATTCTTCGCAGACCAACACAATAACAAAGGACACTTCGAAGACGTATCAGATACAGCAGTATCAATAGGAAGTGGAAATACTGCAGATAAAGTAAGAGTAGGATCAAGATTTAAAATGGAAGATGAGTGGTTTACAATTACAGACATAACAGGAGATGGAACAGCAAATGAATCAGTTCATATCACAAATGATAATGAAATAGAATTAGGAATATATGATGTAGATAATATATATGGAACATACTTCGATGGAAGTAATGCAGCTCATACATTGGGACAGGCTACTAGTGTTAAATATGTTAGTGATATTGCTACTGGGGGTGCTGCAACTGCTAGTACAACATATAGTACATCATTTCTTCCAGCATATGGATTTGATGATAATAATGCATCAGAATGGATTTCTCAAAGTGGAATTAGAACAGGTTGGCTTCAATATGATTTAGGTTCAGGGAATGAGGCTATTGTTTATGAATATTCTGTAAGAAGTCGAGATACAGATGGTACGACTTCATCTCCAAAGGACTGGACATTTGAAGGAAGCAATGATGCAAACACTTGGACTGCTTTAGATACGCGATTATCTGAAATGACTTGGTTAAATAATGAAAAAAGAAATTATAGTGGATTTACAAATAATACAGCATATAGATATTATCGTATAAATATTACTGCAAATAATGGTCAAAGTTATGTAAGTATTTCAGAATTAGAATTCTACGAAAAAACCCTAGGAAACTATACAGGAGCATACGTAACAACAATAACAAATAAGGATGGATTAGATAGTGCAAACTGGACAGATATAAACTCAGTAAGTGTATTAGAAAATCTAAACTCTCAATCAATATTTTACGCAGCAAGTTTCAATAATAGACATACATTTAAAGTATGGACAGGAACTGCATGGAGAGACATTGCAAGTAAAGAAGCATCAGTCCACTCTGGAACTGATGGAACTTGGTATTTTAGAGATAACGTAGATACATGGAGTACAACAGGAATAGAAGATAATGCAAATAGCGCAATATCAAAAGCAGTAGAAAGTGGAATAATGAATCAAATGAATTCTACAGTGCTAGAAGAAATACATGATTCAGAATGGGAATTATCAGGATCCTTTGCAGTAGATCAAACAACTTTTGATCTATCATCAACTTTCTATTCAACATCTGATACACAAAACCCAAATCTAAAAAGAATAGATGTAAATATTGATGCAACAGGATACGCACAAAAAAATGTAACAAATGATTATACTGTATATCAAACAACAGGATTAGGAGATCAAACTCTAACAATAGTTAAAAAATCACCAGGAACACAAACTGTAACAATAAGTTCTTCTGCTGCTGGGAGTTCGAGTGGAACTGCTTCAGCTGCTTATCAACCAAAGCTTGTTGAGAATGAGTGGGTTGATACGGGAGCTGTATTACCAGGTGCTTTGTATAATTCGCAAACAGCAATTATTGGTGATTACATATATCTTTTTGGAGGTGGTAATGGTTCAGATACAAGTATAGTTTATCGTGCACCAATAGCAGACCCAACAAATTGGGTAGATACAGGTTCAACATTACCAAGTAATCTGCGAAATTCTCAAGTAGCCATTATTGGTGATTACGTATATCTTTTTGGTGGATATGCTGCTGCTGTAAGTGTAAATACTATATATAGAGCACCAACAGCAGACCCAACAAATTGGGTAGATACAGGTTCAACATTACCAAGTAATCTGCGAAATTCTCAAGTAGCCATTATTGGTGATTACGTATATCTTTTTGGTGGTGTAGATAGTTTAGTTGTAAATACGATATATAGAGCACCAACAGCAGACCCAACAAATTGGGTAGATACAGGTTCAACATTACCAGGAACTTTCAGTCAATCTCAAGTGGCAATTATTGGTGATCACGTATATCTTTTTGGTGGTGATAGTACTGGTACAGCTATGAATGAAATTTATCGTGCACCAATATCAGACCCAACAAATTGGGTAGATACAGGTTCAACATTACCAGGTATCTTACGCCTTTCACAATTAGCCATTATTGGTGATTACGTATATCTTTTTGGAGGGTACAATGGATCGTATACAAGTCTGATTTATAGAGCACCAATATCAGACCCAACAAATTGGGTAAATACAAGTTCGGTATTACCAGGTAATTTAGGAGTTTCTCAGATGGCAATTGTTGGTGATTATGTGTACCTTTTTGGAGGGTATAACGGAAGCGTTGCTACAAATGTAATCTATAAAGCCCCAATAAACACAGTATTCCCAACATTAGATGAAAATAAAGATTGGAAAGTAAAATATGATACAACCGGAACAAGTGGTTCATCCCTATGGACAGCAAATGGATCAGACGCATATTACGATATAGGAAATATAGGAATAGGAACAACAACACCAGATAACTTCACACTACAAGTAGCAGGACATATAGGACCAGATACAGATGATACATACGACCTAGGATCTTCAACAAATAGATTTAGAGATCTATACCTAGGACCATCATCATTACATATAGGAGAAGATGGAGATGAAGGTGTGATAAGTTACCTTACAGCAAGTAATACATTTAATTTTGATAATAAAATTAAAACAACAAGTTCTATTCAATTAGGAGGTGATACAGATGCATGTGACGCAAACAAAGAAGGTGCAATGAGATACAATGACTCTACAAAAGTCATGGAGTTTTGTAATGGAACTGCTTGGGGTGTTTTCTCCAGTGGGAGTACACCAACTTGTCCAAATGGAGGGGATTTAACTTATAATGATGTAAATAGTACTTGGGAGTGTGTTCAAGAAGACATTATTAAAAACGCGCTTCGTTTCAATGACGATGATTCAGCTTATCTATCAAGAACACCAAGCTCTGCTGGAAATAGGAAGACTTGGACTTGGAGTGGTTGGGTGAAGAGAGGAAATTTGGGAACAAATCAATTCTTTGTTGAAACAAGGACGGGTGGTGGAGACTTCTTTGTTATGAATTTTACGGCTGATGATCAAATTAGAATTAACGATAGTCAAAACACAGATGCTTTAATGTTGATAACAAGTTCTGTTTATAGGGATTCATCCACTTGGTATCATATAGCTGTGCAAATTGACACAACACAAGCAACTGCTTCCAATAGAACAAAATTATTTGTTGATGGAGAACAGATAACAGAGTTTACTACAAGTAATTATCCTGCTCAGGATGCTGACCTAATGTCAAATAGTAACATTGCTCATTATCTAGGAGCTGGAGTGGATCTTAGTGATGATGCCACACTTCCTTTTGATGGTTACCTCTCCGATATCAACTTTATTGATGGTCAAGCACTTACTCCAACAAGTTTTGGAGAAATAGATGCCACAACAGGAAAATGGATAGCAAAAGATTACTCTGGTACTTACGGAACAAATGGGTTTCACTTAAATTTTGAAGATGATACAAATCTAGGTGCAGATATATCTGGAAATAGCAATACATGGACAACAAACAACCTTGATGCGACTGATCAAGTTATTGATACTCCGTTTAATAATTTTGCAGTATTTAATCCATTGTTAAATATTTCTGATGAAACATATACAGAGGGAAATCTCGAATTTGCTTCATCGGTAGCATACAGAAGTCCTAGAGGTACTATTGGTATATCATCTGGCAAATGGTATTGGGAAACAACATGGGAATCAAATGCTAATGATATTCATGCTGGAGTTGCAACTGATACAGAAACAGGATTGGATACATGGGTTGGAAGTACTCCAGCTGGATATGTTTATGCGGGTGATAGTGGTCAAAAATGGAATAATGGAAGTGGTGCTAGTTACGGTGATACATTTACGACAAATGATGTAATTGGTATTGCAGTAGATATGGATGCAAAAACTATTGAATTTTATAAAAATGGGTCAAGTCAAGGCACTGCATTTAGTGGTTTAAGTGATACGGTATTCCCAGTGGTGTCTACTGCAGATAAAGTAGCTATCAATTTTGGTCAAAATGCTCAAGCCAGTTTAACTTACGACTCTGATGCTAACGGATATTTCAAGTATACTCCACCTACTGGATTCAAAGCTCTTTCTTCAGCGAATTTACCAAGTTCAACAATAATTAAACCATCGGAACATTTTGATGTAGCAACTTATACAGGTAATGGAACTACACAATCAATTACAGGATTGGATTTTCAGCCTGATTTAGTGTGGTTAAAGCAACGCAGCAATTTAAATTCACATGCCTTAGTAGATTCTGTGAGAGGGGTTCTTAAGGGATTATCATCAGATTCTACAGCTATAGAAAATACCTACAATCATGTAACTAATTTTTTATCAAATGGATTTGAAGTTGGTACATCAGCGCAAGCAAATTCTAATGCTGCAACTTATGTCGCTTGGGCATGGAAAGCGGGAGGAGCTGCTATTGCCAATACAAGTGGAACAATTTCTTCGCAAGTTTCTGCTAACACTGATGCTGGATTTTCAATAATTAGCTATACAGGAAATGGAATAGCAGGAGCAACAGTTGGACATGGATTAAATTCTGAGCCTGAAATGTTGATTTTTAAAGATAGAGATAGTGATGTTTGGAATTGGCAAGTTTATAGTGAACCTACTGGCAATGTTGATTCGTTGCGTTTAAATTTAACATCAGACGCACAAAATTTTGGATCTTGGAATAATACAAGTCCGACACCTTCAGTGTTCTCATTGGGTTCGGTTGATGGCATTAATCATAGTGGAAATACTCACATCGCCTACGCATTCCACTCTGTTCCTGGTTACTCTAAAGTTGGGTCTTATACAGGAAATGGAAGTGCAGATGGACCTTTTGTTAATACAGGATTTAAACCAAGGTGGATAATGATTAAAGATACAAATCGTGCAGAATCTTGGAGCATTCATGATACGGCAAGAGATCCTTCTAATGTAGCAACACAAGAACTTTGGGCAAATAGTTTAGAAGTTGAAAATGATGGTTCTACGAGATCCCCTCAAAATCAGTTGGATATATTATCCAATGGTTTTAAACAAAGAGGTGCAAATCCTGAGATGAATTATAATGGAAGTACCTACATTTACATAGCTATTGCTGAAGAATCATTCAAAACAACTTCAGTTGAAACGACTGACGCTGTGATGACTTCATCTGGAACAAGTTTACCAACATGTACAGATGGTCAAACTCTTTCATATAATGAAGCAGGTAGTGCATGGGAATGTGCAGATAGTGCAGTCGAATTATCATCTAGTTTTAGTGTAAATAAAAATGGAACAAATCAAACAGTAACAACAAACACATGGACAAAAGTAACATGGTCAAATGAGGCATTTGATTCTAATAATGATTTTGATTTAGTAACTGATAAGTTTCAGCCAACAATCACAGGAAAATATTCATTAACGGGTTCTGCATATTGCGATGACACGACGTCATGTTCTGTTATGATTAAAAAAAATGACACCTATTGGTCACATGGGTTTACTCGGGATTCAGATGGACTTACTATGACGTCCGATATTATTGATATGAATGGAACAACTGACTATGTAGAATTGTGGGTGAATAATGGTGGTGGAACAATCATTGGTGGTACAATTTATCAAACTAAGTTTTCAGGTTCACTCATTGATAGTGGAACATCAAGCGCATCATCACTCTGGACCCAAACAGGAAATAATATAGCCTACACATCAGGAAATGTAGGAATAGGAAGTTCAAACTATGGAACAAACGCAGATAATATCCTAACAATCTCAAACTCAATAGCTCCAACAACATCAATAGTTAATGGGATACAACTGTTTGCAGTAGATCAAAGTGGGTCCCATGAACTAAGAGTAAGAGATGAAGCAGGAAATACAACAACTCTATCTCCACATAATTTCTCAACTATACCCGGAGGAGAAAGTGAAGAATTAGCATGGAGCTATTACTCAGAAAAAGACAACAAATCAATAAATGTAGATATGACAAAAACAGTAAGATTGATAGAAAAACTAACAGGACAACAACTAATATATATAACAGATATAACAACAGGACAAGAAGTACCAAATCTAAATCTGATAGATATATCAAACCTACCAACTCCACAAAAGATAACAGAAATTGATACTCAAATTATAGATTTAAATGATAAACAATTAGGTTTGTCATTACAAACAAATGATGCATCTGAGATCCTGAATCAAGTTCAGGATGACATAGGAGGAATTAATGACAGGCACGAGGTACTGTCACTACAAATAAATGCAAATACTTTAGCAACAGAAACTCTAACTGAAATAGAAGATAGAATGGATGAATTAGATGGATATCAGTCAGATCTAGCAAGTACAGTGTCTAAAAATTCAGATACAGTTCTAGCCATAAATGAAAGATTCTTGTTTACAATAGATAATAATACAATGTCTACTACAAGACTCATAACCACGATAGAAGGTCTAACTGTATTAGATGACTTAAAAGTAAATAGTATAGAAACAAATACATTGAACATCAATGACGATATAACAACACACGATGAACAAGGTAACGAAATCAATGCTTCATCCATTGGAACTGCTACTATAGTTGCTGGTGAGACTGAGGTTTCAATTGAAAGTGATGGAGTTCATGAGGGTAGTCGTGTGTTTGTGACAGTTAGAGATGCTGTTAATATTGTTGCTACGCAAGTGAAAAATATTATTGAAGGTGGATTTATCGTTGAAATTGGAAATATATTAGAGGAGGATTTAGTTGTTGATTGGTTTGTTGTTAATTAAGTCTTGAAGAATAAAAACTAAAAGTAATAGCTGATTAATAAATAATTAATCAGTTATTGTTTTGTAAGGTATGTTGGAGTAGTTTCTGTAAATAGATTGATAATTTATTATGAATTATTATCCATTGTAACTATTTTGGTGTATTCATGGGAGTTCCAGTGAAAGTGGTAATCTTTTTGTAAGACTTAATTTTTTTAATTTGTTAGGATGGATTCCGGACAATGATATTTTTTTACTAATCACTTCGTTCTTGGAAAAATATACATTTCTGGAATGACAAAATATTTAGTTTGGATAGATTTGAATAACTACTGTCTATTAGTTCTCAATAAGTTAGTTGTTGTGGTATACTATTTTTATGACTTATAAAGTAAAAACTGAACAATTTGAAGGTCCTCTTGATTTACTCTTGGATTTAATTGATAAGGAAAAGGTTGATATTACTAGAGTTTCGCTAGCTAATATTACAGATGAATATTTGAATTATATCAATGAAAAAGAAGATATTTCACTCAGTAATCTTACTGATTTTTTGTCAGTGGCAGCCAAGCTGATTCTGGTTAAATCTCAGGCGCTTCTTCCATTGCTACAATTAGATGAGGAAGAAGAAAGTGATTTAGAGGAACTTGAAAGACAGTTAGCAGCTCTCAAAGTTTTTAAAGATCATAATGAAACATTTAATGATTTTTTTGAAGTAACACAAGGTTCTTACAGTAATAAAGGAGTTTGGGGTCAGGATGCTCATTTTTGTCCGCCTGAAGGAATTGTACTTGAAGACTTGAGAAGTGCATTTTTATCATCATTACATACTATTCCCAGGATGGAATCATTGGAAGAAAAAATTGTTAGTGATGTGATATCATTGGAGCGTAGAATTGTATTTATTCAAAAGAGTGTAGAGCAAAGAGCTATAATTATATTTTCTGAAATAACTAAAAATGCGACAGATAAATCTGAGGTGGTTGTATCATTTTTGGCAATTTTGGAATTGGTGAAACAGCAAATTGTTATTGTAAAACAGAGTAGTGTTTTTGAGGATATCATCATTAAAAATGATAAAGTAAAGACTTAATTAATATTATGAATTATGGAGAATAAAAATATAAATATTGTTGCAGTTTTGGAATCTTTGTTATTTATGTATGGAAGAGAAATAACATTTGATAAAATCGGCGAATTATTGGAGCTGACTGATGAAGATGTGAAGTCTGCTGTTGATAATTTAAAAGAAGAATATGAATCACGAAAGAGTTGTGGTATGCGTATTTTGAGTCATGATGATGAAATTCAAATGGTTACAAATCCTGAATCATCTAAAATCATTGAACAAATTACAAAAAAAGAATTGGAAGGTCCTTTGACTCCAGTTGCTATGGAAGTTTTGGCTATTATAGCTTACCGTGGACCAATTAATAAAATTGATGTAGAGGCAATTCGTGGAGTCAATTGTGCATTTACTATCAGAAATTTGAAAAGAAGAGGTTTGATAGAACAATCAAAAAACGAAGAAAATAAAAGATTACAGAAATATCAGACAACAATTGATTTTTTGCGTGTTTTGGGCGTAGAATCAGTTAATGAATTACCAGAATTTGAAGAGCTTTCAAATGATAAGCGAATTGACGCTATAATTTACAGTGATAATGAAAATCAAGGACAGCTTTAATTGAGATTGATTCATTGTATTTTTTATGACAGAAGAATTATCTAAAAAACAACAAAATTCATTAGTAACATATCCAGTTGCTGTATTTGTGTTTTTTGCATTTATAATAGGTGTTAGTATATTTGTGCAAAAAAATGATGAAAATATTGTTAAAAATGAAGAAATAGAATTACGTAAGGACAATCAAGTTAGTAAGGAAAAAATCCGAAGGATGAAAACTGTTTTGTCTAAACAAAATGATATCATTACAGAAGTTATTAGTCAGCCTGTAAAGAAAGAGGATTTTTATAATTTGAGCGTTGAAGATGCTCATGCGGGAATTATATTTGATACAAAGTCAGGTACTATTTTATGGGAAAAGAACTCAACTGAAAGAAGGTCAATTGCTTCGATTACAAAATTAGTTACGGCAATGGTTGTGATTGATAGAATTAGAGATTTAAATGAAGTTGTTGTAATACCTGAGTCAGTTATGAGAATTGAAGGTACAAAAGTGGGTTGTCCTACGTCAGTTATTTGTAATGCTCCAAGGTTGCAAGTGGGTGAAAAAGTTAGAGTAAAAGATTTATTAAGAGCAATGCTGATGTTTAGTGCAAATGATGTAGCTACAACTCTGGCGATACATATTGCTGGGAGTGAAGAGGAGTTTGCAAAACTTATGAATGCTCGTATGAAAGAGGTAGGTGCTGGAAACACAAATTTTTGTAGACCATCTGGGTTAGAATTGGATGAAAATGAAGAATCCTGTTATTCAAGTGCTTATGACATAGCCAGAGTTGTTGCTCATTTGAGAAAACATGATAAATATAGTGTTTTGTGGGACATAATGAAAACAAAAGAAGGAACATTTACATCTGTGGATGGTGAAATTGTACATGAGCTAAAAAATACAAATAGATTAGTAGGTGAGATGGATAATTTAGTAGGTGCTAAAACAGGGTTTACTCCTAGGGCTGGATATTGTTTAGCGCTCACTTCAACTAGTACTGACAAAGAACATGACATTGTCTCTATAGTTCTAGATGATTATCAAAGATTTAATGATGTTCAAAAAATGAGTGAGTGGGCATTTGAAAATTACGTTTGGAAGTAAGTTGTGTTATAATAATTATATATGGAACTTCAAGCAATTTGTGGAACGCCAGAAATCGAAAATGTTTTAAAGATAATGCTTACAGGTATTATGGCGTTTTGTCTTGCATTTCTGATAACTCCTATATGGACTCATTTTTTATATAAATATAAGTTAGGGATTAAAATAAAGAAAAAAAGTGTTCAGGGTGATTCATTGCAATTTGTTAATACTCTTCACGCAGATAAAGCAGGAACTCCTACGATGGGAGGTGTAATAGTTTGGTTTAGTATATTTATTTTTATATTAGCATCGCATTATATTTTTCCGTTGATAGCTTGGCTCATGGACATTAATTTTTTGGCAAGAATGGATTTTCTTTCTCGTAGTCAAACATGGCTACCATTATTTGCCTTGATAGCAACAGGCATATTGGGCCTATTTGATGATGTAATGAGTGTTCGGGGATGGGGAAGTAATAAAGGTGGTGGCATGAGGTTTGCAGTAAGATTTTGGTGGTTATTTGGTATAGCTGCATTAGGAGCTTGGTGGTTTTATTCAAAACTGGGATGGGATGTTATGCACATTCCAGCAGTTGGAGATTTCAGTATAGGTTTATGGTATATACCATTGTTTATATTTGTTATTATCTTTACAGCATTTTCTTCAAATGAAACAGATGGGCTTGATGGTTTGAATGGGGGAATACTCATGATGGCTTTTTCAGCTTTTGCACTTATTGCATTTACGCAAAATAAGGTTGACTTAGCTGCTTTTTGTTTGGCAATATCAGGTGCTTTACTTGCATTCTTATGGTTTAATGTTTACCCAGCTAGATTTTTTATGGGGGACACAGGGGCTATAAGTTTAGGCGCTACGTTAGGGGTTGTTGCCATGCTCACTAATTCAGTTGTTATATTGTTTATTATAGTATTTGTGTATGTATTAGAATCAGGTAGTGCATTTATACAAATTACTTCAAAGAAATTTTTCAAACGAAAAGTATTTTTAGCAGCTCCAATACATCATCATTTTGAAGCATTGGGTTGGCCTGAACCGAAGATTACGATGAGGGCATGGATTTTCACAGCCGTCATGGTTAGTCTGGGGCTTATTATAGGAATAATAGGTATGGGGTAAAAATAAAAATCAAGAGTGTTTATGAAAATAAAAAAAATACAAGACACAAATGTTAATGGTAAAAAAATCATAGTAAGGGCTGATTTCAATGTGTCTAGAGATGAATATGGACATGTTAAATCAGTATATAAGATAGCAGCAGTTAAAAATACTGTTGATTTTTTAATTAAAAATGGTGCATCGCATGTAGCACTTCTAACACATTTTGGCAGGCCTGACGGAAAAGTGAATGAAAAATATTCACTAAAAAAAATGGTTGGTGATATTTCTGGAATTTTAGAAAGAGACATTGAATTTGTCTCTGATTGTATCGGTGAGGATGTGGAACGTGCAGTGGAGGGTTTTGGAGATGGTAAAGTGATATTACTTGAAAATGTACGTTTTTATGAAGAAGAAAAAAAAGATGTGAAATCATTTGCGTCTAAGCTATGTAAATCTTTTGATATATATGTAAGTGATGCATTTGCTGTTTGTCACAGGAAACATGCATCTGTGCATGCAATAACAACGTGTATCCCGTCATTTGCAGGATTATGGGTCCAAAAAGAATTGAAGAATTTAAAGCGTGTGAAGCATGAGCCGGAGCATCCAGCGGTAGCAATAATAGGTGGATCGAAAATAGAGACTAAAGTTCCAATGATGAAGGAGCTTGCTGGGAAATATGATACGGTATTAGTTGGTGGAAAAACTGCAGTAGAGGCAAGAGATAAGAAAATGAAACTTGAAGATAATGTCGTATTACCAATTGATTTTGAGTATAAGTATTATGATATAGGGACTAAAACTATAGAAAATTTTTGTAAATATATTAGCACTGCTAATACAATTGTATGGAATGGTCCAATGGGACTGATAGAAAAGGAAAAATATAAAAAAGGGACTTTGAAGTTAATAGAGGCGATTGCTCAAAATAAAAAGGCATTTAGTTTGATAGGTGGTGGAGAGAGTGCTCAAATGGTGGAAGAGAGTGGATTGATGAGTGAAATATCATTTGTGTCTACTGGCGGAGGAGCAATGCTTGCATATTTAGGTGGAGAAGAAATGCCTGGGATAGATGTACTTATATGTGATGGAGGTAAATGTGTATAGGGTATGATATAATAAAAAATAATTAATATTAAAAAAACTATGGCAAAAATAAAAAAAATATTCGCTAGAGAAATACTTGATTCAAGAGGTAATCCTACATTGGAAACAGAAATATATTTAGATGATGGGACAAAAGCTTGGGCTCAGGTTCCAAGTGGAGCATCAACAGGTGAATTTGAAGCATTGGAATTGAGAGACGGAGATAAAGCTAGATATAATGGTAAAGGTGTGCTAAAAGCTATTGAAAATGTAAATGGAGAAATACAAAAAGCTGTTGTAGGTATGAGTGTTGTTGATCAAAGTGAAATTGATAAAAAAATGATTGAACTTGATGGCACAGACAATAAGGAAAGACTTGGAGCTAATGCCATACTGTCAGTGTCTCTTGCTGTTTGTAGGGTAACTGCAATTAGCAAAGGAAAGCAATTATATGAACATATTGCAGATTTGCATAAAACAGAAGATGTGGCAATGCCAATCCCTATGTTTAATATTATAAATGGTGGTCAACATGCAGATAGTGGATTGGCTATTCAAGAATATAAGGTTGTGCCCCATGGAATTAAAACTTTCAAAGAACAATATCGAGCAGGTTCAGAAATTTTTCATGCATTAAAAAAGTATTTAGCAGATAAGGAATTAGCGACATCTGTTGGGGATGAAGGAGGCTTTGCTCCGAGGTTGGACAATAATATGGCACCACTAATAGCCATTGAAGATGCTGTGGAAAAAGCTGGTTATAAGATGGGTGATGAAATAGGAATTGCAATTGATGCAGCTGCAAATTCTTTTTATCATGAAAAATGTGGTCATTATGCATTTGAAATTGAAGATAAAGCATTTACAGTTCCAGAGCTATTGGATGAGTATCAAAAATGGGTTGATGAGCACTATATTATGAGTATAGAGGATGGACTTACAGAGTATGATTGGGAAGGTTGGCACGAAATGTATGAAAAATTTGATGAACAAATTATGCTTATAGGTGATGATTTGATAGTTACAAATACAAAAAGATTGCAAAGAGCAATCAATGAGAAGTCATGTAATTCAGTATTGATAAAACCAAATCAAATAGGTACAGTTACAGAAACTTTAGAATGTATTAAGTTAGCTCAAGATAATAATATGAAGACAATAGTATCTCATAGGAGTGGTGAAACAATTGATGATTTCATAGCTGATTTGTCAGTTGGAGTTGCTGCGGACTTTATTAAAACAGGTTCATTATCAAGAGGTGAGAGATTATGCAAGTACAATAGATTGCTAACAATATCAGAGCAGGTATAAAAATATGAAAGAATTAAAATCTACCTTTATGCAAAATCAAGGTGAAACAATATCAAAAGTAATTTGTTTGGGAAGTATGGGAAAAGATATTTTTTTTCCGATTTTGTCAGGTACTGTGATAGAAAATTCAGGTCAGAATAAAGATGAAAAAAAGTTTTGTTTTGGCTATGGTGGAAAGGTTCATGTGGAAGATAGATTCACAGCTCCTGGTGGATGTGCTTGTAATGTTTCTGTGGGGTTGACTAGGTTAGGAATTGAAGCTTATGCATCTGGAAATGTTGGTGGTGATACTGATGGTGCGTGGATTGTAGAAAAATTGAAATCTCAAAATGTAGATGTGGGTGGTGTACAGATTATTAAAGAGTCAGACACTGATATATCAGTTATTATAGTTGATCAAAACACTGGAGAGAGAACCATTTTTGTAAACAGGGATGTTGGTGAGAATTTTCAGATAGAAGAATCTGAGTTAGTAGATATAGATTGGTGTTTTGTGGGTTCTCTATATGGAGAAGATATAGATATTAATATGCAAAAAATACATAAAGCTGTCTCTGAATATAATTTAAAACTCGCATATAATCCAGGTGGAAAAAATATAAAACAAGATGAAAATATTGTATTGGATTTAATACATCATTCCAGTATTGTATTTTTAAATAAGGAAGAGGCAATTTCAATTGTGTCTAAATTTGATTTAGAGTATAATAAAGATATAGTGTTTTTATTAAAAACTATAAGTTCACACATGTTAAACGACGATGGAATAGTAGTTTTAACTGATGGGATTAATGGTGCTTGGGTTTTTGATGGAATAAAAACGTATCACACAAAAACAATAGATAAGTATGTTAAGGATTCAACAGGTGCTGGCGATGCGTTTGCAAGTGGATTCCTTGCTAGCATGTTACATGGTAATTCTGTTAGTCAAGGGATTGCGTGGGGTAGTGCGAATGGTGATGCTGTTATAGATGAATATGGGGCACATGAAAAGTTGATGACAATTAATTCAATACAGGACAGAATAGGCAAATTTCCTGTAACTGAAATTGAATAAAATAATGGGAATATTTGATAAATTCAAAAAAGGCAGTAAAGATGGTGAATACTATCTTGCTTTGGATATTGGTACTGAAATGGTAAAGTCAATAGTTTTTAGGATTGATGAAGAGAGTACTAAGGGTGTAGTTGTTGGCATTGGCAAAGAAAGACAAAAAAGAAATAACATGCAAAGTGGTGCAATATCAGATATTAATGGTGTTATAGAAATATGTAAAAAATCAATCAGTCAAGCAAAAAAAATGGCTGGAGTTGATGATGTATCTCATGCAGTTATGGGTGTGGCTGGAGAGTTAGTGAAAGGTACTACAACAACAGTTCATTATGATAGGGCAAATCCATCAAATAGGATGGAGTTACCAGAGTTGAAGGAAATAATACAAAGAGTTCAGTGGAAGGCATTAGAAAGGATACGAGAGCAAATGGAATGGGAGTTAGGCAGAAGTGTGGATGTGAAGTTGATAAATGCTGCAATAGTTGATGTTAGGATAGATGGTTATAGAGTGGCGAATCCACTTAATTTTCAGGGAAAAAATCTATCAATAAGTATTTTTAATTCATATGCACCTCTTATGCATTTGGGAGCCATAGATATGATTGCTCAAGAATTAAATCTTGATTTGATGCGTGTTGCTGCTGAGCCTTATGCAGTTTCTGCTTCAGTTGGGTATGAGGATATATTGGACTTTAATGGAATATTTATAGATATTGGAGGTGGGACAACAGATATTGCAGTTGTTCGCAATGGTGGCTTGGAAGGAACCAAAATGTTTGCTCTTGGAGGACGAGCATTCACAAAAAGATTAGCTCAATCACTGAGAATTCCCTTTGAAGAAGCAGAAACATTGAAAATTAAGTATACTCATGGTAAATTACAGTCAAACGTATCTGAGCAATTTTCAAAGATATTATTACAAGACAGTCTAGTGTGGTTGGGCGGGGTAGAATTATCACTTATGGAATTTGCGGATAAAGATCTTTTGCCATCAAATATTTATTTATGTGGAGGTGGAAGCGCTTTACCAGAAATAGGACATGTTTTACTAGAGACTGAGTGGGTTAAAAAGTTACCATTTACGAAATCATTAAGTGTTAATTTTTTGCAACCAAGGGATGTTATTCATATGATAGATGAGACTGGAGAATTAGATAATCCACAGGATGTAACGCCCTTAGCACTCGCAAATTTAGCTGTTTCTGAACTTACTAAAGAAAAGGAAATATCAAGAATATTAAAAAAAGCAATGAAGGATGTTCAAAAGTAATAGTATTTGAGTTATGAATAATAATGTACAAAAAATCTATGTAGATGTAGATGAGGAAATAACAACTGTTATAGATAGATTAAAGCAATCGTCATATATTAATATAGAAGTAATTGTTCCTCAGCATGCTTTGTTATTGCAGAGTGTTGTTAACCTGAAGCTGTTATTACAAGAATCAAAGAGATATGGTAAAAAGATGCTTCTTATCACTAATGATGAAGATGGGATGTCTTTTGCGCAGCGTGCAGGGATAAATGTTAAGTATTTTGCTGAAGATGAAGACATTAGGGCGAATTCACTGGGAACAAATCAAGAAAATCATGTTGAAATCAAGAAAAATCAACATATTCCTGTAAAAAATAATAAGATAAATCAGAATCAAATCCCTATTTCTACTCCTATAGTTAGTTCTAGTGTTGGGATGGATATGGGTCATAGTGAGAGTATGCAACAAGCAAAAAAATCATCTAGGATGAATGCTGTTCCTCAAAGAAATATTTCTAATAGTAGCGTAAGTGGTGTTGCAATGGGTGGCGAAGTACATCAACGACAATCTAAAGTAGCACCAAAGCAACAAATGCACGGTGGTTATGCTAAAAAGCAAGAAATGGGATTTGATGAGTATGAAAAAACACTGAAAAATTCAGTCGTTAGCAATGGTATGTCACATCAAAATAATTTTCAAAACCAGTATTCTGAGAGTGCTGAAAAAAACCATACTAAAAATAAGAAAAAAGTTAAAAAAGCTAAAAAACAACAAAGTGAAGTTGCAATGTCAAGTACTTCAAAGTTTGTAGTTAGGAGTTTTGTTGGCGCAGTTAGTGTCATGTTGGTTATTGCTGTTATGGTAATAATCTTGCCAAAAACAAAATTGGAGATAGAACCAAAGCAAATCAATATTGATGAGACCATGGAAATGACAGCAAAAGCTGATCAAAGCATAGCTGATGCAGACCGTAGGATTATACCAGCTAGAGTAATCGAAAGAGATATGACATTTACAAAGACGTTTAATGCAACAGGCACTGGCGATGTCGATGCACAAAAAGCACAGGGAACCATTACTATATTTAATGAATTTAGTAATGTTTCGCAACCGTTAGTTGCCACTACAAGATTTTTAGCTGAAGATGGAACTTTGTTTAGATTAGTTAAGGCTGCAACGGTTCCTGGTATGAAAGGGACAGAGCCTGGTAGTGTTGAGGCATTAGTTATTGCAGATAAATCAGGAGAGTCTTCAAATATTGCTCCAACAAAATTTTCAATACCTGGATTTAGTAGTGGTCCGAAAAAAGAAAAAATTTATGCAATGAGTGAACGGGTTATGACCGGTGGAGGCGTTGGAGGTGATGGAGTTTCGTTGGTAGCTGAAGAGGATATTGAAGCAGCTGAAAATCAGATGAATGAAGAATTAGATGAATATATAAAAAGTCAAATTAATGGATTATTGAGACCAGATGATGAAGTGTTATTGGATGAAAATGTGAAATATGAAATATTAAGATCAGAGCCAAGTGTTAGTGCTGGAACAATGGCTGATCAATTTATGTATGAAATAGTTTCTGATGTTGAGGCTATCATATTTTCGCAGCAAGATGTTATAGGTGTGATGGAATCTAATTTATCAGAAAAATATAATCAATATAATAGAGAAAAAGTTGATGTAAATGTTGAATATAGTAATGTTAGTTCTGATTTTGAAAATGATAGTGTAAAAATGAGTGCTAGAGGATCGGCAGTTGTGGTAGCTACTGTAGATGTTGATTCGTTTAGAGATGATATAAGAGGTGAAAAACATGATGATTTATTAAGTGTTATAGAAAGTGAATATAAAGATGTGATAGAGAAGATAATTTTAGAGAGTGTTGTGCCTGGTTTTCCAGTATTTATTTCTGATCATATTTCAAAATTTGATTTCATGACGGAAATAAAAGTTAGATAAGTGTGCTAATAAGGGATAAATAACTCAAGGCACTTGACAAGTTTTTATTATTTGGTAGTATAGTTAGTACGAGTTTGAAGAAAGTTTCATAATATAATATTACGAAGAGGTTTTCCTGTGAATTGGTTATCAAGATTTAGGAATGGAATATGTGGATGACACCCTCTTGTTTTTTGATGTTACGATTTTTTTAAACTTATATTTATATAATTTATGGCAAAAAAAGATACAATTAAATTAGAAGGCGTAGTAGTGGAGACATTACCAAGTACAACATTTAAGGTTGAATTGGATAATGGACATGAAGTATTGGCTCATATATCAGGTAAAATGCGTGTGCATTATATACGATTGCTACCTGGAGATCGCGTTATTGTGGAGATGAGTCCGTATGATCTAACAAAAGGTAGAATTACGCAAAGACTATAAATATAAAATTTATAGCCTATAAAAAAAGATGATTTAAAATTATTAAGATATAGAGAAATGAAAGTTCGTGCATCAGTAAAGAAAATGTGTAAACAATGTAAAATAGTTCGTCGTAGAGGGCGAGTTTATGTTATTTGTGTTAATCCAAAGCACAAACAACGACAAGGTTAAAATATTTTAAGTATAATAAAGATATGATTCGTATTGCAGGTGTTAATATTCCAGATGAAAAATGTATTGATATATCATTGACATATATCTATGGTATTGGTTTGACTACAAGTAGAAAAATACTTGAAGAGTTAAAAATTGATCCTATAACTCGAACTAAAGACGTTGAGAAAAAAGATGCTGATAGATTACGTGATGTTATAGAGAAAGATCATAGTACAGAGGGTGAGTTGAGGCATGAGCGTAAAATGAATGTACGTAGGTTGAAAGAAGTTGGTTGTTATCGTGGGACTCGTCATCAAAAAGGATTACCTGTTAGAGGTCAAAGGACAAAGACAAATAACAGAACAGTTCGTGGAAACAAAAGAATGACGGCTGGAAGCGGTAGATCAGGAGCAGCTTCTAAGACATAAGAAATATTTAGTTTAAATCCAAAGTTTATTTTTGTAAAAGGTTTTATATAGAATTATCATGAGTGAAGAAATGAATAAAAAAGAAGATAAGGTTGTAGAGACAGAATCAAAAAATACTGTTAAAGCTAAAGCTAATTCAGTAAGTGATGATGCAAAAAAAGATGTTCGTCCTACAAAATCAAAAAAGTCTGGTAAAAGACAGATTCGTAAAGGTCAGGCACATATTCAATCTACATATAATAATACGATTGTAACTATTACAGATTTAAATGGTGCTGTACTAGGTTGGGCAAGTGCTGGAATGCTTGGATTCAAAGGTGCTAAAAAATCTACTCCGTATGCAGCTTCTCAGATTGTAAATGCTGTTGTTGAAAAAGTTGAAAAAAATAATATCAAAGAATTGCAAGTTTTTGTAAAAGGTGTTGGAGGTGGAAGAGATGCTTCTATCAGAGCATTGGCTGCAAAAGGATTTGAAATTAGTTTGATAAAAGACATAACTCCTATTGCACATAATGGGTGTAGACGTCGTAAACCACGTCGTGTATAATTTTTTCTTATAATAAATTTATTTAATTACAGAAGGTATGGCTCGATATAGAGGACCAAAAGCAAAAATATGTCGTCGATTTGGCGAAAACATTTATGGTGCTGAAAAGTACGATAGAATTTTATCTCGTAAAAACTATGCTCCTGGAGTACATGGTAAAAGTTTTTCTCGTAATAAAAGTGAATATGGGAAGCAGCTTGCTATGAAGCAAAAAGCAAAATATATTTACGGTGTTATGGAAAAGCAATTTCGAAAACATTATGAGGATGTAAAAAATCGTCCAGGTGTTACTGGTGATTTGTTATTAGCTAGATTAGAACAGCGATTAGACAATGTTGTTTATAGATTGGGATTTGCTAATACTCGTCCTCAGTCTAGACAGATTGTAAATCATTCGATGATTCAGGTTAATGGAAAGAAAATGTCTATACCTTCATATGAAGTTAAAGTTGGAGATGTTATAACTATCAATCCTACAAAAAAAGGAAATGGATATTTCAAGAATCAAGAACAATATATTACGAATAAAAAACACGTTGTAAGCTGGCTTACTCTTGATAATAAAGATATGAGTGGGAAAATGATTGCTTTGCCAAAACGAGATGATTTTGATGCAAATATTAATGCACAAATCATCGTTGAGTTTTACTCAAAATAATTCATTTTATATTTTTATAATTTACTAAATAAAAAATATGTCAACAATATCAGTACCAGAAGCTTCTCAATATAAAGAGGGTAAGGATAATTCAGGAACAATTGAAATTCCTGCTTGTTTTCCGGGTTATGGAACAACTTTGGGAAATGCTATTAGAAGAGTTCTTTTATCTTCATTGAAAGGTTCTGCAATAACTTCTGTTAAAATAAAGGGAGTTTCACATGAATTTTCAGCGATTGATGGTGTGATGGAGGACGTTGTTCAGATTATTTTAAATTTAAAGCAACTTAATTTTAAGATGCATACTGATGAAAAAATGACAGCTACTTTGAAAGTCAAGGGTGAAGGTAAAATTACTGCTGCAGATATTGAAACTTCAGCTGATTTGGAGATTGTGGATGGAAAGCAACAAATTGCAACAATTACAGATAAAAAGACAACTCTTGAAATGGAATTTACTGTGGAAAAAGGTATTGGGTATGTTTCTTCTGATCAGTATTCTAGTGATGATAGAGAACTAGGCTCAATAGTTATAGATGCCGTATATACACCAGTAAAGCGTGTGAATTACAATGTTGAAAATATGCGTGTTGGAAAAAGAACTGATTATGAAAAAGTTACTCTTGAGATAGTTACTGATGGAAGTATTACTCCACAAGAGGCATTTGATGATTCAGTAAATATTTTAGTAGAGCAATTTGGTGCACTATCAGCAGGTGGTGTAGATGCTACTGAAGATGAAGAATAAGTAAATATAATTTTATATAGTCATGAAACACTGTAAAACAGGTAGACAATTTGGTCGTGTGCGTTCTCAAAGAAAAGCGCTTTTGAATTCTCTTTTGAGTAGTCTTATTATACATGGTCGCATTGAAACTACAGAAGCAAAGGCAAAAGAATCTAAAAGCTTAATTGATAAAATTATCACAAAAGCAAAGCGTGCTGATGGTAATAAAATGGAGATTGTACGAAAGCTAGAGGGTGAATTATCAAAAGAAGCTTTAACTAAATTAATTCAAGATATCAAAAAGTTTGATAGTCGTGATAGTGGGTATGCTCGTGTTATTAAATTATCACCAAGAAAAAGTGATAGTGCGAGAATAGCAATACTAGAATTAGTTGATTTATCTGAAAATAAGGGTGGAAAAAAACAAGTTAAGGCAGAAAAGAAATCAGAAGGTAAACCCAAAGAATCTAAGAAGACTAAAGAGACTAAAGAGACTAAAGATGTGAAGAAATCTGATGATAAGAAATCATCAAAATAAATTGTAAGTATTTGATTAAAATAACATGGAACGGCAATATCATTCATTTGACGCAAAAAACTATGTCTTAGGGAGACTATCAACTGAGATAGCTAAGATTTTATCAGGAAAAAATAAAGTTGACTACACACCACATATTGATGGAGGTGATGGAGTTGTTATTATTAATGCTGAAAAAATTAATTTGACAGGAAATAAAGAAAATGATAAAAAGTATTATAATTATTCTGGATATCATGGTGGAATGAAGGAAACTACTGTTAAGGAGATGCGTGAAGATAAACCAGAAGAAATTTTGCGTAGATCTATTGTTGGAATGCTACCAAAAAATAAACTTGGTAGTCAAATGCAAACGAGATTATTTATTTATGCAGGAGAAGAACACAATAAAAACATTGATATTGTGCATGAATAATTTATCAGCGTATAATCGATATATTTAATAAGAATTATGGTAACAAAAGATAAGGTAAAAAAATCAGATAATAAGTTCTTTACAGGAACTTATCACTATGGAGTAGGTCGTCGAAAGACAGCTACTGCGCAAATTCGTATTTATTGTGATGGTAAGGATGCTGTAACTGAGGATGGACTTATTGTTAATGGTAAAAAATATACTGAATATTTTCATACAGATACACAAAAGGATGCTTTTTTGCAAGCATTGAAAGTTGCTGGAATGGATGAAAAATGTGCTGTTTCTGTACTTGTGAAAGGCGGAGGTATTTCAGGTCAAGCAGATGCTGTAAAATTAGGGATTGCTCGTGCTTTAGTAAAATATGATGAAACATTGAGACCATCGCTTAAGGCTGATGGATTATTAACTAGAGATGCACGTAAAGTTGAGCGTAAAAAGCCAGGACTTAGGAAGGCTCGTCGTTCACCACAATGGAGCAAGCGTTAGACGATATACTTTAAAATCCTTTTTTACAAATATATGATATTTGGGAGAAGGGTTTTTATTTTCTATTTAAATATATATTTTATTTTGACTTTTTAAGTATACTATAGTATCATCTTAAGAATTAAAGATAGAATTAAGAAATTTTGAAATGAAAACATTATTAATGATTCAGGCTATTGTATCAATACTACTTGTAGTTGTGATTTTAATGCAAAACAAAGGAGAAGGTTTGGGTGTGGTTGCTGGTGATTTTAGTGGCTCATACCATACTAAGCGTGGTTTTGAAAAATTTTTAACACGATCTACAGTGGTATTATCAGTGTTATTTCTAGGGATTGCACTTACAATCGCACGTGTCAGTTCATAGCAATATGATTGTGTATAATATGTAATACTTGTTTATAAAATCTTCAATTTTAAGTACAATTTTATCTCCCAAAAAGCTTTTTTATGCAACGAAAGAGTTGTCTGTTGTTGGAAAAATGTTTGTAATTTTTCTAGTGGCGTTAATAGTAGGTAGTTTTTTTTGGTGGATGATATCAATTTATAACTTCGTAACAGTTGCGCAGCCTTCAAGTGGAGGTAAATATGTGGAGGCTTTTGTTGGTCAACCTAGGTATATAAATCCACTTTTGTCACATTCATCATCTTCAGATAAAAGTTTGTCAGAATTGATTTTTGACGGATTGTTTGATTATGATGAGAATGGTGTATTAATAGGACAAATAGCAGAAAGATTTGAGAAAAGTGATGACTTGAGAGAATATACAATATTTTTAAAAGATAATGTTTTTTGGCATGATGGTGTGAAGGTTACATCTGATGATGTATTGTTTACGGCCAATATAGTAAGCAATATAGAATATGGAGCAGCTGGTGTTAGTAATGAAATGAGATTATTATGGAGTGATGTTCAAGTTGAAAAAATAGATGATAGAACTATAAAATTTAAATTAAAAGAAGGTGATAGTGATTTTTTGCATAATTTAACTATGGGATTATTGCCAAAACATGTTTGGGAAGATATATCTCCAGATAAATTTCAATTATCTGAATATAATCAAAAACCAATTGGTTCAGGTCCGTATGAATTTGTTGATTTTGATATTGACGTAGACAACGAGACAATCACAGCATATATACTTAGATCTAATAAAGAATATTATATAAAAGAACCATTTATTACAAAATTTGTAGCAAATTTTTATCCAACTAGAGCAGAGGCTGTGGAGGCTTATATTGATGGTAGCGTCTCAGCAGTTGTTGTTGATAATCAGGAACATGTAAGTAGGTTGGAGACTTTGGCACAAAATAAAGAAATGGAGTTGCCGCATTATTTTGCTGTATTCTTAAATCAAACAAAGAGTGTTCCGTTGGCATTTGATGAAGTACGAGAAGCATTATCAATGGCTACGAATAGAGATCAAATTGTACAAACAATTTTTGAAGACCATGCAAATACGAGGCATTCTCCATTCGCAGAAGGTGTTGTTGGATTTGATGAAGAAAATCAGCAAGAAAAATTTAATATTGAAGCAGCAAATAAATTGTTGGATGATAAGGGTTGGAAAATGGGAGATGATGGATTTCGTGTGAAGGGTGATGATAAGTTGAAGTTTGTTTTACATGTTGGGAATAATCACGAACAAATAAAGAAAGTTGCGCAAGAATTGAAGAATCAGTGGAAAGAGATTGGTGTTGACGTGAGTGTGCAGGAACATGAAAAAGGTGATTTGAATTCAAACATCATTAAGCCACGAGATTATGATGCTCTTTTGTATGCACATCAGATGAGATTTGAGCCAAGTTTAAATCCTTTGTGGCATGGAGATGAAAAGAGTGATCCAGGAATGAATTATGCTTTATTTGATGATGATGAGATGAATACAACATTGAATGATTTTAGAATGATTAAGGATGAAAATGACAAGAATGAGTCTTATAAAAAACAACAAATTAGGCTAAAAGAAGAAAATCCAGCTATATTTCTTTTTTCACCAAAATTATCTTTCATGCATAGTGAAGTTGTGAAAGGTATGAATACGCAAAGAGTTAATGCATCATATGATCGTTATTCAGATATAATTAACTGGTTTGTGAAAGAGAAACGAGTGAGAAAATAATGTTAAGGGTATAGTAAGTTGGGTAATGGAATGATGAAATATAAAAAATAATTATTAAAAGTGAAAATTGTTGAACAGTATTTGATGCTGCAAAGCAATTTAATAAAATAAATAACATGAATAATAAAATAGATAAAAGTGATTTGCGTCGTGTAATTTTATCAACTTCAGAACAATTTGCTGAGGGGTTTGCAGCAGCAAAAGACATTACTGTAAACGCCGATTTTTCACGTATTATGATTTCTGGAATGGGTGGTAGTGCTTTGCCAGCAAATGTATTACGAATGTATATCAATGAGTTTGCGTTACAATACAAGAATTATGTAAAGGTTGATGTATATCAAAATAGATTTTATTCTTTACCACCAGAAGCATATGTAGATTGTTTGAACTTGATTTGTTCACATTCAGGAAATACAGAAGAAACGATAGCTTCTTTTCAAGAGGCTTTGGATAATAATTTGCCATGCATTGGGATTTCTGCAGGAGGTACTGTAGAAGAAATGTGTAAAAAAAATGGGGTTCCACATATAAAGTTACCAATTCCATATGAAAATTTTCAACCACGAACAGCAACAGGTCATTTTGTGGCAGTAATGATTCAATTATTGGTAAATGCAGGGAAGTTATCACAGGATGCAATTGCCAATAAATCTATGACAGATAATCTTAAAGAAGGGATTGCACAGTTGGAAATACAAGGGAAAGAGATCGCAAAACGTCTTGTAGGTAAGACGCCTGTAGTATATGCGTCCACAAAATTTAAGGCGTTAGCAATGATTTGGAAGATTAAAATTAATGAAAATGCCAAGACTCCAGCATTTTGGAATTATTTTCCAGAGTTAAATCATAATGAGTTTGTTGGGTTTACGAATCCACAATCAAAATTTTATGTGTTAATGTTACGAGATAGTGATGATCATCCACGTAATTTATTGCGATATGAAGCAACGGCTAAGTTTTTGGAAGAAAAGGGTGTAGAGACAGAAATTATTGATATTCCAGAGGGAGATATATTATATCGTGCATTTGTGACAATTGCGTTAAGTGATTGGATTTCATATTATCTAGCATTGGAGTACAATCAAGATCCAACACCAGTTGATATGGTGGAAGACTTTAAAAAGGCATTGAAGTAATTTCACTATTGCAAATAGCTGGGAATCGTGCTATAGTTAGTAGATTATAAAGGTTTCTTCTAAGCTACAAAATAATACATCTTTCATTTTCTAAAAGGATTTGATGTATTTTATCTTGAATGCATGAAAGCATTGGTACAAATTTAATTTTTAAATTTGGTAGAGTTCGAATCTCTTACAAGATACACATTATAAAGCAAAAACTATATATTTTTTGAAAAGGTCGAAATTATTTTTCAAAAAATATATTGTAAAACAAACTTTTATTTATATAATGGTAAATCTCTACAGAAATTTTATTTATAGTAATTTCTATAGAGAACTAATTTAATTAACGAAATTTATTATTGTAAATTATTCTTTTGATTTTATTCGGTTAGAATATATTTACATATTTTATTTATGATAAAAAAAACAAGAAATACTAATAGCTCAAGTTTACAAAAAACTACAGGAGCTGTAAGTAGAACTGCACAGAAAAATGCAGAAAAAGCTCGTGAAAATGCAAAGAAAAAAAGTGAGCAAAATAAAAAAGCATTTAAAAAAACTACAAAAAAGACTAGTGTCCAAGGTACGAAAAAAACTACTTTAAAATATGCTTCAAAAAAAATCACAAAGAAAGCTACAAAAAAAGCAACTAAGAAGCATGGTAAAAAAAGAGGTGGTAGAAGGCAAATGGTTCAGACTAATGCTGAAAGAATAGTATCTTCAACTAATTCAAATGGAGATGGAAGAGAATTTAAAATTCCAAAAGTAGAAAAAGAGACACTTCGTATTATACCTATTGGTGGTCAGGAAGAGGTAGGGCGTAATATGACAGTTTTTGAATATGGAAAAGACATAGTTATAGTTGATATGGGGATGCAATTTCCAGAAGAAGATATGCCTGGGATTGATTATATAGTTCCAAATATAAACTATCTAAAAGGGAAAGAACAAAATATACGTGGTGTGATTTTTACACATGGACATCTTGATCACATTGGTGCTGCTTCAGTTTTATTAAAAGAACTAGGGTATCCTCCAGTAATTGCTCGTGATCTAACATTGGCTTTAATAAAAAAGAAATTAGAAGATGGTAATCCTGGTGGAAGTGATAAAATACGGACTATCAGTGTTAAAAATATTGATAGGAAAATTAGACTTGGTGCATTCATGGCAAACTTTTTTGAAGTAGAACATTCAATTATGGATTCTATGGGAGTTGCACTTGTAACACCAGTTGGAACTCCAATTCATTTAGGTGATTGGATGATTAGTAATGACCCTGCAGATGGGAGTGTTATTTCATATGAAAAATTGAAAGATTTTCCAGAACCTAGAATTCTTATGCTCGAGAGTTTAGGTGTTATGTCTTCAGAATCAAAGAGCGAAAAAGAGGTACAAGGAAATATAGAAACTCTTATTAGAGATGCAAAAGGTCGTATTGTCATAGCAACTTTTTCTTCACAGATTAAACGTATTAAATTATTGCTTCAATACGCTAGTAAATTAGGTAAAAGAGTTGCGCTTGATGGATACTCAATGAGAACTAATGTTGAAGTTGCTCAAAATTTGGGTTACTTGGATGTTGCAAAAGATCTATTGATACCTATAAATGATATTGAGAAATATCCTGATAATAAGGTCATAGTGCTTTGCACAGGTGCTCAAGGAGAGCATAATGCAGTTCTTAATAGGATAGTTACTGATAATCATAGATTCATTAAGATTAAAAAATCAGATACAATAGTATTTTCTTCATCTGTTATACCTGGAAATGAAAGGTCAGTACAGCGGTTGAAAGATAATTTGTACAGAAAATGTGATAATGTTGTGCATTCTAGTATTATGGCAGACATCCATACTAGTGGACATGCAACAAAGCAGGATATTCAAAAAATGATAAAAATGGTGCAGCCACAATATTTCATTCCTATTTATGCAAATTACTTTATGTTGAAAGAAGCTTCTAAACTTGCTATTGCAGATGGATTTCCTCCAAAGCGTATTGCGATTTTGGATAATGGTAGTATTATAGAATTTAGAAAAACAGGAGTTAAAATCCGTAAGGAAAAAGCTGATTCTAGCTATGTATTTGTGGACGGTCTTGGTGTGGGTGATATTGGTCATGTTGTACTTAGAGACAGACAAATGCTTGCTGAAGATGGTATGTATGTAATCACTGTACTTATTGATAGTAAAACTAAACAAGTTGTTGGGAATATGCAAATAACTTCTCGTGGATTTATTTATGTTAAAGATAACTTTGACTTAATTAATGATACAAAAAGAAAAGTTAGAGATGTCATCAAAAAAACAACTAGTACTGATTCTAAAATGGATTATAGACAAGTTGAAACTGATATCCGTGATAGAGTTGGTGAATTCTTATTTCAAAAGACACAACGAAGACCAATGGTTCTTCCAGTTGTTATTGAAGTATAGTTTTTACTTGAATATAAAAAAGGACACCTCTTGTAGGTGTTCTTTTTATTATGTTACAATTGAGGCATTGAAATATTAAATAAAATATTATGAAAAAGACATTTTCGGGAGTACAGCCTAGTGGTGATTTACATTTGGGAAATTATTTAGGAGCTATAAAAAACTGGGTTAAAATGCAAGATGAGTATGATGCAACTTTTTGTATTGTTGATTTACATGCTATAACTGTAGGACAAAATCCAGAAGAATTAAATAGAAGGATTTTAGATGTTGCAAAGATGTATGTAGCACTTGGCATTGATCCAGAAAAATCAAATATTTTTGTACAGTCTGATGTAAGTGCTCATTCAGAACTTTGTTGGATTTTGAATTGTGTGGCCGCACGAATGGGGGATATGGAAAAAATGACGCAGTTTAAAGATAAGAGTAATAAGGAGGGCTCTGAGAGATCTAGTGTGGGACTTTTTGATTATCCAGTACTTATGGCTGCTGATATTATTTTGTATGATACTGATGTTGTGCCAGTTGGTGAGGATCAAGTGCAACATGTTGAATTAGCTCGTACATTAGCACGTAGATTTAACAAGAAATTCGGTAATACATTCATGGTTCCACAACCAGTTTTATCAGAAGAAGGTAAGAGAATTATGGGACTTGATGATCCTAGTAAAAAAATGAGTAAATCTGCAACAAGTGAATATAATTATATTACACTTATGGATGATGCTGATGTTGTGCGTAAGAAGATTAAAAAAGCAGTAACTGATAGTGGTAGTGAAATTATTTACAGTGATGACAAACCAGCATTGCAAAACTTGATAAACATTTATTCATTGTTATCAAATAAGAAAACAGAAGAAATTGAACAAAAATATCAAGGAAAGGGATATGGAGATTTTAAAAATGAATTAGCGGAAGTAATTATTGAGTTTTTGGAACCATTTCAGCAAAAAGTAAATAATATTAGCGATGAGGCGATAAAAGAAATTTTGAGCAGAGGTGCAAAAAAAGCAAATGAGCAAGCTGAACAAAAAATGAAGGATGTGAAAGAAAAAATCGGATTTGTTGTGTAGATAGTTGAGATTGAAAATATAAAATTACCATTTTAATTATGTAATTAAAATGGTAATTTTTATTTATATGAGGTTGAGCTATCCTCTGATGATTGCAAGTAGTTCGTCTCGTTTTTCTTCCATTTGCTCCTGGGTTTTAGCTTCACAATTTAGCCGTAGAACTGGCTCTGTATTTGATGCTCGTACATTAAACCACCAATCTGGAAAATCTATTTTAATACCATCTAATTCAGAAAGCTCTCCATCAGAATATTTTTCTTTTAGTTTTGCAATAATAGAATCTTTATCTTGGACATCTGAATTTATTTCACCACTGTGGCTATATCGTCGTAAGTCTTTTATTAATTCTGAGATTTTTTTATTTGTTTCAGTCATTAGATTTAGGAGTGTAAATGCTGCAAGTGTGCTAACCTCACCATTTTTATTTGCTTGAAAATAATAATGTCCAGAAAGTTCACCGGCAAATAATGCATTTTCTTCAATCATTTGTTGTTTGATAAATGCATGACCAACGCGGCATTCATGTGCAATTCCGTCATTTTCTTCGATAACTTCTTTGACAGCTCGGGATGAACGAAGATCATACAAAATTGTTGAATCAGGATTTGTTTCCAATAATACTTTTGCAATTAATCCTGTTGTTAAGTCCATTGGGATAATAGCTCCAGTTTCATCTACGAAACCGATGCGGTCCGCATCACCGTCATATGCAATTCCAAGATCAGCACCTTCTTCAATAACTTTTGTTTGTAATTCTCCGAGAGTATCAGTATTTAGGGGATTTGCTTCATGTGCATTGTAGGCATTGTCCAAATCACAATAAAGTTCAATAACATCAAAGTTATCCGCAAATTCTTTTTTGTAAAAGGGAAGCTCAAGTATTCCCATTGTATTTGCACAGTCAACTACAATAGTGAATTTTCGATCTCCGAAGTTAGCAAATTTGCTGAAGTATTCATAATAGTTTGGTTTAATGTCATGTTGAGAAACAATACCAATATTTGTAACTGCATCAAAATCATTGGTAATAACAGCATCTCGTATATTATTAAGTCCACTAGCACTGCCTACGGGAACTGCATTTTTACGACAAACCTTTATCCCATTATATTGACCAGGATTGTGAGATGCTGTAACAGCTACAGCACCATCAACATCCAATTGATGTGATGAAAAATAAAGCATGGGAGTAGTAATCATATTTAAATCAATAACATCACATCCAGCATCAGTGATTCCATTTATAAGTGCTGTATGAAGTGCAGGTCCAGATTCACGAGCATCTCGTCCAACTGCCAATGATTTTGCATCAAGTTCAGCTACAATAGCACGACCAATTTTATAAACAGCATCTTCATCAATATCAGTTGGGTAAATTCCTCGAACATCATATGCTTTAAAAATTTCTTTATTCATAGAAAAATATTACGTATTTATAATATCTAGTATATCACTTTTTATGAGGTGATTACAAACATAATGATTTAAACTAAAAACATATGTCACATGTGGATAGTATAAAGAGAAAGATATTAATAAAATAAAGTTGACTCAAATATATTTTTTATAAAGATGAAAATATATGATATACTAATAAAAGGATAAAATAATATAAAAATATATGAGTAAAATATTATATGGAACTGGGGTATTATGCATTGGTGTATTTTTCTTTATGTCCCCAGCCCATGCTGGTTGTCAACCAGGTAGTCAAGTTTTTGAATATAGTGGAATTAATCAAAATTTTACAGTACCAACTGGATGTGATTCAATTCAAATTAAAGCTTGGGGTGGAGGTGGCGCAGGTGAAGATCCATGGGCTTCTAGTTCTTGTCCTAGTGGAACAGGTTATCCTGGAGGTGGTGCTGGTTATGCTACAGGAACGTTTAATGTAATTCCAGGGAGTGCATTTACAGTTATTGTAGCTGGTGGTGGTCATGATGGTGGAGCTGGGGGTTTTGGTGGTGGCGGGTCTGGACGTGCTGGTGGTGGTGGGCGAAGTGGTATTATTCGTAATTCTGATTCTACAGAAATCATAACAGCTGGTGGTGGTGGAGCAGGAGGTACGAAGGCTGAGGATGGCACTTGTTTTAATAAATGTTCTGGAGCAGGTGGAGCAGGTGGAGGATTAATTGGATCTGCAGGTGCAGGATGTGATGGTGGAGCAGGAGGAACTCAATCAAGTGGTGCTGGACAATTTATTGGAGGTGACGGTGACGGTGGCGGTGGCGGTGGTGGAGCTGGTTGGTATGGTGGTTATGCAGGACTTTATAATAATGGTAATGTTCGGTCAGGCGGTGGAGGTTCAAGTCATGTGGATCCGGCTGCAGATGATATAGTTATTGAGGGAGGCTCTGGAATAACTCCTGCTAATACTAGTGATTCTGATTATCAAATTGGTATTGGAGTTGGTGGAAGTGTGGGACTTCCAGGTAATGAAGGTCGTTTGGTAATTTATTACTCAGGCCCAATGGATATAGTGATAAATAATCCAGACAGTTCACAATTAAACGATGCAGTAAATGATAGCTACATCTCAGTAGATAACGGAACAATAGACTCAACAACTCAGATAACAGCAAGTGCACAAGTAACATTTCAATCAAACACAACAAATGCAATATTCCCAAATAATACAGTGATAACAGAAGCATTAAATGGAAACTTCAACTTTGAAAACTTCATAACCCAAAATACATTAAATGAAGAAAGAGGAGATCATCCAAATGCAGTAGGAGCAGTAAGATTAGGTATACCAAATGAAAACCTAACCTTCTCAAATGATATAACAATGGAAATAACTGTAAGCGAAGCTTACAATGATATGGAACTAGAAGTCCTTTCACAACTAGAAGGAGAAGTAACATGGAATACCCATACAACATGTACAGTAACAAACGGAATATGTACATTCACAACAAACCATGCAACAACTTATATTGTAAACGGAGATGGAACAATATCAGGAATAGATGACCTAAACCTAAATGTAGAAGTAAATGCAACCCTATCAATGGATTGTTATGATAAAGATGGATCAACAGGAGATTATGATGTAATACTAGGAACAGTAGCAAACCCAGGAATAGTAATAGCAGGAACTCCAGCAGTAGGACAATCAACTTGTATAGTAACAACAAATGATACCCAAGGTTACTACCTATCAATGATAAATGATAATGGAGCTTCAAATACAACCCTAGTACATTCAAATAATACAGATGAAATACCAGACCTAACACAATTTGATCAAACAACAAAAGTAACAGAATCTTGGAACGCTCCAACAACAAAAGGTTTAGGTTTCTCAGTAATACAATTTCCACAAAATGATACAACTCATAACACCTTCAATAACATATGGACAACCTCAGGAGATCTGTGTGAAGAAGGAACAACAAATGATGATGCAGAATATGCAGGTGTACCACAAACAGCTCAAGCAATAGCAGCATACACAGCATATAATTCAACTTCATCAACAACTGATGTATGTTACAAAGTAGATGTATCACCATCACAACCTTCAGGAGTTTATACTGGATCTGTGACATACACAGCCACTTCTGATGCTAGTGGGTATTGGCAGTAGACAACAAACTTGAAACAATATTGAATTAATTACTCCTTTAAAGTTAATAAAAAGATATAAACTTCTCTTTATTTTTTGTTGATTGCGTGGTAATGTGTATATATTAAAATATTATTTTTATATATGAGGAAAACATTGAGGAGAATTCGTAATACGTATCATAATGGATATGTTGTTATTGTTGCAGTGGCAATTGTGATGTTTTGGTATGGCATGTTTGGATTGTTAGAAACTTTTTTATTTCCAGATAATGAGGCATTAAGTTATTCAGTTGCATTAGGTATTGGACTTTTTGTTCTTTTCGTAAATGATTTTAAACTTGATGAACTCGAATAAATTATTGTGCAGATTATTCATTAATTAATTACTAAATATATTATTATATGGCGTTACAGGTAGGTATCGTTGGTCTTCCTAATGTTGGGAAGTCAACTCTTTTTAAAGCAATGACAAATAATCCAGTTGATATAAATAATTATCCATTTTGTACGATTGAGCCAAATGTTGGAGTTGTGGAGGTACCAGATGAGAGATTGGATAAATTAGCTGAGATGTCAAAGACTCAAAAAATTATTCCAACAGTTGTTGAGTTTGTTGATATTGCAGGATTGGTTAAGGGAGCATCTGAAGGTGAGGGACTTGGAAATAAATTTTTGTCTAATATTCGTGACGTTGATGCAATTGCTCAGGTTGTAAGAGTTTTTGATGATGGAAATATTACACATGTGCATGATAGTATTGATCCTATTCGAGATATTGAAATTGTTGAGACGGAACTTATTCTTGCTGACATGGCTACTGTAGACAAGACTGTTTTACGACTTGAAAAATTAGTTCGGAGCAATGATAAAGAAGCTGTTAGTCAAATGGAATTAGTTGAAAAAATGCAACAATTATTGGATGATGGAAATCTTGCTAATACTATGGAAATAGATTTTACACATGAACCTCATAAAAAAATTATTACTGAAATGAGTCTTTTGACTATGAAGCCGATAATGTATATTTACAATGTATCAGATACTGATAAAAAACTTGAAGATGAATTAGAATCAAGGCCGCATGTGAAATTGGATATAAAAATAGAAGAAGAGTTAATGGAAATGAGTGTGGAGGAAGCTAGCGAATTGGGAATGGAATCTCATCTAAATGATTTGATAGTTGAGGCATTTGAGTTATTGGGATTGCAAACATTTCTCACAACTGGTGAAATTGAAACTAGAGCTTGGACTATTAAGAAGGGTTCTACTGCTCCAGAGGCAGGAGCTGCAATTCATAATGATTTTAAGGATTCATTTATAAGGGCTGATATTGTAAATTGGCAAAAATTACTTGATGCTGGAAGCTGGAGTGCATCAAGGGAAAGTGGGGATTTACAAACAGTTGGAAAAGACTACATCATGCAAGATGGTGATGTTGTAGAATTTAAAGTATAAAATTCTTGACAGCAAGATGAAATTCGGTACAATACTTAAGTGATTAGCACTCGTTTTGAGAGATTGCTAATTTATAAATGTAAATAATAATAATCTATCATTGTTCAATGAGAGCTGTGGTGGGATAAATAAAGATATGTCAAAGCAAATAGAATTTGGAGCAGATGCTCGTAAAAAAGTTGTAGCAGGTATTGATATAGTTGCAAATGCAGTAAAAACTACAATTGGACCAAAGGGTAGAAATGTTGTTTTGGATAAAGGATTCGGAGCCCCCACTGTAACAAATGATGGTGTTTCAATTGCAAAAGAAATTGAACTTGAAGATAAATTTGAAAATATTGGTGCGGAATTAATTAAAGAAGTTGCTGATAAAACTAATGATGCAGCAGGTGATGGAACTACAACTTCAACGATAATGATGCAAGCAATTGTAAATGAAGGTTTGAAATTTGTAGAAACAGGGATAAATCCTGTGGGAATACGTAAAGGATTAGAAGCTGCAAAGAATGATGTTGTAGAGGTTTTGCAAAAAAATTCAAAAAAAGTGATTTCAAAAGAAGAAATTGCACAAGTAGCCACTATTAGTGCTGAAAATGTAGAAATGGGTCAGATGATTGCTGATGTTATGGAACAGGTTGGAAAAAATGGTGTTATTACCGTGGAAGAATCTCAAACTGTTGGATTGAGTTATGATGTAGTAGAGGGGATGCAATTTGATAAGGGTTATGTATCACCGTATATGATAACCGATGCAGAATCTCGAAAAGCAGAAATTAAAGAACCTGCAATTTTGATTACTGATAAAAAAATAACAGCTATAAATGATATTTTGCCATTGCTTGAGAAAATTGCACAGAGTGGTAAAAAGGATTTAGTTATTATTTGTGAAGAGCTTGAAGGTGAGGCGTTGGCAACTTTGGTTGTGAATAAATTACGTGGAACAATGAATGTGTTAGCTATTAAGGCACCTGAATTTGGTGATACTAGAAAAGATGTTTTGGAAGATATCGCGATAGTTACTGGTGCTACTGTTATTGTAGAAGACAAGGGAATGACTATGGAAAATGTAGACCTTGACGTTTTGGGTAGTGCTGCAAAAGTAGTATCAACAAAAGACGAGACTATAATTGTTGATGGAAGAGGTACAAAGAAATCTATAAAAGAACGAGCTGAACAAATATCTAGACAAGCTCAATCTGAAGATTCAAGTTATGAACAGGAAAAATTGCAAAAACGAATTGCTAAGTTGTCTGGTGGAGTGGCTGTGATACGCGCTGGTGCTGCAACAGAAACAGAAATGGGATATGTGCGTCATAAATTGGAAGATGCATTAGCTGCTACAAAAGCTGCTGTGGAAGAGGGTGTTGTGGCTGGTGGTGGAACTGCATTAGCTAAAGCTGGCATGACTTTGAAAATAGATGAAGATGCTAGTAATGAATTTAAGGCTGGATATAAGACATTATTGAATGCTCTTTCAGCACCACTTAAACAAATTGCCCAAAATGCAGGTGAGCGAGATGCAGCAGTTGTGTATAATGCTGTAATAGAAGGAAAGGGAAAAAGATTTGGATATAATGCATTGGAAGATATATATGAAGATGATATGGTGAAATCAGGAATTATTGATCCTTTGAAAGTTACTAGAACTGCAATCGAAAATGCTGTAAGTGTTGCATCAATGCTGCTTACAACGGAAGTTGTAATAACTGATAAACCTAGTGAAGATGGCGGATCTGATGCTGCAGCAGCTATGGCAGGTATGGGTGGTGGAATGCCAGGTATGGGTGGAATGATGTAAATATAGAGAAAATGAAAATTTAAATATTGATAGTATTTAAACAAAAAGTGAACCAATTAGGTTCGCTTTTTGATTTGGTTGTGTTGTCTTTTTGGTGTATAATAGAATTGAAATAAAAATAGATAGGATGAAAATAGAAAATGATCAACTGTATGACTATTTAATAGAAAATAAAATTGTAAAAGAAGCAGAGATTGCTCCTGTTTTTGTGCGTGCTCAAAGAGAAAATGTGCAACTTTGTGAGTTATTAATGGAAAAAGAGATTATTAATGAGATGGATTGTATAAAAAGCTTTGCTTCTATATTAGGATTTCCATTTGTGGATTTAACAAAGGAGGAAGTCGATGCAAAAGTATTAAATATAATTCCTGAACAAGTGGCAAAAAAATCTCAAGTAGTTGCTTTTGAGAAAGCTGGTGAAACTTTGAAGGTAGCTATGTTGGATCCAGAAGATTTGCAGATGATAGACTTTCTTAAGAAAAAAACAGGTTTGGATATAATGCCATATGTAACAACAGATGACAGTATTAAAACTATTTTGAAACAATACACGAAAAGCTTGGAAGCTGAATTTGGAGATATGATAAAGGATTCTGATGCTGATGATATTGAAAATAGTGAAAAAAATGAAGATTTAGTGAAAATTTCTGAAGATCTCCCAATAGTTAGAATAGTGGATACACTTATTAAACATGCAATTTTAGACGGAGCATCTGATATTCACATTGAACCACAAGAGAAAAAAATAATTGTTAGATATAGGATTGATGGTATTTTGCGCCAGGCTATGACATTGCCAAAAGATGCTATGAGCGGAGTTACTGCGCGTATAAAAGTATTATCAAAATTGAAATTGGATGAACACAGATTACCACAGGATGGGCGATTTAAAATGGAAACTGATGAATATAAACTTTCTTTTCGTGTAAGCATATTACCAGTTTTTGATGGTGAAAAAATTGTAATGCGTCTGTTAGATGAATCATCACATGGACTTACATTGGAAAAAATGGGATTACAGGGAGAATCATTGGAAGCAATACAAAGAGAGATAAGAAAGCCAAATGGGATGGTTTTGGTGACGGGACCTACTGGTTCTGGTAAGACAACAACGTTGTATACAATTGTAGATATTTTAAATTCTCCAGAGGTAAATATTTCCACAGTAGAAGATCCTGTTGAATATAGAATGGATAGTATAAATCAAACACAGGTTCAGTCAAAAATTGGTATGACATTTGCGGCTGGACTTAGATCACTTCTTCGTCAAGATCCAGATATTATAATGGTTGGTGAGATTCGTGATAAAGAGACTCTTGAAATTGCAATTCATGCTGCCATGACTGGACATTTAGTGCTTTCAACATTGCATACAAATTCAGCTGCTGGAGCAATTCCTCGTATGGTGGATATGGGAGCGGAACCATTTTTAATAGCATCTACTACAAATATAGTTGTAGCTCAACGATTGGTTCGTAAATTATGTGTTGAATGTCGAGAATCGTATAAGTTAGATGAAAAGGAGGTTGAAACATTATCACTTAATTATGATATTGAAGCTATCACAAAAACACTTCAGAGAGTTAAAGTTTTAAAGCCGGGTGTTAGTTGGACCGATATTGAATTATTTAAGCCAAATGGTTGCTCACAATGTAATGGAAGCGGATATAAAGGGCGAGCTGGTATTTATGAAGTATTTGAAATAACTGAAGCAATAGAAAAGTTGATAACTCAAAATGCAACATCGGATGCGATGGAAAGGAAAGCTCGTGAAGATGGAATGGTGACAATGGTTGAAGATGGATTTAATAAAATCATTCAAGGTGTAACAAGTATAGAAGAAGTTATGAGAGTAACAAAAGAATAAAATAAAATAATGCCAAAATATTTATATACATCAAAAAGTGTTGACGGTACTCCTAAGTCAGGAGAAATGGATGCAACAAATGAAAGAGGTCTTGCTATGCAATTGCGTGGTGAGGGTTTTGTTGTTACATCAATAGAAAGAATGGAAGTGCAGGGCAGTAAACCACATGTTAAATTGATGGATAGATTAAATGGTGTTAGCTTGAAAGAAAAATTATTTTTCACTAGGAATTTAAGTGTTATGATTGCATCTGGATTAACTATTGGAAGATCGTTATCGAATTTAAGTGTGCAGACGAAAAATAAACATTTTCAAGAAGTTTTGGAAAATATCTATAAAGATGTACAAGAAGGAGTCGTTTTTAGTGAATCTCTTGCAAAATATCCACTTATTTTCAATGACTTATTTGTAAACATGATAAGAGTTGGTGAAATCGGAGGAACATTGGATCAATCTTTGGATATTGTAACTATTCAGATGGAAAAGGAACATGAATTAAAATCAAAAGTTAAAGGTGCCATGATTTATCCTGCGGTAATTGTATTTGCTATGATGATTGTGGCTGTTATTATGTTGACGTATATCTTACCGCAAATTCTTGGAGTATTTGGAGATATGGAAGTTGAATTGCCTGCCGCTACTAGATTTATAATAGGTATGAGTGATGCTTTGCAAAATCATGGTTTTTTAATTGCATTTGTATTAATTGGTGGTGGAATTGGAATGAAAATGTTCACATCTACTCAAATAGGTAAAAAGACAATGAGCTTCATTTTATTGAAAACACCAGCAATTAAAAATATTGTAATAAAAGTTAATTGTGCTAGATTTGCTAGAATTTATAGTTCATTGTTGCACAGTGGAGTATCTGTTGTTGATTCACTGGAAATTGTTGCTAATACACTTTCAAATACATTTTTTAAAGATGCCATAATGGAGGGGCGTAGTAAAATTCAAAGAGGTGTTGAGTTGTCTAGTGTGATTGCAGAATATCCAAATATATTTCCAGTTATAGTTGCACAGATGATTCAAGTTGGTGAAGAAACGGGTAAGACAGAAGATATGATGAACAAACTTGCTGAATTTTATGAAGAAGAGGTAAATCAAATTACAAAAAATCTTTCTTCAATTATAGAGCCGGTGTTGATGCTTGTTATTGGTGGAGCTGTTGGATTTTTTGCAGTTGCTATGCTTACTCCTATGTATAGTGTTCTTGAAAATATTTAGTATGGTTATAAAAAAGATACAACATAAAAAGGGTTTTACACTGATAGAAGGGCTAGTTGCCCTTGCTGTCTTTTCAATTTTAGTTGTTACTTTTTATAAGGTATTTACAGAAACTATGGGACATATGCAAGATTCTAAATATCGTCGAGGAGCTGTTGCATTAGCAAATGAAAGAATGGAACATTTTAGAAATTTAGCTTATGAAAATGTTGCCACAAAAGCAAATGCACCTATAGGGGACATAGAGGATGATGAGGTTGCAAGTGTGAATGGTTTGAATTATAGGATAATCACATCTGTATTTTTTGTGGATGATCCAACAGATGGTTCTGCTCCATCTGATATTAGATTTGAGGATTATAAGAGAGTAGGTGTAACAATTATTTGGGGTCCTGGTCTTAGTGATTCTGTCTCTAAGGCTGATGCATTAAATGATGTAAAGTATCAATCAAAACAAATAAATTTAGTATCACAATTTGTACCACCAGGTGGTCTAGAGGCTATGCCAACTGGAGGTATATTATCTATAAATGTTTTAGATACTGGTGTTGAACCAGTAGAGTCTGTTGAGGGTGTAATAGTTTCCATTAGTGACAATATGTGTGATATTGTTGGACATCCTGCGTGCAGTGAATCAATTTTGACGGGAACTACTGATTCTGATGGTAATTTTATGTATGTGGGTGCACCAATTTGTGATACTTGTTATGAGATTACTATAGAAAAAAATGGTTATGAAACACGAGAAACTTTGAGTGCATTTTCTGGAAATGATTTAATAGAGCCATTAAATGAAGGGGAATATAATCCAGTATATATTCATCAAAGTGTTGCTGCAGGTAGTATTACAACTACAGCTTTTAATACTAATAAAATTTCGCAATTAAATATTAAATCTCAGGATCCTTTTGAAGTAGGCATTCCTGATGTGCAGTTTGATATTATAGGTGGTGCGGTTTTGGGCACAACTGCAGATGATGACATCGAAAATGTGTATAATTTGAATTCTACAGGAGAAATCACTGATACAACAACATTTGATATAGATGTATATTCTACTTCAGATGTGTTAAATGGTAATTATGCTAACTCAGGCATATACAAAGTTGATAATATTGTTTTACCAGGCAGTTTTTCAAATTATACTTTTTGGAAAATGAATCCAAATGATGAAGATAATCCACAAAATACAGTAGTCACTTCTGGTGTAAATACACAATCAAAGATGATTTTTATTAATAATGAATATGATAGTGCATTTATTCGCATTATAGAAATTATTGATGCAGAATCTGTACCAATTGAGGGTGCAAGTGTTAAATTACAGAGTACGACATTAGATCCTGTTTATGAAGTTACATTGATAACAGATGAATTTGGATATGTATATTTTCCAGAAAATACAACAGATACACTAGTTGATGGAGAAGATTATAATATAGTAGTTAATGCAGAAGAATATGATGAAGAAACGGATTCTATAGAAATTAGTGAATTAACAGAAAAAGAGATTGCATTAATACTTAGTTCATGATTAATTTTAAAAAAACTTATAAAGGTGTGACATTTGTTGAGATGATTGTAACAATTGCAATTACGTCAATTGTTATGTTGGGTGCATCACTTTTTTTTGTTAAGATGTGGACTATGAATCACTTTGCAATTAAGAGTGGGGTGGCATCATTTGTTGCAAGCAATGCTGTTGAAGATGCTATAAATACTATGCGCAAGGCACAACAAGCACAAAATGGTGCATTTCCAATAGAGTTAGCTGATGATCATGAGTTTATTTTTTATGCAGACTATGATAATGATGGCATAGTTGAGAGAGTTAGATATTTTGTTGAAGATAGCATCTTCAAAAGAGGTATTACTGAGCCTGATACCAGTACGCCACCAGAATATAGTGGTACTGAAGAAGTGCGAGATATGGCAAATAATATTACAAATGATGTTGCATCGGGAGAGGTCATTTTTGAATATTATGATGTTGATGGTACTATTTATGAATATGATGATATTAATGGAATGGCTTTGGAAACGATGGCAACACCGGCAGACGTACGTATGGTAAAAATAGTATTATATGTTAATCCAGAACCAATATTTCGTTCTCCAGATGATGTGCGGATAGAATCTTTTGTTGTTGTTAGAAACTTAACAGAATTTGATGATATTCCAACATAAAAATAAGTGAAAATTATGAAATTTAATAAAGAAAAATTTTTAGGAAAATATATAATGCGAGGAACGGCATTGGTTTATGTTTTAACTGTTGTTGCAGCAGCTAGTGTTTTATTTGCGGGTACGATTCAATTTGTTGTTTCTCATGTGAAATATAATACTTCACTTGAACCAGATACACAAGCAATACATGTTTCAGAAGCTGGTATTTATTTTTATAGATGGTATTTAGCTCATAATGTTGAAGGGAAGACAGCTACTCAGATTGAAGAATTTTGGACAAATAATCCATTGGGTGTTGATGATAATGGAGATGGAGATTGTGATGATGCAGATACTGCTGATGGAGATGGAGATGGTACAGAGGCTTATATTGTAGATTATGAAGATGAAAATCATAATAAAATTGGACAATATAAACTTTGTGTTACAGCACCAACAGAATATTCGACTGTTCTAAATGTAAAATCACAAGGTAGTGCTAGTTCATCAGGCATAAATCAAGAACGTACAATTAGTGCTAGGTTGCGTAAACCATCGTGGAGTGAGTTTGCAATTTTGGCAAATAATAGGATTAGATTGAGTTCAGGTACTGAAGTATATGGTCCAATGCATATCAATGGTGGATTTCATTTTGATGGAATAGCTCATAATATCGTTACAAGTTCGGTTTCATCATATTATGATAATGATAGTGATGTGCGAGGTTGGCGGTCTGGAGTTTGGGCTGCAGCTTTTCCTGGTTTTGATAATAGTGAAGATGTGGATGATAGTGAACATTTTCTTGCGGGAAAAGAATTTCCTGTTGTAGCCCAAGATTTTAATAGTGTGACAGCTAATTTTGATTTAATGCGTGAGGCAGCACAAGCTATGGGATTGTATTATGGTCCTGAAGAAAGGGGTAGATTTATAGAGCTTGGTGTCCCTACTTCAAATCAAATGCGTATTACTAGAGTTCGGAAATTTAATAATAATACACTATCTATTACACGATTACGTAATTCTGATGTTGATATTGTTGATATTCCGGATGTAGGTATTTTATATGTGCGTGACAATGTATGGATTGAAGGAGTATTACCAGCAGGTAAAAAATTGACAGTTGCTGCGCATAGTCCAGACAATGGACATGAAGCAAGAATTTTTTTAGGCGCAGATGATATTGTGTATGAAGATCGTAATAGTGATTCTGTACTGGGTCTTGCGGCAGAGGGAAATATTGAATTTATACGTAATTCTGAAGGTGATTTAAATGCTTCAAGTGGTTCAGATACTGAAACTTTAACAATTGATGCTGCGCTTCTATCACAAAATGGAAGAGTAGGAAGAAAATATTGGTCAAATAATTACAAAGATACCATAGAATTATATGGTTCAATTGCAACGAATAATCGTATGGGATTTGGATATACAGATGGAACAGGATTTGAGACACGTAATTTAATATTTGATGGTAATCTATTATATCAACCACCACCACTTTTCCCAACAGGTAATTCATATGCGATTGATATGTGGAATTCAGCTGATTAAGGTGTCGTATGCTATAATGAATTTGTAGGTTATTGAAATATAATACAAAAATTAAAATATAATAAATGAATTTTTCATATTTTTACAATAAAAAAAAAGGCTTTACTTTAATAGAAAGTATAGTGTTATTGTTTATTTTTAGTATCTCTGTAATGACCTTTTACAAAACATACGCTCTTGTCGTAAGTTATTCACTTGAAACAAAACAGCGTACGGAAGCTGTTGAACTTGCTACAGCAGAACTGGAGATTTTGCGTAATACACCATATGATAATATTTTTTTGGATTCAACGACAAATCCACCAGACGGGAGTGTGATTACAGGTTCAGGTACTGGGTTAGATTATGATGAGGTTAAAACTATAAATAACAGTATGTATCGTGTTTTAACAGAGATTTATTATGTTGATAATCCAGATGATGGTTTTGGTGGCGGAGATAGCATCCCAAATGATTATAAGCGTGTAAACATTAAGATTTTATGGGGAGTAGGAATGGTTGATGTTTCTAATACTGTAAATAGCATCGAATTAACATCATTTTTTGTACCACCTTCAGGAAATGAATCTGCCGTAATAGATGGAATATTGTCAGTGAATGTTGTTGACTCGGAAGGCGCTGCTGTAAGTGGTGCTACTGTAGGTGTTGATATTGTTGGGAGTGGTAATCCGACACCAGATTTTAGTAATACAACTGATTCTGCTGGTAATGTTTTATTTGAAGGATTGATGCCTGGAATGGATATGTATCAAATAACTGTTTTACTTTCGGGAAGTGAAGAAATACAAACAATGGCACCTTATCCAGTATCATCATATTATCCAATGTATACAGATGCATCGATAATTGCAGGAACAATTACAACAATTACTATTGTGGAGGATGTTTTGCCAGAACTTCATATTTTTACAAAAGATCCTTTTGGTAATGTTGTGTCCGATATTGATTTTACTTTCTCAGGTGGTAGAGTGTTGGGGTTTTTGTATGTAAGCAATGATCCTGTGTATATTAATACAGCTCTTAATGCAGTTTCTAGTACAGAATCAGGGAATGAAGGCGAAGTTGATTTTGATGCTGATATTGCTGGATATGAGTCAAGTATTGGAAAATATGATTTCATATTAGATGAATCAGGATATGTTTTATGGAAATTTAATCCTGGTTCAGATACTGAACAAAACTCAATATCCGTAGAAAGTGGTGTATATAATAGTGACATGATTATTATTGATGAAAGTGAGCCAGGTGTCATTGTGTCAATAACTGATTCATTAACAACTGGTCCATTTGAGGGTGTAACAGTGCAACTGGAAAATACAACACTTGGATATGACGTGTCACAACAAACTGACGTTCATGGTAAAGTGTATTTTCCGGTGGATGTGGCAGAAAATGATGGAGATGGTGATGGGGTTGCTGATGATGTTTTAATTGATGGAGAGCAATACAATATTACTGTAACAGCAAGTGATTATATAACAGATGATGACGATTCAGTTACAATAAGTGGTTTGGAGAGTGTTAGTATTGAATTGAATCCCAGTAGTTAATTTTGATGCATAATTAATATGATGTATATAGAAAATAAAAAAGGATTTACTCTTATTGAAACTATTGTGGTGATTACTATTACATCGATGGTGCTTTTAGGATTTACAATGTTTTTTATAAAAGTGTGGGAGATGAATCATTTTGCTATTGAGTTAGGTTATGCAACATTACATGCTTCTCGCGGTGTAGATGATGCAGTGAAAAATATTCGTCGTGCTAGTTCTGGTGGGGATGGTGCACATGCAGTAGAATTTGCAGATGTGTCAGAATTTATTTTTTATGCAAATTATGATGGTGATGATGAAATTGAGCGTATTAGATATTTTTTAAATGATGTTGATGATACATTTAATGTTGGAGTTACGAACTTGGACACAACAGTGACTCCGCCAATTTATGATGTTGCTAATGATGAAATTATAACTCGTGTTGCAAACTATGTTGTGAATAATTCTGAACAAGATCCCATATTTACATATTATGATTTAACAAATACAGAACTTACATCTCCTGTAAATACAGGGAGTGTATCTTTGGTGAAAATTTTACTTTTTGTAAATGTAGATCAAATTCGTCAACCAAATAATGTGCGCATACAATCACAGGTACTTATGCGTAACTTGTCTTTATTTGGTAAAACACCGACTTAATTTTACGTAAAATAATTTAAATTATATGCAAATAAAAAAAGGAACAGCATTGGTATATGGTCTTATTGTTATTGTTTCAGTGGCTGTTATTTTTACTGGATTAATACGTTTTGTTACAGAACATTTTAAATATAGTCTGCATGCACAACCAAGACAACAAGCTCTTCACATGGCAGAATCTGGTATATATTTTTATAGATGGTATTTAGGACATAATGTAGATGGTAAAACAGCGGAAGAAGTTGCAGATTTTTGGGAAAATGGTAATCCTTATGGAGTTGATTCTGATAATGATGGTGAATGTAGTGAGTCGGAAGCTTATGAAGTTGATTATGATGGAACTAATACAATTGGAAGATATCGTATTTGCGTAATTAGGCCAAGTTCAGGATCTACTGATGCAGAAATTTTAGCTACTGGTTGGACATATAAAGAACCGGACGTAACGCGTAGTGTACGTGTTCGTATGCGTCGACCTGCTTGGAGTGAATTTGTTTTGTTATCTGATTCCAGTTTGATTATTAACAATAAAACAACATTTTATGGCGCAGTACATGCAAATGATGGGATTGAGTTTAATGGTAGCGCTTATGGTGCAGTATCTAGTAGTGTTGCAACATATGACCATGATAATAATAGTGCCACTGAAGAGAAAGAGGGTATCTGGAGTCAAACTGGTAATGGTTTTTTTGCAGGTGCAAAAATATTCCCATCACCAGTCCAAGACTTTAATAGTATTGTGGTGAGTTTTGCAGAAATAGCATCGGCAGCACAAGGGCAATATACACTACCAACTTTAGCAGGAGGACAAGGATGGCATATTATTTTACAAGCAGATGGTACTGCTGATGTTTGGTGGGTGAAAAAACATCATAAAGATACAAAGGCAATCACAAAAGAATCATTTGATCAAACAATCACATTACAAGACACAAGTGCAATTTACTTACGAAATGATTTGTGGATTGATGGAACATTAGATGCTGGTAAACGTTTGACAATTGCTGCACATCATAATGGAGGTGGGCGAAATCAAGATATTTATATAAATGGTGATGTTGTATATGAAAATCATGATTCATGGACTGTATTAGGTCTTGCTGCTGAAAATAATATCGATACAGTAAAAGAGCCAATTATAGATGGTGCTGGGAATGATAGTGGAGTCTTGGAGATTGATGCGGCAATTTTGTCTCAATTTGGTTTTGTTGGTCGCAGTAGTGAATACGATACAATTATAGACATGGATTTTTACGGTGCAATTGCGACAAAACAAGGATTAGAACAGTCGAGTGTTGGCACAAGTACATTGACATATGATCCAAATTTTTTAGTAACAGCTCCTCCATATTTTCCAACTGGAAGTTCTTATGTTATTGATCAGTGGACAGAGATGGAATAGAAGTGGAGTATGTGATATCATGTAACTAGGTAAAAACAAATAAAAAATAAATGTCCATATTTAATAAGAAATTCATTGATCCAACGCCACCATTTTTTGGTTTGGATATTAGCGATCTTTCTATAAAGGTTTTACAGATTACACATCATGGAGAATATGATGATGTGTATGGCTTTGCATCTGAAAAAATACCTGCAGGAATAGTAAATAATGGGGATATTACTAATTTTGATGTTGTACTAGGTGCCATCGATAGAGCAAGAAAAAAAGCTGGAATATCAGCTCGTAATGTTATTTGTTCACTTCCAGAGTCAAAATCATTTTTGCGAATAGTAACTATTCCAAATATGAAAGATGAGGAAGTTGCTGAAGCTATTAAATGGGAGATAGAAGCTGCAATACCTCTTTCTATTGATCAAGTTTATTATGATTGGCAAGTACTTGATAGGAGACTTACAAAAGATAAGAAACAGATGGATGTTATTATAGTTGCTGTGTCTAAGGATTTTATAAATAGGTATATAAAAATGCTCAGAAGAGCTGGGTTAACCGCGTATGGATTTGAGATTGAATCAGTAGCTCAATCCAATAGTTTATTGAGAGATGATGAAAAAGGTGCTACCACTATGATTATAGATATAGGAGATAAGGGAACTAGTTTTGTTGTTACTGTTGACAATATTCCTGTTTTTACATCAAGTATTCCATTATCTTCCGAAGCCATGACTAAAACAATAGAGCAAACATTTGGAATAACTTATTCAGAGGCTGAAAATATTAAAATAACATATGGTGTTGGGTCAGTATTGAAAAATGATCATGTATTTCAAGCGACTAAAGCTGTTATGGAGAACTTTGCTGGTGAAGCACAAAAATCTATTGATTTTTATTTGAATGGATTAAATTATACTGATAAAATAGATAAAATTATAATGTGTGGAGGTGGTGCTAGAACATTGGGAATTGCACCTTATTTATCTCGTAGATTGGGTTATAATATTGAGCTTGGAAATCCGTGGGTGAATGTGAATTTCAAAAGTGTGCCACCAATAAATAGAGAAGCGTCCGTTCAATATGCAACAGTGATTGGTTTAGCTTCAAAGAGTATATAAAATTATATGAAAATAAAATTCAATTTATTGCCAAAAAAACAAAAAGACCATTTGAATAGGCGTAAAACATTTAGAATAATAATGGAACAGGAAATTCATGTCATGATAGCGTTTTTGTTTTTGATAGGTGGATTATTTGCTGTTTATTTTATATTAAAGACTGAAATTTCTGTTATGGAAGAAGTAAAGTCTAGTGTTACAGAAAATGAAAGATATAAAAAAGTTGCAGTAATGCATGATGAATTTATTGAAGTGAATAAAAAGGTTGATTTGATTAATAAGTTAGATAAAAATCATTTAAAATGGTCTAGGATGATTATATTTTTAAGTGAAACTGTTCCTAGTAGTATAGTTATTGAGAGCATAAAAACAACAAATGATTCTGTATCAATTAAGGCTCAAGCAAATACACGGGAGAGTGTGGTGGAGTTTAAGAATGCACTTAAGGATATGGAATATGATGAAAAAAAGTGTTTTACAAATGTTGTTGTTCCAGAGGAGCAATTAGCAACTCCTGTTGATATTTTTTTTACAATGACGTTTAAGATTAATTTAGATTGTTTGAAGTAAATTTATGGCATATTTTATAAAAAAATATTATAAACAAATAATAACCATATTTATATTTTTAGTATTGATTATTGTTATGTTCAATAAATCCTTTGATATTATTGGATTGATAAAAAATAAATCAGCAGAATTAGAGCAATTACAATTAGGTCATGCGTTAGCTGAAGAGTTTTTAGTGAATGTTTATGAATTTGAAAAAACTTCCGAATACATATCTATAGAAAAAGAAGGGTTAAATGTGTTATTGCCAGATAATGATGATGAAAAAATTAATTTATTTTCACAATTAGAAGAGATTGCTAATAATACGGGTAATAAGATATCTCTGGAGGTTGTGAATAGTGCTGTAGTTGTAAAGAAAACAAAGGCAAAAGTAAAAGAAGATGAAACTGATGAAAAAGTCAGTATCGAACCGTTAACAAAGAATAATATGAAATTAAAGATTGCATTAACAGGGAATCAAAATGATTTAATAGAGTTTTTGCAAAAATTGGAAAATATGAAATATTTTAATGATGTATTATCACTTGTAACAAGTAGAACAGAATCAAATATTAATATGAGCACTACTGATGTTGAGGAAATGAAAAATGAGTTATTAAAAACAACTATGATTACCGTGTTTTATCTAGATAATAAATAGTAATATAAGGATTGTGTATGTTTGGATTAAAAGGTCGTGATACATTTAATGATCCAGTTAGTAATGCTGGTAAAATCATTAAATCAGCACGTAAATGGTGGATAAAGTCATTTAAGTATATATTGGCTGTATTAGCGATTTTTGTGGCAGGTACTCTGGTTTACTTTTGGTACTCATATTTATATGAAAATGAGGTGAGTCAAGTTGAAACTGTAGAGTATGTAGAAGCTAAGAAAAAGGAAGTTATTTTAGAAAAGAAAAAATTTGACAATGCGAATGATTTAATTGATGCTCGTGGGAGTAAGTTTAATGAGGGTAGGCAAGAATATCGAGATGTTTTTTATGAAGATAAAATAGATGTTGAAAGTGATGTATAACATAAAAATAAAAAAGCATTTATATAATAAATGCTTTTTTATTTATTGTGCCCTCGCCAGGACTTGAACCTAGAACGTTTGGGCCGAAACCAAATGTGATATCCAATTTCACCACGAGGGCATGGGATTAACAGTATTTATTCATTATGCACAAAAAAAAGTGTTTAGTCAAGGTTGTGCGTATAATTGATTATATGCTAAAATAATTAGTATTATAAGTAATAAGTAAGAAAAGCATTATGGCAAAAGTAACAATTTATTCCACACCAACATGTGGTTATTGCACAATGGCAAAGGATTTTTTGCAAGAAAAGGGTGTAGAATATGAAGAAGTGGATGTTTCTGTAGATCAACAAAAAGCTCAAGCAATGGTAGAAAAAACTGGACAAATGGGAGTTCCAGTAATTATTATTGAGAAAGATGGTCAAGAAGAAGTATTAGTTGGATTTGATCAAGTTCAACTTACAAATCTTTTAGGACTATAGTCAATCTTGAATGAAGTGGATAGATATTTTCATCCACTTCATTATTAGATTTATTATTTTTATTTTATAAAATTATGTACGAAACTATTATTATTGGAGGTGGTCCAGCAGCTGTAGCAGCAGGCGTTTATGCGGCTCGTAAACAAATCAAAACAGCTTTATTTGCCCAGCAGATTGGTGGACAATCTGTTGTGTCTGATGGTATTGAAAATTGGATTGGTGAAGAAGTTATAGCCGGAGCTGATTTGGCTATTAAATTAAAAAAACACTTAGAATCTCAAAAAGATAATATTGATTTGCACATTGGTGAAAAAGTGGATGTTGTAAATAAAAAAGAAGATGGAACTTTTGAAGTTATTGTAGGAGACGATAAATATGAAACAAAAACAGTTATAGTTTGTTCGGGTGGACGACATAGGAGGATGGGTGTTCCTGGTGAATCTGACTTTGAAGGTAAGGGGGTTGCATTTTGTGCAACGTGTGATGCGCCTTTTTTCAAGGATAAAGATGTTGCAGTTGTAGGTGGCGGAAATAGTGGACTTGAAGCAGTTGTTGATCTTATGAAATATGCAAATAAAGTTTATTTGATAGCACGCAAGCCAGAAGGTGGACTTAGAGGTGATCCTATAACACAGGAGGAAATTATGAATTCAGATAAAGTTGAGATAATTTATGAATCAAATGCATCTGAAGTAGTTGGAGAAATGATGGTAACTGGATTGAAATACAAACACAATGATAGCGATGAAGAAAAAGAACTTGCTGTGCAAGGAGTATTTGTAGAAATTGGTTCTGTTCCAAATAGTGAAATTGTAGGAGAATTTGTAGATACTGATGATTGGAATAATATAGTGGTAAATTTTGAAACGCAAGAAACAAGCTGTGCTGGAGTATTTGCTGCAGGAGATGTAACAAATTCAATATTTCGTCAAAATAACATAGCTGTAGGAGATGCTATAAAGGCACTTTTGTCTGCTCATGAATATATAAAGAAAAATTAAAAAATTAGTAACTTAATGAATATGAGAAAAATTTTCTTAGTGGCAAGTCTTATATTATTTACTACCGGATGTGCTTCAACTGAGGTTGTTACAACCGCTAGTTATTGTGAAGATGTTTCGGATTCTGTATTGCAAAAAATTGAGAGTGGTTTAAAAAATGGGGAAGTTACACTACATAATGGACAGGTGGTAAAATCTAATGATTTTAAAAGTGTTTATTTTGTTAGTGCTAATCTAAAGAATCCTGAATTAGACATTGAGGATATAGCAACATTTTCAATAAATCAATTAAATAATGATGGGATGATTTTTTCAATCAATTCGATTGCAAGTGATTTTTTTGTTTGGCCATCAGGGAGCACAACTGAATCTAATATAAAAATGAGTGATGATGGTGCAAGAGAATCTCAAGAATGTGTTAATAAATAATTAGTATAACAAGTATAAAAACAGTATTATTTTAGGGATACTGTTTTTTAGTTGTAATATTGTTTTTGAAGTTATATAATAGAAGTATGAAAATATATTTAGGAACAGACCATGCAGGTTATGATTTAAAGGAACAATTGAAGATATTTTTAACAGAAGAACTTAATTTTGAAGTTGTTGATTTTGGTGCTGATTCATTTGATAAAAATGATGATTATCCTGATTTTATAAAACCTGTTGCAGAGGTAGTTGCTGATAGTGAGAATCTGGGAATTATTTTAGGAGGTTCTGGTCAGGGTGAGGCGATTGTAGCAAATAGAACTAGTGGCATTAGATGTGCTGTATACTATGGTGGTCCGAAGGAAATAATAACTTTATCAAAAGAACATAATAATGCAAATGTTCTTTCACTGGGTGCTAGATTTTTAAGTATTGAGGATGCTAAAGATTCTGTGAAGTTATGGCTTGAGACGAAATTTAGTGAGGAAGAAAGACATGTTAGAAGAATTGCAAAAATTGATAACTATTAGTTTAGGTTTGATTTGGAATCTGAACTTTACTAGTAGAGTATAAGATTCCGGACAAGTGATTTTCAAATATCGTGGACAGGCACAAGGCACTGTCCCTACGAGAAAATAAACTTTCCGGAATGACAAAAAGGAGTAATGATAATCCGTAAATTATAAATATACAAAATTATGTTGATAATTCCAGCAATTTTAGATACAGATAGTGATAATGTAATTCAACAATTGAATGTGTTGCGTGGTTCTGTAGATTGGATTCAGATTGATTTAGCTGATAATACTATGACTGATAGTGAAACTTTTGATTTGTATGACTTAGTTGGTGAAGTTGATGATTTTGATGTAGAGATTCATCTTATGAGCAAACATCCTGAAAAATATTTAGATACATGTGCTGCACTGAATGCTAAACGAGTTTATTTTCATCTTGGAGAGGTTGAGAGTCCATCTCAAGTTTTAACTGCTATGGATCCTTATGATTTTACAAAAGGAATTGCATTATCACCCCAAACTCCGGTTGAAGATGTATTTACATATATAGATGAGATTGATGCTGTTCAAGTTATGACTGTTATTCCAGGTACTCAGGGTAGTAAATTTTTGGAAGAGTCATTGAATAAAATTTCATATTTAAGAGAGCGTCGTGGAGATATTTGGATATCAGTAGATGGTGGTGTTAATAAAGAAACAATTTTGAAAGTCAGTCAAAAAGGTGTTGATGCTGCCGGGGTTGGAAGTGCAATTTTACAGAGTGATGATGTTGTGGGTGCTTATGGTGAGTTGGTGAAGTTGGTGGATGAGTCAGTTTCTTTAGAAGAATAATGATTTTTAAAAACCGCCTCTCCCCTGAGGTGAGGGGTAGATAGATAGAGTTGTAAAGTGCGATAAACTTAATAATTTTTACCCTCACCCCAGCCCTCTCCCATAGGGAGAGGGAGTAATGAGACAAATTTTATTACTAATTATTAAAAAATAAGAGAAATATTGTAATGATGTAGAGACACATTGCAATGTGTCTCTACAAAATTATGCAAAATCCATTTGAAAATGCAATGCAACAGTTGAAAAATGCTGCTGAAGTTGCAAATATAGATAAAGATACAATTGAGATGTTAAAAAGTCCTCAAAGAATCCATGAAATTGCGATTCCTGTGAAGATGGATGATGGGAAATTAAAGACATTTCGAGGTTATCGTGTACAACATAATAATGCACGTGGTCCGTATAAGGGAGGTGTGAGATTTCATCCTGCGGTTGATATCGATGAAGTGAAAGCATTGGCTTTTTGGATGGCTATTAAATGTGCTGTTGTGGATATACCATATGGTGGAGCTAAGGGTGGAGTGGAAGTGAATCCTAAAGAGTTGTCAGATGCTGAATTACAAGAGCTTAGTCGTGGATATGTTAGGGGTCTTTATTTAGAAATTGGTCCAAAGATTGATATACCAGCTCCAGATGTTTATACAAATGAACAGATAATGGGATGGATGATGGATCAGTATTCTAGACTTAAAGGTTATACTGTGCCGGGATCATTCACGGGAAAGCCAGTTGCAATAGGTGGTATCACTGCAAGAGCAACTGCAACTGCTAGAGGTGGATTTGTTTTGCTTGAGCGAATTGCAGAGAAACTAAATAAAAAGCCAGAGGACTTAAGAATTGCTATTCAGGGATTTGGAAATGCTGGTCAGGTTTTTGCAACACTGGTACATGAAGCAGGGTATAAAGTAGTTGGAGTTAGTGATTCACGTGGTGCAATTGTTAGTAAAAATGGTAAAGGTATTGATGTGACAAGGGTCATTGATATGAAAAATAAAAAAGGCAAAATTTATTGTGATAAATCAGTATGTGATACAGATGAGTATTTAAGTGCAACAAATGAAGAATTATTGGAAATGGATTGTGATGTGTTGGTGCCAGCAGCGATTGAAAATCAAATAACGCAGGACAATGCAGACAATATAAAAGCAACTACAATTATAGAATTAGCAAATGGACCAACAACTCCAGAAGCTGATGAAATTTTATATAAAAAAGATGTTGTAATTATTCCTGATGTATTGGCAAATGCTGGAGGTGTTACAGTTTCATATTTTGAGTGGCTACAAAACATGCAAAACACATCTTGGAGTGAGAGTGAGACAAATAGAAAATTAGCAGAAATTATGATTGAATCATATGACAATGTTTGTAATAAAGCTAAGAAATATAAAATTGATTATAGAAAAGCTTCATTTATACTTGCGATAGAAAGGATTGAAAGTGCAATGCAGGGAAGGGGTTGGATTTAAGGAATTAAGAATTAAGAATTAAGAATTAAGAATTTTGATAAAGTCCAACCGGGGGTCGACCTTAGGTTGGACTTTTTATATAAAAAAGCAATTAACTACTTGTAGTTAATTGCTCTATAATTTATTTTAATTCTTTTACGGATAACTTTTTAAACGGCACGTACTTTTACTTTTGGATAGCTACTAAATATTTTAGATTTAGCTTCTATACGTTCAGCTGTTGTAAATACATACAACTCATCAAAGCCAAGGTATGCAGACTTGATATAGTTATCACCATTAATATGACATGTTACACCAGCAATATCAATAACTGAAGGAATGACAAATGCACCAGTTCCTACTAAATCATCTTGTAGTTTTTTGGTATTTTCTTCCAAGACGTTACGGGCTATTTTACGTTCTTCCCAGCTTTCAGTGATTCGTCCATGGACATCATCAAAGGCAATGGTATAACCAGCTGCCTCTAGTCTTTTGCTGATTTCTGTTCCACCACCAACTACAATAACAACAAAAGATTTTGTTGCCAGCTCTGTTGCAAAATGTTTAAAATCTTTGCTTTTAAAAACATCTCCAGAAGCTTTTAATAAGATATTCTTTACATTATCACTCATGATTTTCTCCTATGTGTAAAATTGTGGTAATATGTATATGTAAAAGGACGATATCATAGTTTATATAATAAAACTTGAAATGTCAATAAAACAAAAAGAAAAAATACAACAACTAGAAAAAATAAATAAATTGCTTAGATATTGGATTTTGGATATGACTACAACAGCTGGTTCTGGTCATCCTACATCTTCACTTAGTGCTGTAGAAATAATGAGTTCACTTATGTTTTCTGGAGTTTTTAAGTTTGATATAAAAAACATAAGAGATGAAAATAATGATAGGCTTATTTTCTCAAAAGGACATGCTTCGCCACTTTTTTATTCTTTGTGGACAGCTGCTGGCGCTGTAAAACCAGAAGAATTAAACACCTTTAGAAAGTTTGGGAGTAATTTAGAAGGACATCCTACAATGAAGTTTCCGTTTACTGAAGCATCCACGGGCTCTCTTGGTCAAGGACTTTCTGTGGGAGTGGGTATGGCGTTAGCTCAAAAAAAAATAGACAAATCTATTGCTAAAACTTATGTGCTGTTGGGAGATAGTGAAATGGCTGAGGGTCAAGTTTGGGAAGCAATGAATCTTGCTAGTTATTATGAATTAGGAAATCTGATTGCAGTAGTTGATGTAAATAGGCTTGGGCAGAGGGGTGAGACTATGGATGGTCATGATGTGGATAAATATGTAGCACGTGCAAAAGCTTTTGGCTGGAGAAGTGTTGTTGTAGATGGTCATGATGTGGACGAAATATTGAGGGTATATAAAGATATGATAGGGGAGCATAAAAAACCATTGATGATAATTGCAAAAACATATAAGGGGCGTGGCATATCATTTTTGGAAGATAAATATAGTTGGCATGGAAAAGTTTTGAAGGAAGAAGAATTTATTGAGGCAGTAAATGAACTTGGAGATATTGATTTTGATGTACGTGGTTCTATTGCGTTGCCACAACCTTGTCAGTCTCGAGACGGTAAGTATTTATCAAGTGATGCATCTATAGTTTTGCAGAAAGATTCCTGCCTTCGCAGGAATGACAATAGTGTTGGTAGTGAATTTAATATTGATGAAAAGTATGCAACTCGTGATGCTTATGGCGATGCACTTGTGGAAATGATGAGTGAAGATGAAAAGATAATTGTTTTGGATGCTGAGGTTAGTAATTCAACTAGGTCCGAGAAAGTAAAAGCATATTATCCTGAAAGGTTTTTCGAAATGTTCATAGCTGAACAAAATATGGTAAGTGTTGCCGTTGGACTGTCACGTATGGGATATAAACCATTTTGCTCAACCTTTGCTGCATTTTTTACAAGAGCTCATGATCAAATAAGAATGGCAAGACTCAGTGAAAGCAATATTACATTTGTAGGTTCTCATGCTGGCGTTTCTATTGGTGCTGATGGTAGTTCACAGATGGGACTCAGTGATATAGCTATGATGAGGTCAATTATTGATGGTAAAGTCTTGTATCCATCTGATATTATATCTGCAAAATTTTTAATAAAAAATTGTGGTGAAGGTATAAATTATATTAGAACAACTCGTGAAAAAACAAGTGTGCTATATGGTAAAAAGGATGAGTTTAAAATTGGTGATTCAAAAATATTGAAGGGCAGTGATGAAGATATCGCAGTTATAATTGCAGCAGGGATAACGATAACAGAAGCATTGAAAGCATACGAAATACTGAAAGTAAAAAATAAAAGTATACGTATCATTGATTTGTATTGTGTAAAACCGATAAATGGTAAATCATTAATTAAAAATATAGGAGATATAAAAAACATAATTGTAGTTGAGGATGGTTATTCTGAAGGAGGTATGTACGAAGCTGTTAGAAGTGCATTAGATGGTTTTAATGGAAATATAAGTAGTTTATCTGTTAAACGTATTCCACAAAGTGGTACCACAGAAGAGTTATTGAAATATGAAGAAATTGATTTTAATGCTATTATAAAAAGTATAGAAGAAAATAATTAAATAAAAATGGAATCCTCATTTACTCAATTTGAAGTAGTTATGTTGGACAAAATAAAAATATGATAGATAAAGATAAACAAGTAACATTTACTGTGGGAGGTGAAAAGTTTGATGTGTCATTAAATCGTGAACGTGAGTTTTTGTCTCCAGAAATTGCTGAGGAAGAACATTATACAAGTGGTTTATCATGGAGGATTTTAAAGATTCAATCAGAATTTGTTAAAGGTCATGATTTCCTATCGCGTTTTGATAAGGCTGCTAGTATTTTTGGTAGTGCTAGATTTGGTTTTGATAATGATGTATATCAAGAAGCAGAAAAATTGGCATATAAATTAGCTGAAAGAGACTTTGCGGTATTTACTGGCGGCGGTCCTGGTATTATGGAAGCTGCTAATAAGGGTGCAAAAGAGGCTAATGGTAGAAGTGTTGGAATTAATATTAATTTACCAAATCATAGTGTGACAGAACGTAAAAATCAGTATATTACTGATTCAGAATCATTTGATTTCTTTTTTTCCAGAAAGGTGATACTTTCATTTGCGTCACAAGTATACATATTTTTTCCAGGAGGATTTGGTACGCTTGATGAATTATTTGAAATGCTTACTCTTATACAAACAGGTAAGACAAAACCTATTCCAGTAATACTTGTTAATAAGGAGTATTGGGGTCCTTTAGTAGATTGGATTCGTGGTGTAGTTTGGGGAAAAAATCGTGCAATAAAAGAAGAAGATATGGAACTATTTCATTTAGTAGATACTGCTGAGGAGGCTTGTGAGATTATTGATACATGTGATATAAATGGTGTCTGTAATGAATAAAGAAATAAAAAAAACAACAGGGGAAAAAGAAGAGTTTTCTGCAAGTAAATTACAGAGGTCTCTTGAGCGTGCTGGAATTGATAGTGAAAGGGCAAAGGCTGTTGCAAAAGAAATCTCAAAAGAATCAAATTTAGATACTACTGTGAAAATTCATAGATCTGCATACAATAAATTAAAAACACGTAATGCACCAACAGCTGCAAGATATAATTTAAAAAGAGCTCTGAAGATGCTTGGTCCAAGTGGGTATCCTTTTGAACAGTTTGTAGCACGTCTTTTAGATGCTCGTGGATATAAAACAAGTACAAATAGAACACTTAGAGGGAGTTGTATAACGCATGAGATTGATGTAATGGCATATAGAGATAATAGACATTTCATATTTGAATGTAAATTTCATAATAAGTTGGGGTATAAAAGTGATGTACAAACTGTATTGTATATGAAGGCAAGATTTGATGATATAAAAAAAAGATGGGATGGAATACATGAGGGAAGAGATAAACATCTTCATAAATTATGGCTTGTTACAAATACACAATTTACTTCACAGGCAGTTGATTATGCAAGATGTGCAGGAATTGAGCTTATGAGTTGGAGATATCCACATGGCAAAAGTTTGGCAGAGTTAATTGATAAGACAGGATTACATCCAATAACAGCCATAACAAAATTATCCAAAAGACAAAAAGATACAATTTTGAGTAAGGGTTTGATATTATGCAGGGAGGTTGAATATAAAAAAGATATACTTGAACATGCTGGAGTTAGAGGTAGAAAATTAGAACAAATTGTAGCAGAAGCTAAGGCTATTGTAGATTTGAAAAATGAGACTTGATTTTTTGAAATATTCTGGTATAATATTTTAAGTAAAACGTTTTTATCGTGGCGACTATAGTTCAACGGTTAGAACATCGGTTTGTGGTACCGAGGATGAGGGTTCAATTCCCTCTAGTCGCCCAAAATATATAAAAACATCTCTGAAAATGAGATGTTTTTATTTTTTGGTATCTTTTAAATATATTGTTTTGTTAAAATAAGTGTGGCATACTTATTTCATACGCCATTCTAGCTCAGTTGGCAGAGCAACGCACTCGTAACGCGTAGGTCATCGGTTCGATTCCGATGGATGGCTCGTGAATAATAAAAATGAAATATGCGTGAAGTTATAGAAAAAATTAATAAATTACAAGATAAATCCCTGCAGTTGCGGGAATCTCTTTGACGTTGAAGATAAGAAGCACAAAATAATTCAAAATGAAATTCTTTCGAGTGAAGAGGGTTTTTGGGATGATCAAGTTAGAGCAAAAAATATAATGCAAGAACTTGAGGGATTAAGGAGTGAAGTAGAATCTTTTGAAAAGCTAGAAGTAGAATTAAATGATGTAGAGGAGTTATGTGAGATAGTGAGTTCTGATGAAGAATGGACTGATATAGAAAAACAAGTTGTACAATTGCAAAAAAATATTGAACAAATAGAATTTTATACATTATTTGATGGGGAATATGATGTAAATAGTGCAATAGTTACTATTAACACTGGAGCTGGTGGTGTAGATGCACAAGATTGGTCTGAAATGCTTTTGCGAATGTTTATGAAATGGGCTGAAAATAAAGAGTTTAAAGTTCGATTACTGGATAAGGTTAATGGAAATGAGGCAGGAATTAAAAGTGCAACTATAGAGATTGATGGAAGATGGGCTTATGGTCATATGCGAGCAGAATCAGGTGTGCATAGGATGGTGAGATTGTCTCCGTTTAATTCTGATAATTTACGACAAACATCGTTTGCTCGTGTGGATGTAATGCCCATCATTGATGATGTAGAAGATTTCGAAATAAAATCAGATGATTTGCGTATTGATACTTACAGGGCATCTGGAGCAGGTGGACAACATGTAAATACAACTGATAGTGCTGTTCGTATAACTCATGAACTAACGGGGATAACAGCTCAATGTCAGAGTGAGAGGTCGCAAGCACAGAATAAAGAACACGCAATGAAAATGTTAAAAGCAAAATTGCATAAGCAATTTTTAGAAGAAAAAGAAGCTAAAAAAAGAGAGTTGAGAGGTGAAATGAAAGAAGCTGGTTGGGGAAATCAGATACGTTCATACGTACTACATCCATATAAATTAGTTAAAGATCATCGCACAAAACATGAGTCAGCTCAAGTTGATGATGTGTTGGATGGTGATATAGATGAATTCATAACTGCATTTTTGAGAATGAAATAATTTTGTGGTATAATTAACTACAGTATAGATTTAGATATAAAATAAAAAAATCTTACATTGCTCTGAGAGTCATGGAAGATGAAATAAAGATATGAAATTAATTACATTGGAAAATGTAGCAAAAGAATATTCTGATGGATTTGTTGGATTGGATAATATCAATTGCACAATTGATCAAGGAGAATTTGTTTCCTTGGTGGGCTCTAGTGGTGCTGGAAAGTCAACTTTATTAAAAATGATATATGCAGATGAGTTTCCTACAGATGGAGCTGTGTATTTTGGAGGAAAAAATATTGCAGATTTGAAAAGAAAAATCTTACCACATTTTAGGAGAAATTTTGGAACAGTGTTTCAAGATTTTAAATTATTACCACAAAAAACTATATTTGAAAATGTGGCATATACATTGGAGGTTCAAGGGAAGTCAGATGCTCAAATTGCAGATGAGGTGGAAAATATGTTACGTATTGTAAAAATGGAAAGTAAGGCTGATAGATATCCACACCAAATTAGTGGAGGTGAGCAGCAACGTATATCTCTAGCTAGAGCAGTTATACACAGACCAAGGGTTCTCATTGCTGATGAACCAACGGGAAATCTGGATCCTATCTCAGCATTGGAAATTGTAAAACTATTATTGAAAATCAATTCATTTGGAACAACTGTTATTTTGGCTACACATGATAAATCAATTGTTGATAAATTGAATAAGAGAGTTATTTTGATGGATAAGGGTCGCATAATACGTGATGATCTACATGGTAAATATATTATTAGTGGTTAAATATTTATGAAAACAATTAAATTAGCGCGTGTAATACGCGAAGGATGGCAAAATTTTTATAGAGATAAGTGGCTTACATTAGCGACTGTTATTATAATGTCTTTATCATTATATCTCATTGGTGTGGCTGTATTTTTAGGATTTGGAGTTTTGCATGTAATTGATTCTGTTGAAAGTAGAATTAATGTAAGTATGTATTTTGATTTTACTGTAGATGAAGAGAGGATAATTGAAATTAAAAATGAATTAGAAGGAAAATCTGTTAAAGAAGTTCAGTCAGTGACGTACATATCAAGGGATGATGCTTTGAAAGACTTCATGGAAAGAGAAGGTGATAGTGAAGAGATAAGAGAGGCTCTAGATATGATAGGCGAAAATCCGTTACCAGCTTCATTGGTTATAGTAGCTCATGATACTGTTGATTATGAAAAAATAAATTCTTATCTATATCAAGAATATGGTGATTATATCATGAGTACTAATCTTGATAAAAATAAAGAAGTCATAAATGAATTACATGATTTTATAGTTTTTATAAGAAATGGCGGAATTATGCTAGGAATTTTATTTGGCATAATTGCTGTATTAGTTACATTGAATACTATCAGAATGAGTTTGTATTCACATAGAAAAGAGTTCGAGGTAATGCGATTGGTAGGGGCATCAAATCTGTATATAAAAATACCTACTCTTGTTGAAGGTGTTTTATATGGATTTGCTAGTGCAATCGTGGCGTCAATATTTTTGATAATAACAATTTATGCTATTAGTCCACTTGCTAAAAATGTGATAGAAGAATCAAATATTGCAGCATTTTACAATCAAAATATGGTTGGTGTTATACTAGCTATAATTTTACTAGGTATAGCATTGGGATTTATAAGCAGTTTTATAGCAGTGAGAAAATACTTGGAAAAGTAAGGTCAGTTCATGGGAAAAATAAACATATTCTACAAATCTTATATTACATACATATTAATCATCATTAATGTTGTAGTGTTTTTATATTTTTATATTTTTGTATTAAGCTCTCCAGACACTATTAATACGTTTGATTGTATCAAGGGTGTTGCGCCTGAATGTATTGAAAAAAAAGAGATATCAAAAGAGTATATCGATTGTATTTTGTATGCTAATGGAAATAATTTAAATGTAGAATCTTGTTATTATGATATAAATAATTGTTATAAATATGATAATGTTATAGAAACGTGTGGTTCAATGAAAACTAAAGCATTCAACGCTGTTGGATTTAGTACGAAAAACACAAATGTTTTAAAAACATTTTACACATCTGTAACGAGTATGTTCATACATAAAAGTTGGTGGCATTTACTTGGTAACATGTTATTTTTGTTGTTGGTAGGAGCTTACGTTGAGAGCCGAGTAACTGTTTCAAGATATTTATTTATATATTTTATATCAGGTATTTTAGCAGTATTTTTTGCACAAACTCTTTTTGAGTCAGTCGATAAATTAGTTATAGGGATAGGTGCATCTGGAGCTATTTTTGGATTATTCGGAGCTAACTTGGTAATAGCATTTCGTAAAAGAAAAGATAATGAAATAGCGATGTTATTTGGCAAGATTCCAACAGTTGGATTGAGCATAGGTTTTTTAGCTATATTTTTCTATTTTCAATTAGTTGAAATAATGGTATCTGGTAATGATGGATTTGGTGCACTTGTGCATATAATAGGATTTATCATTGGATTTGTGATAGCTTTATATTTAGTGATATCTGATCAGGTGGATTGATTTGCTAGTATTGACAAAATAATAAAATCATAGTATTATTTAATGTTGCAAATTAGTTATCAATATATGGCAGAACATGAAATATTTTTTTAAAATATAAAATTGCAAGTAAATTTAAATGGAGGAATTAAAATGGCAACATTAGGAGATGTTATTCAATATATTGAGAAAATTGAAAAAGCGATAGATTGCTATGGAGTAGATGATGCTTATTGTATGGTATTTGGAAATTTTCAAGAATCTTTTTTTAGTGTATTCACTAAGGAAAAAGGTATCGATAGGGAGACTTGTCGAGATCATACTATGGAATTACAGGAAAAATCATTAAAAATTTTTAAAGATTTTAGAAATGAAGCAGTAAATCAAAGGTTCAATTAATGATTGCTGCAAATAAGGTATGGGTGGATTGTGAATAATATTTACAAAAAATACCCATACCTTTTTATTTTTGTGCGGTTGCTTCTAAAATTTTATGCCAATGATCATGTCCATCTGCAGCATCATAATAGGGGATTATCTGTATTTTGATTTTTTTAAACTTTTGTTTCGATAATAAATCATAGAGACTTTTTTCTGTTAGCGTTGAATGACTGTTTTTGTCAGTAGCTTCGAATGTGTGTAAAAATACAAAACCATCTTTTTTTAAATTATTAAAAATTGTTTCAATAAATATTTTTTGATTTAATATTTTGTGTATTACATAGTTGGAATAAACTAAATCATAGGGGTGATTTTTAGCTATAAATTTTTGTTTAAGGTCTATTCCGCCTGTTAAATCAACACCATCACTTTGCCAACCATTATTTTTTAAAAAATTAACATCTTCAAAATCACCAGCACCTAGATCCAAGGACTTGCCAGGTTTTTGAAATTTCCCCTCTACAAATTGTTGTAAATATTTATTCATATTTTATAGTATATAAGAAAATCATTTTTAAAAAAAGACAAGTCACTCTCTATAATGGATTGTGACTTGTTATAAATGCAAATACTGTGAATGTAATCAAAGCCAGCAATGTGGATCTTTGGCAAGATAATCACCATTTTGAATTAATCCTCTTGCACGACAACCACCACATTGATTCAATATATGAAATTTTTAATGAAATAGAGGAAATACTTAATAATCTTCCTACATTAGAAAGTAGATTATAACCCATCAGCAGAAAATCTGCTTTGGTGGGTTTTTTGTTTATTCAAAAATCGTTGGCCCTATGGGATGAAGTTCGAACACTTTTATTCTTTTCTTCGGATTAAAATGTAGGTTCTTGATATTGACAAAAAGTCACTTTTGATATATTATTAAATATTGTCTTTTAATAATAAAACATAAATTCAACAAAAGGAGGTGATTTCTATAGATAAATAAAGTTGATGTAAAGAGGTGTTTTTTGTTTAGTTTTTAAACTTTAAATGTAAAGAGGTTTAATTATGAATTCCCATGTAGAAGAATGCAATATGCTTATAGAAGAATGTCAACGAGTAACTACTGAAGGATTGACTACTTCTCCATCTGATGCATCATTTTATTTGAAACAGTTTGGAGATACTTTGTCTCGTATAAGTGAGGAATTTCAGGGACCGGGATCTGGTTATTCTGCTCAATACGTAGAAGAGACTCGTCAAGCACTCGAAAATGCGAATCAGGCAATTAGAGATTATGATTCTTCAATTGCTCATTTTTTTCAAGATTAAGCATTGTATGAAAAAGGTGAATTATGAAACGAGAATCAAAAACAGTAACTCAGTCTTGTCCATGTCCACATATGGTAGATATCTTTCATCAGAAAGTGCAAGAAGCATTGGAAGATGGTTGGATACCAAGTGGTCAAGTTATGGTAATAGATGATTATGCAGCAGGACAAGGACATGCATTTCAAGCACGAAAAGGTGCACAAACATACACACAACATTTTTATCGTTAGAAGATGTAAATACATCAAAAAAATGAAAAGAAGGAATCAACAATGTTGTTAAAATAGTACAGACATAAGGTAACCTCCCTTATGTCTTTTTTTATTCTAAAAAATTAAAAATTTTCTTGACAAAAAGTAACTTTTATTTGTTGGCCCTATGGGATGAGGTTCGAACGCTTCTGACTTCAGTTTTGGAGTAGAATCTAAATGGTAGTGATTGACAAATTGATAAATATATGCTATTATTATCAGTTACATTAATAATAAATTAGAATATTTCAAAAACCAAGGAGATAATCATGAATGCACAGTTACCAGCATCTTTTAGAAAACGTGAAAAAGATTACCATGCAACCCTTTTCATTGATGTGAATATGGGGTTAAATTTACCCCCAGACAAAAAAATACATATTATTTGTATTTCAACAAGTCGTAATTGTACTACCTATAACATTTTTGATGAAAATGGAGATGATATGGGTACAAGGCAATTTGATTGCATGTGGGGACCAGTGATAAATTCGTTTTCAAGCTCCTTAATGGATGACCTTGAGGTACTTCTGGAGGCATTTGATAAATCTCTCAATAGGGAATGGTTTTCAGATGTCACTATGGTGGCTTTGCGAAAATGTGAAAGTCGCTATGGAAATCCTACGAGTGGCGATGAGGATGGTGATTGTATAATTACCATTTGCTAAATAGAGTTAATGAACTACTATCAGACTTAGAAAATATTCTAAGTCTGATTTTTTTTTGTAAAAAAGTTGCCCGTATCGAGCCAGACCTCGAACTTTCAATAATTTACAGCGTTTTCAGCCATATCAAAAACAGCGTATGGAAAGAAAAAAGAAAATGACCGAAATTCTGGATGACTACGTTGAGTCATCAAAGGATCTATAAAGAAATTTTTAAAGAAACAACACTAACTGTTGATACATATTATTTCATAGCAAGAAATAAAAAATAGGATGGGGAGTATGTCAGATTTATATATTTTACAAGTCATAGTGTAACAGTAGATGATATTCATTTTGGGATATTACAATTGTGGTATAATTGTAGCTAAAGAGTCGTAACAATATCAAAAATGCAATTATTTCATATCCATCATCAAAATAACATACATAAATTAATTCATTCTGAATTTTGGCTTTTCGAACTTTCTATTTGGTTACATGCATTTTCACGTGCAATGATTGCTGTATTTATTCCAATTTTCTTATTGCAGGTTGGATATGAAATTGGTGAGATCATGATTTATTATTTTTTGTATAATCTCTTTGATATTCCATTAAATTTTTTTGCTAGATGGTTAGTGAGGAAGATAGGTGCAAGAAAGGTTATAATAATAGGTTCTCTATTTTCAATTGCATTTTTCATTGGTTTGTTCAATTTAACTACAAACGATTGGACATTGCTTGTATGTGTGGCAATATTTGCTGCAATATATGATACATTTTATTGGATAGCTCATTTGTATCTATTCATGAAGTGTAGCAAAAACGATGACAATGTTTCAGGTGACGCGAGCACTTTAGCAATTGTAAGAAAGATTGCCGGTATGATAGCACCTTTCTTAGGTGTGCTAGTGTTGATTTTTTTCAGTAAGAAAGCTTTAATTGTTGTTAGTATTATATTTCTTATTTCTTCTATTATCCCACTATTTAAAATAAAAAACCTTCCAGATAAACCAGAGAGAGATCAAAAAACATTTAAAGAATTTTTTAATAGTTGGTACGTAGTTAAAGATTATGTTGCAACAGGCTTTTATAGTGTTCATTGTCAGGCAGAAAATGTGATATGGCCATTATTCATATATTTATTTTTTGCAAACATAGAATCGGTTGCGGCTATACCAATTATTATATCTTTAACAACAATCATTTTTACATATTGGACAGGGAAGGCTACAAGACAAAGACGAAATGTTATGATAGCTGTTGGCAGTGCTTTAATAGCGCTTGTTTGGGTAATGAGGATAGTAATTGATAATGGTTTATTCTATTATCTAAGTATTTTTTTAGTTGGAATATTTACAATCCTAATCAGTATTCCATTGGATAGTTATATTTATGAAAAAGGTGAAAAACTAGACACTCTTTCAGCGTCGACTTGGCGGAATACTGTACATATGTTTTCAAATATGATTTTTTTTGGAGCTTTGGTAGTTACAATAAATATATTTAATGTGAGCTTTGTATTAGCTGCTGCCAGTATGTTTGTAGTTATCACAATCAGTTATTTGATAGGAGACATTTTTTTGAAAAAGAAAATTGCTAGAGTATAGATTTATTTTTTGAGCAGGCATCAATAATCTCTAAGTTTAAAGGGTATGTTTTCAGAGTAGTAGGAATCATATTGTCTGAATAATATACCCTAAATATAGGGTTCGAGGACTACTAGGGGTCCTCGAAAAGATGGGTTTTCGAACAAATAAAAAGCCCTATTTAAAGGGCTTTTTGTGTGTAAAGGGGGGTAAATCGGGGTGTTTTCTAGTTGGGCTGGTAGGATTCGAACCTACGCATAGCGGAACCAGAATCCGCTGCCTTACCGCTTGGCTACAGCCCAGCATCAGAACGTGCTTTTGGATATTATACATTATATATAGGGAAAAACAAGGGTTGTCGGAATTTATGATTTATGGTAATGTCTAATGTAATCTTTAATTTTGTATTATTTACAATAAAATATAAAAAGGAGGTATGTGTGATGAATAGGAAAATGAAGAAAATGCTTGCAGCAAGTGAGAATCGAGCAACATTTTTTGCCCGTGTTGAATTACGGTATTCTAGATATTCAAAAGAATATCAATTTATTGAGAAAGCGTATAATGTTGCAAAAGATGCTTTTCGTCATGTTGTACGTGAAGATGGTACACGTTATTTTGAGCATGTTCGGGCCGTTGCAATTATTCAGATGGATTATTTAAATATTTTTGATTTGAAGTTTTTGATAATTCCAGCACATGAGGTAGTGGCAGCAGCTCTTTTGCATGATACACCAGAAGATTGTCCAGAGTGGCCTCTTTCTCGCATTGAATTGGAATTCAGTGCAAATGTTGCATGGTTATTAGATTATGTTTCAAAACGACCAAGAGCTGATTTTGGAGGAGATAAAATAATACAATTGAAATTTTATCATGATCATCTTAGATATGTTGAATTGGTAGAAGTTTTTCTAATTAAACTTCCTGACAGATGGCATAATCAATTAACTCTGTGGAGTTGTAAAATTGAAAAAATTGAGCGTAAAAACAATGAAACAATTGAAATTTATATTCCATTAGCGAGACAGTGGAATATTTTGTTTCATGAATTAGTTGCAACAACTGAGGATCATAAAGAACGTTTGACAAAGCACATGAATCAATGTGTTACGGCATAAGTTTATAGATTATACAGTCATGAGAGTAATACTCTTGATGGCTGTATTTTTTTAACTAACGAGTATTTGCTTTAATGTGGTTTTAGGTTTTTATAGGCATATTGAGGATATTAATAATGATATAATGTAGTTGGTTTTAATATATAAATCTAAATGTAGATATTTTATTTTTAGTGGTATAATAAGTTATATATTTAAATAATAAATATAATAGTATGAAAAAAGTTAATTTTGAAGATTGTAATGATAGATTATTAACAATTAGTTTCTTGGAGAGTTTGAGTCAGAAAATTATAGATGCAACTCATACAGTTGATACACATGCAAATGTGATGATAGGTATTAATACAGGTATTTTTATTTTTGTAATTTCAAAATTGTTTGAAAATGATTCTCTGAGAATAACGATGGGTGTTGTAGCTTTATTTTCAGCATGCTCTGTAATAGCTGCTATGCTTGCAATTCGGTTGCCGAGGATTGTAACAAAGCGATATCGTCATGAGGAAAGTATTTTGCATGCACCGAGAATTTCTAAGTTTAAATCAGCTGATGAATATGCAATTACGTTAAAAAAGATGATAAAAGATGAGGACGAATTGTTGAAGCAACATTCACTGGAAGCATTTAATTTATCAAAACATTATTATACTCCAAAACGTAGAATGCTTGCGTGGTCAAGATATTTCTTTTTGTTTGGAGTAATGGCTAGTTCTATTTTTTTGCTTATGGAAAAATTACATTGGTTCATATTTTAAAATTATATGAAGGTAAAGGGTATTTTTGCAGTTGATAAGCCAGTTGGAATTACTTCACAGAGAGCTGTGCAGATAGTGAAGTATTGGGCTAGGCGAAAGACTGGAAATAAAAAAATTAAAGTTGGACATGCTGGAACATTAGACCCGTTGGCTAGTGGTGTTTTGGTGATGGCAGTTGGACGTGAATATACTAGGAAAATAGATATCATTGTAAAAGCTGAAAAAGAATACATTGCTGATATTATTTTGGGAGAGAATAGCAGTACTGATGATGCTGAGGGTGAGAAAAAAGTTATAAATAAGGATATACAGCCAAATGAGGAAGAGGTAAAAAAATGCATTGATGAATTTGTTGGAAATATAACACAAATACCATCTGCTTATAGTGCTATAAAAATAGATGGGGAAGAAGCTTATAAAAAGGCTCGTCGTGGAGAGACTGTTGAAATGAAAGAACGGGTAGTTGAAATAAGAAATATTAAAATATTAGAATATAAATATCCAAATTTAAGAATTAGTGTTGTGTGTGGAAAGGGAACTTATATAAGGACACTAGCTAGAGATATTGGTAAATATTTAAGCACAGGTGCTTATCTTGGTGGATTACAACGCACTAGAGTTGGAGATTTTACTTTAGAATCAAGCAACAGTATTGATGAATTCTGCATGGATATAGCTGTACATGCTTCTGAGTTAGATGAAAGTAGAATAGATGGAACACGTGTATATTTGAAAGAAGTTTTAGATAGGTTTGGTGAAAAAGCAAAGGAGGATAAGTTTTATATTTATCACAAAAATAAATTTAATAATAAATTAAGTCCAAAAAAATATACGAATTATATTATTAAGAAGTTGAAGAATATTCCAATGTGGACACAAACGATGTTTGCTTTTGAAATTCTTATAAAAAATCCTGATGTTGTATGGATGCCGCTTCATAATGTATGTAGGGTTCGGAGTAAAAAAACTAAAGTAGTTGTAACAATTCATGATCTTGCATTTAAAATATTTCCAAATACATTTCTAAAAAAAGATTTAAGAAGGCTTAATATTCAAACTGATTATGCAGTAAAAAATTCTGATAGCATAATTGCTGTATCAAAGGCCACTAGAAATGATATATTAAAATTTTATCCAAGTATAAAGTCTGACAAAATTACAGTTGTGCATCATGGAATAGACAAAGATCAATGGCGGAAAGAATATGAAAAAGAAGTTATTGATAAGATTTTAGGTAAATATGATTTATTGAATTGTGAGTTTTTAATGCATGTTGGAGCGATTCAACCTCGTAAAGATATCAAAACAATAATAGATTCATTTAATATTGTTAAGGAAAAAAATAAAATATTGAAGTTAGTATTAGTTGGTGGGGATGGATGGATGAGTGAAGACATACATGCATATGCAGAGAAGTGTAAATATAGCAATGACATACTATTTACGGGAAATATTGATTTTGAGGAAGTGAAAGTTTTGATGCAAAATGCTAGTGTGTTTGTTTTTGCATCAAAGTATGAAGGATTTGGATTACCTGTATTAGAAGCTTGTGCAGTTGGACTTCCTGTAGTATCAACGAAAAATTCGAGCATTCCAGAAATCCTTGGTGAAAATGCTTTGTATTTTAATGCTGGAGATAGTGTGCAATGTGCTGAGAGTATTAATGAAATATTTTCAAATGAGGATCTGCGAGAACGATTAAGAAAAGGTGCTGATGGAAGAGTTGATAAATTTAGTTGGGATAATTGTACTAGGAGAACGTTACAAGTTTTACGAAAGTAAATTGGGAGGCTTTACATAGAAATTAATTATTCCAAATTGAATACTAGTGAAAAAAAGTTCACAAGTCTAAAGTTTTGAGATCTCTCGACTTCGTTATCACTACGCTCGAGATGACAAATGTTATAATGTCTTTAAAAGGTGGGTATTCAATATTATTTGAAGTGTTTTATTAATTCCGAACTTATCAATAAGAATATTATAATAGATAATGCTGAGATGATGATTCCATAAATTAGACCATACCCAATGCAAGTAAGTGCAATGAGTAGTGCAAATATTATTAGTGTAATGATTAGTAGAAAAGTATTGGTTTTTTTTGTTTTTGTGAATATATTTTGTTTTCTGGATATAAGTGAAATTGTTGTAACGAGTAAAAACATTAAAGAAAATAAAAGAAATGTTGAAATTTGTGCACTTAGTATCCCAGGTATTATTGATTCAGTAAGTAAAAATAAAAAAGTAAAAGCTGTCATTACAAAAAAAATATCAATGAGTATTTTGTAAGTTATAGTACTTGTGTGTATTTTTTTAAAATAATTCATATAGTTAATTATAATGTAAACCAATTTTTTTCTTAAGAGAAACAATTCTATCAACTAGGGATTGTTCACTTACTTTTGTATGTAATTTAATTTCAGCTAATTCTATTTTTGTATTAGGGGAGTCGTTTAATGTAAATTGATAAATGTTACCATTAAAATCGGAGGTGTTATCTAATTGTATTGTGCAAGAATATTGTCTAGGAAGTAATGTTTTTTGTAATACACAAGAGTCAGAAGTTGTACGTGATTGCTCTTGTACAACTATCGAATGTTGTGACGATATATCAGTTGTTTGAATTTTATTCAATAATGAATTATCAAATATAAAAGTTCTGTCAGTATCTTCAGCATAAAAAATAGTTCCTGATGGATGTGCACTAGAAGTAGTAAATAATTTTCCTTTTGTATAAAGAGCCCGTTCTTCGCTAGTTGATTTTATAACATTATCAAAATTATATCCAAATAATTTAAATGTGGCTTCATCATGAATTGGATGTTTTTTATCACCAACTATTACAAATACACTATCATCTGAAGAAATAAGTGTTGCTGAAGAAAATCCAGTAGTCTTATCTATATTCGATAAATTATCAATTATTGTTTTACTAGAAAAAGATGTATTGTCTTTAAATAAATAAGAGTCAAAAGTATTTTTACTTATAAATTTATAAATGGAAGCATCTTTATTTATGAACCATTCATCTGTCAGGTCATATGTTTTATAGGTATAATTATATTTTTCTTTGTTGATGGGTGTCAAAAAAGATAGGTATGATTTTTTTACAAATAGTGATGTATTTTTTGGAAGTTTATCCAAGTCTTTTGGAAGAGTTAATGTAACTTTGATAGCATCTAATTGCGTGCTGCTGGACAAATGAAAACTAGTCCCATTTTCAGTTTCGTATGGACGTGAAATAGTGTTAGCAAGTGAATCTATTGCAGCATTGAAATTAAATTTATAAGTAGGAAAAATCATTTCTTTTGATAGTATAAGAAATAATAATAAGAATCCTGCAAATATTGAAATTCGTAGTATGAAATATATCTTTTGTTGTTTGTGTGTATCTAATTGTATGTATTTTGTAATATCAAACATTAGTTTAAGTTTATTTCATAAATAGTTCCGTATATATTTTCATTTTCTTTTTTTGGAAATTTATGTGGAAATATTTTTTTATCAGGAGTTAGTAGTCTTTGTGTCGTGAGCGTGTATTTATTTACATAACTAAATCTATTGTTAATTTTACTATAGAATTCTTTATTAGTATTGGGAGTTATTAAGAATACTTTCTCGTAAGCTGTTAAATCTAATTTGTCTAAGTCTGCAATGTTGAAAAAATAAACAGCATTTTTATTTTCCAAATTATTTAATTGAGAGGTCATCATTGACCATCCGTCTCCAGTTGCAGTTCCATCTACTAGGACTAAATCATTTTCTCTAAAATTTTGTGATATATCATGTATTTGGGATTGCAAGTTAATGTTTTCTGAATAAGTTAAAAATAAAATAAGAGATGGAATGTTAGCTAATATTATTACAACAGGGATTGCATATTTAAAAATTTTATAATATATATTTTTGGGTTTTATGTAATATGATAATAAAATGCTTATTAAAATAGTTGCTGGTAAAAGCGCTGATACAAATCTGCGAAGCATCCAAGGATGATCACCACTTATTTGAGGAAAAAGATAATATAGAAAAAGTGGAAACATTATAGCTATGGGTAGTAATGCGAGTCTCATTCTTTTTTGTTTGAATGAAATAATACTTGCAATTAATGTAAAGAATAGCGGAAGAATTAATCCATAAATTGAATAAATGTAAAAATTGTAAGATATTTTATCAAATAGTGTTATTCCAGAAGATCCTGTTCCAGAATTCAAGAACGCTTTTATCATTGTTATATAAAAGGGATTATTTACTATAAGTACAGTACAAAAAATAACAAAAAGCGTTGTTACTGGAAATATCGCTCGCCACCATAAGTCTTTTCCTATAAATTTTTTGGAGTTCTTATTTTTTAGTAGTAAAAAACTAAAAATAACAAAAAACCAAATCCCTTCAATTCTTGTGAACAGTAATAGAGAAATCATTGAAATCAGTGCAAAATAGGTAATTTGATTTTTTGACTCTTTGAGAAATATATATAGAAATAGAGAACTCCAAATCAATGCGCTTGCGATATTTTCACTCAAAGTATACTTCGCAAACCATCCTATAGAGAATGATGATAAAAGAGTTATTAAAAATATTAATGTGTAGTTTCGATTCATGTAAAAAGCAGTAACGCCAGTAATTGCTAAGATGAAGGTAAACAATAATATTGCATTAGCTACGACAAAACCAGCTGTGCCGAATGTACCGAAAAATACACTGATGAATGCTATATAGGGAATTGGAAATTGTGTAATAAGCCCACCATCAATTGTATAAAAAAATCCTGGAAAATTAAGAGCCTTTCCTTTTTCATTTATATTAAAAAATATGTCACTTTGTGTTGAGTGAGATATTAAATTATGATGTTCAGAAAGTAATATGGCAGCATCAGATAATGAGCCTTGGTCTCTACCAGAAAATATAGAAGGGGTAGTAAAAAAAGCAATAAGAAGAGCAAAGCTTAGTGAAATAAGTATATAAGTCAAGAAGTTTTGAGAAGGTTTGCTAAATGTTATAATTTTTTGTTTATAAAAAAATATAGTAAGTAATGCAAAAAATCCCCAAATAAAGGTTCCATAAAAAATACCAAGCAAAGCTGAAAGAAATGTTATCCATGCAAGAGAAATCACCAAAATGAGTATTGATTGTAATATTAATTTGTCAGACTTTTTTATGTTATTCATGGTTTGTATTATATCTTTTGTTGGGATATTTTACAAACGGATTTTTGATTTTTTGATTTCGTGATATGAGTGGTGTATTATTGAGATATTAGTCAAATAATATTTTAAATTTATGAAAAGTGTTTTTGTTGTAATTACTGGTATAGTTGCTTTTATATATTTACTTAATCCTACATTTGGGGTATTTGAACTTTTGCCAGATGCTATGCCTGTAATAGGAAATTTGGATGAGGCTGGTGCTACGGCATTGCTTTTAGCATCTCTTGCATACTTTGGAATTGATTTTGCCCATTTCTTCAATAGAGAAGTAGATAAAAAAGATAAAAGTAAAGAAAAAATCAAAGATGTTGATTTTGAAGAAGTGAAATGAAAAAGTGGTTGTTTTATTGCATTAGTCTTGTTTGCATAAGTAGAAATTCAGAGTATTTAATTTAATTAAAATTGTCCTAGCTTTCCACCTTCGTGGGAATGACAGATACGTATATTTTATGAGTGATTTTCAAGAACAATATGAAATGTTAAATGATGCGCAGAGATTGGCTGTGGATACTATTGAAGGCCCCGTTATTGTTGTAGCTGGTCCGGGTACTGGGAAAACTCAAATATTGACTTTGCGTATTGCAAATATTTTGAAAGAATCTGGTGCTGGTATTGATCCCGAGAATATTTTAGCGCTTACGTTTACGAATGCTGGTGTGGTTGCTATGCGTGAGAGATTGGCGACATTTATTGGTCCAGAAGAAGCCTACAGGACAAATATTTATACGTTTCATAGTTTTTGTGAAGAACAAATCAGTCGTTATCCGGATTATTTTCCGTCAATTATATATTCGCGAGTTGCTACTGATGTAGAAAAAATTCATATTGTAGAGAAGATTTTAGCAGAAAATGATTTTGAGATTCTTACAACATTTGCAAGTGACTTTCATTATATAAAAGACATATTGTATGCAATAGATAATCTTAAAAGAGAGAGTGTTTCACCAGAAGATTTTGTAAATAAAATTGAATTGCAAGGCAAGGGTATTATTGCTGATGAGGATTCTTATTATAAGAGAGACACAAAAAAGAATAAAAAAGGTGATTTGAAACCAAATGTTTTGAAGCCAGTAGAAAAAAACAAGGAACTTCAAGTTGTATATGAATTGTATCAGGAGCAGTTAAAGGAAAAAAAGTTGTATGATTTTACAGATATGATAATGCAGTTTGTGCAAGTGGCTGAAAAAGATGAGGAATTGGGTTCAATATTGAGAGAACAATATCAATATCTTCTTGTGGATGAACATCAAGATACTAATGATGGGCAAAATAGAATAATAGAGGTATTGACGTCATCCTTATATTTGGGAGATGAGCCTAATTTGTTTACTGTAGGTGATGATAAACAAGCTATTTATAGATTTCAGGGTGCTAGTGTTGATAATTTCATCCATTTTGAAAGTAAGTTTGAAAATGCAACTGTAATTAATTTGGAAAATAATTACAGAAGTGCACAGGGGATACTCGATCATGCACACACGCTTATTTCAGCTGGGGATAGTGATAAAAAGCACACAGAACTTGAAGCATGGAAAAAGGATGAAGCAGAAATATCAGTTAATCATTTTAAAACTTATAGAGATGAATTAGTGAATTTGGCTAGTGATATTAAACAGAAATTAAAATCTGGTGTTGATGTAAATGATATTGCTGTTTTTTATAGGGAGCATAGTAATTTGGATTTTATAAAGGAAGTTTTTGAAAAGGAAGGATTACCATTTGTAGTTGCATCAAGACAAAATATCTTGGATGATGTACAGATGCAAAAATTATTGTTATTACTTGGAGTCGTGAATAATCCGATGGATAGTGAATTGATGTCAAAAGCAATTTTGATAGATTTAACACCAGTTAAAATAAACGATGCATTAATAATTTTAGATGAATACAAGACAGTATCAAGAAAGATGTCCTTATATCAATTATTGCAAGATGAAAAAAGATTAAAGAATTGTGGAGTTCAGAATATTGGTGAGATTAAAGAATTCGTAAAATTTTTAGAAGGTCAATTGGAAAAAGTTCAAGATATGAATTTTTTGGAATTTTTTGAACAATTTACTACAGAGAGTGGTTTTTTGGATAAAGTTCTTGCACAGGATGACCATATAGCTTTATTGAAAAAAGTAGAAAGAATTTTTGATGAGGTGCGAGAAAGTGTATTGGAGAAAAATAACTATAAATTGAGTGATTTTATAATGCATTTGAAAACATTTGATGAATATAATTTATCAATGAATGTAGTTAAAAGCTCTGATATGGATGGAGTGAATCTTATGACTGCGCATGGATCTAAAGGACTTGAATTTGAACATGTTTATATTACAAATGCGGTAAATGGGCTCTGGGGAGGTAAGCGGAATAGTCAAAAATTCAAGTTGCCAATAAATGTTGTTTCTGGAGACATGGAAGATGAGAGAAGATTATTTTATGTGGCAATAACACGAGCAAAAAAATCACTTACCATTTCTTATGCAGATTATGACGTAAGTGGTAAAGAAAAAATGCCATCATTGTTTATTTCAGATATAAATGCAAACTTGATTGATATTGAGCAGGACACTATCAAAACAACAGAAGTATTTTTTGCTCCGCGAATTAAAAATATATCTTCACTTGTATCACTTGAATATATAAAAGATAAATTCCTATCAACACAATTATCAGCAACTGCTTTAAATAATTATTTTGAATCACCTCTTTTATATTTTTTTAGAAATCTAGTGAGACTTCCCAGTGTACAAAATAAAACACTTTTATATGGAAGTTTATTACATGAAGCATTAGAAAAGTTTTTTGTTGCTTCTAATGATGAGGGTGTTGTGTTGCCAAAAGAGGTGTTAATTGATGCATTTAATAGTTCACTTCAGACGATGCAAATCCCTGCTGAGTACTATGACTCAATAGAAAAAAGGGGTCTTGATGCACTAAATGGTTATTATGATTTTTATAAAGATGCTTTTAATGTGAATGTAATAGTGGAGAAGAAAATAAAAGCTGTACCATTTGATTTGGAAAGTGGAGAGCAAATTTTGTTAACGGGTGCTGTTGATAAAATGGAAAAGTTAGAAGATGGTACGATAGCAGTGGTAGATTATAAAACTGGTAAACCATGGAGTAGACTTGCAAAAGAAAAAAAAGAATCATTAAATAGACAAGTAAAATTTTATAAATTGTTATTGAATTCGTATAATGAGGGAGAGTTTGTGATGACAAGTGGAACATTAGACTTTATAGAGCCACATCCACAAACTGGAGAATATGAAAGAGAGATTGTCTCAGTGGGGGATGATGATGTAAGACAGTTAAGTGAAGATATAAATGTATTTGCTCAAGATATTTTGTCGGGGGAATTTCTGGAAAGAGAAATAAAAAGAAAATATGGAGATAAATCATTAGATGAGTATATAAGATTATTGAAAATTCTGAAAAAAGATTAAGCATTATAAAAAATACATATTTGAATATATATTCAAATATGTATTTTTTTGTAACTATTTAGATTTATCCAAAAATCATCGTCTTTGCGAACAGAAGTCATATTAATTGTGCTCTGTGAAGCAATCTATGGTAGATAATAACTTAACTATATGAAATAGCTCAGCCACTCATAATGACAGTTATATTGGAAAAATTTTGAATAGATATTTTATTTTTTATTGTACTGTATGAAAAAATAAGTTAAAATAAATGTAAGTTAAATATTTGTAGATATATTAATTAAATTGTAAATATGATAAATAGATTTATTGAGGGCGATGTTTTGGATAAAATGTTTTGGGGTAATTCTGTTGCGAATTATGTAGATGCTTTTTTGTATTTTATTATTGCACTCATTGTGCTTTTTATATTGCAAAAAATTGTAATGTCAAAATTTGAAAAATTCGCACTTAAGACAGCAACGGATATAGATGATGTTATAGTTGAGTTTATAAATTCAATACGTCCTAGGTTGTATATTGTTTTGGCAATTTATATTGCGTTAAGGACTCTTACTTTAGGGGATGCTGTGCAAAATATTGTAAATGTTGTCGTCATAGTTGTTGTTATTTTTCAAATTACAAAATCAATTCAAATTGTAATAGAATATGTAGCCGGGAAAATTAGCGGAGATGAAGATGATGAACATGCTAAGAGTGCAGCTCAGTTGCTAAGTGCTATAGCTACAATAATAGTGTGGATATTTGGAATTATGATGATACTTTCAAATATTGGAGTAAATATTGCTTCTCTTATAGCTGGTGTTGGAGTTGGAGGTATTGCAATTGCTTTTGCTTTAAAAGAGATATTAGCTGATTTATTTGCTTCATTTTCTATATATTTTGATAAGCCATTTAAGGCTGGAGACACAGTTAAGGTTGGTGATGATATTGGGACTATTAAAAAAATAGGAATTAAGACAACTAGAGTAAAAGCAAGAACTGGTGAAGAATTGATTATGTCAAATCAGGATTTGACATCATCTAGGGTGCATAATTACAAGAGAATGGATGATCGAAATGTAAAGAGTCAATTTATTGTAGAGTTTGATACAGATGTTGAAAAAATGGAGCAAATTCCAGCAAAAATAACAGAAATCATCAATGCAATTGACAATGCTAAGTGTAGTAGAGTGCATCTGAAAACATTTGGTGAATGGGGATTTATTTTTGAGTTTTCATATAAAATAGATTCTAGGGATTATACATTATATATGGATGCACAACATAAAATAAATATTGGCATTGCAACAATGTTAAAAGATATAGATGTAACTGTTGCTGTACCAGAGAAACGATAAAAGTCATGAATTATCTTGATGTAAGTAAAGACCTTAAAAAACATATTACAAAAAATCGAAAAGAAACAAATGAACGGTTTTTTAAAACTGGCAAAGGTGAATATGGAGCGCATGATAGGTTTTTGGGTATTTTAAATCCAGATGTGAGAAAAGTTGCAAAAAAATACAAGGATTGTGATTTAGTGAATGTACAAAAATTAATAACTTCAAAATATAACGAGGAGCGTTTGTGCGCACTCGTTATTTTAGTTGAGAGATTTCGGAGTAAAAAAATAAATGACGTAACTAAAAAGCAAATATATAATTTTTATCTAAAAAACTTAGAGCATATCAATAATTGGAATCTAGTTGATTTATCAGCGCCACATATAGCAGGTGAATATATTGCAGATAATAGAAAAGAATTGAATATTTTAGATGAATTAGCAAAGTCAAATTTTTATTGGAATCGTAGGGTGTGTATATTGGCAACATGGGCATTTACAAAAAGAGGTGAATTTGACAATACATTGAGATATGCAAAAGTTTTTTTGTCTAATGATGAAGATTTGATGCATAAAGCAACAGGTTGGATGCTTAGAGAGGTTTGGAAGCGTGATAATAAAATTTGTGAAGAGTTCTTAATGAAAAATTACAATGAATTACCAAGAGTGACATTGCGATATGCAATAGAAAAAATGGAAGAACAAAAAAGAAAAAGGTTTTTGAATGGTAAGTTTTAAATCTTTTCATTTTTTTAAAAGATGTTATAATAAATAAAACTAAGCAATTAAAATAAAAAACAATGCAAAATAAAAAACAAGCAACAATCATTGCAAGTATTGCAATAATTCTATTTGCAGCAACTGCATTTGTATTTCTATATGAACCAGCAAGAAATGCAATTATTAAAAATAATCAAATTGAACAAGTAGAGTTGGATGAAGTAACCGGAGATCTTCCAGTTCTTGAATGTAAATATGAAAATGACCAAAAATCATATAAATATGCAATAGAAACAAAAGATATAAACAGTTGTGATTGTATTAAAAAAGAAGTATTAAAAGAAAAATGTAAAAGTGCAACAATGGATGCATCTTTTTATGAGCGTGCATTAAATCAACTTGACGAATCCCTCTGTGACAGTATTAACAGTGAAATTCAAAAAGATGCATGTCATCAAGTAGTTAAAAGCTCAATAGAAAAAATGGAAGTAAATAATCCGCAATACTTAGCAAATATATATTCAAAAGCACATAACGAAAAAGCAATAATAGAATATGAAAAATTAACAGAAACTGATAAAGAAAATATAAACAACTATATAAGTTTAGCACTGTCATATGCAGAAAAAGGATTAACCCAGCAAGAACAAGGAAATAATCAAACTCCTTATGTAGACAAAGCATTTGAAGCAATAGAAAATGCAAAAAAAATAGATGACAAAAACTCAGAAGTATATAGAGTAGAAGGATATATCAATGAAATAAAACCAGATTATACACAAGCAATGCTAATGTATGATAAGGCTCTAGAAATTGATAATAGTAATATGTCAGCACATACAGGAAAAGGGCATACATATAGAATAATGGGAGTATTAGAAGGTGCTGTAGAAGAATTTAATACAGCAGCTAAGTTAGATGGTAATAGGACGAACATAGTAATATATACAAATTTATGTAATTTAGAATATTCAAGATCAAATTACGAAGAGGCTATAAAGAATTGTAAAATAGTTACACAGATGGATAATGCAGATCCAGTTTTTCAATCAGAAGCATATCAAATTATGGCTAGTATTTTCATAGACAAAAAAGATCCACAACAAGCAAAAAACTATTTACTAAAAGCAAAAACAATAACACCAAATGATCCAAATCTATATGTAGCATTTTCAGAATTCAATTTTACACAAGAAAACTATAAAGAAGCAGAAAATGATGCAAATAAAGCAATTGAACTTTCACCAACAAAGGCAGTTAGTTATCTGAAATTGTCATATGCATTGTATATGCAAGAAAAATATAATGAAGCAATAGAAGAAGCTCAAAAAGGAATTGCTTTAGTAAAAGAAGATGTATCATTATTAACTGCAAGTAAACCAGCAACAGAAAGAGATCTGAACTATGCTATTGCAAATAGTTATAGACAACTAGGAAATACACAAAAAGAAAAAGAATATAATCAAAAAGCAGAAGATGCATTTGAAAATGGTAATTCATTAAATATAAATGAATAAATATATGAAAAAAATATTAACATTGATGATATTAACATTCACAGTATTCGCTATATTTCAAAATGTAAATGCAGCTAATACATGTGCAGTAGAAGGCGGTGTACCTGTTAATGCTGGGGATCCTGCTTGTTATACAACAAGTGTGAGTAGGTGTAGCTGGAGCTCTGTAGGTACTATAGGAATTTGTCGTGGAGGGGGTTATTGTGGGCCCTCAGCATGTACTAGTGGAGGATCATGTGCGAGTTGTAGTAGGGGAATACAAAACCCGAATTATGCCACCTGCTATACGGGGGGCTGTGGTGTATGGTGTACAAATGTTTCAGAGCCAATTAGAATAACGTATACTTGTTATTACTTAGAGGTAGACACATGGAGTGAATGTGATGAAAATGGGATTCAATCAGCAACATCGGTAACACGGCACTCAACGTCAGGAACAAGTTGTGACAATTTAAATGAAGATTTACAAAGAAACTGTGGAATATGTGATCCAACAACAGATGAGCAGGCAACTGGAATAGCTCCAGAACCAGAAGAAAATTTATGTATATATGGAGATCCTACTCCGTATCCAGTTACATTAAATACAAGTACAAATATGTGGACTTGGACTTGTACAGGTGATGCTGGTGGTACAACTGATGTTACATGTTCAGCTCCAAACGAAGAAGAGGCTGAGTGCAACACAACATTCACAGATGCTGACCCTCTGTTAACAACAGCACCAACAGAAAGTGATGAACTATGTTCCGGAGGAACATATGAAGTAGGTAGCTTGATAGGATCTTCAGTAGAAGGACCTTGGAGTTGGAATTGTCTAAGAATAGGAAATAATCCAACACATGCAGAATCTATAGTATGTAATGCACAATGCTTTAGACCAGAATTAATAATAAATCCAAATCCATTCCCTTGGCCAATAGATGGCAGTGATGCAACAGTTAATATATCAGTAGAACCAGAAGGATTGTGTAGCAATAGATATACTTGTGAAACAGATGACTCAAGTGAAACAGTTCCATTTAATGGTACAGGAACTCTAGGAGTTGATATAACTCAAAATACTAATTCAGTAACAATTCCAGTAACTTGCACTTCATCAGATCCAACAATTGATGATCCAAAAACAACAATAGGAACAACTAGTGGATATTGCACAGCAAGAGAATGTAATGCACAGGGAAGTTGTCAAGCAACTCCAGTTCCATCTGACTCAACTAATAATGTAGCGTGTACATCTACATGTAATTCAAATGCAGATTGCTCCAGTGGTAGACTTATTGAGACTAGGCCGTAATGAGTTAATGGATACGGGAGATTAAAATAAATAAAAAAGATATCTTTGTAGATATCTTTTTTATATTGGTGTAGTTTTTATAAAGGTAATGTATAGTTTATTGCTTTACTTGTATTTTTGTCCCAATTACTAGTGTCTATTGTGAATTCTATTGTATCTAGTAGATCTTTGTATTTTAGTTTCTTGTGCTTTAGTGCATATTCATATACATCTTTAGTAACTTTTACATCTTGTTTGCAATATTTTTCTATTTTATCCATGCGACCTTCTTTATACCATTCAATTGCTTGAAGTCCATGTCCACTTTTACCAACTCCAATTGTAGCCTCTGCTACATTGTCTAATCGCATTCCTTTTCCAAATGATTTTCTTATTTCAGCAAGTATGTCTAAACTGCCCACTGCAGTCAAATCACCAGGGTAGTATTTATTTAGTAATGGGATATCGAAGCTGTTTGAATTGTAGCCAATGAGCATGTCAGTTTCTTCTAATATAGGCCATAGTTCACTAAAGTTATCTTCTGTAAAAGTCATGTATTCTTTTGTTTTGTAATCGTAAATAACTAAAAGTGATATATCTAATTTTGTGGCGTCATTTGAGCCAACTTCTTGAAAAGTGTTTTTTGTTTCAATATCGAATACTATTTTTCTCATATTTTGTTATAACAGACAATGTGATTATTTTAGCACATTACATAAACTCTGCAAAACCTAGTAAATTGTAAATAGAAAAGTTTATAGTGTAAAAAATGCAGACATTTTTCTAAAAATATGGTACAATAGTATCTACAATCTGTTTTTGGGGAAATGGATAATTTTAATAGTTTTAATTTTTGTATGAAAAGTTTTATTATACGTTTTGCAGCCTCTTTTATTTTTTTAGTAGTAATTGTATCTTGGTACATGATACCAGATAGTTTTTTTGTTAATTATTCAGATGCATCACAAAAAATAGTTTTGGAAAAAGATGATAATAAAAAAGTTGAGAAAAAAAATAGTAAGAAACTGAAGGAATCGGACGTGGATGATGAAACTGAAATGAATCAAGGTGATGATGAAATAAAAAAAACTGAAGAAATTAGTGAATCTATAAAGAATAGTGTAAAACATCGGGTACCTTTTGTTGTGCAAGCACCACACGCACAATGGGACGAAGAGGAATATCAAGATGCGTGTGAAGAAGCTTCAATGATTATGGCAGATGCTTGGATAAATAATCAGTGGCATATATCAAAAAATGATACAGAAAAGCAAATGGAAGATATGTTTGAAAAAGAAAAAGCTAAGTATAATGGTGCAATTGATACTTCAATAGAAGATACTTCAAAATTTTTCAATGAGTATTTCGGCCATGATTCTGTGGTTGCAAAAAATATATCAATGGACGATATGTACAAAGTATTGGCAGCCGGGAATATAATCATAGCTCCAACAAATGGAAAGTGGTTAGATAATCCTAACTTTACAAATGGTGGACCAGATAGGCATATGCTTGTGATAGTAGGTTATGATAAAAAGAATGGTGAATTTGTAACTAATGACCCAGGAACTAGAGTGGGACGAGGTTATAAATATAAGGACAGTGTTTTATTTAATGCTATTAGGGATTATAAAACAGGGAAAAAAGAAGCAATTGAAGGCATGAATAAAGATGTAATGATTGTAAAAAAATAAAGTGCGCACATGATTTACATGTAACGCACTAGTAAGTATTGTACTACTTTTTGTATTTGTGAAGAATTTCTCTGAACTCTTTGCGAATTTTTTGGCTATTTGTACATAATTTTAGTCATTTCATCCGCAGAAGGGTTCATTTTTTGTACAGCTTCTATGAGGCTTTTGATGAGTTCACTTAGAAGCGAAGGATTGATTTTGGATACGGTTTTTTCGGTTGCCATATTATGAGCCTCCTGTATAATTTTAATATAAATGCAACTTACTAATATACAACATTTACATTAATTTGTCAATACCTTATGCAGAAAAAACAAAAATATATAGCAATACTAGTTAGTTGTGCAATGTTGTTAATTGCTGTATTTTTTGATTTAGAAGATGAAATTGGTGGTATTATAGATGTTGGGCAAAAACATGAAGTAACGTATGTTGTTGATGGTGACACATTTGATATTGACACAGGAGAGAGAATTCGTATGATAGGGATGGATACGCCAGAGCGTGGGGAACCTTATTATAAGGAAGCTACAGATAGATTGAAAGAGTTAATAGAAGGAAAAGAAGTGGTTTTGAAAAAAGATATTTCAGAGACTGATAGATATGATAGATTGTTGCGACATGTGTATGTTGGTGATGATTGGATAAATAAAATAATGATAGATGAGGGTTATGCTAGATTTGTAACATTTCCTCCAGACGTATACCATGTAGATATTTTTAAAGAAGCTCAACGAGATGCCAGAAAAAATAATGCTGGTTTATGGATGAAAAAATAATATAATAATTTTATTTATGATAAAAAAAATTGTAACAGTAGACCCTAGAGGATTTTGTGCTGGAGTTGCTAGAAGTGTTAATGTTGTTGAGGATTGTTTGAATATTTTTGGTAAACCTGTGTATATAAAACATGCAATAGTTCATAATAAAACAGTTGTAAGTGATTTGGAAAACAAAGGTGCTATTACAGTTGAGACGGTAGAGGAAATTCCAGAGGGTTCAATTGCTGTTTTTAGTGCACATGGTTCACCTCCGGAACATTTCGAAAAAGCAAGGGAAAGAAATATAAAAGTTATTGATGCTACTTGTCCACTTGTGACAAAGGTTCATATGGAAATGGTGAAATTTATACAGGAAGGTTATAGGGTTGTCTATATAGGGCACAAGGGACATGTAGAAGGGCTTGGTGTAGTGGGTGAAGCTGAAAAATTAGGAATTAATGTTGAAGTGCTTGAGAGTATTCATGATGTTGATGGATTCGAGTGTGGGGAAGATGAAAAATTAGCTTTTCTAACTCAAACAACGTTAAGTGTGGAAGAAACGGATAAAATAATTACAGCATTAAAAAGTAAGTGTATAAATATAGTTTCACCAACAGCTGCTGATATTTGTTATGCAACTACAAATCGTCAAAGCGCAATATCTGATTTAGCAAAAAAAGTAGATATAATTTTTGTAGTTGGCTCAAAGACATCTTCAAATTCTAAAAGATTGGTGGAGGTTGCAAAACAAAATGGATGTAAAGCATATTTGATAGATGAAGCAAAAGAAATAGATACGGAGTGGCTTTGCAATATTGAAAAAGTAGGAGTAAGTGCGGGAGCTAGTGCTCCTGAATATAGGGTTCAAGAGGTTGTTGAATATTTTGTACAAATGGGAGCTATTCACGAAAAGTTAAGTGTTGTTGAAGAAAATATGGTTTTTACGGAACCAGTAGAATTAACAAAGGCAAAGAGGGGTGATGGATAGGGGTGAATTTTTTGATATTGACAAATCATAAAAAGTATGATATAGTATTGGTGTAGGAAAATAAAAATAAAAAAATGTATCAAAGCATTAACATACAATTTAAATATGATAATTTCATTCAAAAATCTGAATGTTATTTGAAAATAAAAGACAATTTCTGTTTGTAGAAATTGTCTTTTGTTTTTAATTTTTCATAGAAGAGTTGTTCTCTAAATAAAAAAAGGAGGATGTCATGGGAAAAAGAGAAGCAATAAGCGTTTTAATGTTATCTCCAATTTATTGGAGATTGACCACTCAGCAACGAGTAGAATTGATAAAAGAATATTGTGATCTTTATAATAAAGTATCACAGGATTCGGAACAAGAACATTTATAATTTTTTAAAAGAAAGATTATAAAACAATCATAGGAGAAAAAATGGAAGAAATACTTATCTAAACCACCAGCTTTAAAAAAGATTAATATATCTTGCTGGTGGTTTTTTGTTTGATTAGGATGTTTGACCTAGACAACATCATTTGCTATAAATAAGCTATGGATTAACCGTGTAGAGTTAATCTTTTTTAGTTTTGCACATTTACAAATTGGCAAAAAATACAAAAACGGAGGTTTGGAATGAGTGGACAAACAGCGTATCAGAAAATTGCTGTAAAAAATCATGTAACTGTTTTTGATGGTAAATATGTGATTGAGTTGTGATAGGGTTTGGTGTCATGAAATTACTACCCCAATCGCAATTTTAGACATGGAAAAACGCGGATAGGACAAGATATTTAATCCAAATAAAGTCTTCTTCATGATTGATCATGTTAGTCCTGCAAAAGATTCGGATACTGCAATTCAAGGCAGGATAATGCGGACTTTTGCAAAAAAGCATGACATCAGAATGTTTGATATTGGAGAAAATGGAGTTTGTCATGCACTTATTCCAGAATATGGATTGGTTCTACCTGGAGATGTGGGGATTATGGGTGATTCTCATACCTGTACTCACGGTGCTTTTTGTACACTTTCTTTTGGAGTTGGTACAACTGATTTGGAATCAGGCTTAATTACGGGAAACGTTGCAATTGGTAAACAAGAGGTAATTCGTGTTAACTTTGTAGGCAAATTGTCTAAAAATGTTTTTTCCAAAGATATGATTTTGCAATTACTAGCTACCATTAAAACAAATGGTGCTACTAATGCAATTTTGGAATTTGGTGGTAATGTCATCGATGAGATGAACATGGAACAACGTATGACTATTACGAACATGTCAGTTGAAGCAGGCGCTACGTCTGGCATGATGATGGTTGATGAAAATACCATTAATTACCTATGGCCTATTATTTCTGAAAATTATGATGACAAGGAGAGTGCTTTACTTGATTTATCAAGATTTAATAGTGATGATGATTGTGAGTATGCTAAAACGGTTACGATTGATGTGACTGATATGCAACCAATGATTACTGATGGATATAGTCCTGATGAGGGGATTAATGTTAGTAACTTGAGAGGTAAAAAGGTTGATCAAGTTTATATTGGTTCATGTACAAATGGACGCATTGAGGATTTCCGTATTGTGGCTCATATTTTTCAACAAACTGGTGCAATGGTATGTGATGGAGTGCGATGTATAATTACTCCAACAACTCAAAGAGTGCAACAGCAAATGGTGGAAGAGGGAATATTTAAAATTCTCAGTGAAGCCAACTGCTATATGAGTGGTCCAACCTGTGGCGCTTGTCTTGGTATGAGTAATGGTGTTTTGGCGCCAGATGAAGTTTGTGTTTCAACTACAAACAGAAATTTTCCAGGAAGGATGGGGAAAAATGCTATGGTACATTTAGCTTCACCAGCTGTTGCAGCAATTACTGCTATTATGGGATATATAGATGTGCCAGGCGAAGAGCTGCTGGATTCTTTGTATCAAGATTGGGCATTTGATAATGTTGCAAAGCCTGTGGAATTGGTTTATAAATCGTTTGATGAAATCGATTATAAATCATTAGTAAGTAATGATGGTGGTTCAAAGTTAACATTTGGGGGAATGATTTTTCATTTACCAAAAGAAAATGTGGATACAGACCAAATCATTCCGGCTAGGTATTTAACCAAAGTAGAACTTTCTGTTTTCGGTGAGCATTGTTTAGAAGATGCTGGGTTAACAGATTCTCAAAAGGCTCAATTAGGACCTGCCGGTGTACTTATATCTGGTAAAAATTTTGGTTGTGGATCTTCTCGTGAACATGCTGTGTATGCTTTTCGTGAGTCTGGAATAAATACGGTGATTGCACCAAGTTTTGCAAGGATTTTTGAAACAAGTATGTTTAACAATGGAATGCTTTGTATCACGATGTCCCAGGAGGATATAGACAAAATAATAGATAAATGTTTTGTAGATGTTCTTGATATTGATGTTAATAAGGGTATTATTTCAACAAAACATACAAAAGAAGAGATTGTCTCTTTTTCACTTACTAATCAGCAGAAAAAATTAATTGATGCTGGTGGTAGTATGGGTATGATGATTGAATTAGCTGCTAAGCTTAACTCTAAGGAGGAAGATTGATGCAAAAAGAAGAAATTGCACTTGTAAGAGGTGATGGTGCTGCGCCAGAAGCGATGGAAGTTGCTTGCATGATTGCGGTAGAAGCTGCAAAGAAAGATGATGTAGACCTTAGTTTTCCAGAGACTCCAATGGGTTGGAAGGCTTATGGTGATTTTGGAGATACGTTTCCTAAAGAATCATTTAAGACAGCAACTCAAATTGGAACGTTGTTCTTTGGAGGAGTTGGTGATCCTGAGATTGATAAAACAATCGGAACCCAGTATCCAAAGATGAGACCCGAAGCAAGATGTCTTTTGGGTATAAGAGAAAATTGGGGTTTACTTCTTAATTTTCGTCCGATGCTTTTTAACAAGGCATTTAATCATTTATCACCTTTGAAAGCTGAATATTTACCTGAGGACGGTTGTCAACAGCATTATATTCGTTATTTGCTAGAGGATAGTTATTTTGGTACATCGAATGTAATGAAAATGATACTTCAAAGAAGTAAAGCTTTTTATCATTTGTTGAAGAATATTGGTGTTTGCACAATTGACGAAGTAAATGGTCAAGAAAGGCAAATTATCGAATTCGCATACTATACTCGTAAAAATATTGAAAAATATTTGCGATATGCATTTCAGTATGCAAAAGATAGAAATCTGCCTTTGATTTCTGTTGACAAAGCAAATGTCATGGCGCGCTATAAATTTTGGCGATTACTTTGTGATGATATTCATGATAGTGAGTTTCCTGATGTAGAACTCAGACATCAGCTTGTTGATTCTGCAAATGCATTGCTCCCGCATCCGTCGAAATTACATGGTGTTATAGCTTGTGGCAATGAGCATGGTGATATTTTGTCGGATGGTGCTGCGGAGATTTTTGGTGGAATGGGACTTATGTGTTCATCTGCTATTAACCCAGATAATGGCGTTGCTATGTTTGAGTCAGGTGCTGGTACTGCTGTAGATATAGCGGGCAAGGACCTGATTAATCCACTTGGTAGAATCTGGACTGCAGGCATGATGCTTGAGCATAAGCAAATGCCTAACGGTGCTACAGCTATAACTAATGCAGTGACAAAAACATTGCAACAAGGTTATGCAACAAAAGATTTTGCAACTAGTGGGAGTAAAATTGTTGGCACAAAAGAAATGGGGGAAATGATTTGTAAAAATCTCTAAGAAGTTGATTAAGGAGGATTTACATGAAAGAAGAAACTGTTGACGATATGGAACCTGAAGTGAATGGTTCTAATATTCTTAGTAAAGAAGAAATATTGGAAGGTTTTGAAATAATTCGAAATTTTCCGTATGATGAAGATGAATATTGATTGTGGTTAAAGCTTAATCACATAAAAACCCACATATAAAATTATATGTGGGTTTTCATTTTTCAATATAGAAAATATGGTATATAATAATAGTTATATTGATTAGAATTTTTATTTTATGGAACAAGCAATTTTAATAGCTTTTTATTTAATTACATTAGTTTATAGTATTATATTTCATGAAGTGTCTCATGGAGTTGTGGCTTTATGGTTGGGTGATAAAACAGCTAAGTATGCAGGTAGATTGTCTCTTGAACCAATTCGACACATTGATCCGATAGGTTCTATTATTTTACCGCTTGTTATGATTATGATGACGGGATTTGCATTTGGGTGGGCAAAGCCAGTGCCTTATAATCCATATAATTTAAGATGGCAAAAATGGGGTCAGGTAGCAGTTGCTTTTGCTGGTCCGACAATAAACTTTATACTGGCATTTTTTGCTGCTGTAATTGCATATTTTGTACCTGTTGCAATAGCTCAAAAACAAGCAATTGTGTATAGCATGATGAGTACAAATTGGGAATCAATGTCACAAATTGTCACAGGTGCTCCTTGGGCTATCGTGTATACAATTTTCGTCATGATTATTTTTTGGAATGTTCTTTTAGGAACATTTAATTTATTGCCGATTCCTCCTTTGGATGGGTCAAAGTTGATATTTACAGTTTTTAATGTCAGGCCTCAAATACAAATGTTTTTGGAGCAATGGGGATTTTTTATCATATTAGCACTGTTAATGTTGCCAATTTTTTCTATTCCATTCAGTCATCTTCTTACAAGTCTGTGGGGAATATTTTTCAATATTTCATTTTAATAAAAATAAAATTATGCATGATATTTTAATAAAAAATGGTACTATTATAGATGGTACAGGAAATAAAAAATATGAGTCAGATGTTGCTATTAATGATGGAGTTATAACAGAAATTGGTGATATGTCTGGAGACGGTGCACATGAAGTAATTGATGCCCATGGACTTGTGGTTACTCCAGGGTTTATAGATATTTCAAATAGATCCGATACTAGATGGAGACTTTTTAAAGATCCGGGACTTGAGAGTATGTTATATCAAGGAGTTACGACTATTATAGGTGGAAATTCAGGTACATCATTAGCTCCTATATATAATGAAGATATGCTTAAGTCATCACGTAAATGGACTGACATTGGAAGTGTAAATGTTGATTGGCAATCAGTATCAGATTTTTTGGATGTTGTGGATAATCATAAATTGTCTGTTAACTTTGGGACATTTGTAGGTTATGGAACTTTGCGACGTGGACTTATTGGCGATGAAAATAGAGAATTAACAGAAAATGAAAAAGTATCTATAGAAAAGCATATAACAGAAAGCTTGAAACATGGAGCTTTAGGTGTTTCAACTGGAATGATCTATTCGCATGAGCGAGATATAAAAATGGAAGAGTTGATTGATGTTGCTAAAATAGTTGCAAAAAATAAAAAAATATTTGTAGCACATTTGAGAAATGAAGGGGAAAACTTATTGAAATCAATTGAAGAAATAATTAATATAAAAAAGGAATCAGGTGCTAAGATGCATGTATCACACCTTAAAGCTACGAAAAAAGATAATTGGTCAGATATGAAAATTGCAATTGAGATGCTTGAAAATGAAGGTATTGTATTTGATATCTATCCATACACTTTTTCAGTTACTGTTTTATACACATTACTCCCTGATTGGATTAGTGATGGTGGCAGGAGGATGTTACTTGAGAGATTGCGTAATAAAAAATTGAGAGAAAGGGTTGTGAGTGAAATGGAGAATGGAATTGATTTGTCAAATGCGGTTGTAGCGCATACACTTAGATCAGATTATTTTTGTGGGAAAACATTTAGAAAAATTGCAAAGACTCAAAATAGTTCTATACCCAATGCTGTTATAGATGTATTACTTGCATCAGATGGTCAGGTGAATATATTTTTAGAAAGTGTAAGCCCCGAAAATATAAAAAGAGGAATTAATAGTGAGAGTTCTGTAATTTCAACTAATGGTGTTGGTTATACTATAGAAAAAAGAAATTATGGTTTGGAACATCCTAGATCATTTGGAGCATTTCCAAAAATATTTGATGACTTCATGGATGATGAGTTAAATGCGGAAACTATAGTATATAAATCAACAGGGAAGATTGTTGATGAATTGGGAATTGATGGAAGAGGCTTGATAAAAGAAGGGTATATTGCAGATATTAATATTTTTAGTATTGAAGATTTTGAAGATAATGCAACAATTGAAAATCCATATCAGTATGCAACAGGTTTGCAAAACATGATAATTAATGGACAAGTAGTCATAAAGTATGGTAAATATAATGGAGTAAGAGCGGGTAAGGTTATTAAGGGGTAATATTTATATTATGGATTTAAAATGGTTTAAGGGAAAACGAGTTACTGTTTTTGGTATAGGTCTTTTGGGTGGTGGAGTAGGAACCATTCGATTTTTAGTTGAAAATGGAGCTAAGGTAATTGCTACTGACATAAAAACTAGAAAACAATTATCGCATTCACTTGAGCAATTGAAAGATTTGAAAAATATTGAATATGTACTAGGTCAACATAGACAAGAGGATTTTACAAAAGTTGATATGGTTATAAAAACACCTCAAGCGCCTTGGACAAATAAACATATTAAATTAGCACTTCAAAATAATATTCCAGTAGAAGTTGATTCTAGTTTATTTTTTAAGTTATGCAAAAATAAAATTATAGGTATAACAGGTACAAAAGGAAAGACTACAACCTCACATCTTATTTATCATATATTAAAAAAAGCAGGTAAGAATCCTATTAAAATTGGAATTGGTCAGATGCCAGTGTTAGATAGATTAAAAGTTCTCAAAAAAAACTCTGTTGTTGTATTTGAATTATCTAGTTGGAGATTATCAGGACTTACAAATGCAAAGATGAGCCCACAAATAGGTGTGTTTACAAACTTCTTTCCAGATCACATGAATTACTATCGTACTATGGATGAATATTTACTTGATAAAAAAAATATATTCATACATCAAAAGCCGAGTGATTGGTTTATATGTAATCAAGACGATGAGACCGTAAAATTGATGTGTTGTGAATCAAAAGGTAATGTTATAACAGTTGCAAATGAACATGTTTCAAATGGTCGCAGTGTATTTTGTGAAGATGATGAAATTTTTATAAATGATGGGATAGATATAGAGTGTGCAATGTTTGTCAAAGATTCTCCACTAAGAGGTAGACATAATATTAATAACGTGATGTGTGCAATAGGAGCAACATTAGCGTATGGAATTCCAAATAATAAAATAATATCAGCCGTGAAGAGTTTTCGAGGTGTTGCTCATAGATTAGAGTTTGTCGCAGACAAAAAAGGTGTAAAATATTTTAATGATACAGCAGCTACAAATCCACATTCTGCAATAGCTGCCATAAATTCTTTTGATGAGGATATAATATTAATTGCAGGAGGTGTTGATAAAAATCTAAAATATGCGGATTTTGCTAAATCAATAGTTGCTGGGGTTAAAGGTGTAGTTTTTATAAAAGGAACTGCAACAGATAAGATAATTAGACTTATAAAAAAAGATATTGAGATTGATGGAGAAAAAATGTCATTTGAAATAGTTGATTCAATGGATAAAGCTGTTGAAGTTGCATCTTTGGGAGCTGATGTTGGAGACGTTGTATTATTATCACCAGGCGCAGCAAGTTTTGGAATTTTTGCAAATGAATTTGATAGGGGAAATCAATTTAAAAAAGTTGTAGAAGCTATTTAGGATATGTTGACATAAGTATTTTTTTTCTATATAATCAATATTGTTGTGAATTTTAAAATATAGATTAAATTCATTTACAAGTATCAATTTTTTGGGTGTATAGCTCAGTTGGTAGAGCAACGGCCTTTTAAGCCGACGGTCGGGGGTTCAAATCCCTCTACACCCACACAGATAAATTAAAAAACACTTCAATATTTGAAGTGTTTTTTAATTTATTGTGAAGTTCTAATAGCTCAATCTCTTTGAAAACAATACAGAAAATATCAATGGTGCTATAGCTATATAAAATATATAGTCATTGAAAAAAGTACATATTTCAGGATTTGGTATCAATATTTGTAAATATGTATATGAGGTCAAAAAGCATATAATAGAAGTTATAAAAAAAGTGGTTAAAACGGAAAGTCCAATTATTTCAAAACTAAAGCGTCCAACTGACCAATTAGCAACATCAAAAAAACGACTTCGTTCTATTAGTGAGAAAAGGATGACTATAGAAAAAAAATATATCAAGTTTGCATGAATTCCAAATATTAAGTTATCTGGCATGAGCATTACAAGGCAAAGTGAAATATAGCTAGCTATTAATATGCGTAACGTCCAAGCAACTTGAATGATTGGTGCTAGTGCTATTCCTATTGCAATTATTATGCCGAATGTAAAAAGTGAGCTTGTTGAAAAAAAATCCATATTTATTTTTGTATTAATATTTTTTTGGTTGTTATAGAAGTATAACACATCGCATTATACTTGATTTGTAGTATGATGTATAATATACTATGTAGTTGGAGTTATTAAATATATAAATTACAATGAAGACACCAGTAACTAGACGAATATTTTTTTGGACACTTTTTGTGTCATATTTTATAATCACAAGCATAGTGTTATTTTTTGTGTTTGGTTACAGACATGATGTGAAAAATAAGATATTTATATATACAGGTTCGTTGACATTGAAGACAAATCCGAAAGACGTAAATATAAAATTAAATGGAGAAGAACCAAAATCAAGACTGGTTAACATAATTAATGACTCATATTTTATAACGGGATTGCGACCTGGGCAGTATGATGTAGAAATAAATTTAGACAATTTTAAGACTTGGTCAAAAAAGATTAATATACATAGCGGGTTATCTACAGAATTATGGAATATTTTGTTATTGAGAGATGAATATGAAGAAGAAACATTTGATATAAAAAATATAGATGATTTTTTCCCAGCTCCACAAGAGAATATATTTGCAATGACTAGTCAAATGGGAAATACACTTATTGCGTATGTTTTTGATACAAAGAAAAATAAGTCAATAAATTCATTTGTATTTCCTAAAACAATATTTACAGATAACGTATATGAAAATATAGAATGGTCTCCTAATAGTAATCAATTGATTATTCCAGTCATTGTGCAAGACAAAAACTTAGAAAGTAATGATTACATTATAGCTTCAATGAAAACAAGTAAAGCAGAATATCTTTCTGAACTGATAAATTCTAATGATATGAAATCTGTTCGTTGGGATCCGGAAGAAAAAAATGTTATATATTTTTTGATGAAAGGCAGTTTATATAGGTTGGATCTTGATGGAGAAGAACAAGACTTGCAAAATGATGTTATTTTGAGTGATGTTTTTGCGTATGATTTTGCTGATGATGGCATATATGCATTGAGTATGAATGGTGAATTGTTGTATGGAGGAGATAAAAAAGAGGCATCTAATATGGAAAAAATAACTACATTTGATATAAGTAGGCATGGCAATGATTATAGGTTGATTGCCTATGATAATCATAGAGTGATTGTGATGGATGATAATAATGGGAATTTATATCTATATAATAAGGGAGAAAAAAATATATACACAAAGCAAATAGGTTCAAATATAATAGGAGCACATTTTTCTGATGATGGTAAGAAATTATTATTTTATTCTCCATTTGAAATATTTATATACATAACAAGGGATACTGAAGCACAACCAGTTAGATATGAAGATCAAACCCAGTCAGTTGTTCGTTTTTCGCAAAAACTTGATAATGTTCATTTTTCAAAAAATTATGAACATGTAATATATACAGTTGACGGTGATATTAAAATAACAGAATTAGATTATCGAGGAAGTAGAATCACAGATACAATAATGAATTTAGAAAATGTAAAAACAACAGTGATTAATAAGCATAAGATGAATGAATTATTTTTTATAAATACATCTATAAATGATGAGAGGCAATTACGTTCAATCAATTTTCCGGAAAAAGAAACATTATTTTAAGGATTAGTTAAAACAAATAAAAACACATCAATTAATTGATGTGTTTTTGTATGTGGGCGATCGGGGACTTGAACCTCGGACCTCGTCATTATCAGTGACGCGCTCTAACCAGCTGAGCTAATCGCCCTTAATATTTTTTTATTGTGCATTGTGAAGTTGTGGACCAGACAGGACTTGAACCCGCTACCTCCTCAGTGCAAGTGAGGCGCTCTACCAGATGAGCTACTGGCCCGTAGAATATTTGGGATGTAAATTTAACATCACGAAATCTATTATAACAAAAATAAAAAATAATGCAATAGTAGTTTTGTGGATTGGTTTTTTATACTTTTTAGTGTATATTTATTATATATGAAATATTTATCAATAACAATTTTATTTGCAGCGCTTTCTGTATTATCCGGATGTATAGGTGGTGAGTCAGGTAATTCTACTGGAGGAGTTTTCAAGAGCATTGATGGTGGTAAAACATTTGAACCAAGCAATTTCATAAATGAGGAAAGTTCGCTTGCACGTTCAAATGTGAGTTCTATAGCTATAGATCCAACAGATAATAATGTTGTATATGCAGGGACTGAAAAGAAAGATTTATATATCAGTAGAGATGGGGCAAATTCTTGGAGTTTATTGCAAAGTGGATTGTTGAATATTGATAATATAGTTATAAATCCGTTTAACACGAATACTTTTTATATTAGTGGCATGTATCAGGGTCGTGGCAGTATAATAAAAACAATTGATGGTGGAGAGACATGGGATCGTATTTATGTAGAACCAGCAGATGGAACAAATATAACTGCCATGACAATGTCAGCGGAAAATGGAGCTGTAATATATTTAGGGACAAGTGGAGGCACAATAGCAAAAACAGTTAATGCTGGTAATACATGGGAAAATTTATATTTAGCTACTGATACTGTTGTTGATTTAGCTATTGATTCAGTTGATGATAATACGTTATATGCATTAATTGGCATTAGTGATATAGTGAAATCTAGAGATGATGGAGCAACATTTGAAAGTATTAGGAATGATATTGATAGAGACAGCGAGACGGAAAAATTGTTCGAAGGCAGTTTGTATTCTATGACAGTAAGTCCATATGTGTCAGGAGATATTGCTGTAGGAACTGATAGTGGAGTATCTAGGTCAAAGGATTATGGAAAGTCTTGGAATCCAGTTGATGTTATAGCAAGTACTGTTGGGATACCAATTCATGCAATGGATGTAAATCCACACGATTCAAGTCAACTAGTATACGCAGCTGCAAAAGCAGTATATACTAGTATAGGTGATGGTTGGGCAATTACAGATACTGCAAGTAATAGAATCGTAGATGTTATTGAACATGACCCAATCAATAGTGATATAATTTATTTAGGTCTTAAAAAATCAAATTAGTATGTATAAAGATATAATAGAATTACATAAGGATGATATGGACAATGCAGTAGAGCATTTGGAAAAAGAAGCAATGAAATTGAGAACTGGAAGGGCAAATCCTGCGATAGTAGAAGGAATTAATGTTGATTGTTATGGAGTCGAAACTCCGCTTAAACAGATTGCTAATATTTCTGTACCAGAGGCTAGGCAATTATTGATACAACCTTGGGATAAATCAAGTTTAGAGGCAATGGAAAAATCAATAGTAGATGCTGACTTGGGAGCAACTATTTCAAATGATGGAATAGCTGTTAGATTGACATTTTCACCTATGACAGAAGAAAATAGGGTGGAATTAGTAAAGATTTTAGGTCAAAAAGCTGAAGAAGGAAGAGTTGGCGTTCGGAATGCTAGAGAAGATGTATGGAATGAAATTCAAAAAGCTGAAAAAGAGGGTGATATATCTGAAGATGATAAATTTGCTGGTAAGGATGAATTACAAAAAGTCGTAGATGAGTATAATGATAAAATAGAATCTTTAAGAAAGAAGAAGGAAGAAGATATAATGACAGTTTAATAAAAATAAATTAGATAAAAAAGTATGTTTGTAACAGTATTGATATTTGGATTAATTCTTGGAATTTTGATCTTTGTTCATGAGTTGGGACATTTTTTAACAGCTAAAAGAAACGGTATAACTTCTCATGAATTTGGCTTTGGGTTTCCACCAAGAATTTTTGGTGTTGTGAAGGATGCAAAAACTGGAAAATGGAAAAAAGTGTGGGGGAGTAAAGAATATTATGGTAACAATACATTATATTCTATAAATCTAATTCCTTTAGGTGGATTTGTGCGTATTAAAGGTGAGAGTCCTATTAATGAAGAGGATGTTAATATGGATGAATTATCAGATGCAGATAAAGCGTTTGTTAAAATGTCCACTGATTCAGATAGTTTTTCAGTGAAATCAAAGTGGGTAAAATTTAAAGTATTGATTGCTGGTGTAACAATGAACTTTATTTTGGCCTGGGTTTTAGTGAGTATTGTGCTTATGATAGGTGCTCCAGAGCCGGTTGACATGGTGCGAAATACAGATAATATTGTTAGAAATATAGGAGTTCAGATTGTTGAGGTGGAAAGTGGGTCTCCTGCAGATGAAATAGGTCTTAAGGTTGGTGATAGTGTTGATAGTGTGTGTAATGGTGGTGATTGTGTGGAAATAGTTTCTGCAGATCAATTGAAAGATACGATTTTAACACATAAAGGAGAAGAAATTGCAGTTCACGTAACACGGGGAAAAAGTGAAATCGTGGTAGTTGGTGTGCCTAGGCAGGATGTGGAACAGGGACAAGGAGCTCTTGGTATTTCAATGACAGAAACTGTAATCGTTAGGTATTCTCCACTGGAAGCAATGTGGGAGGGACTTATGCGTGTTATAGGTCTTACAAAAGCAATTTTGATTGCATTTTGGACACTTATATCTACACTTGTTACTGGAGGTGGCGTTAATGCTGAAGTAGCAGGTCCTGTAGGGATAGCTATGATGACACAACAAATGAGAGATTTGGGATTTGTGTATTTACTTCAATTTGCAGCAATTTTGAGTGTGAATCTAGGAATTATCAATATACTTCCAATACCAGCTTTGGATGGAGGACGTATAATGTTTCTTATCATAGAGTGGCTAAAAGGGTCTCCAATAAATCAAAAAATAGAAAATATGTTTCACACAGTATTTTTTGTAGCATTGATTGGACTTATGCTAGTGATAACTGCTAGAGATATTTTGAAATTATTTTAACTTAAATTAAAATGTGATGTTTAAAAAGATTAACTACTATGTAGTTAATCTTTTTTCTTTGCGTGTCTTTTAAAGCACTAAAAATGGGATTCAAAATATAATAGATAATAGCATTAAGTAATATAAAAAACTTATCCACAAACAAAACAAGACAAACTAAACCAAACATGATATACTAACTCCATATAAACAAACAAAAGAAAATAATAAAAAACACTAAAAACTTAGTAAATACGAGAGAACAGGGGATACAATAAACACAAAAAATGAAAAAAACTTTCAAAAACAAATTAACTTACATATTAGGAATAATTGCGTTAGCAATAATTCTTAATTTTTCAATTACACAAGCTGCACCAGACAGTGAACTAACATATCATGGAAAACTAACAGATACTAATAACGTAGCAGTATCAGATGGAGATTATGATTTTACATTAACAATATACGATGCAGACACAGGAGGAAATTGTCTATGGACAAGTAGAGGATCATGTGGAACTCCAACTTCAAAAACAATTACAATAACAAATGGAATATTTAGTACAACTCTAGGAGAAACAGGAGATAACCTATTAGATATATCTTTTGATTCAAACTATTACTTAGGAGTAACAATAAACTCAAATCCAGAAATGACTCCAAGGAGAAAGATAACTCCTACAGGTTTTGCTTTAAACTCACATAGATTTAATGGACAAACAGAAGATTACTATTTGAATTCAACAACAAATCAAACAAAGAATGCAAATTTAACAATAGATGGAGATCTATCAGTAAGTGGAATACTTTATGATTCAAATATAAATGCAGGGACTAATGGACAAATATTATCTTCAACGACTACAGGAACAGATTGGATAGATAATACATTTTTAGGATTAGTAGATACAATGAGTGCATATACTGCAGGAAGTGTACTATTCACATCTCCTACAGCAATAGAAGAAGATAATACAAATTTCTTTTGGGATAACTCAAATAATAGATTAGGAATAAATACGAATACACCAGCAACAACTCTAGATGTAAATGGAGGGATAAAGATAGGAAATGAATCAAGTGCATGTATTCCAGTTTTAGCAGGGACAACAAGATATAATTCAGTAAATCAAACTTTAGAACTTTGTGATGGATCAGACTGGCAAGAGCTAAGTACAGGTTCAGGATCAGGAGGTGCAGGTGAAACAGTTCCAGCAGGTACAGTAGTAGCCTTTGCAACAAACTCATGTCCAACTAACTATATATCTGCAGAAGGTCAAGAAATATCAAGAGCAGGTTATCCAGATCTATATACAATACTAGGAGATACATATGGAAGTGGAGATGGTTCAACAACATTTGATATCCCTGATTACAGGGGACAGTTTTTAAGAGGTTGGGACAACGGTGCAGGAACAGATCCTGATGCAGCAAGTCGTACTGATAGAGGTGATGGGACTACTGGGGATGTTGTTGGTTCAATGCAAGATGGACAAAATGAAGCTCATCTTCATTCTGTTGATCCTCCTAGTACTAGTACAAATTCAACTGGAAATCACAGGCATTCAATTTCTGGAGCGACACCATCGGGTGGAGCTGGAACTCTGAGGGTTGCTATTGGGCTTACAACCACAACTCTTAATACTGGTTACACAAACTATGCAGGCGCACATACGCACACAGTAGATATAGCAGCATTCAATAGTGCAAATTCAGGAGGAAACGAAACAAGACCAACAAACATAAATGTCCTATACTGTATAAAATCAACAAGCAATGCAGGGGGAGGTTACTTAGCTTCACTTTGGGATGCAGATACTGATACAGGGATACAAACAGATAAAGGTGAGTTAGATGATGATACAATAAGATTCGATACAAATGGAGTAGAAAGATTGCAAATAACAAATACAGGAAATTTATTACCATCAACAAATGACACATACGACCTAGGAAGTAGTACAAATAGATTCAGAGACCTATACCTAGGACCAAACTCTCTACATATAGGAACAAACGGAAATGAAGGAATAATAAGCTACGATACAACAAACGAAGCTTTCAACTTTGATAAAGCAGCAGTATTTGGGACAAGTACAAATGCAGTAGCAGGAATGATAAGATGGTCAGGAACAGACCTAGAAGGATACGATGGTTCAACATGGAACTCTCTAACATCAAGTGGAGGAGTTTCAACATATACAGGATTAACAGATACACCAGCAAGCCTAAGTGCAAATCAAATACAATTTGCAAATAGTGCAGGAAATGCAATAACTCAAAACTCAAACTTCACATATGATGGAAACAATCTAGCAATAGGAGGAAGTATAACTCTAAATAATGACGCATCAGCTTGTGACGTAACAAAAGAAGGTGCAATGAGATACAATGACACTACAAAAGTCATGGAGTTTTGTAATGGAACTGCTTGGGGAGGACTATCAACAGGAACATCAGGATTAAATCATACATTTACAACAGCAGAGACATGGACTGCTTTTGAGAACCTTACGGAAACAAGTCTCTATCGTGTTGTCGTGGACACAGAAAATTTATCAACTGGCTCTATGAGAGTTCTTGCTGATGATGTTTTGCAACATACGATAGGTTTAATTGATGATGATTATAACTATTTCGATGTAATCGCAAGTGATAATATCAAAATTGAATCTGTGAGTGAAGGGTTTACTGTTGGTGAAACTGCAACATTTGATTCTAATTTTAGTGTTGGAGCACAAGAAACAGCGCCAAATGGAATTACTTTTAATAACGATGGAACAAAAATGTTTATCACAGGAACTACAGGTGATGATGTCAATGAATACCATCTTTCAATAGGATTTGATACATCGACTGCAGTGTATGATTCTAATTTCTCTGTCGCAGCACAAGAAACTGCTCCGAATGATGTTACTTTTAATACTGATGGTACAAAGATGTTCATTGTTGGGACAAGTGGTGATGATGTGAACGAGTACCATCTTTCTACAGGATTTGATGTGTCTACTGCAGTGTATGATTCTAATTTCTCTGTTGCAGCGCAAGACACTGCACCACAAGGCATTGATTTCAACACCGATGGAACCAAAATGTTCATTGTAGGAAATACAGGTGATGATATAAACGAGTACCATCTTTCTACAGGATTTGATGTGTCTACTGCAGTGTATGATTCTAATTTCTCTGTTGCAGCGCAAGACACTACGCCAACAGGTATTGCTTTTAACGGTGATGGTACAAAAATGTTCATAACTGGTTCTGTAGGTCTTGATATTAATGAATATGAACTTTCAACTGGTTTTGATATTTCTACAGCAAATTTTGTTTTCAGATTTAGTGTGAGTGCACAAGAGTCTTTGCCACAAAATATTGCATTCAATAATGATGGTACAAAAATGTTCGTTACAGGCACAACGGGTGATGATGTGAATGAATACCATCTTCCAAGAGGATTTGAATTTAGTCCTGTCGATTATTCAGCTAGCTTTAGTGTTGCAGCGCAAGATACTTCACCACAAGGTATTACATTTAATACTGATGGAACAAAAATGTTTATTGTGGGTGCTACAGGTACTGATATCAATGAATATCATCTCTCCACCGCATTTGATGTGACAACAGCTGTATACGATTCTATTTTTGATTTTTCAGAAGATGCTGCACCACAAGGCATAGCATTTAACACTGATGGAACAAAAATGTTTATTATAGGAAATACAGCAGATGAAATAAATGAATATAATCTTTCTACTGCATTTGATGTGTCCACTGCAGTATATGATTCCAGGTTTGATATAACCGTACAAGAAGACTCTCCAACGGGGATTGCATTTAATACTGATGGTACAAAAATGTTCATCACAGGAGTAACAGGTGATGATGTTAATGAATACCATCTCTCAACGGGATTTGATATATCTACCACAGTATATGATTCTAATTTCTCTGTTGCAGCACAAGAAACTGGACCACAAGATATTACTTTTAATATCAAAGGAACAAAGATGTTTATTGTGGGAAGTAATGGTGATGAAGTAAACGAGTACAATCTTTCCAATGCATTTGATGTATCTACTGCTGTGTATAGTTCTAAGTTTGGTGTACTTGCACAGGACACGTCAGCACAAGGTATTGCATTCAATAATGATGGTACAAAAATGTTCATTACAGGATCAACTGGTGATGATGTTACTGAGTATGCTGTATTACCAGAATCATTTAGTGGAACTGTCGAAGTAAGTGTAGAAGTTAGTGGTGGAAGTAGTAGTGTGGCATATTCAGATATCTGGACACAAAGTGGATCTGACATTTACTATGATTTAGGTAATGTAGGAATAGGAACAACAACTCCAGATAACTTCACATTACAAGTAGCAGGAAATATAGGACCAGATACAGATGATACATACGACCTAGGATCTTCAACAAATAGATTTAGAGATCTATACCTAGGACCATCATCATTACATATAGGAGAAGATGGAAATGAAGCAGTAATATCATATAATACAATATCAAATGAAATAGAGTTTTCAGCACCAATAAACTTAACAGGATCAATAACTCTAACAAATGATACAGATGCATGTGATGTAAACAAAGAAGGTGCAATGAGATACAATGACTCAACAAAAGTCATGGAGTTTTGTAATGGAACGCAGTGGGGTGCTTTTAGTACAGATAGTGGAAGTTCAGGTGGAGGAGGAATAGCATCAATTCAAACATTTGATACAGCAGGAGCACATACATGGACAAAACCAGTAGGAATTGAAACTATTCGTGTTCAAGTTGTTGGTGCAGGTGGTGGTGGAAGTTCTGCTCAAACATCTGGAGGTGGTGGAGCAGGTGGTTATGCAGAAGAAATTATTGATGTCTCAGAAATATCAAGTGAGACAGTAACAATTGGTTCTGGGGGTACAGTAAATAATGGAGGTGGAAGCTCTTCTTTTGGTTCATTATTATCAGCAACTGGTGGAAGTTCAGGTAATACACAAGCTGGTGGTGCAGGTGGTTCTGGTTTTGATGGAGATATAAATACGGATGGTGGTGATGGAGGGACAGGTTTTGGAAATATAAATAGTAATGCAGGTACTGGTGGTGCATCATATTTTGGTGGTGGTGGTACAGGCGGTTCTTATAATAGTACAAGTGCTGGTGCTGGTAGTGCATATGGTTCAGGTGGAGGTGGAGCTGGAGGTGGTGCATCTTCTGCTGCAGTTGGAGCAAATGGAGCAGTTATCATATACGAATACGCAGGAAGTTCTTCATCCTCATCATTACCAACATGTACAGATGGTCAAACTCTTTCATATAATGAAACAAGTAGTGAATGGGAATGTGCTGACAGTTTGAGTGGAGGCGGAGATAACATTTTCTTACACTGCACAAATGAACAATCTGATGGAGATGGAACTGATGATGTAGTTGGATGTGGAGAGGCTGCTACAAATATAGGTGGAACTGTAATAGGTACTTCTAACTACATAGCTGATTCTTGTACTATAAGCAGTGTGAGTTCAAGAAGGATGGGTTCATCTTTAAAATTTGTAAGTGGAATATGGCAAGCGTACGATGGATCAAATTGGGTTAATTGTGATGATGGTAGTATGGTGGTAATGAATTTGAATGCTACTACTGGTTCAGGAATTAGTGGAGGTCAGTCATGGAGTCTCATGCATGTACAAGATCAAAAAACAACAGGTTCAGATGGTGGTAGTGCAAGTACAGGAGATAACCATAGAACACTTAATACAATTTTGATAAATGAAATTGCAGAGACAGCACTTACAGCAAATGAAGTAACGTTGCCAGTAGGTACATATTATATAGATGTAGAAGCACCAGCATTAAGAGTACAAAGAACAAATTTACGTATTGATGATGAAAATGATAATGTATTATTGGTGGGCTCTACATTATATAGTGATCCTGCTGACGCAGCAACGGTACCTGTGAGAGCATCTGGACAAATCACATTAACACAGACAACAGCTATAAAAGTAATTCATTATACACAAGTAAATAATGTTATCGGATTAGGTGGTGTTGCTGATAGTGACCCAGCTGTCTTTACAGACTTAAAAATCTGGAAAATAGAAGAATCATCAGGAAGTACTTCATTACCAACATGCACAAATGGTCAAACTCTTTCATATAATGAAATAAATAGTGAATGGGAATGTGCTGATGCTGTGGGTAGTGGAGCGGATCTTCCTGATTATGATAGCGGATGGGTTGCTGTTACAAAAGAAAATAATTATCAACTAACTCATAATTTAGGAACTTCAGAATTAAATACAACAGTTTTATTTAAAGATCCAAATGGTCGTGTTTGGGATGCTACTGCTCAATTTGGTACGCAAGTAAGCACTTCAGAAATGTCTGGACATTATTTATTATTTAAAGATGATAATACATTCGATTTAGCAACTGCAAATGATTACGTATTTTCTGGTGATAATACAAATACATATGGCAATACAGTGGGAGATAATAGATGGACAACAGGAGAATATAGAATATACGCATGGGATATAAATGGAGGAGCAAGCGCATCATCACTCTGGACCCAAACAGGAAACAACATAGCCTACACATCAGGAAACGTAGGAATAGGAAGTAACAACTACGGAACAAATGCAGACAATATCCTAACAATCTCAAACTCAATAGCCCCAACAACATCAATAACAGACGGAATACAACTATTTGCAGTAGATCAAAGTGGTTCCCATGAACTAAGAGTAAGAGATGAAGCAGGAAATACAACAACTCTATCTCCACATAATTTCTCAAATATACCAGGAGGACAAAGTGAAGAACTAGCATGGAGCTATTACTCTGAAAAAGACAACAAATCAATAAATGTAGATATGACAAAAACAGTAAGATTGATAGAAAAACTAACAGGACAACAACTAATATATATTACAGATATAACAACAGGATTAGAAATACCAAATCTAAATCTGATAGATATATCAAATCTACCAACTCCAGAAAAAATAAGTGAAATTGATACTCAAATAAATAACACAATATTACAAACAAATACAAATATCCAAACATTACAAGATTTACAGTTGTCAGTAGATGAAAATCTAAATGATATTGAAGATAAGTTTAACCATATCGAAGGACAGGTCAGTGACCTATCCCTACAAATAGATGCAAATAAATTAGCAACAGAGACAATACAAGAAATAGAAGATAGGATGGATATACTAGAACAAGATCAAATAACTCTAGCAAGTATAGTATCAACAAACTCAGATACAGTACTAGCAATAAATGAAAGATTCTTGTTTACAACAGAAACTACAACAGAGATTACAAGACCAGTTACTACATTAGAAGGCCTAACTGTATTAGATGATTTAAAAGTGAATAATATCCAAACAAATACATTAAATATCAATGACAACATAACAACCCAAGATGAACAAGGTAATGAAATCAATGCTTCTTCAATTGGAACTGCTACTATAGTTGCTGGGGAGACGGAGGTTATTGTGGAAAGTGATGGAGTTCATGAGAGTAGTCGTGTGTTTGTGACGCCTATTAGTGATATGATTGGGAATACGTTTTTTGTAGAAGAAAACCAAGCTGAACAATTCTTCAAGATTGTGGTGGATGTGATATCTGAAGAAAATCTCTTATTTAATTGGTTTATTGTTAATTAAGGTGTGCTATGTAAAAAAATGACCCTTCAATACCCTCCTTAAAAAGGAAGGGATGTATATTTTTTTTGAGCAGCTGTTGACAATTTTACTAAGTAATTATATGATTGAATATGTTAAAAGATCAAGATAAAAAAACAGAGAATAGTGGAGTTTTTTATGCACTTTCTCTAGCATTTGAATTAGGATTTATGATAGCAATTCCAGCTGTTGGTTTTGCCTTGGGTGGTAGATTGCTTGATAATAAGCTCGAAAGCTCCCCAATATTTCTTTTGCTAGGAATCTTTGTTTCCATACTATTATCTTCGTATCTTGTATATAGGAAAACTGCTCGGATAATGCAAGATATATAAAAGTGAGATGAGGGTATTTTTTTTTAATCTTAAAATTTGTGTAGGGGATTTAATATTATTTTATGGATGTAACAATTTCATTAGTGCCAGAGGTGATTACAGAAATCGGTGGATTCCCGATCACAAATACTTTTTTGATGACTATAGTAGTTAGCATCATTATAATTATTGGTTCAGTAATTTTAAGCAAGAGACAAAAGTTGGTTCCTTGTGGTTTTCAAAATGTTTCAGAATCTATTTTAGAAGGACTATTAGGACTTGTTGATGGAGTTACTGGAGATAAAGCACAAAGTAGACGGTTTTTCCCAATAGTTGCTACAATTTTTGTTTTTGTGATACTTTCAAACTGGATTGGACTTTTGCCTGGAATGGGTACAGTTGGTGTTAATCAGATTCATCATGGTGAAGAAGTTTTAGTTTCATTTATACGTAGTCCAAGTGCTGATCTAAATGTAACATTTGCTATTGCTATTTTTGCAGTGATTGCTGCTCAGGTTATGGGGATTATGGCAATGGGAGTAAAGAAATATGCTGGAAAGTTTTTTATAAGTCCACTTAAAAAGCCTTATTTTATAGGTACTTTTGTAGGGCTTTTGGAAATAATTTCTGAATTTGCAAAAATCATTTCATTTTCATTTCGTTTGTTTGGTAATGTTTTTGCTGGAGAGGTATTATTATTAGTTATGTTAGCTTTGGTTCCATTGTTTGTTCCATTGCCGTTTTTGTTTTTGGAAGTTTTTGTAGGGTTTATACAGGCATTGGTATTTGCAATGCTTACATTGGTATTTTTCAAAATGGCAGCAGAAGCTCATTAATTATTTGAGTTAAGGAGTTAATGACTTGTGCATTGACTACTTAAAACAAGTAGTAAATAAGTAATAATTTATTAACATTAACCATTATGGCAGATGTAGAGACAACAAAGGCAATTGTTGATATTGCACAAGGTGCACTTAACAATCCTGAGTCAGCAAAAGCAATTGCAGCAGCACTTGCAATCGGTCTTGGAGCAATTGGCCCAGGTCTAGGTATAGGTTTACTTGCTTCAAAAGCAATGGAAGCAATTGGACGTAATCCAGAAGCAGAGGCAAAAATCAAGACGAATATGATTCTTGCTATTGCATTTACGGAGGCTATCGCAATTTATGCGTTGGTAGTAGCACTTATCATTACTTTTGTGTAATATTTTCATATTTAGCACATTCCTGCGTCAAAAATAAATAAATTCAATCAGTGTATTATTATACACTTCAATCATTTATTTATTCTTTCCTTGAACTGTGCTTAAATATGAAAATATTATGAAGGTGATTGGTTTACAATCAAAGACTCGCAATTGATTTGCGAGTCACTAATTGAAAACTAATTTGAATATATTAAGATATATAAGGTTATAAAAATATGAATGAATTATTGACAAGTTTGGGTATAGATTGGAGACTTTTTTCTGCTCAATTGATAAATTTTAGCATTTTATTATTGATTCTGTATAAATTTGCTTATGCACCAGTATTGAAAATGCTTGATGATAGGGCTGGAAAAATAGAAAAAGGATTAGCAGATGCGGAAAAATCACAGAAGAAATTGAAAGAAATTGAGAAAAAAGAAAAAAAAGTATTAGTAGAAGCAAAAAAGCAAGCAAAAGAAATTTTGAAGAAAGCTGAGGATCAAGCTCAAGCAAATAAAGAAGAATTAACAAAAATTGCTCAAAAAGAATCTGATAAAATAGTTGAAAAAGCAAAAAAAGTTGCCAGTGAAGAGAAAGATAAAATGGTAGCAGATGTGAAGTCAGAAATTTCAGTTTTGGTGGCTACTGCAGTTGAGAAAATTGTTGATGAAAAGATAAACGATACAAAAGATGCACAAATTATTAATGATGTGATAAGTTAAAAATATTTTATGAAAGTATCTGCAAAACAATATGCAAACACTTTGTATGAATTAACTGATAATAAAAGTGATTCAGAGATTAATGATGTGATAGTGCAATTTGTTGAATATATGAAAAAAACAGGAGATTTGAAAAAGTCTCAAGATGTTGTAAATAAGTTTGGAGATATTTATAACGATGAAAATAATATAATTGAAGCTACTGTTGTAAGTGCTAGGGAGTTAACTGCACAGGAGCAGTCAAAAATTCAATCATTTATAAAAGAAAAGTATAGTTCTGATAGCGTTGTCATAAATAGTGTGGTAGATAAGGAAATAAAAGGTGGCATTATCATTAAAATTAAGGATGAAGTTTTGGATGGCAGTGTATTAGGGAGATTAAGAAAGCTAAAAATAAGTTTAAAATAACTAGTTATTAATTACTAAAAATTATGAGTAAAGATTATATTGTAGAACAATTGAAAAAGCAAATATCAGATGTTGAAATGAGTACACAGACTGAAAAAGTTGGAAATGTACTTGAGGTTGGTGATGGTGTTGTTCGAATGGATGGACTTAGTGATGTAATGGCTAGTGAGATGCTTACATTTGAGGATGGCTCTGTGGGAGTTGCTCTTAACTTGGAAGAAGATCAAGTTGGTGCAATGGTTCTGGGAGATTATAAGGGAATTAAAGAAGGTCAAGAAGTAAAATCAACTGGGAAAATTCTTTCAGTGCCTGTTACTGAAAAAATGATAGGTAGAGTTATAAATCCGCTTGGAAAAGCAATTGATGGAAAGGAAGAAATAGTTTCTGATACAATGTATCCTATCGAAAAGATGGCTCCAGGTGTTATTGAACGTAAATCAGTGCATGAGCCAGTTCAAACGGGTATTAAGTCAATTGATGCAATGATACCTGTTGGACGTGGACAACGTGAGCTTATTATTGGAGATAGGCAAGTGGGTAAGACTGCTATTGCAATTGATACAATTATCAATCAGAAAGGACAAGACATGATTTGTATTTATGTTGCTATTGGACAAAAAGAGTCAAAGGTTGCTCGTATAATGGGTGAGCTGGAGAAAAAAGGAGCTATGGATCATACAATTATTATTTCAGCGGGTGCTTCTGAATCAGCTGCATTTTCATTCATTGCACCGTATACTGGAGCTGCTATTTCTGAGTATTTTATGGATCAAGGGAAAGACGTATTGGTTGTTTATGATGATTTGTCAAAGCATGCTTGGGCGTATCGTCAAATTTCACTTATCTTGAAGCGTCCACCGGGACGTGAGGCATATCCTGGAGATATTTTTTATCTACATTCTCGTTTGTTAGAAAGGGCTGCAAAGCGTGATGAAAAATATGGAGGAGGCTCTGTTACAGCACTACCAATTATTGAAACTCAAGCTGGAGATGTAAGTGCTTATATTCCTACAAACGTTATTTCAATTACAGATGGTCAAATTTATCTAGAATCAGACTTGTTTAACAAAGGTATTAGACCAGCTTTGAATGTTGGTTTGAGTGTATCTCGTGTAGGCTCTAGTGCACAGACAAAAGCTATGAAAAAAGTATCAGGTCAACTTCGTCTTGACTTAGCACAGTTTCGTGAATTGGAGGCTTTTGCACAGTTTGGTTCAGATTTAGATGAACAAACAAGGGCACAAATCGAAAGAGGGCAAAGAACAGTTGAATTATTGAAGCAAGATCAGTACTCACCAATTCCTATGGAAGAGCAAGTTATTGTTTTATATGCTCTTACAAATGGATTTATGGATGATGTAGCAGTTGATAAAATACTTGAATGGGAAGATGAATTTAGAAAATACATGAAATCAAGTCAAAAAGATGTGATAAATGTAATCGCTGAAAGTGGAAAATTGGAAGATGACACGGTTGAAAAATTAGAAGGTGCAATTAAAGATTTTAAAGATACTTTTTCAGAATAAGTTATGTCAAATTTAAAAGAAATTCGAAGTCGGATAAAATCTGTAAATAACACTGGTAAGATTACCAAAGCAATGGAAATGGTTTCTGCTGCAAAGATGCGTAAATCTACAGAAAGTGTTTTGAAGATTAGAGCTTATGCACATGCTGCATGGAGTGTTCTTACAAACCTTGCGCGTGCTTTTGAAAATTATGAGCATGGGCTTTTGGAAGTTCGTGAAGTAAAAAGTGTTTTGATAGTAGCAATCACATCAAATCGTGGATTGTGTGGATCCTTCAATGCACAGATAATGAAAAAAATAAGAGCAGAAGTAGAAGATCCAAAGAGGCTAAAGGTTAATCGTATAGGAACTAAAAAAATAGATTCACCTGTTTCTGATAAAGATTTAAAAATAGACTTTATTACAGTAGGAAGGAAGGGTGAGGGATTAGTTAGTAAATTAGGGAAAGAAATTATAGCAGCATTTCCAGAACTTACATATTTACCTGGGATTGATGAGGTTCGACCACTTTCTAGTATAGTTATGGAAGAATATTTGAATAAAAAATATGATAAAGTTGTTATAGCATATACAGATTATGTTTCTGTTATAAAACAGGAACCAAAAATTCGTCAAATACTACCTGTTTCAAAAATTGATTTAGAAAAGCAAATTGCTGAAATGGATAATCTTGCAAAAGAACTTGGAGTTAAGGAACAAAAAATGGAATATAAAGTTGAGCCAAGTCCAAAAAAAGTTCTTGAGCATATCTTTCCAAGACTTATTGAAATGCAGTTATACCATGCAATATTGGAATCAAACGCATCAAAAGAGTCTTCAAGAATGATGGCGATGAAAAATGCGACAGATGCAGCAGAAGAGATGAGTGAAGAACTGACATTTGCTTATAATCAGATACGACAGATGAAGATTACACAGGAAATAGCAGAAATTTCAGCAGGTAGCGCAGCGGTAGGATAATTTAAATGACAAATTAATTAAAATTTCATTGTCATCTCGAGCGTAGCGATAGCGAAGTCGAGAGATCTCAATATTATAGATTTCTCAATTCCGCTACGCTTCAGTCGAAATGACAGTGTATATAATAAGATACTAATTTACTAATATACTAATTACTATGAATCAAGGAAAAATCATACAAATAATTGGTCCAGTTGTTGATGTGGAATTCGTGGAAGGTCTTCCAGAGATTTATCATGCTATAGAAGTGATTGTTTCAGATAATGAAAAGGTTGTACTAGAGGTCCATCAGCATTTAGGTGGAAATAAAGTACGGGCTGTTGCAATGGCTTCAACAGATGGTTTGAAGCGTCAAATGGAGGTGGTTGATACAGGTGCTCCAATTAGTGTACCAGTTGGCCCTGGTGTACTTGGACGTATGTTCAATCTTTTAGGTGAAACAATTGATGGCAGTGATGCAAAGGTGAAAGTTAGTCGAAAGGATCCAATTCATAGAGATGCTCCAAAGTTTTCTGAACAATCAACTGATACTGAAATACTTGAAACAGGAATTAAAGTTGTTGACTTAATTTGTCCTTTTGTAAAAGGTGGAAAAATTGGTCTTTTCGGAGGAGCTGGAGTAGGAAAAACTGTTCTTATCCAAGAATTGATTCGAAATATTGCTCAGGAACATGGTGGTTATTCTGTATTTGCTGGTGTAGGTGAGCGAACACGTGAAGGAAATGATCTTTATTATGAAATGAAAGAATCTGGTGTATTGGATAAAACAGCACTGGTATTTGGTCAAATGAATGAACCTCCTGGAGCTCGTCAACGAGTAGCCCTTTCAGCCCTTACTATGGCTGAATATTTTCGTGATGTTGAGGGACGTGATACTTTGCTTTTTGTTGATAATATTTTCCGATTTACTCAAGCTGGTTCTGAGGTATCTGCACTTTTGGGACGAATTCCATCAGCGGTGGGTTATCAGCCAACACTAGCTGAAGAAATGGGTCAATTACAAGAGCGAATTACTTCTACAAAAGATGGTTCTGTAACTTCAGTTCAGGCCGTATATGTACCAGCTGATGACCTTACTGATCCAGCTCCAGCTACGACTTTTGGACATCTTGATTCTACAGTTGTACTTTCTCGTCCTCTTACAGAGTTAGGAATTTACCCAGCTGTAGACCCTCTTGATTCAAATTCAACAATTCTGGATCCAAATATCATTGGACAAGATCATTATGATGTTGCACGAGGTGTACAACAGGTATTGCAAAGATATAAAGATTTACAAGATATTATTGCTATATTGGGAATGGAAGAACTTTCTGATGAAGATAAAATTACTGTTGCAAGAGCTCGTAAAATACAGAAGTTTTTGTCACAACCTTTCTTTGTTGCAGAGCAATTTACAGGAACAACTGGTGAATATGTAAAAATTGAAGATACTATCAAAGGATTTAAAATGATTCTTGATGGTGAAATGGATGATGTACCAGAGCAAGATTTCTATATGAAGGGTTCTATTGATGCTGTTACTGAAGGTAAAAAGTCTGAATAATTTAAAATTATTTTATGAGCAAACAGATAAAAATTAAAGTTATAACTCCAGAACAAATAGTTTGTGAGTGTGAAGCTGAGCAGGTAACGTTACCTGTAACTGATGGTGAGGTTACAATCTTGCCAGAACATAGATCATATATTGCTTCACTTCAAGTTGGAGAAATAATCGCTAAAAAAGGTGGTGAAGAAAAAAGCATTGCTGTTTTTGGAGGGTTTTTGGAATTTGAAAATAATACATTGACAGTATTAGCAGATGAAGCAGATAGAGCGGAAGATATAGATATAGAAAAGGCTGAGGCTGCAAAACAGAGAGCAGAAGATATTAAAAACAAAGTTATAAAAACTGATGAGACAGAATATGCTCATGTTGCAGCAACACTTGAAAGAGAGATGTCTAGAATTAAAATAGCTAAGAAATTTCTTGCAAGAAAAGGACTTTAGATTAATAAAAAATTAAGAATTAAAAAAATGGATTCAAATCAAATTGCACAAGACATGTTTATCCAATGGAATGAAACTTTACAAACCAAAGATAAACAAAAGGTAGCTGAAATGTATAGCGACGATGCAACATTTCTACCTACATTAAATGGAGAATTAAAAAGAGGCATAGACGGTGCTGTAGAATATTTTGAACATTTTTTACAAAAAAATCCATTTGGTACAATAATTGAAAGTGCTGTGCAAGAATCTTCTGATGGTGGAACAATTATATATTCGGGATTGTATGATTTTGAAGTTGGATCAGTAGATGCGCGGGAAGTTGCAAATGCAAGGTTTACATATGTGTTTCAAAAAAATGAAAATGATGAGTGGAAAATAATTCACCATCATTCATCACTTCGTCCAGAATAATTTGTCAATCATTAAGTGATTAGTTATTGATTTCAAATAAAAAAAAAGCAGCTTAGATATAAGCTGCTTTTTTTAATCTAGTAATTATTTAGATTCCGGAAGAATTCTTAAAGCGTCATTAAAACGATTGAGAAAGTTAAATGTTCCAATAACAGCAGTTATTTCAACAATTTCTTCATCAGAGAATGCATCTTGCATTCGCTTTGTTAACTCAGGGTCAATGCTATATGCATGTTCTGTTGTAGCACGTGCATACTCTATAGCTAAAGCTTCCTTTGGATCCTCAGCTTTATCTACGTTTTCTAGGTCTTGAGCACTTATGCCCAAACCACTAAGTTTAGATTGTGTTGCTCCTATACAAAATTCACATTTATTTATGTCAGATACGACATAAGCCACTTTCCACTTTAATTCACTTGGTGCTGGTTCGTTATCCATTACTGATTTAAATAGAGAAAAAAAACCAGTCATTGTATCTTCACAATTCCCCATAACCTGTAGCCATTTAGGTACTTTTCCACTACTATCTAAAAAATCTTCAAAAATCTTCTTGGCATCACCGTGTAATTCATCACTGGAGACACATTTTACAATTGGATCTGTACTCATATTATTAGTGTTTAGTTTATTATATCCATAGTATACAGCATTTTTAAAAGCTTGACAAAAAAAGAGTTTTTTGGTACAATTGTTTGAAGTCACAAAAAGGCTTATTTAAGGGGTAAATTTAATATATTTTTTTATGAATAGCACAAATAATAACAGTAGTCAATTTTATGAGGTATTGGGAGTGATATTATCTGATATGCCAGAAAGGTCACAATCCATAGTTGAAAGGCGTTTTGGTGTTGGTTTGGAAAAGCCAGAGACTTTACAGGCAATAGGTGATGAATATGGTGTTACTCGTGAGAGAGTCAGGCAAATTGTTCAATCTGGTCTTAAGATGAATAAAAATGTTAATTCTTCAGAAGAAGTAGATAATGTTAAAAAACAAATAATTGCAGAAATTGGTGATAATGGAGGTGTTTTGCATATTGATAAGCTATTGGAATTGGGTGGTGAAAATAATAAAGAAAAAGGTGCGATTAGATTTCTTGTGGAAGGGATGGATGAAATTTCTTATGTGAATTCAAAAAAACATCCAGTTATTAAAGGCTCTGTTGTTGTTACTGAATTTGATATGGATGAATGGAGTGAAATGCATGATTCTATAAAGAATATATTTGAAGATAAGCAAAAAACATATTCGAGTGAACGATTGCAAGAAAAAATGTCAAATGTTCAGGAAAATATGGATTTAAATAAATTGGAGAGCTACTTGGTAGTATCTAGTGAAATTGATAAGAATCCATTTGATAAATGGGGACTTAGTGGTTGGGATGAAATTTCACCAAGAGGAGTTAGGGAAAAATCATTACTTATAATGAAAGAAAAAGATACGCCAATGCATTTTCGTGAAATAGCACAAGCTATAGATGATTACGGTTTAGGTAAGAAAGGTAAAAAATCACATCCACAAACAGTTCATAATGAATTGATACGAGATGACAATTTTGTGCTGGTTGGACGTGGTGTATATGCATTGAATTTTAATGAATATGAGGAAGGAACTGTAAAGGATATTGTTTTAAAAATCTTGGAAGAAGCAGGTGGCCCTATGCCAGCTGATGATATTGTAGAAAAAGTTTTACAGGTGAGACATGTAAAGCCAACTACAGTTAGAGTGAATCTTAGTCTTATTGCAAAAAAGGTAAATGGACATGATTATACACTAGATACGAATGCTAGTTAATGTTATAATGAATTTATACTTGTACTAAAAAAGTGCATAATTTTGTTATAAAATATAAAAATAAAGTTTAATGTCAGAATTTTTTTCACAAATTTTTGTGACGTTTCAGTCGACTTGGTTTATAATCATGCCGATAACTTTTTGGTTAATCTTTAAAAGTTTGTGGGGAAGATATGTGTTTATAGCAGACTTTCTCATGAAGCAAAATGATGTTTTGCTTGAGATTATACCACCTAGAGATATAGAAAAAAGTCCAAAGATAATGGAACGTTTTTTTGATTCTCTCGCGGCAACAGATGCAGGAGTGAATATGATAAGTGCATATTGTCATGGAGCTGGAAATCCATATTTTAGTCTAGAAATAGTAGGTACTGAAGGTACTGCACATTTTTATATACGTACACCGGCAGCCTTTCGAGATTTAGTTGAAAGTTCTCTTTATGCGCAGTATCCGAGTGTTGAAATAATAGAAGTTCAAGATTATACAGGGAATATTCCTAATGTTATTCCAAATGAAGATTGGACACTGAAAGGATTTGATTTATTTTTGTTGAAACCAGATGCATATCCAATCAAAACATATGAATATTTTGATGAGGATGTAACTGGGACAATGATGGATCCTCTAGCAAGTATGTTGGAAGCTATTGGTAATCTTGGTCCAGGTCAACATATGTGGCTTCAGTATATTATAAGAGCAGATAGGCCTCCTTGGTTTAATGATTGGGGTAAGGGAACTGTTGATGATTTTTTGGGAAAGAGTGCAAAGCCAGAGGGATTATTTGCAAGATTATGGTTTGATATAAAAGATGTGTTTGGCGGAATTATGGTGGGGTGGAATGCACCTCCAGAATTTTCTGCATTTGAAACTCCTGCTGGAGATGATCAACCATTGGAGTTTAAGCTTAGTCCAGGTGAAAAGCAGGTATTAAAAGTATTGGAAGAAAACATTGCAAAAGCAATGTTTAGTGTTAATATGAGACTTATAGTTGTAGGAAAAAAAGACTTTTTTACTGCTGTGAATCTTGGTGGTGCAATGTCCTCAATAAAACAGTTTTCAGATAATCATACAAATCAATTCATTCCAGTTGATAGATCAAAAGTTTACGCTGATTATGTTGGTGTAAAATCAAGAAGCGAATATAGAATGAGAAAAATTTTAAGAAGATATCGTGATAGAGATGATAGTGGTTATCCATTTCATTTGAGTACAAAAGAATTGGCAACGGTATTTCATTTACCGGATATGTCGGTAGAAGCTCCTAGTGTACAATGGTCAGATTCAAGAAAAGGTAGTGCACCTAGTAATTTACCATTTGAATAGGTATAATATTACAATCAATAAATAATTTTTTTATGACAGAGATAACAGCATTTGCACAAACGAATTTTAGAAATCAAGCAACAGCATTTGGTATAAAAACTGACGATAGACGTCGGCATTTATACGCTATTGGTAAGACTGGTATGGGTAAAACCAACATGCTTGAGAATCTTGCTATTCAAGATATACGAAGTGGGCATGGTATGTGTTTTGTTGATCCACATGGTGATACGGCAGAAAAGTTAATTAGTATGATACCTCCAGAAAGAATAAATGATGTCATTTATTTTAATCCTTCTGATCAAGATTTCCCGATAGCTTTTAATGTGTTAGAAGAAGTTCCACGTGAATTTCGACCTTTGGTTGCTTCTGGTCTTATAGGTGTATTTCAAAAATTGTGGGCTGATTCTTGGGGTCCTAGACTTGAATATATTCTTAGAAATGCTTTATTGGCTTTACTGGAGACTCCTGGTAGTACTTTACTTGGTGTAATGCGTATTTTGACAGATAAAAAATATCGTATTCGTGTATCTAATAATATTACAGATCCTGTTGTGAAGGCTTTTTGGGTGGATGAATTTCCAAAATGGAATGAAAGAGTTTTACAGGAGGTTATTTCTCCAATCCAAAATAAAGTTGGACAGTTTTTGACAAGTCCAATTATACGTAATTTATTGGGACAAACAAAATCAGCTTTTGATATACGTGATGTAATGGATAATCAGAAAATTCTTATATTGAATTTATCAAAGGGACGGATGGGTGAGGATAATAGTTCTTTGGTAGGTGCAATGATTATTACAAAAATTCAGCTTGCAGCTATGGGCAGGGTAGATACTCCAGAAGAAAGTCGTAAAGATTTTTATTTATATGTTGATGAGTTTCAAAACTTTGCTACAGAGGCGTTTGCAAATATTTTGTCAGAAGCTCGTAAATATCGTTTGAATTTGATTTTAGCAAATCAGTACATAATGCAACTAGATGAAATTGTGCGGGATGCTATATTTGGAAATGTGGGGACAATAGTTTCTTTTCGTGTGGGTGCGACAGATGCTGAATACCTTGAGAAAGAATTTGAGCCAGTGTTTACAATGAATGATATTGTGAATTTGCCAAAATACAATATTTATTTGAAGTTGATGATAGATGGTATTTCTGGAGATGCATTTAGTGCTACGACACTTCCGCCAATTGATAGAAAATACGAGGATAGTACAGATAAGGTGATACAAGTTTCTAGAGAAAGATATTCAGAGGATAGAGAGGTAGTTGAAGAAAAAATAGCTAGATGGACGGGAATGATTATAGAAAAGCCAACTGTAATTGCAAATAAACGAAATACTGTAGAAAATAAAAAAACTAATGCTACAAAAGTTACAGATAAAGTTACAGATAGAGTTGCTGTAGTGAAAAATGATGATAATGAGGAGTCTCAAAAAAAGGATGTGTATGATGCTACTTGTGCTATGTGTGAATTGAATGTTCAGGTGCCATTTAAGCCTGATGGTGACAGGCCTGTTTTTTGTAAAGAGTGTTTTAAAGATCATCAGAGAACACTTGCTAAAACAAAAGAAAATACACAACAAGAACAAATTCCAAAAAAAACACCTAAAAAAGTAGCAGTTAAGAAGGAGGAAAAAAAAGATGAAATTATCGAAAAGGATGTTGTGATAACAAATAATGAAAAACCATTAAAATTATCTCAACTAAAACATGTTGCTCCAAAGAAATTTGCACATTCATCAAATAAACCTAATATAGATCTTTCTTCTATTAGAAATATAATTAATAAATCTCAAAAAGATAAAGAATAAAATATATGACAATGGAAGTATTATTTTGGGTAGGAGTCTTTGTAGTGGCTATGATAGTAATGGTAAAGGGTGCTGATTTATTTTTGATTTCAAGTGAGAAAATTGGTAGAGCTTTGGGTTTGTCAGCATTTATTATAGGTGCTGTAATAATAGGCCTGGGAACGTCTCTACCTGAGTTAGCTGTTGCAATTTTTGCACTTAGAGATGGTGAGACTGATATAATCATAGCAAACGCAGTGGGTTCAAATATTTCAAATATATTACTTGTTGTAGGTATTTCTACTATAATAGCTAGACATTTAACTGTTTCAAAAAGCTTGATAGATGTGGATCTTCCTATGCTAGCGGCTAGTACAGTTATTTTTTTGGCTGTTGCGTGGGATGGAAACGTTACATTTGGAGAGGCTTTGATTTTGATAGGCACGTATGCAATTTATTTTGCCTATACTATTTTTTCAAAAGATGAAAACATTGATAATGTTGATAAGAAAAAGAAAAATGATAAAGTATCTGTAAAATTAATAGGTACGCTTATTATAGGTGCTGTAGCATTGATATTTGGTGCAAAATATTTAATTACAGCAGTTGTTAACATTGCTGATGTTTTAAGCATAAAATCAGCACTTATTTCTATAACAGCTGTTGCCATTGGTACATCTTTGCCAGAGTTAATAGTATCTGTAAAGGCAGCATTGAAGGGTAAGGCGGATTTAGCTATTGGTAATATTTTTGGTTCAAATTCATTTAATGTACTTATAGTTGTTGGAGTGCCAGCATTATTTACTAGTTTACAGGTTGATGCAATTACGATGAGTATAGGTATACCAGTTATGGCTGCGACAACATTTTTATTTTTGATAAGCGGTATTTCACGAAAGATTTATTTATGGGAAGGTGCAATGTTTGTGATGTTTTACATTTTTTTTATAGGAAAATTATTTAATATTTTATAGAATATTATAAACCAATTACTTGAAATGTGTAATAATTTAACGTAGTATATTAGTATTAACATTATATTTTCTTTATGTATATAGATAAAAGTAGCATGTCAGATGAAGAACTCGTCAAACTTAAAAGACGTATAACAATGCAAGAGATGTCATATAGATCTGATTTAAAAAAAGTGCAACGTAAAAAAGAAGAATTAAAAGATGAGCTGAGGAGACATGAGCGAGAGCGAAGTAGAATTAATGTATATATAAAAGAAAATGAAACTGAAAACAAGAAATTTACAGAAAAAGAAACATTTATTGAAGATGAATTAAGGCGTATAAAGAAAAAACTAATTGAATTAGGATAAAAATTATGAGTAAAAAAACATTGGAACAGCAGGTGTATGAAGTAATTGGGGATGATGTCGATGTACCGGGTACAATTCAAAAGCAATTATCTTTTTGTAGTGAAAAAATAAAATATGCAAAAACTGCAGATGATGTTGATATGATAATGCAAAAATATAGTTTATTAAATACTAAATTTGAAAAAAATGGATTGTATGAACGTGCATTTGACAATATAATTGATAATTTTAAAAAAGAGTTAGGATAATATGACAGCTATAGAATTACGACAAAAGTATTTAGATTTTTTTAAGAAGAAAGGACATGAAATAGTTTCTTCAGCTTCCTTGTTGCCAGAAAATGATCCAACGACGTTATTTACAGGGTCTGGCATGCAACCGATGGTGCCATATCTTTTGGGTGAAAAATATCCAGGAGGTAGTGTTAGAGTGGCTAATTCACAAAAATGTTTTAGAACTAGTGACATTGAAGAAGTTGGTGATAATACACATACTACTTTTTTTGAAATGTTGGGAAATTGGTCTTTTGGGGATTATTTCAAAGAAAAGCAAATAATGTGGATTTTTGAATTTTTGACAGAAGAGTTAGATTTAGATCCTGAAAGATTATATGTATCTGTTTATCAAGGAAATGAAGATTTAAATATTGATAAAGATACTGAAGCTGTAGAATTATGGAAGCAAGAATTTGATAAAAAAGGTATAAATGCTAGAGCTGTTTTTAATGTGCGGAAAAATGGTATGCAAGATGGAAGAATTTTTTATTATGGGAATGATGAGAATTGGTGGTCTCGTGTAGGCGAGCCAGAGAATATGCCAATTGGCGAGCCAGGTGGTACTGATAGTGAGATGTTTTGGGACCTTGGTGAGAATTTGAAGTTTCATGAAAATTCAAAGTGGAGTAATGATGAATGTCATCCAAACTGTGATTGCGGTAGATTTGTTGAAATTGGTAATAATGTTTTCATGAAGTACATGAGGACTCCAGATGGATTTGAAGAATTAGAAAATAAAAATATTGATTTTGGAGGTGGATTAGAAAGGATGCTTATCGCAGTAGAAGATAATCCAGATATATTTGCTTGTGAGATTTTTGACAAAATTCGTACTGAGATAGAAATAGTATCAGGGAAAAAATATGGTGAAAATGATGATGATACACGAGCATTTCGAGTAATAATGGATCATTTGAGAGGTTCTGTGTTCCTAATTAATGATGGTGCAATTCCATCAAATAAAGATCAAGGTTATTTTACTAGGCGTCTTATAAGACGTTCAATCAGGTTTGGACATCAGTTAGGAGTAGAAAGCAATTTTACAAAAATAGTAGCTAGCAGCGTTGTAGAGACATATAAGGAATATTATAAGGATATTTTGGATAATAGTGAAAAAATTTATAAAGTAATTAATGAAGAAGAAGAAAAGTTTAGAAAAACATTGAAGAAAGGTGAAATAATACTTGATAAATTGAAAAAAGAAGAAATGAATGGAACTACTTTTTTTGATTTATTTCAAACATATGGATATCCATTTGAAATGACTGTTGAAGCTATGGAGGAAAAAGGTGTGGAATATAATGAAAAATGGATTAAGGAATTTCAAGATGCACAAGAAAAGCATCAAGAATTATCCAGAACTGCTAGTTCTGGAAAGTTTAAAGGAGGACTTGCTGATGACAATGAAATTACAACACAATTACATACTGTCACACATTTAATGTTGGCAGGTCTTAGAGATGTGTTGGGTAATCATGTTGAGCAAAGAGGTTCAAATATTACGGCAGAAAGAATACGATTTGATTTTTCTCATGATGAGAAATTGACGGATGAAGAACGTATTGCAGTAGAGGCATATGTAAATAAAGCACTTGGTTCTAAGGCAATGGTAGAATTAGAGGAAATGTCAAAGCTTGATGCTCAAGAAATGGGTGTCTTGGGTGTATTTTGGGAAAAATATCCAGATCAAGTTAAGGTATATACCGTGAAAGATGATGAGCGAATTTATTCAAGAGAGTTATGTGGTGGTCCGCATATAGAAAGTGTTGATGAAATTAAAGGTGTATTTAAATTGAAAAAAGAAAAAAGTTCTGGTGCAGGTGTTAGAAGAATTAAGGCTGTCATAGAGTAATGATTGAATAATTAATAAAAATAAAAATGTCAAATAAAATTGTATATAAAAAAAAATCATTATTGGGTTCCAAAGCTCATAAGAGTTCTGCAATGAAGGATATTTTAGAAAAAGATAGTGAAAAACATGTTGTAAATAAAAGTATAGAAAAAAAACAACTATTCAATGAATTGAAGAAATATAGAAATGGTGGAGTTACGGAAAGAGAAATGAAAAGTGCTTTAGCAGCATTGAAATATGGTAATGATAATAATTTTAGCAAAAGAGAAATAGATATACTTGCAAAAGAATTAGGTTTGAAAAGTGTTCAAAAAAAACATTTTCCTTCAAAAATAGTGTCACATACTTCAAAGCTCGATAAAGCTCATCATTCAGCTAATTTTTCACGAACGAGAAATGGTGCAAGGACTTCTGGTGATAATAGGAATATGCATAGTGATGATGTTGTAAATTTTGAATTATTAAGAGCCGTTCGGGGTGTCGTCGGTGTGAGTAAAAAAGTTGTTTCTACTGGAAATATGGCATTTGATAAGTCTGAAGAAGAATATGAACTTTTTGATGAGAAATTAGGTCGCAGGTACAATATTCGCACGTCTAAGCTGACGAGGCCAGATTTACATATGAAAGGTCAGGCATCTTTTCGAGGAAGAGGTTTAGTAAAAGGTGCGTAAAAAAACAGTTGTAGAGAAATCGAAAGGACACGTTTTTAAACACGTGTTTTTTTGTATGTGGATAACACGTGGATAACTTGATATTTTAATGTGGTGAATATTGTTGACGTAATCATACAAAGTGGTGTAAAATGTCATTGTAGACCTATTAAGTGGTGAAAAGTGGTGAATTTATAGATACAGCTATGTTTATTGGAGAATACAATCATTCTGTAGATGCTAAGAAGAGGTTGGCATTACCATCAAAATTTAGAAAAGAGCTTGGTAAGAATGTTGTTGTTACTAGGGGATTAGATAAATGTTTGTTTGTATATCCTATGAAAGCCTGGAAAGAATTAGCGGAGAAATTAGGCACTATGCCAATAGGTGAAGCAGGAACAAGATCTTTTGTTAGATTGATGCTTGCTGGAGCCACTGATGTAAATGCTGATTCTCAGGGGAGAATTTTATTGCCAGAGTATCTTAAAGAATATGCTGATTTGAAAAAAGAAGTTGTAGTAGCCGGATTATTTAATAGATTGGAGATTTGGGATGAATGTAAATGGCGTGAGTATAAAAAGAAGGCTGAGAGTAATAGTGATGATATAGCAGAAAATTTAGGAAAACTCGGAATATATTAATATGTTTGATATGACAGAAACGCAACATAAGCCTGTACTGATGGAAGAGGCAATTGAGTTATTAGAACTCAAAGAAGGAATGGTAGTATTTGATGCAACATTAGGTGGTGGTGGGTATGCAAGAGAGATTTATAAAAAAATTATGCCTGGTGGAACATTGATTGTGTGTGATCAGGACATGCAAGCAATTGAAAGATTTAAGAATAGTTTTCCTGATATAGCGGAGGAAATAAAAATAGTTCATTCAAATTATTCTAATATAAGAAAAATCTTGAAAGATTTTGATATCGATTATGTTGATGCAATTGTTGCTGATTTAGGTTTATCGTCAGATCAAATGAATGAAACTGATAGGGGATTCAGTTTCATGGGCGAGAGTAAGCTTGATATGCGCATGGATCAATCGTTAGAATTGACGGCTCATTACGTTGTTAATGAATATTCAAAAAATGAATTATCACAAATAATTAGGAATTATGGTGATGAAAAGTTTGCGAATCTGATTGCAAAAAATATTTGTAATCAAAGGCCTATTGTAACTTCTGGTGAATTAGCGGATATTATAATCAACTCAATTCCAAATTCTGTAAAAAGGAAACAGAAAATTCACCCAGCAACAAAAACATTTCAGGCTATAAGGATAGAGGTGAATAATGAATTTGAGAATTTGAAGATTTTTCTTACAGATGGAATAAGTGTTTTACAGAAATCAGGATATTTTAGTGTAGTTTCTTTTCATTCAGGTGAAGACAAAATGGTGAAAAATATATTTCGTTCAAATGCTAGGGGATGCATTTGTGATCCAGAAATGCCAGTTTGTAGGTGTGAACATGAGCCAAGTGTTCGTGTTATAACTCGAAAACCGATAAAGCCAAGTGAAAAAGAAATTAGTGATAATCCACGATCACGAAGCGCAAGGTTGCGTAGTGTGGAAAAAATTTAAAAAACCGTTAATTTATTAAGTTGATGGTGAGTCTATCATTATTTAGTGTAATGATAGTAGTAGTTGTCTTTGTGTAAATTAAGACAATCTAAAGAAAACAAAAATTCACAAACGTGTGAGGGGGGCACGTTGGTTAGGTAAAAAACCAACATGTCAAAATATAAAAAAGCTTGCAGACGATCATATTGCTTGTATCGTGTGGGGGCTAAAAAACAAAAAATAAAACATCATAAAACCGCACAAGGATTTAGTTCTGTCGGTGCCTTTGTGTTTGTTGGAGTTGTGTTTGTTGGTATAATGTATTTATTTAGCTCTAATAATATTGCTATTAAAGGAGATAGAATTTATTCTATTGAGAAAGATATAAAAACATTAGCTAGTGAAAATGAGCAATTAGTGATACAAGAGGCACAATTGCGATCATTGGAAGATATAGAAAAGGTTATTGAAGAAAAGAAAATGATGGAAGTAGAAAGTCCTGTGTACATAGAAAGGGAAGTAAGAGTTGCCTTAGATTGAAAATTGTTGGAATGAAAAATAATAATAAAATAACAAATGCGAAAAAAGGGGGTGCGTCGCAGTATTCACGTACATCGATATTGTTTTTACTGTTTTGTGGAGCTTTAGTTGTTGTGATATTGAAATTATATTATGTTCAGGTGATTGCGTATGATCGATATATGAATTTAGCTGAGAGACAGCATAAAATGGAGAAAAACTTAGTATCTTCCAGAGGTGAAATATTTTTGAAAAATAGAAAAGAAACATATCCATTGGGTGTGAATAAAGAATATTTTTTGGCGTATATATCACCTAGGGATGTTGAGGATGAAGATATTGAAAAAAGTGCAAGGGACATAACTCATGAGTTAGATGTTGACTTTGGTAGAGTGATGCAAAAATTTGCCAAAAGAAAAGATGTGTATGAGGTTATAAAACATAAAGTTGAACGTGTAGAAGTTGATAGAATAAATGAATTAAATATTGATGGATTACACTTTATTCCTGAATACTTCAGGTTTTATCCTGGAGGCACATTAGCATCTCATGTAGTTGGTTTCGTTGGCTCAGATGGAAATAACTATATAGGTCGTTATGGAATTGAATCTTATTTTGATGATGAGTTGCAGGGACTTGATGGAAAAATTATACAAGAAAGAGATGCTAGAGGTGGCTGGTTAACAAATACGGATAGAATAGTGAATGAGGAGGTTGATGGTTCTGATATATATTTGACGATTGATCATAATGTACAATATGAAGTCGAAAGAATATTAGAAGAGGCTGTTAAGGAGTTTGATGCGGAAGATGGTTCTGTTATTGTTATGGAGCCAAAAACGGGTAAAATACTAGCTCTTGCAAATTATCCTTCTTTTGTTCCAAATAAATATAATGAAGTAGAAAATGTGGCTGTGTTTAGGAACTCTATTGTGTCTGAGGAATATGAGTCAGGTTCAGTATTTAAACCTATAACGATTGCCATGGGTCTTGATGATAATAAGATATCTCCAGATACAACATATGTTGATACGGGGTCAGTTTTTACAGCTGAATACCAAATTCAAAATTCAGAAGATAAAATTTATGGAAAGCAAACGATGACACAAGTTTTGGAAGAATCTTTAAATACAGGAGTTATTTATGTGGAAAAATTGGTAGGAAATAAAAAATTTAAAGAATATATTGAGCGTTTTGGTTTTGGAGCGCAAACTGGTATTGAGTTACCCGCTGAGGCAGATGGTAATATAAGTAATCTAAGTTATATCAATAGGCATGTAGAGTTTTTTACAGCATCTTTTGGACAGGGAATAACAATGACACAATTGCAATTGGCAACAGCTTATAGTGCATTAGCAAATGGGGGCAATCTCATGAAACCTCAAATAATTGAGAAAAAAATTCATAGTAATGGAGAAGAAGAAATAATGGATTCGCATGTTGTGCATAGAGTAATTAGTGAAGGTGCATCAAAACAGATTGGGGAAATGTTGAGAAGTGTTGTTGTAAATGGGCATGGGAAAAGAGCTGATGTGTCTGGATATTTGATAGGTGGAAAAACTGGAACAGCACAAGTTGCAAATACTGGTAAAAAGGGTTATGATGATGCTCAAACAATAGGAACATTTGCAGGATATGGACCAATTGATGATCCACAGTTTGTAATAGTCGTAAGGATTGATAATCCAAAAACAGTTATTTGGGCAGAATCAAGTGCAGCTCCAACTTTTGGTAAAATCATGAAGTATTTACTTGATTTTTATAATATTTCACCAACAGAAGAAATTGTTAAAAAATAAGTTTATGAATGGAAAAAGTATTAAAATTAGAATGTTAGAAAAAATACTTGGATTTATATCAAAGTCTATTTTATGGCGTTATAATCCATACGTTATAGGAATAACAGGATCTGTTGGTAAGACGACAACAAAAGATGTTATTGTGCATATCCTTAAAAAACATAAGCAGATATATTATACAAAAAAGAACTATAATAATGAAATAGGTGTACCACTTACTATATTGGGAGTTAATAAAGATATTAAATCAATATTTTCAATATTTTATATTTTTGGTGTATGGATAACAAAAATGATTTATTGTAAATATCCAGAAATTGTTGTGGTTGAAATGGGTGTGGATAGGCCAGGTGATATGGATTATTTGACTAGTATTGTACCATTGGATATATCAGTATTAACTGCAATATCATTTGCTCATAGTGAATTTTTTAGTAGCATTGATGAAATTACAAGGGAAAAGCAAAAAATAGTAACTAATATGAAAAAGGGTGGTATAGCAATTATTAATTATGATGATAAAAATGTTGTAAGTGTTTTGAATAAGGTTGATACTGCAATTACTTTTGGGAAGTCTGATGGTGCTGACTTTGTTGCAACAGATATAGAAACATGTTTTTATAGTTGTCATGATAGAGGTCTTTCGTTTAAATTAAATTATAAAAATAAAATAATTCCAGTAAGATTAAAAAATGTAATAGCAGAGCATTTTATCTATTCTGTATTGGCTGGGATTGCTGTTGCGGAGCATTTAAAATTGAATATTGTTGAAGTTATGAATGATGTGTATGATTTCCAAACTTCTCCAGGTAGGATGCAATTTTTTGAAGGAATCAAAGGTTCAAAAATTATAGATGATACATATAATGCATCACCAAAATCAATGAGTGCAGCAATAGATGTTTTGAATAATATTGAAGGTAGTCGTAAAATTGCTATCTTAGGAGATATGAAAGAATTGGGTGATATCTCACAAAGAGAGCATCAAAAAATAGCAAGACAATTACAGGAAATTAAAATTGATGAAGTGTTTTTGGTTGGGGAAGAGATGAAATATGCGGTTACTATATTAAAAAAATCAAATATTTCAGTAAGTCATTTTGATGAAAGTGTTAATGTATGTGATAAAATTAGAGATGTTATAAAATCGGAAGATACTATTTTGATAAAGGGTTCACGGGGTATTCATATGGAGAATGTTGTTAAAGAGCTTATCTTGAATAAGAGTGAAAATGTGTTATAGATGTTGGATGAAATAGAGTGCTCTATTTCATACTTAATGAAGTATTGATTTTTTATTATATTATTGCTATAATAAATTTTGTATTTAAGGTCCCATCGTCTAGCGGCTAGGACGCCAGGTTCTCATCCTGGAAACCGGAGTTCGATTCTCCGTGGGATCACGGTTAGGAAAAACTGCTTATGTAAGTGGTTTTTTTGTTTTTATGGGATAAAATTAAAATGCGAAGATTCTTTTGAGAATCTTCGCATTTTTGTTATGAAAGGAATATTATCCTCGCATGACATCCTTCATTGAAAAACATTTTCCTTTAGCACCTTCAGCAACTTTTTTTGTTAAAAAGTCGAGTGCCATCAATGTGCCGTTGACGTATGTATCGCGACCGTTGATGTTATGTTCAAATCCAATCATTTCATTACCATCGGGTGATATCAGAGAGTATTTATGCCAGCCATGTCCATCAAGTGCAAATTCAGGAATGCCCATGAGGCGTTGTTCAATTTTATCACGTACATCACGGATATTGGAAGGACTATAATTAACACCAAGATCTTTTATGATTTCACCTATGGCTAAGGCAGTTCCGCTCACATCAGCCTTTGATGATTGATGACTTTCAACTATCCGTATCTCCCAGTCTTTGAGTGCATTGGGATAATTGGTTGCAGCAAATGCAATCATATCCATGAGCATTACTATCGGCACAGACATATTTGGAGCAATGACTGCGGATATTTCAGACTCCTCAACTAATTTTGTAAGCAACTGTCGATTACCACCAGTTGTTCCAGTAATGAAGGGTATTTTATTTTTGCAGTACAAATTTACATTTTCTTCAATCGCAGTAGGTTGAGTAAAATCAATTGCTATGAGACCAGATTCACCCCACTGAAGAGATGCCTCTTCGAGTATGGCTTGATGTTCTGGTGGCTCATAGAGTTTTATGCCACCGCTTCTGTGACTCTCATACCAGTCACCAGTTTCATAACCTGTCAATGAGGCGATAACGATTTGATAATTGGACTGTTTTGAAATAGCTTCTTCAATTAAACTTGCCATATTACCAGGTAAACCATTTATCATTACTGGGATTTTCTTTTCCATATTACAATCTCCTTTGTGATTGAGTTAATGTTAACTGCATTGTTAAATGACTACTTGATGGTTAAAGTTAGCAGGGAAATAGGGACGTGTCAATAGATTTTTATTAGGGCTTAAAGTGTATAAAAACTGTTCCATTTTTCAAATTCCTTCAGTAAAGAGTTCCAATTTGTTAAACAGTAGTTCACAATTGAAAAAACACTAGATTATTTAAATAGTCTAGTGTTTTTTGTTTGAAATACAGGCCTTGACAAAGTATCATTTTTTTGCTATAGTATACAGTTAAATGAAAATTATAGAGTTAAATATACTATCTGTAAAAAAGATATATGACTAATAATGGACACAAATTAACGGTTTTGATACCTACATATAATGAGGAGGATCTTATAGCTCAAGCTATAAAGTCTGTTTTGTGGGCAGATGAAATATTTGTTGTTGATTCATTTTCTACAGATAAGACTGTTGAAATAGCTGAAAGTTATGGTGCACGTGTTATTCAAAGAAAATTTACATATCATGCAGATCAAAAAAATTGGGCAATTCCTAAATCAAAATATGATTGGATATTGGTACTTGATAGTGATGAAGTTGTAACTGATGAATTACGAGATAATATAAAAAAATTATTGAACAGTGGAGAAGGGATGAATAAATATGATGGTTATGAAATAGCTAGAAAACATTTCTTTTTGAAAAAATTCTTGCGTTGGGGGGGTCGCTATCCACTATATAATGTTCGATTATTTAAACGAACAATTAGATATGAAGATCGTAATGTGCACGAACATATAATTTTACCAAAAGATAAAATGCAAGTAGTTGATGGAGACATGTTGCATTATAGTGATAGAAGTCTATCTCAATTTTTTGAAAAATTTAATAGATATTCTACGCAACAAGCAAATTATATGGTCAAGGCTCATGAGAGCATATTTAAAACAAAAGTCGATTTAAAACAATTTTTTACAAATGGGTTATATACAAAAGCATTGATTAAGGACGTGTGGTTCTTCATACCAGGAACGTCATTTGCTAGATTTGTATATATGTATATAGTGAGATTTGGATTTTTGGATGGTAGATATGGGTTTCTAATTGCCGTACTGTATGCATTTCAGGATTATGTATCAAAAACAAAATATCTAGAAATGAGAGATAAAACTCCAAAAATTAGATTGGCAATTCAGGAATTTATAACGAATAATTGTGATGCCTTGAATTGTAATATGAAGAATGATTTTTCTCTAAAGAGTAATAATATTTAGTTTATGAATGAACAAGAAATAACAATAAAATATATAGCACATAGATGGAGACTTGTTATAGTGTCAATTATAGTTTTTGCTCTTATTGCATTTATAATTTCTGTAATAATGCCAGCGAAATATCAGAGTGATATTTCTATGATTGTTGTACAGGAACAAGAAAGTGAGAAAGTAGATGCATTTAGTGCTACAAAGTCTGCTGAGTTTTTGAGTAACATATTTACTCGTGTTATACACACGACATCATTTTTCAATGATGTGCAGGATGCACCTTTTGATGTGCGTCGTGATTTTTCACATGATCCTGAAGAGTGGGAAAAAGAATGGAAAAAAGTTATAAGTGTGAAAAAGGTAAATAATACGGGTATAATGCATATCAGTGTACTTGATGAATCTCGTAAAACAGCGGAGGAAACTGCAAAAGCAGCAGCTTATATATTGACAACAAAAGGTGATAAGTATCATGGCGGTGGAGATCGTGTAACAGTTCGTCTTATAGATGGACCAAATACACCACTTAGACCTACTGTACCTAGAATATTGCCAAATACTATAATTGGAGGATTGTTTGGTGGGGTTCTTGCTGTAGTATTTATATATTTTTTTCCAAACAAGTTTTGTTTGTCTCAAAAAAAAGAGAAAAAGCAGGATGAAATAGAGGAAATAAATACGCATAATGATAATGCAGTTGAAGATCATTTTAATAATCAGTTAAATAATTCTGTTGATGATTATGTCGCAGAAGATGAATTAGTTGATGAACAGGATGATTTTGATGAGAATGCTGAGTATTTAAATCAAAATGTGAATGAGTTACATGATAGAATTAGTAACTTTAATAAAAACGAATAGCCATTGCATTTCTTGTGAAATGTGGTAGAGTTATACGTTAAAGAATAGACAGTTCTACTTTGTGATGAAAATTAAATATTTTTGTCACAGGTAGATCAATTTATTTTATTGATCTAACCGTGTGTGTTTATTTAACAGTAAAAAATATAAACTTTGTCCAGTTATTATGGGGACATAACCAAAAAAGGAGAAAAACATGAAAAAAATTCAATTTTTTTTCGTAGGAATGGCTATGGTATTTCTTCATCCTTCTGCATTTGCAGTAGCTGAAGAGATGAATGTAAAGGTAATTGTTGATAGTGCTTCTAAATCAGAAGTTTCAATGCAGCACATCCTTGATCAGATCATTAAATCGGAGGAAGTAATAACTGGTGCTATTGGTGAGGTTAAGGCTGATACTGAGAATATCTTAGATATTCAACAGGCTATCATCTTAGGTTCTTTACCAAAGAATCAAAACTTGATTAAGTTTGCAAATGATCGTGGGCAAAATCCATGGTTAATTGCTGCTGTATCAGGTCTTACGGCCGCTGATTTGAATAGTTTGAAGGCTGGTATTGAGCTTAAGACTATTAGTTCTGACGATCCGACCTTTAAGGCGATGGTTGTCAAGGCTGGTAAAATTCGGCGTGCTTATTACAAGAAGCATGGTCACAAGCTGTCTGTGAAAGAGATTTCAACTGATTTAGTTCATACTAAGCATTTGGAAGCTCAAGTAGCTGATATCACAGTTGTTAATGCTGATCTAGTTAAAGCTAGTGAAGTTGTAGCAACTGAGCTTAGGGTAACAACTGCTCATGTGGAAACGCTTGAGACACAATTACTCACAGCCAAAAAGGTCGTTGCAGACCTTGTTCAGGCTAAGCGAGTGGAGACTGAGGAATTTCGCGCGCAAACAGCACATATTGATGTGCTTAATGCAAATATTATTAATGCGAAAAAAATCGTTGTTGATCTTATTGAGGCTAACAAGATTTATGCCAATGAACTGCATGCTAAAACTGTTTATATTGGAGAGTTGCAACAGAAACTTCGCCAAGAACAACAGAAGCGTGTAGTAGCTGAATCTCGTCCACCTGAAGTCCGTGTGCAAACACAGACTGTTTATGCAGATATGCCAGCTCTTGTTGGCATGCGTATTAATGTGGCGGGTGAAGGAAGATGTGATCACAATCCTTTTCCTCCCGGTATTGTTTCTACTGATGTTATGGAAGCGACGAATGGACGTGGTGGTGATGTCATCGAAGTTATCTTTGATGAGAAAACTGGTATGAGACATGCAAAACGTCTTCATACCAATCCAGATGGATGGTCTTATGTTTATCAGTGGATTAATCCAAATGGAGCAGGTGGTGATTGTGTTTGGCTTTTTCAAAAAGATGACATGTTCACTATTGAACAACTTCAGCAGTTACTGAGAGCTGGAGAATCTCTTGTGCCTAGAATGGTTTCAGAAATGGACCATGAGTATTGGGGACGTGAGATGACGGAGGGAACCTTCCTTGTTCATAAGGTTGGAGACGTTCCTGTCACAGAGTAAAATAACACACACGTAAAGAGGTGGTTTGTATATACAAACTACCTCTTTTCATTTTATTGACAAAATATAGTTTGTGTGTTATAGTTTACAGTTGATTTAGTTTTATAGTTTGGAATTAAGTTAGCAAAACAATAAAAACGCTCAGATATGAGCACAAAACAGGGAGAATAAAATGAAAAAAGTATTGTTGGTTGCGTGGATGATGTTGATTTCCGTAGGTACCTGCTTTGCTGGAGATATGAGAATTAATCCACAAGGAGAGGGGCGATGTGATCATAATCCATTTCCTCCTGGTATCGTTTCTTCCAATGTTCTGGAAGCGACAAATGGTCATGGTGGCGATGTCATCGAAGTTATCTTCGATAAAAAAACCGGCATGAGAGAGGCAAAGCGTCTTCACACCAATCCAGATGGATGGACATATATCTATCAGAGGATTAATAACAATCAGGGTGGAGATTGTGTGCGTCTTTTTAGAAAAGATGCAGTAGTAACAGTTGGAGAAATCCAAGATGAGTTATTGCTTCCTGGAGAGGCTTTAACTAAAACAGAAGTTTCGGAAGAAGACCATGAATATCCTGGCCGTGAAATGACGGAGGGGACATTCCTTATCTATAAAGCAGAGTAATATTTATAGATAGGTAAATAACATAAAAGCGATTTGTATACACAGATCGCTTTTTTCTTTTTTTCAACAATCTATCTATTGACAAAAAAGTAATTTCGTAGTATAATAGATGGTTAAAATATTAATGGATAGTTGTTTATAAAATTACATGAAAGTATGTATTTCATATGTATTTTCATGTAATCTTATTGATTACGCAAAAGTTAAGATTTCTTTAACAATAATATATAAGTCAAAAAAAGGAGACTGGTATGAAACAATTAAATTTTATTTTGTTGTGTTGTATCGTATTGTTTTTTACCGGTTGTGCCGGTAAAAAAACATACATGGAAGGTGTTGCATTGGTTGATGAGTATGGAGATGCTGCAAAGCATCCGACTCAGATGGAAAAAGATAATGACACGTTCATATCTTTTCATGCAATTAGGCATTCCAATTTGGACACTGAAGCCACTCCGGTATATTCGGAGGAATTTGGTTTTGAACTTAAGGGATTTTTTCCGATAATTGGTGCTAGTACTGAACATGAAGATGCGCCAATAATTGGAGGCTTCTGTTATACAGAAGGACCTCATCCAATTGGTCTTTATTATTTTGAGAGAATGAATTGTATGATCAATGGAACTAAGAAAGGTTTTAATTCTAATGGTTACAAATTCTTTGTTTCAAATAAAGACACTGGTGTGTGGATTTTTCCACCAGCTCATGAAAGTTCATCAGAAGATGGTGAATGGGATCATGAAAAATTCCTAGATGATTTTGAATATCGTGTTGCGATACTCAATAAATTTGGTCAATCGATCGATCAGATTAATCAATCATGGAATAATATTTTGGAAAGTCAAAGTGGTGGACAGGTGCACTTTATGAATGATGTGCAGCAATTTACTGCTGATCCAAATTCGGTACGGTGGCAAAAACAGAGAAAGAATATCATCAGAACTATCGGACATGAAATTGTATTGCCTGATGGTGAAGTCGTGGTATCAAATCTTTCTGTGGAAGAGATGACTGCAAAGTTATCTCAAAATCCAATGGTCACACCATTTCAGAAGTTTTCTTCTGGATTCAATAATTTGATTATAGGAACTCCAGATATGATGATGTATAGTGCTGTCACTGGTCTGTTACAAGGGACGATTGCTGCATCACTTGATTCCGAATGGAAAGCAAGTGTAGCAAGGGCAATTATCAAGCGTAAAGACTTTGCCGGACACATGAACTATCATAGACTTCGTCAGAAAAAAATGTATGCACAAATGATGCGTATACAACAACAGTATAAGGGAGAGTGAGAATGAAGAAAATATTATTTAGTATTTTCGCAATTGCGCTTTTGAGCGCTTCGGCGTCGAGTGCTAGGACATTAAACATTCCGAAGGGTCTGGTAGATAAACTGGATTCTGATGGTAAATGTGCCATAGTTGAGGGAATTGGAGAAATTCAGTTTCTTTATTCAAATGGTTTTGCAATTGGAAGAGATGATAGCGGCAAATTGATGAGATTTATGTCCAATACATCTCCAAAAAAGTTTCCCTTTTCGGGACTCGTTATTTCCAAATCCGGTAAGAAGCTTACTACAGTTAAATCTTGTAATGCTTCTGCTGTTATCGTACCAGTGCAACAGCAAGCAAAAAGAGTTGTTGTACAGAAGTCGGTTTATAAACAACCTGTTTCGGTAACAGTGCCTAAGCTTGAGCCATTGGAAAAAGCGCCTGCGTTGATTCCAAGCTCAATATCCAAATCCAAAACCTCTTTGAAACCACTTTCCATTTCGTCTAGTACGATTGGTGGTAGTTCGATTGCAGGTCAAGGTCAGGATGTTTCTAGGAGAGGTGGAGGACTTGAGGTTAGAGATCTCAATTCTTGGACAGATGTTGTAAATATTACCCATTGGAATGCAAAATCTATGGGTGGTGGTTATCAAGATCATACGGATTCGGGTTTTAATGTGAGTGTTCATGTTCGTCCACTTCGCATTGGAAATACTGATGCTGGGGTCTATTTTGACCTTGTGGATGGTGTAAGTAAAATGCACGAGCCAAGAGCTAATCTCAGCGGAAGGTGGGATTATGATATCGTTGGTGGTGGTATCAGCACTTACACTCATTTGAGTGAAAATTCTGGTTTTGAAGTTAATACTGGAATATTTACTCAAAAAACTAATGGTAGTATGACTAATGGTTATTGGTCTAAGCAGCGTGAAAACTTGTTTGACCTGAGACTCAGATATGACAACAAGCAACGTCGTGAAAATGATGAAGCTTGGTGGACGTATTATGAGTTTGGTGGTCGTTACATCCATCCTTTCAATGTTGATTACTCTGATTCAGAGGGGCGTGGTTCTGAATATGCCTATGATAATAGATGGCTGAATCTGTTTTATAACACAGACATCTATGATTATTACATTGATGATGAAGGTAAATGGAGATTGTCTCCAACCCTTAATGTCAACTCGGGTTATTTGTGGGGTAAGGACTCTGCTTATTTCCAGGGAGGTCTTGGGTTTAAATTGGCTTATAGTGGTTATGAACTGTTGGACATTAAATTGTTCAATCCAAGAATTCTTTTTGATGGGCCTGACATGATGTATAGTGTCATAGGTACATGGAAAGTGGCTGACACTTTTCGTGCTATCTGGGCTGCTCAGACAGAAGAATATACTGGAGAGTAAATAACCTGAAGTCTTAACTTGAAGTCCTATGATACAATGTATCGTAGGACTTCTTTCTTTTATTGAAAAAAATTGATATCATTGAAATATGAAAAAGAAAATATTTATAATTAGTTTTATTTGTGTCTGTTTTGTGACTACATCAATTGTGGTTGCTTTGGTGTGTCAAAATGGTTTGGAGTATGTTTCAATGATTGTTGTTAGTGAACAAGAAGATCATTATAATAAGATGAATAAAAATATTATTGATTTGCAAATAATACAAAAAGACTTTGAGGAATATATTGATATTTTAAATGAAAAGCAATTTAGCAAACAAGAAAAAGAAGATATTGGTGTAGCATTGCGAGACTTGGAGGAAATTGCATTAAATATATCTAAACAAACGGGTTTTTATCAAGAGGATACAACAGTGCATATGTTTTTTTCACCAGACTATAAGATAATAAAATATTTTGATGATACAAGAAATACACCACTTTTTATTAATAGATTTGTTCGTTCATTTGAGAATGGATTATTTGAGAATTATATAAGTAAAAATCAAAAAGAAGATATTACAAATACTTTTAAATTACTGGAAGAAGAAATAGAGAGTTTATAATCTTTTTAGATTTAAACGCGATCAATTTGAGAGTCCTTTGATGTGCTTATTGATAATGCACAAGCTACCAATGTCCAGATTATCCATTCAACAGCAGTTCCTCTCCAAATATTTGAGCTCATACCAAAACTTAGTTGTGCTAGGAATAACAATAAGGTTATTAAGACGAATAATTTGTCATTTTTATTAGTAAGTTTCAAGTATTTTTTGAATAATAATATTAGAGTAGTTGCTAATAGAAATACAAATAAAGCTAATCCAATTAATCCAGTCTCTTGCATTACTTTCAAAAGATCATTGTGAGTGTAGGGGTCACCAGATAAGTAACTATGTTCCTGTTCGTGTATAATTATTTCTGTACCTCCACCATGTCCGTAAATTGGTGATAATTTCCAAGTTTCAATAACATCGTTCCATTGGCGTATTCGCCATCGGATAGAGCTGTCAGCTGGAGGATTGTAAACATCCTCTATACGATCATGTATTTTTGAAGATGTAAAGAATAATACTATAAATAATAAGGTAAAGGCTATAAGTGCTTTAGGCTTTTTGATTAGGCCAAATACACCAAGTAGTACAATGAGCGCTAGCCAACCGCCTCTACTAAATGTAAGCAACAATAAAAGAATGGATAATCCTAAAAGTGTTAGTTGAGGCTTGTTGTCTTGAATTGAATTTTTTTGTGAAAAAGTATTGTATAGAAGTATAGATATTATAACCAACATAAATGATGCAAATCCATTTGCTTCTGCAAAAGTACCAAATAATCTTCCATCAAGTCCAGTTGCATCGGTCATTCCAGTTTGAGTAATAAGTTGAAATAGTGCAAAGGAGATTGGAATTATAGAGGCAAATAAAATTGAAGTTAAGATGGTTTTTCTGGAAGTAATATCTTTTATACAAATTATGTAAGCAACTAAATAGGTGAAGAATATACTAGTTATACGTAAAGTTTCTTGGATTGTCGTTATTGTGCTTACAGACCAAAGGTAACTAGTTATCGTTAATGCTATAAATAATATAAAGGGAATAATTAATGGTACCGATAAAATATTCTTCCTATTATTTAGGAGGAATATCGTGTACAGAAATACAGAAAGTATTGCAAAAAGGGAAGCCAAGTTTAAGTTTATAGCATCTGTAATATAGATGGAAAATTTAGAAGATAAAAAATCTACTGATGTACGTGATATAATAATTAAAATGAAGCCATATACTGGATTATGCAAAAAGAGTATGATGATAAATAAAAAGAAAAGTGCACCAATTGTAAATAATGGACTTAAAAGCAAAATAAAATGAATTATAAAGATAGTTACAATTCCTATGATAGAAAAGACACCTAATGTATGTTTATCTACTATTGACAAAGTTGACTTCATGTGTTATAATTTATTGTTGATTATTATGTAATGAAATTACAATTATGAAAATTTTACAGGTACATAAGTATTATACCAGAGAACGCGGAGGAGGGGCAGTGTCTGTGCTTTTTGAAGTTGAAAAATTGTTGCGAAAGTATGGAAATAAGACAATGAATTTTGCAATGCATGATGAATTAAATGAAAAAACTGAGTATAAGAAATTTTTTGCTAAGCATTATGATATACGAGAAGCGCATTCTTTGTGGGCAAAAATAAAGCTTGTACCCAAGGTTATTTATAATAGAGACGCTATAAAAAAACTAGATGAGTTATTAACTTATGAAAAACCAAATGTGGCTCATGTATATGATATATATCATTATTTGACACCTGGGATATTAAGAGTATTTAAAAAACATGGTGTGCCGATAGTTTTTGAGCTTACAGATTATCATGTAATATGTCCAGATTATCATTTATTTGCACATGGCAAAGTTGATAATTCTTGCAAAGGAGGCAGATATTATAAATTATTTACTAATAAAATAATTGGAGATTCTTGGGGAGAGAGTTTTATTGGAATGGTTGAGGGGTATGTAAATAAATGGTTTGGTTTTTATGATAACGTTGATGTGTTTTTGGCGCCAAGTCAATTTATGAAAGATAAATGTGTTGAATATGGTATTTCTGCAGAAAAAATTGTAGTACTTAGAAATGTATTAAATTTTGATGATTATAGACAAATAGGAAACAAGAAAAAAGAGTTTTTATTTATGGGACGTATATCAGAGGAAAAAGGTTTAAAACTTGCTATAGATGCCATGAAAAAAATAAAAAAATCTAATGAGTTAAATGGGTGGAAGTTTGTTATTGCTGGAAAAGGTCCACAAGAAAATGAGATAAAAGAATATGTATGTGATAATGATGTGAGTGATGTTGTAGAGTTTACAGGTTTTTATCCAAAAGACAGTGGGGAGTGGATGGAACTAATGAGCAGATCTTCAGTTGGTGTATTACCATCAATTTGGTATGACAATGCTCCTGTTGCAATATCAGAATCATTGGTTTTTAAGTCACCAGTAATCGTATCAGATCTTGGAGGCACAAAAGAGATTATTGAAGATGGTAAAAGTGGATTTGTATTTGAATCATATAATAGTGATAATTTGGTAAAATATATGAAGATATTTATACAAAATCCAGAATTAATAAAAAAAATGGGAGAAAATGCAAAGAAACGAGTTGATTTATTCAATAATGAAGATGTGTATTATAAAGGTCTTATGAAAATTTATGATATAGCAATGAATAAAAAATAGATGAAAAAATGCGATAGAGATATCGCATTTTTTGTTTGTAAAATAGCTGTAGGGTGTAGAGTATTTATTAAGTAGATGCACGGAGCATTTCAATGGGGATAACTTTTTTGCGCAAAATTATTTAGAATGTTATAATAATGAAAAGTTATTAATTCGTAACATATTTTTTAAATATGAAAAAATACAAATCAACACAAAAAGGTTTTACGCTGATTGAGCTCTTGATGGTTATAGCTCTGATAGCAATTTTATCAACAGTAATTTTGATGTCACTTGATAGTGGTAGGGAACGAGCAGAGGTAAATAAATATTTAGCTTATGGAACTCAAATGCATAAAATGGTAGCTGATTCTGTTGCTGCTGGAAAATTTGATAAAGGTAATATGGGTTCAGGTAGTACAGGAGGAAATATTGATGGTGATTTTTGTTTAGGTACGTACGTTTCTTGTGGAACAATAGGAACTCCAATCTCTGCGACTGCAGGAGGTGAAGCACAGAGAATTTTTGAAGCTGTTACACATCTTGGTGATCTGCCGATATTAAGTGATGAAAATGGATTTAGTCCATATGCAGCTACGCAAGGAATTACTTTAAATGTTGATCGTGATAGTAATGACTATGCTCGTGTTAATTTATATTTACTTGATACAACTGATGCTGAGGATGGTGCTTATGCTGATAAAATTTGTAAGTCAATTGGATGGTCTAGAAGTGGTGATTATTGTTATATAGATGTACAATTACATTCAAGGCTGTAAATTATAAAAGTTAAATTAAATAAGATGATTGAAAAAATACAAAATTTGATAGAAGATAGCACTTCTTTGGAAGTAACTGGAAAGCAAGTACAGATGTTTTTAGCGATTATTGGAGCATTATTTTTTCTTGTTGTGTTCATGATGATGAAATCAGGAGGTCCAAGTAAAAATGATAAAAGTTATGTACCGGCTCCTCCAAATCCAAATGCACCGACTCATATTTCTGGGCAGGGTACAAAATAAAATTAATCTAAATAAAAAAAGACATTCAGTGAGTGAATGTCTTTTTTATGTTCCAAATAGATTATGGAGTTTGTTGCTCTAGTTTTATCCTGATATCTTCTTCTTGGAGCGCTGCTACTATTTCGTCTATGTAGCCGTCCAATGTTTTTTCTAGTCCACTCCAATTTTGTTTTATCCTGTGGTCTGTAATCCTGTCTTGTGGAAAGTTGTATGTGCGAATTTTTTCACTTCGGTCTCCTGTACCTACCTGGGAGCGTCTCTCAGTTCCTATTTCTTTATCATGTTTTTCTTGTTCGTTCTGTAAGACTCGAGAGCGTAATACTTTCATAGCTTGAGCTTTATTTTTACCTTGAGATTTGCCATCTTGGCAAGACACAACTGTACCTGTTGGAATATGTGTTATACGGACTGCACTCATAGTGGTATTTACACTTTGTCCTCCAGGTCCACTAGATGCAAATGTGTCAATTCGTAAGTCTTTTGCCTCTATATTCACATCAACTTCTTCAACTTCCGGCAAGACTGCCACAGTAGCAGTTGATGTGTGAATACGTCCTTGCTTTTCTGTTTCAGGAATCCTTTGTACTCTGTGTACACCTGATTCATATTTCATGTGTTTAAAAACAGAATTTGCATCGCCACTAGCACTTATTTCAAATACTATCTCTTTGTATCCTCCAATTCCGGTAGGACTCGAATTTAATATTGCAACTTTCCAGGCATTATTTTCTGCATATCGTGAATACATGCGAAATAGGTTTGCGGCAAAAAGTGCAGATTCATCTCCACCAGCACCTCCACGAATTTCTACAATAACATTCTTTGTATCATTGGGATCTTTTGGCAATAGTAAAACTTCCAATTCTTTTTCAATTATAGGAATTCTTTTAGATAAATCAGCATTTTCTTCCATTGCCATTTGTGCCAATTCCTCATCTCCTCCTTCATTTATCATTTCAGCATTATCTTTCATGGATTGATTTATTTTTTCAAATTCTGTGATTTTTGATATAACTTCATTCATCTCAGATTGTTTTTTGCTGAGTTCTATCATTTTTGTAGGATTGCTTGAAATATTTGGGTCATTTAAAGCTTCTGTGATTTCAGTATATTCTTTTTTCACTTTTTCAATTATATCTTTCATAAATTTTGTTCATTATTACTGGTTAGTACTATACTGTACTATCTGGCTGCAGTCAAAGTAAAAAATGATAATTCTTTATGTTTTAAATATGTCTTTGCGAGTAGGAGTGATAATCATTGTATACGGAGAAGCAATCTCAGATGTAGTTGATAATGAACTTACAGTAGATTGCTTCGCTAGTCACATAAAATATCACTTCTGCTCGCAAAGACGCTAGACTGCGAATCCATAAACCTTTAAAAGCCTTTTGTAAGTACTCTGTTTACTCGGGTCGCTTACTTTGGGAGGTACATGATTAAGATCTACACATATATCTCAGATGTAGTTGTTTAGGTTTCTGATTGATTATAAAAAGCACAATACAGAATGAGAAAAAAGAAAAGACACCCATAACGGGTGTCTATAAAGCAAGTTACATTAATATATTTAAGCAGTAGCTTTTTCTTGCTTTTTTGCTTTTTCTTCTTTTTTATCTTCTTTACTCTTAATGTCTTTACGCGTATTCTTTGCTTTTGCTGCTTTCTCAGCAAGTTTTTTGAATCTATCAACTCGTCCAGTTGAGTCAATAATCTTTTTCTTCCCAGTATAAGCTGGATGACACTGAGAACATGATTCTATTGAAAGTTCTTCACGTGTTGCTCCAGTTGTGAACTCAGCACCACAAGAACATGTTATGGAAGCATCTTTTATATAATTTGGATGTAGGTCTTTTTTCATAAGTAAAATTTAGTATCAATAAATAAGTGGTGAAATATCGGGACATACCACTAAGCAACAGACTAACACAATTTAATTTAATTGACAAGTGTTGAGGTATCATGTACCATTGAGTTCATTAATTAATCAAGTATATATTTGTAGGAGTCCATTCCTGTTGATAAATGTTTTCATCAATAAGGACTGCCAATTGAAGTATATATGTAATATTTAAGGATAAAGTAATATGAGTGAAGATAAAAAAATTGCTGTTAAAAAAGACAGTGACAAGAAAGATATGCAAGAAATTGCAAAGAACGCAAGAAAGAATGTTTTTGAGAAGTATGATTATGATAATCTTGAATTGACAATGCCAGTACTTCTTAAGGCGGGTGTACATTTTGGACATCAAAAAGCAAGACGAAACCCAAAGATGGATCAATATATTTTTACGACAAGAAATAATATAAATATTATAGATCTTGCAAAGACTGTGGAACTTGCTGGTGAAGCTCTTGAATTTTTAGAGTCTGTGAAAAAGAGTGGAAAACAAATTCTATTTGTAGGAACAAAAAAGCAATCTTGTGATTTAGTGAAGGATGTTGCTGAATATACAGAAAATCCATATGTAGTTGAGAGATGGCTAGGAGGAACTTTTACAAACTTTAGAAATATTCGTGGACGGACTAGATACATGACACGACTTAAAGATCAAATTGAAAAAGGTGATTTGAAAAAATATACGAAGTTTGAACAAATGAAGAAAATTGAAGAGGCAGAAAAGCTTGATAGAAGAATGGGTGGTATAGCTGAGATGGCATCACTTCCAGGCGCTGTTTTTGTAACAGATTTGAATGCTGATAAATTGGCTGTTGCTGAGGCAAATATAGTTGGAGTACCAGTTGTAGCACTAGTTGATACAAATGTGAATCCAGCAGGAGTTACATATCCTATTCCAGCAAATGATGATGCTGTGTCATCAATTACAATGATGTTTGCACATATTTGCAAAGCATTGAAATAATATTAATAACTACATAAACTAATTAAAATGAGTACTTTAGAACAAATAAAAAAATTAAGAGAGCAAACTGGTGCTGGAATTATAGAAGTAAAAAAAGCGCTTGATGAAACAAATGGAGATGAAGAAAAAGCAATAGAACAATTGCGAAAAAGTGGTCAAGCAAAGGCTGCAAAAAAAGCAGATAGAGATGCTAGTGAGGGAATTATTGGAACATACGTTCATTCAAATCAAAAAATTGGAGCAATGGTAAAGGTTTTGTGTGAAACTGATTTTGTAGCAATGAATGAAGACTTCCAAACGTTTGCAGCAGATATTGCAATGCATATAACAGCTTCTGATCCACAATGTTTGAGTCCATCTGATGTTGATGATGTTTTGGTTACAAAAGAAAGAGAAATTTGGACTGAACAATTAAAGGGAGAAGGAAAACCAGCTGATATTATGGAAAAAATCATGGAAGGTAAAGAAAAGAAATTTAGAGAAGAATCTGCTTTACTTACACAATCTTTTGTGAAAAATCCTGATCAAACTATAGAAGATTTGAAGAATGAACTTGTTGTAAAAATTGGAGAAAAAGTTGAAATTGGAGAATTTGCACGATTTTCATTCTAATTGTATTATTAAGGTATTAAATAGTAGGGAATAGTTTTAGTCTGTTATGATTTATTTGATTGTACCACCAATTATCATTGTGATTGCGATTGCGATACTTATTGTATTTCTTGCTCGTGTTTTGTCTCCTGTAAATAAATCTAGGAATAACCTCATCTTAGAAGATGTAGGTGGGCAAGGGGTGAAGAATAAAATGCGGAAGGGAAAACAGTTTTTTCAAGAGAAATCTAATAAAGCAACTAATAAGATAAAAAGAACATTGGTTTCTGATAAGAATACAAAGAAAACAGTTACACAAGGAATAATGACTGGAAACAATATTAAGAAAATTGTATCTTTGAAGAAAAAAAGTATGGTCAGTGATAAGATTTCTGATGGAGAGGATAGAGATGAGTCAGAAATAATGTTGATGAAAGATATAGAGAGTGATCCTCAAAATAGTAAAAGATATGAAAAGTTGGCTGATTACTATATGGAACATGAGAAGTTTGAGGATGCCAGGGAATGCTATAAATTTGTACTTCGACTTGACCCACGACATAAACGTGCACAAGTTGCTATGAGAAATCTAGATAGAGTATTGTAAATTTTGTGTAGGTCTATATTATTTATGAAGACTTGCACAAAATTATCAACCAGTATATACTGGTTGAGTATGCCACTTTAGCTCAGTTGGTAGAGCATCGGTTTTGTAAACCGCAGGTCGTCAGTTCGAATCTGACAAGTGGCTCAGTGATTCAGATAATAGAATATTAGTCATCGGGTCGGTGGCAGAGTGGTCAAATGCACCTGACTGTAAATCAGGCGACTTCGGTCTACGGGGGTTCAAATCCCTCTCGGCCCACAGATTATGTAAGGGAAATGCCGAAGTTTAGAATCTTCGGTTTTCTTTTTTGCCAATGTAGCTCAGTTGGTAGCAGCGTATCCATGGTAAGGATAAGGTCAGCAGTTCGATTCTGCTCATTGGCTCAAGACTTGAATAAAATAGTAAAAAGATGTAAGATAATACGAGAGATAAAGCGGGATTGGTTAAGTGGTATAACGTGGGTCTCCAAAACCTGAGTCGGGGGTTCGATTCCCTCATCCCGTGCAAATAGCAAAAACAGCCTTGACAAAAGGTTGTTTTTTTGTTATCATGAATAGTCCATTTTGTGGGCAAATTTAGTAGTTTAACAATAAAATTTAAGAGGTACGTTTAATGAAAAAATACATATTTTTGTGTATTTATATTATTGTACTTGCCTTGGCAAGTTATAGTAATTTGTGGTTAACACGCTTAGATAGTGTGTTGATGGAGCCTGTGCTTAATAATGAAAGTAGATTTGTTATAGCACAATCAAATGCAAAGAATGCTGATGTGATTTTATCTAATGATGTTTTATTTCGTATAACTGTTAAGAATTTATCTGATAAATCTAGACAGTTTATTATTGATTTTTCAAAAAGAGTTAAGACTGTTTTTGAAGCAAATGACATAGTAGTAAATGTAGCATCAGTTGCAACAATTACAGATTATTCCTCTGATCCTGTTGATTATTTTCTATCAGAAAATAGTATCAAAAACAGTAGTGGAAAAGAATGGTTTGAAAGTGTAGCATCACATGATTACATGAATAATGTATTTGTGAATAGTTACAATGGTGAATATTCTTTTTTTATATCGGTCATGCCGGTAAATCAAGATGTGAATGAATTTAAATTGTATCAAATTTCTCATAGTATTATGTATAATCATGACTTTGTTATGATTGATATGTATTTTGATGATTTGAGAAAATGGCTTGGTTTGTCAACAAAATTGACTAAGGTTGATTTTGGAGAGAATATTCAAGTTGATGTATTTGGGTGGTCCGTGTGGCGTACACTTATAAATAAGGAAAGTTTCTCTTTCATTTTTAGTGTACTCATTGTTGGTTCATTATTACCAGCGATTACCATATGGATTATTTTGGGCTCATTCCGACAAATGTTCATTTCACTTATTTGTAATGTATCTATCCTTTGGATGATGCGTGGACTTATAGGTGTAATTGACTTGGTAACAAATTTTTCCTTTCATGAGGAAACATATACAATATTAGCTTATATTCCAGTTATGATGCTGAATTACTCATTTTTTATGAGGCATTTTAAGGAATATAATACATTGGCGTATAGTTTTGTGAGTCAGGGAATTTCTAGTAGAATTTTTGCAAATAGACAATTTTTTTGGAATATTGTTTTGAGGGAATATACATTAAAAAGTTCCGTATATTTTGTTGTGATAGTAACATGTATTGAATTTTTGATATTTATGTTACTGCCACACATAGAAGGGGCTCGTTCGATGTTAACGGTTGCTATTTTGGCAACAGTGTCTATTGTAGTTTTTACTATTCCGGTTACTAGGGTAATTTTACCTGTGATACATTGTTTTGTGGGCGGACTTGGCAAAGAATCTGCACAATTGGAGACTTCTTTTTTTGTACAGTCTATTGTCAAATTTTCTGTCAAAAAATATAGTTGGCTCATTAATGCAATGGTAGTCATGGCTCTAATTATGCTTACAGTCGGTTTGTATAACATGAAGTTGCTTGTGACTGATAGTGATCCTGGTGCATTTGTGCGAGCTACATCTGCGGGTGTAGTAATGGATTCACTTGAAAATGAAGGTCAACCGGGTAGTGGATTGTATAAAATCTTTGTAGAAGATTTGGATTTATGCAATGCTACTGATGTTGAAAATCTTAGTAAGTTTGTTAGCGATGTTCGCAATAATAGTTTTGCTCGAGGCATAATTTCTCCAACTGATTTTCTGGGTGATGTATTACACAGAGATTTTTATGATTTTTGTAATTCACCAAGTGATTGTATGAGAGAAGATGTTCTTAGCAAGATATCTACTGAGTTTGAAATTTCAGTAGAAGAATTGCTTGCAGAAGAGTGGGGCCTTGTCGCACAAGAAAATGTGTCAAAATATTTCTTTGTACTTGAGGACAATTCAGTCATCATAAATGTGACGGGTTTGGCTTCGAAAGCTAGTGACATGCGTTATGTTAGGGATGCTCTTGCTGACTTGGGTAGCGATATTGGTGTCGTAGGTGTTGATAAAACTGCTCAATATCCAGAAACAGATGACTTGATAACTGTGGGTGCTATAGGGAACTATGTTGGTTCTCCTGTACTCATTGGTGTGTTAAGTGTAATTTTGTTTTTGATAATTGGAAGAGTTAGCATTGTGAGCGGATTCAATCCGCTTGTAGCTGGTGCTATTGTCATTGTTCCGTTTGTTGTGTCCACTACTTTAACACTCATTGTTATGATGATGTTTGGTATTTATTTGGATATTGCTACGGCTGCAATTGGTAATATTACTGTGTCAGCTGCTGCAGATTTGCCTGTATTTCTGATTTTGAGATTTAGACAGGTTATTGCACAATATGGATGGGATTTTGAGAAGAATCTTGTTTCAGATGATATGGTAGACGAGGTGACGCGTGCTGGTGCTGATGTACTTGTTAATGCGTTGACGTATTTACCGCTTGCCATGCCATTTTTAGTGGCATTTAAGCCGATTATTAATCTTGGTTTAATGCTTCTAGTGGCATTAGTAGGTTGTTATCTGGGTACTTTACTGTCATTACCGTTTTTACGGTGGTGTTGTTCGTCAAAATAAATTGTAATGGGTGAACAATGTTCACCCATTACATTCAAGAAAAGGGAGATTAAAATGAGAAAAATTATTTATGCAGTTTTAGTAATTTGTTTTTTTGTACCAATCAATTCCTTTGCGGAATTAACAGCTCGTCAGGTTATTGAAAAAACTTGGCAAGGGCGACGAATTGTTGGACAAGAAAATACGCTTTGGCGTGTTCAGGATTATGAATATAGGGATGGATGTGATAATTTTTTGGATATCGAACAATGTTACTCATTGAAAGGTGCCGAAAAACAATTTGCCCAATCATTGTATTTTGATGATTCTGGTAAAGATGGCATTTGGTTGCATTTCTTTGCTCCGAAGCAGGTGAAAAACAAGGGTTTAGTTGTAAAGTTAAATCCTGATAATCTGAGTGATTCGTCTCGATACTTTTGCAGAGGACGATTAGCTCGTAAGGGTGCTCGTCGTATCACAACATCATTAGCAGGACACAGTACAGTGGATAGTAGCATTAATAGCTCTTGGGCTATGACGGTTATGCAAACTGGCATTGAATTATCTTCTGATTCATTTAAATATGAGTTTACAGAGGATAATACATTTGGTTTTTCTGATGTATTCGTAGTGAAAGCTGTAAGTACAGGAAAATTGCCAGGATATACTGCGGCAATTGACAAAGAGCATTTTAGTATAAAAGGAATTTATTTTGATTCCTATATAATTGAAAATGTTTTAGTAGATTATGTTGATGGCAAATGGTATCCTACAGAAATTTTTGTTTGGGATATTAAAGAAAAAGGAACTCATTTAGTTCAGGATAATGAAGATCTGAATTTCAATGATTGGCCAAAGTCATATAATAAAAGCTCTCTGCCATGTGGTAGATAGGAGGAAATATGAAGTATATTTCATTAGTTGTGTTACTTTCATTTCTTTTGAGTAGTTGTGCGCCACTTCAGGTTAGTCGTGGTTCTGCAGCTGCTTCAAAAAGAAAAAAGCAAGAAATAGAAGCTTTGTATGCTGATGAGCCTGTATTTTTTACACAGGAAATTGAAGTATATGGAGAAATTGAAACGCGAGTTTCTGCTTATCATCATGAAAAAGGTAAAGATGATATAATTGCAGATGTTAGAGTTGATATAGGTATTGATTCACAAATAACGGAAGATGTTGCAATTATTGCTTCAGTTCGTATTCAGGGTGATACGGCTAATATTTATCAGGGGGCAACACTAGATAATCATGATGGTAAAAAAACTATCATGAGCATGCGGGAAATGTATGTTGAGTTTACTCCTGATATGAATATGGATGAACTTAATATTGTGTTGGGTAAAAAGATTATGCAAAATACAGTTAATTTTGATTTTGCAGAATTTAATGCTTTGGCACGTCGTGATCAATCGGAACCATTTTCAACAATGGATGATTATACTCAGAATGGGGTAATTGTTGCTAATGTCTCCATGAAATTGTCTGGAGACGCAAATTTGTTTGGTGAGTGTGCTATTGCTGGGAGAAATAATCCAGTGATAGCAACTAGTTCAAATGATCATTGGACTCATGATTTACAGCCAGGGATGTCATATGGTGATGTTGAAGTTGGCAGTGATGTTAACTATTTATGTCGCATGTGGCAAGAACGTGATAATGGTACAATTTTTGAAGTAGCTATTTTTCATGGATCTGGCAGCGGAATTGATCACGTGGTAAGTAAAGGTGTTGAACTTGCTCCAGTTTTTGTCAAAGAAACCTCAGTTTCAGCAAGTGCTGAGCTCACACTAGGTGAGTGGGTGACAAGACTTGGTTGTAATGCACACTTTCAAGAGTCATCTGATGACTTTGCAACTTGTATTGTAGAAGTTGACAGAATTTGGCAATTTGAAAATGGATCAAGTTTATTTGTTGAGATGGGTTATGTAAATAGCTTTACAACAAATGATTCAGATATTTCAATATCTGAACTTGATATTCGTAGGTCACTTGATAATCATTTTGTTGCAATGGCAGAATATTCGCCTAGTGATGGAGTGACATTCAGACCAAGTATGGCAAAAAGTCTAAATGATGATGATTTCTATTTTCGTCTAGATGCTGAGGCTGTATTGGATGCTGTATTGCCAAGTTTGGCTACGAATGCATTTTTTCAAAATACTGTTTTGACAGTACGAGGAGAGTATATTGATGGTGAGTCAAATTCAAGTGGTATCGAAGACATCTTTGGTGCTCACAAGGATGATTCAAGGGTAATGCTTATATTTAAAAAGGAGTTTTAAATGTAAGTAAAAAGCGGAGTGAAAGATAAATCTTTCCTCCGCTTTTAATTTTGCATGAAAGATATGTTAAATATCAGGATAAATAAAAAAGTGACAGAACATTGTTCTGTCACTACAATTAAATTTTTTATCTAATCCTTTACTTTAAGTCTGTATTTAACATGTGGTTGTACTTCTGGAAGTAGTATCCAACCTTTAGCGTCAGTCATAACTTCTCCAACTTTTGTTTTGATTTTATTAGGATATGCATAGATGCTCACTTTTGTGGGTTCTTTGATTTTTTTGCCATTATCTTTACGCAGTCTGGCTTTTAACATGAAAGGCTTTCTTGCATCATAAGGATCTCCTGATTTTACTTTGAACTTATATTTACCGGGTAATACATTTTCTACTTCTAAAATTCCATTTGTAAGTCCTGTTGGATCTGGATCAAGTAAGTCATATGTAGAACTAAACCAATCACTATCATCTATTTTTGTCTTAGTCTTCATTCTAGCGAGACCTTCATCTTTTTTTACTTTTCCATCTCCTTTTACTTTTAATTCATAGGTCATTCCAGGAGTTATTCCTTCTAGATTTAAGTAGCCATTATCTTTTGTTCTAAATCTATTTATAAATACTTTTGAATCTCCTATATAAATGTATGCATCAACATCAGTCTTTTCTTTTATATTTTTTCCATCTTCATCTTTCATTTTTAATTCAAGTCCAAGTGTTTGACCAGCTTTTTCATCATCTTCATCTATTTCAAATTTATACTTTCCTGGCAACACACCCTTAAGTCGCAATGCACTATCTTCGTCAGTTTTGCCTTTGAAGGCAGTTATCCATTCACCACCTTGTTTTGCTTTAACTGTTACATAAATATCGTCAGTATTCGTGCCAGATGGAGATGCTAATGTTGTAAATGGAGATAATAACATTGAAAAAACTGCTACTATCATGAGAATTTTCTTCATAATTTTTCTTTTTATTTTATTACGATTAATATTATAACATATAAACTTCAAATATTAAAAAGTTAATCAAGAATATTGACTATAGATAAGCTTGATATTTTGATACTTGTAAAAGATTATAGATTGTTCCATAAAATTTTTAGTAGTGACTTAATTATTAAAACTGTTTCTTTATGATTAAGGATGAATATAGAGTCTTTAGTGATGATGAATACTTTATCTGCAGCTATTATGGAAAAATTTTCTTGTGTTGATTGTAGTGTTTTTGTTTTGATAAAGCTCATACTTCTGGTAGGTTTTGATGTTGATTTATGACGTATTTCGTGCACTGTAAGCATTGGGAATCTTTCATGTATTTTAACAAAAGTGTCATGAAGAATCTTTTGTGTGGGATTTTCTGATTTACTGCAAAATGCAAGAATATTATCTGTTGGTGTATTTAATAGGTCATCTAAAAAAATATCTAATTTATTTGGGGCATCTAATTTTGTGATATTTCCACTATTTTTGAGGGCAAATGTTGTTTGCAACATGGAAATAATACGCATAAATTCGCGCTCTTGTTCCTCAGCTTCTTTTTTTTTGATTTTTAAGAGTCCAAGAAGTGTATTTGGTGAGGTGGCAATAAAAAGTGTTTTTTTATCTTTTTTTACTTTGTTTATAAGGTTTTTTCTTTCTAATTCTTCAAGTATCCTATAGACTGTTGGTCTACTGATATGTGACATTAATGCTATTTGACTGGCTGTTGCTTCATTTTTATCTAAAAGAAGTAAGTACAAAATAGATTCTTTCTCAGTTAAACCAAGTTTTTTTAGTTCCATGAGTAGTATTGAGTCGTCCTTTTTAAGTGTTTTGTCCATAGTATTTTTACATTAAAATTAAGTAGTTTATTACATTATTACATGTTTTTATCATTTTGTCCACAATCCCTTTACAAAACTATAAAAATATGTTAGTATTTGATTAAAGTACATTTACAGAATAATATAAAAGTTAAAGGTTTTAAATAATATCAAGGAGGTGCATTGTGAGCACACGAGAAAAAGTTGCAAGGTTATTTCAAATTTGTGTTTTTTTCCCTCTGTACCTTATTTTGAAAGTCATTTTTAGATTTGAGGTTAGAGGGCAGGAGAGTTTGCGTGGCATTTCGCCACGACAGGCAATAATTTTTGCTAGTAATCATTATGGTCCATTTGATGGTGTTATTACAGCTGTTGCAATTGCGATGCCGTGGAATGGATTTAAGATTGGTAATTTTTTACCAATTAGGTACTTGGCTTATGCTGATTACTTTAGATGGATTCAGTTTTCTGGGCCATTCCCATTCCCAATATCAATTTTTGTGTCGGTATGGCTAAAGCTTAGTGCTTGCATTCCAATCAAGTGTCGCCGAAAAGATCAAATTGGCAAAGTATTTATCGAAGACGTGTTAGCGCCAGCGATAAAAGTCTTGAACCAAGGTGGTCGAGTTTTCATCTTTCCGGAAGGTAAGATGAGTCCAAACGGGACCTTGCAAAAGGGGAAGCGTGGCGTTGTATGTATGCAAAAAGAAACAGGTGCTCCGATTATTCCGATGTATCTTCATGGGACATTTAAAATGTTTTCATGGGAGAATTTGAAAAAACGTCGAGTAAGTGTTTCCTTTGGAGAGCCTCTTGATAATTTAGTAATTCATGAAGATTGTGAATTACAAGACATGAGCGATTGCGCCAATCTTGTAATGGAAGAAATTGCAGGATTGGCAAAAACCCTAAATGGAGGCGAGAAATGAGTTATGTGGATGGATTGCTTTGCAATCTTGTTGATACATACTTTGCTCTGCGTCCACGATCTTTGGTACAGAATATTGTGCCAAAGATCGTATCACACCGAGGCATTCATGATAATGTCTCGGTTTTTGAAAACACAATGCAAGCTTTTGAAATGGCAATGCAGTGTGGGGCGTGGGGAATAGAGTTGGATATTCGATGGACAAAAGATTTGTGTCCTGTAGTAATACACGATGTAAATTGCCAGAGAATATTTGGTGCAGACATTATGATCAGTCACGTGACAATGGCCGAATTAAGAAAAGAGGTCCCACTTATTCCAGCACTTTCTGAGGTAGTTACTCTTTATGGTAAAAAGATGCATTTGATGATCGAGTTAAAATACGAATATCAGTATGAGCATTTTTTGCATAGTGTACAGGAATATTTGGCGCCACTTGAATCGTGTAAAGAATTTCATATTTTATCACTACATCCCAGAGTATTTGAATGTATTGATAAATTGCCGTCAGCATCTTTTTTGCCTGTTGCAGAAAAGAATGTTGTTGAGCTGAGTGAATTAGCTTTGGCAAAAGGATATGGAGGTATAACAGGGCACTATTTTTTGTTGAATGAGAAGGTTCATCAAAAACATCGTGCAGCTGATCAGTCTATCGGCACAGGATTCATTTCTTCGCGCAATTGTTTGCAAAGAGAAGTGACTAGAGGTGTTGAATGGGTTTTTACAAATCATGTACAGCAAATAAAACACTAATTTAAAAGGAGGTAAATAATGAAAATTTTCTTAAAATTTTCTTTCATGATCCTTTCAGATATATATCGTGGTTTTGTATATATTAAAGAGGTCCTGCAGTCTAATACCAATCATTCATTTGATGTTGCGTATATTACCAATTTCAACAATAGTGTTGAACAAGGTTTTATGGGTATATCATCATTATGGTGTGATAAGGCATTTGTGCCAGCATTAAAATTACAATTAGGTGACGTAAGAGGTCGCTATATTGCAATTAATAATGTAGCCAAGGATATGAATAGAAATCCTGTTACTGGTGAGATAACTGATGGAATGAAAGTTGCCCGAAAGCAGGCGCGACAAGCGATTAAATATTCTGTTAGAAAAGGTGTGCGAGTTGTGCTTTTTGGAGCATCGACCAAACGCCTATTTTCAAAACAGGAATTGGCTGAGTTCACAACATGTCATCCTGGTGTAATTTTTACAATTGGTGACAATGGTACAGTAATAGCTTTATGGCAAGATGTTAGATCTGCTTTAGATAAGAACGATATAAGTAAGGATGATGGTATTGTTGTGATTGGTCCAAATGGCTTTCTGGGTTCTGTGATTAGGAAGAAGTTGTTGGAAAATGGATATACAAACATTATTCCGATTAGTCAAAGAGGTCACAATCCATTTGCAGAGGCTAGGGATGTAAAACTTGTTGTTGCATGTAGTCATCATCATCGAGTTAGATTATCTCAATCGATTATCAAAGATATTATGTACCATGGAGGTGTGCATGTGATTGATGTGTGTAAGCCATTTAATTTTTCTCGTGCAGAATATGAAAATTGTAAGAGGGAGGGGATTCTTGTAACGAGGCAAGATGCAGGTAATATGATGAATGTCAATTTGGCATACTCAGGATCTGTCATTGCCAGTGTGGCTTTGAAACAGCTCAATCTTTCACAGGAACGATTATTTGGTTGTTTCAGTGAAGCTACGGCACTTGCATATTCTAATAGTTCAAGTCAGGGCAACATGTTTTTAACAGTTAATGATCCGGCAATTAATATTGTCGGAGATGCATTTAAACAATCTCAGTTTGTCACAGCACCCCAATGTAATTTTGGTAATGTGTTGTAATTGAGATGAAGCCACTTATTAATTTTACTTAATAAGTGGCTTTTACTTTGAATACAGTTTTTTTATGTGATATACTTAATTATGTAAAATAAAAAAATATGATCTCATCAATAAGTATTACTCAAATCATTCCTCTTGTCAGTGCTTTCTTTGTGCTTTGGCTTGGCTTTTTCGTATGGAGTAAAAACAAGACTTCAAGTCTTAATATTGTTTTTCTTCTATTTTCACTTTCTGTCACAGGGTGGTTATTTGGGACGTTTGTATTGTTTTCTTATGGTAATACGGATGCGGCAATTATTTTTTGGGATAAGGTTGTTTATTCATTTGTGATCTTTATTCCAATTTTTTTATTTCATTTTGTAATGATTTTTGTAGGAAATAAAAAAATAACACCAATGCTTGTATTGTCGTATTTTATTTTCTTTATATTATTTTTAACACTTGCTTTTACAAATTATTTTATTGAAGATGTTTTTAGATATGATTGGGGAGTTCATGCACAGGCTCGTATTTTTCATCATATTTTTCTCTTTTTGTTTTTTGTGTATTCTTTAGAAATTTATAGACAACTTGTAACTTTTTATAAAAATGCAACTGGTAATAAAAAGCAACAAACGAAATTTATCATTGTGGGACTTTTGAATTTTAGCATTATTGGTTTCATTGGCTTCTTGCCGGCATACTCCATTGGTGTATATCCATTTTCGTATTTATCAGGCATTCTTTTTGTTATTATTGTTGGATATGCAATTACAAAGTATAATTTATTAAATACTCGAATTTTGGCAGTGAACTTGTTAATAACAGCATTAAATATTATTGTTTTTAGTCGTATTTTTGTTTCTGTCTCAAGAGAAGAATATATTATTAATACAGTTTTTTTCGTTGGTATTTTTAGTATTTCTCTTATTTTGAAAAAAAGTATTAATAAGGAAATTGAGCAAAAAATAAAATTGGAGCAAGCTTCAAAAGATTTAAAAAGAGCGAACATTGAGCTAAAAAGACTAGACAAAGCAAAATCAGAATTTATTTCAATTGCATCACATCAGTTGCGCACACCACTTACAGCGATTAAAGGATATGTATCTCTTATACTTGAAGGTGCATATGGTAAAAACACAGAAGAAACAGATGGGGCATTGAATAAGATATTTTTGGCAAATGATAGACTTATTCAATTGGTCGAGGATTTATTGAATATTACTCGTATAGAGTCAGGTAGATTGGAGTATCATATGGAAGATGTGCAAATAGATGGAATTTTGGAAGAGTTAGAAGATATGTTTATACTTCGCACAAAGGAGAAAGGGCTTGAGTTAACCATAAAGACTTTAGATGGTAAAGCACCTCCTGTAAAAGCTGATAGGTCAAAATTGAGGGAAGTAATTTCAAATTTGATAGATAATGCTGTTAAATATACAAAAGAAGGTTTCATCCATGTATCCATGGAAAAAGATGGAAGTATTTTACGCGTTATAATTGAGGATTCTGGTGTGGGAATATCAAAAGAATCTTTGACTAGTTTATTCACAAAGTTTTCTCGTGGTACAGATGATACAAAAATGTATACTGAAGGAACTGGATTGGGATTATATGTTGGTAAAAACCTGGTTGAGTCACAGGGCGGCAGGATTTATGCTGAGTCTGATGGTCTGGGTAAAGGTTCAAAGTTTATAGTAGAAATGCCTATTGTGAAATAGATTTAGCAATTATAGTAGATAATCGTGTATCAAATTGATAATTGTTGAGATGATTATATACTTTTTGTATTTGACAAAAATACAAAAAGCGTTTATTATTCATATAAGAAATTGGAGCCCGAAGGGGCTTTTTTAAAATTGAATAAATTATGGGAAAAATTACACAATTTTTGCGAGAGGCATATAGTGAGATGAAAAAAGTTTCATGGCCTAGCAAAGAACAAACGATTCACTATACAACACTAGTTATTATTATTAGTCTTACGATAGCGGCATTTTTGGGCGTATTGGATTATATGTTTGGAAGTTTTATAAAAGACGTAATCTTAAAATAAAAAAGTTTTTTTGCAACTAATTATTTATTACTATGGCTAAACAAACGCAACATCATGGAAAGGCTTGGTATGTGCTACATACTTATTCTGGATATGAAGATAATGTTACTAAAAATCTGAGACAGCGTATCGAATCAATGGATATGCAAGATTATATTTTTGATGTAATTGTTCCTACGGAAAAGAAGATTAAAATACGAAATAATAAACGAGTTACAGTTGAAGAGAAGATTTATCCAGGATATGTTCTTGTAGAAATGGTAGTAACAGATGCATCATGGTACGTGGTGCGTAATACTCCAAATGTAACAGGTTTTATAGGTCTTGGAACTACACCGACACCAGTTAACCCAGAAGAGATATTTTCTATTCAGAAGAAGATGGGAACAGATGAACCAAAATATCGCATTGATGTTAAAAAAGGTGAAAGTATAAAAATTACAGATGGTCCGTTTAAGGATTTTGATGGAGAAGTTCAAGAATTTGATGAATCAAAGGGTAAGGTGAAAGTTCTTGTTATGGTGTTTGGACGAGAGACACCAGTGGAACTTGATTTTTTACAAATCTCAAAGATATAATTTTATACATAATTCATTTTTCCTTGAACTGCACTAAAATGAATAAGTATAGAAAAAATCATTTAATGAATTACTAATTATTTATAGAAAGATTATGGCAGACAAAAAAGTGATGACAACGTTGAAATTGCAAATTCCAGCAGGAAAAGCTAATCCAGCTCCTCCAGTAGGACCAGCATTAGGTCAACATGGTATAAACATTCAAGATTTTTGTTCTCAATTTAATGAGGCAACAAAAGAGAAAATGGGAGATATAGTTCCTATTGAGATTACAGTTTATGAGGATCGTTCATTTAGTTTTATAATGAAGACACCTCCGTGTGCTGAATTATTGAAAAAAGCAGCAGGTGTGAAAAAAGGAGCGGGAAATCCATTAGCTGATAAGGTTGGAAGCGTTACTAAAAATCAGGTGAAAGAAATCGCAGAGATCAAGATGGTTGATTTGAATGCTGCTGATGTAGAAGGAGCAATGAAAATTGTAGAAGGCACAGCTCGTTCAATGGGTATCAAAGTTGAATAAAGGAAGATTCTGAAATGAATTTCAGAATGATGAATTTGAAAAGTATTTAATTAAATAATTTGTGGGAGAGTCGGATGATTCGTTAAAACCACGAAAGTATTATGAAAAGAGGAAAAAACTATAAAGCAGCAGTAGAAAAACGTGCAACTGAAGAAATGACAGTTGAAGAAGCTATTGCATTCGTAAAAGAAAATGCAAGTGCTAAATTTGATGAATCAATTGAATTGCATGTACGACTTAACATTGATACTAAAAAAGGTGAACAATCAGTTCGTGGAAGTGTTGTGTTGCCAGGAGGAACTGGAAAAGAAGTTCGCGTAGGTGTTATAACAGAAGATAAAGCAGACGAAGCAAAAAAAGCAGGAGCTGATTTGATTGGTGGGCAAGAGTTGATTGACAAAATGAAGGGTGGAGAATTGCCAGATGTTGATGTATTGGTAGCAACTCCAGATATGATGCCAAAGCTTGCTCAAGCTGCTAGAGTACTTGGACCACGAGGTCTTATGCCTAGTCCAAAAACAGACACAGTAACTCCAAATGTTGCTGCTGCAGTAGAATCTTTGAAAAAAGGAAAAGCTAACTTCAAAAATGATAATACAGGAAACATCCATCAAGTTATTGGAAAAGTATCATTTGATGCAGCGAAAATAGTAGAAAATTATAATGCATTCATGGAGGCTATAAAAGGTTGTAAAAATGATGCACATAAAGGACAGTTGGTTGCAAATACAAGTATTTGTTCAACAATGAGTCCTGCTGTGAAGATTAAATAAATTAGAGTAAAGATTTAGATTGAATTTTGGAAAGACGGGTTTCTTGCTCGTCTTTTTTATTTTTGTTGTAAAACCCCCTCTGTCCTTCGGACATCTCCCCCTTAAAAAGGTGGAGAGGATGTATTATTAATTTAACTTAAGCTTAATTCTGTTTAGTTTAGTTTAGTTTAGTTTAGTTTAGTTTAGTTTAGTTTAGTTTAGTTTAGTTTAGTTTTTACCTCCACTCCTTTTTAAAGAGGGGATTGAGGGGTGGTTATTTGTTTAGGATATTCTTAACTTGCAACTCCACAAATTTTGCTATATAATTTATAAGTAAAAAGTTAGTTTCTACAAAATAGTTATATGTATAATGAAAAAATCATCATTGGATTAGTAGGGGAGACTGGAAGTGGGAAAGATACAGTTGCACATTATTTGAAACGTCGATACGATGTTGATTTATTACGATTTGGGATGCCACTTAAAAAAACATTGGATTTGTTTTTTGATAAATCTTCAAAAGAAGACCAAGCATGGTTGTATAGTATGTTTAAAGATCGTTTTGGAGAAGATGTTTTGCATAAAGGTGTATTGAGGTATGTACATCAACATCATGGTATTATGTGTGTTAATGGTATGCGTATGATGATGGATCTTGAATTCATAAGATCATTTGAAGATAGTTATATTATATATGTAACAGCTGATCAAGAGTTGAGATGGAAACGAGTTACTAGCCGTGGTGAAAAGAGCGATGATGATCAGACTTTCGATGAATTTAAAAAATTTGAAGCAGAATCAGAAACAGAAAAGGCAATTCCAGTAATTGGAAAAGATGCTGATTTTACTGTAAAAAATGATGGATCCATGGATGATTTGTTGTGGCAAGTTGATGATGCTATGAAAAATATTTTGCAAAAAAAACGTTGTAATTAAGGTTGATAGAATAAAACATTATTATGAAAAATGATAAAAGGCAAGAATATCTTGATTGGGATGAGACATTTGTACTTATGAGTAATCTCATAGCTATGCGTTCAAAAGATCCTTCAACTCAGGTCGGGTCTTGCATTGTGAATAATGAAAATGTTGTAGTAGGACTTGGATATAATGGATTTCCTAGAGGCTGTCATGATGATGATTTACCTTGGTGCAGAGATGGTGAGACATCTGAATCAAAATATGCTTATGTAGTTCATGCTGAGGCAAATGCTATCATGAATGCAAATGATAATGTAAGTGGTTGCAGGCTTTATGTAAGTCTATTTCCTTGTAATGAATGTGCAAAAATAATTATCCAAAGTGGTGTGAAAGAAGTTATTTATGTTTCGGATAAGTATGCAAATATTGATATATTTAAAATAGCTAGAAAAATGCTTGAGACAGCTGGTATAAAGTTGAGACAATATGAACCACAAAATAGAATTGAGTTAAAGAAGATTGATAAATAATTTTATAATATCAAAAAAATGACAAGAATGGTTTTGGGACTTGCAGGAGAAATGGCAAGTGGTAAAGGAACAGTATCAGAATATTTAAATGAAAAATGTGACACTTCACAACATCGTTTTTCTACAATGCTTAGAGATGTTCTTGATAGATTGCATTTGGAAAATTCTCGTGATAACTTGCAAAATCTCTCAACAATGCTTCGTCAAACTTATGGAGAAGATACGATGGCAAGAGTAATGGCTGAGGATGCAAAAAGTGATGCTGCTGAAATCATTGTAATTGACGGTGTTCGCCGTATGGATGATATAAAATATTTAAAAGAATTGCCAGAATTTAAGCTTGTTTATATAGATGTTGATATTAGAACAAGATATGAAAGAATTATTCAAAGAAGTGAAAATGTAGATGATCAAAATAAAACATTTGAAGAATTTGAGGCAGAAAGCAAAAATGAATCAGAAGCACAAGTTAAAGGATTAAAAGAGTTTGCTGATGTCATTATAAATAATAGTGGAAGTGTTGAAGAATTACATAAGCAAGTTGATGATCTAGTTGATTCAAAAAAAGTGTGTTAAATGATATGATTAATAATCATTGATTGATGTTGCAATAGATGTGATATTTAAAAACTAACATTTGGTTAGTTTTTATTTTTTGGTTGACTAAAGAACTGTAAGATGCAATAGTTTAGAAACTAGTAAGATACTAGTTTTTTTGTTTTTTAACATAAACTCATAATAATACAGTTTTGTATATTAATTTTACATTATTAAATTATAAGTGGAGGAAGAATTGTGGGTGATAAAAAATGGACAATTCCAGAGACTGTTAGTCAAGAATCTAAGGACGGGGCAGAAAAAGAAGGTCTTCAATTAATTGGAGTCATTTGTAAAAAAGGTGGAACAAAAGAATTTCAAGTGGTTATTTGTTCATTTTGTAATTGTCCACGGTTTGCGGATTACAAATGTGATACGTGTGCAAAGAGAGAAATGGAACATACATACAAAAAATTTGAAGAAAAAGTTTCTGAATTTAGAGTTTTTCTCAAACAAATTTAATTGGAGGTGGTAAAAGATGATTAAAGTAGAAATGTTACCAGACATGACGCCAACACAATCGGCTTCGCATGCTGCGTTGCAATGTTATCAATCGACAGTGCCAAAAGTTGGTAAAGAAATTGATGTTGAAAATAGGTTGTTCCGTGTTTCACATCATACAACGATGCAACATTCTGATGCTTATAGAACAAATAGTATTGATGGCATTGCTGTTGGGGATGTAACTTTTGGACTACATCTAGTAAGTCCATTTTATAACACAGACCAACGGAGTGGACGATATGCTGCAAAGATGTTTACGGAGCCTGACTTTGATAAAATGATGCAGTATGTTCGTGTGTATTGGCCACAGGTATCATCAAGAGATCTTGTGGAGATAGAACGTTACTTAGAGTTTGGCGTGAAGATTTATCAGGAAAATAAATCTGAAGCAAATAAAATTGCTGCAGATTTTTTGCGACAAGAACGTCCATTTATAGCGAATAAAATGGTTGCACAAATTGCGCCAAAGGTTGCTCAGGAGCAACTGCGCATGTTTATTTCAACCATTTTTCCAACAGCTTTAGATTTTACATTAAATCTCACAGCTCTTGTTGCGATGTATGAAGAAGCGTGGACGCCAGCAATGAAGGATGTTACGGCAAAGATTGCAGGTGCATTTTCTCAGAAATATCCAGATATTGCATATGTATTTGATGAAAGTAGACGTCGTGAAGGCGATTGGTTTGTTCAGCCTCCATCACACAGTGATATTGAGATTGCAACTGAGCCATATATTTTTTCATGCAATGTTCAAAATGAACATGTTTTTGTGCAACCAAATGCTGACGTCATGCATCCAGTTGATAAATCACATTTTGCACCAGAGATGATGAATAATTCTATTGGCGATATAGAGGTATGTGTCGGAATGTCAGTGGCAACTATGGGACAAGATCAAAGACATCGTACAATTCGTAGAGGTGCTCCACAATTCACAGGTGCATTTTATTTACCACCAATAGTGCAAAAATTAGGATTGGGAGGTAGAGCGCGTGACCTTATGAGTCAATGGATTTCAATTGAAAAAACTGTTCCAGGGACTCTTGCAATGATACTTGCACCATATGGTGCTGTTGTAGAGTATATTAAAAAAGGCTCCTTTAATGCTATTTTGCATGAACAGTACAAGAGGCTTTGCTGGTGTGCTCAAGAAGAAATTTATTATCTAGGTGTTTTGGAACGTGAAGCTGTTGCTAAAAAATGTGGCATTAATTCAGACCTCCTAGCGATGTTTCAGCCACCTTGCTTTGAGCTTGGAAAGTGTGCTGAAGGTGATCGCTACTGCGGGCGTGATATTAGACTGAGGAATGATGGAGATTATTTTCCTCGTCGGATGGTATAAATTAGCTTGCAAAGACCTTATCTTAACAAAGATAGGGTCTTTTAATTTTCCTTTGAATTTGATAGACTAGTATAGTTAATGAATTTTTAAAAGTATGAATATTAAAATAAAAAAGATTAATCCAGAAGCAAAATTACCACAATATACTATTGAAGGAGATGCTGCAATGGAGTTATATTCTATTGAGGATATCGTGTTAAGTCCTGGAGACATAGTAGCATGTCAAACTGGGATTAGTATGGCAATCCCTGACGGATTTGTAGGGCTTATTTGGGATAAGAGTGGCATTGCTTTTAAAGGTGGTCTTAAAACAATGGGTGGTGTAATTGATAGTAATTATCGTGGTGAAATTGGTGTTATCATAAGAAATTTGTCCAAAAAAGATTATAAAATAAATAAAGGAGATAAGATAGCACAAATGTTGATTCAAAGGGTAGAATGTCCTATTATAGAAGAAGTAGATGAACTTGATGAGACACAAAGAGGTGACGGTGGATTTGGTAGCACAGGGCTTAAATAAAATTAGTTGAATAAGGTAGATAATATAAAGATTAAAAGTATTATGAAGTTTAGTGAGTATCAAAAGAAAACACGCAAACATGCAGTTTATCCAGATAAGGATAACAACTTTATTTTTCCAGTTTTGGGAATTGCGGGTGAAACAGGCGAGGTGGCAGAAAAAATTAAAAAAGTTATTAGGGATAAAGGTGGGAAAATAAATGATGAAACACGTGCAGAGATTGCAAAGGAGTTGGGAGACGTTCTCTGGTATATTGCACAGCTGGCTACAGAATTAAATCTGAATTTGGATGATGTCGCAGAGGGTAATATCAAAAAGACACAAAGTAGATTGATGAGGAATAAAATACATGGAGATGGTGATAATAGATAATTAGTTTGTAATAGCAATAACATGAGTAAATATAATGTAACAGTGGGAATGGAAATCCATGTTGAGTTGAAAACTAAATCAAAAATGTTTTCATCAGCTCCAAATCATTTGGGTATGGAAGATAGGCCAAATGTATCAATTGATCCAGTGACAACTGCACAACCTGGAAGTTTACCTGTGCCAAATAGGCAAGCTATTGAATTTGTGCAAAAGGCGGGGTTAGCACTTAATTGTGAAATTGCACGTACAAGTAAATTTGATAGAAAGAATTATTTTTATCCTGATTTACCAAAAGGGTATCAGATTTCTCAATTTGATATGCCACTTTGTGGACTTGGTAAGATTACTATAGGTGATAGGGAGATAGGTATCACTCGTATTCATATGGAGGAAGACACAGGCAAATCAACTCATCCAAAAGGTGCTAATTACACTTTGGTTGATTTGAATCGTGCCGGAGTGCCACTTATGGAGCTTGTAACTGAACCAGATATTAAAACAGGTGCAGAAGCTAGATTATTTTGTCAAAAAATTCAGCAAGTATTTCGTTATCTTGATATTGCAGATGCGGATATGGAGCGAGGACAGATGCGTTGTGAAGTAAATGTCTCTCTTTATAAAGACGGTGAAGATAAATTGAGCGGACAAAAAGTTGAGATTAAAAATCTTAACTCATTTAAAGTTGTAGAAAAATCAATTGAATTTGAAATTATAAGACAAGGAAAAGCTCTTGATGCTGGAGAGTCAATCGCACAAGAAACTCGTGGTTGGGATGATAATAAAGGTAAAACTGTTTCACAGCGTAAAAAAGAAAATGCAAATGATTATAGGTATTTTCCAGAACCAGATATTCCTCCAATGATTTTTACAGATGAATATATTGAAGAATTAAAAAGAACTTTACCTGAGCTACCGCATCAAAAAGAAGAAAGATTTAAAAAAGAATATGATCTTAGTGAAGGGAATTGTGCAGTTATAACAGCTGATAAAGATACTGCAGGATTTTTTGAGAATGTGGTAAGTGAGTTGCTGGATAAGAATAAGTCTGGTGAAATGAAATCAGATATACAAAAAGCAATTAAACTTGCAGCAAATTATCTTGTAGGAGAATTACAGGGAATAATGTCTAAAGAAAATCAAAAAATCACAGATATTAGTATTTCTGCAGAAAATTTCGCAGAACTTATTGGAATTGTTGCAGATGGTACAATTAACTCTTCAGCTGCTCAAACAGTTCTTTCTGAAATGTATTATGGCGATGACGATGATCCAAGTCATATAATTGAAGAAAAAAATCTAGCACAAGTTTCTGATTCAGGCGAGTTAGAGAAGCATGTTGATGATGTACTTGCTGCAAATCAGTCATCTGTTGATGACTATAAAGCAGGAAAAGAGAATGCAATCAAATATCTTATGGGACAAGTAATGAAAGAAACAGGAGGAAAGGCAAATCCTCAAATGGTTATGGAGATTTTAAAAGAGAAATTGAAATAGCCTAATTTTTGGATTTATTTTAAAAACCACTCTTATGTAAGAGTGGTTTTGTGTTGAGTATATGATATAAGGTTCGAACACTTTTAAATTCAGTTTTGGAGTAGAATTTAAGGAATATAAGTTGACAAATTTAATGAAGTGTGTTATATTAATACATTGTTGTTTAACATGTAAATATAGCTTTTTTATTAAGCAATTCCTTATAAAATCAATATGGAGGCGATACCATGAGTGACCTTATTAAAGTTCTTGATGGTGTGACTGATGTAAATGGTAATTCTATGGGTTCTGTGATTACATATACAGATAATCCAAATGAAATGGATGATTTTCAATTGTATTTGGCAGTCAGGGCGATTGCCGATATGGTATATGAATATGCCACACCAAATGTAAGTGATGATTCTGATATGCCATGGCTTGATGACAGGCGAGATGGTGGTGTAAACTCTTTTAATTCTCAGACAAAACGTGGATTATATATCGAGTTTTATTATGGCCAGCCAGGTAAAATTCATACTCCGTGGGGATTCTGGAATTGTTGGGGTAGTGGTAGCGGTAGATGGGACGAGTTTATTGAACAGTTGTTGAATCGACTTGGTGCTATTATTTATCAAGAGGTTCAAGATACTTCAATGGGTACAGTTGGTCCGATTTATGCAATTCATCAAGTGGATGACTTAAAGCTTCCTACACCAGAGTACCATGACTGTCGTACGGATTACATGTCTTACGAGAGTAGTAAGACTCGATGGAAGGACCTTACTGAGCGTTATCATTTACTCAAAGGTCAAGATGCACCACTTTCTTATGATAAATGTGACAAATTAGATGATATCATCAAGAAGACCCGTGGTAAGAATGAGCCACATCGAACCGATTCTGACGTGTTTTCTGTTGAAGGACTCGACGCTTTGGCAGGTCAATGTGTAAAGTATACACAAGATGGAGGAACTAGATGGCAATACGCACGTCTTTACACTTCTCCTAGCAAATTTGAAGATGGTTCGTATGGGTACATGATGACTAACGAAGTCATGCCACATGTTGATGTGCATTCTCGATTGTCATTTACAGATAAAATGTTTAAAAATGGTTTAATTGTAAGACCAGCTATAGAAGAAGAATTGAAAACTGTACGGTTTTCATACGACTGAAATACTTATTAAGTAGTTCAATATTTTTTAACAGGAGAGAGATAAATGTCAATAACAAAATCTTTTTTACGGACATTACAGCAAGGTTCAGCAGAGTATGTGGTAGCACATGCAAAATTTCAGAAAAAACGTGGACGAAATATTGCTGCAACTTTTTGTGGTATCAGAAACCCAAAGAAAGCACTGATTGCAGCGCGTGCTGTGATGAGTGAGCCTATAAGTAAACTGGTTGATGGAGATGTCTCTATCACAGGATTGAATAAGGCTGATGTTCTTGCAGCATTGTATAATACAGCAAGGCCACAGGGTATGGGGTTTATGCATTATGACCCTACACCAATGAGTAGGGAAGTAGCAGAAAAACTTCTCGAACAAGGGAAATATTTTGATTATCTGTTGGGTCGTGTCATGAAAACTCAGATTGAGGGCGACGAAATTAGCGTCCATGGATTTGAAATGGATAATGGAGTTGGTACAGTCCAACAAGTTATTGATGAATTACGTGAGAATGGTGACGTAAATTCAGCTGTTATTCAACGTATGCATGTGGGGAGCACAGTTGATGCCATTGGCGAAATCGCACAGTGGTAGTAAAGTATAGTCTTTTGATTGTATTTTCTATAAAGTGATAACAAGAACATTTGTTATCACTTTTTTTATTTGTAAAAAATTGGTTGGAGTAATAGGATTCGAATAGGTGTATATTTATAAAAAATCTTTGCAAATTTTTATAGCATCCTTTTCTATGGTGATGCGATGAATTTTTGTGCCTTGTTTTTCCCAGCGGCGAATCCATGTTTCTTGTCTGCGTGCATATTTTTTGAGATCTCTGATAGTATTTTCTCGCATTTGTTCAAAAGAGATTTGGCCTCGTACATATTTAGTACACCATTTGTATTCTAGTCCAAATCCTTCAAGTCTACTCCATGGTACTTTTAGTTTATAGTGTGCATTTTTTATTTCTTGGAAAATTCCTTCATCAAACCATTTGTCCATTCTTTTTTCAATTCTATCAAAGAGTATTTCTCGGGGATGTGAGATTGCTATTATAAGATGTTCATCTGGATTGATTTTTGTTACTTTGGGTTCTGGTACACTTCCTAATTCTGTTGCTATTTCAATTGCGCGTATAAGTCTTACAGGATTATTTTTATCTACTTTTTTTGCAAATACTGGATCTAGTTTTTGTAATTTTTCATATAATGTCTCAGTAGATTTATTACGTAATACACTACGTAATAACGTATTTGGTTTTACGGCTGGGAAGGATGAGTTTTCTAGTAATGCTTGTGCCCAGAACATAGTGCCTCCTGCTACAATTGGAAGTTTGTTTCTTGCCCATATATCGTTTCGAATATTTTTTGATTTTTTTACAAATTTTTGAACATTGTAAATAGTATTGGGCTGTATGATGTCAATCATATAATGTGGGACACCGCTACTTAAATATGCTTTTTTTGTATAGGGTCCGCGATTTTGATTTAGAGTTATTTTGCCAGGCTCTTTGCCTGTTCCTATATCTAAATATCTATGAATTTGTCTAGAGTCAGCACTAATGATTTCACCATTGAATTTTTTTGCAATGCCAATAGCCATATCTGATTTGCCAGATGCTGTTGGTCCGATGATTGTGATTGACTTTTTAGACATGGTTAGTATAATTATTTTATTATATACATAGTACATTTTAAAAAAGAAGGAGGCAAGTGTGTCAGGTGAATTTATTGGAATAGAAATTATTAGGGATGAAAACGGTCAACAGTTAAAGTTAGTTCGTGAAGATGGCACAAAGGAGGTATACTCTCTAAAAGCTTTTCCGTATAAAAATGGAGGACCTGTCATAACTGGAGAATATGACATAAAGTTTAAAAGAGATGAATGACACAAAAGCAAAAGACAGTATCACAATGATACTGTCTTTTAATTTTTTTAGGTCATTGCGAGGAGGTACGACGAAGCAATCTCCGTAATGATATCAATAATCTTAACGAGGTTGCTTCGTCGTACCTCCTCGCAAAGACTACGTGACTAAATAATCTAGTTGATTTCTTCTTTCATTTTTTCAACAAAATCATCAATACTTATAACTCCTTCATCGCCATTATCACGTGAACGTACGGCAACAGTAGTATCAGTCACTTCTTTTTCACCAACTACTAGCATATAAGGTGTCTTTGCTTTCTGAGCGACTCGTATACGCTTTCCAAGCGTCTCGGAGTCATTATCTAGCTCAGCACGGAAACCTTCTTGCTGTAGACGTTCTACTACACTTTGACCATAATCATTAAATTTGTCAGATACTGGTATTACAACAGCTTGAACAGGGGAGAGCCATAGTGGAAATGCGCCTGCATAATGTTCGATGAGAAATGCCATAATTCTTTCGAGCGCTCCAATTGAAGATCTGTGCACAACAATAGTTTCTTGTTTTTCACCAGATTCATTTGTATAATTTAGGTCAAATCGTTTAGGCATTACAAAGTCATATTGAACAGTGAATGCAGTATCTTCCTTCCCAGAAACATTTTTCATTTGGATGTCTATTTTAGGACCATAAAATGCAGCTCCATTTATTTCTTCTGTGAAATGACAATTTCTATTTTCTAATATATTTCGCAATACATCTTCGGCAGTGTCCCATGCAGCATCATCTTTGTAGTATTTCTTTTCATCGGTTCTATCTCCCAATGCTAGTGTATACCAATAGTCTTCTCCCATTTTTAATCCAAATTTTTCTGCTATGAAATCAATTAAATCCAACGCTTTGGATATTTCGCTACCAGCTTGCTCAGCATCAGCACAAAATATATGTGCATCAGCTAATGTAAATGATCGCACACGCATAAGTCCTGATAGTTCGCCTGATTGTTCATATCTATAAAGTTTTGCAAGTTCAGCATATCGCACAGGCAAGTCTCTATAACTATGAGGCTTTCGTAAAAATAACTCGAAATGATGAGGACAAGTCATTGGACGCAACATGAATTGCTCGCCATCAATTTCTATAGGTGCGTACATCGAATCTTTGTAATATGGATAATGTCCAGATTTTTTATAAAGATCAACTTTTGCAATATCTTGTGTATAAACATGTTTATATCCACGACGTAGTTCTTCATCCACAATAAATCTTTCAAGCACTCTTCGCACCGTAGCTCCTTTCTCTGTTAACATTGGCAATCCACTTCCAACAGTCTCTGAAAAAGTAAATAAATCTAATTCTTTACCAAGTTTTCTGTGATCTCGTTTTTTTGCTTCTACTAGCCTTTGATTATATTCAGCAAGCTCTTCGTTTGTTTCAAAAAGTACACCGTAAATACGAGTTAGTTGTTCACGATTTTCATCACTTTTCCAATATGCTCCAGCTAGTCTAGTAATTTTGAGTGCCTTGGCGTTAATTTCTTTTGAATTTTCTACATGAGGTCCACGACAAAGATCTTCAAAATCTTTTGATTTATAAATTGAAATAGTTTTTTCACCTTCTTTTTTCAAATCATCTATAATTTCAACTTTATATTTTTGACCATCAGCTTCAAATTTTGCTTTTGCTTCATCGATATCTAATTCACTTTTCTCAAAATCAATATTTTGTGAAATTAGTTTCTTCATCTTTTTTTCAATTTTCTTGAGTTCATCTTCTGTGATAGGATTTTGGGTCTCAAAGTCATAATAAAATCCATCATCAATAACTGGTCCGATGCCAAGTTTAGCATCTGGGTGTAAATCAAGCACAGCCATCGCAAGGATATGAGCTGCTGAGTGTCTCTTCACGTCAATTTCTTTTGTTTGTTCTCCACACATAGTTTTAGTGAGTTAGTATATTAGAAACGCCCTCTCCCATAGGGAGAGGGTTGGGGTGAGGGGTTATTGTTTTGAACAATATAGTTTTTGATGACATGTCCCCCCATCCGCCCTGTCGGGCACCTTCCCCCAAAAGGAGAAGAGGTTGTATTTTTGCTTTTTCATAAAAACAAAAAAGCACCAACAACAAATAATAAATCAATACTGAGACCCTATTTGATAGGGCGGTTCCACTCAGTTTCCCAAATTTACATTTTGTTGTGGGCACTCTTGGTTTTTGCAGATAACGTTTGCAAATAATTACGTTGACTCCATAGTTAGTTACGCTACTTCATAGTCAATATTTAATTGTAATTATATTTTTGCATATAGATAATATGTTGTCAAATGATTGACAATATAGGTGTTTGATGTTATTATATCTTATTGAGAATTTTCTCAATATTATAAATGTAAATTAATATAGTTGTTTAACAAATAGAAAAGGGAGAGGAAAATGTCACAATTTTATAATGATAAAATGCAGAAAAGGTTTGATAATACTATCATGAGAGCCGTTATTGTTTTATCAAGTTTAATTGATGAATATTTGCGTGAATTTACATCATCGGACTCATCAAGTTCTATGCGTAGATTGCCCAGAATTAATCTGTACACAGAATTAAACGGGGATTATGATAAACATGATGCAGGAGTTTTTGAATGGTCAAATAATATGGGTATCATAAATAGAAAGAATAATACATTTCAGCCAGAAAATAATTTATTTGACGGCATTCTCCAGGTACTTGAAAAAAAATATAATGAATTTGACATAAGTTGCAAACATAATGACGCAACAGGTGAAAATACATTAGTTTTTAATTCAAGATTTAAACCAGCGGAGATTGTGACATCAGTTGATTTTGATGATGCGTGGGAAGCGACTTTTGAAAAAATGGTTCAGTATTTTTTGAACACCATCACAACCTTTATTGCGGAGCAGTGTGGAAAGCGTTCGTCGGATGGAATTATGTCGATTGATGATGTTTATTATGTTACTGAGGGCATAAGCATGAGCACGGATGATGGATTGAGAGTGTATGCTGAAGTTAATGCTCATCTTAAAAAAAATGGGTGGCAGCTAGGACAGGTTGGTAATAGCTCTGATTGTATATTATATTCAGATCAATCCTATTACATAGAGTTGATTAAAATATAATAAGTCAATCAGGTGGTAAGTCTACTGTAGAAAATTATTCTACAGTAGACTTTTTTTGTGAAATACTCATAATATCTAATTTAAAGTTGACCTGTTTTACAAAAATATTGTAGGAATAGGTTTGAAACCTGTCCCTACGGTTTGATTTATTTCTTCAAAAGGATATTTTCTTTTCCTACTAACTTTTCAATATCTCCTTCACTATGAAAGTTATAATTAATTTCGTAAGCTGTTTTTATTTTTTGTTCATTGTGTAGTAGAAATATTGCTGTATTGCCGTCTTCACATTTATCCAATACTTCTTTTATTTTGCCTATCATTTCATGACTGCCATTTTTTGGTAGCGTTATGAAAAGTCTTTGTTTATTGATGAGCTTATTTCGCTCATCTGTTTTTTTCTCCAATTCTTTTTTAGTATCTCCGTATTTTTTTCGGGTGTTCATTACTTTTTGCGCATACTTATTTTGTTCTTCATCTATTTCTTCTATTGATTCTGCTAGAAATTTCAGGTCATCATCTTTGTCGGATAGATTTCCTTTCATTACAATGGGCATGCCTTCTATTAACAATTCTTTTTTCTCTTCAAAAAGCTTCGGGAATATTAAACATTCAGTTGTGCTTTTGCCATCTTCAAGTGTGACGAATGCCATGTTTTTTCCTTTTTTTGTAAGTATTACAGTAATGGCAATTACGATACCACCAACTGAAATTATTTTATTTGCCTTATCTTCACCAAGTTCATTTAGGGGAACACACATATAATCCAAAAAGTCCCTATATTCATTTGATGGATGATCAGATATATAAAGTCCTATTAATTGTTTTTCCCATGCAAGATGTTGTTTTTTGCCAGAGCTTTCTACGTGTTCTAGAGTTATTTCGGCACGAGCTAAGTTCATTCCTCCAAAAAGAGAGTCTTGATTAGAACTTGCATTTGTACGTAGTTCTTTTATAAATGTGATGATGCTGGGCATAGTTGCTAAGATGTCATCACGAGGTGCAAAATCATCAAGTGCTCCTACCATTGCAAGTGCATCAACTGATTTTTTATTTAGATCTTTTGAGCCAGTCCTTGTGCAAATATCTGTTATATCTGTATATTTTCCATTTCTTTTTCTCTCAGCTACAATTTCTTTTGCAACTGGTTTTCCTAGATTTTTAATTGCATTAAGTCCAAATCGAATTCGTGGATTTTCTTTTTTAGTGTCAGATTCATCATAGATTACTGCAAACTCTTGGAAACTTTCATTAATATCTGGAGCTAAAACTTCAATTCCCATATCACGACATTCAGCTGCTTCAATAGCTATTCTATCGGTATTGCCTTGATCAGCTGTCATGAGTGCTGCCATGAATTCTGCAGGGTAAAGAGCTTTAAGATATGCAGTCTGATAACCAATAAGTCCATAACAGGCTGCATGAGATCGGTTAAAACCGTAGCCAGCAAAAGGCTCAATAAATGAAAAAACTTTTTCGGCAATTTCTTTTTTGATACCTTGCTCTACACAACCCTCAACAAATTTAATCTTTTGTTCTTTAATAAGCTTGAGAATTTTTTTACCCATAGCTTTGCGCAAAATATCAGCTTCACCGAGGGTAAATCCTGCGAGATCTTGAACAATGCGCATAACTTGTTCTTGATAAACTGCAACTCCGTAAGTGTCAGCTAGTATTGCCTCAAGTTTTGGATGTAGATAGACGACTTTCTTTTTGCCGTGTTTACCATCAATAAAATCAGGTATCCATTCCATTGGTCCAGGACGATAAAGCGCCACCATAGCAATAATATCTTCTAATACTGAGGGCTTTAATAATTTTAGATATCTTTTCATGCCACTAGACTCCAATTGAAACACTCCAGTGGTTAATCCATCTTGAAGTAGTTTGTATGCTTTTTTGTTATCTAGTGGTATTTTTTCTATATCGATATCTTCTCCATGAATTTTTTTAACCATGTTCAATGTATTTTGAATGATGGTTAAGTTTTTGAGTCCTAGGAAGTCCATTTTCAAAAGTCCGATTTTTTCAACTGCAGAAAATTTAGTACTTGAAGCATATTGAGTAACAGTTGCTTCTTCATCTCCAGAAACTCTCTGCAAGGCTGTGTATTCTGAAACTGGCTTGTCAGTGATTACAACACCACAAGCATGAACAGAAGAATGTCTACAAAGTCCCTCAAGTCGTCTAGCAGCATCTATTAAATCACGAGCGTCAACATTTTCTTTATGGAGGCGTTTGAAGTCAGGTACTTCTGCTAATGCTTTGTCTATTGAAGTAAATTCTGGAATTAGCTTTGCAACCTGATCACAGAAGGTGTAGGCATACCCCAGAGCTCGTCCAGCATCGCGAATAGCAGCTCGAGCTGCCATGGTACCAAAAGTAATTATCTGAGCTACATGGTCTGCTCCGTACTGTCTACGAACATAAGCTAAAACATCATCACGTTTATCATCAGCAAAATCAAGGTCGACATCAGGCATGGAGACTCGCTCTGGATTTAAGAAACGCTCAAAGAGTAATTTGTATTCAATTGGATCCATATTAGTAATACCTGTAAGGTATGACACAAAAGAACCAGCTGCACTACCTCGTCCAGGTCCAACTACAACTCCATTTTCACGAGCCCAATTTGTGAAGTCTTGTACGATTAAAAAGTATGAAGCGTAGCCAGTTTTTTCTATAATACTAAGTTCATAAGCCATTCGTTCTCTGTGTTCCTCTGTGATTTTATCACCAAATTTTTCAACTAACTTTTTCTCACACATCTCAAGTAATACACCATCTGCCGTTTCTCCGTCAGGAATTGGATAATAGGGAAGTTTAGTATGTCCAAGTTCGATCTCAAAATTACAACGTTCGGCTATCCTATTCGTGTTTTCAAGTGCTTCGGGTACATGAGAAAAAAGCTTTGTCATTTCGGATACTGTTCGGAAGGAAAGGTTAAATTTTTTGAGATTTGGTCTATCACCGTCAGCAACCTGGCGATTCATTTTTATGCAAAGTAAAATATCATGTACATCAGTATCTTCTTTTTTTATATAAAAAACATCACCGCAAGCAACGAGCGGTATGTCAGTTTCTTTATTTAATTTTATAAGTCCCTCATTTATTTTTTGTTGTGCATCAAAATCAGGATGGTCCTGTAGTTCTAGATAAAAATTATCTTTACCGAATATGTCACTATATAAAATAGCTTTTTCTTTTGCTTTCTCAAAACCATCATTTTTCAGAAGTTCATTCACTTCTCCATAACTGTTTCCTGAAAGTGCTATTAGTCCTTCTGAATGTTCTCGCAGGACATCATAATCAACACGAGGATAATGATAAAATCCATCCAATTGTGCTTTGGTGACAATTTGTAATAAGTTTTTATAGCCAGCTTCATTTTTAACAAGTAATACAAGTTGATTAACTTTTCGGGCAGTCGCTGAGGCAGTTTTGTTCTCCATGCCATTTGGAGCTACTAATATTTCAGCACCAAAAATAGGTTTAATACCACGCTCTTTTGCCTTCACTTGAAGATCAACAAGTCCATAGACAGCATTCTTATCAGTAAGTGCGATAGATTTCATGCCTTCTTTTTCGGCAGCATCAAGTAAATCATCGATTTTTGCTAAACCGTTGAGAAGTGAGAAATCAGAATGTACGTGCAGGTGAGTGAAGGACATAATTTTAGTAAGTAGTATTTTAGTATGTTAGTATTTTAGTATGTTAGATGTAAAATGTCTAATTTTAAAATTTAAGGGAATATTAATAGGATATATGAAGATTGCAACATTTGAAAAAGAAAAAAAGTTATATGAAAATGGTTATCATATTATAGCTGGAGTTGATGAGGTGGGTAGAGGTCCTTTGGCGGGTCCAGTTGTCACAGCTGCTTGTGTTATAAAAGATATTAAGGATTTTGATGTTGTCACAGATGAAGGAAGTTGGAAACTTGTTAGAGATTCAAAACTGTTGAGTGAAAAGCAAAGAGAAGAAGTTTTTGAATTTGTTCGGGAAAGGTTCTTTGTGGGTATTGGAAAGTGTAGCCCAAAAGCGATTGATGAGATAAATATTTTACAAGCAACATTACTTGCTATGAGAAAGTCAGTAGAAGCACTGGAAAAAGATATTGATAAAAATAATGCGTATGCAGATGCAGAAAAAATGATGGTAATGATAGATGGAAATCAGTTAATCCCAAATTTCACAAGAGAACAAGTGTGCGTAGCAAAAGGGGATAGTATATCAAAAAGTATTGCAGCAGCATCTGTGATAGCAAAAGTAGTTCGAGATAAAATAATATCACAATATGATAAAGATTATCCAGAGTATGAATTTTCCAGACATAAAGGATATGGAACAAAAATTCATATGGAAGCGTTGCAAAAATACGGAGCAACTCCAATTCATAGAAAAAGTTTTGCACCTGTGATGAGAGTTTTGTAAGCCTAAAAACCCTCATCCGTCCTTTGGACACCTTCTCCCAAAAGGAGAAGGGGATGTTGTGAAAATTCATAGAAATAATTATTAGAATTGCGGTGTATTAGTATTATAATGTAATAAAAGCCCCCTCTCCTTAAGGGAGAGGGTTGGGGTGAGGGGTTGGTATAATTAAACAATTATGAAAAGTAAAAATACAAATAAGGCAAGAAATCTTCGCAAAAAACAAACACCACAAGAAACAATGATGTGGGCGAGATTGCGTAATCGCAGATTTCTAGATCTGAAATTTCGTAGACAATATCCAATTGGAGATTATATTGTTGACTTTGTATGTTTTGATAAAAAGTTGATTGTTGAAATTGATGGATGGCAACACAAGGAAGAATTTTGTGGCAAAAAGGATGATGAACGTACAAAATATCTAGAATTACAAGGTTACTATGTTGTGAGATTTTGGAATAATGATGTAAATAATAATATTGATAGTATATTTTTGAAACTTGAAGAAATTGTAAAAAATGTATAGCTTCAAACCTTCATCCATTCTCCCAATATTGGGAGAATGGGATTATTGCACATCTATGGGTTTTGGAGTATAGTGACATATCATAGTAATTTAACAATAAAAATAATGAAGGGAGGTCATTATGTTAAAATCAAGAAAAATCATTATTGCAATGGTGCAAAGATTTATGGTTGGTGTACTCGTGGTTGCGTTGTTGTATTTGTATGCTGTTATTGTTTTAAATAATCAAACGGTATTTGATTTTACCGCAAATAATTTATGGAGTATTCCCGTAGTTTTAAGTATTTGTTTTTTATTGGGATATTATATTAATGTTGATGAAGACCACTATCAATATGGTTTAATTGAAATCGATTCTGATTTTGGTTATGAGTATCCTGATTGGTAGGATAGTAAGTTAACAGAACAATAAATTAAATAGCAATTGGGAGGTTTAATTATGAAAAGTAAAATCGGCAGGGGGGCATTATTTGGATTAACAGGAACATTAGTAATCTATATTATTTTAGTGACCCAATCTGGAAGTCAGGTTTTATTGTTCGGTTATACAATAAGTAAATGGTGGCTTGTTCCACTTGTGACTGTTGCATTTTCACTTGTTGGGTATGATGTGGCAAAAAAACATGAGTCAATTGACATTCATTCGCATGGTAAGTATCCTGCAAATTTGTTGAGCAATTTATATCAATGTCCATTCTATTTTGATGGAGTTTATTGTGCAACTCGGGAAGGGCTGTTGCAAGCATTCAAAACAAAGTTTCTCAATGAACAGTTGTGGTTGTGCAGTCTAACTGGTTATGAAGTACAAAAGACTGGTCAAGAATACAATAATTGGAAAAAAGATCAAATATTATATTGGAAGGGTAAAACTTATAAGCGAGATTCGGAAGAATATTGGGATTTGCTTAAGCGAGTTTTTGATCTAGAAAATATAAGTTTGGATGTAGTTGCTGCACTTTTGGCAACACGTAATAGAAAACTTATTCATTCAATTGGTAAAAGTGATATAACAGACACTATTCTTACAGAGGAAGAATTTTGTTCATTGATGACGAATGCACGTAGTAAGTTAAAAGAAAAAGGATTAGCCTATATTGGTTGAGGAGAGGAAAAATGGAACAGTCTCAGAAAAAAACCTTTTTGTGACAAATGAAGAGCTGGAAGCACACTTTTGGGTATGGTGTGTAGGATGGCCATGTGGTTTTGGTTTATTCTTGGGATACCTGTGGTGGATTGGAGTACTAATTATCGAATGATATTTCAAAAACAGCATTTACAGAAATTTTTGTAGATGCTGTTCTTTTTTTGTATTTTTATTGATAATATGTCATGAAAATTTACATTGCAAATTAATTAATCTTGTAGTATGATTGTTTATTATGTAATTTAACAAAATTATAAATGTTTATATAAGGAGGTAAGATAGAATGTCTGAATCAATAATTGTTACTATTGCAGATAATACTTATTCTGTTTATTTTGATGTGAGATTTGCAAAAGTTTGTAACGTGCGAAGGCAAGGTTGTCCAGGATGTGAAGAATCATTTGATGAAATTACGTTAAGTCCTTGTGCTGATATTACTGAAATTGTAAATGAGTATACAAAAAGGAATGAGGATGATTTTGTTGCAATTAATTTTGTTAGGACGGAGGCAAGTTTTTAAATACAAAAATTATTGGAAGAAAAATCTAAAAATTTAAGTTTTCCAAATTATTGCATAGATTGTGCAGTGATTATGGGATGTGAAAAGCGAGTATGGGAGAAATAAATGAAAAGAATTTTTATTTTTGTAGCTTCTGAAGAATTTGCTAGTTTCATAGGAGGCTTAACGTTGACACTTGGAATTCTTGTTTGTGCATTAGCTGATGGTGATACAGGTAAAATTTCTGATGGAGCTCTTATTGATAAGTGGTGGATATTTGCTCTTGGTGGATTTTTTGGAATGATGATAAATATTCATGAGAATACAAAAAAGATTAATTTTTGAAACAAGGAGAATCATTCATGGCGTTCACAGTTATGTTGGAAAATGTAGTATATGATGTTTCTTTGAAAAAGACTGGTACATGTCCGAGAACATTTGCATTTAAGATTAGTGAGATTGTAGAAAAGCAATCTCAAATTCCAGTATCATATAGAGACAATCCAACTCTCTATAATCGAATCGAGAAAAAAGCCTTAAAACAGGTGAGTTGAACAAGTTTCAATTTTTATTATGAATCCCAGTTTTTACAATGTGAAAACTGGGTTTTTATTTTCGATATAATTCAAAATCCAGCCTAGTGTCGACAGTAGGTTGGGCTTTATTTTGACATTGTGTGGTGATGTCCCTTGTAGGTGTCAGTAAATATTGTAAATGGCGACCACAAGGGATCGCCACTACAGTTTACTTTTTCTTTTTGGGTTTTTTGTAACCTTCAAGTTTATCGGGACGATGATTTGGACATGTTTTATCAGAGCATCTCTCTGGAATTGTTTTTGTTCCTTCCATCATTAGTTTTCCACATTTTTTATTGCCTTTATCTTCACGTTTGTAATTGCAAAATTTACCAGTTGGTTTTGCTTTGATGGCATTTTTACAATCTGGATATTCTGTACAACTATAAAATACTCCGAAGCGACCATTTCGTTCACTCATTTCACCTTTTTCACAGTCTGGGCATTTTACACCAGTTTTTCTTTTTGCAGCTTCTTTGGGATCTTCTTTAATGAATTTACATTTTGGATAATTATGACATGATATAAATCTTCCAAATTTCCCGTCTCTTTCTACGAGTTTTCCATCTTTACATTTGGGACATTTTTCACCAGTTTCTTTTGGACCTTCTAGTTCGGTTCCATCCATCATTCTTGCTCCGTCACAGTCTGGAAATTTCTTACAACTTAGGAACTTTCCATTTTTACTTAACTTGATGATCATTTTGCCCTTACATTTCGGACACTTCATTTTTGGATCAGCATCACCTAAATCAGTTGCTTTGTCTAACTTTTCTTTTGCTTTGACTTCTTTTATAAAGGGTTTATAAAAATCTGTAAGTGTTTTGACATACTCCCTCTCACCACGAGCAATTTCATCAAGCTTATCTTCCATGTCTGCAGTGAACTCATCATTTATATATTTTTCAAAATGAGCCCATAAGAAATCACTTACAACTTCACCCGTATCAGTTGGCTTCAGCGCGCTACCTTCTTTATCTACATAACCACGAGTTTGTATTGTGCGAATAGTTGCAGCGTATGTACTTGGACGTCCAATTCCTCTTTTTTCCAATTCTTTAACAAGTCCAGCTTCTGAGTAGCGAGATGGAGGCAGAGTTTCTTTTTCTTCTGTATGAAATTTTTTCAAATCTAATTTTTCATCTTTAGTGACTTTGGGTACTTCAGTATCTTCACCACGAGCTCCAGGATCAGCTTCAAGCCAACCAAGTGAGATAATGCGTGAACCAGTAACTGTAAAGTCAGGCACTTTGTCACCATCAACATTTGCAATAATTCGTGTTTGTTTTGTCTGTGCGTCTACCATTTGAGATGCTACAGCACGCCCGCGGATTAGTTTGTAGAGTTTCTTTTGGTCATCAGTTGTTCCAGCGTTTTCAACTTCTGCTAGTGAAGGTCGCACGGCTTCATGAGCTTCTTGAGCATTTTTGCTTCTTGATTTGAAGATTCGGAATTCAAAAGCCTCTTCTCCAAATTCTCGTACAACAGTTTTTTTGATTGATTTTAGAGCATCTTTGGAAAGTGTAGTTGAATCAGTACGCATATAAGTAATATGTCCACCCTCATATAATTTCTGAGCTGTGCGCATTGTTCGTGATGGAGAAAATCCCAGTCTTGATGATGCGGCTTGTTGTAGAGTAGAAGTTGTAAAAGGTGCTTTTGGTTTACGTTTACGAGTTGTTTCTTTTACATCTTTTATAATCCATTGTCCTTTTGCAGCTTCTTTTTCAATTCTAGTAACTTCTTTTTTGTCACGGGGCTCTTCTTTGCATGTAAGTGTCACAGCATCTTTATTTTGGGTCTTGAAATCAGCACTTAGATTCCAGTATGTTTCTGGTATAAATGCTTGAATTTCTTTTTCACGCTCTACTAGTATATGAAGAGCAGGGGATTGAACACGACCAGCACTAAGTCCATATCGCACTTTTTTCCAAATAATTCCTGATAAATCATATCCTACAAGACGGTCCAAAACACGGCGAGCTTCTTGAGCACGACGTAGATTTTGATCTATTGTTGTAGGATGTTTTATTGCTTCGTTTACAGCATCTTTTGTAATTTCATTGAAGGTAACTCGAGACATTTTTGACTTTGGGATTCCAGCATCTTTTAATATTTCAGCAACATGCCACGCTATAGCTTCTCCCTCACGGTCGGGGTCGGTTGCGAGTATGATTCCTTCGTCAGCCTTTTTGGCAAGTCGAATAAGCTCATCTACCACATCCTCTTTTCCTTTTGAGATGACGTAATGAGGTTTGAAATCATTTTCGACATCAATTGCTTCTTTATTTGATTTAGGCAAATCACGGATATGTCCAACACTAGAAGTAACTTTATAACCAACTCCAAGATATTTTTTAATCGTTTTTGTTTTTGTAGGTGACTCTACTATTAATAGTTTCATATTTTTTTGTATTAATTTAATAAAAGAATAGTGTCATTGCGAGGAGGTACGACGAAGCAATCTTGAACAGATTATTGATAATTTGAAGAAGATTGCTTCGTCCTCCTATCGTCGTCCTCGCAAAGACGTTAAAATCATAAGTCTATTTTCACAAAATACAATCAAACCAATATTTTGTCAAATTTTGGTTGACGGAATGGTGAAATTATAGTAATATCATGAATCAATATATTTATTGAAGTAGTAAATTAACAATTTTACATTCTGTAAAGCTAAAGGAGCTATATTTATGAAAAAAGTAGTCATATACGGAGATTTATGGATATTATCTAATATATTTCAAAAATTTTCTACTTGGTCACAAAAAACTTTTGGACTTACTAATTTTTGGTGGACAAGGTTTTTTGCGACAATTGCATTTGTTGCATTTACGATACAGTTTTATTTGGTTTTTGATGTAACTGCATACGCATGGATTATTTTTTCTCGAATTTTGATCTGGTTATTATTACTTGCTTTTGTACTAGGAATTAATGACACATGTTTAGAATTGGATAAAAAATATGCAAATGGATATAGTTATGTAAATGAGAGAGTTAAGGCGTTGTTTTTGCATAGAATTATGTGGAGCATTGCACATGTTTGGAATTTTAGCTTAGATTTAATGAGAACATTAACAACAGGTAATCTACATGAGGCGTGGTTATTTGATATTACACTTGGATTAATTCCAGTATGCTTATATTTTATTTCATGTACTCCATTGCCACCAGGTCAAAGTAAGGTGAGCAAATGGATTAAGGGAGTTAAAAATAAAATGCAACAAGTATTTTCACCAGAACCGAGTTTAGCGCCATCACGGTGTTAAGGTGTAGCGTAGATGGGTATAATTCATGGAAGTAGGTTGATAAAATGAATAATTTGAATAGGAGTGAATTATGAATTTTTTGATTAAGGATTGTGAAGATGGCGATAAAGAAAAATCTCATACTATAAAAACAATTAATTTTGTTGAAAATGGTACGATTGAAATAATTATCGGAGATTGGTTGCATAGGGCTAAATATAGAGTTTGGATATTTCCAAGTATTGCCGATAGACATGATATTTATAGGAATTATAAAAGTCATTGGCAATTGATGCCAAGAAGTGTGGGTGATCAAACTGAAAGATCAAATATTATCGATGCCTTGCAACAGTTATTGCGAATACAAGTTGATGAGTGGCGGTCATTTTTAGATAGGCTAATTTATCACGAATAAGTGTTTCAAAATTATTAAGTAGAATAAAATCTCATAAGGAGAAAATTATGAAAAAAATAATTAGTGGATGTTTGTTCTTGTTGTTGTGTTGTTCATCTGTGCAAGCTACAGAAATTGTGACAAAGACACTAGAATTGGGACAATATGCTATACAAAGAGGTATTGGCAGTGGAGGTTGGGGTCAGTTTATTGCACATGATAGAGAATGTGCAACAATTAGAACATTTGAACATGGAAGCTATTCTGGTGTTGTTGTGCGTGTTAATAAACACATTCCAGCTGATATTTATCTGAATGGAAGAATCGTAAGTGTAAGGTATGGCGGAGATTCCGTTGTACATATTTCTTATCAAAATGAGAAATAATTTAATGGAGAAGCGTCATGAAAAGAATACTTGTAGGGTTAGGTTTTTTATTTTGGGGATTGCTTGGAGCTTTTGTAGCAATGCAAACAATGGTATCAATTACCAATAACGATAAAATCATTGCTATACTAGCTGCTGTATTTTTCTCATTTATTGGCATGACCTTGTTGTGTCAAAAACCAAAAAGAAGTCAATGAACTTCTTTGTTCACGAAGTCGTTGGATATGTAATCATATCTAGCGACTTTTTAATTCTTTTAAATTACAATATAAGTTTGATTTCCGATATTTTTTACAATACCATCAATTTCCATCATTGTTAGTTCACTTGAGATTGTGGAGCCATCGAGTTTGGTTTCTTTTATTATTGTGTTTATATTTACACCGTCTGGGTGTTTTTTTATTGTTTCAAATAACATTTTTTGATGTTCTGTTAGTGTAGTGGACGGACATGTCCGTCCACTACTTTTAGATGTATCTTTTAAGACATCTTTAAAGAGATCTTTTATATCATCACTACAAAGAAGTGCTTTAGCTTTACCTTCTCTTATTAACATATTTGGTCCGACTGAGTTTGTTGTAAATATTGAGCCGGGTAATGCAAATAGGTTTCGTTTGAATTTGTGAGCGTGCTGGGCTGTTATGAGTGTACCTGATTTTGCAGTTGATTCTATTATGACTGTTGCAGTTGTGAGTCCTGCCATGATGCGATTGCGGGCAGGGAATGTGCCACGGTTGGGTTGTATGCCTATTGGGTATTCTGAAATGATTGCACCACCATTATCCAGTATTTGATTTGCTAGGTTTATGTGTGAACGTGGTGTGATGGTTTTGTCATCTATTCCACCACCAAGGACTGCAATAGTTGTACCGCTTGCATCAAGCGTTTCACGATGGGCAAGGGCATCTGTACCAAGAGCTAATCCAGACACTATCGTTATGCCAGATTTTGCTATGTCTCTTATGATAGTTGTGATAGCATGTTTGCCATAGTCACTAATTTTTCGTGATCCTACAACAGCAATTGATGGGGACTTGAGTAGATCTAAATTTCCACGGACATATAATACAAAAGGTGGGGAAGTGATAGTCTTTAGATTTTTAGGAAATTGTTCATCTTGTATTGTTATGATTTCAATTTCTTCATCTTGTAATCTTTGGAATTCTTGGTCAGGGTCAATAGTTTTTCTTGCTTCCGATATATTTTCAATAAGTTTTGGTGTGAGATTAGCATTTTTTAATTCTTCTGATTTAGATCTCCAAGCCTGCTCAAAAGTTTCGAAATACTGGGCAATTAAATAGAGTTTCTGTGGTCCTATGCCAGGAATTAGATTGAATGCATTTACATATTTGTGTTCATTTTTAATTTTCATATGTTTTTGTAGTTTAGCGCAAACCCCATTTACTTTTTAAAGAGGGGAATGAGGGGTAGTTTTTTACATATCAATTCTACAATTTATATTTGACAGATATTCGTGGTGAACCCCCTTTTGTCCTTTGGACATTTTCCCCTTAAAAAGGGGCAAAGGTTTTAATTATAGGTATTGTAAATTTTGAAATTTAAGTTTGGAGGCTTACTTTTTTATTGACAAAAATGGGTATTTTTGGTAGTCTTTATCATTACAATTAGATTAGTATACAATTAGGATTTCGTCCACAGCGCGTGGTGTTCAGGCTCCTCCTCCTTGCCTGTATATCGTAAACGTGTTGAATTTCATAATATGATATTTATTTCTGTGGACGGAATCGTGGTTGTATCAATCTCTTGTAAAAAAGGAGGTTAGAAACAATTTGTTTTTTAAAAAAGTTTTTTAACTTATATATATAAATTTTGGAGGAATGAACAATGTTACGCATCGCAATTTTTGTTGATGGCGGAAACGTTTTTCACACACAGTATAGAATTGATTATAAAGAGTTGGCAAATTTTTTGTTAAACAAATTTAATCAATGTGACAACTCTGTAATTGGGTTGAAGCGTTTCTATACAGGTGCACCAGTGGAGGGCGAAGTTTCTGAAAATGAAAGCCCTGAGGAATTTGTTGGGCGAGAGGAAAAAATTTCTAGTCAAAAGAAATTTTGGTACACAATGGAAGAACATATAGGTTATACTATTATAAAGCGACCATTGAAAACTATTAACAAAGGAGAAAAAGGAGAATTTCAAAAAGGAGATATGGATGCTCAAATCGCATATGAATTGCATAAATTCAAGGATGAATATGATGTCCTGATATTTATCGCAGGCGATAGTGATTACGAGCCTGTCTTAAAAGATCTGGCTAATAATTGTGGAAAAAAGATAATAATATTATCCACAAGAAAGGCAGTTGCAAAAGAGCTCATTAAGCTAACAAAACCAGCGCTGTCTAATATTGAATTCATTGATTTGGATGACATACGGGACAAAGTTAGTATGGAAAGGAGGCATGTACATTGAAAAATATAATTATCATGTGCATGCTCCTAATTTTTACTAGCGCTTGTGATGAAGAACAAATTAGTACTAATAATATGCCTACTGGCAAAGAACTGGATTCCATTGTCTGTGTCGCTCAAATAGCTAATTATAGCAATGGCATATTAGAGTCCATTGATGGCTTTGAGGGACTTGAAGATATTGATGATGTTGCTGAATATTGTAGAATTACAAATAGTGATATTGAAGGCATTATTATTAATTTTGCAAATAAATACTATGGAGGGCAATCAAGGACAAATATTGCTAGTGCATTAGATGATATTACTGATGCCCTTGCAGCACTTGGAGATAAGGCTGGAAATAATGATGGTATTTACTCTGTAGAGGAAAGGGCTAAAATGAGTGAAATAGTAGAAACTAATAATGGATTGTTTTTACTGTTTTGTTTATATGATGCCTATGAAGATACACCACGAAAATAAACCACTTGAACAAAATTGTTCAAGTGGTTTTTAATTTTTTGGAAATATTATAAATACAATTAATGAGGCTACTGTAAATTTGTTAAAGCATTTTTAATAGCAGTATCTAATGTTGTTAGTTCATCAGATGAGAAGTTCTGAAGTACAAAATTATGTCCAGATATTTCTCCTCGTTCTTTTCTACCCCCTGAGACCTCTACACCTAATTTAATGCGGGTAAAGTCTTGCGTTCCAATATTATCTATTATATTTTGAATGCCATTGTGTCCTGCCGCTCGAGAATCTCGTGTGATTTTATAATTACCGATTTCTATGTCTAGATCATCTGCTGCGACGGTTATATCTTCTGGGTCAATTTTATAAAAATCAATTATTGCTCGTACGCTTTCGCCAGAACGATTCATAAATGTTTGAGGTTTTACAAGGATATATTTTTCAGTATCAATAAATCCTTCAGATGTCTGGGCATTAAATTTTTTATCTAATGTGAATGTAGAGAATTCATGATTACTTTGTAGGACATCAACAAGGATAAATCCTGCATTATGTCTAGTTTTTTCATATTCTGAGCCTGGGTTTCCTAGGCCTATTATTAATTTCATATTTTCGTATTTTATGGTAGGGACAGGTCTTGTGCCTGTCCTTTGGTATGACACCCACAAGGGGCGTCACTACAAATAATTTATTTATCATTGTTCTGTGCATTTTCACTTTCCAATTCCTCTTGTGAAATTTCAGTGTATGTATATGCATCAACCATATCACTTCCTAGCAAAATAACAAAGTCAGTATCCTCATATTTTGTCTTTGCTTGGGTGTCTTTTTTTGCTGGTAGTTTTTTGATAAGTTCATCAAGTGAAAAAGTTTTTATGCCCCCCGTATTATCGATTATAGTTGTTTTGTTTTGTGTGTTGTAATTATTACTTTTTATGATAACGTCATCAAAGCCTAGAGATAATAAAGCAGTTTTGACTCTAGCTGATATAACATTTTTGCTTGTCGTATTGATAAGTATAATAGTAGGGGATTCATCTTCTATTTCGTCTTGTCTTTGTTTTATTTTATCAAGGTCAAATAAGTTTTTAGCTTGGTCTTGGATTTCAGCATAAGTTCCTGAGCGAGGGACTAATCCAGATATTCCTCCATGAGCATTATGATATCTAGCAGAGATAAGTAAGCTGCCAGACTTCCAAGCATCAAGGACAACATTATTTATATTGTGAGTATCTAATTTTTTGATAAGAGAAATAAAAGGTTCAATCTCATCAGGAGTGACATCTGTGTGAACGTGTTCACCAAGTATATTTAGGAGTTCAGTTATTTTGAGAGGATTCATAATTGTGCCAAGCGAAAATGCTTTGTTGCGAGCAGCTTGCATGACTTGTTGTTGTCTTTTTGCTCGTCCAAAGTCTCCCTCGATATCAGCATGACGAGTACGAGCATATTTAAGTGCAGTAGTACCATCAAATTTTTGTAACCCAGGATAAACTTCAAATGTTTCATAAGTATAACCTGCTCCAGGATATCGTTCATCTTTGATATGTTTAGGGACGTCTACATTTATACCTCCGAGCATATCAACAATCTTTGTGAAACCTTCAAAGTCAAGTACAAAATAATAATCTACATTTTGATCAGTTATTTTTTCAACTGAATTGATGATGTATTTTGCACCTTTATCATTTCGGAGGCCTGTTTGATAACGAGAATTTATCTTTGAATAAAAGCTTCCATTGCTGACCAAAAAATCACGAGGAATAGAAAAAAGTCCAACAGTATAATCCTCAGTATTTATACTTGCTAGCATTATAGTATCTGTGAGGTCGCCACCCTTTTTGTGAGTATTTGCTCTACCAAGTAATAAAATATTTATCCGACCAGTATCAAACCCATGTAGAACTTTGTAAGATTGAGGATTAGCAAAATTAGAAACAGTTTTCATAAAAGAATGTTTTTCTTCACCATCAGTTATTTGATTAATTGTGTTGTTGGTATTATGAATAAAAAATCCACCAGCAAATAAAATAGCTAAAATAAAAAGAACCAAAGAAATCCAAAAAATCTTTTTGCTACGAGTTTTTGGCAGAGACGCGATTAATCGCGTCTCTACACCGGAAGATTGTTTGATCTCTGAATATTCATCAAGAGTCTGAATTTTTTGAGTACGATTATGATTGGTATTAGAATAAGCACCATTCAAAGAGTCATTATCATGAAAATTACCACCACTGTCATTCCCGCGGAGGCGGGAATTTAGTTTGGAGACAGAAGGATTCTTTTTTTGTTTTCTAATAATGTCCATAACTGATATTATAGCATGTGATTTTTTGTAATTACAGTCCTTGACAAAGTAGTTAAAATATGCTATATTGTAGTGTTGGTAAAGTTAGTACAAAAGTTACTGCCATCAAAGATTTTAAATAATATTGAAATTTTTGATGGCGGTGGTGAGGTGGGTCCCACATAGGTCAGAGCCTAGCGGGTTCAATCCCCGTACTGCTTGCAACGATAGTCAGATTTATGTATTACATAAATCTGACTTTTATTTTTTGAAAAACAATCTAAAACCCCCTCTGTCCTATCGGACATCTCCCCCTTAAAAATGGGGAGATGTTGTTGTATTATGCATGGGCGTGAGGGCGGATGTACATTTTGTGATATGGACAAAAAGCCGTAAACATGCTAATATTTATAGTTAGTATTTTAACAATTTTTTAGTCGTTTTCTTGATATGTTCAAGAAATTTGTTGATCTGTATAGACGACAATTACGACAAATCGTAAACTATTTCTAATGGAGGATCCGTATGGACCGCTTAGAGAAACCTGATAATTCATCCCTTGAATTATTACGGAATGTTTTAAAGGGCGTGCTTGCTCTTGAGCAGGGTAAGTCCAAACAAACTTTCGCAAATCTGAAAAATGGTTTAAAAAAGGCAGAAGCTCAGAAATTAATTCCTCGCGGAATGCAGGAATTAGTACGAAAAGAAACTACACGTCTCTTGAATGGGATTGAGGAGAATATGATGATCGAAAAAACAAGTGATGTTATTACCATGAAAGCTGAACACTTTGTTACTTATTTAGAAAGTCACGAAGGCTTTGATAAGCATGATTTTGCAGAGTTATTTTGTGATGGTTATGTAGCGCGGGTTGATGAGTTTCGCAAAAACTCTCCAATTCACATTATCGGTACAATCAATATGCCTGAAAAGGTGTTTGATGCAACAGTTGATTTTCGTGGATTGATAATCTCAAAGCTTATTTGTGGGGAGACATGTTTTGATAACGGATTTCATGTTGAAAACGTTAAATCAGAACTTCGGTTAGGGACAGCCTTTTATGAAGGATCCGTAGTCATCAATAATTGTAGTTGCAATGTTTTCTTTGAATCAGCAAATTTTGAAAATGTTGAAATTGTAATTAATAATCTGCGAGTCGGTGATCAAAAATTTGTGCCAGAGATAAATTTTGGCTCAGCTAGTTTTATGTCTGTAACCTCTAATCAATGTTATTGTAGCATTGATTTTGATGCAGCAACATTTAATATTTTGAAGAAAGTGGTATTTTCTGAAGGGATTATTTTCAATATTAATTTTGGAACAGCTTCCTTTGGCACTCTGGAATTAGCATCTAAAATTATAGCTAATGAAGTTTATCTTGATAATTTTGGTGCAATGACCATAAAACTAAATCTTGATAGAGTCAAAAAGCTTTATTGTGGAGATGGCTTTTGTGATTTATATATGAGAGGACTTTGTGAAAAAGTGATTGTTAATCATGAAGAGGCTCATAATCTTAATTTCGTGTCAGCAACTATAGGCTCTATCCATTTCCGTAGTAGTCACAATCACGACCGTGATTCCAATATTGTCTTTGGTAAACAAGTAACTATAGATAGTGCAATTTTCTTTGAAGGTAATCATGGATGTTTTCCAGAAATTGAAGTTGATGATGAATTTAATTGCATTATGGATTTTTCTGGTGCAACATTTGATGATGTAGTAGAGTTGTCAGATTTTGTAAAGTGGCAGGAAAATAGAGGTAATTTAATTCTTTTTAAAAGAGATGGATTACCACTGAATATTTCTGATGTTAAATCTGATTAATTCATAGGAAAAGCATGTACCACCAGAACAGATAAATCTGTTCTGGTGGTTTTTATTTTTTCTTGCTCTGACAAGATGTTTTGTATATGATAGTATATGTAGAGTTATGAAAAAATTATAAATCCCTTCTCCTTTTGGGAGAAGGTGTCCGATAGGACGGATGAGGGTTTTTTGTTTGGAAATTGAAAAGTTTATATTTCTAAACCCTCACCCCTAGCCCCTCTCCCAGAGGGAGAGGGGAATAAATTACTGATTACTAAATAAATATGTATCTAAAAAGAATAGAAATAAAAGGATTTAAATCATTTGCGGCTGAGACTAGTTTTGATTTTTTGCCAAAATGTAATAGCGATGTTGAAAAAGGTTGTGGGATAACTGCTATTGTTGGTCCGAATGGTTCTGGGAAGTCAAATATTTCTGATGCTGTGCGTTGGGTGATGGGGGAGCAGTCTATGAAAAACTTGCGTGGTAAAAAAAGTGAGGATGTAATTTTTTCTGGTTCTGAGAAAAAAGGAAAATTATCAATGGCTAGTGTGGCGCTTGTATTTGATAATACTGATAAGACGATGCCGGTTGAGTTTGATGAGGTTATTATTACTCGTAAGATTTATCGTAATGGTGAGAGTGAGTATCTCATAAATGATGCACGAGTACGACTTTTGGATATTGTGGATATCTTGGCTAGAACGGGTATTGGTAAAGAAAGTCATTGTGTGGTTGGTCAGGGTATGACTGATGCGATATTAAACGCTACACCGATTGAGCGACGTGGAATCATAGAAGATGCGGCTGGTGTGAAACATTTTCAAATTAGGAAAAATAGAGCAATCAAAAAACTTGATAAGACAAAAGATAATTTGGATCAGGTGCAGACACTTATAACAGAAGTAACGCCACACCTTCGTTCACTTCGTCGTCAAGCAAATAAAGCTAAGCAAGGCAAAGAAGTTTTTGAACAATTGAAAGAAAAGCAACGACAATATTTTGGTGCTAAGTGGAGTAATTTATTTGAGGAGAAAACGAATTTAGAAAATCAAAGACAAGATGTTGGAATAACTTTAAAAAATGCTGAACGTGAAGTGGATAAACTTAGTGATCAGATTTTGGAAGAATCAAAGAAAGTTGAAGATGCTGAAAAAATAGGTGTTTATGAAAAAGAAAAAAGAGAGGTATATGTAAAATTGCAATCATTAGAAAAGAAAATTGCCGTTGCAGAAGGTCATATTGAAATTCAAAAGGAACGCAAAAATCATGAGGAAAAAGTGAAGAGCATTCCAGTTGATTTGGTTTATGTACAAAAGCAACTTGATGGCATACGTAATGAGCAAAGTGGTTTGGTAGATAGTTTAGAAAAAGTAGAAGATTTGAGTGAAGTAAAAGAAATAGTCAAAAAACTTAAAAAGATACATAGGGAAATAGATAGACTATATGTAGACGCAGGCAAAAAGCAGATTGAAGTTGTACAAGATGATTATGCTGATAAGGTGAAAAAGTATGATGATAAAATTGCGGAGTTAGATGAGCAAATTTCTGAACATGCACAAAAAGTTGTTAAGGTGAAAGAAAAAATAAAGATTTTAGAGGAAAAAATAACTAGTGCTGTGGCAGCTGATAAACAAGCTCGTACACAATTCTTTGCACTGGAAAAAGATCTAAGAGAGAAACAACGATTGCTGGATGCCATACGTGAGCAGTTTAATGAGATAAAAGTTAATATTGCTAGGACTGAAGTACGTGAAGAGGATGTTGTGTCGGAAGTTCGTCAGGAACTTGGTATTGAAGTTCAGGATTTGAAAGTTGCTGATGGAGCTGAAGAATTGGAGATGACTTTTGAAGAAATGGAACAAGCGGTTTATAAGCTTCGTTCTAAATATGAGCAAATTGGCGGAATTGATCCAATGGTTATAGATGAATATGAAGAAATGCAAGAGCGATTTGATCTTATGGCAAATGAGTCGGAAGATTTAACGGAAGCGATAAAGCAACTGAAAGAAGTTATTAAAGAGATGGATGAAAAAATTCATAAAGCTTTTGTGTCTGCATTTAAAGAGATTAATGAAGAATTTACAAAATATTTCAGAATACTTTTTAATGGTGGAAATGCAAAATTGAAAAAAGTTAACATTGATGTGACACCTCGCAAGAAAAAAGAAGATGAGATACAAGGTGATGTTGATATAGAAGTATTGCAAGATGAAGAAGATGACGAGGAAGAAGAAGTAAAAAAAGTTTCAACTAAAACAGAGGTTGGAATTGAAATAGTGGCGTCACCTCCAGGGAAAAAAGTGAAACACTTATCATTGCTATCAGGTGGAGAACGATCACTTACATCTGTTGCGGTGTTACTTGCTATCATTTCATATAACCCACCTCCATTTATAATTTTGGATGAGGTAGAGGCTGCACTCGATGAGGCAAATTCACGACGTCTTGCTAAAATTTTTGCGGAACTTTCTCATAGAACACAATTTATTATTATTACACATAATAGAGAGACAATGCGTCATGCGGATATACTTTATGGTGTAACAATGGGGAATGATGGTGCTACACAACTTTTGAGTGTGAAACTTGATCAAATAAAGAATGATGGAAAAATAGAAACTGAATCAAATATTGACAAAAAATAAAAAATGTAGTATTATTTTGTGAAGTTATTTAATATTTTTAAATATAATTTTTTTCAAAACTTTTATTTGAGAGGCCAAATTATGCGTGTTGCAATTCATGTTAATTCTGATGGATGGCAGAGAGTCATCAATCACATCGTAGAAGATCTTGAGCCTGCAGTTATGCCAAAAACTATTTCTGAAATGGAGTATGTGGCAGTTATTGATCTAGATCGTGTGAATATTTTTTGGGTAACTATTGATGCAGAATTGGTGCATTACAGTGAAGGTATAAGAAATATTGGATCTATGGATATTCGTGATTCAGATATTGTTACGTCTACATGGAATCTAATACAGGAGTACTGGGAGAGAGAATTTCTTGTAGTGGATAAAAATAGGTCTCTCATGTATGCGCGGCAGAAAAAAATTAGTAATTTTTAAGTGGTGTGACCAAATATATTATTAGGTTACGAAGTGGAATGCAATTTTTGCAAATATTATTGATTGGAGGAAAGAATGAAGAAAACTATAATGTTAATTCTTGTAATGGTTGGTGTTGGTGCAGTTGTGGGTAATGCTAATAGTACTGATGTAGAAGATAGTATGAAGTCTGGTGTTGGCAGAGTGCATAATGCTGCACTAGATAGCGTTAAAGCAAATTGGGGAAAGTGTCAGATAAAGCTACCAGGAAATAGCAGTGTGACAATCAAAAAGGTAGGCTCAACAGTTTTGATTGGACAAGAGGCACTGATTTGTACATCAGATGGATGGGTGAATATTCGATATTTGGGAAAGCCTTAAATATTAACTCAAACTCAAAGGAAGAAACTTCGAATTACATAAATGTAATTCGAAGTTATTTTTTTATCCATGAGAAATATTTGAACAAATGTGGGATTGACAAATAAGATTTTTTTAGGTATTCTTTTTATTACATGCATATTTGCTCAATTGGCAATTACGTCAAGAGTTAAATATAAAACTTCATAGGAGTACATATCTTGTGAATATCTAATTTTATATATTTTAAAAACTACACTATGTTAGTTATACGATTTAATCGTGTCGGAAGACACAATCATGCACAGTACAGGCTTGTTGTACAAGAAAAAACGAAAGCACCATCAGGAAAGCATATTGCAATTGTTGGAAGTTATGATCCACATTCAAAACAAACAGTTTTGAAAGAGGATATGATTAAGAAATTTTTGGCAAATGGAGCACAGCCGTCTGACAGTGTATATAATCTATTGGTTAGAAATGATATCATCAAAGGTGAAAAGCGAACTGTGAAATTGCCAGAGAAGAAGGTGGAGGAGAAAGAAGAAGGTTCTGAGGATGTTGCAGAAGAGAAAAAAGAAGAAGTAAAAGATGATGCTAAAGAAGAAAAGGTAGAAGAGAAAAAAGAGGAATCTAAAGATGAAAAGACTGAAGAAAAGAAATAGTTGACAGTTTCGCAATAGTGCGTTAATATATTGAAAGATTTTAAAAAACTATACGAGTATCCGCAGAAACAAGGCTAAATTTAAGTCCTTGTGAGGAAGTGCTAGAAACACAAGTTTATTTTGTGTTTATAGTGATTTAATTCTGTGTTTTGACGCAGGATTTTTTCGTTTAATAAATAAAACTATGCTTACACGACAACAAAAAGAAGAAATCGTTGCAAAGCTGACTGATGAAATCAAAGGAGCACCATCATGTGTGCTAGCTGATTTCAAAGGATTGGGAGCAAACGATATGGTTGAATTGAAGAAGAAACTACGGAGTGAGGGATCAACTTTCCAAGTAATCAAGAAAAAACTTCTTGCAATTGCTTTAAAAAATAATGGAATTGAGATTGATCCAAAAGATTACGAAGGTCAAATCGCAATCAGTGTATCAAAAGATGAGGTAACGAGTGCGAAAATTATTTTCGAAACAGCAAAAGAAAATGAGAATATAAAGATTGTTGGAGGATTGCTTGAAAGTAAAATCATGACTGCTGAGGAAATGAATGCACTTGCAAAGCTACCTACAAAGGACGAATTGAGAGCAAAACTTCTTGGACAATTACAAGCTCCTATCAGTGGATTTGTAAATACTCTAGCAGGTGTGCCTCGATCATTTGTACAGGTACTTGGTGCTGTGAGAGATAATAAAGAAGTGTAAAGTTCCATTTAATATTTATTTTTATAAATTAATTTAATAAGTTTAATATAATCATATGGCAGAAGCAAAAAAGACAGAGGAAACTACTGAAGAAACAAAAGCAGTAGAAGTTCCTAAAAAGTTTGAAAAAATCGTAAAAGAAATTGAAGAAATGAGTGTTCTTGATTTGTCAGAATTGATAACAATCTTGGAAGACAAATTTGGTGTATCAGCTGCTGCTCCTGTAGCAATGGCTATGCCTGGTGCTGGTGGAGAAGAAGCTGCAGAAGAAAAGTCAGAATTCGATATCGAATTGACAGCTATTGGTGAATCAAAAATCAATGTAATCAAAGCTGTTCGAGCAATTACAGGTGAAGGTCTAAAAGAAGCTAAAGGAATGGTAGACGGAGCTCCTGTAGTAGTAAAAGCAGGTGTAGCTAAAGAAGAAGCAGAAGAAATCAAGGGACAACTTGAAGAAGCTGGAGCTACAGTAACATTGAAATAATCTTACAAAAGAAAATTTCGCATGCACAAAAAACCACCCAAAAGAGGGTGGTTTTTGTTTGATTTAGCATCATTGACTTTTTAGTAAAAATATGCTATTATGTATGGTTGTGTTTTTTGTAATATAATAATCAGCTCAATTTTACTAGGGAGAAAAAAATGAGTCAAAATACAATGCTAGATGAGTTAGGGTTAAGTAAATGGTCCATTGATATGGAAATTGATGGTAAAGAAAAAGAATTTACAATTTTTTTCCACCATATTTACACAGGAGAAGAAGTTTTAAATCCAATGCATCTAATATGTACGGATTGTGGAGTTTCTATGGAGGCAGTTGAGTATCCAGTTATAGAAGTTGTGAGGATTATTGATACAACTGATACAACAAACACTCCAGTTGGAGTAGAAGAGGAAATTCTGAAAGGAGATCTCTTTGAACAAGTAAGTTCATCATTGCTGAAAAAAGTAGCCTCTTCTGTGCGATACGATGACTTGAATCAATGTTCTAAATGTATTATGAAGGCCTCTAAAATGGAGATGTTGAAAGATGTCTTGTTGTCCATGAAGGATGATGAAATGTATGAACCACGTAATAAAATTTAGAGCATAGAGGTGACCTGTCCATTGAGCATTGTCTCAAGGACGGGTTTTTTTGTTATGATTGTATATATGAAAAAGTAAATAAATATTTAGATTATTAGTATAATGAAAAATTACATCTAGCATTAAACATGAAGATACCAGAAGAAGTTGCTATGTCACAGCTTGACATGGTGTAAGAGAATTAGGTTGACTTTTTATTGATTTTGTAGTATATTTAAGTGTACTCGTAGAAGCGAGTTTTTTTATACAAATTTTTTTGTATTTGATTATAAATGAAGCACCTTAACAAAAAACAGGAGAAAAAAATGAAATCAACTTTGATTTGGATTATGGCTTCAATGTTATTTTTTGTTGGTGATGCATTTGCCGAAGAGTTCTACTGGTATGATATCAGTGGTGGAGACACTCTTGGCAAAATTGCCAAAAATGAATGTGGTTCGTATATGAAGCATATAGATATTGCAAAACTTAACAATCTTCAAGATCCATATGTTATATATAAAGACGCAAGATTGAGAATTCCAAATATTTGCAGGGAAGATGAACTAGTTGAGACAGTTGAGGTAAAGGATCGATCAATGGAAATTGATGGAATTACAATTGAACATGTTAATCCTGCACCCATCGGAATGGTTTCTTGGTTACAATCAGTTGGAGCAAGCTCTTATCGGGAGCAATACCTTGATGGAATTCAATTTTTTGGCAAGTATGAACACGCTTTGGAGATGTTAGAAATTGATATTGCAAATCTTAGATTCCTTAAGGAATCGGTTTTAGCAAACGAGGGTTTATTCAAATATGTAGAGGACGGATCTGGATTGAAGCAATGTATCATAGTTGGTGATTTGCCATCTGAAATGAAATTATTTCAGAGTGGTGATATAAGAAGTCGATTTAACGGGGTCATGGCAAAGGTATTTATTTTGCCCAACAAAGACGAAGTGTGGATTGCCCACAATTTTGACTTAATCTTTTTCAAATCTTCTATGAAGATATTTGAAGAAGAAACTGCAGATGAATTGTTGATGGCGGATGCTGTCATTAAAAAAAGGATTGAAATTGACATTTCTGATATTCAAATCATTGGAAATAAAACAGTTACATCGGGAGAGGTATCTTGGATTCATGAATCTCCTGTGAAAGATATGTATGTAGAGACACAAGAAGATGTCGATGGTTTTTTGGATAAGTACAAACAAGCCATTGATAAATTAGGATTGAAATGGGGTGAGGTATGCTCTTTGGTAGATCTCATTACCAGTAATGGTGGAGTTTTTCGACATATAACAGAGGATACAGAGTTAGTAGGTGATACTAGCTCAAAAGATTCTATAAATAATAAACTTGTAGGAGCTTTGGCAAAGGTATTCATTCTACCCAATGGTAGAGAGGTATGGCTTGCTCATGATAATGAGCAAATATTCTTGAAAAAACAGAGTACTATGAGGGAAGAAATGAAAATTATGGCGTTAGCTATGATTGAGAAATTCTTCAATACTTGATTTTAGTCATAACTTACACGCAATAAAAAGTGTAAGACATATATAGAAGTTAAACCCTTCTTTGAACATTGTTTCAAAGAAGGGTTTTTGTGTTACAATGGTGTATATGAAAAAAATAGATATCCTAACAATTTTTCCAGAGATTGTTGAGCCGTATTTGAATGGTTCAATTATGAAAAGAGCTGTTCAATCGGGTGCAGTTAGTTTTGGTGTTCATGATATTAGAGAATTTTCTAATAATAAACATGGAAATGTAGATGATACTCCCTATGGTGGTGGTGCTGGTATGGTTATGCAAGTTGAGCCAATTTATAATGCAGTTGAGAATGTAAAATCTAAAGTTAAAGATGATAATAAAAGTAGGGTTATTTTACTTAGTGCAAAGGGTCGTAGGTATACACAGAGAGACGCCGAGAGATTAAAAGAATATGATAATCTTATATTTATTTGTGGTAGATATGAAGGAGTAGATAATCGAGTTGCGGAGCATATTGCAGATGAAGAGATTTCTATAGGAGATTTTGTACTTACAGGTGGAGAGTTAGGTGCTATGGTTATTGCTGATAGTGTAGTGAGATTATTGCCTGAAGTATTGGGCAATGAAGATAGTGCTGTTTATGAATCACATAGTGAAGATGGATACAAAGAACATCCACATTATACAAAACCAGAAGAATTTAATGATTGGAAAGTGCCTGAAATATTACTTAGTGGAAATCATGAAAAAATTGAGCAGTGGAGAAAGGAAAATAGTAATAATACCATTTCTAACTAACCACTCCCCACCAAGTCTTGAAAATTCAGATTGTGGCTTTGACAAAAATATGAGATGGGTCTACGAACACACCTAATATTCTTATCTTCGCCACAATCTAAATTTTACTGCGACTTATGAGAACTGGTTAGTTAGAAATGATATAAAGATGATTATGTTCAAGAGGAAGAAAAATAGAATAATCAAACCAAAGAAAAAAGCAAAAACAAAAATTTCTAGAAATATTTTTTATGTTGCCGGAGCTCCTGATAAAATGCTTTTTGGAGTTGTGGGTATTTTGACTTTATTTGGAGTTCTTATGATTTCATCTGCTGGTATTGTGTATGCAGATGTTCGTTTTGATGATCCTTACTTTTTCTTTAAGAGGCAATTGATAGGTGTTGTACTTGGATTTATTGGTATGTTCATAGTTAGTCAGATAGATTATCATATTTATCGCAAATGGGCATTACTTATTTTTTCAGCTGCTTTATTTTTATTATTCCTAGTTCTTTTGCCAGGCATAGGTGCTGAGGCTTATGGAGCAAACAGATGGATAGGAATTGGTCCGATGTCATTTCAGCCAGCTGAGTTTATGAAATTAGCTCTCATATTGTATGTAGCAGCTTGGTGCGCAGGTAAGGGTAAAAAAATTATTACAGATTTTAATGATGGCTTATTGTCATTTTCTTTTATAATAGGACTTGCTTGTTTTTTGGTTTTGTTACAGCCTGATGTGGGAACTACAGCAATGTTGGTATTCATTGCATTAGGGATGTTTTTCCTTGCAGGAGCTAGAATATCTCATATTATGATGATTGTTGGAGCTGGATTTGTTGGTTTGATAATGCTTATTGCCATGGCGCCGTATAGGATGGCGAGATTTACTACATTTATAAATCCAGAGTCGGATTTGCAAGGTACTGGATATCAAATACAACAAGCTCTGATAGCAATAGGTAGTGGTGGTGTTATCGGATTAGGACTTGGACACAGTAAACAAAAAGGATTATATTTACCAGAGCCTGTGGGGGATTCGATTTTTGCAATCATTTCAGAAGAATTGGGTATGTTTGGTGCTGTTGGAATAATAATTTTATTTATTTTATTTGCATGGAGAGGATTGAAGATTGCAGCAACTGCTCCAGATGTTTTTGGAAAGCTGATAGCGGGAGGAATTACAATTTGGATTGTTGGACAAGCTATTATGAATATAGCTGCTATAACTGCATTAATGCCGCTAACAGGGATACCACTTCCTTTTATAAGTTACGGTGGTACATCAATAATGTTCACTCTGATTTCAGTCGGTATATTGTTGAATATTTCAAAACAATCAAAGTTAGAATAAAGTTGAATAAAGTGATTGAAATGATGTATAATGAAAACATATAGTAAATGAGTTACTAATTTAATCGGGTAAAAAAAATAAATGAGTGATAAAAAACGAATAGTTCTTGCTGGTGGTGGAACGGGCGGACATGTGTTTCCTCTTATCGCTGTAGCTGAAGAATTAAAAAAACAATATAATAATGAAGTTGAATTTTTGTATATAGGTACAAAAGCACAGATGGGTGATGTAGCAGAAGAGTCAATGAAAGAAATGGATATAATTACAAAAAATGTTACGACGGGGAAAATGCGTAGGTATTTTTCTATGCAGTATTTTTTGGATTTATTTAGAATTCCTTTTGGTGTAGTGCAATCATTGTGGTATTTGTTGATTTTTATGCCAGATGGAGTATTTTCAAAAGGTGGTTATGCGTCTGTGCCAGTTGTTGTAGCGGCTTGGATTTATCGTATACCAGTTTTGACACATGATTCAGATGCTGTTCCTGGATGGGCAAATCGTATTTGTGGTAAGTTATCACGTTTTGTTGCTGTTTCATATCAAACAAGTAAAGAATATTTCATTGATAATAAAACAGTTGTAACTGGAAATCCTATTAGACTTGATATGATGAATGGTGATATTCATAGAGGTCGTGAAAAATGGGGATTTACAGAGTCAAAAAAAGTGATTTTGGTGATGGGTGGCAGTCAGGGTGCACAAGTCATAAATGAAGCGGTAGTGAAAGTCCTTGCAGATTTAACTAGAACTTCGCAGGTATTGCATATAACTGGTGAAAATAATTTTGAAGATTCTAAAAGCATGGCAGCAGAATTTGGATTTAAATCAGGGCGTCATAAATATGTAGCTGTTCCTTTTTTGAATCGTGAGGAAATGGCTGACGCTTATGCAGTAGCAGATATTGTAGTATCTAGATCTGGAGCAAATTCTATTACAGAAATAGCAGCAAATAAGAAAGTTGCAATTTTCATACCTATTGCAAGAAGTGCAAATAACCATCAGTATATGAATGCATATGAGATTTCAAAAGTGGGAGGTGCAATGGTATTGGAAGAATCAAATCTTGGAAATAATATGTTAGTTGAAAACATAAATGAATTGTTAAGTGACGAGAAGTTACGAGTGCAGTTAATAGAAAATATACAATCTTTTTATCATCCAGATGCAACAATGAATATTGCAGCAGGAATTGAAAAAATGATTGAAGAAAACTAAAAAGTTGCTTTGAATTATAGAAATATTTATATGAAAAAAATCTACATAGTGGGAATCGGTGGTGCAGGTACAGCTGCTTTAGCTAAAATCTATAAAGAGAAAGGAAATGTGGTAAGTGGGTCAGATGAAGGTGATGGGTTTTATGTATCTAATCTAGTAGCAAATAACATTGAAGTTTTTGATAAGTTTGATGCAAGACATATTACAAATGATATTGATTTTGTGGTACATACTACTGCAGTTAAGACTGATAATATAGAGTTACAAAAGGCCAATGAATTATCGTTGGAGGTTTTAAGTTATCCTGAGGCTATTGGCAAATTGACTGAGGGATTAAAAACCATAGCAGTATGTGGAACTCATGGTAAAACTACGGTAACAGCATTAACAGCACATGCATTTATTGAAGCAGGTTTTAGTCCAACAGCTCTTGTGGGTTCAAAAATACAATCGTGGGGTGGTGGTGCTTATAGTGGAGATGGAGAATATTTTATTTTAGAGGCGGATGAATATCAAAATAAACTAGCTTTTTACAATCCTTTTTCTGTAATTTTGACAAGTGTTGATTTTGATCATCCTGATTTTTTTGAGAATTTTGAAGTTTATAAAAAAACATTTAGTGATTTTGTTACTAAAATTCCAGAAGATGGATTTTTGGTGGCTCACGGTGATGACGATGATGTGCGTGATGTGGCATTATCGGCTAAGTGTCAGGTATTTTTTTATGGCGAAAGAGAATTGAATAATTGTCGTATTACTGATAGAAAGGTTGTTGAAAATGGACAAGTGGTAACAGTGAAGTTTCGTGGAGAGAATCATGAGATTAGAACACAATTATTCGGATTACATAATGCAAAAAATGCAGTAGCAGCGTGGCTTATGAATTTACTTGTGACAAATGAAGAAGTCGCTGGAAGCGAGGGGATTAATAAGTGTGTAGGTACATCTCGTAGATTTGAAAAAAAAGGAAATTTAAATGGAGCAGTTTTGATAGATGATTATGCACATCATCCAGAAGAAGTCAGCGCAACCTTAAAGACTGCAATAGAGATATTTAAAGATAAAAATATAATAGCAGCATTTCATCCTCATACATTTTCTAGAACAGAAGCATTATTGGAAGAGTTTGCACAGTCACTCAGTATTGCAGACGAGGTTATAGTATTAGATATTTTTGCAAGTGCACGTGAAATAGTTGGAAATATTACATCACAAGATTTAGTGGACAAAGTGAATTGTGATAAAAAACAAAACATTCACACAGTAGATGAGTTGGCTGATTGGATGAAAAATAATTTAACAGAAAATGATGTATTTATAACACTGGGAGCCGGAGATATTTGGAAGGTTTATGATATAATTAAAGAATAAAAAAATTGTCATCCTGAACTTGTTTCAGGATCTCATGGCATCATAAAACTATAATTTTATGAAACAATATTGTGTGTATATATTAACTAATCAATATAATAATGTTTTATATATTGGAGTAACAGGAAATTTACAAAAAAGAGTGCATGAACATAAAAATAAACTTGTGGATGGATTTACTAAAAAGTACAATGTAAATAAATTAGTTTATTTTGAACAAACAGAAAATGTGATGAGTGCATTAAATAGAGAAAAACAATTGAAAAATTGGCATAAAGAATGGAAACATAACTTAATTACAGAATCTAATAGTGAATGGAAAGATCTGTCAGCTTCTTTATGACTTAGATCCTGAAACAAGTTCAGGATGACAATCTTTGAGTAAATTGATATTATTAATGTATGAATTTTGAAAATCTAAAACAAAATAAAATCGATAGATTAGCCGATGAAGAATTGGCAGATAATTTTGAGCATGAAAAAATAATTGAGAAGCAATTTGAAAAACCTCAAAAATTATATCGTGGTATGAGTAAAAAAAATATTCAAGAATTTGATCCTTCTTTAAATAAAAAATATAGAGATGGAAATGAGGGCTCTGTAATTTTTGCTACACCAGACAAGGCTTTTGCATCTATGTTTCTAGTGCCTGAAATGAATGATGGCTGGACTAATAAAGGTAAATTTGGTGATGTATATTATATAGTTATTGGAAGTGAAGAACATTTTAGGAAATTTGATAACGGTGGTAGCATTTATGAAATTGACAATTTTGATGATTTTTATTGTGATGAAAAAAAAGGAATGGGTGATTGTGAATGGGTTAGTAGGGACTCTGTGAAGCCATCAAGTGAAGAGCTGGTTGAATCTGCATTGGATACAATGATTGAAAATGGTGTGCAAGTATATTTTGTGGATAAAGAAGTTTTTATAAAAATACATGATTCAAGTGATCATGGATTGACTGTTCTACAAAATATGCAATCAGAAAATCAAAAACAAGGCAAAAACATAAAGAAATTAACTGATAATGATTAAGAAATATGTTAAATATACAAGAAAATATTTCATTGAGGAAATATACAACATTTGAGATTGGTGGTAATGCTAGATATTTTGTGTTTGCGGAAAGCATTGATGATATACAAGAAGCTATTAAATTTGCTCGTGAAAAGGAAATTAAACATTTTATATTGGCAGGTGGTAGCAACGTTCTTTTTTCTGATGATGGTTTTGATGGACTTGTTATAAAGATTCATATAAATAGCATGGTGTTGCATGGTGGTGAACTTATGTGTGGTGCTGGGACTGATTTGATGGATTTACTCATGTTTGCAACTGAGAATAGTTTGACGGGTGGTGAGAATTTAACAGGGATACCTGGGTCCGTAGGTGGTTCTGTGAGAGGTAATGCGGGTGCATTTGGTACAGAGATGAAGGAAATTATAAAAGAAGTACACGTATTGAATGCTAATACTGGTGAAACTGCAATATTTGATAATGAAAAATGTGACTTTGGTTATAGAAATAGTTTCTTTAAAAAGAATCCAGAATATATCATCATTAGTGTTACATTTATTTTAAATTTAGGTGATAAAAAGAAAATTGAAAGAGATATGTATAATATAATTGCGCGGAGGAACTCAAGACAAGTTCAAAATATAAAAAGTGCAGGTTCTTTCTTTGTGAATCCAAGTGTAGATGAAAAGGTTCAAAAAATGTTTGAGAGTGATACTGGAAGCAAATCTCATGGAGGAAGAGTCCCTGCTGGGTGGTTACTTGATTCATGTGGTTTATTTCAAAAAAGAATAGGTGATGTGCAAGCTGGTGTTCAGCATGCGAATTATTTCATCAATATGGGCGAAGGCACTGCAGAACAAGTCATACAGTTATCTGCAATGGCAAAGACTCGCGTAAGAGATGAGTTTGATGTACAATTAAAGGAGGAAGTGGTGTTAGCTGGTTTCTAATAATTATTAAATAATATTAAATATACCAGAGCTAAATATCACGCATTAATTTATTAATGACTAAAGATATGAATGTAGAATATTACCACAAAAATATTGATCCGTTGGGAGATGCTACTAGAGAATATATTGAAGAAAAATTAAATTCACTTGAAAAATTAACAGATATAAGAGATGCTCGTGTTGAGATAAGTCAACGCAAAGATGGGGAATTTTATTTAAATGTATCAGTTCGATCGGAGAGTGGATTTGAATATCGTGCAGAGGAAAAATGTCAAAATATAAATGCTTGTATAGATATTATTGAACAAGAATTAAAAGTTCAAATTAGAAGAGATACTGAGAAGGCAAGAGATTTGAAAAGGCGAGGTGGAAGGTCAATTAAGAAAAAAATGACAGTAGATGAAAATGCTAGATTTTAATATTTTTTAAAATAATAAAGATCCCTCAATTTGTTAATTGAGGGATCTTTTTGAAAATCTGTAATTATTTAGATTGTCTGTATAAATTTACCAAGTGACTTGAGTCAATGTTCATTTGTCTTGACACTGAAAGAACTTTTTTGGATTTGCATAATGGACAGTCAATAATAATAAAAGGTATTGTAGGATATTTGGATTTTTGTGTCTCTGTTCTTTCCCTGTTTCCGCGTTCCTTGAGTGCTTTGTTGTACCAAATATCACAAGTTTCGCAGTAAACGTAATTATTAGTGTTCATTAGAAATCTCCAAAGTTTATTTATTGTTATTAAATAGCAAATGGTTAATTTTTGAATAGTAAAAGTAATGTTGGAAAATGTCAAGATAATGATACTAAAAAACATTTGACGCAAATATATGTTTGATATATAGTGGAAGCATATTAAAAAACATGCGCATTGTTCGTGTGTTTTTAATTAGTTAAAATAGTAAAAAAGAAATATTATGTCAAGATTAGTTACAAAAGAAGGATTAGAAAAATTACAAAATGAATATGAAGAACGTACAGTTGCTATACGTCAGGAAATTGCGGGTGCTATAAAAGAAGCAAAGGATCAGGGTGATTTATCTGAAAATGCAGAGTACTCAGCTGCAAAGGAAAGACAGGCTGAAAATGAGACTCGTATTGCAGAGCTTGATGTTATCATAAAAGATTCTCGTGTTGTAGAGCATGATGACAGTGATGAATCAGCTCAAATTGGTTCAAAAGTTACTGTGAAAGCTAATGGTCAGGAGTATGTATTTGAAATAGTTGGGTCAAATGAAGCAAATCCACAAGAAAGAAAAATTTCAAATGAATCACCTATTGGACAAGCTCTTATAGGAGCAAAAGAAGATGATAGTGTTGATGTAGAGACTCCAGGAGGGACTGTTAAATATGAAATCATTTCTATTTCATAAAATTTAATTTTAGTGAATTATAGAGATGCGATTAATCGCGTCTCTACTTTTGATTTTTTTGATTATTTGAGGTAGTATGTAGGGAGTATTATAGTAACTATTAACCGTTAATTAATCTTATGAGCGAACAAGGAAATACTAAAATCAGTGAATTTGAAGAGCGAAAGAGTAAGCTCGATAGATTAAAGGAACATGAGATAGTTGCTTATCCAGCTAGTTCGGACAGAACTTATGTAGTTGGTGATATTTTGAATGATTTTGGAAAACTTGAAAAAGATGAAACTATTGTAACTGTGTGTGGACGACTTAGGTCAAAAAGAGTTCATGGTAACTTGTCGTTTGCAGATATAGAAGATGAAAGTGGGCGTATGCAGGTTGCTGTATCAAAGAAAGAAGTTGGAGATAATTATAAACCATTTGCAAAACTTATAGATGCTAGTGATTTTGTACAAATTACTGGTAAAGTTTTTACAACAAAAGCTGGTCAACAAACTATAATGGCAACAGAATGGAAATTGCTTACAAAAGCACTCCGAGGAATGCCAGTGGAGCATTTTGGACTTAAGGATGAGGATGAAAAGTTTCGTAAGCGATATGTTGATATGGTACTTAATCCTGAACTTCGTGACATGTTCAAGAGACGTGCGAAGTTTTGGCGTGTGATGCGTAACTTCATGGAAGAAAGAGATTTTTTTGAAGTAGAAACACCATCAATAGAAGTGACGACTGGTGGGGCAGAGGCACGACCATTTGCAACACATCACAATGATTTTGACATGCCAGTTTTTATGCGTATTTCAATTGGTGAATTATGGCAAAAGAGACTGATGGCTAGTGGATTTGAAAAAACTTTTGAAATTGGACGAGCTTATAGGAATGAAGGTTCAAGTCCAAATCATGTTCAAGAATTTACAAATATGGAATTCTATTGGGCATATGCTGATTATAAAAAAGGAATGAAAATGGTTACTGAATTGTATCGATATATTGCTCAGGAAGTTTATGGAACTACTAAGTTTATTGCTCGAGGATTAGAATTTGATTTAGCAGATGAATGGATTGAAATTGATTATGTTACAGAAGTAGAAAAGCAAACAGGAATAAATGTAATAACCGCGACAAATGAAGAATTAGGAGATAAATTAAATGAATTAGAGGTTAAGTATGCGGGAGACAACCGAGAACGTCGTACGGATGCACTTTGGAAATATTGTCGTAAAAATATTGCAGGTCCAGCATTTTTGGTAAATCATCCTGTGTTTATGGCGCCTTTGGCAAAGAGAAAAGCGGACAAACCAGAACAATCAGAAAAATTCCAGGTTTTATTAGGTGGTGCTGAAGTTGGTGCAGGTTATAGTGAATTAAATGATCCCATTGATCAAAGAGTTAGGTTTGAAGCGCAAGAAAAAATGTTGAAAGCTGGAGACGATGAGGCAATGATGCCAGACTGGGAATTTGTAGAGATGCTTGAATATGGAATGCCTCCAACTTGTGGTTTTGGTGTTGGTGAAAGACTATTTGCATTTTTGGAAGATAAGACTCTTAGGGAGGTTACTTTATTTCCACTTATGAAACCAAAAAACAATGAAAATGTAGAAGAAAGCATTAATAATATTGATTTAGGTATTAATCTAGAACAGGCAAATAAGCTAATTGATGAATATGTTACAACCCTACCAACAAAAGTGCACTCAGAAGATACTGAATCTATAATGCGAGAGCTAGCAAAACACTTTGGGGAAGATGAAGAAAAATGGGGCATTGTGGGATTGTTGCATGATTTGGATAGAGATGAAACTAGAAGTGCACTAGAGAAGCATACTATAATTGCATCAGAGTACTTGGAAAAGGCGGGTGCGAGTGACTTTTTGATTGAGACTATAAAATCGCACTGTTATGGAAATGGTAAAGTTGAAGAGTTAAATGATAAAGAACGAACAATAAGGTTGCAACATGCTCTGATGGCTGCCGATATGTTATCAGGTTTGATTTCTGCGACTGTGATGGTATCAGATAGTAAAGATATAAATAAGTTGAAGTTAAAGTCACTAAAGAAAAAATTCAAAAGTAAAACATTTGCAGAACGTTATAGTAGAGAAAAAATTCTAGAGTGTGAAAAAATTGGATTGTCTTTGGATGAGTTTTTGGAAATGGGATTAACTTCCTTGCAAAATATTAAAGATTAGTTTTAAAAGAGTATTTATGTAAAACAGGAAATAAAATAATTAATAAAAATAAATTAGTATGATTGGTGAATCGTCACAATTTAATACCCAAGAATCGGCAAGTTCAAAAAGTGAGCAGTCAGAACAAGATTTGATGAGGTTCATTGGTGAGCAAAATTATAGTGCAAATGATGTTGAGCAAGCTTTTCTTATTGCTAATGGTGATGAGAATGTTGAAAATAAAAATGTCATGAAATTAGCAGAAAAAATGAAAGAATTACTTGATAATGGGATGCCATTGAATAAACTTGGAGAAATTATTGCTGGTGTAAAAGAGTTGGAAACAGAATTAGTATCAGTGGTAAAGGATTATGTCAAAAAATTGTATTCATGTAGGTTTGATGATGAAAGTATGAAAATTTTGCAGCAGTTACCTGATATGGATAAAGGTGGTACATGTGTTATTAAAGTTAATGGACAACCGCAATACAGTTTTGAAATTTTAGGTGATAATGGACCACAAGAAATAAGAAATACTGTATTACAAGTATTGGATAAATTAGGGAATGCCGGAAAGCAATTCCCATTGCAAGCAGAGTTTCATAAAGCACGTTAAATAATAAGATATAGATCAGAAGTAAAATTTTATGACAATAAAGAATCTCAATTTTGACAGTAGTGCAGATTTTATTTATGAAGCTGGTATTTTAGCAAAAACACCTAGGAGTGGTTTTTGGTATTTAGGAACGGGAAAACAGAATGTGGCAGAGCATTCATTTCGTACGGCGATAATTGCATATATGTTAGCTCAAATGGATGAGTCTGTTGATAGTAACAAAGTTCTTGTTATGGCATTATTTCATGATTTTGCAGAAGCAAGGACGGCTGACGCTAATTATGTACATCAAAAATATACAAAAGTAGATGAAAAAGCTGCTATCAAAGATGCATTTTCTCAGGTATCATTTGGAGATGATGTAGAACAAACACTGTTAGAATTAAAAAAACGAGAAACAATTGAAGCGCAGATTGTAAAAGAGGCCGATAATTTAGAGTTGTTAGCAATGCTTAGAGATGAGCAGGAAAAAGGAAATGAACGTGCAAGTCATTGGATAAAGCTTACGGCAAAAAGACTTAAAACTCAAAATGGTAAAAAATTAGCTAAGCAGCTTATCGAAAGACATCCAGATGATTGGTGGTTTGATAGGGATGGGCAATGGTGGGTAGATAGAACTAAAGATAAAAAAGATTGAAAATAATTTAAATAGTAACCAGGTCGCTAGACATAGTGACTTGGTTACTATAAATTAAACTATATGAAAAAAGTAATGATATTTGGTACATTTGATAAAGTGCATGATGGGCATCGTTCTTTGTTTGAGCAGGCTGCTGAACATGGTGATTGGGTGATGGCTGTTGTAGCTCGTGATGAGACTGTTGAGAAAGTTAAGGGTAGGAAGCCTGAGTGTGATGAATGTGATAGACTGGCTGAACTATTGCAAATAAGTGTACTTGATGATATTATACTCGGTTCAACATGTGATGATAAATGTTGTGTTGTGCGTGAGCATAAACCAGACGTTATTTTGTTGGGATATGATCAAGAGCATTTCATAGATGAATTATACGAACTGGCAAATGAAGATGAACAAGACTTTGTGATAGTTAGAGCAAAGTCATATAATCCAGGTGTGTATAAGTCTTCATTATTAAATGGGGAGTAGTAAATTTTTTTAAATAATATATTAGATATGATTGTAGATGACGTAACAATTGAAGCAAAAGCGGGACATGGCGGAAGTGGTGTTGTACGTTTTTCTAAGATTAAATTTGAACAAGGCCCTGCTGGAGGAAATGGTGGAAAAGGTGGTGATATTATATTGCGAGGAGTTTCTGATTTGGGAGCATTGCGTCCTTTTCGACATAAGAAAAATGTAAAAGCTGGAGTAGGTAAAGATGGAGAGCAAAATATGAGGAGTGGCAGAGGTGGAGAAAATACAATAATCCCTGTACCAGTTGGAACAGTGGCACATGACCTTACTAGTGATAAAGTTTATGATATTACAAATCTTGGACAAGAAGTATTAGTTGTTCGAGGTGGTAATGGAGGATTTGGAAATCATCATTTTCGATCTAGTAGAAACACAACTCCAGAGCATGCAAATCTAGGAAAGCCAGGTGGTAAAATTGATTTGCGATTGGAACTCAAAATGATGGCAGATATCGGATTTATAGGGTATCCAAATGTTGGAAAGTCTAGTCTTTTAAATGAGCTTACAAATGCATCAAGTAAAGTTGCAAATTATCATTTTACAACGTTAGAAGCGCATCTAGGTGTGTATTATGATTTGATTCTAGCAGATATACCAGGACTTATAAGCGGCGCTGCTGAAGGTAAGGGATTAGGACATAAGTTTCTCAGACATGTAGAAAGAACACGAGTTCTATTTCATTTTGTGGCAGCTGATAGTGAAGATCCTGTAGCTGATTACAAAGCAATTCGTGAAGAATTGGAAGTTTTTAATCCAGAAATGATGAAAAAACAAGAATGGATAATAATAAGTAAGGCAGATGAAAAGACAGAAGAAGAATTGGCTGAAATAGTTGAAAATCTGAAAAAAGAAAATCCTAAGGTTGTAACTATGTCTATACTTGATGATGAAATGATGAAGGATGTAAAAAAAGTATTAAATGAAATACAAAATAAAAAATTAACAGGTGCAGAAGTTATTGAATAAATGCGTAAAATTAGTAAAAAATAATATGAAAAAGTATATAATAATCGTTAGTGTTTTTGTAGCTATTTTTGTAGTGGGGCTTATTTTTTACAAAACAAATGAAACTAATGATAATAGACGTACACAAAATAATTTTGCTGAAGCAAAAAGGATTTATGACGCAATACCGATTTGGCATAAAAAACTCCAAACACAGCAAGATATAAAAATTGGAGTTATAACAGATACACATGTACATCCAAATCGTATTGATAAAACAAATAAAGTAGATGATGCACCTCGTTACCTAAATGAAAAATACATAAAGGTGCTTGATAAGTTTGTAAGTCAGATGACTGAGTTTCAACCAGAATTTATTGTACATTTGGGCGATGTAATTGAAGGAACTAATGATGAAGATTTTGTGGGTATACAAGGACTTGAATTGGTTGAAAAAGAAATAAAAAAAACAGATGTGCCGTTGTATTGGGTGATAGGAAATCATGATCTGCGTAGTGTCACAAGAGAACAATTTAAAGAAACTTTGAATTTAGATTCTATCAATCAATCTTTTGATGTTGGTGATTATAGATTCATCATTCTTGATGCGAATTATAATGCTGATAATCTTCCACGTTCACCAGAGGGCAATTCTTATATTCGGGGCAATATGCCACCACAAGAAATTGAATGGTTCAAAAAGCAATTAGAAACAAATAAACGTGTATTCGTGTTTATGCATCATGGTGTATTTCAATCTAATACCCCTGGAGATTTAAAGGATGATAGTGATGAGTTCAAGATGAAACAGTCAATTAAAAATGCTGATGAATTACAGGATATTTTTGAAGAATATCGTGTTGATGGATTGTTTAATGGACATATGGAAGCACGTAGACATGAGAAAGTAAACAGAACTGACATTTATTCATTAACAGGTACAAAGAAAAGTGAATTATATCCACAATCATATTATGAACTCACTGTGACAGATGGACAACCAAACTTAACAATGTTTTATACGCCTATTGATTCAATTGAAATTAAAAGAGTAGATTTTGAAAGTGGTGAAAAATAAATATGAATTATAAAAAAGGATTAGAAAGAAATTTGTGGTTATACGCATTGTTACGTGTTTTTCACAAAAGAACATATCTTGCAGTGATTATTATTTATGTCACTGTATATGCAGGATTGTCTGTTGAACAGTTCGGTGTTATTGCTGCAATAGCTGCACTTGCGTCCATGGTTTTGGAGATTCCAAGTGGTTATATATCTGATAAGCTTGGCCACAAAAAAGCTATTATTTTTGGATCATTTCTCATAATGATTGCACCTCTTGGATTTATATTGTATCCGAATTTTTATGGTGTACTGTTTGCAACTGTTGTGTTTTATGCTGGAGGGTCATTTCATTCTGGAACAATGCAAGCATTTTTACATGAGACATTAATTGAACTTGGTCGTGATGATGAGTTTGGTAAAGTAGCAGCACGTGCACAGAGGTGGGGATTGTTTGGAAATATTTTTCTTGTTGCTCTGGTTCCGTTGACATACAGTATTGATCCACGATTACCGTTTGTAGTAGGCTTTATATTGCAATCCATGGGATTTATTGTTAGTTTGTTTTTTACAACTCCACGTAAAGAACACAAAAAAATAAATGAAAAAATTCACGATGGTTTTTTTGCATTATTAAAATCTGTGAATCATAGAGGTGAAATCTTGTTATTTTTCTTTCTTGGTTTAGTAACTGCTTTATATAATAAATTTCCAGAATTTAAAGAATTGTATTTCCAAGACATTGGTGTTCCAATGTGGTTTTTTGGTTTTGTATATTCACTTATGGGTATCGCGGGTATTATTTTGACATACCATGTTCATAAACTTGAAAAATACGAGGCAAAAACATTTTATTTAGCTGATTTTTTATTTGTATGTACTATCAGTATTTTGGTTGGACTGATATCAAATGTGTTTTTTGCTGTAGGAATATTTATTTTATATGGTGGATATGGAAGAATTCGTAGAATATTAGTTCATGCACATTTATTAAAAAATTGTCCAACACAAAATTTAAAAGCAACATACTTATCAATGTATTCATTTTTTGAGGCATTTAATGCTATATGGGTGCCACTAATTTTGGGATATGCAATTGGGCGATTTGGTGCACAACAAGGTTATATGTTTTTTGGAATAGGATTCTTTGTTTTATTAAGTGGCTTGTATTTATATATTTTCAGAAAAAAGTAAACTTCAATCTCTTCAACACGATTGTCATTGCGAGTGGTTGGGATATTATATGTAGTCAATCGAAGCAATCTCTTTGAGGTCATTGATTATATTACGGGGATTGCTTCGCAAAACACAATAAATATGACTTCTACTCGCAAAGACGATAGCTTTTCAAATAAAGGTGAATAGTTACGAGAATCAACTTTGACCAGTGCACACATTCAATGTAGTATTAAACATATAATTACAAATTAAAAATATATGGGAACAATTTTTAGTATATTGTTTTGGGGATTTGTTATCTATATGCTGATAAAAAAAGTTTTATCGGAAATAGGTCAGCAAACAGGCAATCCAAATATTATCAGGATGTCGCAAAATCCAGCAAAAGAAGCATTTGATAAATTTCGAGAATACTCGACAAGGAATGTAAAACCAAAGACAGCATCATACACAACAGCTAATAAATCAGTAAGTATAAATAATATGAAAGGTAAAATTTTTTTGGGAATTGGAGCATTTATTGTAATAATTATTCTATTTAATATTTTTATAGTAATACCAGCAGGTTCAACGGGTGTGCGTACACTTTTTGGTAAGGTTAAAGATAAAGAAATTTCATCGGGATTACATGTTATTAATCCACTTGAGCACATTGAACGTATGACTATACGGACAGAAGAATACACAATGAGTGGTATGCAAGGTGAGGGACTAAAGGCTGGTGCTGATCAAATTTCAGCTTTGACAAATGAAGGATTGCCAATCGATTTGGATATTACAGTTTTTTATCATTTGAATGAAAATAAAGCGTCAGATGTATATAGAGAGTTAGGATTGAATTATCAAGAAAAAATTATTCGTCCTGAGATTCGTAGTATAATTCGTGAAATCATAGCGCAGTACAATGCAAAGGATGTATACAGTGAAAAACGTGCGGAAGTATCACAAAAAATTCAAGAAAGAATGGTAGAGTCAATTGAACCAAGAGGAATTGCTGTTGAACAGGTATTACTTAGGAATGTAACATTGCCAGCAAAATTATCTGCAAGTATCCAAGAAAAACTTCAAGCAGAGCAAGATGCACAAAAATATGATTTCATTTTAGAAAAAGAGAAGAAAGAAGCAGACAGAAAACGAATTGAAGCAGAAGGTCAACGTGATGCACAAATAACAATCTCAGAGTCACTTACACCAAAATATCTTCAATACATGTATATCAAAGAACTTAAAGACCGTGTAGGTACGATTTATGTGCCAACAGGAGGAGATGGATTGCCACTTTTTAAGAGCGTGCAGTAACAAAAAAGTGTGTAATTGATGGCAGTAACATAAAAAAAATGGAAAAATTTACAATGGAGTCTGTAGATGCAGTAGTACCTCAAGAAGAAATGAAAAATGAGCGAGAGGGAAATGAGAGAAGAGAAAAGTTTGAATATCTTAATCAAGGTGTTAGCACTTCATTCGAAGGTGGTGAATTTAATATAACTGTCAATTGGCAGATTAATTCATATGAGGCTGGTGAGGTTGTGGTGATATTTTTTGATCCAATGACAGGAGAAAAGTTTGGAGATGTTGAAATGGGAGGAGATTTAGAAGGTCAAAAAATGTTTTCCTTGAAGAATTTGCAGGAGATGGGAATGAGTGTGTCAGAGAGTAGCTCTATAACAGCTAGTGTTTATTATAAATAAGAATATTAAAGTAGGGTAAATGTACGATTTATGTGCCAACAGGCGGAGATGGATTGCCACTTTTAAAGAGTGTGCAATAGAAATTAATTTCTAACATTAGTTAATGAATTTATGAAAATCAAAATAATATCAATAATAGGATGTGCATTATTTTTAATGGGTTGTGGTGTAGCAGAGATGTCAATAGATGAAAATAAAGATTGTGGAGAAAGTATTTCATATGATATGGTGGTTGGAAATCCTAAAGAGTATAAAAATTGTAATATTGAGTGGTTGGCTCAAATTTTCTTATCACCTGATGTAGATGATGACGGTATTTATTTTCAAGCATATGCAAATGCTGGCGAGCAAGATGATAATTTTGTGGCAGGTTATAAAAATACAGACATTGAATTGAATGATGATGATTACATTCGCATAGAAGGTATCTTTAAGGAAATTTCTGAGGGTGAAAATGCATTTGGAGCTGAACTTTCTCTACCTGTAATTGTAGTAAATAATATTGAAAAAGTTACGAGAAATGATGCGGTGGCACCAACAGTGCAAGAGTTAAATGTTAACGAAACAATGTCTCAAAATAATTTTCAGGTTACTTTAGATAAAATTGAATTTGCTGATAATGAGACCAGGTTTTATATTAAATTGAAAAATGATAGTTCTGAGTCTGTTAGATTTTATACGTATGATTCAAAGGTTGTACAAGATGATAAACAGTTTGAAGAAGAATATGTGTCTGATGATGTAGACAAATTGCAGAGTGAGATTCTGCCAGGGGTTGAGGAGGACGGTGTTTTGGTCTTTCCTAAATTAAACCATTTATCGTCAATAGTGCTGCATTTAGATGAACCAAGTAGTAGTAATTATGATTTAGATTGGAATATGGTAAAGTTTGATATTACATCTAAGTAGAAAAAATAATCAAAAAATATGTTAGTAAAAAAAACAGATGCAAAACAAGTATCTAATTCAGATAAATGTACAGTGTGGGAATATGATACTCAAACTGAAAATTTCAATGTTGCGACAGCATACATTGATGGACGATTTCCAGATGAAAAGCGGGTGGTTAATCTTGAGCTTGAGGAGATATATTATGTAAGATCTGGTTCGGCAGTGATTCACAGTGAAAAAGGTGATTTTAATATTGAAAAAGGAGATGTATATTTCTTTGAAAAAAAAGAAAAATTCTGGTTGGATGCTGATGAATTATCTCTTGTGATAACGTGTGCACCAGCTTTTGATCCAGAACAACACAAAATTGTAGATTAATTATATAAAACTGTAGAGACGCGATTAATCGCGTCTCTACAAAATGAAAAAATATGTTAGATATAAAATATATTCGTGAAAATGCGGATAAGGTACAAAAAGCTGCAGATGATAAAGTTCTTAAATTTGATGTTGCTGAATTACTTTCAGTTGATGGTGAGCGAGTTGCTCTTATGCAGGAAATTGAGGCATTGAAATCTCAGAAGAATGAAGTGAATAATAAGATAAAAAATGCAGGTAGTGATGAGGAGCGACAAGAGATTATTGCTAGTGGGAAAGAGATAAAAGAAAAGACAGAGAGCTTAGAACCGAAATTAAAAGAAATTCAACAAAAATTCATGGAACTTATGGTCCGAGTGCCAACTGTGGCAGCGGAAGATGTTCCTGTGGGTAAGGATGAAAATGAAAATGTAATTGTATATGAAAAAGGTGATAAACCAGAGTTTGATTTTGAGCCAAAAGATCATATCGCAATTGGAACGGATTTGGATATTATAGATTTTGATCGTGGTGCAAAAGTTGCTGGGTATAGAGGTTATTATTTGAAAGGTGATGGAGCGGCACTTACTATGGCGCTAATGATGTATGCGCTTCACAAAATGATAGCAAAAGGATTTTCTCCTATGATACCGCCGACTCTTGTGAAAGAATTTGCGCTTTTTGGTAGTGGATATTTCAAAGGTACGCAGTATGATCAAACAGAAGATGAAATATATCAAGTAGCAACAAAGACAAAAGAAGCTGATGGTAAAGATTCCAAAGAAAAGAAATTTTTAGTAGGGACTGCAGAGCCGTCATTGCTCGCGTATTACGCTGGAGAGGTGTTGGATGAGAGTCAGTTACCTATGAAGCTGTGTGGGTACTCACAATGCTATAGGAGCGAAATAGGGAGCTATGGTAAAGATACAAAAGGTATGTACCGTGTACATGAGTTTATGAAGATTGAGCAAGTTGTAATTGCAAAAGCTGATACAGATGAATCAGAAAAATTACAAGAAGAAATGGTTGCAATATCAGAAGAAATTCATGCTGAATTAGGTTTGCCATATCGTAAGCTTGCTATTTGTACGGGAGATATGGGGACAGGTAAGTACAGAATGTTTGATCTCGAAGCATGGATGCCAGGATTGGATAAATGGGGAGAGACTGGAAGTGCATCAAACTTCCTAGATTGGCAATCAAGACGACTTAATGTGAAATACAAAGATAAGGACGGAAACAAAAAACATGTGTTCATGTTAAACAACACAGTACTTCCATCACCACGACCTTTCATAGCAATACTAGAAAACTTTCAGCAAGCTGATGGTAGTGTTGTGATACCAAAAGTATTACGACCATATATGCCAGGAGGCAAAAGTATTATTGAGAAAAAATAAATTATTAATAGAAATAATATGGACTTTGAATCAATACAAAATGGACAAGAATCAAAAGAGGTTATCAATACTGGATCAATAAGTAATTTTGAAAATAAATTAGATAATTCTAGTGAGGATTATATACAAATCATTAAAGATAAAATTAAGGCTTTACAAAATAGACATGAAGACCTGACAAAACAAAGCATGGCGTTTAGGGATTCTTCTGGTCCGGTAGGAGTAGATTCTCCAATTTTAAAAGCTTTAGAAGATGAAATTGATACATTGACGAAAGAATTAGAAAAAAATGAGGGTGAAATTGATGATTTTGAGACACAAAAAAATAAATTATTTGTAGCTATTGATAAAATGGGTGGTGTGTATTCATCGACTCTTGATGAGGATCTTGATGTTGATGAAATAGAAGGAAAAATTGTTGATGTGATTATGGGGAAACAAGGTATTAGAACTATCCCAAGGTCAGTTATTTATGGTAGTGAGAAAAACTTAAGAGTACAAGTTGAAGATCTTATTGAATTAAGAAAAAGTGAATTAAATTAAGTTTATTTGAATGTAAAAATCAGATAAATATTAAGAACATTGGATTATATTGTCCGATGTTCTTTTTGATGTTTCTTTGACATTAATATAAATTATTGTAAGGTTATCATAATAGTTATTTAACAAATACATCAAACAAATTTTATATATAAAAATAAGGAGTATAAAATGTTTACACAAATAGGTTCTTCGCCACAAACGAGCGTGAGACTCGCTATAAAAGATAGATTGCGTTATCCAATTCCAGCATTACCTGAATTACCACTACTTGGCGACTCAATGGTAGATGATATTGGACAATCTCGTAAGCCAGCAGGTTTACAAAAATTTAAGGAGAATGAATTTTCACGAGCAAAGATTCAGTGTGCTGGTCCTGTGACATTGTTTCGAACTGGTAAATACAGTCTAGACGATGCTGTGGTTGCGGCATGTGAATATATCAAGGTATTGCTTGATGGATTGTGTGCAGATCAAATTATTTTATTTTTGGATGAACCTGGTTTAGATAAGCTTCCAGTTGAATTGGATTATGAGTTGGCTTGGAGTTCAATATTTGATGAATTTGATGTCACTTCAGGAATACATACATGTGGTGATGCAAACTGGGAAAGATTATTCAGATCTGGTGTAAATATAATTAGCCTTGATGCAACAAGAGTAAATCTTCCAGTTTTATTTCCAGAGTATAGAAAGTATGGAGCGGTAGTCGCATGGGGTGTGCAACACATGCGTGATATTAGAGATTTTCAAAAAGGCGATTTATTGACTTATCCGTGTGGAATGTCTCCATTGGCATATAAACCTATTGACTGTGAAATTGCTTTTAATAAGCTCAATTTTTTGTCACAGAGATTATTATATGAAAGTAATTTTGTGAGATATAATGCTCATGCTATATAAATAGCATGAGCATTGTTTTATTTGACAAACAGATTAGAGAGTTGTATATTTAGAAATCGTTTCTTTAATAATTTATATAGTTTTGATAATATAAAAACACACCTGATTGTGTAAATGAAATTATGACTTTATTATCAGGAATAGAGCAAAAAGGAGAAAGATACAATGGACAATGTGATTGAAAGAGCTCTTATCAGCCTGACAGATAAATCAGGCATAGAGGGATTTGCTTTGGAACTTGTAGAACTGGGCATTGAGTTACTTTCTACCGGTGGAACTGCTAAGAAGTTGCGGGATGCAAAATTGTGGGTTACAGATGTCTCAGACTTTACTGGGTTTCCAGAAATGTTGGATGGTCGTGTAAAGACACTACATCCAAAAGTACATGGTGGTATACTCAATCAGCGAGAGAATGAAAGTCATCGAATGCAATGTGCTAAGCAGGGCATTCAAAATATTGATCTCATTGCAGTGAATTTGTATGCATTTGAAAGTACTGTTGCAGATCCAAATTGCAAACTGGATGATGCAATTGAGAACATTGACATCGGTGGTCCGACAATGTTGCGGGCAGCAGCAAAAAATTGGAGAGATGTTACAGTAATTGTTGATCCTGCTGATTATCCGAAAGTCATTGAAGAAATTAAAGCACTCGGTAATACAACTCTTGAGACCAGGCTCATGCTTGCTAAGAAAGTATTTGCGCTTACTGCTGCATATGACACGGCCATAACAACCTGGCTTGAAACAGCTGACGTTGCAAAAATATAGTCGTTGTTGGTTACTCTAAAGCTGACAATCATATTTGTGATTGTCAGCTTTTTTATAAAAAAATTCCTTGACTATGGTGTTGTTTAGTTGTATGATTTATCTTCCAATAAAAATATTGGAAGTGATAATTTTTTTGTTGTTTTACATTATAAAACTTTTAAAAGTAGGAGAAAGAGTATGGCAGGTAATGAAAGTTTGTTTGAGAAGTTTCGTGATCATGAGTTTATGGGTGGTCCAGGTTTTGATGGTCTAGGACTAGGTAGCTTACTTGGGCGTCTTATGATGGGAGAGGCATTGGGTGATGATGACTGTCCTTGTCCGACGTGTACGGCTCGCAGAGGTGAGAAAAAATCTGAAAAGAAAAATTCAGTGCATGTCCAGAAGAAATCTCTGGAACATATCCTTGCAGATGCATCGGTTAAAGGTATCCAAGCACATGGTGAAGCCAAGGTAAAATATCTGTTTGAAAGCATGCAAGAATTTCAGGCAGAAAATGCAGAACTTATAAAAAAGCATGAAAAACTGAAAGAGCAGCTTAATGAGCGGGAAGATATTTATGCTGCTGAGATAGAAAGGCAGTCGGAAGAGTTCAGAGATGCATTGGCTAATTTTCGAAAGAAGGTTGAATCTAATGAATCTCAAGCGGCGCGTATGCAAAATGCTATAACGGTTGCTGAAGAAAAAAAGACGCAGATGCAAAAGTCTATAGATGGTAAGGTGCATGCACTTAAACAAGGTGCTGACGCAGCAAAAAAGCTGGAAGAAGAAAAAGATGTTCTTCAGACAGCTCTCAATACTATTGCAGGCTTTGTTGAAGAATCTAAAAAAGACTTGCGTAAGCCAGAGCTTAAAACTCTGGTTGAAAATGTTGGTGAGGCGGTGAAAGTAACCGAAGGATTGATGAAGACTCTTTCGTCTAAATAATTATCAATTAAAAAAGTTTTTTAAGAGCAACAAAAGACCAGTGTTTTATAATGAAACACTGGTCTTTTTCTATGCACAAAGCAAAAAGCTTGACAGTATTTTTTTTACATGTATAATAGGCTTTAGTGTTAATAAAAGAAGAGACATGAGTAACGGAAGTATTGTTAACTCCATTCGTAATGAATTGAATGAAAGAATAATACATCTCTGGACAAAATTTTATTTGTATGATAAAGTTTCTAGAGATGTGTTTTTCTTTCTCGATAGAGAAAGTGAGAGCAAGAACTTTAAAAATATAATATATTGTAATCAAATACTTTTGTAACAGTATTTGAAGACAACTAGCAAATATACCAATCATAAAGAAATATGAAGTTCATAATTTTTTGTGGTTAGTCCTTAAAAGTTGTATGAACTTTTTATTAAGTTGGAACAACAAACCGTTATTACATATTTATATGTAATAACAATCCGATCTATTAATCTTTGAGTCTAGTCAAATTAGATGAACTACGGTTCATCGCAATACATCTCGTTAAATGTTGATTCGAGCAGAGATGGTCTTACCTTTTTCGGGTAAGATATCGTTTATATTGAGAGTTTGATCCTGGCTCAGGATGAACGCTGGCGGTGTGGATAAGGCATGCAAGTCGAGCGGGTTTAGACCCGCGGCAAACGGGCTAGTAACACGTGGGAATCTACCCTAGAGTCGTGAATAACTATTTGAAAAGATAGCTAATACACGATGTACTCTCCGGAGTAAAGATTTATCGCTCTAGGAGGAGCCCGCGTCCTATCAGCTTGTTGGTGAGGTAAAAGCTCACCAAGGCAATGACGGGTAGGGGGTGTGAGAGCATGGCCCCCAGCATTGGCACTGAGACACTGGCCAAACTCCTACGGGAGGCTGCAGTCGAGAATATTCCACAATGGGGGAAACCCTGATGGAGCGACACCGCGTGCGGGATGAAGGCCTTAGGGTCGTAAACCGCTTTTATTAGGGATCAATGTACTGAGCGTACCTAATGAATAAGAGGTTACTAACTCTGTGCCAGCAGTAGCGGTAATACAGAGACCTCAAGCGTTATCCGGATTTATTGGGCGTAAAGCGTATGTAGGCGGACATGTTAGTCGTGGGTCAAATTTCCGAGCTTAACTCGGGAGCTGCTCACGAAACGGCATGTCTAGAGAAAGTGAGAGATGACTGGAACTCATGGTGTAGTAGTGAAATGCGTTGATATCATGGGGAACACCAAAGGCGAAGGCAGGTCATTGGCACTTTTCTGACGCTGAGATACGAAAGCGTGGGTAGCGAATGGGATTAGATACCCCAGTAGTCCACGCCGTAAACGATGCATATTCAGCATGTGGAGTATCGACCCTCTGCGTGTTTTAGCTAACGCGTTAAATATGCCGCCTGGGAAGTACGAGCGCAAGCTTAAAACTCAAAGGAATAGACGGGGATCCGCACAAGTGGTGGAGCATGTGGTTTAATTCGACAATAAGCGAGAAACCTCACCAGGACTAGAAACTTAGCTGCAAGCCTTAGAAATAAGGCCGCCTTCGAGGGTGCTAAGCAGGTGCTGCATGGTCGTCGTCAGCTCGTGCCGTAAGGTGTTCCCTTAAGTGGGGAAACGAGCGCAACCCTTGTCGTATGTTATATATGTCATACGAGACTGCCCAGACTTTAGTCTGTGAATCAATTGATTCGTAGTTTAAAGTCTGGGAGGAAGGAGAGGATGACGTCAGATCAGCATGGCCCTTGACGTCCTGGGCAACACACGTGCTACAATGGCTAGAATAAAGGGTTGCCAAACCGCGAGGTGGAGCTAATCCCAAAAATCTAGTCTCAGTTCGGATTGGAGTCTGCAACTCGACTCCATGAAGTCGGAATCACTAGTAATCGTGAATCAGAATGTCACGGTGAATACGTTCTCGGATCTTGTACTCACCGCCCGTCATACCAAGAGAGCTGGTAACACCCAAAGCTCCTGTGTAAAAGCAGGAACAACGGTGGGATCGGTAATAAGGGTAAAGTCGTAACAAGGCATCCGTAGCGGAAGCTGTGGATGGATCACCTCCTTTCTAGGGAGTAAAGGTGTAAAGAGTTGATGGTCACATCAAGTTCTTAAAACCCATTTTGGTCGATTATGTGTCTTTTATACACATAATTGTAATGTACGGCTCAAAGGTAATAGTATCGAAAGGACTAACCGCAAAAGATTATGACACAAATGTCATTCCTGCGAAGGCAGGAATCTTAGTGTGTTATTACGTAAACTTGTTAGAATTTAAAGACACTCATTGGTTGGGTGTTTTTTGTTTTGAGAGTGACCTTGACAATTTAAGAAAAATAGTGTATTATACAATGTTATTTTTAGTAGTTTGAATTAGAAATAATAATATTATTTTACACTTAGTTTCTTAAAAATTACATATACAGAGGAGGACTTCATGGATAAGATTCATGTTTCAGATAGGTTAAATAAAGCAGTGGCTTTATGGGAAGATGTTTGTTTTTTAGTGCAGCAGTTCACAATTGCTGGTCTAAGAAACAAGAAATATAAAAACTCAAGAAAGCCTGATTTTCAGGGGCCAGTTAAGCATTATAAGGAATTTCGACAACATATCTTAAAAAATGCTGTTGATGGTGATTATGATTATGATAAATTTACAGGATCATATGAATTATCGGCAGGTGTTTTACGGAATGTCGGTCCGTTACCGATGAATTTATTTGCATGGAATAAACATTCAAGAAAAACACTGTCACTAACATCAAATGTGCAAACGCTGTTGAGCGCAACTTCTTTAGATGGATTTACTTGGCAAGATATTAAATGGCCATTCAAGTCATTTGTATTAACTCTGGATGATCCGATTATTGGAGCACGTGATAAGGAATATGATATCATTTTAGTTAGTGAGGTTGGTGGATTTATTGACAGAAGAGATCGTATGGAAATGAAACATTTTATACTTTTTCCTAGGACTCTCTGTGATTATAAATCTCTTGATAAACAAAAAATTTCTAAAGCTGTCAAAAAAGGCAGAATAAGTGTTGAAAAGATTAAAAAAAAGTTGCTCCTTTTAACTGAAGGAATACTTGATGAATTTCATGTCACTACAAGAGGTTATAAAGGAGATATCCTCACAGATCCTGTATCACAGTCTCTTGAGGCTGATCAGAGCAAATTTACTAAACGGTTAGAGGTTGCTGGTTTTAATACTGTAAAGGATCTTACACAAAAAATGGAGGAAGAGGATATTTACATGATGTATTCTGCATGTGACAAAGCTCAACATATTGTATTGAGTACGTGTATGTACATGGAATCTTTGTCCATGGGTAATTTTTCTGATCATGACAGCAATAAAAAAAGAAATAGTCACCTTGAGACTAATGAGTGTGCTATGGTGACATGTCCTGATGATATTTTCGATATAACTTTAGCAGACAGTGATTTGTATGAGAAAAGTGTGGAGATTGTATCAGAAATACATAAAACTCGTGTTAGTCGTGAAAAAAGTGTTCATTGGCGTAGAGGTCATTGGCGTAAGGCATGGGGAAGTTATGGATCTGTAAATGCTCCAAAAACTTGGATACAGCCATGTCTTGTTAATAAGGATAGGTTAGAGAATTGTTCTTTGCCATTAGCAGGGAAGAGTAATTTGGTTTAAGTTATTTTTCTTAACATAAAAAGATCTACATAATAATATTTTGTAGATCTTTTAATTTTTCATTTACAGCTTACGGTATATGCAGTAGAATAAATGTGTAAAGTAGTAATTTAATTTATCAAACTTTTCTCAGTTGTTACAGTAGTTTTTTGCACAATTTTGCGTGTTATGTCAGGTCCCAAACACCTCCTTTGGGGTGAGTAAGCTATAAAAAATTATGATTTTTTATAGTTATATATCTGTGAGCCAATTGACTGATATATAAAATTAGCCTATAATTAAATTAAAGGTCGATAGTGTATATAATAAATCAATAACTTATATTATTATGAAGGTACAAATAGTTACAAAAAAATCAAAAGCAATGCTTTGTAGTGGAAGTTCTTCTTCAGGTACAGGAGCAGTTGATGTAAATAAATCTGAAAAGAGTGATTCAAAGGTACAAATAGTTACAAAAAAATCAAAAGCAATGCTTTGTAGTGGAAGTTCTTCTTCAGGTACAGGATTGATCTTGAAGTAGATTTCTATTTTCAAAGGGATGATAGAGATATCACTTTATGGTGATATTTCTTTTTTGGATATATTTTTAAAGCAATGATTAAATTATATAATACACTATCACGAAAAAAAGAGGTTTTTGAATCATTAAACAAGAATATTGTTAAAATGTATTCCTGTGGACCAACGGTATATGATTATGCACATATAGGAAATTTAAGTACGTATTTATTTGCAGATTTATTAAAAAGATATTTACAATATAGTGGATATGAAATAATAGATGTAATGAATATTACAGATGTTGATGATAAAACTATAAAAGGTTCACAAAAAGAACATACAACACTTGAAGAATATACAAATTTTTATACAGAATCTTTATTTGCTGATTTTAATATGCTTAATATATTAAAACCAAAAAAAATCTGTAAAGCAACAGATTACATTGATGAAATGATTGTATTGATACAAGACTTGATAGATAAGGGATATGCATATAGAGCTAACGATGGATCTGTGTATTTTGAAATTTCTAAATTCAAAAATTATGGAAAATTATCAAATTTAAAAAAAAGAATGTTGAAAGAAGGTGCTAGTGGACGTATAGAATTAGATGAATACGAAAAAGATAATGCATCTGATTTTGTGCTTTGGAAGGCATGGCAAAAAAAAGATGGTGATAACTTTTGGCAATCATCTTTTGGTAGGGGGCGTCCAGGATGGCATATAGAATGTTCAGCTATGAGTATGAAAAATTTAGGGAATACTTTTGATATTCATACTGGCGCTGTAGATTTGATTTTCCCCCATCATGAAAATGAAATAGCACAAAGTGAGGCTTCAACGGGTCAAAAATTTGTTAAATATTGGCTTCACCGAGAGCATTTAAAAATAGATGGAAAAAAAATGTCAAAAAGTTTAAAAAATTTTTATGTTTTAAACGATGTGTTGAAAGAAGTTTCTAATCCCATGGCATTTAGATACTTAATTTTAACTAGTAATTATAGGGAAAACTTGAATTTTACATTTGAAGGTTTAAGGTCTGCTGATAGGTCGTTAGGTAGAATCCAAAATTTTATAATAAGAACAAAAGAACAAATAGGACGTGATAATAATCATTCAATTGATCATTTAATTGAAAATACAAGACAAAAAATTATTAAGGCAATGAATGATGACTTAAATACAGCTCTAGCAATATCTAATGTACATGAGTTTATTACTGAAGTTAATAAGATTATGGACACTAATCAAGTAAGCGATAAAAATGTTATAGATATTATATCTTTTTTTAAAGATTGGGATTCAATTTTTGGATTTTTACTTTTTAATGAACAAAGTATTCCTGATGAAAAAAAAGAAGAAATTGAACAAAAAATACAAAAAAGAAATAAATATAGAGTGAAAAAGAATTGGTCTGAAGCGGACAAAGTAAAGGAAGAATTATTCCAAATGGGGATAACATTGAAGGATAATAAAGATGGAACTACTTGGTATGTTCAATAAATTAAATGACAGTAAATATTATTTTGCTCTAAAAAACTCGACAGATAATAGTCGTTGTGTAGCTGCCTGCGTAGCTGGAATTATCAATGCTTACAAAAATAAGTCTGTATACAAAGACCCTGTGCAGTTAGATAGTTTCTTATTCAGGGAGAGAGATATAAAAGAAAACACAATTCAAGCAATAGCAGCATATGTTTTAGCTAAAGAGGGGATGCAGGTTATCATGAATATTCCGATGCCAGTAAGCTGGGCGCAGATATATACACATGGAATTGATATCATGGGAATTGATGCTATACAATATTTGGAAAAATATTTCAATATGGATAATTATCATAAAGCTGTTAAATTAGCATATGATGCAGGTGTTGTTATGAAAGATGATGGTTATCGAGATATAAAAAAAATCATTAACAATAACAACAATTCTTTCATTATGGCAGGTGTAAATCCATTTGTATTGTATGATGAAGCCAGTAAAGAAATAGGGGGTCATTATATATTAATAGTAGGATTGAACACGAAAAAGGATGAAATATTAATCAGTGATCCAGGACTTCCTTATCATAAAGAAACGGTAATAAGTTTATCAGCTTTTAATTTAGCTTGGAAAGGTAATTATTATTCAGCTGGTGAGCTGATAATTGCAAAAAAAATAAGTGTAAGTGATTGTACAAAAGCGTAAATTTAAGTTTGACTAACCTAATGGATGTATATTGATAAATGAATTTTTAATTTGTTTATTTTTTAATTTGATAGTTTCTTTATTTAGGGGCAGATCAGAATTTCCAAACCAGAGAGGAATACCTTTTTCAGTTATAATTTTTACGACAGTTAAATAAAAATTTTTTGTTTCAGGAGATGTTACATCAAAAGCTGTAATTTCACCAAATTCAGTTGTCATTTGTTGAACTAAATTTTTTAATTTTGCATCAGTGAATTTCGAGTTTATATTTGTAGATGTTGGGACATCAGTCCAACAAATAGATTTTTTTGTTAGGAGGTTTTTATTGTCGATGGTTTTAAAATTATCAGGATCATGATAAAAACTATAATGTTCACGAGCTCCTACAACATCTTCGGGGGCTAAATTTATTTTTTCTCGGAATAGTGGACAAAAAATAATAGTGTTAGCTAATTCGTCCAGTGCCTTTTTAAGAGCGCTTTCTTTATTTGAGTCAGCTGATGCACATATGTGAAATGCTGGCCAAGATTCTTTATTTATGTACATTGCTACAATATGAGGGTTTATATTACAATTCATTGTAGCAACAATTATTTTTCCAGTGTCTTTTTTTTCCAGTGATTTAATATAATCTTGAATATCTAACGGAAGACTAGTCTTATTTATTTTTTTAAAAGGTATTTCAAATAACCAATGTTTCATTAAAAAATGTCTTTCCGAGTATTCAAAAAGTGCTCTTATGCATGCATCAGCATAATCCTTGCCAGCAGCAACTCCTGATGAGTTTGCAAATGTAAATCTATCAAAATATTCTGGTCGATATGGAAATTTGACTATATCAATTGGAGCATACCATTCTAGGTCAGCATTCAGTACATTACCCTTAATTGTTGGATATGTTTTTGATTTAGGTGGGATGCAAATATATTCATTGTTTAAAAACTTTTTTTTTGAAATTCCTAAATATTTATAAATTCTATCCATATCCAATAATTTTTTTGTATCCAATTTGACTATCTGGTTTTTATCTATATATCCTGATGAGAATCTTTCATGAGCTTCTGCAACGGATTTGAGTAGCGCTATATTTTCATTAGAGTCATATCCATTTGAGCTATAATTTTCATGTATATGAGAATTTTCTAGAGAAGGAACTCTATATGTGGCTAAATAACTCTGTAAAGTAGAAATATTTTTTTGAGGTTCTGCCCTTTGAATGTTTATAATTGGACCAATTGAAGAAAATAATTTTGTTTTATCATTTATGGTTTGAGTTGAAAATAGCTGTGGTATGTTAATTTTAGAAGTATATTTTTTTGAATCAGTAAGGTGCGGGGTTATTTTTTGAAATAAAGAAATTTTTGCGTATATAAGATTATTTTTTTGTAAAATATTTTTTAGTATATAATTATATTCTGGGTTTTTTTTGGAGAATGATGATAAAATGATTTTTCTTGTTATGTCGTTAATATTTTTTGTAAAAACATAATAAGCTAAGAGTATTTCATTTGAATAATCACATTTTCTTTTTGAGACTTCATTGCCAAACTGCTTTTTAGATTTATTTAAAAGAATATAATCATTTTTCTTAGTATTGAATAAATCATATTTTTTCAAAATTCGTATAGTTTCAATATTATTTTTTTCAAGGCTGTCTATGAAATTATCAATTTTTTCAAATATAATTATTTTTTCAGGTAAAAGAAAAAATATATTATCTTCATTTTCTATGATTAGTAATGCAGAAGTATTAAGTTTGTTAGTATATTTGAGTATCATAGTTATTTCTTATATCCAAAAGCTATTAGCAATAAAGGAACGGTGTTTGAAAATTTTTGAAAATTTAATTTATTTTGTATTCTTTCTTCATAAAAACCACCTAAATGAACTGAATATATTTGTTCTTTTAACATAGAGGCACTTAGTTGATGTGAGAGTGCTCCGCCTTCTAAAATTGAATATTGTAATCCTCTGTATCCATACTTAGCACAAATAAAACTTAAATCGCTTGCGATCAGTGCAAAATAAGGTGCATTTAGACATCCTGGATGCAAGTCTTCAACTAAACAATCTTTGAAGTCTTGTATGGATAGTTGAAAATGTGAGTCAAAAGTATTTGATTCTTTATTAAAATAAACTACTTTAAATATTTCTTGTTCCTTAATAATAAAGAATAACCTTAAAGGATTTAGTGCGCCAGCTGAAGCTATGGGGGTATGAGAAATAAATGGACTAGTTTTTTGTTGCCATAAGAGTCCATAACTTGTTTTTGCAATTTTTTTTAATGATGATTTAGTAATTTTTTTGTCAGAAAAATCTCTATGAGAATATCTTGCCACAGTAGGTTTTTTTTCAGAAATCCAAGGAATATTTTTTTTGTGTACGGATTTTGTTATTTCTAATGATTGCTTATAGGGTATTTCAATATTATTTATATTAGGGTTACTGAAAAAATTAAATAATTGGAGGACTTCTTTAATGGAATGTTCTTCTGTATCCAAAAAAATATTTTCTTTAAGTAATAATTTGATGCTTTCATTGTTTAACTGTTTTTTATTAAGAACCAAAACGGAATTCCCCCCATTTAGTTTTTGATCTAAAAGTTTTTTTATAACGTTTATACAAGAGACATCGGCAATTGATATAATGTTGTCATTTGTGTCAACAATAACTTTATCAGGTAAAATAATAATGTTATTTAAATTGTTTAATCTAATTTTCATATCATAATGTATATTAACATTTTTAAAATAAAAAGATGCTATATTTTAGTTTTTCATTGATAAATAATTCAATTACTTCGAATTTTAACACAGATATTAGATAACGCAATGTGGATAGAATTTTTAATAATAGTTTTAAATAAGGGTTTTTTATTAGCATTTGCATTTTATTGGCTATGCAGTAGAATGACTATATAAAACAGTAATTTAATTTATCAAACTCATCTCAGTTGTTATAGTAGTTTTTTGCACAATTTTGCGTGTTATGTCAGGTCCCAAACACCTCCTTTCTAGGGCGTAAAGGTGAAAGAGTTGATGGTCACATCAAGTTCTTAAAACCCATTTTGGTCGATTATGTATCTTTTATATACATAATTGTAATGTACGGCTCAAAGGTAATAGTATCGATAAGGACTAACCGCAAAAGATTATGACATGTAAATGTCATCCTGAACTTGATTCAGGAACTTGCTAGAAATAAAACACTCATTGGTTGGGTGTTTTTTGTTATTCTCAAAAACTAGCAGTATCACTGGATGTTTTCATCTTATGTCATTCCTGCGAAGGCAGGAATCTTAGTGTATCACTTTGCTATATCTAATTATGAAAATATCCATTAAATGGATATTTTTTGTTTGATAAAGATATAAATATGTGATAATATACCTTGATAGTTTTTTTAACAACAGATATATTATATCTTTTAACATTTTTTGAAAGTGGAGGAGTGATATGCAACCATATGTTGGCATTACTGATTTTATGGACGTCAAAGAAGTAGTTGCTATGGCAAAAGTCTTTAATTCTCATGAGCCAGGCAATTTTCAATACAAATTGCATGTTGGTGTGATGATGAGTTACAAAACTCTTCATGGATGGCCAACAAAGTGGACAGATGCATTCCCACGTAATGAAGTAATCGCATCTATATTTGATGGTGATTATGCAGATGATGTTATGTATTGTTTGCATTATGCAGATAGTAAAAAACGTCCAGAGTTGTGGAAAAGTTTGAGATTGGCAATTATATATGGTGGCAAATATATGCACGCCTTACAACTAGATTTAGTTTGGCCTGATAGACATCAGATTTTTGCAGCTATTACTGACTCAGGAATACATCCAGAAATCATTTTGCAAATCGGTAAGCAAGCATTTGAAGAGATTGATAACAATCCACGTGCACTTGTGGATAGACTTGGTAAATATGCATATGATGAAGTTTTGCATCGTGTCCTCTTGGATAAAAGTATGGGGCGTGGAATCGGTATGGACGCACCATCACTTATTCCATTTATTGAAGCAATTCAAAATGATTTACCAGATATCGGCATCAGTATTGCGGGTGGACTTGGTCCAGAGACATATCAGTTATCTGAACCAGTCATGCAATCCCATAACAATATCAGTGTTGATGCACAGGGTAAACTGAGGGAGAGTGGTAACGCATTAGATCCTGTAAATTGGGATATGGCAGGACAATATCTTATCAAAATGATTAATATGATTGATAAATATCAATAGATAAAGTGTATACAAGCTGAAGTTCATCAATTGAACTTCAGCTTTTTTATTTTTTTATGTTGACGATATTTTAAAAATATGTGATGATGGATACAGTTATGTAAACAGTAGTAAACAGATAAAATGAAAAATCTTACCAAAAAACATGAGATAGTTCTCAGTTCTCTGAAAAGTTTTTTCCGAGAGAATGGCGTAATGCCATCTATTCGGGAACTTAGAGACGAATTGCGGTCTAGCGGATATGATATGAATAGCCCAAGAACTGTGCATAAATATTTGAATGATTTGAAAGATGCTGGTGTCGTGCGGAGAAATTCACATACAAAAGCTTTAGAGTTACTTGACCAGGGGAAGATGTTATTTGTTGATATTCCTGTATATGGTAGTGCAAATTGTGGAATTGCAAGTATTGTAGCTGAGCAATATAGGCAGGGAACATTGAAAGTTTCAAAAAGTATTGTTGGACAAAAAAATATTAAAAACCTTTTTGCAATTCAGGCATCTGGAGAATCTATGAATAATTATAAAGTGCGCGAGAATAATATTGAAGATGGAAGCTTTGTTCTAGTTGATGGTGGTTACAAGCCTTCTATAAATGACAATAATATACCTGTACTAGCTGTTATCGATGGGCTTGCTACAATAAAACTGTTGCGATATGTAGAACAGGATAGAATTGGTCTTTTCCCTTGTTCAACTGAAGAAGAATTTTTACCAATATATTTAACCGAAGAGGATGATTTAATTGTTAATGGTAAGGTAATTGATGTGTTGAAATCATAGTTGTGGGATGTAGATGGACATTTCTTCTATTTTTAATAATTAAAATACAAATCAAATATGACACAAGTAATTTTTGAAAAAATTAAGCAAGTTAATGAGTATGGGAGTGATTTTTGGTCTTCTCGTGATCTTGCAAAAGCTTTGGATTATTCAAATTATAGTAAATTTTTGAATGTTATCGAAAAGGCTAAATTAGCATGTGAGAAGAGTGGAGAAGTTATCCACACCCATTTTGCCCATGTGGACGAAATGGTCAAGATTGGTTCTGGTGCTGAGCGTTCAGTTGATACCGTATATCTTTCTAGATATGCTTGTTATCTTATTATTCAAAATTCAGATCCAAGCAAGGAGGTCGTGGCACTTGGTCAAACATATTTTGCAATTCAGACACGACGACAAGAAAAAACTGATGAGCTGATAGAAGATAATAAAAGAGTACAATTACGTGATGAAATTAAAAAACATAATACATCACTCGCAGAGGCGGCAAGTGATGCAGGTGTAGAAAATTATGGCAAATTTCAGAATTATGGATATAAGGGATTGTATGGAGGGTTGGATTCTGGAGATATAAAAACAAATAAAAAGTTAAAAAAATCACAACAGATACTTGATCATATGGGCAGTGAGGAATTGGCAGCTAATCTATTTCGCACAACACAAGCAGATGCTAAACTTCGTAGAGAGAATGTGAAAAATGAGATGAATGCAAATCTTACACATTATGATGTAGGGCAGAAAGTTCGTAAAACAATTGAAGAGCTTGGTGGCACAATGCCAGAAGAGCTTCCTACAACCGATGGAATAGGAAAAGCAAAGACATTATTGAAGAACAGAAGTGATAAAAAGAAACTGGAGGGAGGTGACAAGTCGATATGAGGAAACATAGTGAGCGTAAAATATTGGAAATGACTGTTGAAATCACTAAGGAGTATGCAAGAGGTGGAGGTACAATTCATTTAGATAGTGTATTAAAAAAAGTTCATGAAGAATTAACAAAAATCAATGAAAAAATTGAAGAAGAAAATGCATAAATATTTTTTAATTTTTACTCCTACGTTCTAAATTTGAGCGTAAGAGTAAGTATTTTAAATAAATTATTTATAAACGTTTGAATTAAAGTTGTAGAGAGAGTACAATTGTAATATTGATTGCTAAAAAAAATATATTTATGACAGCGGAACATAAGAGACAATTAGAGAAACAACTTTGGAATATTGCTGATTTATTGCGGGGTAAGATGAATGCTGATGAGTATAAAAATTATATCTTGGGATTTATTTTTTATAAGTATCTTAGTGAAAAACAGCAGGCGTATGCTGATGATCTCTTGAAGACTGATAAAGTTAAGTATTCTTCGCTCATTAGTGGTAAAAATGATGATATGTTGCAAGTTATTAGCAGGCGTTCACTGGATTCTTTAGGATTCTTTCTTGAGCCTATTGAACTCTTTGAACATCTTGTCAAAAAAGGACGTGGAGAGATTGAGGGAGAAGATTCTTTTATATTGGAAGATCTCAAGAGTGTGCTAAATAATATTGAACAAACTGCTGTGGGAAATGACAGTGAAGATGACTTTATCGGATTATTTGAAGATGTTGACCTTACTTCTGCAAAACTAGGACGAACTGAAAAAGATAAAAATGAAATTATTACAGATATTCTTTCACACCTTGATGAAATTGATTTTCAACTTAAAGACGCAAAGAGTGATGTGTTGGGAGATGCGTATGAATATCTAATTGGGAAGTTTGCTGCTGGTGCTGGTAAAAAGGGTGGAGAGTTTTATACTCCTGCACAAGTTTCTCAACTTTTATCAATGATTGTAACTCAGGATAAAAAGCGTATTAAAGCTGTCTATGATCCTACTTGTGGATCTGGTTCATTACTTCTTCGTGTTAAAGATTTTACTAAAGTTGATAATTATTACGGACAAGAGCTTAATCGTACGACATACAACCTTGCAAGGATGAATATGCTTTTGCATGATGTGCATTATGCAAATTTTGATATCAAGCAGGGTGATACACTTACAACAGACTTATTTGAAGACTTGCAGGCTGAGGCGCTTGTGGCTAATCCACCTTTCTCCGCAAAGTGGAAAGGTTCTGATGATCCAGTACTTGCAGAAGATGAACGATTTACACAGTATGGTGCATTAGCACCAAAAAACAAAGCTGACTTTGGTTTTGTGACACATATGCTGTATCACTTAGCAGATAATGGCACAATGGCTGTGGTATTACCTCATGGTGTGCTTTTCCGTGGTGGAGCTGAGGGTAAAATTCGCCAGTACATCATAGAAAAACAAAACTCACTCGATGCGGTTATAGGGTTACCTTCAAATCTTTTTTATGGAACTTCTATTCCTGCTACGGTTTTGGTATTTAAAAAATGTCGTCATACTGATGATAATATTTTTTTCATAGATGCGTCAAAAGAATTTGAAAAAGGTAAAAATCAAAATAATCTCACAGATGAAAACTTACAAAAGATTTTTGAAACTTATACAGGCAGAAAAGAAATTGAAAAATATTCGCATTGTGCAACTCTAGAGGAAATAAAAGAAAACGATTTCAATCTAAATATCCCTAGATATGTAGATACATTTGAGGAAGAAGAGCAAATTGATATTGATGTAGTATCTAGAGAATTACAAAAATTACAAAAAGATGAAAAGAAAATGCAAGAAAATATTGCAGAGTTTTGTGATGAATTAGAAATTAATAAACCATTTTAAATATGACAAAAGAAGTTCAAAATCAAGAAAAAGAAAAAAAAGATCGAATATATGCTGTATGGGGTATTGTGATTGGGTCTTTTTTGGGTTTGCTTTTAACTTTATTTGCAAATGCTTATTATGATGTTTTTGTCACAGGCAATGAAAGTTGGGGGACGATTGATCACAGACAAGTGTATAGTTGGGTTGCTATGATAATTGCTATTTGGGGTTTTCTTGGTTTTTTTATTTATGACTATAAAAATAATTTAAATGTAAATATTGCATTTTGGAAGCGATTTTTCAAATACTTTTTCCAAAAATCTACTCCATCAAGGATAATTAGAATTATAACTGGTTTGTATGTTCTCCTTATAATTATTTGTGTATTAGTTTTGATATATATTTATACTGTTGAGAAGTTTGGATTTTGGATTGCAACATCAATATATGTAATTGTAATTATAAATGAATATATTCGTGAAAAAAAGAAAAAATAATATGACACAGACAAAAGAAATTAAAAAAACACCTTGTCAGGCATTGGCGGGGAATAAAAAGAAAAAAGCACAAAAAAATGTGCCAACTTTGCGGTTTGGTGGTTTTAGTGGTGATTGGGAGGCGGAAGAGTTGGAAGATGTTTTTGAAAAGAATGCAAATAAAAATTTAAATGATGAATATGATTTTGTTCTTACTAATTCAGCAATAAAAGGCATTGTCAGCCAAAGAGATTACTTTGATAAAGACATAGCAAATAAAAATAATTTAACAAATTATTATATTGTTGATATTGATGATTTTGTGTATAATCCACGAATTTCAAAGTATGCTCCAGTAGGTCCATTAAAGAGAAATAATTTAAAACAAGGTGTAATGTCTCCGTTGTATACTGTTTTAAAACCAGAACAAGGAGATTTGTCTTTTTTAGAAAAATATTTTGAAACTAAAAAATGGCATAGACACATGTACAGAATTGCCAATTATGGAGCGCGACATGACAGGATGAATATTATTCAGTCTGATTTTATGAAAATGCCCATTAAAATGCCTATACTTCCAGAGCAGCAAAAAATCGCGGGGTTTTTGGGTGAGGCGGATGAGTGGCTTACGAATTTGGAAAAACAAAAAGAAGAATTGGAAAAATACAAAAAAGGCATAATGCAAAAAATTTTCTCACAAAACATTCGCTTCCGTGATGAGAATAGAAATGCTTTTGCTGATTGGGAGGAAAAGAGGTTGGGAGATGTTACAAATTTTATGAAGGGTAAGGGACTTTCAAAAAATGATATTATTAGCAATGGTGAAAATGCTTGTATTCATTATGGTGAGTTATTCATTAAATATAATGAGGTTATAACAAATATAATTTCAAAAACTGATTTAGAGAAAGAAAAAATGTTTTTAAGCGAAAAAAATGATATTTTAATGCCGACATCCGATGTAACTCCAAATGGCTTAGCTACAGCAAGCGCTTTGAGTAAAAAAGATATTATTTTAGGCGGAGATATTCTTATTATTAGAGGCAAAGATGTATTGAATAATTTTTTTGCGTATTGGGTTAATATTAATAAGAAAAAAATTATGAGACTAGTTTCTGGTGTTACTGTTTATCATGTCTATGGTTCCGATATGAAAACTTTAAAAATAAATCTTCCATCATTTTTAGAGCAACAAAAAATTGCAGACTTCTTGAGTTCTATTGATGAAGTGATACAATTAAAACAAGATCAAATCACAGGAGTAAAGGAATGGAAAAAAGGCTTGATGCAGAAGTTATTTGTTTAATGATGAAAATATGACTACAGAAAGTACAACAGATGAAAAAGAAAAGTTAAATCTTTTACTAGAAATAGCAAGAGAGAAGCATAATAATAGAAGACAAGAAATTCAAGGACAATCAAAAAAGGCGGAACTATTATTTCTTGCAACTGGATTTACATTTGCTGGAGTCGCTGGTTTGTATCAGGTTGATATTTTAAATAAAAATAATGAACAGCAAGTGATATTACTAATTTTGGAATTTGCTTTGATAATTTTATTTACAATATTGGCTTGGTTATGGAAAAGAAAAGAGCATGACTCTCCTGCAGTTAGCGGATTAATTGCATTGTATGATGAAGGTAAAATGATAAAAAGTATACAGATTGAAATAGTTAATTCTTATAAAGAATCAGAGGAGTTTAATAGAAGTAAGCTTGAAGAGATTGCAATTAGGATGAATATAGCATTTAGCATTATGTTACTTGTTTATGTGAGCATTATAATTTTTATACTTTTCCCAACTTTTAGAGTTTGTGTAAATTAATTTATTAATAAACAATATTTTATATGAGTACCGATAATAAAGAAGTTTCTAATAATGGCCAAATAGAGGGTATTAGTGATGGAGATAATAATGAAAATAACATTGAACAGACGGAACCCATTAATATTGATGTTGATGAGCCTAAATTAGGAGATACACCAGATAGTAGGTTAATACAAGAATTAGAAAAAGGGATGAAGAAGGGTTAAAACAAAATCAAATCAGCAAAGTAAAGAGGTGAAAAAAGGATTGACGCAAAGGTTGTTTGTTTAAAAAAATGTTATGGATTCTAATTATAATTTAAGAGTAAAAATTGATGAATTAAAAAAGATTATTCATACATCTTTTTGTTGTAAGCAGGGAGCTTGGAATAAGAAAGATAAAGGCAACTGGAATAAATTATGGTCTGCTTTTGATAATATTCAAGATACTCAGTCAGCAATAGAAGAATATATAGAACAAAAGCATCCTACAAAATTATCTATATATGGAATATTACAGGCACTAATTGTACAACAGGATTCAATGGTGCATCTAGAAGAATCTGTTGATATTGAAGTGCCAAAATTTGAAGACTTTTCAGAATTAAAAGAAATACGAAATATAAGAAATGAAACAGTTGGACATCCGTCTGAAACAAAGAAAAAAAGAGGTAAAGATATTTCCTATGGAGATGGAGATATTACATATACATCGTTAAGCACAGTTGAGAATACAAATATTCTAGAATATCAAGTATGGTCGCATAATGATTTTGTTAATAAAAAGGTAAATATTATAGAAATAATTGATAAACAATCTAATGTATTGAGTTCAGAAATTGATAGGATTATAAAAAGGATAAATGAAATTGAAAATAAGCATAAAAAAAAGTTTAATAATGACAGTTTAGTAAGTAAGCTTGCGCAATCTGGTTATTTAATACAAAAATTATGGTCTTTTGAGTGTGAAAGAATACATTCAAAAACTTGTTTTAAAATGTTGATTTCAATATATGAAGAATTTAAAGATGGTATTAGAATGCGATATAATATTGAACAACTAGGTGAACATAGAATTAGTATTCCAGGTATTGTTGAAGAAGTTAAAAAGGTAGATGAGTTATTAAAAAGAATAGAAAAGATGGTATCAATGGATGAAAATGTTGATTCATTCAATCTTGATATTTATGTAGAATCATTAGATAATTCTTTTGCAGAATTGAGGAATATGGCAATGGAGGTTGATAGTGAATTTTAGTGTTTTAATTCTAGAGATTTAATGTATAATCAGTTTAATTTATGGTTAGGGTATGACAAAAAAAACAGCGAAGAAAGGCACAAAGAAAGCATCTGCGAAATCAGTTTCCGTTGAGGCGGGTGATATATTTAAGTCAATTTTGGATTATCATGATGATGATAGTAATATAAATAAACAAAAATTTATTAATAATTTGACGACGTATATTCAACAAAGCATGGGAGGAGATAGAATATATAAAAAGTATAATATTGTTGTTTTGTATGATAATGATTCTTTATCCACACTGCATTCGGATAAAATTTATAAAACCCTTGAAAGGATCGATAAGGATAAGCCAATAATTTTGGTATTAACATCAAATGGTGGTTATCCTAGTCCAGCATATTTGATAGGGAAGCTATTTCAGCAGTTTTCCTCTGAGAATGATTTTATTGTTGTTATCCCTAGATATGCAAAATCTGCAGCGACATTATTAGCTTGTGCTGCTGATAAAGTTCATATGGGGAAACTTAGTGAATTAGGACCGATAGATCCACAAGTAAAGGGCGTGCCAGCATTAGGATTGAAAAATTCAATTGAGCATATTGCGGAATTAGTATCCTTAAATAAAGATTCTGCAGAAATGTTTGCGCGATATCTTGCTTTGACAGTCAAACCAATTTCAATCGGTCATTATGAAAGAATAGCTGAGTCTACTGTGCAATACGCAAGTAGGTTGCTAATGAAAAAAAGTAATATACTAAAAATACAGCCAGTAAATATAGCAACTAGATTGGTTTATGGATATAAAGATCATGGTTTTGTTATAGATCAAGAAGAGGCTGTGGATATTTTTGGAGACAATTTTATTGTGAAAGAAAGTGAAGAATATCAGTTTGGAGATGGAATATATCAAATATTATCTGAATTTAATGAAATATCAGAAATTTTAAATATTAAATTTTCATTTATTGGTAGTCTTGATGATAGTAACTCAATAAATATTAGTAAGACGAAATAATCAAAAAACAATATGACACATCAAACAGAACAACAATTAGAAAATCAATTTATTGCACAGCTTGGTGATTTGGGATTTGCTCCTGTTACTATTAAAGGCACGGATGAACTTGAGGCAAACCTCAAAACGCAACTGGAAAAGTTTAATGAAACTACTTTTACCGATAGGGAGTTTGAGCGGATTATGAATCATCTCAACAAGGGAAATACTTTTGAAAAAGCAAAGAAGCTGCGTGATCGGTTTAGTTTGAGTAGAGACGATGAGACTTCTCTGTCTGTACGGTTTTTCAACATGACACACTGGTGCAAAAATGAGTATCAAGTTACAAATCAGATTACGCAGGTGGGGAAATATGAAAATCGTTATGATGTGACTCTTCTTATAAACGGTCTGCCACTTGTGCAAATCGAACTTAAGAAACGTGGTGTAGAGCTCAAAGAAGCATTTAATCAAATTCAAAGATATCACAAACATTCTTTTGCTGGGAGTTTATTTGAATATGTGCAGATTTTTGTTATTTCCAATGGTGTAAATACAAAGTATTTTTCTAATAATCATAAACAACCATTTGAACAAACATTTTTTTGGACTGATGAGAATAATCATAAGATCAGTAAATTGGAAGATTTTGCAGAAGTATTTTTGGAAAAGTGTAATGTGTCACAAATGATTGCAGAGTATATTGTACTGGCAGAAGTGCCAAAGATCCCGATGATTTTGCGACCGTATCAGTATTATGCAGTACGCAACATCATGAAGCGTGTAGATGAATCTGAAAAAGGTGGTTACATTTGGCATACAACTGGGTCAGGTAAGACCTTAACATCTTTTAAAGTGAGTCAATTGCTGGGACAAATGCCAGAAATTAAAAAAGTTCTTTTTGTGGTGGATAGGAAAGACCTAGATATCCAAACAACACGAGAATTTAATTCTTTTTCAGATGGTAGTGTAGACGGCACGAACAATACACGCAATTTGTTAAAACAATTAAAAGATCCAAAAAGAAAGTTGATTGTAACAACAATTCAAAAACTAGATCGTATTATTGCTAGAGAGAGCTATGTCAGTCAAATAGAAGAATTACGTGATGAGAAAGTTGTAATCATATTTGATGAGTGTCACCGTAGTCAGTTTGGCAAAACGCACAAGGCTATCAAATCATGTTTTGGTAAAGCACAGTTGTTTGGATTTACAGGTACGCCAATATTTGCCCAAAATAATGTAGGAGGTGTAACAACTAGAGATGTATTTGATGAGTGTTTGCATAAATACATTATTACCAATGCAATTTCTGATAATAATGTGTTGGGGTTTTCAGTAGAGTATGTAGGACGATATAAATATAAAGAAGATGATGTAGTGGATGCTGATATCAAAGTAGAGGATATTGATACAAGGGAAGTATTGGAGCATGAGGATAGATTGAGTAAGATTTCTGACTACGTACTAGCAAATTATAATACCAAGACAAAGAATGGAAAGTTCAATGCAATCTTTGCAGTAGGAAATACAGAAGTAGCACGCAAGTATTATACAATTTTGCAAGAGAAAAACAAAGAAAGTAGCAAGAATCTAAAAATTGCAACAATATTTACATATCGCGCTAATGAGGATGAGACAAATGATTTGTTGGATCATGATGTATATGTTGACAGTGGTGATATAGTCAATGAACACTCTCGTGATTTTCTGGAAAATTGTATTGGAGATTATAATACGCTCTATGATACAAACTTTTCAACAGATAAGTTTTATGATTATCACAAAGATGTACAAAGGAAGTTAAAAGATGGAGAGATTGATTTACTTTTGGTGGTGAATATGTTTCTCACAGGATTTGATAGTGTGCGACTTAATACGCTTTTTGTAGATAAGAATTTGCAATATCATGGATTGGTGCAAGCTTATTCACGGACAAATAGAATATTGGGTTCAGATAAGCCACATGGTAATATTGTTTGTTTTCGCAATCTCAAAGAAAATACAGATAAAGCATTAGCACTGTTTGGAGATGAAAATGCTAAGGAAATAGTATTTAAAAAGCCATACGAAAAACAAAAACAAGAATTTAATGAAAATGTAGAATTACTCAGAAGTATCGCAGTAGATGCTGGGAGTGTGGGAAATCTGCAAAGTGAAGAAGATCAAGTGGCATTTATTAAACAGTTTCGTAACTTGTTGCGTATTAAATCATCTTTGGAGACATTTACAGATTTTACTTTTGATGATTTAAATTTAGATGAACAGGAATTCTATGATTATCAAAGTGCTTATATAGACATGTATAAGATAAGAACTCAGCAAGAAGGAAAAGATAAAGTATCTATCATTGATGAAATTGATTTTGAGTTGGAACTAACTCGTAGGGATAGAATTAACTTTGATTATATTGTGAGACTTATCGTTGCACTTAAAGATGTAACTTCTGATGCTGTAAGAGAAAAGAAAATTGCAGATATTTTGCGTGTATTTGATACAGATATTGCATTACACAAGAAAAAAGAATTGATAGAGAAGTTTATGCAAGATAATTTGCCTGAAATTGATAGTGCTGATGATGTAGAAAAAGAATTTGAAAAGTATTGGCAAGAGGAGGAAAAGAAATATGTAGAGTCTATAGCAAAAGAAGAGAATATTGATACAGATAAGATGAAGAATCTTATCAATGAATACTTGTATACACAAAGAATGCCACTTAGTGATGACATAGTAGCATTATTACCAGAGCAACCAACACTCATGGAATCAGAAAGCATCATCACACGTATAAAAGTATCACTACAGAATTTTGTAGAAACTTTTGAGTGGTAAATTGGACGAAAAGGTAATTTGTAAGAATTTCTTACAAGTTCAAAAGAATTGAAAAAATTTCAGTTATCCGGAATTTCCGGATAACTCAAAAAGAAGATAACAAAAAAGAACTAGATTCCCATCTTCACGGGAATGACAAAATTGTGGTATTATTGGTAGGTGAAATAAATTGAAAAATTATTGAAATGCAGAAGTTTAATACGCCGATGATGCAGCAGTATAGTGAGATAAAGGAGCAATATCAGGATTGTTTGCTCTTTTTTCGTTTGGGTGACTTTTATGAATTGTTTTTGGAGGATGCTAAGGTTGGGGCGGCTGCTTTGGAGATTACCCTTACCAAAAGACCACGGGGTAAAGATGGAGAGATCCCTATGGCTGGAGTGCCACATCATGCAGCTGATGCTTATATTGCTAAGTTGGTGAAATCTGGACACAAGGTGGCAATTTGTGAGCAAATGTCTGAGCCAACAGGTAAGGGGATTGTTGATCGGGAAGTTGTGCGGGTGATTACTCCGGGAACAATTTTGGATGAGAAAAATTTAGATAAAAAGAAACATAATTTTATTATAAGTTTAGTTTTTCGAGAGAATAAAATTGCTATTGCAGCGGTGGACTTGTCTACAGGGGATATGTTTGTGACTGATTTGAATGCTAGTTTGGAAAATGTACATCTTTTGAATACGGAGTTACTTCGTTTTGGTGCGACTGAGTGTATTTTGAATAAAAAGGATTATAACAATCCTCAAGTATTGAAAACTATTTGTGTAGAGACAGAGATGAATATTTATCCATTTGTGGAGTGGGATGAATATGCAGTTGATAAAAATGAAATAGTGAAAGAGCAATTTAAGATTGCGAGTCTGGAGGTTTTTTCTCTGCATAATAAAGAAGCTTGTGTAGAGGCCATTGCTTGTTTGCTTGGGTATTTGCGTGAGACGCAAAAAGATAAAATAGCACATTTGAAAAGTTTGAATTATTATCGGCCTGAGGAATATTTAGTTTTGGATCGTTCTACTATTCAAAATTTGGAGATTTTTGATACTCTTCGTACTAGGGATGATAAAGGGACTTTGGTTGAGGTGATTGATAAGACCGTGACTGCTATGGGTGGACGTCTTTTGCGCGAGTATTTGAAAAAACCACTTATTGATATTGAGAAAATCAAAGAGCGTCATGAAGCTGTTGGAGAAATGATCACAAATAGGGCGCAGAGGAATGAAATTCGAGAGAAGTTAAAGCAGATTTGTGATATTCCGCGATTGATTGCTAGATTATCAATGGGTAATGGTAATGCATATGATCTCAAGAATTTAGCTGAGGCATTGGAACATGCTCGAGCAGTACTAAGTGACCTTGAACAGTTTGAGGCAACAGCACTTCAATTTTCAGCTAGTGAACAAATAGACAAAATTATTAGTTTGATAAATGAGCAAATTGTAGATGATCCTCCGCTTGATATAAAATCGGGTGGTATGATAAAAACTGGTTTTCATGGCAAATTGGACGATTTACGAGAAAATGTTACTGGTAATAAGGACTGGATTGTCAAAATGGAAGAGCAAGAACGTGAGAAAACGGGTATTTCTTCTCTGAAAGTAAGATACAATAGAGTTTTTGGTTATTATATCGAAGTTACCAAGGCTAATGTGCATTTAGTTCCGATTAATTATATTCGCAAGCAAACAATGGTAAGTGCTGAGCGTTATATCACACCTGATTTAAAAGAATACGAACAAAAAGTATTGGTTGCCCAGGAGAGAATTAATAAAATAGAATATGATCTATTTTTGAATTTGGTTGATGAAATTTTGAAGTATACAAAATTTGTTCAGTCTTTGGCTCATGATTTGTCGACAGTTGATTGTTTGGGATCTTTTGCTGAGCTTGCTGAACAGGAAAACTATATTTGTCCTACTATGAGTAGTGATGATGAATTACATATAGTGGAGGGGCGTCATCCAGTAGTAGAAAAATATAGTACAGATCAGTTTATCGCTAACGATACAAAGTTGAATGCAGGGGATCATCAGCTTTTGGTTTTGACTGGACCAAATATGGCTGGTAAGTCTGTATACATGAGACAAGTTGCAGTTATCACACTACTAGCTCATGTCGGAAGTTTTGTGCCTGCTAGTGAGGCTACGATTAGTATGGTAGACAGAATTTTTGTGCGTAGTGGTGCAGCTGATTTCATTGCTTCTGGACTTTCTACTTTTATGGTTGAGATGACTGAGACAGCACATATCTTGCATCATGCAACTGACAAAAGTTTGATTATCATGGATGAGATTGGTCGGGGTACTAGTACTTATGATGGTATTAGTATTGCGTGGGCGATTGCTGAGTTTTTAGTTACAACCAAAAATAAAAATGCCAAAACTTTGTTTGCGACACATTATCACGAGTTACAAACTTTAGAAGAGAAGTTTCCCAAGCGAATCAAAAATTATGAAGTGGTAGTAATGGAAAAAGATGATGGTGAACCAGTTTTTCTTCACAAGGTGCGACCTGGCAAAGCTTCACACAGTTATGCAATAGCAGTAGCAAAATTAGCGGGTGTGCCAGATTTGGTAAACAATAGAGCAGTAGAGATTTTGGATAATTTGGAGAAAAAAGTATTTAACGATGAGTTTGAAAAGAAACCAAAAACTCAAAGTAGTAAAATTGAAAAAGAGTTGAAAGATTTATCTATAGATCAGATGACACCGATTGAGGCTTTAAATAAATTATCTGAATTGAAAAAGAGATGTTAATATTGTGATTAATTGCTGTTATGTAATTCATAAATCAGTGTGGCGTATCCTTTGAAGATTTGGTCTTCCTTTTTTATTCCCAGTGTTTCTAGAAATGCAAATAAATCTTTCATAATTTGTTTAGTTTCTGTGTCAGAAGTCATTTTTTCTACTTCGATAAATGATCCTAGTTCATCTATTTCATCAAAGCAAATTTCCATATCATTATATTTACATGTAATTCTTTTTTTTGATACATATAAAACTTCATGAAAACCTAGTAACATTGCCATTTCGTTTGCTTGTTCAGGATTATCAATGATAAGTTCATGTTCAATACATTCAAATTCAGTATCTAATTGTTTTTTAAGTGTAAGAATATTTTTGCCATTGGAATTTCGGATTCTAAGAAACAGGGTTCCTTTTGTTTTGTCAGGAAACTCTATTCCATTAGGAAGATAAATTCGATCTTTTTGAATTAGTGGTTCAGAAAAAGTACAACCTAGTTTTACTAGTTTGGATTGAATTTCTGTAAAATTTGAAACTTTTGCTTTCACTTCAACTTCATTCATAATATAAGATATACTAATTAAAAGGGCGAGTTTTTTTATACTTTGAAATCATCTCCTTATTTTTATTTTATTATTTTGAATACCTTCATATGAAAATATATCTCCTTCCAAATCAATCTTTTTTAATATTTTGTTCAATTTTTCTTTATTACCAATTGACCCAATGACTTTATTTTCACTAATTTTCACCCTTTCTTTTGAAACATTTTTTAATTCAATTAATAAAAGTTCAATATCTTCCTTTGGAGGTAAAGAAAATCCAAAAGAATTAAATCTAAGCATTGCATAAAAAGTTGTATCATGAATCTTTACCTTTTTTTTATTTAATACAATTTTCTTATTTTTTATATCCTCGATTGCAGAATTAATTGAAATTATTTTTTCAAACCAATTTTTTTCAAAAATATAATCTAATTTAATTGTTGTTCCCTGAAATCTGAAATTAACATTTTCTTCAAGCATCTTAATTAAATCTTGTTTTTCTAAAAAATGAATATCTAAAACTAATTCATCAAAAGTTAAATAAGAATTATCATTTAATTTTTTCAAAAAAACTTTTTGTTCTTTTGAAAAAGAAGATCCTTCTTCATAAGAATTATTTAATAAATTATTCTCAAATTCTTTTCTGTCACCAAAAAAAACTAAATCAAAATCTCTTTGAGGTAAATAAGTATTAAAAAAAGTATGAAATAATGCATTTCTAACACTTCCTCCAATTAAGTACAATTCTGAATTTTTAGGAGATAATTTTAAAACTTCTTTTAAAACATTTGAGATTTCTTTGTTTTGTAAAAATTGAAAATTTAAGTTCATATCAAATTCGTTCATAATATAAAATATACTAATTTATACAATATACACTTTTCGTATTTGGGTAGAAAAATCTGTAAGAGGGTCGTAATAAAGCCAATAAAATTATCCTTCCATTACTTTTTTCAAATTCTCCAAAATATCTTCTGTAAAAGGATTAGTTAATTCTCCGGTAGTCATCCATTCAAAGTATTCTAGTTCAGTTTTATTATTATCTAACTGGTGATAAGTATATTTCACAAAATAAGCATCTTTCACATTAAATAAAATAAATACTTTATTTTTTTGAAAATCCATAACTTTGTATTCATTCCAATCATCAGTATTTCCACGATTTCTATATTTTGTATTTATTTTTGGAGGATATTCGTCAGCAATTTCTTCTGAAATGGAAGGAATCCATAAATGAGTATTTTTGGGATTTGTAGTAAACTCAAATACCTCCGCAAGGGGTTTGTCAATAATAACTGTAATTTTATTTTCCTTCATATTTGAAAAAATAATTAAATATTTATAACTGTTCGCGATGTTTCCTCACTCTGTTAATAAACTCTTGGATGTCGTCTTTGTGGATTTTTAAACTGTGATAATCACTTGAATTACCTTCAAATTTTAGTTCCTTTCCGAGATTTGGATAATCTTCTAACGTTCCATCTGTATAACGGCTTGCATATTGAGCTTGTTGTTGAAGCAAAGATCTGGCAACATCACCAAATCTTACAAAGCCATTTTCATCAAAGCTAAAGAACGTTCCTTCAATCTCAGTTTTGTTAAATTGTGGTTTTTCAAAATTCATAAAGTTATTTTTTATTTCATAAAATGTGAATATTTAGTGTTTTATTTGTAAATATTATCATGAAAAATGTCCTTGTACAAATGAAAAAATGTAACTATCCGTGTCATTCCTGCGAAGGCAGGAATATTATTGTAACAAAGACTTTCTTTAAATTTGTTAGTATAGATTCCGGACAATGATATTTTTTACTAATCAGTATTGAACGGACAGGCACAAGGCACTGTCCCTACAAAAAATAAACATTTCTGGAATGACATGTGATTTGTGATTTTTTATGACGTGATAGAATCTAGATTTGTATTTGTGGTATAGTTGTATAATTGAAGTATATTAAGACCCTCACCCCAACCCTCTCCCAGAGGGAGAGGGGGATATTAGTTGTATGAGTAAAATAAAACAATTATCAAAAGAATTAGTGAGTAAAATTGCGGCTGGAGAAGTGGTGGAAAGTCCTGCTTCGGTTGTTAAGGAATTGCTTGAGAATGCTATTGATGCGGGAGCAAAAAATATTAAGGTTGATATTGAAGGTGCTGGTTTCAAAAAGATAAGTATTGTGGATGATGGAGTGGGGATGGGTAGAGAAGATTTGGAGAATTCTATAAATTTACATACTACGAGTAAAATATCGGATATTGATGATCTTTGGAATATTGATTCACTGGGATTTAGGGGTGAAGCACTTGCTAGTATCAGTGCTGTGAGTAATTTTGTTATTAAGAGTAAAACTAGTGAGGCGGATATTGCGTATCAATTGACTTCATTAGCTACGGGTGAGATAGAAATAAAAGAAATTGCTATGAACAGAGGAACGGTTGTTACAGTTTCGGATTTGTTTGTAAATACTCCAGCACGTCTGCGTTTTGTGAAATCAAAAAGCAATGTTACTCGCAAGATTTTTCAAGTGGTAAGTAATGTAGCATTAACTTTTCCAGAAATTAGTTTTAGTTTGACTCATAATGATAAGGAAGTTTTTCGTTTTTTGTCTGGAGATACTTTGGAGGCTCGGGTTCAGAAAGTTTTGGGTTTGGAGATTTTCTCGCACCTTTTACCAATTGAGGCTAGTTCGGCTTATTCGCAAATAAGTGGTTTTATAGGTAGGCCACAAATATCTACAAAAACGAGGTCAAGACAATTTCTTTTTATAAATAATCGTGCAATTAAAAATCCTGCAATTGCACTGCGTGTTAGAGAAACATATCAGTCATTGTTGTCTCCTAGAGATTATCCAGTTTTCATGTTGTTTGTGACAATGCCTGCACAAAGTATAGATGTTAATGTTCATCCACGAAAGGAAGAAGTGAAAATATTGAATCAAAAAGAAATGTTGGATGCTTTAACTAGTGCGATTCAAGATACTTTGACTAAAAATGATCTAACTTATCAGCTTAACTCGGATCAAGAGGAAACAGACTTTGATGGAAATAGTGCAGATATTGTGAAAAAGACAACTGACTTATGGACAGTAAAAGAAAAGGATTATTCTAAGGTCGAAGTGGCTCAGCTTCACAATACGTATTTGATCAATGAAACAGGAAAAGGTTTAATGATAACCGATCAACATGCTGCTCATGAGAGAATTTTGTTTGAAGAATTAAAAGATGCTTATCAAAATTTAGATAAGCAAATTGTTGAATTGAAAGACCCAGTGATTATTGAATTGCCAAAGAAAGAAGCAGATTTTTTGATAGAGAAGCAAGAGGAAATTCAAAGCATAGGTTTTATCATTGAAGATTTTGGAGAAAATACGTTTAAACTAACTTCTGTGCCGGAGTTTTTCAAAGACAGAGATTTGGCAGCTTTGATCAAAGAAATGTTGGATGACATGGCAACTGAAAAAGAACCGCTAGAGTTAGATTATCGTACTGAGAGAACTTTGGATTATTTGGCGTGTCGTAGTGCTATAAAAGCAGGAGATTATTTAACAGTGGAAGAACGCCGTCGTCTATTAGAAAAATTACAAGAAACAAATACGGGGTATACATGTCCGCATGGTCGTCCTAGTCAAGTTGAAATATCAAAAGAAGAACTAGAAAAAATGTTCAAACGAAGGTGATTTTTTACTATTTCGTAACTTATCAACAAAATAAATTTTTTGCAATGATATATTTTGTGTATTTATTATAATTATTAATATATTGAAATGTTGAAGTAATTTTTTGTTGTACAAAAATTGGGCAGTTCTTTTATTTGATGTATAATGAAAATATATTAAGAAAATATTTTTTTAATGAAACTAGTTTTATATAAATACTTATAATTAAAATTAAATTATATTGAGTTATTTATTGACAAAACAGGTTTCAAATGCTACTTTGAGACAAACTAATAAGGGTGTTAGTTATTATTAAAGTACATTAACATAAATTGTAATTAGGAGGAGATTAATATGAGTAAAAAAAATGGAGTTACAACAAGAGCACTTTCAGGTTTCATGGAATTATTACCAGAAGAACAAATTGTATTTAATGATATGCTTGACGTGATTCGGCAGTCATATGAAACATTTGGTTTTTCGCCGATTAATACGCCGATTCTGGAGCGTGCAGAGGCATTACTTGCTAAAGCTGGGGGAGAGACTGAAAAACAAATCTACAGATTTACTAAGGGCAGTTCTGAGCTTGCGATGCGGTTTGATCTTACAGTACCACTTTCTCGTTATGTAGTTGAACACTATGGTGAAATTGCTTTTCCATTTCGAAGATATGCTATAGGAAAAGTTTTTAGAGGTGAACGATCTCAAGCAGGACGCTTTCGTGAGTTCTACCAGTGTGATATTGATGTCATAGGTGATGAAGTGTTGGATTTGCGGTTTGATGCTGAAATTCCAAGTGTAATCTATATGATTTTCAAAAAACTTGGCTTTGACGCATTCACAATTCGTGTGAATAATCGTAAGGTTTTCAATGGACTATTTGAAGGATTGGAAATTACGAATCTTTCAGCTGATATTATGCGTTCTATCGATAAGTTGGAGAAAATAGGACGTGATGCTGTTGTAGATGAGCTGATTGAGTTGGGAGTTACTAAAGCAACAGTTGATCGTATTTTTGAATTTCTTTCCTTGAAGGGTGATGCAGCTTGTGTCTTAGAAGGCTTGAGCAACTTGAATATTGAGAGTGCTCAGTTTGATGAAGGTGTAGAAGAATTGCAGAAAGTTACAGAGATGATGAAGCAGTTTGGTGTGCCGGAGTCAAATTTTGTAATTGATCTTACGATAGCACGTGGTTTGGATTATTACACAGGAACAGTCTATGAGACACAACTGGATGAGTATCCAGAGTTTGGGTCTGTATGTTCTGGTGGACGATATGATGATCTCGCAAGTGCGTATACTGATCGCAAATTACCAGGTGTTGGTATTTCTATCGGATTGACGCGACTCTTTGACCAACTTCGCAAGAAGGGTTTGTTGGAGATAAAATCTTCAACAAAGACAAGAGTGTTGATTATTCCGATGACAGATGATATTGATAGCAGTATTGCAATAGCAACAGCTTTGAGGAATGATAACATTGCTACAGAAATTTCATTTAGTAATGGGAAATTGAAACAGAAGTTGAAGTATGCTAATAGGAAAGGTATACCATTTGTGATTTTCATTGGTGAAGATGAGATTGAAAAAGGTGTTTATACGTTAAAAGATTTTGTAAATGGAACGCAAGAAAGTCTTGTTGAATCTGAATTATTACAAAAACTTAAAAATCCTTAATTATAGGAGGGCTGTACAATGAAAAAGACATACTTGATTAGTTGTGATTTGCATAGGCAATTCACGCAGGTTCGACATTGTAATAACCTGGAATTGCCTGAGGATTCTGAAGATTTTTTTCATAATTTTCAAAAGTCAGTGCAGCAGATCATTAAAAAGGATGTTTATCCAACTGCGGATGTAAAGCTTGTAACAATAGAGTCGATGTCTAAAGATGTTTTGAGTCTGGTTGGTAATAAGCAAAATGGACGAGATGTATTTGTTGTTAGCACATGTGTTGACTTTGCTGTTCCAAACAGAGGACGAACTTTGGAGGTGAACAGGCTGGTTGATGGAGGTGGAAACATCATTGGCATTGGTACACGACCAGGTCATGATTCTCTGGACACTCAATGTGCGAGTATAGCAAGCTTAGCGAATGGTAAGCCAGTTATTCTTGCAGAAGATGGTATTTTCTCAGGTGAGACTATTGAGTGCATCATTAAACATCTCAAAAAACATCGGGTGAAAGTTACGGATGTTGTAGCATGTTTTGCATTTCCAAAGGGCATTGATAGACTGAATGCAGTTTTGGATGATGTTGATGTGGATTATGTTCATGATATAGAGCACTTGATTGATTGGGTTCCTGATCATGACTTTTTCCCTGGAGCACCTAATTGTGGTCGCGTTGTTGGTGTTCAATTATTGGATTCGTTTATGCCATTTTATGATAAAAATGGCACTTCATTCTCGGTTCCATATATAACACCATTTGCACCTATGAATGATTGGGCATCGATTTCAAATGCCGTTTCATACAACCTTGCCTCATTTTGTTTAAGAAGTTCTATTGAGTTTTTTGAAAAGCTTGATGTAGCAAATAAAGGCAGGCGCATAACATTTGGTGATTTACAGGGAATTAATCCACGAGTTTCAGTCCCGGTTGCGGTTGATTCAACTGTATTCCCAAGTAGAGATACTGAGATATCTAATTACCTCAACAGAATACTTGTTGAATCTTACTGATCTATCCGTTGTCGGAGGGAGCGTAAGCAAAACACATATCATTATAAATGGTATGTGTTTTTAATTTTTTATTAGTTGACAGTATAAATAAATGTAAAGCAATGTGCATATATAATTTACATAAAATAAATTACATGGTAGAGTAAAAAACTATAGTTTTTTAACAATAACCAAAAAAAGGAGGATGTCAGATGAAAGCTATTCAAAAAGAAGATGTTATTCACTTGGATTTTTTGAATATTGGAAGTTCCTGTAATTTAAATTGTCGTCAATGTTTTTTTCAAGAAGAAGGTAAACTTTCAAAAAGAACATTGCAGAGTGATGAGGAAAATGTTCAATGGTTATCGCGAGAATTTGAGAATGCTGGATATTTCATGTATCCGATGGAAATTACTACTTCTATGAATACTGTTCCGATTATGTCTGAAGTGGCACGTCAAAAAGTTGTATTGTCAAATGGTATTTTGTTAAATGAACAATATATTCAAACTTTGCTTGATGGAGGCGTTGAAAGAATCAAAATAACTCTTTTCGCTAATTATGAAGAGCATAATTTTTTTAATCGTATTACACGAGAGCAGTACAATATGATTATGCACAATATAAAACTGTGTAAGCGTGCTGGACTTACTGTTATTGTTAATACTATTTTATCAAAAGTTACAAAAAATTCTATTGATGCTTTGGCAAAAAAATGTTCTTTGCTTGGAGTTGATAGGTTAGTGCTGATTCGATTAAAGCCTGTTGGTAATGCTAGGTCAATGAAAGATATTTGGCTTGATTTGTATGATGCAAAAGAAATTGTTAAAACAGTTGAGCGGTGTAAATTGATGTATCCAAATCTGTATTTCAGCTATAATTTAAGTTTTGGTCCAGATTTTTATGGCAAAACCATTGCTGAGGCAAAGGAAAAGATGCAAAGACGAGCAGAAAAGTGGAATAATCCAAAGTATTTATGTCCAGCTATAGATGGACAATATGCGGGTGTTTCATTGAGAAGTGGAAATGTTTATGGTTGTTTTTTTGCCATGGATGAAGAGATTTTTCGATTGGGAACTGTTAATTTTGAAGATAAAACAATTTCAAATTTGAATAGTGTTTTAGATTCAGAAGAACTATCAAAGAAGTTGCGTGATGATTGTCATGTAGATAATTGTAAGTACCATTCAATTTGTTTGGGTGGGTGTCGAAGTACTGCTTATATTTTTGCTAAAAATACGGGTATAGTAGACCCTCTGTTTGCAGGGATGGATATTTGCATTACAAAGATTAAAGAGCGGATGGCTGGAGAATAAGGAACGGATATGAAAAAAATATTACCAACTAAGCTGAAGAAGGGAGATACTATACGAGTAATTGCACCATCAACAACAGGAGCACAGTTTAAAAAGAATGATTTACTGCAGGTTTCTAAAGTTTTTGAGCGGATGGGTTTGAATATTACTTTTTCAAAAAACTTTAGAAAAGAAAGTCTCTTTGAAGTTGCAAGTGTACAAGAACGAGTGGATGATTTAGTCGAAGCTTTTGAAGATCCAGATGTGCAGATGGTTTGGTCAGTATCTGGGGGATATCACTTGAATCAGATTTTACCACTTATAGATTTTAGTATTATTAAAAAAAATCCTAAGATTGTATGTGGCTATTCAGATGTAACTGCCTTGACACATGCTATTTATGCCAAGACAGGTCTTGTCACATTTTGTGGGCCTAACTTTTCAACATTTATTGCACAACGTCATCGAAAATATATATTAAAATGTTTTCAAGATGTGTTTATGAGTGGACAGGTAATTACGCCAAAGTCATCAAAAAGATGGACTGATGGAGCAAGCGAAAAAGCCTTAAAAACAAAGGCTAAGAAAAATGATGGTCCATACATCATACAATCAGGTAAAGTAACTGGTAGTGCACTCGGAGGAAATCTATGTACAATCGGATTATTACAAGGTACAGAGTTTATGCCAAAGTTAAAAGATGTAATTCTTTTTATAGAGGATGATGATATTTTCACATGTGAATTTTCAGGAGAATTTATCAGAAACCTTGATTCCTTATTGCAACAAAAAAATGCAACTATTAAAGGAATCATGTTTGGCCGTTTTGAATCAAGTACAAATATCACAAAAGGAGTGATACAGCAGATAGTGAATGAACGTGAGCAGATTCGAAATATTCCGATTGTAGCAAATATGGATTTTGGACATACTCGTCCAATGTTTATTTATCCGATAGGAGGTAAAGCTACTATTTCAACGGATTCAGGGAATATATTGACGATTAAAGATTTTATAAATTAAAATTACTGTTGATAGTTTATTCAATCCAGATAATGTTTTATACATTATCTGGATTTTTTTATTAGCAACTTTAATGAGTTGTTGGAGGAGTGTTTCTGGTGTCATTTTAGATGAGTTGATGTGAAGCATTGATTTTTTCAATAATAAGTAGTACACTTATCATTAAGATTATTTTTATTATGAATATTTATGAATAAACGAAAATTACAGATTGGGGTAATGGGTTCTGCTGCAGACACAGAATATTCTGCAGAAGTTGAGTCAATTGCTGAAAAGATTGGTGGTGGAATTGCAAAAACTGGAAATACAACAGTTTATGGTGCAGAAAAAGATTATGATTCATTATCTACTGCAGCAGCAAGAGGGGCAAAGAAAGAGAATGGTCTAACAGTGGGTATTACTTATGGTAAGGGTAAGGATGTATGGGATAAAGAAGGTAATACAGATGTTATTATATGTTCTGGCTTGGAACGTGGTGGAGGAAGAGAATTTGTCTTAGTTAACAGTTGTGATGGACTTATTGCAGTTTCTGGAGGGTCTGGAACAATGAATGAAATGCTTGTTGCATATCAATTGAATATACCAGTAGTTGTAGTGAGAGGTACGGGTGGCTGGGCTGATAAGATGGCTGATCAATATTTTGATAGCAGAAAGCGAATGAAAGCGATTGGAGTAGATACAGCAGAAGAGGCTGTTTCTAAAATAATCGAATTAATTGAAAGTGAAAAGTAATTAACGATGTATAAAATTATGCAACAATTTCTAAATATGGAATATAATTATGCAGAACATCATCACAAAAGTAGTTTCTTTTGAGAGGTTTTTGTTTAATGTTGTATAAGTTGAAAGAATTAAATTAAACAAGCTTCTCGTAAGAAACTTGTTTAATTTTTTTAATGTAAATATATTTTTAAAGTATGAATCCAAACAAATTAATAATTTTTGATCTAGATGGTACTCTGTATAAACTTAAAGGAGGTTCTTTTTCGAATTCTGAATTGAACAAAGAAATGTTAAAAAATGCTGCTAAATATATTCAAATTAAATTAAATAAAAGTAAGGAAGAAGCATCTGAAATTTTAAAAAATATTAAAATAGAATACGGTGAAAATATTAGTATAGCATTAGAAGAAAAATATAATTTGGATAGATATGAATATTTTGATTATGTGTGGGATATAGATCCAAAAAATTTAATAATAAAATATGATAATTTAGAAAACATATTAATGAGAATGAGTAAGGAATATCAATTTTTATTAACGTCAGATGCACCAAGAAAATGGATTGAGAATGTATTGAAGGAGTTGAACATCGATTCATTTTTTGAGGGAAAAATATTGTCAGGAGAGGGTGATAAAAGAAAAGTTTTTGGAAATCGTTTTACATATATTGCAAATGAATATAATATAAAACCAGAGCAAATAGTTGCAATGGGAGATCAAGAAGAGTCAGATATCATTCCAGCCAAACAATTAGGATTTAAAACTATATACATAAATAAAGAAAATAAGTCAGATGTTGCTGATATTAGTATAAAAGATACAAAGTATTTAGAAGCAGCATTTTCATTTTTATTTAGTGATATTATGAAAAACAGATATTATAATTATGCAATTGAAACATTGAACATTAAAGAGCCGTATAAGGCAACTGTTTTAAGTGGTTCATCTGAGGCTATTGTGTTTAAATATGGTAATTGGATATATAAGTCTGGTTCGATAAAAGAGGCTGAGGAGGAGTTAGCTATTTATAATAATTTTAAAAATAAATTAGGTCCTGATTATGAATCAGTGTTTCCGTACTTTGAAACAGTTAAATTTAATGAGGATATATTGTTATATAAACTTGAATTTATAGGTGAATATAATTTGGAGGACTATCTTTTAAGTCCAAAATTATGTGATGACACAATCACTCAAAAAATATATAGTGGTGTTTTGAAAAATATTAGTACAATTTATGATGCGAGCTACACTGAAGATGAAAGTGTCATGGATGATTTTTTTGTAGAATTAATTAAGGCAATAGAGCAGAATGTTGAAAAGGCTCAGTTATCAAATGAAAAAAGTATTAAGTTTTTACGTAAAGTAAAGAAAAATAAAAAAATATTTATAAATAATGCAATTGGAAGCTTAGCACATAAAGATTTAACTGCTGGCAATATTATTATAAACTTAACAAAGGATAATCCAGTTCGTTTTATAGATCCTAGAAATGCAATGCCTTATTTGGACAAATCTCTTTGTATGGGAAATGTAAGTGTGGATCTTGCTGGTTATTATGTCACAATTCTAAGAAAAGAAATGGAACACAGAGAATTATTTAGTGATAGTTCATTGATGAATGCTAAAATATTGATTGAACAAGAAATTGAAAGTTATATAAATAGAAAAATAATAAATAGGCAATTGATTGACTTAACAGTGTTTTTCTGGTATAGTGTTTATCTCGCATGTAAGTGTGAGTATTGCACATCAAAAAAACGGAAATGGCTTTATGATGAAATGAAAGATGGCTATGATGTGTATATAGAGAGAATAGAAAAGTATATTTAGTAGAAATAGTTCGTTAAACTTTGCACAGAGGACTGAACAAATGGATAAAATTACAATGGTTGATTTGGATGGAGTTGTTTTAAATAAGCGATATGAAACAACAGGAGATATTTGCAATATTGCCAATAAACTAAGTGAGGTAAGTTATATTGTACCAAATTCAGATACTCCAGTAGAAAGATTGGCTACTTTTTTCGAGCAATCTATAGGAGTTAGTAGTGATATTGTGATTGGTGAAAATGGAGCTGTTATTAAGTATTTTGATAATATTGATTTCACACATAAAGATATTGATATTAGTCAGTATATACATGAGATGAAAAGAGTGTTTTCTAAATTTGATTGTTGCATTCTTGAATGTGACGCTCCAATACTAGTTAGAGAGCACAAGGGATTACAGCCTAATACTAAATTTATTTTAATTGATAAATTTAGACGAATGTCAATTTCAATGTTTTTTCTGATAACTGATGGTGAAGGAAAGTTGTATATTGATGAGAAGTGGAGTGGACAATGCTTAACTTCTTTATTGCTATGTGACAAGCCGCAGGCATTAGGTGATTTTGTTTATAATCATAAATATGGAATTGCAATAAGTAGTATTGCAATTGTTTCAAAAACATCTGGATATTTATTTTTAAAGCAAAAGTATCCAAATGCACAATTTTTTATGATAGGTGATTCTGATATGGATATCATAAATGACCATGATGTAATACATCTTGCAGTTAATAATGCATCTCAAGAATTAAAAAATAGGTCGCTATTTGTTTCAGATTATAAACATACAATTGGATTAGGATATTGTTTCAGGTGGATACTTGAACAATAAGTTTGTCTTAGAGGACATTTTCAGCATACTGAAAATGTCCTTTTATATTTTTTATTGAGAGAGTTGAAATATCTAACTTAATGATATATAGTAACCGTATTGCACAAATAGCCGGAAGGAGTCAGTTTTTCTCTTGTCCATGCCACGAACTGAGGATCTTCGGTGTATGGGTTATAGATGTATGGTTGGCTCTGAATGTTTGGAGTCAGGATAAGAGATATTTTTTGTTATTTAAAATCAAAAAGGAGGTTGAGCATGTCTTTTCATAAAATGGAAACACCTCCTTCATACTTTAGGGAGATTGCAGTAAAAGTTGGATGGCAAGTATTATTAAAATTAGGGCTAAAGATTAGGAAGAAACATAGAAATATATATTCTTCTGGTCGTGGTGATTTTGTAATATTATGTCCATTTCATAAAAGGAACATGTACATTTCATTGCTTTGGATGTGGTCATAGTGGAGATGTTTTTGATTTTGTTCATGATTTTTTGGAACACCGCTGTAATGGTGGTGATAAAGTCAAAACATATAAATGGTTCAAAAAGAATTATAATATACCACTGCCATGGGAAAAATCTGATGGTGCGTATATATACTGTTAAAATTAAAAAACAGGGATAGAAGTGTGCTGTTTTATCGCAGGAAAATATATTGTATGGAGCATGTTATGCAAATTGTTAGAGAGACAAAAAAGATTAGGGAAGTACTTTGTCCTTCTTGTGAGAAAATTTTTATGCAAGAATGTTTTAGTATGTGTACAGATTGTGCGAGAAGCATAGTGGAGAAAGAGCAAAAAGAATTTCAACATGTCATTGCCAAGAGAAAAATCTAATGGTCAATACATATACCGCTAATATACCAAAAAGGTTGAGGCGGTTTTTTGTTGCAGCTATTGACTATATGGATGTTTTGATGTATTATAGTATGTTAATTAAAGTTGTTTAATAACAAATGCATTTTGCATAAAAAATAGAGGAGAGATGAAATGGAAGCTATAATTTCTGCAGGAGAAGGCATTGCTAATGTTTCAGATGTTGGTGCAACACTGACCAAATGGTCACTTGAGGGTGAAGATATTATTTATCCTTTTCGGTATATTGGTGAGAAACAGCGAGGAGGTATTCCAATTTGTTGTCCATTTTTTGGTTCATCGCCAGAGGGATTTGAAGATATTTCACAGCATGGTTGGTTTCGAAATCTTGAAACCACATGGAATCATGAGACTCAGGCAAAAGTTGCATCACATAAATCATATAAAGGAGAATATAAGAGTTTTCCTTGGTGGTTAGTGGCAAATATTGCTCACGAAGTGACATCTCATCGCAATGAGGATATATTAGATACTCGATTAAAGTTATATAGAGTGTCTAGTGAGGGGGAGATGCCAATAAATATTGCCTTTCACCCTTATTTTAAATCAGATGGCAAGAGAGATGTTTTTATCAACGGAGAAAAACATGTAGTGGATGTTTCTACAAAGGCAAAGTGTGTCAAAATTAATTCAAACGATGAAATTATTATTGATACCGGTAAATTTCGTATCAAGATGATTTTATCTGGATATGATTATGATACTTGTTTGTATTTGTGGGGTGATGCAGAAGAGTATTTTTGTGTAGAACCAGTCTTAACATCACCATCTTGTTTTAATACAAAAGATGGCGTTTGGTTGGATCAGAAACAATCTATTGAAGTTTCAATGAAATTGTCAATTTTATTTTAAATTTTGCACTAAAGTAAGTGCAAAATTTGGAAACCGAATTCATGAATGTGAATTCGGTTTTTTAATTACAAAAATATAAGCCTATATTATTGCAAATATTTACTTGCATGTTACAATGAGAAAATAATATGTAAATAAATGTAAAATTATGTTTGAAATATATAAGGACAAGGCTGGTGAGTTTCGATTTCGATTATTAGCTAAGAATAAAGAGCCAATTTTGGCTTCAGAAGGATATAAAACAAAGGCTGCTTGCAAAAATGGAATTGCATCAGTAGCAAAGAATAGTCAGGAAAAAGAAATGTTTGAGGTGAAAGAAGCAAAGAACGGTAAAGCTCATTTTGTGCTTAAGGCAAAGAATAGTCAGGTGATTGGAACTAGTCAAATGTATGCTGCAAAAAGAGGTGCTAGCTGTGGACTACGGTCAGTTGCCACTAATGCAAAAGCTGGAGAAATTAATGATACAACTGTTGAGAAGAAATAAACAAAGTAGTTGAATATTATATACTAAAAAACCGGTTTTACCGGTTTTTTTGGAATTTATTAATGACATAGAAATAAAAATAAGTTACACTGGGAGTATAAGTTTTGAAAAATATTGTATGAAATTATTACTAACATCAGCAGGACTGTCAAATGAATCTATTGTGGCTGCTTTATTGGAATTGACAGGAAAACCATTTGCAGAGTTAAATATTGCATTTATACCTACGGCGGCAAATGTTGAAGGTGGAGACAAAACTAATTGGTTTATAAAAGATCTAATTAGGTTAAAAAATCTCAGATTCAAATCAATTGATATTGTAGATATCTCTGCAATTTCTAAAAATGTATGGCTTCCACGGTTGCAGGATGCAGATGTTTTATATGTAGAGGGTGGAAATACAGCACATTTGATGTATTGGATGACAAAGTCTGGGTTGCAAGAATTGTTACCTGAGATGTTGAGGGAGAAGGTGTACGTTGGTGTGAGTGCGGGAAGTATGGTTACATGTAATGATTTGGCTTTGAATATGTCGGAGCAATTGTATGGAGAGTATTCTGATGAGCGTCAAAGAAGTGAGGGCATGAAATTTGTTGATTTTTCAATTATTCCACATTTAGGTTCTCCACACTTTCCAAATGTCAGTGTTGATAATTTAGATCAAAGAGCAAAAGATATACAAGGAGCCTTTTATGTAATTGATGATAATACCGCTGTCAAAGTTATTGATGAGGAAGTGACTGTTATTTCTGAAGGTGAGTGGAAAAAATTTAATTAGCAATTTGTAAGAGAGTTGTGGTAATATGGATAGAAGTTAATTGAGTAATATATTTTTATGAGTGAAGTGAAATTTGTAGATGGGTTAATGGTGAAGAAACCACATCAAAATGCACCTGATTTTGTGAAGGGTAGTTTATCTATTAAAAGAGAAGAATTGATAAATTGGTTGCAAGGAGAATCTGGTGAATGGATTAATATAGATATAAAAGAGTCACAAAAGGGAAGTTGGTATGCACAGGTGAATGATTGGCAACCTCAAGGAGGTCAAGGTGGAGGCCAACAAGAGCAGTCACAACAACCACAAGCAGGAGAACAGCCACAACCACCAAAAGACTTGGAAAGAAATGTGCCTACGGATATTGATATGGATGACATTGTTTTTTAAGGAATGTCTTATGAAAAATGCTTATAAAATAAGCATTTTTTATTTTGTGGTATAATGGTAGTTAATAACTCATTTTTTTATAATTTATGAATATTGCGATTATCCTTGCATCTGGCATGGGAAAGAGAATGGGAGCCAATAAAAATAAAGTGTTTTTGGAATTGGGCGGGAAACCGCTTATTTTTTATACCATAGATAATTTTGAGAGGTCTGAGGACATTGATGAGATTGTTATTGTGGCAAAAGAAAATGAAATTACTGATATGCAGGAACTTATAGATGAATTTGAATTTGAAAAAGTATCACATATTATCGCAGGAGGAAAGGAACGTCAAAATTCAGGACATAATGGAGTTACATGTGTTGCTAATAATTATGATGATTCTGATACTGTTGTGTTATTTCATAATGGAGCGAATCCATTTGTAAGTGCTGAAGAAATAAAATGTGTAGCAGAAGCAGCAAGAAATGGTGGAGCAGCAGTAGTGGCACATAAAACAAAGGATACAATAAGAAAAGTTAATGAAGATAATGTATCGAAGGGTGTAATAGATAGAAGTGAACTTTGGAACATGCAGACACCACAAGCAATACAATTGGAGCTAGCATTAAATGCTTTTGATAGGGCAGATAAAAAAGATTTTTTAGGAACTGATGATGTGTCACTTGTTGAGGAGCTTGGAGGAGCTGTTGTTATTGTGGAAGCATCTGATAATAATTTTAAAGTAACTACACCAATTGACCTAGCACTTGCTGAAGTGATATTGAGCCAACTGTAGTGTCTTTGCGAGGAGGTACGACGAAGCAATCTCTGTAAGGTATCTGATGTGCTTATTGAGATTGCCACGTTGCTAAACGCTCCTCGCAAAGACGATATAGCAATCATTAATATACTAAATTTATGTTTAGAGTAGGAATAGGACAAGATTCTCATCCGTTTGGTGAAGATGAAAATAAAAGATGTGTGCTTGGTGGAGTGCAAGTTGATGATGTTATTGGATTTAAGGGGAATTCAGATGGTGATGTAATAATGCATGCACTTTGTGCGGCTATTGAGCAATCACTTGGAAGAAAAAATTTCTCAACATATTCTGATGATATGTGTAAAGATGGAATCACAGATAGTGCAGAATATTTAAAAGTAGCTATTAGTCATATGAAAGAAGTTGGTTTTGAAATAAATAACGTAGGAATATCAGTTGAGTGTAAAACTCCAAAGATATTACCGATTGAAGATGAAATTAAACAGAATCTTGTACCAATCTTGAAAACAGATATTACCAACATTGGAATAAATGCAACAACAGGAGAAGGCATGACAGCGTTTGGTAGGGGTGAAGGTGTACAGGTTTTTGTGATTGTGAGCTTAATTAAAAAATGATATTTATGTTAGAAATTTTTCAATATTGGCAAGTGAATTTGGTTTTAGCGATATTATTTATGGTGATTTTTAATCAGTCGTATCGTTTAATTGCGAAAAAATCGGAAGACACTGCAAGTATGTTAATTGTTGTTTTTAGTGTAGTCAGTGCAGTCTTTGTGTTGTTAATTCCTTTCTTTAAAATGAAATTGCCAATGGATTGGACAATTTATGCATGGCTTGTTTTGGCGATTTTGTTTTATACGGTTAACGATAGATTTAAGGCTGTAGGATTTAAACATTTAGATGTATCAGAGGTCTCAGTTCTTACTCAGCTTTCAAAGGTTTTCCTTATGTTGTATGGAGTATTTATTTTTAAAGAATATGTAAGTTTGGAAAATGCTATTGGAGCGATTCTGATTATTTTAGGAGGTATAATAATTACATTTAAAAAAGGTGTTTTTGTATTTAATAAGTATGTAGTTTTGCTTATTGTGGCGGCATTAGCAATGGCTACGGCGTTGTCTATTGATGTTGCTATTTCTAAACACTTCAACCTCGCACTTTATTTGCTAGTAACATTTGCGTTGCCAGCAGTTATTGTATTTGTTGTGGAACGTAAAGATATTCATAATTTAAAAAAAGAATACAATCTCAATAAGGATACTCAAAAACACTACTTTATTACAGGGATAAGTTTTGCATTTGCAATATTATTTTATCTAATGGCGTTGCGTCAAGGACAGGTTTCGGTGGTGGCACCGCTTAGTTCAGTCGTTGTTGCTCTGAATGTATTGGTGGGGTATCTGTTTTTGAAAGAAAAAAATGATCCAATAAAAAGAAGTATTGCTGCAATATTAGTTATTATCGGAGTGTTTTTATTGGTATAATATCAATTGAGAACATTAGTCTCATTTAATAAAGGTTAATATAAAAATATATGAAAAAGATTCAAATGACGGCGCCGGCGAAACTTAATCTTTGTTTGGAGGTTGTAAAGAAATATCCTGATGGATTTCATGAGATTCGGTCTATTATGGTGAAATCTCAAAACTTGTATGATACTGTGGTTATTGAGTTTGATGAGGATAGTGAGAGTATTTCGATTGAGTGTGATAATCCTGATGTGCCAACAAATGAGCAAAATATTTGTTGGAAAATTGCACAGAAGTATTTTGCTAAAATTGGGAGGCGAGTTGGTGTGAAAATGATAATTACAAAAAGAATCCCGATGTTGGCCGGTTTGGGTGGTGGCAGTTCTGATGGCGCAAGTGTGCTTTTGGCGCTTAATGAGTATTTTGAAGATAAACTTAGTAATGAAGAACTTGTTAAAATAGCATCTGAAGTAGGTAAGGACATTCCATTTTTTCTTCAAGATGCATTCGCTGCTTATGTAAGTGGAACTGGAGAAGATGTGGAGAGCCTTTTTGATTTCCCTCAATTGTCAATACTTGTAGTAAATCCAAAAGAAGAAATTGGTACGCCATGGGCATACGGACAGTTAGACCAAAGACAATGGTTTATGAGTGATGATGACAGAAAAAATATTACACTTAGTATGAAAGAAAGTCATCATACATTGGATGATATCGTGCAATATGTATATAATGATTTTGCATTTGTTGCACAAGAGCAATGTTATGTAATAGGAGAAATAAAAAATGCAATGCAGGCATTTGGCGCACGAGTTACATCCATATCAGGAAAAGGTCCAACAGTTTTTGGTATTTTTGAATCAATCGAGGAATTAGAAAAAACAAAAAAGAATTTGCAACTTTGGTATCGGGATTTTTTTGTTGATGAGTTTTAAATGTAGTATTTATGAATAAAGTTGTGAAAATTATATTATGGTTGAGCATTGTTGTTGTAATAGTTTTTTTTGCAATTAATTTTTATGTTATTAAATCTAGTAATGGGCAAATATTTTTTAAGTTGGAGAATGTACCAAAACAGCAAACAGCACTTTTACTTGGTGCTAGGGTTTATGATGATGGGAGATTGAGTCATATTATGGAGGATAGGGCACTTACAGCTATTGAATTGTATGAAGATGGAAAGGTTGATAAGATTTTGATTAGTGGTGATCATGGGACAAGTCAGTATGATGAAGTTAATGCTATTAAAGATTACTTGATGAATAAAGAAGTTTCACAAGAGGATATTTTTACAGATCATGCTGGGTTTGATACTTATGACAGTGTTTATCGTGCAAGAGATATTTTTGAAGTTGATTCTATGATTATTGTTACGCAGAAATTTCATTTACCAAGGGCTGTGTACATCGCAAATTCTCTAGATATTAAAAATAGTGGAACTATAGCAGATAAAAGAGATTACCGTGACAAAGAAAGAAATCAAATTAGAGAAAGTGTTGCAAGAGTGAAGGCTTTTTTGAATGTGAATTTTAATGCTAAACCAAAATTCTTGGGAGATAAAATTCTAATTACAGGAGATAGTGGTGATAGTTGGGATTAAAATTTAAAAATCCTAATTTTTAACCCAATCCTAACTTACAATTAGTAATAAAAGTAACTCATCATTCGGAATTTTTGCTGTAATATTAAAGTATAGATTCCGTACAAATGATTTTCTATCTGTTCATACCTCACAGAGAAAATATATTTTACGAAATGACAAATCTCATTATTGTTTGTAATTAAGATTTGAAATAAAATTATGAATTTGACAAATATTTTATATGTGTTATAAATATAATTAATATGAATAAAGAAATTACACAAAAGAATAACTGGCGGCATACTCAACTCTTTTAGGAAGAGATTGGTTTATGTTTTCGTGTGTGTAATAAATATACTTGTAAAAATACTCAATCCCTTTCTGAAAGGGCTTTTTTGTATTTTGGAAATGTTTTGCTGGGCCTGTCGCGAACGGCCTGGCAAGATATTTCTAAGATAGGCTTGGAAGTGTCACGTTTTTTAAAAATTGAGGAGAAAATAATGAACAAGCAATTTGTTGATTTGAAAATGGAAAAAAGTGACATCGAACAATCTTTGATTGAATGTGGACTCTGGGATACACCAGAAAAAAGGAGGCGTCATAATTATATTTTGTCACCATGTGCTTATTTGGTTACAAAGCAACAACAGGAGCAGTTGTTAGTAATTGCTAAATCAGTTTATGCTGCAATTGAAACGTTGGACAAAGTTCTGATTGAGATTGCAAAAAATAAACCACGGGACAGATATGAACAGGAGTTATTTAGTCTAGCGAGTAGAGCTTGCAATGGATTAGCTAAGCCAGGTGTTTTTTCTGCTGGTATTCCAAAAGTGATGAAGTTAGATTTGATGCAGACACCTAAAGGTGATTTCAAAATTGCAGAGGTAGATGCATATAATCCTCGAGGACTTGCATTTATGGCGATTCTTGATGAGACTGTAAAAAATCTTGATTTGGAACAGTATTCTGGACTGAAAGGATTTGCAAAGATGCTTCGTGGTCAAAGGTATGAGTATATCTACTCTGAAAAGGAGTTCTATTATCTTCCTGCATTTGAAGTTATGCAAAAACTTCTAGTAAATTATGGAATAGATATGCCGTTAGTAGTAGAGAGTGAACTTGAAACCAGAAGTCCTAAGAAGGCGGTAATTATACCGGACTCTTTGACCAGGTGTTCAAAAGATGTGAGGGCAAATTTATTGGATGAATGTGAAACTTTTTTTCCACCAAAAGCATATTTAGGTGCAAAAGGTTTCTTACCTTTTTTATCTAATTGTGATGGAATGGAAAACTTCATTCCCAAAACACAATTAGTGAGTAAACGACATGAAGTTGATATAGAGGGAGCATCTATCTTAAAGGCTACTATGTCATCAGGTATGAAAGGAATTCTTTTTTCTGACTTAGATGCTGAAAAATTTGCAAAACAACTTGAGCAATGTTCCAAGGCAAAAAAAGCTTCTTGGGTATTGCAAAAACAAGTTGAACAAGAATCTTTGGAATTAAAAATCTTTGATAATTTAGGCAAGATAAAGATGAAAAAATATTATCTTAGGATAACAGCTCAAATCACTAAAGATGGTATTTTGGGATTGGATATCACAGGTCGTCCAGATAGAATTGTTCATGGTGCTCCTGATTGCATACAATTACCTGCAATTTTGGAGTGAATTCTTCTCAATAATAAGGTAGCCACATAGAAATTCTATGTGGCTATGCTAATATAAATAGTATTATGAAAAAAGTTATAATTTTTGATTTTAATAGAACAATTTATAATCCTGAAAATAAGGAACTTATATCAGGAGCTTTTGATGTATTAACAAAACTATATTCTGAAAAAAACAATATACTCTATCTCATTTCTAGGAATGAAGGAGAAGAAAAGCGAGAATTGATTTTGGAGCAATTTAAAATAAAAAAATATTTCAAAGAAGTATTATTTGTTGATAAAAAAAATGTACAATTATTTAAAAGAATCATTAAAGAGGAAAGAGTAAAAACAGAACAAGTTTATGTCATAGGTGATTATTTGCATGAGGAAATTCGGTATGGAAATATATGTGGAGTTAATACAATTTGGTTTAGAAATGGTAAATTTAGAAATATGAAAGAAAAATGTGTGGAAGATAAACCAAATAAAGTAATTACTAATATTAAAGAAATTATAAATCAAGATTGTTTATGAGGAAATATTCTATCTGTGATTTGTGTTGGAGAAGATGAGATGAAAAATAATCAATTTGTATTGAAAGATATGTTTGACGGTGAAGGAGTGATGTTAGGTAGAGGAAAGATATTTAGTAAAATCATGATAAAAAATAAGTGTAAGTAAGTAATATAAGATATTATGAATAAATTATTCTTGGTAAGCATTGGTTTTGTTTGTATAGGGCTTTCATTTGTACTTGGAATGCAATGGCAGAAATTTCAGTATAATGATATATGTTTAGATATGGGAGGTGGTAAGAATCCAGGAGGACATCCAATTTGTATAGTTGAAAATTGTAAAAATGATTGATAAAAACGTATATCATGATATAATGAAAATGTAATTATATAATAAATAAATATATGGATGATACAATGGACGCAGTGCCAGAACTTTATATGGACGATACAATGGGAGTAACGCCGGAACTGTATATGGATGATATGGCAGAGTTTGATTATTATATGGAAACAGGCTCAATGGATTCTATACCAATGGGAGATATTGATGGTGCAGCGATGGCGATGGGAGCGGGAATATTTGTAGTGTGGTTTATATTTATGTTTGCATTGATGGCACTTATGATTGCGTCATTGTGGAAGATATTTACAAAGGCAGGTGAAGATGGTTGGAAAGCAATTATTCCAATTTATAATACAATTGTGCTTTTAGGAATTGCTGGAAAGCCTTGGTGGTGGTTATTGTTAATGTTCATACCTTTTGTAAACATTGTAGTTGCTATAATGATGTGGCTTGCATTATTTAAATCATTCGGAAAGCCTTGGTGGTGGATACTCTTTTTCTTAGTTCCAGTAGTAAATATTATAATTGTTCCAGTATTAGCATTTGGATCAGCTGAGTATATAGGACCAGATGGACAAAAGAAAGATGATGGAAATACTCCTCCACAAACTCCACATCAACCAGAAGAAACTATTCAAGCAGAAAATCAAAATCCAATAGTATAGTTGGCTTAATGATTTTTGAAAGATTCAAACTGGGATTAATTTCAGTTTGAATCTTTTTTGTTAGATTTTTAAGTATACATCAAAGTAACCCCTCACACCTCAAATATGTCTTTGCGAGCAGAAGTAATAATCAACATGTCTTGCGAAGTAAGCTATCTGTCCAGAATAATCATCCCTCTGAAAGTTTACATTATATATAAAGCTAAGATTGCTTCGCTTTGGCATATATAATGTTACAGTTGCTCGCAAAGACGCATTTGTTTAGAAGTGTGAGTGGTTACACATTAAAGCATGGAAAAAATATGATATTTGTGATATACTTTTTCTAATGAATAAAATTATTATTACTATATTCGCGCTTTCACTTACTGGAATTTTTCTAGTATTTTTTGCTTTTCAAAGTGTGCAACCGTTAAAGGTATTAAGTATATCAAATATTAAATATCAACAAGATGAAAAAAATATGTCAGTAATTGCAATTAATGCTATTGAGGATAGGGAACCTGTAAAAATTCTTTTTGGTGGCGATATGATGTTTGATAGATATATCCGTCAAACTGGTGAAAATAAAGGATATGGATATATTATTTCTGATATGACGGAATTATTTAATGAGAGTGATTGTGTTGTTGCAAATTTGGAAGGCCCAGTTACAAAAAATGATTCAGTGTCGGTTAATTCAGAATTTGGTTCACCAGATAATTATCGTTTTACGTTTGATTCTAGTAGTGTACAAATGTTAAAGGATAATAATTTCTGTATTGTTAACTTGGGTAATAATCACATTGGTAATTTTGGAGTGGAAGGTATTGCGCAGACGAAAAACTTTATGCGTGCAGGTGGTTTATATTATTTTGGTGATACTGGCGTAGAAGATGAACAGAGATATTTTATACAAGATTTTGATGGTGTAAAAATTGCATTTATTAATTACAATCAATTTGTTAAAAATGCTCTTCCAAATGCTTTGGATGATATTCAAAATGTAAAAGATAAATCAGATTTTGTTGTTGCTTATACACATTGGGGTGAAGAATATAAAACATCTTCACGACAAAATGAACAAAATATTGCACATCAAATTATTGATTCGGGTGTAGATGTTATTATTGGTTCACACCCTCATGTTATTCAAGAAAAAGAAGTATATAAAGGTAAGACAATTTATTATTCTTTGGGTAATTTTATATTTGATCAATATTTTTCAGAAGAAACAAAACAAGGTTTGTTAGTTCAAACCACTTTTGACACTGATAAGGATACAATTACATTTGAAGAACATCAAGTGAAATTAACACCATCGGGTAACACATTATTAAAATAATAATGTCATTCTAACGAGAATATGTCGTTGTTGTAGCGATTTCTCGTAATGACATATTTGAGTATATATTTATGGATTATAAAAAATTAGAAAAAGTCTTAGAAGACAATAAACAACCAGCATTTAGATTTAAGCAAATTACGAAAGCTGTTTTTTATGATGGCGTTAGCAGTTTTGATGAGATCACGACCATTTCAAAAGATTTGCGAAAAATGTTAAGTGAAGAATTGGATGTTTATCCATTTAGCGTTAAAGAAGTTGTTGTGTCTGGTGACAAAAGAGCAATAAAAGCATTATTTGAGCTCAAAGATGGAAATGTTATTGAATCTGTTCTTATTTCTCCAAAGCCAGATACTTGGTCCGCATGTATTTCATCTCAAGTTGGTTGTGCGATGGCATGTGATTTTTGTGCTACTGGTAAACTTGGACTTGGGCGAGACCTAACTACTGATGAGATAGTAAGTCAGGCTGTTTTTTGGCGAGGATATTTACGAGAGAATGATATAGCGGGTACATATACAAATATTGTGTATATGGGTATGGGAGAACCATTTATGAATTGGGAGAATGTGAAAGAAAGTATTGAGGCATTAACAGATGAAAGTTTATGCAATTTTCCAAATCGTGGAGTATCTGTTTCAACTTCTGGTGTAGTTCCTGGTATTGAGAAATTCGCAGATGCGTTTGGACAGATTAATTTAGCTATTTCACTTCATTTTGCTTTTGATGAAAAGCGAGATAAGTATATGCCGGTAAATAAAGCGTATAATTTGGAAAGACTAAAGAAGTCATTGCAATATTATTTGTCAAAGAATAAGAGGAGATTGTTTATAGAATATATAATGCTTAATGGTATAAATGATAGCAATGAAGATGCAATAGCGCTTACAAAATATTTAAGATCAATTGGAGACAAGAAGTTGATAATTGTCAATCTTATAAAATATAATTCAATTGATGAGGGATTTATGCCATCAACTGCGGGTAGTGTGCAAAGATTTAAGGATTTAGTAAAAAGAGGTGGAATAGCTTGTACGATAAGGAAAAGCATTGGAGATGATATTCATGGTGCTTGTGGACAATTAGCTGGAAAAAATAAGTGTGATTAATTATTTTTCTTGATACTTCAGTGTATATGATTTATTATATAGATAATAATTAATAATATATATTTATGACCAAAAAACAAAACAAAATATTGGTAAGGGTACTTAGTGTTGCATCTATAGTATTGATGTCGTTGTCAATATTTACGATAACTGTTTATAAAAGAGCACTTGATGAAGAATTATACAAAGAAGCACTTAATCAATCTCATATTTATGAAATAGTAGCTAATGTTATTGAAAGGAATGTTTCTGAAGCGATTATTGCTTGGGAAAAAGATCTTGTTAATAATTTAATGCCTGAACCAGTAAAAAATAACACCTTGGCAAATACAGCACTATCTTTTGTACTTGATACAGTTATAGAAAAACAAACTCCAGATTTGGTATCAAATATTTTTGGTAAGATCGGTTTAGCTGACGTATTTCAGAATGTGACTGAAAAAACTATTGAGACGGATTTACAGTGGTTAAAGGGAGAAATAGACGCTCATGAGGCGTTTGGTTATATACCAACTCCTGAACAAATTGAAGGAATAAAAGAAAGTAATTTTACTCAAATTTTAGGAAATGTTGCAAAAAATGCATTTGGAGTTCAGAATTTACCTGAATGTAAAAGTATGAATGAGGTAAATGCAAATATTTTGAGAATTGCAAATGGGAATATAGCAGAGGTGACTTGTACTACCGAACAAATAGATATGGTTATGAATGAAAGTATGAAAAATTCTGGAATTGGTACAGTGGTTGATAAGGTTGGCTCAGGAGCTCAGGAATTGGCTCAGAACTCTAGTGTGAACGAATTACTTACAGATGTATACAATGTTAGTTATGCCATTGCACAGATTAAACAAATTGCAATTGATGTGAGACAGGATGTACAAGGTATTTTAAAATGGTCTTATTTTGTATTATTCTTATCAGTGGTAATTGGTGGATTTGCAATTTATAGAAAAGAGTCAGGAGGTAGAACTGTACAGACAATAACAATAACATTTGCATCAGGATTAACAATTGCTATTATAGCAGTATTGCATTATATATTGCTTTCAAAGCTATTACTTGGAGTGATACCATTTGAAAATATCGTACTGGGGACAAATATATTAACAGGTGCAGAGGCAGCACTCCTTACTAATAGTATAAAGTTTATTGTTGAGTATATTGTCACTGGTATAGTGAAACTTAGTTTTGTGATAGGTGTATGGATGACAATTCTTAGTTCACTAGCTTTTGGTGGAGTTAAACTTTACGAAAATAGGGAAGTCCTTAAAAAGAAATTTAAAGGAATGATATCTAAAAAATAAGTTTAAACTAAAAATGAAAAACAGACTTAATATTGAGTCTGTTTTTTAATGGCTATATATTGTAATGGAAATAATGAATTGGTTGAGAATTATTTTGCTTCGATTCTTGTTTTGTAGATGTCTAGTAGAGCTAGAAATGTTACCACTATGACTGGTCCGTAAAAAAGTCCGAAGAATCCAAAAGCAAAGATTCCGCCAATTGCAGAAAGTAATGTGACAAGTTCAGGCACTTGCGTTTCCTTACCTTTGAGTAGCCATGCACGAACCAGGTTATCGGAAAAATTCATTATTATAAGTCCGTATAATCCAATTATAGAAGCGTTAATCCAGTCGCCTTGTATGGCAAAGATGATTGTTGCAGGAATCCATATAAGGGATACGCCAATAACAGGAAATAAGGATACTACACCAGTAACAACGCCCCAGAAAATAGCACCAGGAACATCAAGTAACATAAATATAAACCACATAAGTGTTCCTTGTACCAGGGGTACAATTATAATACTTACAGATAGCTTTTTAGTTATTGCAGCAAATCTATTTACAAATCTAGAGCTTTCTTCAGCTGTTAGTGGTGCAATTTTTGTTAATTGATTTAATAAGGTATCTTTTTCAGGAAAGAAAAAAGTTAAAAATAATAAAAATATACCAAATTCAATCAGTAGAATCATCCCATTACTAATTAAGTAAAACGCAGCTCCAGATAGTAGTCCAAGTATGTTCAATGTTGTGTTTTGTATTAGTTGTTCAATATCAAATTCGCTGGTTGTATTAATTGCAGGAAATAAATCTGTAGTAATGAAATTAGTGATTTCAGTACTAGTTTTAACTATTGATATATTTTGAGTTAAATCTGTAAATAATGAAATTCCTTGATTTATTGCAACCAATCCAATAACTGATAAAGGTATTATTAATATAATTATAAAAAATACCATAGTTATGAAAGAGGCAATTATTTTATAGTGTACTTTTTTTAGGAGCCATTTGTAAACGGGGTGTAGAACAATTGTTACAACAAATGCTATAAAAAACATTCCTATATATTTTTGTGTAGAAATAAATGCAGCAAAACCAAAAATACTAAGTAAGATGAAAAATCCAATAGTTATATATTGTTCTGTTTGTGGTGTACGTTTTTGCATAGTATGAAATTTGATGAAATTATTTTTGTGACCAATGAGAATCTTTTCTTTTTTCAAGGTATCGTGAACCAATATATCCTAGAGCACCAAGAGTAATGGTAACGCCAATCAGTATATAAAATGCAGCAAAAAGTCTGCTAGGATCACTTGATGGAACAAAATCACCATAGCCAACAGTTGTAAGTGTGATAACAGAATAGTAAAAGCATTGAATCCACGTCCAATCTTCTAATCGGTGCATTGTGAACATTCCAATTAATATCCATGTAAAAACAATTAGTAAGGGTACGGGTACTTTTGTTGTAAAACTGGGTTTTTTCATAAATAAAAATCAATAATAATATTTAAATAATACTTTATTTCAAGGGTGTTGTCCATGCATGTTATTGTAAAATATGTTATAATTTATTTGTTAATAAGTAATAAATAAACAATGGCAGCAAAAAAGAAGGTTGCAAAGAAAAAGGCAACAAAAACTGATGTAGCAAAGAAAAAAGCATTAGCACTTAAGAAAAAAGCTGTGGCAGATGCAGCAAAGGCTAAGAAGAAATCAAAAGTAGAAGCTATAAAAATGAAAAAAAATGCAGATAAACAAGCTGCAAAAGTTAAAAAGCAATTAGCTGCTGTAGATAAAAAAGCAACTAGTTATATAAAGAAAAATCCACATAAGGCAACTGCAATAGCAGCTGCAGTAGGTGCGGCATTGGCAGCAGCTGCAACAGCAGCGGCTGTAGGAGCATCAAAGAAAAAGAAAAAATAAAGAATATCTTTTGATAAAAAACAACTGCTTAAGGGCAGTTGTTTTTTTGTATATATGTAGTATTAATATTAAATTGCCCAACGAATAATTGGAAAGGGTATTTTTGCAAGAAACATAATAATATTATCAATAAATGTAGTAGATTCTTCTGTGACATCATCTCTTGGAATTGTGTTACCTTGGGTATCTAATTGTAGAGCGTTATCAAAAAGTACTTGATTTGCTTCTTGTACAATTTTTGTGAAATCTGCATCATCAATTATAAAAAGCATTTCTGTATTGAGATTTTGACTTCTAGGGTCGTAATTAAATGTGCTAGAAATTGTAATGTGATTATCAATTATATATGTTTTGTGGTGCATGCTGTGGAATCCTTGCCATGTCCAATATTCAAGTCCACTACTATGAAAGTCTTTATAATCTAGCTCTGTGCCAGCCATACCAAAAACATTTGCACCAGAGTAAGCAGAATTAGTAAGAACTGTTTGTTTAACGCCATTTTGTTTTGCAATTTCGGCAGTTTCCAAAAAACTTCTTGTTTTTACTATGTATGGTGTAAAGTATAGTATTGATTTTTTTGCGTTACGTAGTTCTGTAGCTAGGGCTAGGGAAGTTCCATTCTTGTATGTTTTTGGCACATCTGTTGGGTCATGTGCAAATCGTATTGAGTTAACTGGTTGTGTTTGTTGTGCCCAGTTAGTTTTTGTATCGAATTGTTCAGGGTGCTCTTGTTTATATTGATTCAAAAATATTTGTAAGTCCTCTTTTGTTTGTGGTATTTTGTTTGAAAGTTTCCATTTGTCATAAGTACATATGATAAAATCATTGTATAAAAATCGGGGAGTTCCTTTGCAAGGTTTTGTAATGTGATTTTCGGTTGGTGTGAGGGATACGTATCTACTCATCCACAAATTATTAAAATATTTTTTTACTTGCATTGGGATATTATCAGAATTTTCAGCACCAACGAATAATACATCTCGGTCAATTGTTTGTTGTTTCTCGGGTGGTGTCATATCAAAATATTTATCTGCAATATTGCGTCCACCACTAATTAAATATTTATCATCAACAAGTAACACTTTGTCATGAAGTGCTTTGAGCCAGTGAGATGGTTTATACCATTTTTCCAAAGTATTGTGAAATCGTAATTCTATGTTGGGATGTTGTATTAGCACACCAATTGCTTCATCTGGAATAGTAGAATGTGTGAGACCGCCTATTAAAATACGCACTTTTACACCACGATTAGCGGCCTCATAAAGTGAACCTATGAAAATTTTTCCAGCGGTATCTGGTTCAATTGCATAGTATTCAACTTCAATTGTGTCTTGTGCTTGTTCAATGAGGTCAATACGTGCTTGCCAAGCTTCATGTGGATCTTCTAGAAGCTTTACAGAGTCTGCAGATGCAATTGAAGGAGAGAATGAAATAAATATCAAAATTATTGCAGGAAGTATATAAACTTGTTTTATTTTTGTATACATATATAAAGAATGTAAGATTGATAATATTTAATTTTTCACTAAGTGAAAAGTTTTTTTCTTGGTAGATATAGTGTTGCAATAACTCCAAAAGTTGTAATAATTGCAATCGCAAATAGAGTCATTTTAATTGCATGAATACGTGCTGTTTCATTGATGCTAATTATTTCATTTGTAATATTTTCTGGTTGATCTTGTAAGGCGTTTTCTACGTAGTCATTGCTAACAAATTCAATTCCTTGTTCTGTTGCAGTTATAACAGTAGCTTGTTGTTCTTCTGTGAATATTTCATTGCCATTAACTTGTAAAGCAACAGATGCAGATAGTGATATCATTAAAATAGTACCAGCTATTGCAGTTCCAAGGGATGTTCCAAGTTGTTGAAATGTTGTAATGAGAGATGCTGCTTCTCCTGTTTCATTTGGTTTAACAAGTGAAAGGATAACATTGATAATTTGTGATACAACAAGTCCCATTGCTGAACCAATAATTAGAAGGCCTGGCCATAACTTGGTTGTATCTAATGACTCCGTAATATTGTGAAGAAGTACAAATGTTCCAACAACCATAAGAGAAATACCAATTAAAATAATTGTACGAGGATACATTGTTTGTGCTAGTTTTGCACCAAATAGAGAAGCAATCAGTAATCCAATTGAAAGAGGTAACATGATGACACCTGTTTCAAAAGCATCAAAACTAAAACTAATTTGTAATAAAAGCGGTAAAGTAAATAAAACACTCATTTGTGCAAATGATTGTATAAAAGCAATTGTGAGACCTGGTTTTAGTCCAGAAGTTTTGAACATGGACATTCGAATAAGTGGTGCTTTATTGTTTTTTTCTCGTCGTAATTGCCACCATCCAAAAATCGCAAGAACAGTAATTCCAAAGAATATTAGAATTGGTGTGATAGAAAGCCCAAATGGTGCAAACTCTTGTCCATTGATCATAAATGGTTGTTGTGCCATCCAAAATCCATATGTTTGTGCCTGTATAATTCCATAGATTATAGAAGAAAGACCAACAATTGAAAGAAAAACTCCAACTAGGTCCAATTTAGGTTTTATTGGAGACTCATAAGCAACGTCTTTAATTATTTTAATAAATGCTAATACAATAATAACAATAATTAATTCGCCTATAAATGCCCAACGCCAACTGTGATAGGTTGTTAAATATCCACCAACAATTGGTCCAAGTGCAGCGCCTACAGCAGCAACACCACCTATAACACCGTAACAAAGTGGTAAATCTTTTTTTGAATAATTTCCACGAAGAAGTGTTTGGAGAATTGGAAGCATTAGTGCAGCGCCTATACCTTCAAGGATTGACCAACCAAACATTAACATACCCAGATTTTGTGAAAATGCAGTCATTGTTGTACCAACTCCATAAATCAGTAAACCAATGATAAATGCTTTTTTACGTCCAATTATATCACCAATTTTGCTACCAGTAATAAAAAGAGATGCCATTACAAGTGCATATAGAGTTACGGCTGTTTGTACTCCTGTTATAGTTGTATTTAAGTCTTCGACAAGAGCGTTAATGGCAACATTCATAATTGTTGTATCAATAACAACAATGAACATAGCAAGAGAAAGAATGATTAACACATTCCATTTTTGAGGTATTTTCATAATAAATTAGTAACGTTTTATAGATAAAATTTAACATTATTGTATTGTTTTGTAAATATTGTATACTTAAAATATTATCAAATAAATAAGTAAAATATATGAATAAAAAAATAATTATACCTGTGTTTGCAGTCATTATATTCTTGGCGGGATGTGGAAGTAATACGTCAGAACAAGTCGAACCTCCAAAGGATGTCGATGTTGAAAATCCTACAAATGACAGAGCAACTCCACCAGAAGGTTGTATATCATGGTTTGATGGGTGTAATATGTGTAGTGTTGGAGCAAATCCAGATGGTCCAATGGCGTGCACTATGATGGCATGTGCACAAACACAAGAGCCATACTGTGCAGAATATGAAGATGGTAGCAGTGATGCGCCAACTGAAATAGAATCAGTGTCTGATGAGGTTGAAGTTGGTATTAAAAATGCAACATATAGAATAGAAATTGAAGAAGTTACACTAGTAGATGGAAAATCTGAAGAAGAGGCTGCTCCAGGTTCTGCAACAAAAATTGTTACACAGACAACTGATTTTATGGCAGAAGGTGATTTGCAACAGGGGACAGGTGCAACGCTTGATGGCGCTGTTGTACTTACGCAAGATCCTGGAGGAAGTGGTACATTTTATTATGTGGGTGCAATCATTCAGCAACCAGATGGAACATATCTTGCAGCTGATGGGACATATTTGTTGGGTGATCGTATTGTAATTAAAGAACTTAAAGTTGATGGACGCATGATTCATGTGACATACCTTGTTCGTGAAGATGATGAACCGATGAGTGCAAAGCCAACTATAGAAATCACAAAGCAATATTCAACAAAAGGCATAGGTACAACAGACTTTGTTTTGATGGATGTAACTCCTCTTGAGACAACGGTGCAAGAAATTACACCAGAAGAACAAATGGTGGGGAATGATAAAGATGAACATGGTTGTATCGGTTCAGCTGGGTATAGTTGGAGTGAAGAAAAACAAGAATGCATAAGACCTTGGGAAGAAAAATAAGATTTTAAAAAAGCTACCATACTTTAAAGTATGGTAGCTTTTTTTGTGGAAATATATATCTAAAGCAATGGAGATGCAAGTCTTGCCATTGAATTTCGCACTTGTTTTAGTCTACTAATATTTTCATAATCTTTTAATGTGAATTCTGTACAATTTTTTAAATCAGCTTTGAATATATTTTTCATTTCGTGAGTCTTGTGTTCATCATAAAATAAAGTGTTAACTTCATAGTTTAACTTGAAGCTTCTGATATCCATGTTAGTTGTTCCAATTGAGCCAATTTTGTCATCAATGACTATACTTTTTGAATGCATAAAACCCGCATTGTAATGATAGATTTTACCACCAGCTTGTAAAATATCTCTAAAGTAAGTGAAAGCAGTCCAATAGGGTATTTTTTTGTCTGGCACTCCCGTTACTATTATTCGTACATCAATACCGCTTAGAGCAGCTGTAGAGATAGCAGAAATAATGCTTTTGTCTGGTACAAAATAAGGGGATTGAATATAAACATATTTTGTCGCAGAGTTTATCATAGAAAAATACATTTTTTGGATAGATGGCCATGTACTGTCTGGACCTGAGTGAACTATTTGTATAGGTAATTCTTGTTCAGGTAAGTTTTCAGTAGCATATGGAAAATAACGTGTATGGTATAAGTTTTCTCGGGACATGTCATACCAGTTTTCTATAAAGATTTTTTGTAAAAGTAGTACAGATTCTCCAGTTAATCGTAAATGCGTATCTCGCCAGCTTGTATACATGGGTTTTCCATCAATATATTCTTGGCCCATATTCATACCTCCAGTGTATCCGATGATTCCATCTATAACTACAATTTTTCTATGGGAGCGATGATTGAAAAAAAGTATTTTTGAAGGGGAAAATATATTATAAAATAAATGGACTTTGATTCCATGTGTTTTCAGTTCTTTAATATATTTGCGACGTAGTCTTAACGCGCCAAGTGAGTCCATTATTATACGAACTTCAACACCATCTGTTGCTCTTTCAATTAAAATATCTTTTACTTCTTTTGTTAATTTGTCATCCCTCCATATGAAGTAATCCATATGGATAAAACTTTTTGCTTTTCTTAAATCTTTTAAGAGATAATCAAATTTTTCTTGTCCAGAGTTTAAAATCTTTAATGTGTTATGTGTTGTCACTATTGAGTCACAACTACTTTTTACAAGTGTCGCTAATTTCAGAGATGCCTCATCTGGTACAGTTTTAAGTGAGGAGGCTTTCTTTTGAAAACGTTCCACTAGATTATTGTAAGTCATCACAGTTTTACTCTCAGGAGGTTGTTTCGTTTCTATCATTTTTTTATGTCTGTGATTGTAGCCAAATAAAAGATATAGAACAAAACCAAATATTGGAAATATAAAAATTATCAATAACCAAGAGACAACACTTGTTGATTCACGATCTTCATCCATAAGTATTACAAAAAGTGCGATGACCCAGTATACATAAAATACTATTGTCCCTAAAAGAACAAGTCCACTCTCTATCATTGTTACTTCTGGTTCCATAGAAATTTATTTAATAATAATATATGCTAAGAATGTAAAAATCACCCTCTCAATAGTTTCCAATGTTGATGTATCATTAGATATTGATTCTTTTAGTATATACTGTAAATTTATATTTTCAATATCTATCTCATGTAATGTATTATTTTCTCGTACTTCTTCTATGTAAGCTTGTGCATTAGTTATTATTAAATCAGTCTTTGTTTTTATAGTTGTTGTAATAAAGACTCCTCCAAAAAGTGCTATTACTAAAATTGTTATAAGTGCCATGTAAATATTTTTTGATAGAAGCGGTTGTTTTTGAGCATGTTTCATTTCAATGTGTTTGTTTTGTCGTTTTCTCTCTTCATAATATAGAATTGTCATAAGAGAGACTTTTAATGTTTTGAACATTGAAAGCATTATCAGTACACTCATAATCGTGAATGCTATGAAAAATGCAAATGCAATAGAAATTGCTTCGGGGTAAGAGTAAACAAGATGTAGTAATACTTGGGTTATGCCATAAAATATAAAGAGCCATAAGAGTGCTCCTATAAAAAATGTAATATAAAAGATAGATGTTGCATACGTTCTTTTTCTTAGGAATTTATAGGGCATTTTTTCATTGAATTCTTGGTAAGATTCATCTGGTTCTAGACATGTTGTGTAAGCTGTAAATGTATATCTAAATAAAACTGCAAAAAATATACCTGCGCCATATAAAACTAAAAATATTGATAGAGTTGTCATTATAAGTTCAGGCAATGAAAAAAGTTCAAGAATTTTCCATAATATATACATTAGTACATATATAAGTATAATAATTCGCATTTCATACAATCTTCTAAATATGAAGCGGGGAGTTTTTCTAATTGATAATAATAATGTTTTGAAAAAAGATATAAAATTATTTCTATAATAATTGCTAGTAATTATAATTACACCATTTTTTTCAAGTAGGTAGATATATATAATTATAAAAAGGGAAGTTAATAATACAAAAATAATATTAAAATCAAAAAGAGAAATAATGGGAATGTCTTTCAATGCTTCTCCAAGTCGCATTTTTGTAATGAGTAAATCAATAACATCTAAAAAAGTACCAATTAAAAAATTGATAATAAATATAAAAATACTTATGTAAAAAATCTTAAAAAGCAATTGAAACTCAATGGTTTTGTAAAGACTTTTACTGGTCAGCTGTAAAGTTTCTTTGATGTGTGATTGAGTTTCTTTTAGTAGCTCGTTCATAATGTAATGAGATGAAGTTTATTTTGTTTTATTTCCAATATCGGTTCCTGCTACAAATCCAGTTGTCCAACATAGTTGTAGTGAAAAACCGCCAGAAGGTCTATTTATATTTAGTATATCACCAGTTAGATAAAGATTCGAATATTTACGTGAAGTCATATTTTTGAAATCAACTTCTGATAACTCTATACCACCATCAGCAACAATCGCTTTGTCCATCCCACAAGTACCTGTAATAGGAAATGTGAGATTTTTTAATGTGTGTACAAGAGCTTTTCTTTTCTCTTTTGTTATGAATTTTGCTTCGGTATAACTTAGCTTTAAATGGGGCATAGCCAGTATCTCAAGGGCAATACTTTTAAAAATCATTTCAGGTAAAAGATTTTTCAATTTTTTATCTTGATTTTTTTCAAATAATTTGATGATTCGTTTATCGAGAACTTTTTCATCAGTGTCAGGAAATAGATCAATAACTGCTGTGACAGGTCCTTTTTTCAACAGTTCTTTAACTTCACTAGCTGAATTTATGATAAGTGGTCCAGAAACACCAAAGTGAGTAAAGAGAATTTTACCAGTTTTGCGAACTTGAGTTTTGTCATCTTGTACGAATCGTATTTTCATGAAAGACCATGTGATTCCCGAAAGGTTTTTAACCCACTTAGCACTTGTTCGTAGTGGTACTAAATTTGGATTGGAAGCATGAACTTTATGACCCATCTTTTCTAAAAAGTTAAGCCCAGCACCAGTAGCACCTGTTTCTGGAGCAGCAAGCCCGCCAGTTGCAATTACAAAGCTATTAGCTTCATATTTATTATGGTCCGTATCAGTTACTAGCAATATTTTTTTATCATCACGTTCTAGTGATAAAACCTGCGTATTAGTTTTTACGGTTACACTGCCATCTTTCATGTATTGTGTTAGAACATTAAATACATCCTGTACATTTTGTGTTTCTGGAAAAACACGATTTCTAGCCTCTGTTACTAGTGGAAGGTTACGTTGTTGGAAAAAGTCAAAAGTATCTTCAACAGAAAATTGTGAGAATGGGGAAAAGAGATATTTTTTAGCATCACCAAAGTTATTCAAAAATGAATCAGTATTAAAATCAGCATTAGTAATATTACATCGGCCACCACCTGTAAGCATAAGCTTATTGCCAAGAGATGCATTTTTTTCCAACAATAAAACACGTGCACCAAGCTCAGCAGCTCGTCCAGCACACATCATGCCAGATGGTCCGCCACCTATTACAACTACATCATATTTTTCAGATATTTTTTTCATTTTATATAAAGGTCTAACCTAGGGTCGACCCTAGGTTAGACCTTAGGGGAGACTATAAGTAGATCAAGATTACTTACTAAATAATAGTTATTTTCATTATACATTATCTATCTCATATCTAGACATTTTTCAGCTTGGATTTAACAATGTAAATTTATAATAACATAACGATGTATCATAACACAGAAAATAGGTTTTGGCAATATGATTGGTGAGCAAAATTAAGATGTGATATATTAATAATTATTTTGGCAGGAATCTTTGGTTTTAATATTGCATAAAAAAATAAAGTTTTGTATAATCTAGATATAAATAGTTAATCATTAATAAAAAATAACTATGAATAAAAAGATCGTAATTTTATCAGTTGCTATGTTCGCAATAGTGGCATTAACTGGTTGTGGAGAAAGTGATACATCACAGGCTGATGTAGAAAAAGAAATTGCAGGGTTGCAAGATGAATTAGCAACTCAACAGGTAGAAATAGATGAAGCAAAAGCAGATTTGGAAAAAGGAGCAGAAATGATGGTTGAAGAGGCTGAAAAATTGGAAGAACAAAGTTGTGCACAACAATTAGAGTTAAAGAAAACTCAATTGGTGTTACTAGATGCTCACGTAGCAGCTCTAGAGAATTTAGAAGGTAAAGTAGAACAAAGTCCAGATTTTGCAATTGAAACATGCAGAAATTTGAATCCAGGACTTTCAGTGCCTGAATGTAGTGACAAAGTAGATGTATTTATGGAAGGTAAAAATACAGAATTAACAGAAACTCAAGAACAAGTTACTTTAGTAAATGCAGAAATCACTGAACTTGAGACTCAGTGTGGAACTGATACTACTACAGATGCTACAGCTACAACAAATGCTGTAAAATAATTATACAATTATAGTTTAGTTGTAAAAAATCATAAAAGAGCTTTATTATTTAATATAAAGCTCTTTTATTTTGCAAAAATCGAGTTGGGTCAATAGGATTCGAACGGGGTATATATTGTAATATTTTTTATTGCGTAATTTTTGATTAATGTTAATATGAAATGAGATTAATTTAATAATATACTTGTGTTTATGGATGAACAACAAAAAAAATCCATGTGGATGGTACTTGGAGCTATTGTGATTACGTTTGTCATTGCTTGGCTTATTTTTGGTAATAAAGCCAATACTGATAATGAAGAAGACATTGATCAAGGGTCTGTTAGAATAAGTGGTGATATATCATTTAACTCATTAAAGCCAGAACAAGGAGATGAGGGTTCAATAGATTTTAAGATTCGTGAGCATAATACTGGAGCAGTATTTGAGTCAGTAGATGCTGCTATAACGCCGTCACTTACAAATGGCGGAACTTGGATGATAGATGAACTTGATGCAAATAAATTATATGATCTAAAAGCAGTCCTTGTTATAGAGGGAGAAGAGATAACAGAATCACATGTAGTAACAGTTACTGCTCCAGCAAGTGATGTTGATTTAGTACTTACTGTAACTTGGAAAGAGTTACCAGAAGATAGTGTGAATGCATCAGCAAATAAAACTGTTGCAGGTTCATTGAATATTGCAGGACATATTCCAAGTGGGTCGACCTATACAATTTTTACAGCTCCTGTGCAAGATTTGTCAGATGCAGATTCACAAGTTGTTGCAAATGGTTATAAATTTACAAAACAACTTGTAGGACTTCCTGCTGCTGCGACAAATAATTGGGAATGGGATGATGCTTTGGCAAAAGTTGATTATAAAGTACAAGCAGAATTGTATGACGTAAATGGGAATTATTTAGGTTCATCGAATAATGTGGATGCAGTTGTTCCTCAGAATGATGTCGTACTTTCTTTGGAATCAAGTGCCATAACAGAGCCAACAAAAACGCCTCTGAGTGGTACAGTGACATTGAATGGTAGTTATAAGAGTGATAGCACTGTTTCTGTGCAGGTTCGAGAGGACGGTGCAGGTGGGTTTACAGAAGTTGATTCATTTCCAGCAGAAAGTAAAAGAAAGTGGGTTTACACAGATGCCAAGACTGGTGTAGAATATGATGTTCGTGCTAAACTTTTTCGAAAAGGTGAAGAAAAAGCAACATCACATCAAGAACATACAACAGCACCAGATAAAGGTATTGATTTGACAATTAATACTGAAATGAGTTTGGATGACCCAACAAGCCAGCCAGTTGTTGTGTCTTGCGAAGATAGAGATGACAATGAATATAAAGTGACTTTAAAGTATCCTGGTGTAGATAGTGCACGTGCGTATTGGATATTAGTAGGAGATGAAAAACATGGTAATGAAGAACATTCTGGAAAAGAAGAACCGGATGATGATGGTGATGATGTTGAGGTGTCATTCCACATTGATGAAGATACATATTATTATACAGAATATGCTTATAGTTATTGTGATGATTGTACAACACTAGATAGTTATTCAGAATTTTCTCCATACTTGAAATTTTATTGTGGAGATAAACCAGAAAATGATTAGGAAAGTATGTCATCCCTGCATCAAGGTGAATTGAGTTTTGCTCAAGATAGAGACAACCTGGATTGAAGGCAGGAATCTTATAAAAAGTATATAATTGCTTTAAATAATAGAAAGATACCTGCCTGTGCAGGTATGACAGTAGTAAAACACACTTGCATTTTTGTGAGTGTGTTTTATTATAGTAATTATAGGAGGTAATATAATTAATAAAGATAAAAACCTATGAACAAAAAAGTGATTGTTAGTGCAGTAGCTGCGCTAATATTTTTAGTGGGATGTGGAGGACAAGATAAAGATGTAGAAGAAAATGTTGTGACGCAACCAAGTGAAAGTGCTGTGACGTATGATTGTGAAGGAGAAGATGTGAAGGCGGATTTTAATAATGATGTAGAACCAAGTACAGCAACTGTTTATATATCAGGGCAAGAAATGACATTACCAAATGTTGAAGCTGCATCAGGCGCAAAATATAGCGATGGAGAAGTAACATTTTGGACTCATCAAGGTGAGGCAACTCTGTCAATGGAAGGAACAGATCAAAGTTTGAGCTGTGTCGAAGTTATGAATGGAGATGTTATTGTTGACGCAAATGGAAATACTGTAACAGCAGGATGTCAGTCTTGGTTTGACGGATGTAATAATTGTAAGGTAGGAGAACTTGGAATGCCAATGGCATGTACACGAATGGCGTGCACACCAGAAACTATGAAGCCAGCACGTTGTATGGATGAAAGTGCAATAGAAAATGATAAAAAAGATTGTGCTGAAGCAGGTGGTGTGTGGAGTGATGAACAAAATAGTTGTTTTGAAGATCCTGCAACAATGGCAGGTCCTGGAGAAGCTAAGTAGTAGAGGGCATTTAAAATAAATAACTATATGAAAATATAGTTATTTATTATTGTAAAATGTAATAATGAGTGATATAGTATAAATAATATTAATTTAATAATAAAAAAATATGGGAGAAACATGTGCAACTGCTTCACCGCAAGCAGTAGAAGGAAAAATGGACGGATGGTCATTGGCTTTTGGGATACTTTTGGTATTCTCAGGGATGTTTGCAATTATGTCACCAGTGCCTACAACTTATTTAACAGCTATATTTTTTGGATGGTTCTTGCTTTTTGGTGGAATCATGCAATTTATAGGAGCAATCATGGATAGAAAGAATGGTAAAGTTTGGTTAGGTATGCTGTTGGGTATATTGGCATTTGTATTGGGATTGATGATGGTGTCAAAAGTAATAGTTTCAATAGTGACGATAACTGTATTTTTGGGAGTATTATTCTTGGTTGATGGTGTGTCAAAATCAATCATGTCAGTTGCTACTAGGCCAGCTCATTGGGGTTGGATGCTAACAAGTGGACTTATTTCAATTTTGTTAGCTGTTATGGTTTTGACAAAAATACTTGTTGCATCAGCGTTGCTTATAGGAACTCTAGTTGGTGTATACGCAGTATTTGCTGGAATGGAAATAATAGTTATGTATTATGCTACTAAAAAATAATTTATAATTATTTTTGCTGCAAAGTTAAAAGCTCTTCAACAATTATGTTGAAGAGCTTTTTTTTGTGTTAAGGCATATGTGAAAGTACATAGTCTATAACACCTATGATTACAGAAGGATTTGTTGTGGCTTCACAACATGAATCAGTTACTCCTGCAAGAAAAAAAGGAGAATCATTAGTTAACTTTAGTTCACAAAAGGGACAATCAGAGCCGTTTTCAAAATACTCTAAGAAATACTCATTTGATTCTTTTTGTAATGTCCAGCCGTGAATATTTGCTTCTTTTAGTTTTAAAATAGTTACTACAGGGACATATCTCCCTAAGATTAAACTAAGATTCATTCCTCCAGTAACTAATGGTTTTGATTTGGCTAACAATTTTGCAGCTAATTCAGGATCTGGATGTGTTGAATTTTGTTTTTTACCCAACTTAATAAGATGTATTGGTTGTATTGGAATTATATTTTTATTAAGGGGTGTGTAGGGAATTCTTTGCATGAAGTTTCTCCTTTTGTTTGTAATGTACAAAAATTATATTATTTATAATAAGTATAACAAATAAATATACTAAATAATACATGCATTGTCAGCAGAACTTCATGTGGTATACTGGGTAGATAATATAGTATTTATTTAAATTAGTTTTATAAAGATATGGGATTTTTTTCAAAAATGTTTGGTGGTGGAAAATTAGATTTAACAGATGACATACAGCAAGATGTAACTGAAAATAAACAAGTAAATAATGTAACAACTGAAAATAAAGAACCATCCCCATTTTTAGTTGATGATGAAACAGAAGAAATAAAAAAGGATTAATTATGAAAAATTTAGTTTATTTTTTTATATATTTTTTATTAGTTAGCTTGACTACACTTGCTTTTTTGCGAGAAAGTTGGGTTACATTTTTTCTTTCAATCATTACGATTTTAGCTATTTTCGGATTACGTTTCTTTTTTCGAAAGTCTACAGTTAGATATCCACAAGAAATTGAGATAGCACTAGCATTGTTTGTGGGTATGTCTTTGATTGTTGACGAACTTATTTTTGTGCATACGCAATCACTTTTATTTGAAGTCGTAATGCATGTTATTAGTGGAGCGTTATTTGGAATGATTGCGTTTATGTTAGTTTATGCTATGAATAAATTTCATAAAAATTCACTTAGATTAAGTCCTTTTTTTGTTTCACTTTTTGCATTCACTTTTTCTATAGCATTTAGTTTGCTTTGGATCATATTTGAAAATATTATAGAGGCTTTAGTTTCTGGAGGTAATATGCAGACAGATTCTGTGTGGAATCAAATAGGGGCTGTAGCAAGTATTATGGTAGGGGCACTCATAGTGTCATTTGCTGGATATCAGTATTTGGAAAATGGGTCAAATAATATCATGGGTAAGCTTATGGGAAAGTTTTTTGCCACAAATCCATCGCACGGAGGAAAATTAAAATCAATGGGTGATGATAGTGTAAGAATAATAAAATCAGGGGAAAATAACACAGTAGAATTCAAATCAACTTTGAGAGTGAATTTGCATACAGATGAGAAGGATAAGAGAATAGAGCATGCAGTTCTTAAAACTATTTGTGCGTTTTTGAATGCTGAAGGCGGAATATTGTTTGTAGGCGTTAATGATGGTGGGGACGTGCTAGGGTTAGGAAAAGATAATTTTATAAATAATGATAAATTTCAATTACATTTTACAAATTTATTTAATCAACATATAGGGGAGCAATTCGCTAGCTCAATACAGTCTGAAGTAGTTAATATAGATGATAAACAAGTATTTAGAATAGATTGTTTTAGTTCGGATGTACCCGTTTTTTTAAAAGAAGGGCAAAAAGAAGAATTTTTCATAAGAGCAGGCGCAGCAACACAGGAATTACAGGGAAGTAAGTTGATGGAGTATATTGGAAAGAATTTTTAGGTTTTATTTTAGCTGGACAAGGTCCAACCTATGGTCGATCTTAGGTTGGACCTTTTTGTCTTTTGGGTCATTGCGAGGAGGTACGACGAAGCAATCTCGTTAAGATATTTTTAAACTTAATGAGATTGCTTCGCTTGTGGCACAAAAGATGGCGACACTCGCAATGACGATGTAGTAAAAAAAGAAAAAACCACCAGTAACATGTATATGTTGTCTGGCGGTTTATATTTTTCTATAACTTAATAAACAAGTCAGGATTTATTGATAATGGCAACAGAGTTACAGTGAAAACATTTCATTTCTGTTTTTGCTGAGAAATCAAATGTTTCATCAGCCATGTCTGTACCATCTTCATCAAAAGTTCGAGTCGCCTCAAGTAGTCCATCTTGATAAAAATAAACTTCCTCACAATTATTTGGACAAATGTAATGAGGTGGTTTTTTTGAGGTAGCTTGCATAGGTAATCCTCCGTATATTGAGTTGTTATAAAACTTTTCTAATTATGTGTCGTACTAGGTACGATGTTTAAAAATAGCATAAAAAAGAGTAATTGTCAAGCATATGTGTTTGACAAAGTGGTTTTAATGTGGTATTATTGCTTATTATGATTAATTTGGTCAACATGTTGTCTACCGTAAGATTCCTGCCTTCGCAGGAATGACATGGGGGTAAATGGGAATATTATAAATAGGCTGATAAATAATATTAGAATATGAAAAGGTTTTTAATATCAACAATTGCTTTTTTTGTAACCTTTATAATAGTTTTTTCTCTGTTGAGTGGGATACTTGGTCGAGTAAATCAATCTATTGTGCCAGTTGCAAATGATAAGGGTAATCCTCGTGATAAGGATGATTTTGGCGTGCCTGAGGAATGGTTGACTAAATATGATGTAACTCTTAATAATTTTATAGATGCAGAGCTTGATATTGATAATGATGGTTTATCACTTGTCGCTGAGTATAAATATAAGACGGACCCTACAAAATCTGACACAGATGGTGATGGATATAGTGACGGTGATGAAATAGAAAATGGCTATTCTCCAAATGGAAGTGGACTTATGGATACAAATTCAAACAATATACCAGATAAGTGGGAGATTGATAACATGGGATTGTTAGTTAGTGATGAATTTGATGACAGTGATAATGATGGATTGGTTATTTATGATGAATATATATTTGGAACAGATCCAAAAAAATCTGACACAGACGGTGATGGATATAGTGACGGTGATGAGGTGAATAATGGGTATGATCCCATGGCATTGGGAGATATTCGTCCAGAAATAATTGTAGAAATAAATAAAATAAATGTAGAGGTGCCAGTTGTATTATCTAATGATGCAGCAGAAGAGAAGTTACAAGAAGATTTAAATGATGGTGTAATACATTATCCAGGCACTGCAATGCCTGGTAGACGTGGAAATATGTATGTGGCAGGACATAGCAGTAATTATATTTGGTCAAAGGGGATTTATGATAATATTTTTAAAAATCTCAATGATCTTACTGATGGCGATGAGATAATAGTAAAAACAAAACAACAAAATGGAAAAGAGATTAACTATAAATATGTTGTAACCTTGAACGAGGAGGTTGCTCCAGATGATAGTCGTATATTTGCTGATACGCAATCACAGGAATTAACACTTACAACTTGTTGGCCACTTGGTACAAACGCTCGTAGAATTATGGTGAAAGCACAACTTGAAGAAGTATAGGTATTAATGAGACAATGTCCAACCTAGGGTTGACCCTAGGTTGGACCTTTTTGATAGAAAAAATACTATAAGTCAATGACTTATTTTTAATGTGGCTAGTTGTTGTTATTAGTGTTTTTGCATGATACAGTATTAAATATAAAAGTTAGTAGTACAAATAAAAACAAAAATTATGGCAGGAGGTGAATTATTTTGAAAAATAAAACTTATCAAGTATTTGCCGTTGGTATAGTATTTTTTGCAATTGGACTTCTGGGTGGTTGTGACAAAACACCAGAAGAACAAGCAGCAATAGGACAAGGTATAAAAACATCAGTGGATACAATTGCTGGTTCTCGGCTTTCTGAGCCTCCTCAAAGTGAAGATGAGGTTATGTGCCATCTCCAATGTGAATCTTTAATGGCAGAATATCGTGAGTATGGGTTAGAAAAAAGTGAATGTTTGCCAATTTGTGATGATGTCACAAAACAATGTAAAGACAAAGGTAAGGCTGAAGTTGGAAATACATGTATTTATTTTGGTATATCGGATGAATTAAAGAATCGCAATCCATCATGGAAGTCACCATATTTTGATGAATAACATAATTAAAATTTACAAAAGAAGTTAGCGCTAGATTTAATGACCACAGCTACTGTGGTCATTTTCTATTATTCAAATGTATGATTATAGCTATGATGACAAAATAAAAAAGCATATGGTGCATACATATGCTTTAGGTATCATTGAATAATGCTCAGCCAGACCCTCGAGTCATGGAATTCGATCTGGGCTCTCTGATCTTTAAATAAAAAATTAAATTTCTTATAAAAGACTATTTGTGGAGTTACCGTGATCCTTTTTTTGAATCAACACCCATTCAGTATCAATCTCTCAATTAAATTTCTTTAAATGAGAGGTGCACAATTGACGGTAATACATTAGTCTATTTGACGACCGCGTATGATAGTGACACTCCTCAATGAAGAGGCAATGATCACCATTCTTTTATCAGTGACGCCTTTGCTGAGAGAGAAAATTAGAGGGATGGATAACCCTCAACTCGATATTCCTATCCTTTGTATAAAGGACTTCATTAATCAATAATAAAATAAACATAGCATAAAAATAGTAGATTGTCTATAGAAAATAGTGTTTAAAACTTGTTTGTGATATAATATCATTATGAAATTAATTATCACATTTCTTTTTATAGTGATTGTGTCAGCCGGTTTATTTGTTAATCCGGTTTTTGTGATTGCGTCAGATACTTGTTATGTTGATGAAGATGCGGATGATGATGGCGATGGTAGCAGTGATGAGCCGTATAAGGATATTGATGAGGCGCTTGATGAAGATTGTGATGATATTCTCGTACAGAAAGGGACATATAATGAAGATATTACTATAGGAGAAAATGTTTATGTGGAAGGAGATGATAAGGATGATGTTATAATTACAGGTAAAGTCACAATGGACGACGAATCGTCTATTAGAAGTGTAACTGTATCTGGACGTGGTATTGATGTTAGTAATAATGCAAGCGTAAAAATAGAAGATTCAAAAATTAAAGATGCCAGAATAGGAATAGAAACTGTTGGAAATGGAAAGTTAACTGTAAAAGATTGTATGATATATGGTAATGGAAAGGCTATGTATCTTCAGAGAGGCAAAAATGTTGAAATCAAAAATAATGATGTCTATGACAATGATGAAGAGGGTATTGATATAAGAGCGAATGTGGATGGAATTATAAGTGGTAATTTAATTTCTGGTAATGGAGAAAGTGGTATTGAAGTTATAGTTGGAAAATCTGATTTGAAAATTTATGATAATAAAATAAAGAAGAATAAGGCAAGTGGAATAGCTGCACAATATTATGAGAGTGCAGGTAAAATTGGTGGTGTAAAAATAAAAGACAATACAATAACTAGCAATAGTGATTATGGTATAAATTGCAAGGCACCAAGTGGAGGAAATCCTGGTGTGGATTATTGGACAAAGTCAATGGAAATGCTTGCAAATAAGGTTTATAGCAATAAAGACGGAGAATTTTCTGAGACTTGTCATTTTGCAGAAGAAAAAATTGTAAATGCAACAAGAACCAAGAAAGAAATAGAACAATATAGCAAATCTAAACATGAAGCTCAGCAAAAAACATTGGCGGAGCAAGAGGCAGAGAAACAGAAAACGCAAGATGAAATCGATAAGCAAGAAACAGAAGAAGAGCATAAAAGAAAAGCTCAGGAGGAATTGAGAAAAAAAATGCAGGAAGATAAAAATATCCAAAGAGAAATTGAAGAAATAACCATGAAGACAAGTGGAATAAATAATGAGGATATTATTTCTAAAGAGAAAGTTGAGAGTAGACCATCGGTGTTTATATTTGTTATTGGGCCTGATTATGGTGAATTAAGAAAGATGGCTTTGAATATTCAAAATTATGATGCGAAATTAAAAAGAGCAAATGAAAAAATAAAGTTAATTGGTGATGATGCTATAAGAGGCTCTGCACAAAAAAATATTAACTCTATTGAAAAAAATAAAAAAGATGTGTATGATTTTGTAGATAAATATAATAGTTCATTCAGCTTGTTTGGTTGGATGTTTAGAGAGAAATAAATGAGTGATGTGGTCATTTTTACAGTTTTAATATTATTATCAGCGTTGTTTTCGAGTGCGGAAACTGCGTTTTTTTCGCTTACTCCAGCAAAAGTCCATTTAATGGTGACAAAAAAGAAATTTGCTTCTGATATTATAGATAACTTAAAGAAAAAACCTAAACGATTATTAATAACGATTCTTATTGGAAATAATATAGTAAACCTTTTTACTGCATCGTATGCAACGGTTGTTGCTGGGAGGTTTTTTGGAAGTGCTGCATTGGGGATTGCTACTGGTGTAACTACAATTTTCATTCTTATTTTTGGTGAGATAATACCAAAATCATTTGCAATAGCAAAAAATGAAAAAATAGCACAAATTACAGCGTGGCCAATATATGTTATGTATGTAATTTTTATACCTGTTGTTTTTGTATTGCATCGTATGAGTAAGTATTTACACAAAGCTGTGGGTGTTGATAGTGCTGCTGAGATAGTTAGTGAAGAGGAAATACGAACTCTCAGTCGTATAGGTGTAGAACATGGAATTATAGACAAATCAGAACATGAGATGATTGAAAATATTTTTCAGTTTGATGATATTGTAGTATCTGATGTAATGATGCCGTTTGAAAAAATTATTGCATTATCAGCTACTGTACCAGTAGAACAGATATCATACCAAGTATCACAAATAGGACATTCACGTTATCCAGTATATGAGGGAGACAATGAAGATAAGATGATTGGATATATACATGTAAATACTATTATGAAAGTTTTGAACTCTGATGAGCGTGATAAACCACTTGGAGAGTTTGTATCAGATGTTCAATACGTAAAAGAAGATTTAGAAATAGAAAAAGTATTTCGTATGATGAATAAAAAACATTCTCATATGTTTTTGGTAGAATCAAAACAAGATAACGATCTCGTCGGACTTATAACTTTAGAAGATATCATTGAGGAGTTAGTTGGGGAGATTGTTGATGAGACTGATGTGATTGACGGTGATAATAAATAATGGTATATTGAACTATCGTAATTTAACAATGAAGAAATGAACTCATATTAAAAGGGGGAGAGAAGATGTTGCAAATATTAAAGATAATAGTTGTAGTGATTAGCATTTTGTGTGCTAACAATGTTTTTGCAGGTGATGTACAAAAATTTGAAGAAGTTACACAGGCGGATGGTACTATAATTGTAGAAAATTGGACAAAAATTGGAGAATTTGCAACAGAGCCTGTACCAAAAGACATCATTTTGAGTTTAGAGCAAAAAAAGAAATTGTGGAAAGGTGAGAATGTAAGGATAAATGAGCAAGAAATATTCATTACGGGCATTTTACAACCAAGCGTAAGAGGCATATAGTTACACTTTGTATAATCACTTTTGGCATATTATTTATTAATATTTTGTCAGTATATCAATTTGAAGGTGATTATGTAGGAATATTTGCACATATGTTCGTACATAATTGCATAATACTTATAGTAATTCCAGTTATTGCTATTATTGGAATGGTTAGTGTATATTTAACTGATAATGTTTTTGCAAATGATTGGCTGGGAATGCTATTTGGAGCAATAGGGATTGTGTGTTACATAGTAGCATCGATTATTTTTCCTCTTGTCATTATACTTGAGGATGATTTAGATATAGGGTTATCTTTGAAATCATGGTGGTCAAAGATGTTTGTTGGTGGTTTATCTATTATTGTGGGAGTTAGTATTGTGACGATATCATCATTTATTTGTTGGGATGCTGTTATCATGGATGATGTTAGTTCTGGGATTGTAGTAGAGTGGATTTCATATTTAGCATCATGTTTTGTGTGCTTACCACTATCCATTGTTCTTGCAAAATCTGTATTTGATTCATTAAGGCAAAAAATATTGACTTGAAAAAACATCAAAATATACGATAAGGTTATAGAAATAATCTTATCGTATTTTAAATTATAGAAATTTATAAACATAAAGAAATTAGTTGTAAAAATCATTGACGAAATAGATAACAAGTGATATACTTTTTAGTTGGTTCTTTTATATTTTTTATAATATTTTTTTAAATTATATACATATTCGAGGAAAAGAGATGAAAGAAATTGTTATAACGATTGATGAATTTGTTAAAAAATTCAATGTAAGCAAACAACTTGAAGATTGGTTGTATGCTCATCTTGTAAAAGAGTGTGGAGGTTGTGTGCCGATTTTTCAGCGAAATGATTTTGTACGTACATGGTGTGATCTTGCGCAAATCTTGCGTGTATGTGAGCTTTGGCCAATTATTGATCGTAATACGGACTGTGTGATTTTTATTAAACCAGGATCACATGCGATGATAAGTGCAATCTTATATGCACATAAACATAACAGTACTAACATGCTTCAGTACCATCAACTTGCAGAAGAGTTTCTAAGCTCTTCACAAGGTTACTACCTCAGTAGTAGTGAATCAGGTAGTGTATGGATTGGCGGGGAAGATTTAATCCTTGACGCGGTAGATAAAAAAATTACAGGTAAAAGGCCGATGCGTCAAAAATTCTGATGTATTTGAAAAAAACTAAGTAATTTAACATTAAAATCAGAAGCTTGCTATCAAGGAGGTAATTATTATGGCCGTTAATACGTATGATGATTTAAGAGAAGATTATGATAGCGATAGTTATGGGTACTTGCTAAGGTTTTGTGATTGGAATGAAAAGTGGAGTAGAAGTCATTTTCCAGATTGTCACATCAAAGATGCTGGATGTTGGGAGGTCATTCTGTTTTTACGCAATTATTACAAACAAAAAAAGCATCCTCCGACCCAAGGGGAGTTGTGTGATGAGGATATTGTGGATATTAATATAATCACAAAAATATTTCCATATGAGCATCAAAACAGAGATGAGGGTTGGTACGAATATGTGTGTAGGATAGCGGGGCTTCCTCGCAATACGACAGGTGTTTGAAAAAAACATCAAAATACGATAAGGTTATAGATATAACTTTATCGTATTTTTAATTATGAAAATCTATAAGCACAAAGAAATTGAGGATAAATGGCGTAAAAAATGGAATGAGTCAAATGTCTATAAAACGACAGAGGACTCTGATAAAGAGAAATTTTATATTCTTGATATGTTTCCATATCCATCAGGAGAAGGACTCCATGTGGGTCATCCTAAGGGTTATATTGCAACAGATATTATCTCTCGGTATAAAAAAATGCAAAATTTCAATGTACTTCATCCAATGGGGTGGGATGCTTTTGGACTTCCTGCTGAACAGTATGCACTTAAAAATAAAGTACATCCACGTATAGGAACGGATAAAAATATTGCAACCTTTAAAAAACAATTAGAAAAGATTTCTCTTAATTATGATTGGGAGCGAGAGATTTCGACTACAGACCCAGAGTTTTATAAATGGACTCAGTGGACTTTTATTCAGATGTATAAAAAGGGATTAATATTTCAATCAAATGAACCGATTAACTGGTGCCCATCGTGCAAAACGGGACTTGCAAATGAAGATTTAGAGAATGGTTGTTGTGAGAGATGTGATACACCGATTGAGAAAAAGAAAATTCCACAATGGGTTATAAAAATTACGGATTATGCAGATAGGATGCTCGCTGACATAGATAAACTTGATTGGCAAGAAAGCATCAAAGAATCACAGAGGAATTGGATAGGACGAAGTGAGGGAGCAAATATAGAATTTAGAATTAAGAATGAAGAATTAAAAGAAAATGTTTTAATTTTACATGGTTGGGAAAGTAGCTCAAAAACTGATTTTATTCCGTGGTTAAAAGATTCTTTAGAAAAAGATGGTCACAGAGTATTTGCGTTTGATGCACCAAATACGGATACGCCAGATTTTGATGAGTGGTATAATTTTATAGAAGAAAAAATTGCAAAAAATAATCTTCAAGATTTTTCTGTTGTTGGACATAGTATGGGTGGACTTTTGGCGATGAAATTAGCAGAAAAATATAAGATAAAAAACCTTGTTCTTGTCGCTCCCGTTGGTTTTGAAAAACCAGATAGTTTATATTTTGAACAATTCAAAGAAAAATTAACAAAAGAAGAACTAATTATTTTTAAAAATTATCAAGATAGAAATTTAGACATTGAAATGGTAAAGCAAAATGTTACATACATGAATTGTATTTTTGGTGAAAAGGATGGTTGGATTACAGATGAGATAAGAGAGTATTATATTGAAAATTTTGGTGATATTGCTAATATTCAGATATTAAAAGAATATGGACACATGAGTGAGGATGAAAATGTTAAAGAAGTGCCAGAAATTTTAAGTTTATTGCAAAAAAAAGTCGTAGAACAAGAAGAAAACGTTATTTTGATGCATGGAAAGGACACAAACCCACAAGAAAAGTGGTATTTATGGCTTGCTGAAGAAATGAATAAAAAAGGTATTTTATTTGTGGCACCAGTTCTGAAGAATGCTGAAAATCCATACATGGATGAATGGTTAGCTCAATTGGACGAATTGAAGCCAAACAAAAATACAGTTTTAATAGGACATTCTCGTGGAGGTGTTGCAATTTTGAGATGGTTAGAAAAACAGCCAAAAGATTTTAAAGTCAAAAAAGTTATTTTGGTTGCTGCTAATTATGCAAAAATTGATGATAAACATACAAAAGAAAATACACATGGATTTTATACTGAAGATGGATATGATTTTGAAAAAATTAAACAACATTGTGATGATTTTGTTGTGCTTCATTCGCATGATGATGATTGGGTGCCATTTGAACATGGAGAGAAAAATGCAAAAGGATTAGATGCAAAATTTTTGAAATTTGATAATAAAGGGCATTTTGGTAGTAAGCTGATAAAACAAGAACTCCCAGAGGTTATAGTTGAAATTTTAGATTTCAGTCATAGTTTGTCTCTGAGTTCTGTTGGAGGTAAAAGTGATAATGGTAAATCCATCAAAGTATTTACAACACGTCCAGATACTTTATATGGTGCTACTTATATGGTACTTGCTCCTGAGCATGGGTTACTTGAACAATTAGAGATTGTAAATAGAAGTGAAGTTGCAGAGTATCAAAAGCAAACACAAGCAAAAACTGAGATTGAGCGAACTGCTGAAGGAAAAGAAAAGACAGGTGTAAGGCTTGAGGGTGTGATGGCAGTAAATCCAGTTAATGGCGAAGAAATTCCAATCTTCATTGCAGATTATGTTTTGGCTGATTATGGAACTGGTGCAATTATGGCAGTACCTGCTCATGATGAGCGTGATTTTGAGTTTGCTCAGAAATATGACGTTGATATGCAAGAAGTTGTAGAACCATTATTTATAGATAAAACAAAAAGTAGTGCACCAAAAAAAGATTTAGAATTTATAGAAAGAGATACAATTACCGCAATTGTGAAACATTGGGAAGAAGATAAATATTTAACATTAAAGTGGAAGAAAGTAGCTTGGATTACATTTATTACAGGAGGAATTGAAGAAGGTCAAACTGCCCAAGAAGCAGCACGAACTGAGATTTTAGAAGAGACTGGTTATAAAAATTTAAAATTGATTAAAAATTTAGGTAAATCACATAGTAAGTTTTTTCATAATCCAAAAAATGTTAACAGATTTGCACATTTTGAATCATTTTATTTTGAATTAGAAAGTGATGAACAAAATGTAGTAAGTGATGAAGAAAAAGTAAAACATGATATCGTATGGATGACAGCGAAAGAAGTGGAGAGTGCAATTGTAGCAGGAGGTCAAAGATTTATGTGGGATAAAATAAATAATGATAAAGTTTTTACAGGAACGGGTATCATGGTTAATTCTGGAGAATTTGATGGCATGGATTCAGAAGATGCTAAAGAAGCAATTACGCAGAAGGCTGGTGGTGAAATGACTACTAGTTATAAGCTTCGTGATTGGGTGTTTAGTCGTCAGAGGTATTGGGGAGAACCTATCCCTTTAATTCATTGTGAGAAGTGTGGAGTTGTTACTGTGCCAGAAGATGAACTACCGTTAATACTTCCAGAGGTGGAAAGCTATGAGCCAACGGGAACAGGTGAATCACCACTTGCTGCAATTGACGACTGGGTGAATACTGAGTGTCCTGAGTGTAGTGGTCCGGCTAAGCGTGAGACAAATACTATGCCACAATGGGCTGGGTCTAGTTGGTATTACTTGAGGTATATTGATCCAAAAAATGATAGTGCATTAATTGATAAAGATAAAGAAAAATATTGGTCACCAGTTGATTTTTATGTAGGTGGAGCAGAACATGCTACACGACATCTTATTTATGCACGATTTTGGCATAAGTTCTTATATGACATAGGAGTTGTTTCATATGACGAACCGTTTTCAAAATTACAGACAGTTGGACTTATCATGGCAGAGGATGGACGTAAGATGAGTAAGCGTTGGGGTAATGTTATAAATCCTGATGATATAATCGATAGGTTTGGCTCTGATACATTCAGAGTATATGAAATGTTCATGGGACCATTTGATGCGTCAGTTGCTTGGAGTACTGATGGACTTGTTGGTCCGAGAAAGTTTTTGGAGAGGATTTGGAAGATTTATCATAGTGAATGGACAGAAGCTGAAACATCTAAAAAGCTAAAAGGAACATTAAACAAAACAATCAAAAAAGTAGGAGAAGATATAGAAGACATGAAATACAACACAGCAATAAGTGCAATGATGATGCTTTCAAATGAAATAGAGACTGAAAAAAGTATTTCTAGTGAAGACTTTGGTAAATTCTTAAAAGTACTGTCACCTTTTGCACCACACTTAACACAAGAGTTATGGAGTGAGATGGGCAATAATACATTTTTGATAGAAGAAAGTTGGCCAGAATATGATGAAAAGTATTTGGTAGATGATGAAATAGAACTAGTTGTACAAGTAAATGGTAAGGTACGAGATAAAATAAGTGTAGCAACAGGAATAACAGAAGAAGAAGCAACAGAAAAAGCATTAGCAAGTGAAAATGTACAAAAACACATAGACGGGAAAGAAGTAAGAAAAGTAATTTTTGTACAAGGAAAGCTTATCAGCATTGTTGTATAGTGGATGGAAATTATAAAAATAGATCTAGATGATTTTTCTAGTGATGATGTTGAGATTGTTGCTGGTAGGATAAAGGATGGGAATGTTGTGGTTTTGCAGACAGAAACTGTATATGGTTTTAGTGCTATTGCAACGAGTCAAAATGCGATTGATAAGATTTATAAAATCAAGAAACGCACACCCCAGCAACAGAAGCACTTAATATCATTAGTGCGAAGTTTTTGCATGATTAGAAAATATTGTTTTTTGTCTAAACGACAATATGATTATTTGAAAAAAGAATGGTCAAAAGAACGTGCTCTAACAGTGATATTGAAAGGTAGGAATAATAATGTAATAAAAGAACTAATAAGTGAAGACCAAGGAATTGCAGTACGGTTACCAAAAAGTGAATTTTTATTACACTTGATAAAAGTACTAGATGCTCCAATCGTTTCTACAAGTCTTAATATTACTGGTAAAAAAGAATTGGAAGACATTTCTGAAATAGATAAATATTTCAAAGACGTAAAACCAGATATTGTGGTAGATGCAGGTATATTACCAAAACAAAAACCATCAAGACTTGTGAATTTGATGGATATGGATAATATTGAAGTAATTAGGGAATAAAATTTAGAATATTATAGAATTGTTGCAAAAAATGTTGGAAAAAAGTACAATGAAGAAGAAATTTTAAAAGTGATTTTTGGTTAAGGAAAATTAATTAGTATTATTGTATAACTTTTGTTATGGATATTCAAAATTTAACTGGACTTGAAAAGCCAGTTGTTAAATTAATTGAGACAGTTTCTGAGGGAGTGGGTGTTGTAGGTAACAGAGTTTTTGAGTTTGATGCAAAAAAAATTAAGAGGATTTCGGTGACTGAATCTGAGGCAGAAAAACAAAAAATTATCGCGCAAGCGGAAGGGCAGAGTGAAGCATTGGAAATATTGTCTCGTGCTGAAAAAAGATTTGCGATTGAACAGTATAACAAGCAAATTAATTTAGAAAATATTATTGTACAATCTAGAGACAACCTTGAAGGCCGAGAGGTGTCAGATGTGCCAGTAGACGTAGATTGGACTTCTAGATTTTTGAATATTGCTCAAGACATAAGTAGGGAAGAAATGCAGGCTGTTTTGGCAAAAATTTTATCTGATGAAATTCAAAAACCAGGCACATTTTCCTTTAGTCTTTTAGAAATAATGAAAGTATTGTCAAGAAATGATCTATTGACCTTTAAAAATTTTATTGCTTTATCAACAGAATCGGGTCTTATGGCAATACAGGGAGGTGGGAGAAAATCACTAGAAAAGTATAAATTAGGCTTTGATGAATATTTGCATTTGGCATCATTAGGGCTATTTAGCCAGTCAACAACTTTGAGTTATAATATTGATATTTTTTCGTCGAAACCACTTAAAATCAAGATTGGTAAGCAATTATTTCTAATATCACATGATAACAAGAGTAAAAAATTATTTAGAATGAGTGCATATGTATTTTCCTCTGCTGGATCAGAGTTGCGGTCAATATTACTTGAGGACATATCCGAGAATGATATATTTGACAAATATAAAACTGATTTCATAACACAAGTAGAAAAAGAAGGCTTTACAGTTTCCACTATTGATATTAAAGACAAATTAAATGAATAAAGAAAAAAGTAAGAACTTATTATTTCTTGATGTAGAAGCGACAGGACTTACTGAAGAAGATAGACTTGTGCAGGTTGCTTATGATTTTGAGGGGACTGAAAAAGAGGCAATGTTTAGTCCTGGGCGTGATATGGAGGTGGAGGCTATGGAGGTTACTCATATTACCAACAAACACCTTGAAGGGAAGGAAGAATTTCAAGGATCTAAATTTTATGATGGGTTAAAAGAAATTTTAGATAAAGATGAGACTATTTTTATAGCTCATAATGCTCCTTATGATGTAGGAATGGTTGAGAGAGAAAATTTGAAAGTAGGAAAGACTATTGATACATATAAGGTTGCACAGGCTTTGGATGTAAAGAGTGAGATACCTGCTTATAGGTTGCAGTACTTGAGATATTATCTTGGAATTGAATTGGATAATGTTGTAGCTCATGATGCTTTGGGTGATGTGCGAGTATTGGCTGCTGTATTTGAGAGGATGTATGACAAAATGATGCGAGACAGTACACATGCTGAAGTAATTGAGAAAATGATGAAAATTACAAGTGAGCCATTGCTTATAAAGAGATTAACATTTGGTAAGCATAGAGGTGAACTGATTGCGGATGTAGCTCGCACTAATAGAGGATGGTTGGAGTGGTTACTTACACAAAAAGAATCAGATGCTGCAAATGGTGACATTGATGAAGATTGGATTTATACGTTGAAACATTATTTAAGATAATATTTGAAACTCTCTATTTTTATGGAGAGTTTTATTTTAATTAATAATTAAGAAAATCCTCCCCTCATTTTAAAGGAGGGGACCCGGGGGTGGTTGTAGAATATGTAATTTTTAATTGTTGCAAAACCCCCTCTGTCCTTCGGACATCTCCCCCTTAAAAAGGGGGAGTGGATGTGCTTAAAGCTAATTGATAATATATGAGTTTATGAAAAAAATAGCACTTATGGGGAGTACTGGATCTGTGGGGACACAGACACTAGATGTTGTTAGAAAATATCCTAATAAATTGAAAGTATTTGCACTTTCTGCTGGTGGTAATAATATTGATTTACTTTTGGAACAGATTGAAGAATTCAAACCTGAAATTGTGGGAGTTCATGATGAGAAAAAGGCAAAAAAGTTAGAAAATAAAACAAATGTAAAAGTTTTGACTGGTCCGAAGATGTTGGAGGAAATTGCTGTGATGGATGGTTACGACACTTTCATAACTGCAACTGTGGGACTTACTATTATAAGAGCTACTATTGAGGCGATAAGAGTGAAGAAAAATGTTGCAATTGCAAATAAAGAAACTCTCGTGGCAGCTGGTGAGATTGTTATGAGAGAAGCACGAGAAAATAATGTGATGCTTATGCCGATTGATTCTGAACACAGTGCGTTATTTCAGTGTTTGAATGGTGAGGATAAAAAAACAATTCGTTCACTTGTAGTTACTTGTTCTGGTGGAGCTCTCAGGGATTATACAAAAGAAGAAATGTCTGATGTATCCATAGAAGATGCACTCGGTCATAAGACATGGAATATGGGACAGAAGATTACTATAGACTCTGCAACACTTATGAATAAGGGATTTGAGGTGATTGAGGCTATGTGGCTGTATGATGTAGAGCCAAAAGATATACAAGTTGTAATCCATCCTGAGAGCATGATTCATTCTATGATAGAGTATTCTGATAATTCCATAATTGCACAGATATCTGAGCCTGATATGAAATTGCCAATCCAGTATGCTCTTAGTTATCCTGATAGATGGGGAGAGGCTGTGAAAAGACATAGATTTGATACATCGTATACCTTTGCAAAACCTGATTTGGATAGATTTCCATGTCTAGGGTATGCATTTGAGGCTATGGAATCTGGTGGCACAATGCCAGCAGTTATGAATGCAGCAAATGATGCAATGGTTGCAAAATTTTTGAGCGGTAAATGTGAATACCTTGAAATACCACGAGTTATAAAAGATGTTATGGATGTACATGAGGTTGTGAAAAATCCAACGTTAGAAGATATAGAAAAAGCAATCAATTGGTCAACTAATAAAATTGAAGAATTTTGTTAAATTGTTATTGTGATTCCAGAAGAATTAAAAAGAACAATATCAAAAAAATTAGAGGCAGAGCATGAGAAGTGTGCTGTTACAACAATTTGGATGATACCAACAGATGTTTTAGAAGCTGTAAAAGGATTTTCTGATGTGATGAAGCAAACAGCACAAGCAAAGTCTAGTGGAAAAGTAGATAATACTCATGGAGATGATAGGTTTACGGCATAAAGTTTTTATAGTATAGGAATTGACAAAAAGGTAACTTCACAATATAATGTGAAGTTGCTTTAGTTAATTTTAAAAATTAAATTTCTTTTTTGAAGAGGAGGAAATAAACCAATGAAACAAGAAGTTATTGATAGACGAAGAGCTGAACTTGTTAAGGCAGGCTTATCAATAAAAAGTATTGAAGCAATGTCAAAGCATACGAAATCATTATGCGGATGCGATAAGATTGAAGTACGTTTTGATAATTTGTACAAATTGGGATTTGATGCAAAGGCTCTTGTTGAGGCAAATGTAACTATATTAAACAGGAAGTCAGATTATGTAGTAAAAAGATTTTCTGTTATCAAAACATGGTTTGTATCTCTGGATAAAAATGTTGATGTTCATCTTTTATTTATGAATAGAATTCAATTATGGAGCATGTCTAGTAATAAATTAATCACACTTCAGTTATTATCCAGGCATTTAAAAGGTGACATAACTCCAGAACGTTTGTGTACTTTTTTTACGTGTAGTCTTGAAAATATTTTACTTATGTACATTGAGGGCTTTAATGATTTTATGAAACTTAGGAACGAAGTGCGATATAGAGTAGAGCATGATCGTCTCAGGATGAGCATAGAATTAAAAAGAAATATTATAAAAAAGAGGTATAAAAAACTACCAAAAGATGTTTTTGAATATTACAATAAACATTTCTTATAATAAGAATATATAAAACCGAAAGATAACATCTTTTGGTTTTTTATTTTGACTCCTTAAGGGTTATTTGATAGAATCTGTAAGTAAAGAATCTGTTAGCTTAAAACAGATCATATTTATTTATACAAAAAAATTATGTCACTTTTTCAAAAATTATTTGGTTCAAATGAAAAACAAATTAATAAAATGCAGCCTATTGTAGATGCAATTAATGATCTGGGTCCGAAAATGAAGGAACTATCTGATGAAGACATAAAAGAAAAAACAAAAGATTTTCAAAAACGATTGAAAGATGGAGAAACTGTTGATGATATTTTACCGGAAGCATTTGCGCTAACGCGTGAGGCAGCAGATAGAGCTATGGGTGAGCGTCATTATGATGTCCAGCTTATTGGTGGTGTTGTACTTCATCAAGGAAAGATCGCTGAGATGAAAACTGGTGAGGGTAAAACACTGACTTCAACTTTGCCAATTTACTTGAATGCTCTTACAGGCAAAGGGGTGCATGTTGTTACAGTAAATGATTATCTTGCAAAGCGTGACTGTAATTGGATGGGTGTTGTATATGAAAAACTAGGACTTCAAACTGCGTGTATTACGCATGAAGGTGGTTTTCTATATGAAGCAAACAATGTTGATGATAACGAAGTTGATATTGAAATGGAAAATTTAAATGCTGTAGAAAAAAAAGAAGCTTATGCGGCTGATATTACATATGGAACTAATAATGAATTTGGTTTTGACTATTTGCGTGATAATATGGCGCAATCAAAAGAACAATTGTCACAAAGAACTCCGAACTATGCAATTGTTGATGAAGTTGACTCGATTTTGATAGATGAAGCTCGTACTCCTCTTATTATTTCTGCACCTGATTCTGAATCTACAAAGTTATACCAACAGTTTGCTGGAATTGTACCAAGATTGGTTCAAGAAGAAGATTTTACAGTTGATGAAAAATTACGTAGCGTTGCAATTACAGATAAAGGTATTGAAAAAATTGAAGATGTGCTTAATGTCGGTAATATTTATGAACAAGGAAAGATTCAATACGTACATCACTTGGAACAGTCTTTGAAAGCACAATATCTTTTTGAGATTGATAAGGATTATATGGTGCGTGATGGTGAGGTAATTATCATTGATGAATTTACTGGACGGGCCCAAGAGGGTCGTAGGTATAGTGATGGTTTACATCAAGCAATTGAAGCAAAAGAAAAAGTGACAGTGCAAAGAGAGTCTCGTACACTTGCAACGATTACATTTCAAAATTATTTTAGGATGTATAAGAAACTATCTGGTATGACTGGTACAGCTAGTACAAGTGCAGAAGAGTTGCAAAAAGTATATGGTCTTGAAGTGATGGAAATACCTACAAATAAAGATTTGATTCGAAATGATTTGCCAGATGTTGTTTATAAAAATGAAAGAGGGAAATTTAATGCTATAGCAGAAAAGATTAAGGAATTGAACGCAAAAGGTCAGCCAGTTTTGGTGGGTACTGTGGCAATAGAAAAATCAGAGGCTTTGTCTAAAGCACTTGAAAAAGCAGGTGTTTCACATAGTGTATTGAATGCTAAATTTCATGAGAAAGAAGCTCAAATTATAACAGATGCTGGACAAAAAGGTTCTGTAACGATTGCAACAAACATGGCTGGTCGTGGAACTGATATAAAGTTGGGAGAAGGTGTTAAAGAAGTTGGTGGACTATATATAATAGGAACAGAAAGACATGAGGCTCGCAGAATCGATGATCAGTTGAGAGGGCGTTCAGGGCGTCAAGGAGATCCTGGTACGACACAATTTTATATTTCACTTGATGATGAGCTGATGACTCGTTTTGGTGGTGATAAGCTTAAAAATATTATGGAGAGATTAGGTCTCCCAGAAGATCAACCAATTCAAAATAAGATGATTTCAAAACAAATTGAAGGAGCTCAGTCAAAAATAGAAGGATTCAATTTTGATATTCGTAAGCATGTCTTGGATTATGATGATGTTGTAAATAAACAACGTGAAGTTATTTATGAAAAGAGGCGAATGGCATTGCAGAGTGATGAAGTGAAGACTGAGATATTGGATTTATTGCATGAGGAATTGGAAGAGTTGATTGGTGCACATACAATAGGCGAGAGACATAGTTGGGAAGTGAAAAATATAGTAGCTGATGTTCGAGCGATATTTCCTTTTTCAGAGAATGCTGTTAAAAAAACAGAAGAGATAATTGCAGATAATAGTAAGGATGATCGAGAAATTATATCAGAAGTGATAGAATATGTTTTTGCGGAGTCAAAAGTTGCATATAGTGCAAAAGAACAAGAAAATGGTGATAAGCCTATGCGAGCAATTGAGAAATCCATACTGCTCCGTACAGTAGATCAACATTGGATGAATCATCTTGATGCTATTGATCATTTGCGACAAGGTATTGGGTTGCGTGGTTATGGACAGCAGGATCCTCTTATTGAGTATAAAAAAGAAGCTTTTGATATGTTTTCACAATTAGTGGCAAATATTCGTCACACAGTATTACATACTATTTTTCGTGCAAGTATTGTAACTCCAGGTGAGAGCGCTATGAGTCAGATGGCTGGTTCTATGGAGCTTTCTGGTGCAAGTGAAAATCCAGAACAATTTGCTGAAGCAGCAGAACAAGAGAAGCAACAGATGATGCAAAATGTACCGAAGTTTGAAAAGCCAATTAAAAAAGAAGAAGTAGTTGGAAGAAATGATGATTGTCCGTGTGGCAGTGGCAAAAAATATAAGAAGTGTTGTGGAAAATAAATGAAGTTAAAAAGTTTTTTAACAAAAAAAGGAGAAAAGTAATGAAAACAGATGAAGATAAAATCTTTATCAAATGTCGTGCTTGTAATGTTTTGAAAGGTTGTCGCACAGATGATCTGATAACACCTTGTCGTGCGTGTAGTGAGGAACAATTTATAGCGTGTAGAAAAATTGTTGCACCACTTAACATGAATGCAAAGAATGTCAGAACTCATCAATGTGTATTGTGTCAAGAAAAAGATGATATATTACTTCCAATTAGGGATATTGCAAGGGATGACTTTTGTGTGCCAGGAGCTTCCATGCGACTTAATTGAGCCCGCTTAAAAATAAACACCAACATTAGTTAATGTTGGTGTTTTTATTTTTTTGTTAAAGTGGTATAATAATTATTATGATAAAAAGAAGACAATTTCCACAATTTTTAGCTCCTTATTGTATCGCATTTGAAAAATCAGTTGGTGCGATAGTTTTTCGTATTACACATGGAAAAATTGAATTTCTATTAATGAAATATCGTAATGGACATTGGGAGTTTCCTCGTGGGAAAGTTGAAGACAATGAAAGCGAGCAAGAAACAATGAAAAGAGAAATAGAAGAAGAGACTGGGATTTCACATGTTAGAGTGATAAATAGTTTTCGTGAATATATGAAATTTTCATACAAAGCTCGTGGACAAGAGCTAATTGATCGAAAAAAAGATAAAAGTTGTATTTATATTTATAAAAAAGCAATTTTTTATTTAGTAGAAGCTATGGATGAAGATGTGGTAATTTCACATGAACATCAAAAATTTCAATGGTTAAAATTTGAAGACGGGTTGAATAAACTAACATTTAAAAATGCAAGAAATATTTTAATAGAGGCAAATAAAGAATTGGAAGATAATAAAGTTATTAAATAAAAAATTATGAAGAAGCAATTAGGAATCCTAACTATGGCAAGTGTTTTTTTTGTATTAAGTGGTTGTAATGGTATGCAAGGCTTAAGCAAGGAGAAAAACAGTGTAAAAAATGTTGAATCTGTAGTACAGGATAAAAAAGTGCAAGAAAACAAGCCACAAGAAATTGCTAAAGTTGCAGAAAAGAGTTTTAACGGTAGTTTAAAAGAGTTGATGGATGCTGGAAAAACAGCAAAATGTAGTTATGCGAGTGATGATGGAAAGGCACAATATGTGCTGTATGCATCTCCAACAGGTGAGGCACGTATAGAGGGCAAAGTAGGTATTATGGATAGTACGGCTATAATTAATAGGGAATTTATGTATGTGTGGAGTAGTGCTTCAAATCATGGTGTAAAATCTAATATGTCAGATATGGAGGCAATGGCTAATAAAATGCCGGTAGTGCAAAATGATACAAGTCCTACAGGTGCAGATTTTTATAATAATGAAGATATAAAATTTGTATGCAAGTCTTGGAAGCTTGATGAAAAGAAGTTCGAAATACCCTCAGACATACAATTTCAAGATATATCAGCTATGATGCAAAATTTAGTAAAATAAAAAGTGTTATAAAAAAATGAAGCTAGATGCCAGCATATTATATGCTGGCATTATTTTTTAAATTTGCATTTTATTTGGTGGGGTAGTACAATGGTTTGGTAATCTCAGTAGCGGTTATTTTTTTATATTATGTACAAGAAAAATAGAAGAAAGTTTATATATGTAGTGGTGTTTACTCTTATTATGGCAATTATAGCATTGCCATTTGTTCAGTATATGCCAGAAAATATTCAAAGTAAGTTTGATAAAGTAGCAATTAATTTAGGACTTGATTTGCAAGGTGGGTTACATCTTGAGTATTTGTTAGATTTGTCAAATACGCCAAATGATCAAAAAGATGCTGCAAAGGACGCTGTACAAGCAGCAGCAGAGCGAAAAATTAATGCATATGGTGTAGGAGAGCCTATTGTATGGTTGGCAGAGCGAGGTAGTGATACGTTTATGACTGTAGAGATCCCTGGTGTTGAAAATGCTGAGGATGTTAAAAATGTGATACAAAAAGCACCTATTTTGCAATTTAAAGAAGAAAAGACTGAGGAAGAGGTTGAAAATGATAAAAAACAAATGGAGGAAATGCTTGCGCCAATGAATGAAGAGAACAAAGAAGAAGCTGATGCTGTATTGGAAAGAATAAAAAATGGTGAAGATTTTTCTGAGTTAGCAAAAGAATTTAGTAAGGACCCAGGAAGTGCAGAAAATGGCGGTGAGCTTGAATTTGTAAAAAGAGGTCAATATGTACCAGAATTTGATGATGTGTTGTTTAATGAGGACATGAATGATGGTGATACTAATCAAGAATTAGTTGAGACTGATTTTGGTTGGCATATTATAAAGAAATTAGAATCTCGGGGTGAGGGTGATGACAGAGAAGTAAAAGGTCAACACATTTTGTTTGCAAAAATGACTGTGCCTGCAGATCCTTATAAAAACACTGATTTAACTGGGGAATTTTTAGATAATGCAATGGCTGGGTATAGCAATGGAGTTGGAGCATCTGAACCACAAGTTACATTGTCTTTTAATTCAGATGGTGCAAAGATGTTTGCTGACATTACAAAGAGAAATCTTGGTAAAACAGTAGCAATCTATGTTGACAATCAGGTTGTTAGTGCGCCTACTGTACAGGCTGAGATAGTTGATGGAACTGCTGTTATTTCAGGAAATTTCGAAATAGAAGAAGCAAAAGAGCTGGCTAGAAGTTTGAATGAGGGTGCTATGCCAGTGCCCTTTGAGCTAGTATCTCAACAAAGCATTGAAGCGACTCTTGGAGCAGAAGCGTTGCAAAAAGGTATGCGAGCTGGTTTGTTAGGGTTAGTCTTGGTTATGATCTATATGATTTTGTATTACAGATTCTTTGGGATTATTGCTTCGGTGGCTCTAGGTATTTATGCGGCAACACTTATTTCAATATTTAAACTCTCAGGCCTTACTCCCATGTCAATTACGTTGACTTTGGCTGGGATAGCAGGGCTTGTACTTTCTGTAGGTATGGCAGTGGATGCAAATGTACTTATTTTTGAAAGAATTAAAGAAGAGCTAAGAATGGGTAAGAATATCAAAAGGGCAGTTGATGAAGGCTTTCGTCGAGCATGGCCATCTATACGAGATGGTAATTTATCAACAATTATTACTTCATTGATACTAATGGCCATGGGAACTGGTTTTGTAAAAGGTTTCGCACTTATCTTGATAATCGGTGTGCTAGTGTCAATGTTTACAGCAATTGTAATTGTAAAGATTATCATGAAATATGTAGCTGGAGAATGGTTAGAAAAGAGACAATGGTTAATAATGCCTAATGTTAAGGAAAAACTAAATCAGAATAAAAAATAGATTATGTTAAATATTATAGGAAAAAGAAAATATACATATGTTTTGTCAGCTGTTTTAGTTGGACTTAGTGTATTTGCAATTGCTATGTGGGGCATTAAGCCGGGTATTGATTTTGTAGGTGGTACGCTTATGGAGTTTTCTGTGAGTGCTGATAAAGAAATTACACGTGATGCAATATGTGAAAAAATTGATGCAGATTGTGATGATAGCTTTGTAGTTTCAGGAAGTGAAGGAGATCACGGAAAGAGTATTATTATCAGATATAAACAATCAGATGAAGAATTTAATCAAAAGGTGATTGTTGCAGTGACTGAAATTGATGAAGGAAGCATTCAATTAAAGGCTGATTTTATAGGAGCAACTGTTTCAAAACAATTAAAAGCAAATGCGATAAAGGCAATTATATTTGCAACCATCGCAATATTACTTTATATTGCATGGGCATTTCGTAAGGTATCTGTACCAGTATCATCTTGGTATTATGGGATAGGTGCTGTAACTGCACTTTCGCACGATATAATTATTACATTAGGTATATTTGCAACACTTGGATATTTTTTTGATATAGAAGTGGGTGTTCCGTTTGTAGCAGCACTTTTGACAATACTTGGTTATAGTGTAAATGATACAATTGTTGTTTATGATAGAATTCGCGAAAATGTTCTTAGGACTAGGTCAATTACTGACTTTGAAGGATTAGTAAATAAATCATTGAACGAATCACTTGCGAGGTCATTTAATACTTCATTTACAGTTGTTTTGGTATTACTCCCGATAATTTTATTTGGAGGAGATTCATTGTTTAATTTCTCATTGGCGTTGTTGATAGGTGTATTAATTGGTACATATTCATCAATGTTTATAGCAACAGCTTTAGTTGTATCAATTTATAATGTGCAAAAAAATGCACAAGGAAATGATGAATAAGTAATAATATTTAAAATAATAGAAATATGGGATTTAAGGACATGTTCAAAAAGAAAGAAAAGAAAAAAGAAATTGAACCAGCAGTTGCAAAAAAACAAGCTGAAGAAATGCTTGGTGGTCAAATGCCTGAAATCACAGATGAAATGATAGACCAAATGCTTGCTGGAGATATGCCAGGAATGCCCAAAATGGGACGAATGCAAAAGATGGCACTTAAAGGACTTAAAAAAATGTCACCTGAGAAACGACAAGAAGTATTTGCACAAGCATTTGCAAAACAAGGTGGAGCTGATGGTGAAAGTAAAGAGGAAATGGCTAAGCAAATAGAAGAGATGCGAGCCAACGGACAATTAAATTCAAAACAATACAAAATTGCCAAGAAACGATTGGGATTAAAATAAAATTTCTGTAATGTATAGATAATTTTACTAATGTACAATTTTCCATATAAAAATTAGTTGTACAAAATAGTATTTAATATTCTTAATAAGTCCTAAGTTTGTATGAAAAAAATAGAGAAATGGTTAAGTCAATTTCAGTCGTCTTGGAAAACACATGACATTGAAAAAGTACTAAGTCTATTTTCAAAAGATGTTGAATATTGGGAAACACCATTTTTAAAAGTATCTAGTTTTGGTAATTTAAGAAAAGAATGGGAATATGTTAAAGGACAACAAAATATTTCTATTGAAACTGAAGTGTTTTCTGCTGTTAATGACAAATATACAGTTAAATGGCAATTAATATATACAGATGATGATAATAACACCAAGACTTTTAGAGGCGTCTACTTAATTACCCTTGATTCAAGTGATCGATGTAATTATTTTTTTCATTGTGGAGAATTAGGTAATTAACAATTGTTTAATTAGAATAATTTATTTATGTGTATATGATTGAAATAGAAAAAACATATTTAGCGAAAGAACTTCCTCAAAATTTAGGTGAATGTAAGTTTAAGGAAATTATTGATGTGTATATCCCAAAAGCAAGTGTGCATCCCAGTTTAAGATTGCGTAAAGATGGTGATAACTTTGAATTAACAAAAAAAGAGCTTATTGATGAAGGAGATCATTCACATGCTAGAGAGCAGACTATAGTTCTTACTGAAAAAGAATTTGATGCATTAAATCAACAGATTAAAGGAAAGAGAGTGCGTAAAATAAGATATAATTATGATTATAATGGGACAATTGTTGAGTTTGATATTTTTCAGGATGCTTTAAAAGGACTTATTCTTGTGGATGTTGAATTTGAATCTATAGATGAAAAAGATAATTTTCAGATGCCTGATTTTTGTCTTGCTGACGTTACTGAGGAAGATTTTATTGCTGGTGGCATGGTTTGTGGTAAAGGTTATCAAGACATAGCAGATAATCTAAATAGATTTGAATACAAAAAATTAGTTCTTGAATAAATATCAGTTGCAAGAATATTGTATAAACACATTTCATTTGAGATGTGTTTTGAATTTTGTGGTATAATTTTAATAGAGAGAAAATTAACGTTGTTTCACAATGAACATTGGAGGATAATTATGGCTAAAGTTATACAACCAATGCATGTACGTATGCACATGATGGATTTTTGGGAGCGACGAAACAAATCTTTTGAACAACGAAATACATCTGATGATGTCTCTTCGATAGAGGAGATAAGTAAAATGATAAAAGTCATTGACCCTGATGGTAGTAAGATGGCTGCAATACATAGAAAATATTATTGTGAAAATGTTATGTAACACAATGTTATGAAAAGCAGAACATACAGTCCAACTCTTTATAAATAAAGAGTTGGACTTTTTTTATGCTATAATATACTTATTAGATTGGTTTAATGAAAGTGTTGGCAAAAAAACTTATGGTGATTTGATAAAGGAGGGGCACAAAGAACAAAAATTCAAAAAAACCACAAATTACAAAAAGGAAATTGCACCACAAAGGGATGTAATTAAATACTAGAAGATTAAAAAAACTTTACGTGGGGATAATGTTTATAAAAAATCTGATTTACATATTGCAATGATAGATAAAAAAGAAATATTAAATAATATTTGTTATACAGAACTTGTTTATGAGAGAATAAATAAAAAACTTAATATCAAATTTTCAAAAAAACAAATAGAAGAATTGATATCTAAAATTTTAAATGAAACTGAAATAAAGTCTTTCTCAAAAATTGGGAAAAATTTCTATGTTACCAACATAGAAAATAATATTAAAATAACTATAAATTCAAATACTTTTAGAATTATAACTGTTGATAGAATTGAAAAATAAATAATGATAACTCAGCTTATAGAATTTAAACCAAATAGCAATTTGCAAAAATATATTGATGCTTTTTGGTTTTCTAGAAATACTTTAGGGGAGGTGATAAATTGGCCAGTTGTACCTGATGGGTGCAGTGATATTATATTTTATCTTAATAACTCTAAAAAATTAGAAGGAGTCAATGATACTTTTGTAACGGGTATTATGGAAGAAGCTCAACTAATACCAATTCCTAGTGGTATGGAATTTTTTGGAATTCGTTTCAAACCTGGAATTTTGTTTTATTTACTCGGTACTGATATGAGTAAATTAACTAATAGTATGATTGAATTAAGGAAATTAAATGAAGACATCTACAAAAAGTTGAGTATTGATATATTTGCAGAAAATGATGAGATTGTTTCAATAATTACACCATTACTTGAAAATATTTTTGAAGAGCATGAGTTGAATGATGATTTTCTGCACGCTTTAATAGATTTGACCGATAATCCAAATATGATGATTGATAAGTTATCAAGTATTTATGGTTTGTCCTCTAAAAATCTAGAACGAGTTTTTAGCAAAAAAATGGGGTTAACACCAAAAAAATTTGCTCGTATTATGAGGTTTCAAAAAGCTCATAAAAAAATTTCTAAAGAAGGTTTAGAGAATTTGATTACAGTAGCATTGTCTTCGGGGTATTTTGATCAAGCACATTTTAATCGTGATTATAAAAAATTAACGGGTAATAATCCGAGTAATGAGACTATGTCGATTTTGTACAATTAATAACTAGTTGAAATAGGTATAATAAAATAGTAATTTAATAAATAATGTTAAAAAACTATGCAAAAACTTTGGGGATTATTAATCCTGGCCATGGGAGTAACAATTGTTACTTTGACTGTGTTTAATTTTTTGAAGTGCAGTAACTATGGGTCCAATCAAAGTTCTAATGAGTCAATTAATCATTTAACTACAAAAACTATGAAAAAAATTTCACCAAACATGATGGTTGCTGATGTGAACGCAACTGTTGATTATTACAAAAATAATTTAGGATTTAAGACTGTGATGGTAATAGATGAAGAAAAAGGGGATGGAGCTACTGGAAAACCGCTTGTCTGGGCAATGCTTAAAAATGGTGAGGTTGAGATAATGTTGCAAAGGCAGGATGGGTTTATTGCAGAATTACAAGATATGAAAGGGCGAGAAATTGGCGGAACATTCACTCTATATATTTCTATGCAGGATACAAAAGATTTTTATGAAAAAGTAAAAAATAAAGTTGAGATTGTAAAAGACTTGCATAAGACCTGGTATGGAGCTGATGAATTTGTTATTAAGGACTTGAATGGTTATATTCTTTACTTCGCAGAGGTTCAAGGTGAGTAATATGAATTTATAAAAATCAAAAAATCCCTGATGTAAAGCAGTGCGGGGATTTTTTTGTGTTATACTATACTTGTCATTTAAGAAAAAAGATTAAATTTTAAAAGTTATATTATTATGAAAACAGCAGATTTATTAGAAAATTTGAATTATACAGAAGATAAGCCTGTAATAAATGTATTATTTGAAACACAATTTACCAAGGAAATAAGAATAGTTATGAAGGAAGGTCAGATAATGAATAAACATCAAACACCTTTTGCAATTGTTGTTGAAATTGTTGAGGGTAAAATTGATTTTGGTGTACAAGGTGAAATGTTAAATTTGGAAAGAGGTGCTTTATTAGCATTGGAAGGAGATGTACCACATGATTTAAAGGCGATAGAAGACAGTGTTGTTAGATTAACTCTTACAAAATCAGATGAATCAAAAAGAGTGCAAGATGTTATTGATGAATAGATAGTATATAATCTAATAGCAAATTTTAATAATATGAGTAACATAAATATTCAATATTATAAAACGAGTATAGGAGAGTTGATTTTAGGCTCATATAATGATAAATTATGTTTGCTGGATTTTCAATATAGAAAAATGAGAAATATTGTAGATAACAGATTGCAAAAGGGCTTTGATGCTGTATTTATCGAAAAAAATGATGGGATTTTGAAAGATATAAGAATACAAATTGATGAATATTTAGTTGGAGAGAGAAAAGAATTTGATATGCCAATAATCACAGTGGGTACTGACTTTCAAAAACAAGTTTGGAATGCTCTTAGGAATATTGAATATGGTAAAACGGTATCATATTTAGAATTAGCAAAAAGTATAAATAATGAAAAAGCTGTACGAGCTGTTGCATCAGCTAATGGTGCAAATGCAATTGGACTTGTGATTCCATGTCATAGAGTTATTGAAAGTGGTGGAGGCCTGGGTGGATACGGTGGGGGACTCTCTGTCAAAAAGAAATTATTAAAAATAGAAAAGATTAATTCAAATCAGACTTTATTATGAAGGATTTAGTTGGCTCAGAATGAAGTGTAATTTGGATGGTGGATGATTAGGGTGTGAATAATAAATTTTATAATATATCATTAATTTTTGTAAAATATGAGTTTGTTAGAATTTTTGAGACAATTTCGTATAGGGGAGTATGCTATTTTTGATTTTATAGTAGCCTTTGTGGGCATTTGGTTACTTTCGCCGTTATTATCAAGAATTTTTTTGAAAATGAGAATTTATGTGCCAAAGCAAAGTTGGTTATTTTTAACTTTGCCAATTAGTATTTTAAGTCACTTAATTTTTGGGACAATTACTCCTATGACTAGAGACTTTATAAGTATAAGTGATAATTATATTTTAAAAATAGTAATTATACTTTTATTTATTTTTGGAGTAAAAGGTATAAAAATAGTTAAAAAAGATAATCTAAAGAAAGAAGTTTAAGTATGATAATTTTATAGGAAGTAAATTGAGAATGAATTTTTAGTTGAATATTTTTTAATATAAACACATGACAATTAATTTAAAAAAATTACAAGCAGAGGCTTTTGAAAATAAAGTGGAAAAGGGTTTCAATATTGATGATGTATCAATGGAATTTTGTCTTATGAATAGTGAGGTCAATGAGGCTTGGCTTGCTTGGTATAAAAAGGATGATAATGTAGGGGAAGAGTTAGCTGATGTTGCTATTTATTTATTAGGGCTTTCTGAAATGCTGGGAATTGATTTGGAAAAGGAGCTTATTGTAAAGATGAAAAAGAATGAAGACCGAGAATATGAAAATATTAAAGGTAGAATGATTCGCAAAAAAGATAGTTTGTGATACTATTTGTATTAGGTTAAGCATTAGTTCATCTTAAATTATTCGTACAGATTCCGTACAAATATATTTATAATGCATCACTTCGTTCTGCAATAAATATTATTTTACGGAATGACAAGTCTCAGGGTATTACATGAAATTCAATTATTTGTTAATAAAGAAAAAACATGAAACATATTATAGGGCATAAAAATCCAGATACAGATACTACTTGTAGTGGGATCGCTTATCAGAATTTTCTTGCTAAACAGGGTGTAGAGGCTCAAGCGTTTGCACTAGGAAAATTAAATAAAGAAACAGAATTTGTTTTGGAGCAGTTTGGTGTGGATGCACCAGAGCAGATTACTGAATTACCACATGGTACTGAAATTATCTTACTTGACCATAATGAAGAAAAGCAAAGTATTGATAATATTAAAGATCTTGATATTGTAGAAATTATTGATCATCATAAGGTGAAAATTGAAACAGATAAGCCAATTTCAATTTTCATAAAACCACTTGGTTCATCTTGTTCTATTATTGCTGAGAAATATTTTGATACAAATACTGAGCTTACAAAGAGTATTGCTGGCCTTTTGCTTTCAGGTATTATTTCTGATACTTTGTTTTTCCGTTCACCTACGACAACAGATGTCGATAAGATGTTGGCTGATAAGTTAAATGATATTGTTGGAATTGATGATTTGGAAGAGTTTAGTTTGAAATTATTTAATGCAAAAAGTAATTTGGGAGATATTGAAGTTGAAGAGTTAATAAGATTAGACTATAAATCATTTACATTTAAAGATGGTGAATATGGTATTGGTGTAATGGAAACTACTAATGTTGACTTTGGATTAGATAGAAAAGATGAGATTGTTGCAAAATTAAAGGATATTAAGGCAGCTGATAAATTACAAGGTGTATTTTTTGTTATTGTGGATATATTGGATGAAAAAAGTTATACACTTGGTGCAGGCGAGGAAGAAATTGCATTATTTACAAGATTGTTTGAAGCTGAAAATAAAGATGATATTTTATTTGTAGACAAATTAGTATCTCGTAAAAAACAAATCATACCAGTATTTGAAAATATGTAATTAATTATAATTTTTAAAGATATATAGATTATGGAATCAATAAAAGGAACAAAAACAGAACAAAACTTACTTAAAGCATTTGCTGGAGAGTCACAAGCACGTATGAGGTATGATTATTTTGCTAGTGCTGCTAAAAAAGAGGGCTTGGAACAGATGGCAGCTATCTTTACAGAAACAGCTTTAAATGAAAAAGAACATGCAAAAAGATTTTTTAAGTTTCTTGAAGGTGAAATGGTAGAAATTACGGCAACATATCCAGCAGGAAAGATTGGAACAACATTGGACAATCTTAAAGCATCTGCAGATGGTGAAAATGAAGAATGGACAGAATTATATCCAGCATTTGCGGAGACTGCTCGTGAAGAAGGTTTTGTAGAAATTGCAGTAACATTTGAAAAAATTGCAGAGGTTGAAAAGGCTCATGAAGATCGTTATCGAAAATTATATAAAAATCTTGAAGATGGAAATGTTTTCAAAGTTGGGGAGACAATCGTGTGGAAATGTCGTAATTGTGGATACTTGCATGAGGGTGTTGAAGCTCCAACAAAATGTCCAGCATGTTTACATCCTCAATCGTATTTTGAAATTCAAAGCATGAATTATTAATATAATAGACAAGGTGAAGTTTAGTTAATATTTTGAACAAAATAAAAACCGGTATAATCTAAAATTTATATCGGTTTTTTGTTTATAGGAACAATGCTTATGCAAGCATTAGTAAAATTATTGCTCCAGCAAGAAGTGAAATGTTTACCCATATAAACCAATTTGGTGTGGCAACGTGACACTCATATCTTTCTAATTCTTTTGATTTGTTTACGTAAAATTGTCTAATGATGTCTTCTTCGATATCGCCAGTATTAAATTTCTTCAGTAGATAAAATTCATCATCGTAGCCTTTGTAAATAGAGCAAATATTTTTGTATAATTTTCCTGATATTTTATCTAAGGCAAAAAGATATTGAGCAAGTGAAATAACTAATGCAGTGAATGCAAATAAGCCGCTCCAAAATATCAAAAAAGAATCTCTGCCAGTAGTTAGTTGTCCTGCAAGTAGCACAAAAAGAGAAGCAAGACTTATTATTATATAGTAATTGTAAACACGACCATTAATTGTGGCTGCAGTATTTTGTACGTTGAAAAATAACGCAATTTTACGTTTTTCTAAATCTTCGATATGCTGTTTTAGTCGTTCTGTTGTTGTCATGTATATATATTGTAAACTTAACTAAAAATAATAGCAGATTTTCATTGTTTTGTCAATAGTATAAAATAAAAATAGATAAAGAAAAACGGGGCCAAAAGCTTTTGCTAATGGTCCCGTTATATTTCAATACATTTAAAAAAATGACTCCCAACCAGCGTGGCACTACTTGTGATATATCCTTCCAAATTGCTTGGCCGGCTCCAAATTATATTTGGGGCGGTCATGGTATGGACAGGATAAAATCATCAAACAGTTGTGCCTTTTTACGGGGCCTCTCAGAATCATAGCAGCGGGTGCGTACGTGCTCTCTTTGTAAACTTGAGTACGTAATGCCCGATGCGACTGTGGCCGGGTTTGAGGCGGTGGGGATAATTCTATCTCTACTACGCTCACGGTGATTTGTTTCACTAAATCGTTTGTGAGCTTTATAGTGTAGATGAAACTAGAGACAAATCTTCCATGTCAGCACCGCCTATAGGGCGAATGCCGGCTGGGAGTCAACGAACGGTTGTGTAATTTGTATGTTTTCCCGCTTGTCCGTAAAATCGGACACGGCTGCGGGCCATGAATTACAACAGTAATGAATATCTACAGTGGTCATATTTTGACCTTCTAACTTGATACTGTAGACAGTAATTCATTTTTGAAACAGCTAACCAAACCACCTATGCCAGCATCGTCGCTGGTGGCAGGGAATTTTCATGTGTTCTCCTTTCCGGATAAGGCCGTTTTCAATATAGGCACGTCCGGAATTTATCGCTTTTTTTATAATGCTCCCTTGCGACAGGTTGGGAGCGCGGGTTTGGCACCGCAACTTTATGGCGTGTGCCGGCGGCCGGGGTAGATTCACATTACTTTAATAGATTGAATGTTCTGCATTGGCGGACTCCTCATTTAAAATCACCTCCTTTGATTTGTGGCACAGGCGTGCCTTTTATAGGTATTTGGGAAAAATATACAATTATGTATCATATATTTATAGATATACGAATACATAATTGTATATTCTTCACCACAGAGATGATAGACTCCTTTGAAATTTGTCTCTAAGTCATTTTTCAATTGTTAATGTATTTGTGACGTTTTTTACGTCAACAATGCATATTAGCATATCATGTAAATTTTGTCAATAGCTGATAAAGTACTTTAATTAAAGAATTTAGCAACTTGCAAAAGGGTGTTTATACTAGTATGATTGTATTATAACAGATAAAAAGTGAAATTTAGTTCAATTATTGTGTGCATTCAAGGTCCAACCTTCGGATTGCCCGAATGTTGGACCTTTATTATAAATAATATTATGACAGATAAAAAATTAGAAAAACAAATTGATGAGATCCTGGATAGGGGGGTATTAAAAGATTTTTTGCCTACAAAAGAAGAATTTAAAGAAAGACTGTTGAGTGGTGAAAAATTAAAGTTTTATATGGGTTTTGATGCTACAGCAAAATCACTACATTTAGGACACGCTCAAAATCTATTGGTTTTGGAGGATTTTAGACGTTTGGGACATCAAGTTATATTCCTTATTGGTGATTTTACAGGTATGATTGGAGATCCTAGCGATAAAACTTCAGCAAGAGTGAAACAAACTGTTGCAGATGTTCAAGCAAATTTTAAAGATTGGAGAAATCAAGTTAAAAATATCATAGATTTTGAAGATGAGGAAAATCCTTTTTTAATAAAATATAATTCTGAGTGGTTAAGTAAATTGAATTTAGCTGAAGTTTTAGAGTTAGCAAGTAATTTTACCGTACAACAAATGTTGGAAAGAGATATGTTTGAAAATAGGTTGAAAGACGGTAAGCCAATTTATTTACATGAGTTTCTATATCCACTGATGCAGGGATACGATAGTGTTGCATTAGATGTTGATGTTGAAATGTGTGGTACTGATCAGATCTTTAATGCATTAGCAGGAAGGACATTATTACAAAAAACAACAGGGAAAGAGAAGTTTGTTATTGCTAATAATTTAATTGCTGATGAAATTACTGGACAATTAATGTCCAAATCAAATGGTACAGGTATATTTTTAAATTTAGAATCAAGTGATTTATTTGGTGCGGTCATGTCTCAATCAGATGGTATGATAAAGCCATTAGCATTGGGATGTACCAGACTGACTTTGGGAGAAATTGAAGAAATGACACAAATGGAAAATCCTCGTGATGCAAAAATAAAATTAGCTTTTGAGATCACAAAACTTTTCCATGGTGAAGAAAAAGCGCAAGAAGCACAAGATTATTTTATAAATACTTTCTCAAAAAAAGAAATCCCAGATGATGTTAAAATTTTTAACTCACAAGAGGGGATTAATATACTGGAATTACTTGTTACGGTTGAGGGTGCGACTAGCAAAGGAGATGCTCGAAGGAAAGTTGAACAAGGGGGTGTCTCTATAAATAAAGAAAAAATTACAGATGTAAAATATTTACTTCAAGCTAAGGACGATGGGAAAGTTTTGAAAGTTGGTAAAAAGTTTTTCATTAAATTATCACTATAGTGATAATTTAATCGAAAATAAGTTATGACAAATTTAAAAGCTCCGCGGATTTCCGTGGAGCTTTTGAGTTTCAATAATTGAATTGCTAATTATGTCATTGTTTCAAACCTCATCCCTTTTGAAGAGTAGGTGTCTGTAAGGCGGAGGGGTTAGAACTATAACAATAAACTTTATTTTACAAAAACCCCCTCTGTCCTATGGACATCTCCCCCTTAAAATGGGGAGAGGTTAATTTGTTATGGATTTTTGAGCACTTGCTGTACAATCATCAACAAAATGGTTGAAGTGTAAACACGCGAATGTCAATATAAACATTAGTGTAAAAAACTGATTGCAGATAAATACAGAAATGTAGAATAATCCAAGTGAAAAGCAAATGTAAGAAAAAACAATGCTTGTACTTAGGTTATGTGCCTTGTACTTTTTTTTTGCATCTATTTTTTTTTGCAATTTTGCAAAAAGTTTTGAAAGACTTCACGAGAAGTGTTCCAGCTACAATTCCAAGTAAAACAAAAACTTCAACAGGTAGTGTCATTTTTAAACTCCTTATAATGTAGGATGTATATTGCTGTCAGTGCGTGCATTTTCTCTAATAATTCTAAGATTAGTGAAAAAACTTTTCCAAAAGAAATGTAGTGTCTCTATAATTGTTGCAAGTCCAAATGCTATGCACATTATTAAAAAAATAAATATACCAGCTACATCTTCTAAGAATGAAAACATATAATGATACCTCCTTATGATTTTTTATAACACATTCTCATACGTCGTTTTTGTTTCAGTCTATCGTATGCACGATGGCCATTTGTATTCATATGTCCCGTATGGTCAAAGAAAGAATTAAAGTCATCTTTATAATTTGCCCATAATTGTGGGAATCTGAGTTTATTCCTGTATGGTGTAAATCTTTTCATTTACGAGTACCTCATTTTAAATGAACTTTATTTGATTGAACTAGAATAGCACGAAATGTTAGCGAAATCAATAAAAACTTTGTAATTTCTCACACCTTAAAGAGTGGTTGTAAGAAAATATTCAAAAGTAACGTCTTTGCGAGGAGGTACGACGAAGCAATCTTGAAAGTGTGCTAATAAATTTGTAGAGATTGCTTCGCAAAATACACAAAATATCACGTCTGCTCGCAAAGACCATTGGAAACTTATTTGAAGTGTGTGATCGGTTAAATGGCTTTGTAAAAATAAATAGTAGAACCTTTATTTTTTCTTGTGGTATGCTAATATAGTAAATGTCATCCTGAATTTATCTCAGGATCTCAAATTTACTATGAGATTAACTTAAACCTAGATTCTGAAATAAATTCAGAATGACAATAGGTAATATTTTTTTATGAAAGAACAAATTCAACAAATTAAAGACAATGCTGTGGAGCAGATTTCAAGTGCTGATACTTTAGATGCTATCGAGGATATTAGAATTTCTTATCTAGGTAAGAAGAGTGCTTTTAACGAGATTTTAAAAGGATTGAAAGACTTATCTGTAGAAGAAAAAAAGGAAATCGGACCATTGGCAAATGAAACTAAAAAAGAAATACAACATTTGATAGATGACAAAAAAATGACACTAGAGAGTGTTATTGATGAGAAAAAAGAGTGGATAGATGTATCTGCTCCTGGATCGAAACATGCTCATGGGCATTTACATCCTTTGAGTATTGTACAAAGAGATATTGAAAATATTTTTACATCAATGGGATTTGATATTGCTGACGGACCTGACTTGGAGAGTGAGTCATATAACTTTGATGCTATAAATATGCCAGATGATCATCCTGGACGAGATATGCAGGATACTTTTTGGATTTCACGTGAGGAAGGTCGTAAGAAAGGAACTGGTACAGTAATGCGTACTCAGACTTCAGGTGTACAGGTAAGGTACATGGAAAAACATAAACCACCCTTTAGAATGATTGTACCTGGGAGAGTTTTCCGTAATGAGGCAACAGACGCGTCACATGAACACACTTTTCATCAATTTGAAGCATTGGTTGTTGGTGAAGATGTGAGTGTATCAAATTTTCTATATATTGCAGAGACATTTTTCTCAGAGTTTTTTGGACAAGAAATTAAGGCAAGACTGCGACCAAGTTATTTCCCATTTGTAGAACCAGGATTTGAATTTGATATATCATGTACAAACTGTGGAGGTGCTGGATGCTCTACATGTTCACGCACAGGATGGATAGAAGTGGGTGGAGCAGGAATGGTACATCAAAATGTATTTGAAGCAGCTGGTTATGATAGAGGTGAATATCAAGGATTTGCTTGGGGATTTGGATTGGAGCGACTTGCAATGATGAAATACAAGATTAATGATATACGATTGTTTCATGGAGGTGATGTACGGTTTACGAAACAGTTTTAATCTTTTTTAAAAATATATATGAAATTTAGTTACAATTGGCTCAAGGAATTGAGTGGGACAAAAAAGAATGTTGATGAAATGGCTGAGTTATTTATGGCTCATAGTTTTGAGGTTGAAGGTGTTGAGGATTTATCTGATGGTTTGGATAATGTTGTTATTGGTGAGGTGATGACAAAGGAAAAACATCCTGATGCTGATAGGCTTAGCGTTGCTACTGTGAATGTGGACCCCTCACCTCAATCCTCTCCCAAAGGGAGAGGAAGTTTACAGATTGTTTGTGGTGCGCCAAATTTGGAAGTTGGACAGAAGGTTCCTGTTGCACTTGTGGGTGCAAGAATACGACCAATAATAAAAACTCCTACACATGATCCAGAAGTTTTTGAAATTAAAAAAAATGAGATTCGTGGAGTAGAATCAAATGGGATGATTTGTGCGGAGGATGAATTGGGAATTGGTAATGAGCATGATGGCATTATAGTTTTGCCTATTGATGCTCCTGTTGGAGAAGAATTTGCTAAGTACGTAAAGTTGAATGACAGTATAATTGATTTGGATATCTTACCAAATCGTGGACATGATTGTTTGAGTTATACAGGTGTTGCTAATGAAATGCAAGCACTTGAAGACACTGCTGAACAAAGCCCTCACCCCAGCCCTCTCCCAGAGGGAGAGGGGGTTTTGAATGTGTCTATAGATACTCCTAAATGTAATAGATATATTGGTGTAAAGATTGATGATATTGAAATCAAAGAGTCGCCTGATTGGATGAAAGCTCGATTGCAGTCTTCTGACATTACTCCCAAAAACAATATTGTTGATATTACAAATTATGTAATGCTTGAGACCGGTCAACCATTACATGCTTTCGATGCAGCTAATATTAAAAAAATAGAAGTACGACAGGCTCGTGATGGAGAAAAGATAATGTTATTAGATAATCAGGAAGTGGAATTAAATAGTGCTGATATAGTTATAACTGATGGCGAAAATACAGGAGAAGGCGATGCTATTGCGTTAGCGGGTGTTATGGGTGGACTTAGTAGTGCAATTTCATGTGATACAAAAGACATCATACTTGAAGCTGCTTCCTTTGATTCTAGTTCTGTACGATTAACTCAACGTAAGTATAACTTGCAAACAGATGCGGCTTATAGGTTTGAACGAAACATTGATCCAAATTTAGCAAGTATCGCAGCTACTAAGGCAGTGGAATTATTTATTGAATTGGCAGGTGGTACAGTGGCAGGTGTAACAGATGTATATCCTGAGCCAGTTGAGAAATGGAGTGTGAATTTAGACACAAAAAAAGTCATTAAAATGTTGGGTGTTGATATAGCAGCTGATGAGATGAAAAGTATTTTAGAAAGACTTAATGTTGAATGTGATGGCCCTCACCCCAACCCTCTCCCAGAGGGAGAGGGGGAAGTATTGATATGTACAATTCCAACAATAAGGATTGATTTGCAAACTCAGGAGGACTTGATAGAAGAAATTGGAAGAATGTATGGTTATGATAAAATAGAATCAAAACCACTTAAAGAATCTGTACAGACACCTGTTAGAAATGAGCAGAGATTCTTTGAAAGAACATTGAAAGATGTTTTTGTATATGGAGGATTTGATGAAGTGAAGAGCTATTCATTTTATGGATTTGATGATGCTCGTGCTGTAGGACTGAATGATGAAAATCATATAACGCTTATGAATCCTATGAATCCAGAGCAAGCTATCATGCGTAGGTCACTTATGCCAAATTTGTTAAATTTTACAAAAAAGAACTTTAGTTATTTTGATAGAGTGCAAATATTTGAAATTGGTCGTATTTATGATCCAGTTGACGCTGTGTTGCCTGATGAAAAACTTGTTTTAGGTGCTGTCGTTGCTTCTAAAGATAATGACGGAACACAATTCTTTGAAATGAAGGGTATGTTGGAAACATTATTTGATAGAATTAATATCGGTGATTATTATTTTGATAGTGAGTTTGATGAAAATAAAGAACATTTGCCAAATTTGCATCCTTCAAGACGAGCGATGATAAAAATGCAAAGTGGTAAAGTGATAGGTTGGATGGGTGAGACTGATAAAAAAGCAAGTAAATATTTTGGACTTAAGAAAACTCGTGCAGTTGTTTGTGAGTTGAATGTTGATGTGATGCTAGCTGAAACGAAATCAGAAAACTTCTTTGAACCACTTGCCAAGTTCCCTTTTGTATCTAGAGATTTATCTATGATGGTAGGGGATAGAGTTTGTGTTGGTGATGTAGAGAGAATCATATATGATGCTGGAGGTGAACTCGTAAAAGATGTTGATTTGTTTGATCTATACACAAATAAAGAAACTGGTGAGCGTTCCATGGCATTTCATATAATTTTTGGAGATAATGAGAAAACTTTGAAATCCAAAAATGTTGATGAGAAAATAGAAAACATAATAGGTTCTCTTGAAAAAGAAATTGATGTTGAGGTGAGAAAGTAAATTTGGTGACAAAAAATAAAACCACATTTATCAATTTTGATAATTGTGGTTTTTTGGTTATGTGAATTTCACTCTTTCTTTAAAGGGAAATTCTGTTTTTGTAGAGTCGCTTTTATTTACGAGTGTTGTTTTTAATGGAGATGTACGTATAGCGTAAGTATTTGGAATCATATTACCTAAAACTTTTTTGAATAAATATCTATTAACCATTCCATCTTTTTCAGATAGATTAATAGCCATTTGTATGAGATCATCCAGTCTTTTCTGTGTAAGATTTACTTCTGATTTTGGCGGTTTGCCCACAACTTTAAGTACTTTCTTTGAGACTGTCTCAATAGGAGAGATTTTCCTTTTATAAGGAGCTCTGTAGTTAGGATCACTGCGAGGACCTCCATAGTCAGGTCTACTTGCAGTAGTTTGGTCAATTCCCGTGTAAAAAATAGGATCTCTTAACGGTGAGCAAATTGCTGAAGTTAATATATCATATTTTTCAAATTGATCTGAGTTCATTTTGGGAAATAATACATCTAACCATGGTACAGGTACACAATATTCAATAGACGAACTAAATTCTTGTAATTCTTCGGGTGTTGAATTAAACGTTATACAAAAGCTACCTATGTAGCTAGTAGTAGTAGGTGCTTTTATTCCAACTACTTTACATATAAATTCTAAAAACACCATTCGTTGTTTGCTGATCTTCATAATTCACCTCGTGTTGTTAAATTGCTATATAATAATGCTATTTTATAAATCACTGCATTAACTGGAAATATTACATTATATTTTCTAAAAAATCAAGTGTTTGAGTGTGGTAATCTAGTATTTATGTTACAATATTGTCGTAATGATATTAATGATTTTTGAAATGAAAAATTTACAAAAAGCTGATAAACAGGTTTATAAAACTATCAAAGGAGAATTAAAAAGACAAGAAGAAGGATTGGAATTAATTGCATCTGAAAACTATGTTTCGGAGGCTGTTTTGGAAGCACTTGGAAGCGTGATGACAAATAAATACTCAGAAGGCTATCCAGGAAAGAGATATTATGGTGGACAAGAATTTACAGATGAAGTAGAGCAATTAGCAATCGATAGAGCAAAGAAGCTTTTTGGTGCTGCTCATGTAAATGTTCAACCTCACTCTGGTGCTCCTGCAAATATGATAGTTTATAGTGCTTTGCTTGAACCAGGAGATACTGTACTTGGCATGGATCTTGGTCATGGTGGACATCTTACTCATGGTCATCCTGTGACTCTTTCTGCTCAAATATATAATTTTGTTAGATATAAAACAAAAGAAGATGGAACAATAGATTATGATGAATTGTTGAAGATGGCAAAAAAGCATAAACCAAAAATGATACTTGCTGGATTTAGTTCTTATTCTAGAAATCTTTCTTATGCGAAGTTTAGAAAAATTGCAAATGAAGTTGATGCAATTTTGATGATGGATATGGCGCATATTGCTGGACTTGTAGCTGGTGGAGTATTAGCAAATCCTGTTAAGTATTGTGATGTTGTAACTACAACAACTCACAAAACTTTGAGAGGTCCTAGGGGAGGTATGATTCTTTGTAAGAAAAAATATGCAGCCGCAATTGATAAGGCGACATTTCCAGGATTCCAAGGAGGTCCTCACATGAATAATATTGCAGCAAAAGCCGTTTCTTTTGGAGAAGCATTGAAGCCATCTTTCAAAATATATGCTAAGCAAGTTGTGGAAAATGCAAAAGTTTTACAGGAGGCATTGCAAGGTTATGGATTTCATATTTGCTTTGGTAAGACTGAAAATCATATGATGCTTATTGATACTATTAAGAATAAAAATCTCACAGGAAAACAAGTTGAAACGGCTTTGGATATTGCTGGGATGACACTTAATAAAAATATGATACCAGATGATGAAAGAAGTCCATTTGATCCATCCGGCGTAAGATTAGGTGTCCCTGCTGTAACAACCCGTGGAATGGAGGAAGAAGAAATGTTACTTATTGCTGGTTGGATGAATGATGTTTGTGATAATATTGATAATGCAAAGGAATTAAAGAAAATACGAAAAGAAGTATTAACACTTTGTAAAAAATTTCCATTGTATAAATAAGTCGTAAAAATCAAAATATATGAAGAAAAAAATGAAAGGAATAATATTAGCAGGAGGAACTGGATCACGCTTGTGGCCACTTACTGCACAAACATCCAAACAGATGTTGCCAGTTGGTGGAGTTCCTATGGTATTTCATCCATTAAATGTTCTTATTAAGGCTGGAATTACTGATATTTTAGTGATTGTATCTCCAGAACATAGTGGAAAGTTTATGAATATGTTGGAGCCGTTGTTTAGACCACATGGAATAAACATTTTATCTGGAATTCAAGAAGTTCCAGCAGGGCTTCCGGAAGCATTTACAATCGGGGCTCCATTTATAGGAAATGATAATGTAACTTTAATTCTTGGAGATAATATTTTTCAAGATACAGATACAATAGTTACTGCTATAAAAGGTTTTGAGGATGGCGGTCATGTATTTGCAAAGGAAGTTCAAGATCCTGAACGATTTGGTGTAGCGACAGTTGATGATAATAATGTTGTAACTAATATAGTTGAAAAGCCAGAGAATCCTGATAGTAATTTGGCAGTTACAGGTGCGTATATCTATGACAATGAGGTTGTAGAAATTTCTAGAGATTTAAAAGCTTCTGAACGAGGTGAGCTTGAAATTGTTGATTTGCATAATCATTATTTAGAAAAAGGAAACTTACAGTTAAGTAAGTTAAATGGAGCATGGTTTGATGCTGGTACAAAAGAATCTTTGCGCGAAGTGGATAATTTTGCTGCTGACAATAAGTTCATGGATGACTTTGATCCAATAGTAGTAGATGCGTTAGAAAAAGGTTTTACTCGTAATAAAGCAATAGGGAAGGCACAACTTCTTGCATGTAAAGATATAGCCTAATTAGTTTCTTGCTATAAAATTTTTTTTATACTAAAGTGTATAATACTGTTCTTTGAGGTAAGATGTATTTTAAAAATATACAAGGAGACTAATTGATGAAAGGAATTATTTTAGCAGGAGGAAGTGGAAAAAGATTATATCCACTTACAAGGAAGAAATCTAAGCAAATGCTGCCAATTGCGGGTTTGCCTATGATATTTTACCCACTAAACACTTTACTAAGTGCTGGGATTAAAGAAATAGCAATAGTTGTTTCTTCGGCACATGCAGGTGAATTCATGACATTGCTTGATCCAATGTTACGATTCATAGATGTTGATATCTCTTGGCAGGTTCAAGAAGAGCCTTTAGGTATTCCAGAAGCTTTTATTATTTGCAGAGGATTTATAGGCACTGATGATGTGACTTTAATTTTAGGAGATAATATTTTTGGTGATATTCCTACAATTACAAAAGTGATAAAGAATTTTAAAGGAGGTGGTCATATTCTTGCGAAAAAATCATTACATCCAAATAGGTTTGGAGTTGTGATTCTTGACAATAATGGTGATGTGCTAGACATTATTGAAAAACCTTTGCAATGGATCAGTGATTTTGTCATACCGGGTTTATACACATTTGATGCTAATGTAACAGAAATTGCAATGACTCTTACAGCATCTAAGCGTGGAGAACTTGAGATTACAGAAGTACATAACGCGTATCTTAGGGATAATCAACTAAGTGTTACGCAATTAGCTGAGGATAGTGTGTGGATGGATGCAGGAACACACAAATCATATGCAAGAGCAACTGATATTGTTAGGGATAATACTTTATTGCAGAATTTTCATACTCCTTTAGTAGATGCTATAAATCAATTTGCTCCATATGAGAACTTTGATTTCCATAAAGTGCTTTGTTATTAATTTCTAAGTAACTTTATACAAGACGGTTTTGTGCTTTACAAAACCGTCTTTTTTCTTATACAATAAGGATGTAGTTAAATTAAATGAGTATATAACGTATGAAAATAAAAAAAGCAATTTTACCAGTAGCTGGGTTTGGAACCCGTTTTTTACCTGCAACAAAAGCACAGCCAAAGGAGATGCTTCCTGTTGTTGATAAACCAGTCATTCAGTATTTAGTTGAGGAGGCAGTAGCATCTGGTATTGAAGAAATTATATTCGTAACAGGTCGTGGTAAACGAGCTATTGAAGATCATTTTGATGTATCTTTTGAACTTGAGAAAACTCTTGTTGAGAAAGATAAAAAAGAAGCTTTAGAAGAAGTAAGAAAAGTTGCAAAATTAGCAAAGTTTTCTTATGTAAGGCAACCTGAGCCGTTAGGGGATGGTCATGCGATATTGTGTGCAAGGCATTTAGTGCATCCAGGGGAATCTGTAGCAGTTTTGTTTGGTGATGATTTGATAGATGGGGAAATTCCTGCTATTAAACAGTTGATGGATGTTCATGAAGAAAAAGGTGATCCGGTTGTTGCACTTTGTCAGGTAGAAAAAGAGGATGTACATCGCTTTGGTGTTGTGGATCCTATAAATATAGATGGACGTACTTGTGAAATAAAAGAATTTGTAGAAAAACCCAAAACAGAAGATGCTCCATCAAATCTTGTAGCTGTGGGTAAATATATTATTACACCAGAAGTATTTGAAAAGTTGGAAGAATCTGTGAACGATAAAGGAGAAATTAGATTGGCAAATGCATTTGTAAGAATGCTAGAGGATAATAAAAAAATGTATGGTCATGAAGTAGAAGGACAAAGATATGATTGTGGTGATAAATTTGGGTTTTTGCAAGCAACTATCCAAATGGGATTAAAACATCCAGAAGTAAAAGATAAGTTAAGAGAGTATATTGCAACTATTAAATAAATTTATATGTTTTTTATTTATCTGACGGTATTTATAGTGATGGTAGCAACACCTTTTATCATAAATGATTCTTGGTGGATCTTTACAGAAGATGAAACAGAAGCCGTAATTTTATTATTTGCGGGAATCATTAGCTTCGGTTTGTATCGACTTAGAGATTATCAAGTATTTGAGACAATAAAAGATAAGATAAAGTTGCAGAGATCTGTGGTTCGATCGCAAAAAGATTTATCGGAATCATATTCGTATATAGGTCAAGCAAATCGCAGAACCGATATAATGTATGAAATTTTTTCTGATTTATCTCATTTGGATGAAAATGCTGATTGCAAAGAGGCTGTAAGAAGTGCCATGAATTTATTACCGTATACGGACCATTTTTGTATGAGATTCATTGATATTAAACGACAAGAATCGTATCATAAAGTTGGAGCAGATGCGAGATTTAAGCATTTACCAGATAAATTATTTTGTAAAGAAGTAAATTCACATACATATAGGCACAAGGATTTACTCTTTGTTTATTCTGAGGTTGAAGACAAAAACTTGCGTACTTGTGTTGTTTTGCCGTATAGTGAAGAAGCAGAAAATGATATTGATTTTTTCAAGGCATTGACTGCGTATTTTACAATGGTTCATTCATTTCATAAAGAATCTTGCGTCAACAATTTAACTAATGTATAATTTCAAAAGTATGAAAGTAATATTACTACAAGATGATAAGAAGTTGGGGAAGAAGGGTGCTATAGTAAATGCATCGGATGGTTTTGCGTTTAATAGTCTGATTCCTCGTGGAATAGCAAAACCAGCAACAAAAGAATCAATTGCTGAGTTAGATAGAAAGAATGCTCAAGATGAAAAAGAAGATGCTGAAAAAATTGAGCAAATAAAAAAAGACGCAGCAAAAATTGATAAGAAAAAAGTAACAATTATATCAAAGGCAAAAGGAGATAAATTATTTGGTTCTGTTACAAAAAAGGATATTGCAGATGCAATAACATCTGAACATGGAGTTGAAATTGATGAAAAAAATGTGTTACTCGATGCTCCAATAAAAGAATTAACTACAGTAGAGATAAAAATAGATTATGATAGTGGTGTGAAAGCTGGTGTAATAGTTACGGTAGTAGCTGGCTAAGAAAGTTTACATTTAAATTAGCAACAAATATGGCAAAGAGTTGCTTCTTCTAAGGGGAGGTGGCTCTTTATCTTTATAAATATAATTAATCAAAAAACTATGGCAAAAAAGAAGAATAAGAAGTACATATTTGTAGTTGGGGGAGTTATGAGCGGAGTTGGAAAAGGTATTACAACATCTTCTATTGCTAAACTTATGCAGTCGCGAGGTTTTTCTGTAACGGCATTAAAGGTTGATCCTTATATCAATGTAGATGCTGGGACTATGAATCCTACTGAACATGGTGAGGTTTTTGTACTTGCTGATGGAGATGAAACAGATCAGGATATGGGAAATTATGAAAGATTTCTTGATATAACTCTACCAAGTTCAAATTATATGACTACAGGTCGTGTATATCAGTCAGTTATCGAGCGAGAACGTGCAGGTGGATACAACGGCAAATGTGTAGAGGTAGTACCTCATATTCCACTTGAAATTATAAGCAGAATTGAAAAAGCTGGGAAAAAAGAAGATGCTGAAGTAATTATTACAGAGATTGGTGGAACAATTGGGGAATATCAAAGTCTATTGTTCTTGGAAGCTGCTAGAATGCTTAAGACTAAACGACCAAATGATGTTTTGTTTGTATTGGTAAGTTATGTGCCACTCCCAAGTAAAGTTGGTGAAATGAAAACAAAGCCAACTCAATATGCATCTCGTACACTTAATAGTGCTGGAATACAAGCAGATATAATCGTAGCTCGTTCAGAGGTTCCTATGGATGAAAAAAGAAAAGAAAAGATTGCTATGAGTTGTGCTGTTGATAAAAATAGTGTGATAAGTGCTCCTGATGTAGACAGCATCTATCATGTACCCCTTAATTTTGAAAGGGATAATTTAAGCAATATTGTGCTGAAAAAATTAGGACTTAAAGCTCGCAAGAGAGATATGTCAGATTGGGAAACATTTACTCAAAAGATAGATAATGCAAAAAAGACTGTAAAAATTGGAATTGTAGGAAAGTACTTTGAAACAGGTGATTTTGTACTCTCAGATGCGTATATAAGCGTCATAGAGGCTATAAAACATGCTTCATATCAAAATGGTTGCAAGCCAGAGTTAGCTTGGTTAGATAGCTCTGTGTATGAAAATGACAAAAATAAATTAAAAGATTTAAAGGAGTATGATGGAATAGTTGTACCAGGTGGATTTGGTTCACGTGGGATTGAAGGCAAAATTAATGTTGCAGGTTATTGTCGTGAAAATAAGATTCCATATTTTGGACTTTGTTATGGTATGCAAATAGCTGTTATCGATTTTGCGAGAAATGTAGCAGGTATAAAGGGGGCAACTTCACCAGAAATTGATAGTAAAGCAAAAAACTTAGTGATAGATATAATGCCCGAGCAAAAAGAAAAATTAAAGAAAAAAGATTTTGGTGGATCAATGAGGTTGGGTTCATATACAGCAAAAATTGCACCAAAAACAATAGCAAGAAAAGCTTATAAAAAAGCAGAAGTATTAGAAAGGCATCGTCATAGATATGAAGTAAACCCAGAATACATACAACAAATTGAAGATGCCGGACTAGTATTCTCAGGAAAATCACCTGATGGTATATTAATGGAAATAGTAGAATTACCAAAAGAGAAGCATCCATTCTATCTAGCAACGCAATTTCATCCAGAATTTCAATCAACACCATTAAATCCACATCCACTTTTCAATGAGTTTATAAAAGTTGCTAAAAAATAAACTTTAAAGAATTATTCTTTAAATAAATGGTCACATTAATAATGTGACCATTTATTTTTTGTTGCAAAGATATATGATGTTTGATATTATTTAATCCTGTTTAGTTAACATGTCCATAATTTATTTTAGCTAATGTAGGGGGCGATAAATGTATATAGGTATTGGCATAATCTTTTTTCTGATAGTTACTGGCATAATGCTTTATTTAGGTTTTTTGTATGGAAAAGAAGATGAAAAAGAAAAATGGCACAACATTTTATTAAAAGATACTGATAGAAAAAAATCTCTGAAATGGACGGCAACTATAAATATAGCCTATACGTCAAAAAAAGGTGAGGATCCTAAAATTAGCAAAGCTATAGGAAGCACTAAGTCATCTACTAGTGATACTTAAGTAAATAATGTAAAAAACTGTCTATCTTAAAATTAAGATAGACAGTTTTAAATTTGTGGGTCCTATGGGAGGAGGTTCGAACGATTTTATGTAGGAAATAAAGTCATGTAGTCTTTACAAAATCATGAAAATATGTTAATATTTCAAGTTATTATTGATTTAATAGCATAAGAAAAAACTTCATAAACAATCAAGGAGGCTTGCTATGTTTATTAAAAAAATGATTGAATGTTTCTTTGTGTGGCATATGCCCAGTGATTCTGAAGATTGTTTGAAAAAAGCTGATGTATTGATTGGACAGTCTTTTGGTAACCGACCAAATGATGATCCTGGTAAAAGTAACGAAGAATTGGCAGATATTGCCAAAGAGGTGCATAAAAAATACTGTGTACCATTAATTTTACAATGGGAAATTGCTGATTGTATCAATGATGTTTCAAAGGCGGGAGTTGTCAGGAAACATCAGGAAAAAGGTAAATATCTTGATACTTATGAAGTGATTGCTCAATCAAAAGATATTTGTGAAAAAAATGGGTGGCGTAGATCAATTATTCTTGCACACCCACAGCATTGCTGGCGTTGTGTAATGACAGCTAAAAAGTTAGGACTTGATACCTTGGTTGTAGCCACTAAAAAAGTTCCATATGATCATTTGTCAGATCAAATATGGACGAGAAATGCGTGGATATTTATTCCAAGAGAACTTATCTCAAGACTCTTCTACCTCCTAACAGGAAAAATATAGAATAGAGAATTGTTGTAAAATAACATAGGAACAATAGAATAGCAGGGGTTAGAAAAATATATTTTCTAACCCCTTTATTTTTCAAAAAACTAGTGGCCCTGTGGGACGAGGTTCGAACGGTTTTATTAGAATAGATAGTGTTTTTGGGCAAGTTTTGATATACTAAATAGGTAAAAATTATTTTTTTGTTGCATGAGTAAGGAAGTCTTGAATAAACACAAAGACTCTGATTATGAAAGATTGATTATAACTGTTGCTGATAATGTACACGAAAAATTTAAGGTGATATACAAAGAAAAAAATAACGGAACAAGAATAAAGGCAACACTTGATTCTAATTGGATTAAAAAAAATGGTACCAATCAGGTAGATCTTGCTAATCTTTGTTATAGTGACTTACCTTTAGATTGGAAAAATGAGAGATGGCATGGAAGCAAGGTGGCTTTTGATGAGGTTTTGAGAGTAAGTCATAATAGTGGTTCATTCAATGATAAATTTGTAGAAATAGTTTCACACTTGGTACATGAAGATTGGTTAAGTAGGAATATGAGTAGAGCAGAACAACAACATCAGTTGCCTTACAAATTTCTCTCGGAAGCTGCAAAGGAAAAAGATCGGATATTTGTTTATGCCGCTATAGAGATTTTTAATAAAAATTGTTGGCCCTATGGGATGAAGTTCGAACACTTTTATTGCAATAAATAGTTCATTCTGGCAATTTTTGGTATAATTATTTTATGAGAAAAGTTAGATATTTATTTTGGGTTCTATTTGTTTTATTTTTGGCTATTTTTTTATTAATAACATTGTTTTTTATTAATTTAAAATATCTTCCTCATAAAGCAATAAACGATTTATACAGCACTCGAGATTTTATTGGTAAAATATTTGATCGCTGCTATTCTGTTCAGGCAGCAGCAAAAGGCCCTCAATTTAAAATTTTAAAAGATCGAATTTGTGTAGGCAATGTAAATTCGAGTGGAAGTAAGTTTACAATGAAAACATTTGAAGGATTGGATCCAAAAACATTTCGAGAAATTGGTAGTTATGGATATTTTGCAGACAAAGACACGGTTTATTACAATAATATATTGATAAATGCTAATCCTTTGACATTCAGAGCATTAAAAGGATATTATGCTAAAGATGCTTCAAAGATATTTTATAAAGGTCTTGAAGTTGATGCAGATTATGCTTCTTTCGAGATGGTGTCTTTTTGTTGTGGATACGCAAGAGATAAAGATAAGGTTTTTTATTATCAAAAGATTGTTGAGAATGTAGACCCAAATTCATTTGAAAAAATTGGCCATGGTTATTATAAAGACAATACAAATATTATCTATGGAAATAGTATTATGACTGATGTCGATTATGATACTTTTGAATTAATAGAAGAATCTGTTTATGGGGCAAATGATAAAAATCATATGTATGATACAGGCCTGCTAGTTACTGAAAAAAATTATAAATGACCTTGACAAAAGACATGTTTTATTTGTTGGCCCTATGGGACGAAGTTCGAACGGTATTGAATTCAGCTTTGAATTAGAATTTAAGGTCTTGAGAAGAGATTGACATATTAGTGAATTTAAGGTATAATTGTTAGTTACATTAACAAACACTCATTTCGAGTCAAATAAATAAGTATAGGAGGAAAAACTGATGAAAGTTATTTTGAAGGGCGGAAGTTCTGAGATGAATGGTAAAATTGAAAAATTTTTTATGAGTAAAATTTTACCAATCCTTAATTTTGGGATTGCCATTGAGTCATCGGATGCTGTTATTACTGTCTATGAAAAAAAGAAAGATGGAACAGTTGATGAATATGTTGACCCAACTGCTGAGGTTATTGTTGAGCTTACTGAAGAGGCAAGAAATCTTGCCAAGGATGGAGAAGTGGCTGATGTTTTGTTGAAGCAAAGAGCTGGAGATTTCTATGATGAGGCACAAGCAATTAAAGAAATTGAGGCACTAAGTCCACCATTTTCTGTGGAATATTACTCTTGTCGGTATACACCACCAAATAATAAAGTATCAGAACCTGAATGTGAAATTCATGGATCGATTGAACATATGCAGTCAGCCAATGGAAAATGTCCTGGTTGCGGAAATCTGTAGGATATGTAGTCAATTCATATTAACCTGCCAGCAGAAAATCTGCTTCGGTGGGTTTTTTGTTTGTTTAAAAAAAGTTGGGGCAATAGGATTCGAACGTGATAGTAATTACTGAAGAGATGGACCTTTGATTTGGATTCGTGGTATAGTTATATGGTTAATTATTGAAGATGTTGTTGTATAAGATTCCTGCCTGCGCAGGAATGACAATATACAATTACATATAAGTTATATCAAATGAAACAAAAAACTGCTTTAGAAATTTTGAAAGATGGTCATAATGTTTTTCTTACTGGTGCTGCTGGTAGTGGTAAAACCTATCTACTTAATGAATATATTGATTATTTAAAAGAAAATAAAAGTAAAGTTGCTATTACGGCTTCAACTGGTATTGCAGCAACTCATATTGGTGGACGTACTATTCATTCTTGGAGTGGTATGGGTATTAAGGATGATTTGGATAATAAGGATATTACTCAAATGCTCAAGAAGCCAATTATTCGTGAAAGACTTACTAAAACGGATGTACTTATAATTGATGAAGTTTCCATGGTACATGCACATCAGTTGGATTTGATAAATAAAATTCTTAGACTTGCTCGTGGTAGCTGGGAGCCTTTTGGTGGTATGCAGGTGGTTCTTTCAGGTGACTTTTTTCAACTTCCTCCAATATCTAGAAATACTGAAGACAAAGTTAAATTTGCTTTTGAATCTCAGAGTTGGAAGGAATTAAAAATAAAATCTTGTTATCTTACAGAACAATTTCGTCAGGAGGAAGATGATATTGTACAAATTTTATCAGACATCAGAAATGGAAAAGTTGGTGATGAAACTCGTAATCTACTACAAGATTTAATTGATGATCCGTTTAAAGATGATAATGCTGAGTCTACAAAATTATTCACACATAACGTGGATGTAGATAATATAAATAATCGTGAATTGAGCAAATTAGAAACGCCATCACTTGCATATCAAATGGCAACAGATGGTAATGAAATGATTATAACTGCATTACAGAAGGGTTGTCTTGCTCCAGAGAAGCTCATTCTAAAGGAAGGTGCATTGGTAATGTTTGTGCGAAATAATTTTGAAGAAGGTTATGTGAATGGTACTGTTGGCAGAGTCATTGATTTTAGTGAAGATAAATTTCCTATTGTAGAAATTGCTAATGGGGAAGAGATAGTAGTATTCCCTGAGAAATGGTCAATTGAAGAAGAGGGTGAGACACTTGCAGAACTTACTCAGTTACCTCTCAGGCTAGCATGGGCCATTACAGTACATAAGAGTCAAGGAATGACTCTTGATAGTGCAGAAATGGACCTTAGCAAAGCATTTGAATATGGTATGGGCTATGTTGCTCTATCACGAGTGAAAACTTTAAGTAACATGAAATTATTGGGAATTAATGATATGGCATTACAAGTACATCCTGATATTTGCAAAAAAGATAAAGAATTTCAAAAGTTATCTAAACAAATTGAAAAATAATTACAATTTAAAAAGACGCTAAAATTATCTAGCGTCTTTTATTATGGGAGGTTCTTACAACGGTTATTGTGCAAAAAAATTAAAGGCAAGCTCTCTTGTTAATTTTTTTGGTAATCCAAATATTCTTTTTAGTAATTTGGATATTTCATCTCGTGCTTTTTTATGTCTAACATTTAACATGGAATCAAATTCCATAGCAAGAATTCTAAAATAATATTCATTAGATAAATATAAAGATTTTTTTAGCTTATTCTGACAAGTGTCATTTGCACAACATGTTTGCCTCAATCCTGTTTTGTAATTAGATTTTCTATCAGAAATTAATGCAAAATACTTCATTGTATTTTCATTGCAATGAGGACAGATAGCCGTGATTTGTCTAGTTGTTGCTTGTTCTGATAGCCAAATTAGATGTTTGTATAATTGACTTTTTTGTGAAGAATCATCTTTGTATACATTGAGTAAATAAAGTATATGTGTACAATCAACAAACATTAATTGGTCTAGGCTAGTTCCAACGTATTTACCACTTTTCAAGACAAAAGCTTCTTTTGGTATGTAATCAGTCATTTATATAAGTCTCCTATAAATATATTATATTATTAAAATACTATTTCATTGATTGTAATATATACCAAATTTATAAAGCATGTCAATTTGTTTATAATAAAAAACACTCATATAAAATGAGTGTTTTTTATAATTTAGAAGGGAACTGACTTATATTATTCAGTTACTACGCTAACAAATTTTCTTGTTTTCAACTTCCCTGTGAAATCTCTTACTTTTTTGTCCATGAATTTCACTGTTCCAACTGCTGTTGAAAAAAGTGTATCATCTTCACCTCGAGTTACATTTTCACCTGGGTGAATTTTTGTACCTCTTTGACGAACTATGATGCTACCAATTTGAGCTTTTTGAGAACCGTAGATTTTTACTCCTAATCGCTTAGATATTGAATCACGGCCCAGACTGGTGGATCCACCGGCTTTTCGATGTGCCATAGTTTAAAAGTTAATATATTAAAGGGAAAGACCGCAAAGTCTTCCATAAATTTTTATACTATGATATTATAGCTAAAGAATTTGATATTGTCAATGGACGTGTGTTATAAATAATTAATTATGTTATATGAACATGCTAAGTTGGAAAGAAATGCAATTGAAAATAAATAAATTACGAAAATCTCTAGTTAACTGGTTTTCAGAGAATGAAAGACAAATCTTGTTAATTATTGGTTTTGTGGTAGTAGCTGTGCTTAGTTTTGTATTTGGAACCTTAAAAGGAGCTGGAATTACACAATCTCCTATTATTGTAGAAAAACCAATTAATGCACCTGTTATAATAAAGGAAATCTGTGAGAACTCTGTACTAACGCAAAAAGATTGTATTTATGTAGGAAGTGTAAAAGGAGCTAAATACTATCCACCAGACTGTTCATATGCAAAAAAGATATCAAAAGAAAATTTAAGATGCTTCAAATCGGATGCAGAAGCAATTGAAAAAGGTTACAAAAGATCAACTTCATGTAAATAATAAATAATTAAATAAAAAGACATATGGAAAAAACATGTATTATCAATCTAGGTGGATCCTTAATAGCTCCAAAAGATATTAATGTAGATTTTTTAAAGGAGTTTCGTGCATTAATAATAAAACATGTAAAAGAAAATGATAAAAGATTTGTTTTTATAACTGGTGGAGGTAAAACAGCACGACAATATGCAAATGCAGCCGAGGCAATCTCTCCGGATGTAAATGATGAAGATAAAGACTGGTTAGGTATACATGCTACTCGTTTAAATGCACATTTAATACGTACAATATTTCGTGACTATGCGCATCCTCGTATAAATACAAATCCACATGATTTAGAAGATTTTTTCCAATGTGAACAGCCTATTATGATTGCTGCTGGATGGCGTCCTGGTTTTTCTACTGATTATGATACTGTGCTACTTGCAAGATACCTAAATATCAAAAAGATTGTAAATTTATCAAATATAGACTATGTTTATGATAAGGATCCTGCAAAGTTTCCTGATGCTATAAAAATAGAGGAGATGTCTTGGGAAAGATTTCAAGAAATCAATACAGCTGAATGGAGCCCTGGTATGAATGCTCCATTTGATCCTATTGCAGCCGAATATGCCAAACGAGAGAATTTGGAGGCAGTTACATTAAACGGTGCAAATTTGGAAAATTTAGATGCGTACTTATACAATAGAAAATTTGAAGGAACTCTTATAAAAAATGACTAGAGTTAAGGAGGAGAATTATGGATATTATTGTTAAAAGGTTAGCTGTAAAAGATAACCTTTTAGATGTTCAAAAACTATTTTTGCAATTAACACGTAACTGCGTTACCAAAGATTATCTGAGGCAATGTGTTTATGATGATCATTGTATTTGTTTTGTAGTAAAAGATTCTGGTAAAATCATATCTTTTTGTGCACTTACTGTGCGATTGGTTCCCAGTCAAGGCAGTGTCGGTACTATTGAAGACGTTATTGTTGACAAATCTTATCTGCGACAGGGGATAGGTAGTGCAATGATTGATTATTTGATATCAGAAGCTAAAAAGTTGAAGTTATGTCGCTTAGAATTAACTAGTAATAGTGCCAGGAAAGCAGCTATACAACTTTACCAACAAAAAGGTTTCGAAAAAAATGACACTAATGTATTTAAAATGATGCTGTAAAAAGTAGGGGAGAGGTTATGCATTTCATAACGAAAAAAACTTAGGTCATCGCAGATTATTAAATCGTAAACTTGTAGGCATTAAAAAACCTGAAGTACTGATGCCGGATGGTTCGATTAGAACCTTAAGTCCTGCAATTATGGGATTAGCAAAAAGAATGTCCCAGAGATTGCATAAACAATCAGAATAAAAATACATAAACCATCCAGTATATAATAGTATAATGGATGGTTTTAAGTTAAAAAGTTAGTCAAATGCGATTTTTAGAGGTATCAGTAGCAAGCTAATTTATTCAAGGAACTAGGTTAAATGGTATGAATTCATGATATATTCTATGTCGCACAATGTATCTTATGCGACATACCATCATTAAAAACCCTTTATTTAAGCCAAAAAAGTACCTTTTAAACAAAAATATATAATATTTCTAGTTTTTGGAGATCTATATACTATCTTACTTATGATAAATAATGAATTTTAGCTTAAAATCTATATTTTAATAAATTAAATTTTAAATAATTTATAAATTATTTTGTATTTTAAAAATGTTTTTTATCCAATTATTTATAAAATTTTTAATCCCAGATATGCTATGGAAGTTTTATAAATAGTTAATTTGAGTTTATACAACTTAGTTAGTTTTTAACTCTGCAAAATATACAATTTCAGTGGTACTTACGTATTACTTTTTTATTCAAAACGTATACATGAAATCTCCTTAGACGTTTTGTAAAAAATTAGTGGTATATAGGTATTACTTTTTTCTTACAAACACACCAGTCAATCTGTCACTTGCGTATTTAGTGCTACTAATTATCAAATTAAGCACTAAATAGATACATTATAAAATAATACATATGTACATACATATTCATTTCTTTTTGAATTAGATTTTAATTTAGCTAATATTTATTATAATTTTTTATTCAAACTTAATAATAAAATATTTTTTAAAAATAAAAATGATTTATAGTTTATGTAAAGTTAACTAATAATGGTTTAGAATCCTATGATATATGAGTATAAATTTATACTGCATTAGTAGTGAAAAATGATTGATAAAAGGCATACTTACAAATACAACTCTTCCCCAATGAACTTTATATACTAAAATATTGTGCGACATAAAAATATTTATCTATTACACTTTTAATTTTGATAAAAAAATACCACATATATTTAATATCTATAGTATTAGACTAGTATCCATTGTATTCTAAAATGATTCAAAGTTATGTTTTTAACTATTTTATATTTAGGACATACTCAACACCTACTATCTTATAGACCTCTTCCCCACGCTTTAATGTTTTTATAATTGAAGTTTATTATTTAGTGATATTGTATGGTATAATAGATTTTGTGTTCGTAAAATAATTAAACAAAAAAACATATGAAAGATGTACAAGAAGTCTTTAGTGAATTTCAAATCACTAAAAAAGAAATGAAAGAAATTCGCAAAGAATATAAAGATGTTTTAGCTCAAGATGCTGAATACCAAGAATTGATTGAAAAGATGAATGTTATGAGAGAAACAAAAAAACAACATGAATTAAGCGCACAAAGAGATCTAGGAATGCGTTGGGAAAAACTTGATGAACTTAAAGGAGAATCAAAATCATTACAAGAAATGATGTCTGATATTTCCCTATCAACTATGATGGATGGTGAGACAGTTGAGGTTCGTGATGCATATGATAACTTATACGAACCAATGTATAATGTAAACTTCAAGAAGGTTAACTAAAACATCTGATTTACTAAATTAAGTTCAGGATGACAAACATGGTAGTGGCGGGTTTTATACCCGCCTTTTTGTTTATACAAATTTAAAGGACAGACACACAGGTCTGTCCTTACAAATTATTTGTTCAGCTTTTTATATTCTTTACGTAAAAAGCCAAAATTAGCGACATCATGATACTTGCCATTTTTATAAATAGCTTTTCTACTAATTCCCTCCTCCATAAATCCAAGTTTTTTATGTAATGCGACACTTCGCTTGTTAAATGCATAAGCAGCTGATTCAATTCTATGTAAATTCAATGAATTAAACCCATATTTAATAAGTAACTCGGCAGCCTCCGTGCCATATCCATTGCTCCAGTATTTTTTATCACCAATAACAATACCAAATGTTGCACTACGGTTAAGCCAATCGATTTTATGAAGTCCGATGCTACCAATTACAACTGGTTTTCTACCATCAATGGCCTCAATAGTAAAAACTATTTCAGAATCAGACTTTCCAACACTCTCAATCCATTCTTTTTCCATTGTTAGTGTTATCGGTTTTGAGCGCACGAGAAACTTAGTTACTTCAGGATCATTCATCCAAAGAATAAATACCATGGCATCTTCTACGGACACTGCTCGTAAATTAATCTTATGACGTTTTAACATGTTTTTTCCTCCATTGGAAAATTAAAATAAATATAAGGACATCTAATACTATCTACGTATCATGATATAATTTCCTCCTTTTCTATTAAATTTTCAAAAAACTAATATTTTTCAATAGATTGCAAGACAAAAAAATCGGCTTGTAATCTAGCCGAGATAGTTTTTGATATTAAGTTAACTTTTTGAACTATGAAATAAGAAAGTATTTTCTATAGAAGTAAGTTAGACAAAAACAACCTTGGCTACAAGTATCCATTTGCTCAATAATATTTGAGCGCATAGAAAAAGTAGGCTTTACGACATCTGTCGCACATCCAAGATTACTATTTGAATAATTTTTGAAATCTTTAAATTTCATAACTTCTTTATAAAAATTATATTAATTACTTTATAACATAATGCAATACCCTTGTCAAACGAAGTAATTTTTTATCAAATAAAAACTGAGGATTTTATATTAAAAAAACCTCAGTTTAGTTTCAAGAAATTATGTAATGTAAAGCAGGTTCCTGCCATAAACATTCCTGCAACAAAATCAATCGATGACAATATTCTGGTAAGTCTTCAATACATAAAAATGTAATATCTTCTACCAGTCCATATTTAGCAATACTACGCAGAGTTTTTCGGTAATCTTTTTGCTGTAAATACATTCTATATGCGTAGCTATATTGTTTAAATGATAGCTCACCTCTATAAAAGGCACCTACTAAAATATCTGGTGGTGCAAGATTCTTACAATGAATATCATATAATGTCTGTGTAATACGGATGTCCGGTGTGACACCATCAACTAATGTATGCCTAGACATAACAGAAATACGTGTACCATCAGTAACACATGGTTTTGTTAAAATACATTTTGTTTTAATCATGTATATTCACCTCCCTGCAAATATTAAAATACTATTACAATAATTTCAATGCTATTTCAATTCGTTTAATTGTTTCATCCTTACCAAATATCCAAGCGCAATCAAATGGACTTGGAGATCTTTTTTCTCCTGTTAACGCACTGCGAAGTGGCCAAAGAAAATCTCCACGTTTATCCCCTGCTGCATCCATAAGTAATTTTTCTAAATTTTCACGAGTCCAATCACTATCATCAATCTTAGTTAAAACTTCTTGTGCTCTTTCTAAAACTTCCTTTGTGTCTTCAAAAGAATTATCTTTCCATTTTAACAACTCTTTATTAGTTACAATGTCCGTAAAAAAGAATTGGTTTTCTTGTCCAATTTGAGTAAATTTCTCAAGTCTATCTTGCTCGACTGTTATAAGTTTTTTAAGATATGCTTCCGATTGTTTATCATCAGTAGCATCTTTGAAATAGTTTTTTTCTTGTAAAAAGTCTATGGAATTATCATAAATATAATCAACATCCATCTTTTTTATATGTTCTTTGCTTATCCATGCAAGTCTATCCAAGTCAAACACACCACCAGACTTGTTCATTTTTGCAATATCAAATTGTTCAATTAATTCGTCCATTGTGAAGATTTCTTGTTCAGTTTTTGGATTCCATCCAAGTAATGCAATAAAGTTTATAATCGCTTCTTTAGGATAACCTTCTCTGCGGAAATCAGCTACAGAAACACTGCCTTCCCGTTTAGAAAGTTTCTTTTTGTCCTTATTGAGGATGTTTGTCATATGACAGAATTCTGGCATATTCTCTTCCCATCCAAGTGCTTGATAAAGCAAAACATGTTTTGGCGTACTTGGAAGCCACTCTGCACCTCTGAAAATATGAGAGATTTTCATAAGATAATCATCCACAACAACTGCCAAATGATATGTTGGTAATCCATCTGATTTCATAATTACTTGATCATCCAATGTTTCGTTCTCTACCTCAATTTTGCCGTAAACTGCATCAGTAAAAGTTGTTTTTCCTTCTGGAATTTTAAACCTTACCACATACTCATCACCTAATTCAATTCTTTCTGTTACTTCTTTTGCTGACAAATACATACATTTTCTGTCATATTTTGGAGGTAGTTTTTGTGCTTGCTGCATCTCACGCATTTCTTGTAACCTTTGCGAACTACAAAAACAATGATATGCTTTTTCTTCTTCAAGAAGTTGGTTTATATATGTTTTATAAATTTCTTTTCGTTTAGATTGCGTATATGGACCCGCATCACCAATTTCTGTTTCAATGCCAGAATCAGCTACAGTTACACCTTCGTCAATTTCAATGCCAGACCAATTAAGCATCTCGATAAAACGACCCACAGCACCTTCCACAAGACGTTTACGATCAGTGTCTTCAATACGTAATACAAAAACACCACCATTTTTGCGAGCAAATAAATAATCCATTAGTGCAGTTTTTAGTGCACCAATATGCAATTCTCCTGTAGGTGATGGTGCAAATCGTACTCTTACATCTTTATTATTCATGTTTATTTTCTAAATTTGTTAATTCTTGCTTATATTCTTTGCTAAATGTAGTAACATCACCATATTCTAAAAAATCTTTATGATGATCTGGGTAAACACCATCTTTTTTACTATGTTTTATAGCACACCAATATTTTTCTGTACGTGCTCCAATTTCTGTTACATATTTCAAAAGACCATTGATGTATTCACAATAAGCGCAGTTGCTTTTTTGAACTCCAGTTAAATAATCTAATTTATATCTATCTAATATAATATATTTTGAACGATTTACAATTTTAATTCCGTACAGTGGAAAACAAATTCTATGATAAATTTCTACACATAAATCCAAAAACACAAAAGGTATAATCAAAAGTACAATAAAAGGTATTGAAATGATATTATTTATATAATTTTTTTTCTTCAAATGCTCCATATTATTACTCGTTTCACCAATGTTTCATTGAAGCAAAGGTTGCTTATTTAATTTAAACCAATACACCAAAATATAACATTTATTTAGGCACTTGTCCATCCTCGCTGGTAAATAAAACAACTATTGGGAAAACTATAACAGCATCCATTATGCGTTTGAATCTATTAGGCTGTTTAAATAATCTATATAACCACTCAAAGCCAATATAGCGCATTATTTTAGGTGCTCTAGGCACCTTGCCTGTAATGTAATCAAAGGACCCTCCAACTCCGATACCTAACCGCAAAGATGTACTTTTGGAGTTCCTTAGTCTATTTATTAATAGTTCTTGATGTGGAGCTCCTAAGTTCACAAATAGAATATCATTCTGACATATGTCATCCTGAATTTGATTCAATATTTCTATTGTATAATTATTTTTTGTTGCATTAGATCCTGAATCAAGTTCAGGATGACAACACACATCAATTCCATTAATTTTTAAATCTGGATATTTTTTTTGAATAGCTTTTCTTGTTTCTTGCCATGTACTTAAGCCATCTTCATTGGCTATTAGATAAATGCCTAAATTTTGCTCATTTGAAATATCTAAAATATCCCACATTAAATCAATGCCCGAATACCTAGCTTTAAGATGTTCTCCATAACGCCAAAATGCAAATTTTATACCAATACCATCTGCAACATTTAATTCAGCTTTATTTAGAACTGCTCGAAAATTCTTATCTTTATGTGCTTTAAGTAAAATTTCAGGATTTAAGGTTGTAACGTGTTGTAATTTTTTATTACTTAAAAAAACTCTCATTTCACTCAGAATTTCATTCTTTGAAAGATTGTCAATACGTGTGCCAAAAATGTAAGTTTGCAAATTTGTAGTCATTTTACTAAAGGTCCAACCTAGGGTCGACCCTAGGTTGGACCTTGCCCATGAAGGTATACTCTTATATTATATCAAAAAAAAATTATTTCAACTCAAATACATTAACTGGTTCAACTACCCATTTCCCATCAACTTGAACAGTTTCAAAAAGCGTAATGTTAAATACATCCATCGTCATCGGAAAGTCTACATTAATATTTGGAAACTCTTCAAGCTCTTGCCACTTCTTTGCTCGCATTCTCCCAAGTGTAACTAATGGTTTAAAATGCTTCTTTTTTATAACTGGCATACCTAATTCATCTTCAAGTTTTTCAAACAGCATTCGCATATTATCACTATCATCTCCTTCTAAACGAACTAATTGAGCATCTTTTGCATTACTAGAGTCATCTTTTGAAATAGTAACTATCTCATTAAATACTATATCAAAATTACTCATATCAGTTGTGACTGCCTCTATAGCATCTGATATCTCAAATACATCATCTTCATTCACCCATCCAATAGGAATAAGTGAAATATGAAGACTCTCCTCTTTGTGCCATTTAATAGGCATGTTGTGCCATTTACTAACAGCTTTAACAAGCATGGTTTTTACATGTGGATCCAAATCAATTCCGATAAATACTTTTCTTTGCATAAATTTTAGTAAAACTAATCAATTAACTACTATACTACGCTATTTTTAAGTAAAAAACAACGCTTGACAATAGTAATATTTCATGCTATTATTATATGTTAAAGTTTAATAAACATATCTAAGAAATAGTAGTGTATTATAATGAAAAAAACTTTACGACAACGGAGGTATGCTCATGCTGTGATATAGAGTAAGTTTAGTCTTCGCTTCAAGTGAGACTCGGTGATCCGATGACACTGACATAAATATTCGGACATGTTCAGAAGACTTTCTATTTAGAAAGAATGCTCAATGAAACATTGACATGTGGGTGAAATCTTCCAGTACCACGCCAGGATCATTAATTTGATACTGGCGTTTTTATTATGTTACAATACATGCATGCAAAAAAATGATACTAAATATTTAATTTCAGTTGCTCCGCTCACTCGTATATCACTGGCTAAAGATCAGTCGTTTTTTTATATTTATGAAAGTGAGTTGTCTGTGGGAACTTTAGTTGAAGTGCCTATTGGTAGGCGTAGAGTTGAAGGTGTTGTTACAAAGTGTTCTATGGACTTTCCTAGAGAAAGTAACTTTCAATTAAGGAGAATTTCAAAAGTTATTGAAAAGGATTTTCTCACAGAAGAACAACTAGGGCTTGCTGAATTTATTTCTTCTTATTATCTATCCCCTATCGGTGTAGTTTTGAAACATTTTTTACCTAAGCGAGTGCAGATGCGTGGTTCAATTGTGCACAAAAAAATAAAACAAAAGAAAATCGTAACATCTCCTGAACAAGAAGAAATCATAACACAGATTTTAGAGTGTTCTACAAAGAAGTCCACACAATATTTTTTACATATTACTAATCCAACTGATAAATTTTCAATTCTTTTTTCACTTATACAAAAAATAATTCAAAATACAGATGGTCAGATATTATATTTACTGCCTGAACTTATGCAGACACCTTACTTCACTGCTTTCATTTATCATTTTTTTAAATCTGAAGAAATTGCTGTTATGCATAGTAAACTTGGTAAAGGTGAATTTTATAAAAAATGGCGTGATATTAAATCAGGCAAAATCAAACTCATAATAGGAACTCGAATCGCACTTTTTGCACCGTTCAAAGATTTAAAACTAGTTGTTGTAGATGAAGCACATGATATGAGTCACAAACAATGGGAACACAATCCTCTCTTTGATGCTAGGACCACTTCGAAAGCTCTAGCAAAAGAATTTACTTGTCCTCATATACTTACATCAGCCACACCACGTACAGTGGATTACTATCACAAAGACAATCCAAAAACTGACACGGAATTTATATCTTTTGTTAAATCTAATAAGCCTACTATCGAAGTAATTGATATGAAAAAAGAAAGATGGGATAAAAATAAATCCCCACTTTCCAGAGAGTTGATGTCACGATTGCGATTTGCATTGAAAGATAAAAAGCAATCCCTCCTTTTTGTGAATAGACAGGGAGTAAGTGCTTTTTCTGTTTGTTCAAAATGTAGAACTGTTTCAAAATGTCCAACTTGTACTCGTGCCTTAGTAAATACTGATGCACGAGAGTATAAATGTTTACATTGTAACTATACTCAAAAAACTAGTGCAAAATGTTCATCCTGCAAAGCACCTATTGAACATATAGGCATAGGAACCCAGCGTATTCAAAGAGAATTAAAAAAACTTTTTCCTAAAGCAAATGTTGTAATAGCAGATAGCTCAACAATGAAAAAATCTGGAGCACACAACAAATTATACAAAGATTTCAGTGACGGAAAAATTGATATAGTTATAGGCTCACAAATGATCACAAAAGGATGGAGTAGTAGCAATATAGCAGTAAGTGCCATTATTGATATGGATCATCTTTTGAGTATGCCTAGTTATGACGTGAATGAAAAAGCTTTTTCATTTATTGTTCAAATGGCTATGAGAGTTGGTAAGGGTAAATTGATAGTTCAAACATTTCAACCTGAAGATCCAACTGTACAATATGCTAGTAAATACAATTTTGAAGAATTTTATGATGATGAACTAGGATTGCGCAAAATATTAAAATACCCTCCATACATAAAACTCGTAAAATTAATGTATCAAGATATTACAAAAAAAGAAGTTGAAAAAATAGTTGATGACAAACATGTAGAATTAACTGAGTTGTGTAAAGATGACAAAAATATAATCTTATCAGAACCATATCAGCCTCTTGTAAATAAAGTTAGGAATAAGTATCGCAAACAAATCATTATAAAAATAAAAGGAGATGTATTATCTGTAACTTTAACTAATTTTTTAGTAACTCAAAATACAAAATGGACAATAGATATTGATCCAGTAAATACTGTATAAAAATAAGAACAGGCTCGAGGCCTGTTCTTATGATGATAATAATGCTATTTATAAAATCACATTTTTTAACGTCCGAAAATGCGAAGCAAGGCTAGGAACATATTTATAAAATCAAGATAAAGTGCAAGTGCCCCCATTAGAGCTGCTTTGCTATTTGCCTCTTTATTATCTCCAGCTTGTGCATGATATTTCTTGAGTTTTTGTGTATCATAAGCTGTTAGCAGAGTAAATATAATTACGGTAATAATGGATATTACGAAATCAAATATTGAACTTTGCATGAACATATTAATAATTGAGGCTAATATTACACCAATAAGTCCCATTAATAATATTCCACCCATTTTTGACAAATCTACTTTTGTAAACATCCCAATTATACTCATTACAATGAACATTACCGCTGCTGTAAAAAATGCTATTGCAATAGTGCCTATATCATAAGCTACAAATATTACAGATAATGTGACACCATTCAATGCTGCAAAGAAAAAATAAAATCCATTAGCCATACCTGCTGACATTTTATCAAGTCTAGCAACAAGCCATACTACAAGAAACAGTTCAAAAATAATTAGTCCAAACATAATCCATCCATTTGTATATAGCTTTAACTGTACTCCTGGCATTGAATTAATCCACAAAGCAGCTACTCCAGAAACAACTAACCCTAAAAATGTCCATCCATATACTTTTGCAAAAAATTGCGATAATGATTGTTGCATAAATTCACTTTACTAATAATACTTTTACGTTACCTTACAATTATGTTTTTTGCAATCACTTTCGTTGTGGCAAACTCTGACATGCTACTCCATCATTATTGCCATCAAGTCCATGTACATCATTTCCATTTTCTAAACATTTTTCATAAACTGATTGTGCTTCTTCTTGTGTAGTAAAATCAGCACAATTATAATTATGGGTATCTCCAGAGTTACACATAGCGCCTATTATGAGATTTCCACTTTCATCTCGCTGTATCTTTGCTTCACTGAATGAGCCTGTTTCAATCATCTTGCCCAAATCATAATCATTTTCTGTTGCTTCCATGCCCAATGCTGCTAAAAGAGCGACAATTGCAATCAGTGCTCCGATACGGGCTTTTTCCCACATAACAAACATGATGCCAGCAATAATAAGAAGTATTATAATAACTGTTAATCTAACCTTTTTACTTCGTCTAGTCTTACTTATATTTCTCATAAATATATCTTTAAAATTACAATTTATAGTATATCATATTTTTTTGACCTTTTATCATAAATCAAGCATAATATACTTATGTTAAGACATAAGAAAAAAAGTGATAATTTGAATATTACCCATATTGGAGACGCTATCCTCAACCAACAGGCTGAGGCTATTTCTAATGTTGTTTGTGAAGAAACACAAACATTAATTGATAAAATGTTTGAAACAATGTACGCAGAAAAAGGTGTTGGACTTGCTGCTCCACAAGTAAATGAATCAAAACAAATAGTAACAATTGATGCGGAGGGTGATAAATTTGTTTTTATAAATCCAAAAATAACAAATCAATCTGACGATATGGTTATATTTCCAGAAGGTTGCCTGAGTGTGCCTGGTAAAGAATTACAAATTATACGACATAAAAAAGTAACAGTGCAGTATACTGATAGAGATGGAAATCCATGTATATTAAAAGCTCGTGATTTTTTATCAATTGTTTGTCAGCATGAAATTGATCACATCAATGGTTTACTTATGACAGATAGATTTGAGCAACAAAAAGAATTAAGGGAATCATTAAATATTACGTAATAATATGAATAAAATAGAAGGAATAAAAATAGTATCAAAAACAAAACATATTGATGTAGACGACCAAACAAAGGAGTCTCATATAGATGTTGCACAAAAAAAAGATAACCCAGAATCTAAAAAAAATACTGCTACAGTAACATCTGCAAAATCAGAGGAAGCACAAACACAAATTAATGCTAACGAAGATACGGTTAATCCCAATGATGTAGAATCAACTAAGGTACTATTTATGGGAACAGGTAAATTCGCTGGACATATCTTAGATGAAATCCTTAAACATGGTGAAGCCAACATTGTTGAAGTAATGACACAACCTGATAAAAAAATCGGACGTAAAAAATCAAGCATACATAGAACTCTTGCAGACAATCCAGTTCGAGATATTGCCGTAAAGCATGAGATAAACCTATTTCAACCAAATAAACTAGATACTACTGCCATTACTAGAATTAAGAAATTAAACCCTGATGCAATAATGGTTGCATCTTATGGCAAAATTTTGCCAAAAGAAATTTTAGATATTCCAAAAATAGGAGTTTTTAATGCGCACACTTCCCTTCTTCCAAAATTACGAGGAGCATCTCCGGTTCAGAATGCTTTACTGCTTGGATTAAAAGAAACTGGAGTTACTATAATGAAAATGGATGAAGGAATGGATACTGGAGATATAATTATACAAGAAAAAACTGATATAAAAGAACATGAAAAAGCAGATGAATTATTAGCAAGGCTATCAAAAATTGCAGCTGATTTGATTGTGAAAACAGCTCCAAAATTGATAGATGGTTCTATAACCGCAACACCACAAGACAATTCAAAGGCAACCATGTGTCAATTGATAGATAGAGAAGATGGACATATTCAATGGACTTTAACAACGGAAGAAATTTATAATAGATATAGAGCGATGTATCCTTGGCCTGGAATCTTTAGTTATTGGGAAGAAACTGAAAATCAATTGATGCGAATAAAGTTACGTGCAATTTATCCAGTTTCTACTGAACTGACTCCAGAACAACAACAAATGACCGCTGGAACAGTGTTTATAGGTCATGATCAACTGTGCATAAAAACATTTGATGGAGCTATTATAGTAGAAGCTGTACAGCCTGAATGTAAGACAGTTATGCCAGTATATGACTTCTTAAATGGACATAAAACCTTTGAAGGAGCTATTTTAAAATAAATAACTATTACATAAATGAAACAAAAAGATAAAAATATATTGATAGCAATCATATTTGTAATAATATTTATATTGATATGGACTGTAACTAAATATACTTCAATAAAGAAAGAATCGGATGTTATCAAGCAAGAAATAGAACAATTAGAAAAAGACTCCCAAAAGACTTCAGAAACATTTCAAGAATTAGAGGATATAAAAGAAGCTACAATAAAAACAATCACTCCACTTAACTTACAACAAAAAATATTTTCTTCAGATGATTTGTTAGTAATAGATACTAGGTCAAAAGATGACTTTACTAAAGGACATATAAAAGGAAGCATCCATATTACTGCTATAGATAATCAAGATATTGCAAAAACAATTGTGCTAATTAGTAACTCTGGCGATGAAAGTTCAATGATTGATTTATATCGAGATTTACCCAGTTCAAGTATTATTTATAATTTATCTGGAGGTATATTAGCATGGGAAAAAGAACATTTTAATCTAATTAAATCTACTATTGAAAAAAGTTTTGAAAATCAAAGTAAAATATCTTTAGTAGAACCCCGAGATTTAAATGCCTTACTTGAAAATGAAGAAGAATTAAAAAATATATTTATTATTGATACGCGTAGATCAGGTAATTATGAAAAAGAACATGTACCAAATTCGATAAATATACCTTTTGATGATTTAGAAATGTTAAGTAACGATATACCTAGTACAAAGAAAGTTTATATTTATGGAGCTGATGAGGATACTAGTTTTGAATCAAGTGTCTTATTATATGATTTAGGAATTTCAGGAGCAAAAACCATTAATGGTGGTTTTAAAGCATGGAAAGAATATGGATATTCTACAGAAAAATAAAATTTGAATTAAAAGACATCTTACAATTTTGTAAGATGTCTTTTTTGATTTTAGTATATGTTATTAATTACAGTGCAAGCATTAACATTGCTTCTTGATATTTTGCACTAGTTTGTTCAATTATATGCGTAGGAATAGTCGGTGGTTTTGATTTCTTATCCCAATCAGTTTCTGTGAGATAATCACGTAAGAACTGCTTATCTAAACTGGGAGGTGTTTTGTCCAACTCAACTTTATCTTTTGGCCAGAATCTTGATGAATCAGGAGTTAAGACTTCATCGCCAAGACACAAATTACCCTCAGGATCAATACCAAGCTCAAATTTTGTATCAGCGATAACAATCCCACGCTCATTCGCATAATCAACTGCCCTTGTGTACAGTTGCAAACTCACTTGCGCTACCTTATCAGCCAAGCCCTCATCCAGTAATTCACGCATCTTCTCGAGGGAGATGTTTTCATCGTGTAATCCCTGTTCAGCCTTTGTACTAGGAGTAAATAATGCTGGATTTATAACAGCATTTTCACGCATATTTGTTTCAAAAGAGAAACCACATACTTCTTTTGATGAAGCATATTCTGATTCTGTGCGTTTTACTGGGGCCTCTTTATATGCTTTCCAATAAGACCCTGTCATTCTACCTCGCACAATGCATTCGATGGGAAGCATTTCAAGTTTTTTAACAAGCATGCTCCTGCCTTCAAGATATTTAGCAAAAGGCTTACATGCTTCTGGATATTCAGCAACATCAGCTGTAATTAAATGATTTGGGATGTCATTCAGAACATTAAACCACAACAGTGACATCTGTGTCAAAACTGCTCCTTTCCCAGGCACACCTTCATTCATAACAACATCATATGCAGATATCCTGTCAGAGGCTACAAGTAATAACTTGTCAGGGTGTCCAGGAATTCCATAGCTATCTCGAACTTTTCCTTTACTGAGACATGGTAATCCGATTACTTCGCTGGTATCAACTAAACAATTGTCCATTAGTCATTTCTCCTTTATCAAAGATTTATAATTAATAAAACATATGTAAAAAAACAAAAAGTTGATTATTATTAATCAACCTTCTTATAATAAGCTTTTTCAAGTTAAATGTCAAAATGCAAAAAATCTCTACACCCACTTTTTAATCTCAAGTCCAGCTTTTGCAGCCTCTCTCTGTGCATCTTGTTTACTTCTGCCACTTCCCTGTGCAATCTTTTCACTATTTAAATATACTCCAACAATGAAAGTTCTATCATGATCTGGTCCAGATTCTGATATAAGTTTATAATGTGGAGTAATTCCTACATGTTCTTGTGATTTTTCTTGAAAATAACTTTTTGCGTCAAGGTATAACTTTTTTTCAAGAATCTCATCTATATGTGATATTATTTTTTCTGTGATAAATTTGTCAGCTGCATCATAGCCACTATCCAAATAAACTGCTCCTATGATAGATTCTATTGAATTAGCCAGTAAATAACTTCTAGCCTTTCCAGTATCTTTTGCTTCACCTTTACTCATCATCAAAAACTGCTCAACACCTATTTCACGAGCTACTCTAGCAAGCATCTCACCATTTACAAGCGCTGCTCTCCATGCAGTCATTTCTCCCTCAGGATTATTAAAATTCTCAAATAAATATCTAGTAACAGATAGTTCTAATACAGCATCTCCCAGGAATTCTAATCGCTCATTATGAGGAAAACCATGATTTTTATTTTCATTCAAATAAGAACGATGTGTCATCGCCTCTATAAAATAGTCTTTATTTTTTATTGTTACTCCACAGACTTTTGAAAAGTTTTCTATATCCATCTCAAATTTAAGAAAGGATAGCCAATGTGTTTAAATCATAAACTGATACAAAAACACATTGAATATACTTTGATTATGTGATTATTTTTCTTTAACTGTTTCTTTTTTTACATCATCACTACGACGTTCACGCGCTTTATCAGCATCATCATCTTTCATAGGTTCTCCCATTTCCTTATAAATAGTTCCCAGTACGCCATTAATAAATCTGGCACTACTATCACCACCATAAGTTTTTGCTAATTCAATTGCTTCATTTATAGCTACTTTTGGAGGAGTTTCTTCATAATTACCAAACAACAACTCATATGTACCAAGTCTCAAAATATTTCTATCCACAATAGCTATCTGATCAAGTGGCCATTCTGGAGCACATTTAGATATCAATGGATCAACATCTTCTAACTTTGATACAGTTCCAGAAACAAGACTATTTACAAAAGAAAAATTATCTGCTCCAGGTGCGAACTCTTCACAGTTATGCACAATTATTGCATTTAATTTATCTTCTTCTTGACCACGAAAATCCCATTCAAATAAACTTTGCATTGCAATTGAGCGTTGTAGATGTCGATTAGCCATAATTTTTAATAGAATTTTATTTTAAAAAATCAAAAATACGCAAAAAATGATTACGCATTCACTGTTTTAACAACTTTTTTATATTGTACTCCACGGTACATTCCACATTCATCACATACACGATGTGCTAATTTTGGCTCTCCACAAGAAGAACATTTTTGTGTAGTAGCTACTTTAATTTTCCCAATATTATGTGAACGACGACGATCACGCCTTGAGGAATTCTGTCTTTGCTTTGGTACTGCCATAGTTTTATAATTAATTTGAAAATAAAATAAATACTGTAATTTAACACAACAATAACCTGTATTACTCCAGTAGATTTAATAGTATCACGGTTTTTCTATTTTTGCAATAGTAAGAAATATCATAGATCTTTCTGAAAGATCTATGATATTATGTGTTTAGTCGTATTTAATCAACTATTTTGATACTTAACTCCTCTAACTGTTTGTCAGATACCTCTGAAGGTGAATCGAGCATTGCGTCTCGTCCCTGTCCATCTTTTGGAAATGCGTAGATATCACGAATAGAGTTACAATCTTTCAAAACCATGAATGCCCTATCAATTCCAGGTGCACTTCCTCCATGTGGTGGAGCTCCATACTTAAATGCTTGTACCATATGTCCAAATTCTCTATCTACATCATCTCTTGTATATCCAGCTATTTCAAAGGCCTTGTACATAAGTTCCGGAGAATGATTTCTTATTGCTCCACTAGAAATTTCAAATCCATTCAAAACTAAATCAAACTGATACGCAACTATATCCAAAGGATCTTCATTTTCAAGTGCTTCCATTCCACCTTGTGGCATAGAAAATGGATTATGGGAAAAGTCAATTTTACCTTCTTCAATTTCAGAATAATCATACATTGGGAAATCCACAATCCAAGCATATGAAGCTTTTGTATTATCTTTTAGATTTAACATAGTTGCACACTCATTTCTTACTACTCCCAAGCTTTCACATACAGTTCGCCACTTGTCAGCTCCAAAGAATATTATATCACCAGCACTAGCATCAACAGTTTTTATAATTTGTGCACATACTTCATCGCCCAAAAATTTAACAATCGGAGATTTCAATGAGCCATCTTCTTTCATTACAATATAAGCAAGTCCTTTAGCTCCTTTTGTTTTAGCTAATTCTGTTAGGTCATCAATATTTTTCCTAGAAAATTCTGCACCTCCATCAATTTTAAGCGCATGCACAACGCCTCCATCTTTAACAGCTCCAGCAAATACACCAAAATCAGAACTCTCAACGATCTCTGAAACATCCTTAATCTCCAAGTCAAATCTCAAATCTGGCTTATCAGAACCATATTTATTCATAGATTCTTTCCAAGGAATCTTTGGAAAATCTTTAGTAATAATCTCTTTATTACTATGAGCAGCAGTTAACTCAATCCACAACTCTTCTAAGATTTCAAAAATATCTTCTTGTTCAACAAAACTCATCTCCATATCAAGTTGATAAAATTCTCCAAAATGTCTATCCATACGAGGATCTTCATCACGGAAACAAGGAGCTATTTGAAAATACTTATCTACACCACCTATCATCAAAAGCTGTTTAAATTGTTGTGGTGCTTGTGGTAATGCATAAAATTTGCCTGGATACAATCTTGATGGAATCAACCAATCACGAGCGCCTTCTGGACTTGAATTAGCAAGAATTGGAGTTTGTACTTCTTGAAAATCTCTTTTTTGGAAGAAACTTCTCATGTCTTGTATAAACAAATCCTTATCAGCAAGCAGTTTTTGAATTTTTTTTCTTCGTAAATCCAAGTAACGATACTTCAATCTAATTCCTTCTCCTGCTTCAGCAGTTTTTTCATCATCAGCAATTTCAAATGGCGGAGTCTCTGATTCGTTCAAAATCACAAGCTCACTAGCAATTATTTCAATTTCACCAGTATCTAATTTCTTGTTCACCATATCACTTGGACGAGCAATAACTTCACCAATGACTTGTATAACCCACTCACTACGCAACTTATCTGCCAAAGTATGTACATCAATATTTTGTTCAGGATTAAATGTAATTTGAGTAAGTCCATATTTATCGCGTAAATCAATAAATATCACGCCACCATGATCACGCCGCCGGTTTACCCAACCAGTTAACGTCACTTTTTTACCAACATCTTCTTTGGACAATTGCCCACACGTATGAGTTCTAAGCATAATTTTATATTTAACTATAAATTAAAAAAATCGTTCATCAAAAACAAAAATTAATTTGTTTCTAACGGACGATTTCTTAAACAAAACCGCGGTACCACCGCAATTAATAACTTAACCCAAGTTATTCACTTTATTAATGAGTGATAACGGACACTAATGACCGAGAGGTTCTAATTTCTGTAAATAATCACAGATTTCTTCCTCAATCTCCACCGTGTTGCGGCTTCATAGACACTTGTAAATACAATTATACATACTAAAAAATAAAATGCAAATAAAAAAGGATGAAATTATTGTATAATAATTTCATCCTTATCTTTTATATACCTTTTAAAACCGCATCGTATTCTCTGCGAAAGGATATAAATGCATTGTTCATCCTGTGAAACTCGATTGTGCGCCCCGCTGTATAATGTGGCACTTTTATATCAATCAAAGCTACACTGCCATCTTCTAACGTAACTTGTCTTGTATCATCCACAAAATCTGCAGTGCCATCACAATCTTCATCATAATAATGGTAAAGCTTATGAGTAAATGTATAGTTGAATAACAAAATATCACACATTTCTCCATCAGCATCTCGCGTATAGTAAGCATGTTCTGACCAGCTTAACCAACGTTCAGATGTGTATTTGCCACTCTCCATGATTCTGGGTGGTTCATCACTATGCGTCAAATAAAAAACAATACCCAAACTGATACAAATAGAACCTAGCATGATAGAAAGCCGCTTGAAAGTATAACTCATTATAACTCCTCCTACTTTTGTACTTAATTTATTTTGTGTTAAATTTGCCATTTTCAAGTCTTTTAACTAATTCAAAATAACAAGAAATTGTCTCACAACAAGTATATTTATGCATACTTTCTTGTTTTCCAATTTTTTCAGGGAAAACAAAAGATGTAGTTTCATCGTTACAGATCTTGCAACGGAGTTCATCAGCTAATCTATCTACATCAACAGTTTCAATTGGACACTTACCATAACTCTTGCTAATCAATGGTAGTAATGAGTCATCGTCATCTTTTTCATGTCCACAATTATCACATTTGAGAATAAGTTGTTTGTAGAAAACCTTTGTTTTATAAGCTGTTAGCAGGAAAGACTCACATCCTATTACAGGACATTTAGTACGAGTTTCAGTACCTTCTTTTGGTGGTAACATTTTTTTTGTTTCTCCTTGAATTAATTATTCACTTGATACTGCTCTATTTTTCCAGCATCCTGACAGTCTTTCAACTCTTTGAATGATGGCATATTATCATAATCTTTTTTCACATGTCTATATAAAAGATTAGACAAAAGAAATATAGCATTCACTAAAAAAAATGAAAATATTGCGATAGCTCTCAATTTGCTTGGAGTCCCTTCGTACATACCTATTACTAATGCTATCCCAGCCATACCCATGCCAATAGTAGTACCCATCCCGATTTGTATCCAAATTAAAAATGGATGTATATACTTCCAATTAACAGCAATTCTCCACACTATTATTATTGGAACTACTAAATAAAAAATAAAGCCCCTTAAAATCGTGTTCAATGCATGAGCTGCGGGATCTACCAGTTTTATATTAAATACTTGCACGCCCAATATGAAATCAAAAAATAATTCCAAAATAAGCAATGCTCCAATTACATAAATAATATTGGATATCTGCTTTTTCTTCATTTAATTATTCCTCCAAAAAATTTTGTTTCTACTGTCATGATTTTATCCCCTTTACAATATATTTTACTTTTAAACAACCAATTTAAAACTTGAAAGTAGTATAACATTCATTTTTAAAGACAGTCAATTAAAAAAGTAGTGGACGGGCATGCCCGTCCACTACAATTATTTCATTTCAGAATATTATTATTCTTGCACAGATTCTTCAGGATTCACAATTGCTTCAATTTGTTCTTTTAAGTTTTCATAAGTTATTACTCCTACATGTGGTTGTCCATTTATGAATAATGTTGGAGTTCCTGTTATTCCAAATCTTGATGCTTCTGTTATATTATCCTTTACTTTTTCTTCAATTTCTTTGCTGTTCAGACATTCTTCAAATTTTTCTGCATCTAACTTTAAGCTTGTTGCATATTTGATCAATGTAATATTTACATCATCTGACTCCTTCAGGATTTTTTGATTTTTAAATATAATAGCACCATATTTATCAAAAGCATCTTGTTCATCTGCACATACAGCTGCATTAGCCAATTTCATCGCATTTTTTTGTTCCGCATCTGGAACAGTTTTTACAATAATTTTAACATCATCCTTAAATTCTTCTTGAATTTTACTAATTATAGGATCTACGGTTTTACACATAGCACAAGTAAAATCTGTAAATACCACAACATCAACTTTCGCATCATCATTTCCGATAACTATTCCATTGTCAGCTGATGGAGTTTCTAGATATTCTCCAATTGGCACACCTACATTTGCTGCCTCAAAGTAATATTTATCATTTGGCGCATCTTTAAATAAAATTGCAGCACCTTGATAAAAATCAGAATCAATAATGTCATCAGTAAAAAGAAATGCTGGAATATGTTTAATATCATTTTCCCTCGCATATTGACTACCCTCCTCAGTTCGCACATCTATTCTATGAGCTTCTAGTGTTGGAATAAGTGAACGAAGTCTTACCAATACCTCATCAGTAACACAATCTTCACAATCCGTAGCATCAAATACATCAACAACAACTTTTGGATCATCATATCGTACCCAAGTATTACCATCATATTCAACAACTTGTGCATCTTTCAAAGCACGAGCTGAAAATCCTTTACCGCTAAATAATTGTGCGATATCCACAAAAAATGAACCAGCTGCAATTCCAGCCAATAGAATAACTATTGCAAGAAGTGTTTTATTATTCTTTTGCAACTTGTCACATCTTGATTGTTTTTCGTCATCCTTTTTTAAAATCTTTTTTTTCTTTTCAATAGTAGTAGTTTTTTTCTTATTATCTTTTTTACTAACTTTTTTCTTAACATCGGCATCTTTTTTTGATTCTTTGTTCACCTTCTTCTCCGATTTCTTATTACTTTTTTTTGACATAAGCTTTTTACAAAATTAAATCAATCTATCTTCATTATTTAATATCTATCTCAATAACTTCTTCTATTGGCATTTCTTTTGGAATTCCATTTTTTAACAATTTCTGCTCAAGTTCATCGATATCATACAGTTCTCCCTGCATAATAATAGTATTTGGATCATCAAATCCTATACGTATATTATTCCCAATTGCTTTTTTTGCAATTGCACCAGCTAAAAAAGCTGCAACAAAAAGAAAAATGAGGTTTCCCCGAGAAAATCGTTTGTTTTTACTCATGTTTATTACGTTTATATATAAAAATAATCACTTTCTACCAAATGATTATTTAGTTAAATTTAGCATATCTCGCATAAATGAGCAATCTTGACAAATGACTTATTATGTGATATACTTTTGTGTTGTTCTTGAAAAATTAATTTAGGTAAATCACCTTAAATATTACTCCTTGGAGGAACTATTATGTCCATGACATTAAAAGAGGTTCTACAAAGCCCTACAACAGAAATTCAACGATTGAATGACAGTAATAGAGGTGGTACGTATCTCCAAATCAAATGCCATAAAGTACATATTCCCAGATCTTGCAAAAAAGAATGGGGTTGTGTATGGTTTACTATCCAGGAAGCACTTGAGTATAATCATGTGCCTTATGATTCATTCACCGATCAAGTATGCGGTGAACATGGAGCACTGGAAGTTTCTTCGGATTATCAGATTATCAGAATGATCTTTCGTGAGCGTCCTTTTTGGTTTTTGCATGATATTCTCTGTTGTGTCATCGATGACATAACGGCATATAATCATAATCTATATTTTATGCGAACAGTTCCAAGAGTATCGTTTTGCGGATATACTTTTGATGAATATGACTTGGCCCACAAGGCTGAACCGTCTGAAAAGGTGCGCAGGATTTTTGCGCAAGTTCTTGCAGAAGATTATTTGTCTGGAGCTGTCCTTCGAAACAACAGATGTCTTATTGAGAAATGCTTACACAGTGGAAACCCTGCCGTAGCAAGTGTTGTAAAAAAATTCGATTTAACAGAATTTTATTACCAAAAAATTGGTGATACTGTCGACTTTGACAGATTACCTTGGGATACAATGCAACTCAAAGCAACATACTTTGCGTCAATTGCTTTTGATGCATTGCCTAAGAAACAACAAAACGTACAGTCATTTAAAATATTGACTGAACGTTTTCAGGTTAATTAACCTGAAAAACCCACTGACTCACTTTCTACAATAGAGAGTGAGTCATTTTTTTATTAAAATAAACCACCTTCTCCCAATTCCCCATCAAGCGCTTGGTTTACCATTGCATCAGCAATTTTATTTTGCTCTCTAGGCACATGTAAAAATGTAACTTCATTGAAATCTAGCATTGTATTCCATACTTCTATGAAATAACCTTGCATGTTTTCTTTTGATATCTTATATTCATGATTTAATTGCTTCACAATTAGTTCGCTATCTAGTCTGCACTCAAGAGATACTTGCTTTGCTTTTTGTTTACCTAATAATGCTTTAGTTTTTTTCAAAGCAAAAATGAGAGCTTGATATTCGGCATCATTATTGGTAGCATCTCCAATTGTCTCCCCATATTTTTTATTTAGTGATTCAATCCAAATACCAATACCTGCCGGACCAGGATTTCCACGTGAACCACCATCTGTATAAATTATTATTTTTTCCATATCTATATATAAATTATGTTATTAACTCTATTTTATACTTTTTTATTATTAAAGACAATAAAACCTCATCATCAATAAGACAATGAGGTTTCTTAAAGCAGTACTAATTTGTGATGTTATTATTCTGATCATCATTTTGTGAAGGTTGTGCCATTGATTGTTGAGTTGATTGAGGTGCATTTTGTTGTATAGAGGTATCTTGTGTGCTTGTATTTGCCACAGAAGTTGTTGCCTCAAGTTTTCTTTTTTTTGATTTTTTCACAATATATACAATGATTGCAATTATGCTAATTACAAACAAAAGTCCTATACCTACTATACCTATAACAATAATTTTTACTGTTTTTTTAGCAGTTTCGACTCCATTTGTAACTTTCTCTCCTAAATCAACAGTATTATCAACAAACTCATTAGATTCCTTATTAATACCATCATTAGTAACACCCATCACTATAGCGTCTTTATTATCCTTATCATCTTGTTTCTCAATTGGTGTACTGCTAATATCCATCTTATACGTTCCAAAAAAAGATGAGTATGTCTTATCAGTAATACAAAAATAAAGAGTATCTCCAGCACTCACCTCTGCATCAACAAAAAATGCTCCACCTGAACGTGAAGTACTTTTTCCCCTTACTATATTATCGCTATCTCGCACGATTAAACTCAATGCAGCTGCACCGTTACCGAGATCACTGTCTGGCGTAATTTTAAATTTAACCATCTTGTCAGCATCAAAGTCAATTGCGTAACAATCTGTATCATCATCTGCAAGATACATTTTTGTACCTCCGTTTGCAGTATCTCCAGCTTCTGTCAAAAAGTTCTGCTCATATACACCTTCTTTGATAACAAGTGCCTCCTCCACTACATCAGCTGCATCTAGCTGTGTTCTTGCGTCACCCTTATTATCTATTCCTACTGTAAATTGATAGCCCTTTTCACTATGTCCTGCAAAATTATCAAAATGCAGATTGATATAAATCATATCATCAGAGAAAGCTCTCTCCTGCACATCATTACCAACTGTATAATAAACACTTGTATTTTCTTCATTTTCCATGTTTATTGTTTTGGCAAATTGATCACCATTTACTCTAAAAAAGGTTAATCCTGGACGTGTATAGTTTTCTTTACCAAAAATACCATGCAAACCCAATCTTTCTCCAGATGCTACAGGAATTTTGAAAAATGTTTCACTTTTTGGATTTTGCTTTGTTGTAAGCACACCATCATATCTGTACTCATCACCATCTTCTAATAAAATTGCATTTTCAATGCTGTTTGCAGCTTCTAATTGTTCTACTGTAAAAGTTGTAGTCGCTGCCTTAACATTTTGAACAAGTGCAAAACAAAATATTGCACTAAGTACTAGTATTGTATTTTTTTTATACTTCATATTTTATATTTATTTTATTATTTATATCTTATATATTAACACTAAAAATTTATATCTACAATATTAACTTTTCGTTATCTACTTAAAAACTCAAGCACATTAATATTGTACCTTTCTATACTTAACATACAAAAAATTTAAAACCCCGACCACATGTTATGTGATCGGGGTTTTTGTATTATTTCACAAAATAATACAATGTTTCTTTGCAAACTGTTCACCTTTTTTCGAAAGCCAGAAGACAAATGGATACCAGTTATCAGAATCCCTGTCTGTCATGACAAATTTCTTAGTAATTAAATCTTCAAAATCACAAAATTGATGAGGATTGAACGAATTATCTGCAGAAGATACTTTTCCATCCATCAATGACATTATGATCAATGTTTTTTTCTGATTATCTGTCAAAATTACATCTTCAACAATATCAGCATCATCCATAGAAATTATAAAGCGACCTCTATTTGTCACTTTGTACAATTGCGCTTCCTCATCTACACATTCGATAAAATATTGATCTATCAATGCATCAAAAAATGGCATAACAGTTTCAAACATAATAGCATTATCTGTCTTGATGCTATTTGGAGAAAAATCATCTGTTATAAACCTGACATCCAATAAATCTAAAGCATGTCTTGTGCCCACAGTTACATTCTCATTCATTTACTAACCTCCTTTGTTTTTCTAGTTCTCTAGCAATATTATAGTTGTAATACATAGCCTCATCCGTTACCTCAATAGCACAGCAACTTAGACAATCTGGTAAAGTTATATGCTCTTGCTCAGTTGTTGGTTGTACTTCTAGCAAATGTGCTCCTGAGTTATGTGGAAAAGTATCTAACCTAAAATATTGATTATTATCAATAAAGTAATGTCGAACTTTTTCAATTGGAGCACACTCTGGATCAGCACTTCTAAGAAGCTCCTCATACTTCGCACGAGAAATAATTTTTTCAGTTTTTATTCTCTGGACAGATGGCTCGTTACTTTTTTTGGTATGAAAATAAGTTGTCACACTATCACGAGTCCAAGCACGCACACGTTCTTCCCCATCGCCGATAAGATAATGCTGTACTATATTAACACACACCGCTTGTTTACGCTCAAGAAATTTTTCCAACACAATACTTTGCCTATCGCGAACAAGATACTTGCGTTCAATAGCTAACGGCTCTGGCACACCTACCAGCTGAGCAACATTTTGGATAACAGCATTTACCTTGCCATCAAAGTCATCATAATTATTACCAACAAGTATTAAGTTAGGATGTCCAACCCAGGCAGTAGCAGTTTTTGAACCTAGTAAAAGTGCCTCCGTGTAAGTTTCTTCTCGAGCACTATTATTTTGGTTCGTATAATATTTCTTAGGTGCCACATCCATAAATATAGCCATCGCATATCTTGAACTTATTTCTTTTTCAAGACTCAGCTCATGATGTACGAACAAAGTTCTTTCTACTGACTCTTTATCTGAATATGCCAAACAATCATGAAGACCTCTGTCACAAACTACAATACCTCCATTTTCCATAACACCCTTACTATGTCGTAAAGCTCTCGTAAAAAAACTCTCATTAAACAAAAGCTTTTCTATAAGAAAAGTTTGAAACATGGCAGGATCTTTGTAATTTTCTGGAGTAATTCCATTTATCTTTAATTCTGTAGCAGCTTCTGGAGCAGAAACAGCCCTAACACCAAGACTATTTACAAATTCAACAACCCTGCTTATAGCTGTACTTTTTCCAGAACATGGCGGACCAGTTAACACGATCTTGTGTATACTTTTATTCACTTTTTTCTCCTCACGTTTTTAATTGATAAATATGTTGTTGTCAAAAAACTATAATATTATATAATACCTTAAATTTAAATTTTAGTCAAGAAATATAAAACTCTAACTACATAATATGTAGTTAGAGCTTGCGTGCATAACTGTTAACTAAAACCTCCAAATAACTCTCAATCCAATTTCTGTAGAGTTATTATTAGGCTCAAAGAACCATTTTCCTATTGGACTTCCATAAGAAGTCAGCATGGATATATCAGAATCTCCAATATTCCAATAACGTATAAAGGGTTCAATTAAAAAATGAGATTTTTGAATTTTAATGGATCCTCTGAGTCCATAACCACTATGTTGATCTTTCTTTATATCATTATAACCATGTTGTAGATTACTCATATAACTTTTTTGAGTTCCTCTCCAAAAAACATCATATTCCAATATTACTCCAACGGACCATCCATTTTGTAAATTGGTAAGAGTTGTTAACCCTATAGGACTATACAAATAATTTGATTCTCTATCATATCCATGCATAAAAACTGATCCCATAGTATCAATTAAATACCTATAGCCTAATCCTATATATGGAGTAATCGTCGTCGTAGCCACTTGAAAATCGTAACCACTTAGTCCCCGAATTTCTGTAATATAATCATCAATATTATTTAGCGTAATTGGTGTTCCATTTTGTAATTTTCCATCATAATCTACTTGTCCATATTTGAAAACGCCTTCAAATTTAATCATCACATTATTATGATATGCATAAGAACCAGTTATTCCTATCATATCTCCACTCTCTTTCATGCGACCAGGCTCTTTATATACAATATTTGATAATTCAACTCCCACATCCCAAAAATGATATTGATCCTTTGCATTTGCTTGCACAACAGTTGAATTAATTAATCCAACCACCAACGCCAAAACAACCATTGTCACCTTTTTCATCAATTAATTCCTCCTATTTGTAATTTATAAATTTGTTATTGTTAAAAAACTATACTAAACCGTACCACAAATATAAACTTTTTCAAATATTTTTTGAAAAGTATGTAATATTAAAACTCTACTTTTTCATAATGTCTACAATATTAAACTGCACACTTACATTACCCATCCATTCATTCTCTTGAATATTAACCACAACGTCAACTAAATCACCCCTATTCAGTTCATTGATTAAATTACCAATTCCAAAACCTATTGCATCATAAGATTGTGCAAAGCCTTCTTGTGCTAACTTTAATTTAAGATGTTTTTTGTCGCTACCCACAGTTCTTATGTCATCTATAACAAGATTTTGTAACATGAAAACAGGCTCCTCATTACTTTCTCCAAATGGTTCAAATTTCTGTAATTCTGTCGATAATTTTCTACTAATATCCTTAAATGTTATCTCACAATTTGCAGTTAGGCATTGCTTATTTTTCTTCAAATCTATATTTTCATCTATAAACTCATTTGCTGCAATGCTAAAATTATCAAAATTATCATTTTGGATAGTTGCTCCAGCTGCTTGTTCATGTCCTCCAAACTTACCCAGATGCTCACTACATGCATTTAATACATCTAATATATGTACACCTTCTACACTTCGAAAAGACCCTCTACTTTCATTGTCATACTTTGTAAAAATACCTGTTGGTTTACCATATTTCTGAGCAACTCTCCCTGCTATTATCCCCACTATCCCAACTGGGTAATTTCTATCTGCTATTACTATAAAAGACTTATCCTTATGATCCTTTTCTATTATTTGTTCTACCTCGGCTGTTAGTAATTCTGTTATTTCTCGTCTTTGTAAATTTTGCTTTTCTAGTTCTTGAGCTTGTTTGATTGCTAGTGACTTATCAGTTTCACGCATAAGCTCAAATGCATACTTTGCATGACTCATTCTACCTGCTGCATTAATCCTAGGAGCAATTTGAAAGGCTACTGTAGTTGCTGATGGAATACTTCCATTATTTATAGCTATATTACCCACATTGCACATCTCCTGATAACCCAATCTCTGAGTTTTTGATAAAACTATAAGTCCATATTTAACAAGTGTCCTATTTTCACCAACTAATGGCATGCAATCAGCTATTGTTCCTACACATACGACATCAAGTAACCATTTTAACTGTTCAGATTTCTCTGGTGCAATCCTATCAAATAGTGCTTCCACAACTTTAAATGCGACTGCTGTTCCTGATAAATTTTTAAATGGATACTTACATTTAGGTAATTGTGGATTTATAATTGCATAAGCATTTGGTAGAGTGTCAGGAGCATGATGATGGTCCGTTATTATAACATCTAACCCCTGCTCATTTGTATAATCAACTTCATCAACATTTGAAGTTCCGCAATCAACACTGAACATTAAAGTGACTCCAATGGCAACAAACTCATCAATAGCCTTTTTATTTATACCGTGACCTTCTGTAATTTTATTAGGTATATAAACATCTACATTCAAACCTAATTTTTCTAATCCCTCAACAAGTACAGTAGCACTACTTACTCCATCAGCATCATGGTCACCAAATATTCCTATTATTTCTTGATTTTTAATTGCCTTTTCTACACGCTCAACAACCTTATCCATATCCTCAAATAAAAAAGCATCATGAAGTTCATCATAATTTGGTGTAAAAAAATTCATTGCATCTTCTTTTGATGTAATGTCTTTTTGTAACAACAATTGTTCTATGATTTCATTATCAATTCCATCTATAGAATCATTAATGTATTTTTTTACATTCCATTTTTTTTGCATACTGATTATTGTAACATAAAATAAAAAGATGGGATATTTATATATTCCATCCAGTTAATTACCATTCATACACCTTCAACTGTGCTCGCATTGTTTCACCTGTTAATGTAGCATCTGACATTTCAACGTAGCCCTTACGTTTTTTTATTGTTTCAAATGTGCTTTTTAAAAACTCTTCATCACTCTCACCCTTAAGTTCTTTTCTTTTCTTAGAAACCGAATCTAAAATACTTACAACGGTCTCAACAAACTTTTCAAATGATACATTATTTGATTCCATTAACCCTCCTCCTATAAAAATAATTATTGAATATATAATAACTCAATCATCTACAAAAAACAACTATTTTTTATCATCCACACAACTAAATCTAGCTGAAAAAGTTAAGTTTTGCTCATCATCAATATGAATTTTTAAAACCATTCGCTGACCTTGTGGACAGTGTAAAAAGTCTGATGTTCCCAAATCATTTGCCAACCTTACAATATCTTCATCTTGTGAATCAAAATGTATTACATATTCACTATGTAGTAGTAATGCTCCCACTCTCTCCAATACTTCTTTTGGCTGCGTAAATCCTCTTATTATAAAATCTTTTGCACCCAACTCCTGAGCTTGTTTTTTATCGGTATCTCTCCCTAAATGAGAATTAATAATAACAGGAATTCCTTCCGTACGTTTATCCTGTTTCAATGCTTGCATCATTTCAAAACCATCCATCCTAGGCATAACAATTCCAGTAAATATAATATGTGGAATATTATTTGATAGAACATGTATAGCCTCTAATCCATCAGCTGCTCTCAAAACATTATAATTAGCATTTGTAAATACATCTGCATACATCTCCAATGTATCAATATCATCATCAACAATAAGTATTGTTTTTTTACTAGGATCTACATGAATATTATTATCCAAAAACTTCTCAACATCCCCCGTATAACTCCTTTTTATAGTTTTTTCTTTTTCAGTTTTTACGCCATTAGTTGAAGCAGAAGCCTCATAGACAGATTCTTCTTGTTGAGTAACTATTACATTATGTGTATCCAACTGTTTTGAAACCGAATTATAATTATCTCTAACGGGCGCTATTGCATGAATAGGTGCTTCATCTTCATTAGTCTCAGATACAGAAATATTATTTATTGATTCGGTGTCATCATTTTTTTCATTAATCTCACTTTTTGTAGAGTTTATTGATTCTTCCGATTTAACTATAACTTCTTCTTGTACTAGCGGCTCCTTTTGCTCTTCTAATTCATTTTCAATACTTAAATCAGCATTAATTTCAACTGGATTATCTTCATCAATTGTTACACTGTATTTATCAAATAAATCTAATGCATTATCGTCGTATGCATCTTCAGTGTTTAATAAATCGTTTCTTTTATTTTGTAATGTCATATATTTTTTACAATACAATTTTAAAATCAACCGCTACGTCTGGTTTATCATCGTTATACACAAGGAGTGGATTTATATCTATCGCTACGATTTTTGAATTTTCACTCCCCATAAGTGCCATATTGTATATGATATCTGCTATAGAATTCAAATTATAACTTTCCTCTCCACGAGTTCCATCAAATAAAAAACTTAATGCACCACTTCGTAAAGTATTTTTTATTTCTGACGTGGTCAATGGTGATATGTAAAAATTTACTTTATTAAACACCTCCGTGTATATACCTCCAAATCCAGCTACAATCACAACTCCAAAAACTGAATCTCTTTTTAACCCTATGATCAATTCTGTCTTTATCTTAAGCATTGGCTGTGCAATAACTCTAGTACCATCTTCTTCAAATCTATTTAATAAGATTTCTCTAGCCTCAATTAATTCTTTTAAGTTATTTATAGGCAATAGCACTCCACCTCTATCAGTCTTGTGTAATACATTTGGATTATCAACTTTCACAACACATGGATATTTTATTTTCATTTCAGCATCCAAACCATTTGTTACATCCCAAAATTTACTCATTGGAATATTATACATTTTTGCAATATCAGCACACTCCTGAAAATATAGTGATTCCTGTCCTGAAGCATTTTCTATAATCTTACTGACTTTGTCAGACCGCTCTTTGGAAACAGGCTTTTTTACAATATTATAAACATCACGCTTACGCACAAATGCTGATACAGCAGTTAACGCAACTCGTGGAGATATAAAATGTAATACACCACCAGCATTCATCTCTTCGATAGCACCTCTTACGCGTTCTCCTCCTATGAAGGATGTTATAATCAATTTCTTTGTCTTAGCTTGCAATTCTATCACCAACTTAGCCACCTCTTTAACTGGAGTTTGATCTTGTGGTGTCAGCAATACTAAAATGACATCTACTGACTTATCAGAAATCATTTTTTTAATACCAATCTCATACCTATCTAATGTAGCATCTCCAAGTAAATCAACTGGATTATGTACTGAAGCAGCCTCTGGTAGCTTCTTTTTTAAAATGTCCCTCGTATTTTTTTCCAATTTACTCATTTCAACTCCTTCAACACTAGCAACTACATCAGTTGCCAAAACTCCAGGACCACCAGCATTTGTGACTATACCTATATTAGCTACTCCATCAATATCACTCTTATAATGCTGAGCAAATCTAATGAGTGCAAAAAACTCACTCATACTATTAGCTCGTACACCTCCAACTTTTTTCAAAGCTGCGCTAAATATATCATCACTACCAGCTAAAGAGCCCGTATGAAGAGCAATCGCTTCTTGTGCTTCTTGTGTTACTCCTGCTTTCAGAATTATAACTTTCTTACCATCGTTAACTGCATTTGAAATAGCCTCTAGAAATAATGTTCCACGATTAACTCCTTCTAAATATAATGCTATCGTATCTGTATTTTTATCTTTTCTAAAATACTCTATTAATTCAGCCGCCCCAATTTGCATTTTATTTCCAATTGATACAACAGATGAAAAACCTATATTTTCTTCTCTGGCTTTATCCATAATTGCAACTGCTAATGCTCCAGATTGAGATATCACTGCAGTCTTTCCCTCTGCAGGAAGCCCCTCTGCAAATGAAGCATTAAGACCAATTGATGGCGTAAGAAATCCCAAACAATTTGGTCCTAGTATATTTATGTTTTCTTTCATGGCTAATGCATTCAATGACATTTCCATATTATGACCCTTCATTCCAGTCTCCCCAAAGCCTGCTGATATAACAACAAAATTTTTACAGACATCTATACTCTCACGTATAACTTGTTCAACAAATTTTCCAGGTACAACTACAATGGTACAATCAACAGACTGTTTTATATCAATTAATGATTTATAACACTTTTTACCAAGTATTTTATCTCTTTTAGGATTCACAAAAAACACATCACCATCATATTTATGAGATGTAATATTACGCGCTATCATATTTCCAACCTTTCCCTTCGTGCTACTTGCTCCTATAACCGCAATTGAACGCGGATTAAATAATTGTGAATAATTTTGTTTTTGTTTCATGTATATAGTATACCACAAAAATTAAAGTAACTAAACATCTTTTCTATATTGACTTTTCACTCAGGATAATCTATTATATATTGACTTATACATGTTCACTAACAATATAAAAGGAGTTGATTTTATGCTAGATTTGTTATTAATTGTATGTTTGATTGCTTCTTCAAAGGCACTCTATACATATATTTTTGAAACAAAAAAATCTTTTAATTCATTTTTTTTGGAAACACCCACAAAAACTGACTTTCAAAAATTCAAAAACACACTACTTTCAATGGGAACGATTGCTATAGCATCGCTTGGCATGACAGCATGTCTTGCATTACTAGATCAATCTTTATTGATTCTACCAAATAATCTATCTGCATTATTAGATAAACTAGTACCAATAGTATTCATTTGTAATTTTTTTCTATTTCTCATTACATTTATACTTTTTGGCATTATCCTCATTAAACGTTCTTTATAAAAATATTTCTTAATGCTTATGATATAACATATCATAAGCATTTTTATTATTGACAATTCATAAAATTACCTATATATTTATACGTTATATAGTTATTTCAAAATTTAACATTAAACCAATGCTAAGGAGTATTAAAAAATGTGCATTTTTTATCCAGAAAGTTTTAATACTGATATGAAAGAATTCTTTTCTATTCTTTTTGGAGGACAATTTCTAAGACTTGAACCAACGGATCATTCCAAAAAAATTATTTATTACAACAATTTTGATTCTATTGGAATTTCTATCATTGTCACTTTACCTCTTTATGTTAATGCTTATGATAAATTTGATTTGGATAGTAGTAGAAAAATTAAAATAGTATCAAATATTATTGGCAAAGATACTCCTCCCTATCTCATAGAGATGAAGGATATCTCAATGTATGGTAAATGGCGTATGCGACTAAAAGAACGTGTGACTATTTTACTTGAGTTAATGCAAACTCAAACACATACCTGTCCTAAATGTCATATTCCCAGGATACCTAAAGCGTATGAGAATCGACAGGATGAAAAATGTGTGCAATTTGTTGCACTATATTGTTCTAAATGTCATAGTTATTCACCTATTGATCGTAAGACAGGACTACAAACACTGCTTCATAAAAACCTCAGAAAAAGAAGGAGTTAATGATATGCTTTCTGATAAACAAATTATTGAGTTGTATAATAAAATTACAACTATCACACAAAGATGTGGTGATGAAATTTATGTTATATCATATATTTTTGATAAACATCCACAATTAAAAAATTGCAAAGGAAATGCATTAATTACACGCAAAAGTCGTATATTACAAACTTTGCTTCTTGGTGAAAATTTAAATGGTTATATGCAAACTACAGAGGCAGTTAGTGATTTCTGGCTTCCAGCCATTACGCCTTCTCAAAAGAGAAAAATAAAATTATTATTTTAGAGGTATATCTATGGATGACATAAACACACAAAAACTCATTGATATATTAGTAAGCACTGATGAAAACATGACACCACTCATAGCATTATTTTTCATCTGTGAATACCATAATTGCTTCAATAGCAATATGTTAACAATAACAGCTAGTTCCTTGAATGTTTCTGATAAGCTTGGGGACACTGCTGAATATTATATGGCAAGAGGCGAATTCTTCAATTACATGAATTCAACCAGCAATTTCAGAAAAAAACAACTGATAAATTGCATACAAGACTAACAAAAAAACGATATTATTTAATAATGATATCGTTTTTACTTTTTATAAAAAAATATTGCCTAAGTATACCTGATGAATAAAAAGTAAAAATATAATATTTTGTAATATAATAAATGGAATTCCAACAATAAAATACCATTTCCTTGTTTTGTGTCTAAAAGTAAACATTCCCAAATATACACCTACGCTACCAAAAAAAGTTGCCATAAAAAATAGCATGCCCTCTGAAATTCTGTTAGCACCTTTTTTGTTCGCCTTACCTTTATCAATCCACATCATCAAAAAAGCAACCACATTCATGATTACAAAAAATATAATTATATATAAAAGAATGTCATTCATATTTATTTATTAACTGTAACTCTAAAAGTGGAAAATACTATCCACATAAATACAAAAATAAGACCAATCGCTGCCACAACTATTATAATTGGTAACAAAAATATCCATGCCCATCCAGGTATACTTTTGAAAGAAAATATTTTACCACCTGTGCCATTGCGACGAGAAAACATATCTGCATACTGAGTATAACTTGCGTTATTAAATCCACCTTGGGCTCCTCCAAAACCTCCCGCATTACCAAAACCACCCGTTGAAGCACTGCCAAACGTATCGTATTGTTTGCGTTTATCAGCTTTTGATAATGTTTGATAAGCTTCATTTATTTCTTTAAACTTTCTTTCATCCCCACCCTTATCTGGATGATGTTGGTGTGCGAGTTTACGAAAAGCCATCTTGATTTCCTTCTCAGATGCTGTCTTTTCAACTCCTAAAATATCATAATAATTTGTACTCATATCTCATCTATTTAAGCACAAAAATAAGAATTTGTCATTAATTTATGCTTTCTTTATTTATAATCTAAGAAATTTTACTAAGTGAGTAAAAAAATAAAAAGGATACAAAAATTTATTTTGTATCCTTTTTCATTTGTATTTCAACAATTATTCATGAGAACAAGTGTCACCTTCACAAGTGTGTGTATCACCCTCTTCGCCACCTCCAAGTATATCTTTTACTTTGTCAGCAGCCGCGTCCACGCCATCACCACTCATTTCTGTTGCTTTATCAGCAACTCCTTCTACCATTGCATTATCTTCCATTCCAGTTGCTTCTACTGTATCATCTATCTTATCTTCTGCTACATCTTTTGCTGCGTCAGCAGCCTTATCGACTGCATCATCAGTCACCTTGCTAAAAAATCCCATATATTTTTTGTTTAATGTAATTACACTTTAATCATACCACACACTTATCTACCATGACGTTTTTTCATTTTTACAAAATGATTTTTTGCTAGACGACGAAGTTTTTTGAATGCATGTTTTGTAACAGAATCAGCAGTCCCATAGCCACTTTCATTAACAACTACCGTTTTACCACTAGGCGGAGAAAATAAAATACGTACTGTAAGTGGACTTGCACCTTCGTATTTTACAGTTATCCTTGGTTTTCTTGCATCATTAGCAAAAAGCTCTACATAATAGTTCTCACGTTCTGCAATGACTTCAAGAGCTGCTTCACGCTCCTTTTCATCTTCAATAATTTTTGCTCTAAATACTTCAATCATATTATTTCTAATCTTCAATGATAATTTTATTACCTAGGTTTTATACTTTAAGTTTTTGTTTATTTCTCTATTTTAAATTATACATGCACTATGATTGATTAACAATTCTTTTTGCTTACGAGATAATTTTTTAATCCTACATTCTTCAATACTAGCAGTAGACCGATTCAAAAACTCAGCAGAGTAAACCAATTTTACAGGTTGGCGCATTTTAGTATATTTTGCACCTTTAACTTTGCCATTATGCTCTTCCAATCGCCTACTTACATCAGTCGTAATACCTGTATACAACGTATCATCAGAACAGTGCAAAATATAAACAAAATAATTCATTCTAAATTTATTTTAGGAAAAGTTCTTTGAGTCGTACTGTCATGTCATCAGTCCAATTAGCTGGATCTGAAATCTCAATCCATCCATCTATATAGCTTTCTGGTGAAAAATTATGTCCATGCCCAAGTGGTGCTGCCGATACTGATACAATAAGATCAAATGCTACTTGAAAAAAAGTAACCATTGGATGCCAATTAAGCATTGGGGACACATCTGGTCCACGCTCGCCCTCTAGCCATGCTGGACTCTTGAACAATAAATCTGGCGAAAAAGCTGTCATTGGATCACTTGCATGCTGCAAATATATTATGCGCATATCACCCCAATCTTTTTTATAATTATCTAATGCACTTTCTTTTGAAGTAAATCGTACAAATGAACCATCTTCATATGTTGGCAACCATGATGGCGACCCTGTATTCCTATTAATCACTAAGTCTTTATGTAAATCATTCACAAAAGGAGGTCCTGCCCACAAAGCACCATTGATAGGATCCTGCATAATCTTATGTAACTTTGTTGATTTTTCACCTCCAAAAGAACCTAAACTAACACCAAATAAATATACTTTTGGACGTTTGTCTTTTGGAAGTGTTTTCCAATGATTATAAATAGCACTAAACATTGCCTCTGATGTTTCACTAGCTCGTTTTGGATGAAAAACCAATGTTGCCTGACTTGATAAATATGAATACTGTATTCCAACATTAGCCGTATCTCCATTATGTATATATTCCAATGTATCCATAGAATAAGGATCCATCCAGCCTGTTCCAGTTGGTGTAGTAATTACAAGGATTTCTCGATCAAATGCGTTTACTCTCTTTAATTCTTCTAAGGCAAGTTCAGCACGTTCTTGTACTGTCTTTCTAGATTCCATACCTACAAAAATACGTATCGGCTCAAGTGCTTCTTTACCTGTAAATTCTTTGATATCTTGCGCAGTTGGTCCACTAGCAACAAAACTGCGACCCATTTTCCCAAGAGTATCCCATGCTATAAGTGATTCCGTTCCTCCGGTTTTATTTGGGTCAGTAGGTTGCTCTATACCATCATCTGTTAATTTATTTATATGTGCAGAAACTGTATCAACAACATTATAAATATTTTGAATTAATATACCATTTACAATTCCCCAAAAAAGAAATAGTGCTACCACAAAACCAATGAACCGTGAAATACGTTTTGGTATCACATGATGAAATTTCTTCATTATAAAATGAAATCCCTTTGAAATAAGTCGCCCAATAGCAATTAAAATCATTGCCACAATGCCGCCAATGAGAATAACTGAGACTAGCACAAAATTAGTAGATATTAGATCTTGATTCATCACCTCAAGAATTGAATTTTGCCATTTAACCCAATTACTATTTGTATACACAATAGCACCAATAGCAATTACGGCAAATGCAATATGTGTATTTTTTCTCCATTCTTTTTTTAATGCTGGTAATTCCAAATAGTGCCACATATACACGATGAAACAACCAATGCCATACCCAATAGCAAATACAACACCAGAAAGAAGTCCTTGAAAAAGAGGACTACGTGGGAGAAGTGACGGCGTAAGTGAATATGCTGTAAAAATAATTGCAATAAATAATCCTACATGATTAAATTTATTCCAATATGCAACAACCCAATTACTAACTTTATTAAATATTTTTTTCATAATTATTCTATAAATTAATACTCTATTAAATATCAGCTATCTACCGTCTATTGTCAACTTAATTATTCTTGCTGACTTATATCATTAATGACTTTTATTATCTCATCTGACTCAACAATATTTGCATGTCCAAAGCCCTCAGCTGATAGAAATTCCTTTTGTCTTGCTGAAGTCGACTCAAACAATTCCAATCCTTGAGAAATATCTATAACTAAATCATTTGTACCATGAATAATTAATAAATCACCCTTATAATCTTGTAACCTCAACTTATTATTAAATAAATCAACAAAAAAGTTTTCAATAAATATCCGTGGATACAACGGGACCATTTCATAAATAACATCTGTAAGTGTAGTAAATGGAGAAATCAAAAGGAGTTTCTCAACTTCTTGTAAAGTTGTATGATACGCTGCTGCACCTGTCCCAATACTCTGTCCAATCACATAAACATGCTCATAATCTTGCTGTTCAATATAATCAGCTGTATCTTGTACGTTTTTTAACACGCCTTCATGTGTAGATTTATTACCATCATCACTATATCCAGTATACTCTGGGAAAATATATGATATATCATTTTCATTAAAAATATCTGCCACAAAAACCATATCACAAACAATATTTCCATTACCATGATAAAAAACTATTACTTCATCAGCATTCTCTACAGACTGATGATATAAAGTAGTTTCATTATGCTCAACTGTTTTTTCTGCAATTTTTCTTTCACAATTTTCATTGGTACGATTTGGACTAGGATAAATCAATAATTCTTGTGCCCAAGAGGAAAAGAAAAAACCACCAATATATATGACTAATAGCAAAGCCAAAATACCAACTATGATTTTTTTCATAAATTTATTATCTACCCTATTGCATAATAATTGTATCTTTATACCTATATACTACCATAGTATTTTACAAGAGGTCCAACACAAACAGAATGATTTATACATTCATTAATTCATCATAATTCACCCATAAGATAGAGTCTAAATGTAAAGGCTGGATATTTAATTTTTTAGCTAAATTCATATAGAACTCTTGAATATCTTTTTTTGATATATGATCAATATCAGTATTATATTTTTTATATAAATTTTCTAATCTGCTATCAATTGGGATCATCATATCTTTAGGAAAATATTCTAAATACCCAAAAACATTTCTAGCAGAATAAGAGAACATTTTTATAGAAAAAACAATAGTTTTTGCATCTGATTTTTGATTCATGATATTAGACAAATCATGAACTAATTTGTTCATGTCTGCATAATAAATTTCAGCATTTTGCAAAAACTCATTATAAAACTTCTCTAATTTCTGGATTCTCTTTAATTTTATATTTACAAATCTTTTATTATTTTTTGATGCTGGTAAAAAATCTTCAAAAAACATCTCTATATCAGAAAAATCATCAATCCTCTGACCCTCCAATGCCACACCAAACTCTTCCCAATAATCTTCACCCTTCCCTGACAACTGGTAACACACCAACGCATTAGCAATAGTTAAAAATAAATAATTCACATCATCAAATAACTTATTATCATGCAACTTCTCCAAAGCTAAAAACTGCCTATCAGACTTTTCAAAATCTATAGCATCATCTAAAGAATATTGCTTTAACTCATCATATAACCTATGCATATTTTCATTATAACATTACAAAATCACTTATTGTCACACTGTTGTCATTCCCGCGTAGGCGGGAATCTAGAAGATTATGCAAAATTTTAAAAACAACAATATAAAAAGCCTGTCATCCCGTAAAATACATTTTTCACCTATCTTTGCGAGGAGGTACGACGAAGCAATCTCAAAAAATACAACAAGAACCTGCCCCCTTTTACAACTTCTTCACAAACTCAGATTTCAGTTTCATCGGACCAATCCCATCTATCTTGCAATCAATATCATGATCACCGTCTACCAGACGAATATTCTTAACCTTAGTCCCAACCTTCACAACCAGAGATGTGCCTTTTACTTTCAAATCTTTGATAACAGTAATCGTATCACCATCAACCAAGACATTGCCATTACTATCTTTGACACTTTCATCTTCAATCTCCCCGTCATCACCAGACCACTCATGACCACACTCAGGACAAACATACAAACTCACATCAAGATAAGTAAACTCAGATCCGCATTTAATACATTTTGGTAATTCGCTCATATTTTTATAATTATTTTCTAATTATTATTCTATTTGTATTATCCCATCTGATAATTAAGTCCTCTAAGACCAAAATTCTTGCACAGACTCTGCTTTCTCAACCAATAAAATAATTTGTTGTAAACCATCATTCGCTTTCTCCAAATGCTCTTTAGTTAATTCATCTGATACTTTTTGAGCAAATTTTCTCTTTGTTACTTCACCCAAACTTCCTGCATTAACAGATACTTCATTCCGCTCCCTATTGTTTGCCGTCTTCCAATCTTCAAGCCATTTTTTGATATCAAAATCTGAACCACACAATCTCATAACTAAATCTTTAGGATAACAAAACTCAAGTTCTGTATAATCATTATTATCCAATACCACAACCCTGCCATCATTATCTGATTCAATATGCTCCTCTACTTTATCTATAAAGATTCTTTTGTCTGACTGTGGTCGATCAAATAAAGCACAAATTACTGGCTTATATATCTCCATGTACCCACCAACCGGCTTAAGCATTTGCTTAATTGCTTCAGCTGCTAATGGAATTTTTTCTAAACCACTTGCAAAATGTACTCCCACATTATCAATGTTTTTAAGATTAAGTATTTTTTCTAAAAAAACTTGATCACTTGAGCCTTCACATATAATAATAGAGTCTGGCAATAAAATATCTGAAGGACTTGAACCTAACATATTAAACACTAATCCAGGTAAATCTTCTTTTAGTGTACCTTGTGTTACTACTCCCCTATCATCTATATCTATAATATTCTCTGCAATATAGGAATCTTCATTATTAACCTCCTCTGGGCCAACTATATGCACAATTTTTTTATTAAGAAAAATATGAGAGTGTGTAGCAACAATAATTAATTTATTATTTTCTTGAGCCTTCCTTATCAAATAATTCTTTATTTTTTTTTGAAGTCGTGGCTCAAGTGAAAGTTCAGGTTCATCAATTAATATCACAGGATAAGTATCTAAATTAACAGCCATTATTATTGGTAATAATGCCCGAAAACCAGATCCAAACTGAGCAAAAGGAAGAGACTCCTCATCTTGGTCAATTAGTTGAATAATTTTTCCTTGAGTATCTGGCTCAGATTCCAGTAAACTTTTGCAATCTTTTGCAACTTGACCACGAATCATTTCTCTATCACCCAATTCATCCCACATAGCCTGCATCAAATTTTTAAGCTGAGTACCCATTTCTCCGCTTTCATGCAAAAATTGAGTACTACTAACTGGTCCACCTCGCATCTGTGCTCTTACAGTAGGCATCCACCGATTAAGATCTACAATTTGTGCATTTCTACTTTGCTCAAAAGTCAATCTTTCTACCGGCAAATAAAATACATTGCCTTTAATAGTACATATGAATTGTAAAAAAGAAGACTTACCACTATTATTTAAACCTACAACAGAATAATAGCCCACATTATCGAACTTTATTTTCGTACTTGGGTTTGCAATTAATTTACCATATTGCCTATTGATAATAATTTCCATTTTATTTTCAATTAAAATTTAAACCGACTAACATTACCGACATGATTTCTGGTGATATGCCAAAAACTAAACCTGAACAACTCTCCGACAACTGAGTTGAAAAATCTGAAATGATTATTTTTATCAGCTATAAGCTATATCATTGGTATTGACAATGTTGCGAAAAGCCCTACTACAATCAAGTATAGACACTAAGTTATCTACCTAAAGAATACCAAGAATGTTGTAATTGCGCAAAAGATAATTTAAAAAGACAACGAGTAAATTCACTCGTTGTCTTATAGAATCCGCAGATGCAAAATTATTGCATTGTTAATTCTGTTGATCTCTCATTTGTCTAGAACGATTCCAGGCAGATTGACCGATTTCTGCACTACTACTGGGCTGATGTTGCGCAGGTGGCGTTGAAATATTGTGATATTTTTGCCATTGTCTCACAACATGATCTTGTTGCTGTCCTGTTATACCCTGTTCAGTAAGAGAAGTTTTATATTGCTGTGTAGCAATTTCATTTCTCAACTGAGTGGATTGACCGACTTCACCTCGCTTTGTTATGCGTACCGTACCCGCTTCCATTGCGAAAGAGTTACTTGCCATAAACATAAAAGCACAAACTAAAAACATGAGTTTTTTCATATTTTTCTCCAAACGTTTTACTGATTTTAATATTTTGTGAATGTACATAAAAGATAACACTCACATCTTCAAATTACGTCTAAATATCGTAATAACAATAACTGTAAATGTTACTACAGTACTTATTGACATTGATGCAAAAAGGGCCATGTCAACATTTTTTATCGCCCCCAGTGCAACAGCTATCTGTATTACTAAAAACAAAATGAGCATTGTTACGGAAACACCCCGTAATTCTTCAGGCTTTGCACGAACTGAAGAAATCAATTGTGGCACCATCGCAAATGGATTCAGAAATACAACCAATCCATATACAACAGAAAACCATTCCGTTTGCAAAAATGACATTTGTATTTGCAACCACTGTAGTATTTGCATTGTTACCTCCTATTTCATTAAATTAAAAAACATTTTGGACACGTAACTTTATCATATTTCATCCTAAATGTCAATCTAATAACCTTAAATTCTACTTCAAAACTGAATTTAAAAGCGTTCGAACCTAATCTCATAGGGCCAACTAATTTTTGCAAATTAAAAATCAATCTGTCAATTAAAAAAAGCCCATTATCCTGAAAAAAAGATAATGGGCATTTGCTCTTTTTGAGCGTATAGTTTTTTACTACACTGAACTGTATTCCGCTTCGATGATATCGTCGTTTTGCGGCGGGACAACTTTGTCCATAATTTTTTGAACATCTGATCTGATACCAATTTTGATGAAAGATATAGCCAAAAAACAAACGAGAGTCATCATAGCTGAAACAAAATAACCATTAAGAATAAAACCGATTACCAAAGCAGCTTGATTTATTTTGCTAATTTTGTGGATGATGGTTCTTTTTTGTTGCCAACTATCCAGTGCGAACTTTTTGAATGCCTCTTTCTCATTTTTGTTGATCGTGACTACCTGAACAATACAAATTAGCACAACTAACGGAAGAACTATCCAGAAAAAGAATCGTACTATATTCAACACGCCATGCATTTGGGTAATTCCAGGCATGAGGTAATTCACCCAAAGTGCCACGGAACTACCAAAGACGATACCTAACCCGATGAGCTGTCCAACCATTTTTTTTACAAAACCCATTTCAGCTGGTTTTTCGCCTTCGCTCCAAGTATCCCAAACTATTTGCTCAATTTGAGGTGAAAGGTTGTAGCCTTTGATGACCTTCTTTTCTTTCTCAGTCAACTGTCTTTTCATTAGATGTTCCTCCTGTATATTGATTGATTTTTATCCATTAAAATTTGGACTTTACATATTATGTATCTGGAGTTATTACAATATTTACATTTTTACTCCTACTTCATTAAATTTAAGGAACTATTTTGATTTTTAATCTTATTATATTTTAGTATAGTTGTCAAGTAAACGTCTTGAATACTACTACAAAACTGAATTTAAAACCGTTCGAACCTCATCCCATAGGGCCAACAAATTTTGACAAATAAAAAGAGACTGGAATAGTTCTTCCAATCTCTTTAAAAAAATTAATGCGCTGTAACTCCGCCAACCACGCCCTTACTTTCTTTCTTTTGCTCTTTTGGCAACCACTTTGGCTTGCGAGGTTTATAATTAGAATTATTTTCCAATTTGAAGGCCAAGCTGACACCGCTGACTTTAGCTCTTTTTGGAGGCTTCTTTAAGTATTCCGCTGGAACTTTCTTACTTGTAACAGCACCCTCTCTCCTCAATTTTCCCAAGGTGACATAAATAGCACTTACACTTGGCTGCCTGCCAGACATTTTTTCAACGGCATACAAAATTTCAAGTGGAGCCATCCAACCATCCTTTCTTTTTGTGTCAAATCTTGCCATGTCCAACACGCGCAAAATATTACACTCAAATTCATACTCTCGTAAGAAAAAATTTAAAACTATTGGCATATGCGGCAAGAATGGCCAAAATACGACTACTCCAATAATTAAGCTGATCCAGAATATAAATGCTATGACTACACCGACCATAACAAATACTAGTCCACCGATAATGGAGCCTATGAATAGAAAAGCACTCCAAAACACCTTTGGGTTAATATTTTTCATTCTCTACTCCTTATTTTGAATGATGACTTATCAATATGTTAAATAAACGATACTAAATACTATCAAATATCCATTACTATTGCAATAGAAGTGTTCGAACTTCCTCCCATAGGGCCAACTCTATATTTTGACAAATTAAAAAGCAATTCTCTCATTTGAGTGAATTGCTTTTCGCAGATTTCCTGCAATTAATGTTTTTGTTTAAATTCCTCAGGACTCATCCAATCTTCCTGTGGAAGAAAAATTTGCATATCATCTATGCCGTTGATACGAAATTTCCAGCCAGTTTTCACTTTAACCGTTACTTGCTTAACAGCAGTTACGATGTCTCTAGCTTTTTCTGGCGTAATCCGCTTATTGTAGCCCTTGCCTTCAAATAACCAAAGACCAAATACTTCAGCTATTCTAATGCTGAGTAAATTGTCCTGAGTGTAGTAAGATAGTCCTTTACCAGGTCCAATCTCAAACTCCATTCTAGCAATAGCATTTACATCCGATTCTCTATCAAGATTTAGCATACCATTCAGACATGCCAAACTAATCCAAGAATCTTCAACACCCTCACGTATAAGTCTCAAAGCAAATTTATTTGCTCTCACTAAACGCACGGGCACATAAGCGCCGTCTTCATCTTGCATATCGCATTTACCATCTTTGAAAAAATGATATTCTATGCGAGGTAACTCGCCCTCAGCAATCACCTTTTCGGCACGCAAGTTTTGCAAAATTTCCTGGTCGATATCAGGCCAAATTCTGTAAACCTCCACTAAGAACTGTTCTGAAGAAATGTCTTCAGGTTGATTCTCAATCCATTGATCCATGTCATCCAAGAATTGTACCAATTGTTTAGTTGGCGGTCTCTGATAACCAATGGTATCAGAATCAACAGAATCGTCAGAACATCCAGCCAACAACAAACCACACAAACACAAAGTTAATACATTTAACAATGTCTTTTTCATAATATCTCCCAATTATTAAAGAATTCCTAATTTTATCATGTATAAATTACACATAATAGTTGATTTTAATCAACATCTAACTATGTCACAAATTCATCAACTTGTCAACTCATATGACTTAAATTCTAATCCAAATCTTTTGATGAAACCTTTGTTAACAACCTTTACTACTTATTCTCTACTTCAAAACTGAATTTAAAAGTGTTCGAACCTCATCCCATAGGGCCAATTCGATTTTTTGTGTTTTTAAAATTTAAAAACCCGGTAGTCTCAAATAAATCTACCAGATATAATATGCTTTCAGAAATTATGATTCCTGAACCTTGAATTGACACAAACCAGTTCCTGTTATAACCTAAAGAACTATTCATAATTGAATAGTTCTTTTAAAAATAGGCAACAAAAGCTGTCTCATAAAAAAACAAATTTCTTCCACCACTAAATGGAAGAATAACAAAACTTCATGGAGGGTGAAATGAGTATTGTCAAAAAGTTATTTGCAAAAAATGCAGAAGGTGAAAAAGGCGCAATGGTTGTTAGTCATATTTTGGAAACGCTGACACCAGAAAATAAGTTATCTTTAAAATTTGAGGTTAACAACATCGAATGTATCAAGACACTTATAGGTGGTATGAAATCTGAAGACCCTTCTGTTAACAAATTATCAAAAATATTACTGGATGGCTACGTCTCTGGAGAAGAGCTATACTACGCGCTACCTGACTTACTTGCAAATAAATTGTTTTGGTGGGTTCAAAAAATACCAGCCAAAATGTTTACTAAGGATGATTTAACATTGCTTACAAAGTATTGGAGATATGATATTGGGGAGCATCAATATTTTGAGTCTCACTTAGGTAAAGCTTACTTGAAGGCTGTTGCTGATTTCTCTCCGGAGGAACTTGGTGATATCTTACAGGACCTTATTACTTGTCAATGGCTTGATGGTGAACAACGTGAGCATCAAGCTATAACTGTGAAATTGATAAATAAAGTACCCTCAGGGTATATTATTGCGCAGTTTGATGAATTGGTTGCTCGCAAAAATGAATATGACACAATAGCACAGAGGACTTCTATAAGGTTAGTTTTACAAGTGCTAATGTCAGATGTCTTCCCGAAAGAGAACTTGGCTGATCATATTAAGTATCTTTTTGAGTGTTATCTTATCGGAGGAGCTTCAGATGATGCCAATGAAAAAAGAATTAAGACACTCCTGATGGAGATACACACAAGAGATTTGGAATCAAATCTGAACTACCTACTATCTATTGAAAAGTTAGAGGATGAAGAGACGACTTGTTATAACCACGAACTCAAGCAGACTAAACATGTTTCTGCGCAATTGGTATTGAAGGTATTGCAAGAGTACAATCCTACACAAATAGGAAACCACCTTGAATACATCTTAAAATTGTCAAAATCAGACGATGCAGAAGTTGCTGAAGGATATACAGGTTTAATGCTTCAAGTTTTGCCTGATGCCCTAACTGAAGAAGATGTTATATTTGAGCATGCTCCATCTCATCTGAAGATAGCATTACTTGAAGAATTTGGTATTTTTGATTCTGCACGAAGAGAGATTTTTGCTTAAAGTAAGAACTTAAGCAAAAAAATGAACCCCCAAGCGATAGCTGACATAATAGTCAGCTATCGCTTTTTCATACTAAAAAAATAAATTGTATATTTATTACAATAAAACCGTTCGAACCTCATCCCATAGGACTAACTGATTATTTACAAAAACCACCTCTTTGCAAGGTGGTTTTGATTTTATATTTGATTTGAAATAAATTGAATTTTGTTTTTGTCTGGATCTAACAAACTAAAGTTGATAGCCCAATCTTCCCTAGTAAGTTTTTTCAAAAAAATGATACCTCTTTCTTGAAATTTTTTATATACCTCTTCTATATTATCTACTTCTACAAAAACTGTTTGATGTCCTGGAATTTCTCTATCTTCTTTTTTCTGCTTAATTCCAATTTTTCCATTCTCAAAATTAAAAGATGCAAATCTATTTTCTTGAATATAATTAACATCCAAACCTAAAACATCTCTATAAAAAGGAATTGTGACATTAAGATTATTTGAATAAAAAACAGCTGAATCAAGTTTCATATATAATTAAGTTATTATTTATATGCCCCAATTATATCAAAATTTGCCATAATATCCTATTCATTACATAAAAAAGTTCAAACTTCCTCCCATAGGGCCAACCTATTACAAATCTGCAATTTGAACCAACTTTATCTCATCATAACTATATTTTTCATTACAATGGTCAAATATTGGTCTAAGCGCATCATTGCCATGTTTTTTGAATGCTTCTTTAATTTCTTTTTGTACTTTTTTGTTTGGTAGTAAATATTCTACATCTACATCATTTTTTTCTGCTATTTCTTCTATATAATTTATAATAGTTCTTTGTGCTAATTGTAATTCTTCAGACATTTCTTCCATTGATAATTTATCTTCCAGCATTTCTTTTGTTCTATTCAATCGTAGTTGCTTTGCTGAGGATGTATTTCCTTTTGATTTTTTTGGTTTTCTATTTTTTTTATGTTCTTTGCTTTCTAGTCCTTTTTCTTGTTTTAGTTCACTTATAAATTCTGTAAATGTTTCTGAATATTTTTCCAATTTTTGAGCTCCTACTCCTGATATATTTGAAAATGCAATTCTTGATGTTGGTAAATAATATGCCATCTCCTGCAGTGAAACATCCCCAAAAATCACAAATGCTGGTACACCTACATCATCTGCAATTTCTTTTCTTAATTCCCTAAGCGCTTCAAATATTTCCTTGTTATAATCAAGTTCTTGCTTTTGACTATTTGAACTAATATATTTATATTCTTTCTTTATCTTTGGTAATTCTATTGATTCTCTATTATTCAAAAAATCTGCACCTACTTGTGATACTCTGTATGTTTCATATTCTCCAGTATTCCGTACCATCAATCCTCGAGCTACTAGATGTGTCATTACCTCCATGAGTTCTGCTGTGGAATATTCTTTTGCAATTCCCCACACAGTTAACTCTTCATGCCCCCTACTAAGTACGTTTTTATCTCGTGAACCCCTTAGCACTTTTACAACATGACCTTTGCCAAAAGTATTCCCTGTTCTTACTACTGCGGATAGAATTTTTTGTACTAGTTCTGTCACATCTTCTGTTTCGTCATTTGATGTACATACATCACAAGTACCACAAGCTGGGAGTCCACCTTGTCCAAAATAACTAGTAAGCCATTGCCAACGACAAATTCTAGATTCTGCATAATCTATCACCTCTCTAATCTTCTTTTCTTCACTTTGTCGCCTAGCCTCATCCATCTGTCTGAGAAAATAATCTAATTTCATCTTATCTCCAGCAGAAAAGAGCATCACGCATTCACTTGGTAAACCATCACGACCAGCTCTCCCAATCTCTTGATAGTATCCTTCGATAGTTTTTGGAAACGTCTTATGCATCACCAATCGTACATCAGGCTTATCTATCCCCATACCAAAAGCAATTGTAGCCACCACTACATTTATATCATCTCGCACAAATGCATCTTGCACTTCAGTTCTTTTTTCTTGTGTAAGCCCTGCATGATAAGCTCCTGCATTTATGCCTTCCTCTCTTAATACTTCTGCAAGTTCTTCTGTTTCTTTGCGAGAAAAACAATATATAATTGCTGATTCATTTTTATATTTTTCTACAAAATGCAAAATTTTGTCATTTGCACCAGACTTTGGCATTACTGTAATATTTAAGTTTTCACGATAAAATCCAGATACAAAAACCTTATGATTTGTAAGTGCTAACTCTTTGACAATATCTTCTCTCACACGCTCAGTTGCACTCGCTGTTAAAGCTATAATAGGGACTTGTGGAAATCTCTGGCGAAATAGCTTTAGATTTCTATAGTCTGGTCGAAAATCATGTCCCCATTGTGAAATACAATGAGCCTCATCAACTGCAAGCGCTGTGATGTTTATCTTGCCTAGCCAGTTTTGTATATAATCATTTGAAAGTCTCTCTGGTGCGAGATATATGAGTTTATATCCTCCCATTTGTGCTAGTTGCATTCTCTGGTCTAGCTCTTCATGTGATACAGATGAATTAAGCATCGTCGCTGCTATACCATTTGCATTTAGTGCATCCACCTGATCTTTCATAAGTGAAATAAGTGGAGATATAACAATAGTAACTCCGTCACGCATAACAGCAGGTAGCTGAAAACAAAGTGACTTACCACCACCAGTAGGCATAATAACTGCCACATCATTTCCTGCTACAAAATGATCAATCACATCTTTTTGTACGCTACGAAAATCTTCATGTCCAAAATGTTTTTTCAAAAGTTTTTGCATAGTAATTACTATAATACAATCTATCTGTTTAAAAATCAAAAATGACATCTGAGATTCAGATGTCATTTAAAGTTGCTGTGATTTTTTCAAAGTAACTAATTGGTTTTTGTAGGCTTGATGGGATATGTCCACCACAGACATGACGTATCCACGCAATATAACCCCTAACCTGCTCTACAGAAATACCATCATTCTGTATACTTGGTTCATATCCTTGTTGCAAAAAACGTGTAGCATACCAAATTCTACCACGATAAAACTTCTGCTTTTTTTGTGAAAGAGTCAGTCTGGCACACTTATCAACACCAACTATAGGTGTGTGAACTATTATTCCTGTAATACAATGTGATCTATGTCTGACATTGTTTAAATGCGTTTTTTTGGGATTAACCCTAAATATTTTATTTGCTTCTACACATTTAATTATTTGACGTTTTGATATTTGTTCATGATTCACTGAAGATACTACGATATCATCTGCGTATATAGAAAAATGTAATTTATTTTCTCTGCAATAAGCATCTAAATTATCTGCAATACCCGACCATGAAATTACAAGATTCGTCAAATAAGGTGATGTTGGTGCTCCTTGAGTCAACCTACCTTTGTATGTAGTAAGCTCTACCATAATACGACAAAACTCTAGAAATACATCTGTATTGTGCACGCCATATTCATACAGTAAGCCTGCAGACATATCTTCAAACATGTTTTGTAAAATTTCTGATTTCACAGATGGAAAACAGTTTTTCAAATCAATATGCAATATCCACCGCGGCATACCACCATCTCTTGTGTGCTGATTGAGTAAATGTGTATACACGCCATCTTTCATGGTGACACCTGGCACAAATCCATACAAATTTTTATGCACAGGAAATCTATATAAAATGTAACGTAAAATGTAATATTGCAATTTTTTCAAAGAATCATCTGGTGCACTCAACAATCGTTTAGCACCACTTTTCTTTCTTTGATAAAATTGACGATAACACACCCAACTATCTAATACATCATGAATTTGAACTGATGTATATTGCCCATCAATTAAATTTGATAAAATATCAACCGCATCATCTCTTATCATTTTGTAATCTCCTTTTATGTTAAAGTACCTTTATTTTAAAAAAATGGGAGAAAGATAAATTCTCTTTCTCCCATAGAGCCCTAGCACGGTAGTTATGTGCTTTGGATATTCACCATTGTCAATAACACACCGTATTTATTACTCTGCAAGAAACTAAGTCAGCATAGTCTTTGCCATACTTGGAATCATCCTTACACTTATTTAGCTATCCGATAACAGACAGCCTCTATGGGCGTCGCGTAAAAAATCAACAAACCCAACAAATCGGCTCCTGCTCAATAATGTACAACTAATTATATTTACTGTCAATAAAAATAAAGAGCAATAAATCTATATAGATTCATTGCTCTAGTCCTTAATTCATGATTTATTTGACCATACCTCAATCAAGTCATTAATCATCTCTCTCATCACAACAGCACCACCACAGTCACCCGTTACAAAACTTGCATTAACTACATTAGTTTTTTGAAGCATCCTTGTAGCAGCTTCCTTATAATTAATATTACAATCACAAGTTAATGTTATGATACACGCCTGCGGATAATTAATTCTCAAAAAATTCAAGAATTGGACTGTTGCTTCAAAGCCATTAAGTCCCATGTACACGACGAACATAACATCATCTGCTTTGCAGAAATCACCAGCTTTTTCACCCAGAAAACAATCCTCCATTTCTTGTTGTTTCTCTGCTGCTAATGTCAAGTCTTCATTTGCATAATCCACCATAGAGTTAACTGCCCGATGTCGCGCGCTTACACCATCTTCTGTGTCTGCAACAATAGTTATATTCAGATTATCCTCATCTGTTTCTACACAACCCTTTTCATAGTCCATGACACTTCCATAGGTACAAAAAAGTGCCTGAAGACTCTTTTTGTCGCACAACATTTTTGACAAAGTTGAACTAAAATACATTCTGCTCAAAAAAGTTTTTTTACTCATTGCAATGCTCCCGTTCGTTTAACTTGCTGGAATTGACTACCCCATTTATTACTCATCCAACCATCATCTAACACTGCTATGGCAGATTCACGATTTATATCATTAGTATAAATTTCCACAAAAATATTTACACTATGGGGCAATTGATAAAACAATATTTCAGAATCATACAAGGCTTGAGATTCTTTTACATCACCATTAAATTGATCAACAGTTTCATGAGTTATTTGGCCAACTACACAAAGATTTTCCTGTGTAATTCGATGTGAAAACAAACCTCTACACTTTGGCGAAATAAATTGTTCAGAACCGACAGCAGTCAATGCAGAACTTTCCATAAGCTGATAAGCTTTACAAACATTGTCATTGTATACATGTAAGGAAATTCTGGTATACATAACATCATCAAAACAAAAGTTTTGATATTTTGCTTTTATAATGTTATCAACCTTCATATTACACAAAACACCAGAAAAATCACAAGCATCATCCTCCCACATATACGCCACAAACCTCAACTGCCGCATTTCTTTAGTATGCTTCAAACAAGATTGCTCTCTTTCTTGTTTTTTACGTTTATGTTTCTTATTCTTATTAGACTTCCTGCGAGATGCTTTTGACATTATATCTCCTCCAATAAATTTTTTGATAAAAAAAACAACCCTTTTCAAATTAAAGAACAATGTAAAAGATTAACACATTTTATATAAATTGTAAATAAAAAACATGTTAGAAAAACTAACATGTTAATTTATTATTATTTAGCTGTACAATTTTTTACGCGACCAATAACGATTCCTTCTAGCTCACATTTATCATCACCATTCTTACTGCAATCACAGTCTTTGTCTTCATATTTGCAATATCGTGTATGCTGTCCTGGATGTGCTTTCCATGTGTATTGTGTTGGATGTCCTTTGTCATCTGTATAAAACCACATATCACCCATTCCTATACCGCAGTCGTGTTCACCTTTACAGTTGTATGTATTTTTATCTTTTCTTGTATCGCTACCATGACCACTATTTGCAGAATCAATTACTGTTATCTTACGATGATCTCCTGTTTTACTATGAACTTCATCAATCCACATAACATGTCCTGTTGAATTACTTTTTGTGTGTTCATTATATTTAACTACAAGGAAGTCTCCCTGTTTAGCATTTTCCAATTTATGAATTCTCTCCCAACAAGACTTTTCTTCTTTGTTACCATCATCATTTACATTATCTATAAAATTATAAAAATCCATAGCTAATGGTCTATCTGCTTTTGCATGTGCTTTCCTACTGTCATCTAACAACTTATAATGATATGGTAATTTGTGAAATAATGCATAGCCTCCAAGACCAGAACAATCTGTTGCCCAATGTTTATTTGATGAATACGGCATTCCTGTTTCTACACAATAATGATGTTCATAACTAGTTTTTTTATCCTTTGCTTTATTTAAAATATGATGGTATTCACTAATCAAATCACTTCTAGCATCCGCATATTCATGTCCTTTTTTCACATCTGGACTAGAACAATATTTATTTTTATCTCCTTTTTCATCAGCTGAATGTTTGCAATCATATTCTATACGAGCAACACCTTCTCCTTTTTTATATTTTTCATTTGGCACAACAATGCAATATGCTTTACACTTACTTGCTTCACCCTTCAGACTTGTGTCCATATTAATTTTCCATACATCATCCTTACATTCGAAATCTGTTTTGCTTAACTTTGCATCATCATAAATCAAACACTCACTTTCTGTTCCGCTTGCTATGTCATACGCATCACCCAGTGTCATTCTATAATCTTTTTTACCACATTTTTCATCTTTATGATCTTTCCATGTATCTTTTTTGTTAGTGTGCTTTTTTGAACTATCTATAAATAATGTAGCATTTGCAAAATTTTCTGGTATCTTAGCTTCTCCATATTCTGCCAATTCACCTGTTTCTTCTCGTAAAATTGTTGCTGTATATGTAAGAGTATTATCATCTCTATTGAAAATCGGCTCTGTAAGTTCTGCAACAATCATCGTTTTATCTCCGTCTTCATTTTCTACTACGATTGTTGCATTTGGAGCATCGCCTACCTCAAATCCTAATGTATTTAAAAATATTCCTAGCTTTTCTTGTCCAACCTCTCTAAAAGGTCTGTCTGAAAAATAAATCACATCACTTTCTGGATTTGACAATGTCAAAATATATTTATCTCCTCCAATATTTTCAAATATTCCTCCGCCTGTTGAATGTGTGAATAAATATGTGGGTTCTGGTTGTTCTTCCTGCAACAGAGTGCTCACGTCTTCTGAAACACGCACATTATTGTTATCTGTAGCGGTTGGACTAAACGTAAAAAACGCTACAAAAATAAAAGCACCAACTGCAAGTAAAACTAATGGAAATATATATTTATTATTCATAAGACTTATATTTAATATTTATTTTTAATATATTTATTCACCTCCACCTGGACCCCAACCACAACTTATACTCATTGTTTTTTCTGCTTTTGTAAGTATACACATCAAATGTCTATAGTCACCATCATCAAACAAATATCCATCCTGTTTATTATCACTTTTATCTACAAATTCAAACCCTATAGTTCCATGATGACCTTTCCTGTCTTTGAAATAACTTTTCATTTTGGACCATTTTTTATCTGATACATCATTTACTATCATTGTTTTTGCATCCGTTGGTACAAGTGCCATGGATGTAGATGTCCATAATACATTTTTATCCCCTGCAATTTCACCAAAATTGATATTTGTTTCTTTTTTTAAGTCCATCATAAATTGTGAAATTTTATCCTGCTTCACTTCTTTTTTTACAACATCATTCTTTTCCTCTGCTTTAGCTTTTTCAGTCTCTTGTGTTTTTTCTGATTTTACGACCACATCATTTTCAGTCTCTTCTGACCCCGACACCGCAACTCCCATAAAAACAAAAGATGTAAAAATAAGTATTACACCCACAAGAATTGTTTTTCCTACTATTAATGAATTTGCTACAGTCTTTATCCATATATTTCGTAAAAACCATGCCCATAAAACAGCTGTAACAACAAACCAAATTGAAAAATCCATTAATAAAACCATGCATGAAAGGATAACTCCAACTACAAGAAATATCCAAAATAAAATTTTACTCTTTGGATCTTCATTGTTTTGATTGTCATTATTTTGTGATGCCGTATCATTTTTTTGTTGTGGTTTCTCTTGTCCTACATTTGATTCTTTATACATTTCATCAATCTCTTTTGGACTTTGAATCATTCCTCCATCATTTGCCTGTATTTTATTTAATTTGTCAGCATCACCGCTAACTTTATATGATGAAGTACGTAACATTCCAACTTTCCTAAGCCAATATGTAATTTTATTCATATTACTTTTGTTATGATTTATTATCTTTATAATACCATGAAAAAATACTTCCCGCTATTTCTACTGAATTATTACTTGCATATTCAAATATAAAACGACACCCATACTTATATAGGTGTCGTTGTTCTTAATATTCTACAATCATTAATTACATCTGAGTGGACAATGCATTCTTAAAATACAAAGACTGCACTCAACTGGTTTGCAATCTCTATTTATCACTTTTATAATAGTGCTTACCATAACATTAACAGTATCACTAAACATATCTTGCATATCAACTGACATCATCTGCATATAATCAGGCAAAGCTGCCATAAGATCTTTTTTAACACTAATACTCGTGACATTTGAGCTATCTATAATCCATGCCTGCAATGTATGAAAAATACTATAACCATTGTTTTCTATAACCTTAATAATCTTATCTGGGTTTATAACTAAGTCCGCAGACAATTTATGTATTTCAGTAAGCAATTCATCCTGCTTTTTTTCACTATATAGCGAACCACTACACTGCCTAAGGTCTTCTACTAAATTTTTAATCCTATCCAAATCAGCTGTTTCCAAGATGTAACCTCACTAGTTAAATTATGTTAAATTGTTAACTTGATTAACACACTATCATACAATATTTTTCAACAAAAATCAATCAACTTGTTCAATAATACTAGTTGCTTCAACAACTTTTTCAGCTTCATTACGTCCATTGAAGTACCACTTGTAAACATCATGAGCTACAGGTACTGTTGCTGATGATATTTCTCCTGTTTGACCCTCTACCATTATCACCATTACCATTTCTGGATTATCATATGGGGCATATGATACAAACCATGAATGCACTTCTTCACCGCCACCAAACTGTGCTGTTCCGGTCTTTCCCGCAACCTCAACATTTAATGATGAAAGCATTGTTGCTGTCCCTTCTGTTACGGTTTGTCGCATACCTTCTTGTACAATCTTTATTTCTTCATCCGTTGCTAAATTATCTTTTAATATCTTTTTTTCTATATCAATTTGCTTTTCAGTTTCTTTGTCTATTATATGAGAGACTACATGTGGTTCATACAAAGTCCCACCATTAACAATGGCAGCTATAGAATTGGCAACTTGCAATACTGTAGAAGTTATAAAACCTTGCCCAATTGATGCATGATATGTATTTCCTATATACCACCGCTCACCTATATAATCTTCCTTCCATTTTTTATCTGGATATAGACCCCTTGCCTCGCTTGGTAAATCAATGCCTGTTTTTTCACCATAACCAAACTTTGTCATATAATATTTCATTTTTTCTATTCCAAGTCCTGTAATATCACCATACCCACCTCCAATAGTATAAAAATATACATCACTTGAAACAGCAATAGCTCTTCTCAAATCAGTAAATCCATGAGCACGCCAATCTCCAAAAAAGAAATTTCCCAATTGAAGTCCTCCTCGACTTTCTATTTTATGGCTTGCTGAAATAATATTTTCTGATAATACTGCTATCCCCATTACTGGTTTCACCGTTGAACCTGGCGCATAAACACCTCCTATAGCACGATTAAAAAGTGGCCTATTTTCATCTGTTATCCACCTACTATATGTTTCTGAATCAATTCCCTTGGCAAAAATATTATTGTCATAACTAGGCAAACTAACCATAGCTCTAACAGCTCCATCACGAGGATCTAGAATTATTGCCATTGCTTTTTTTGTCTTTGCTCTATCTAGCTCTTTTTCTAATCTGTCATATAAAAAACTTTGTAATTCTTTGTCTATATTCAAATGCACTTCAAATCCATTTCTTGGCTCAATATCAACTAAATCTTTCACCATCCTCCCACGACTATCAACTAATGATCGCTGCGCACCATGTACGCCATGCAAATACTTTTCATATTGATATTCTATCCCTGTTTTTCCTATTCTATCTATAAGTAAATACTCTGGATTCTCTTCTTTTTCTTCTTTTTGTATTAATCCCTCGTAGCCCAAGATGTGTGCAAATTTTTCACCATCCACATAATTTCTAACAGCTGTTTGTTGTAAGTTAATTCCTGGCACATCATTTTCAATAGCTCTAAATTCCATTGCTTGTTCATGCGTTATATTTTCAGCTATAACACCTTCTGTTTTTGATTGTATAGTTTCCTGTAAAATTGCATTTATTTTACCTGTATCAATTTTTAATGCCTTAGAAAGCTTATTTTCAATCTCTTTCACTAATGCATCATCCTTAGGTAATAAGTCTGATAAAACTATTACACTTCTGCTTGGCATATTATTTGTCAAAACCTCTCCATGCACATCATAAATTGTCCCTCTTGGAGCAATTATAGGTATCTCCCTTACACTATTTCCACTAGCTACAAATGAATAATATTCACCTTTTATAACAGATAAATAAAATACTCTACCTAGGAGTGATACAACAACCAGTATTATTATAGAAAATAAAATAATAAACCACTTTTTATCAAAATCAAAAGCCATTCTTGCAGCTTCTTTTTCAGAAGCTGTGAGAATCGCATCATCTATTTCATTTGTTTGTAAATCTATTTTCTTAAATTTCATATTTTATGTATGACAACGCATATCAGTTCCATGTGTATATAAATTTATAAATCTTTCTAATTTTTGTATTACAAATTTAAATATAAAAAATATACATGTAGTAATAAGAATATCTAATATTATTGATGATGGATTAAATGATATTGATCCATATTTAACTAAACTCAAAATAATACTAGAAGCTCCCGCAAGTAAAAACATTATTCCAAACAATACAAAATTTCCATCATTTGCACTTCTTTTTAAAAGTCCATATATGAAATCAAAAGCCAGAGCTACACCAAGTAAAATAATTATATAAACCCCAAAATAATCATAACTCAATATAGAAAATATAATGGAATATGTAAATAACCACCAAAATATATCTTCAAATGGCACTACGATTACCCATACACATAAAAATATAACAGCTAACAAAAAAGCATTAATATCTATACCTGCTGCAAATCCTATTGTTAGCGCTAACGATATTAAAAGAATAATTAATCGTACAAAAAATTTTATCATAATTATTTTATAATAAATACAAACCTCAAATCATCCAATTCAACCAAAGGATTAATACTTGCAGTTTGAAATAAATTATCCTCTGATGTAGTTATATTCTGGACATTTCCTACACTTAAACCTCTAGGAAATGAATTGCCAATATTTGATGTAATAAACATATCCCCATTTTTCACATCATCATTCTTTTTTATATCTTCTACAGTCAATGATAATCCATGTCTGCCTCGAGCTATGGCTTCTGATCCCGTTCTAGATGAAGCAACATTAACACTGCTGTCTGGATGCGTCATAAGTCTTACACGTGATGAATTTTTATCTACTTCATCTATAACACCTACAAATACATTATCATTTACGATAACAGCAGTACCATTTCGAACGCCATCTTCACTACCTCTATTTATCATTATCCACTGATTACCACCAACAGGATCCCTAAGCACAACATCTGCCCCAATTAATTCTTGATTATTTTTTGGTAACAAATTTACAGAATTTCTTAATATTTCATTTTCATTTTTTATATCACTCAAGAATTCCACTTCTGATTTTAACTGGATAACTTGATTATTAAGTTGTTCATTTTCCTTGTATAAGCTACCTATATTAAATATCATTTTTGTTTTATCTTGCACAAAAGAACCTGGTCCAAATCCAATTTTCAAAATAGGTGTAGCAGGAATCATAATAATATTTCTAATAGAATTAAAAATATTAAATGGATTTATAATAATCAAAACAATAGCTACAGCAACATAGATAAATATTCTTTTTTTTCTTTTTGCCTTATGTACTATTTGCATGAATAATAAATATTAATCAATTTATTTATCGTAATGGTGCCATCTCATCAGTTTCAATTAAAACTTCTCTTAAATTTTCTAAATCTTCTAATACAATACCTGTTCCTCGTACAACAGCTGTAAGAGGATCCTCCATTTTCATAACAGGTATCTTTGTTTCATTTGCTATAAGCTTATCAAGTCCGCGTATAAGTCCGCCTCCACCTGCCAAAATAATTCCACTTTGCATTATATCTGCAAGCAGCTCTGGCGGGGTTTCTTCTATGATTGTTTTTATTGTATTTACAATAATTCGAATGCTTCTTGAAAGAGCATCTCTAATATTATCATCTGTTACTTTCACTTCTTTTGGTAATCCTGTAACTAAATCCCTACCTCTTACCTTTGTTGTTAGTTGTGTCTTTTGTTGATACGCGCTTCCTACTGTAATCTTCACTTCTTCCGCAGTCCTCTCGCCTATAAGAAGATTGAACTCATCTCTCATATACCTTATAATATCTTCGTTCATTTCATCTCCCGCTGTTCTAAGTGAACGTGCAGCAACAACACCACCAAGTGATATGACAGCAATTTCACTAGTTCCACCTCCAATATCCACAATCATATTTCCATTTGCTTCAGTAACAGGCATCCGCGCACCAATAGATGCAGCCATAGGCTCATCTATCAAATAAGCCTCTCGAGCTCCTGCGCTCATTGCTGCGTCTATCACAGCTCTTTTTTCCACTTCTGTTACTCCAGAAGGTATCCCTATTAACACTCTAGGTCTTGGCAAAAATGAAAACTGGTCTTTATGCACTTTCTCAAAAAAATACTTAAGCATTTGCTCCGTAACTTCAAAATCACTAACTACACCATCTACAAGTGGACGAGTTGCCACAATATGAGCTGGTGTTTTTCCAACCATCCTTTTTGCTTCTTTTCCAATTGCTAATATCTGACCTGTGCGAGTATTCATAGCAACAACCGATGGCTCATTTATAACAATTCCACTACCACTAACATACACCAAAGTATTAGCAGTTCCTAAGTCAATGCCAATATCCTTTGAAAGGTTTCCAAAAAACTTTCCACTCATTTTCTTAGAAACTTTAGATAACTTTTCTACGATTCTTTTCATTCTTTTGTCTTAATATTCAAAACACGCCAAAAATCAGTTACTTTGCAACCGATATTCTCCCCTCTTGTATTTTTATTTTTCACTCACTTAATAATACTCTTTTTTCATACTATAGTCAAAGCTGGTTTAACAACTTATTCATGTGAAAAAATAAAACGACATACCACATTTGTTAATGTAATATGTCGTTACAAGAGGATTTCAATAATCTCTCCCCTCTTGCATGATGTCATCTCCATCATTATGCAAACTTGGAATATCACGGGCAGTAAGCACTGGAATTTTTTTGCCTTCTTTGCGCCACTTTGCTAATAAAGTTGCCTTATTTGCAGAGCTATACTCTTCAAATACTTCCAATTCCATATGATTTCGAACAATTTCGATATCATCTTTTGTCATTAAAAACTCATCTTTACTCATTTGAGCCTCCTTATTTATTTGATTTTTGATATCAAAAAATTTATGATAACAATATATGATATCACAATAATAGCATTTTGTCAACACTTATTTTCTTAAAACTTTCAAGAATGTTTCTGGTGGAATATCTACTTTTCCTGATTGTGCCATTCTTTTTTTACCTTTCTTTTGCTTTTCCAAAAGTTTTCTTTTTCTAGTTATATCTCCACCATACAATCCTGCTGTAACATCTTTTCTAAATGCACTTATGGTTGCTCTAGCTATAACTTTTGCTCCAATTGCAGCTTGAATTGCAACTGTAAAGTTTTGTCTTGGTAATACGTCTTTAAGCTTATTGACCGTTGCTTTTCCTTCTTTATGAGCGCTATCTCTAGGAATAATTCTTGCAAATGCATCAACAACATCTCCAGCAACCAATATATCTAATTTAACTAAATCACTTGTTCTGTAACCCATTGGTTCATAGTTCATAGATGCATAACCACTTGAAATGCTTTTTAGTTGATCATGAAAATCAACAATCACATCCATAAGAGGTGCATCAAAAACTAGTTGCACACGAGATTCATCTATATATTCAGTAGTTCTATATTCTGCTCTAGTATTTCCCATAAGCTCCATTACGCTCCCTAAATATTCACTTGGAGCTATGATTTCTAATTTCACATAAGGCTCTTCTATTGATTCTACCACTGAAGGATCTGGGAGTTCTGTAGGGGAAAATATATCCACAGTTTCATCTGTATCCTTTTTGTGTATTTTGTAAACAACACTTGGAGTTGTTATAGTTGGACTCATATCAAATTCTCTATCAAGTCTTGCTTGTATGATTTCTAAATGAAGAAGTCCTAAAAAACCACATCTAAACCCTCTACCGAGAGCCTTATTGCTTTCTGGCTCAAATCTAAATGCGCCATCATTTAAAGTTAACTTCTCTAATGCATCCCGCATTAAATTATAATCACTACCATCTAGTGGATAAAAGCTAGCATATACTACAGGCTGCACTTCTTTATAACCTGCTAGTGGGTTTATTTCATCATAATTTTCTGTTTTTGAATTCTGTTTAAGTGTAATTGTATCACCAACCTTACATTCTGATACACTTTTAAATCCAGTGGCAATATATCCTATATCTCCAGTTAGTAAATCATCACAAATTTCATGGCCTGGCTTTAAATGACCTAGCTCCACAATACTACTCTGACCTTTTGTCATAAGCATGTGTATGTCATCTCTTTTATTTATTTTACCATCTACAACTCTAACATAAGCCAACACACCCTTATAAGAATCATATACACTATCGAAAATAAGTGCTCTAGTTGCTCCGTCTTCTTGACCACTTGGTGCAGGTGTATCATCTATAACTTTCTCAAGCATTTCTTTTACACCTTCCCCCGTTTTACCACTAACGGCCAAGATATCATCAGCATCACAACCTAATATATGCACAATTTCTTTTTTTACCTTTTCAACATCAGCATTAGGTAAATCAATTTTGTTTAGCACTGGTATAATTTCAAGATCTTGTTCAAGTGCAAAATATAAATTTGTAAGAGTTTGAGCTTGCACTCCCTGAGAAGCGTCAACCAATAAAACAGCACCCTCAACTGCAGCAAGTGACCGTGATACTTCATAAGCGAAATCCACATGTCCAGGAGTATCAATTAAATTCAAAGTATAATCTACATCATTATACTTATATGCCATTTGGACTGGTTGCAATTTTATAGTAATTCCACGCTCCCTTTCTAAATCCATCGTATCTAACAATTGTTCTTTCATATCTCTCTCCTCAATAGTTCCAGTAACTTCTAAAAGACGATCCGACAATGTGGATTTTCCGTGATCAATATGCGCAATAATACAAAAGTTTCTAATGTTTTTCATGAATGTAAGTATATCTGAAAAAATCACTTTAAGCAAACAAAAAAGCTCATATTGCTATGAGCTTTTTTAAAAGTAATAATAACCTCTATTATTTACTTGATTTTTGAGTTTTAAATATAGCTGCAGAAATAATAACTGATGTTAATAATGCTACAGAAGCAGCATTTGCACCAGGCCCTGTTTGAGGAGAAGTTTTCACTTCATTAACTACAACAGCTGGTTTTTTCATATCTTCTTTTTCTTCAATTATTTCTACTATAACTTGTTGACCTGCATTTTCATCAGATATTTCTGAGATAATATCAATATCCCCACTATTTTTTGAATCTTCATTCAAAAATGAATCTAAAGTAACATCGTTATTGATATCTACCGTATATTCTCCTTCATTATTTAGCATATCTTCTGTAACCTCTTGTTTATTTGCACGAAATACAACATACAAAAATATAGCAACAAAAATAAATGCTACTAAGATTATTATGCCGATTATTTGATTCTTATTCATAAAAATACTTATTAATTACTACAATTACCACTCAAAAATGATAACTTGCTATTATAGCATAATAACCAAAAAAGTCAACTCCATATTACATACTCTTTTTAAAATAGAGTGCCCTATTTTTAAATAATTCTAATTAAAAAAGAAATGAGATTAAATCATCCCATTTCTTTTTTGTGTTTTTGGTTGGTTTTACTTTAAACTTTAATATCCTCCCTAACAAGACCTTTCCTAACATTGATATTACCTTGTTTTTCAAAAGGTTGTCCTGATATTGGTTGTCCTTTTACTTTCATATTGTAATCTCCATTTTCTGCTAGAAGATAATATCTTCCTATTGCATCTGTTACAGCGAATCCTGTTTTTTGATTTGTTTCTTTGTTATGGAGTGATACTACTGCAAAAGGTACTGGGTTTTTATCATGTTTTGTTACTGTTCCATATTTCTTTTGTTTTATGAAGTTATCATAAATGAACAGTGCCATATATAGAGATAGGAATATGTAATTTAGAGTTGATGGGTACAGGTAAGTTATTGCTGCTGTAGCTATAAATCCTACGTAAAAAAGAATTATGAAGCTCCATTTCTTTATTGCTGAGAAAGTTCCTGTATAGCTTTTTACTTTTTTATCTGCATATTCATTCCAGTTTATATTCAGGGCATTCATTGCAATATTTGTTGCTAGAACTTTGTTTTCTTCTATTGTTAATGCTTCTCCTGTATATACATCTCCGTATAGTGAATCATGGTTATGAGTTAGGTCTTCTTCATATTTTGGTTTTTCTGGATGTATCAGATATGTTCCATTTGTTGTTAAGAATCCAAATCTTCCATGTTGATCTGAGTATGTTGTTTCTATTTCAAAGCCCTCTATATCAGTTAGAACTAGTTTTACTCCAGGCAATGGTTGTTTTGTTGTTTGTTCAAACACTGTTCCCCAGTTTTGTTCATTTTTTCTTCTAGCTAATATTCCTAAGAAAGGCATTATGAATATATCTGTTGCTGCCATTGGGATTGTTGTGAATAGAGGGATTGTTGTTGAAGCTAGAGCTATTAGTGTTCCTGTTGTTAATCCTACTACTGCAGCTGCTTGATATTGTTTTTCTTTTTGTTGTTCCTTTGTTGGTTCTTGTACAGGAGGATCTGTTACTTCTTGTGCTGGTGGTTCAGGATCACTTCCTCCTTGTACTACTGGAGGAGTTACTATTTCTTTTTCTTCTCTACTAGCGCTACATGTTATTTCTTCATCATCATTTGTACATGTCCATGAAGATGATTCTCCTTGATTTGGAAATTCTGGTATATTTAATACTTCTCCTGTTTGACAGAAGTCTCCTGTGAATTCTGATTCATCTTCTGTATATGTTTTACTTGATTCTCCACATTCTGGATTTACTATTTCTTTTGTAGGTCCTAGAGTTGTTTTTTCTGTTGTTGCTGTTTTAGAATGTGGACAGTATTCGTAGCTATCATCTTCTTGATATGATACTTTGAACCTATATTGGGTATCTTCTTCTAGGTTATCTATCTCTAGAGTTACTCTTCCACTATCAGATGGTTTATCCGTTAGTTTTATTGTTTCTTTTTCATTTGTATATAGATTCTCTACTTCTACTTTGAATTTTATTTTCTCATCTGCGTATTCTTCATCTACTTCTACTCTTAGAGTTACTGAATCTTTTGTTATTTCTTTTATATTGTCGGTTTTGCATTCTTTTTCTTCTTCTGGTTCTTCTGGTGGAATTATTGGATCTACTGGATTAATAGGCAATATTACTAAATCACATTCTGGATTTCTCATTGTCTGAAAATCTATTTCTTCTTCATCTGTTTCTGGATCTGTTGTGTAGGTTGCTTGCCAACTGTTTAAGATTGGAGTTTCTTGTACATCTGTTGTTTCAAAGGTTATTTCGAGACAAAGTTCTATATTGATTGTATTTATACTTGATAGGTCTATTGTTGTATTCTCTGTTTCATTTATCAACGTATTTGTACATAATTGATCTAATATTTCGTATTTGATTGTTGTGTCATCTGGGGTATTTTGATCTATTGTTAATTCTTTCCATTCTTTTATGTTTGTTGAGGGGATTTTGGTTTGGTAGATTCCTGGTGATTTGTAATATTCATACAACGTTCCGTAGGTTCCATCTGCATTAATTTTTGTAAGAAACATAGTCGCATTCATATAGCCTGTGTGAATATCTGATTCACCTGTTCCAGTTTGATTGAAATCAAGAGTGGCATTAAATAATCCAGTTGTATAAAGGTTATTTAAATTGTCTGTTGTAATGCTAAATCCAAAAACAGTTTGGTTATCACCTATTGTGTGCGTGTAGCCATATGAACCATCTGCATTGTATTTTGTTATAAAAACATCATAACCTCCTCCACTAATTGCATGAACATCTGGATCACCTGATCCAGTTTGATTGAAATCCATATCTCCCCCAAAATATCCTGTAACATATACATTACCTAAATTATCTACCGTGACACCTTCCCCATGTTCAGATTGAGAACTCCCCATTGTATATGTGTAACCATAGCCATTATCTGCATTTATTTTTGTGATAAAAATATCATACGATCCATTGGTTGTATGCATATCTGATGCACCTGAACCAGTTTGATTAAATTCTGCTGTTGAACTTCGAAAATATCCTGTAATATATGCATTCCCAAAATTATCTATGATAATATCTTTACCATCATCATAACTTGAACCACCCATTGTGTAAGTATAGTCATATGAACCATCTGCATTGTATTTTGTTATGAAAATATCACGAGAGCCATTATTGGTATGTGTATCTGATGCACCTGAACCAGTTTGGTTGAAGTCAACAGTACCACTAAATGAGCCTGTCATATATATATTATCCGAACTATCCACTGCTATGCCATACCCATAATCATAACTTGAACCACCCATTGTGTAAGTATAGTCATATGAACCATCTGCATTGTATTTTGTTATGAAAATATCACGAGAGCCATGACTTGTGTGTATATCTGATACACCTGAGCCAGTTGTATTAAATTCAACGCTATTTTCAAAAAACCCTATCATATATACATTACCTACACTGTCAACTACAACACCCTCTCCATAGTCATATCCAGTGCTACCTATTGTGTATGTGTATGCATATGAACCATCGGCATTGTATTTTGTTATGAAAATATTTTCTAGGCTACCAATGGCTGTATGTTCATCTGAACTACCAGAACCCGTTTGATTGAAATCAACAGTATTCTCAAACCGTCCTGTAATATATACATTATTTTGATCATCTGTAATAATATCTAATCCAGTATCATCGCCAGTACTACCTATTGTATATGTATAGTCATATGAACCATCTGCATTATATTTTGTAATGAAAATATCATAAGCTCCATTATTAGTATGTATATCTGACTCACCTACCCCCGTTTGATTAAAATCCGTAGTATCTCCAAATTCTCCTGTAACATAAATATTATTGTTACCATCTACTACAACACCATAACCCACTTCACCACCAGTACCAACAGAATAAGTTCCCATTCCACCTTTTTTTATTTCAATCTCTCCACCATCAACATTGACGATTTCTGTGTCTGTAATTACTCCAGTAAACTCACCTTCCAAGTCTTCGCCTACTTCACGAGTATCATCATTGTATTTCACTTTTACATTTGTGACATTACAATCCATTCCTCCTCCGTTGTCTACTGGTATATAATCCCATGAAAATCCATCATCTTTTGAAAAATATAATATTGAATTTTCTGGCTGTTCAGCTTCGGCTGACCCTATCACATAACAATCACAATTTTGTATTGTACTTTGTGAAATTGTATTAAAATTAAAGTCTGTAATATTTCTCTCTATTGCATATGTTGCCGTCCATGAATTTATTTGCGGAGTTACTTGTGTATCTATTGTTGTAAAATTTGTCTGAAAACATAACCCCGCATCACTATTTCCAATTGACGATAAATCTATCATAGTATCAGATATTGGCCCTACGAGCGTGTTTGCACAAGTATTATCTAATATTGTATATTCCAAGTTTGTGTCTATTGGATCATTGCTCATTATCTCTAACTGTTGCCACGCCATAGAATCATTATGTGCTATCTGTACTTGATAATCTCCTACTGTCTTGTAACTATCTGAAAAAAATGTTCCATATGAACCATCTGCGTTATATTTTGTAATAAAAATATCATAATCACCCTTACTTACATATGATTCTGCCAATCCTGCACCTGTTTGATTAAACTCTACAGTGCCTTTAAAAATCCCTGTCACAAGAACATCATTGGAATCATCCAGTGCCACACCAAGGCCAAAATCTGAATCTGTTCCACCAAATGTATTAGTCCAACCATAAGAACCATCTACATTTATCTTTGTAATAAAAATATCATAAGCGCCATTGCTCACATACACATCTGAACTACCACCGTTCGTTTGATTAAAATCTACTGTGTTATTAAAGGATCCTGTAATATATACGTTGTCCTGCATATCCAGAGTAACTCCATTTCCATAATCATAACCCAATCCACCCATTGTATAAGTGTAACCATATGAGCCATCGGGGTTATATTTTGTAATAAATATGTCTAAAATACCATTACTAGTATGACTATCTGGTAACCCACTACCTGTTTGATTAAAGTCCACTGTGCCACTAAACTCTCCTGTAATATATACATTATTTTGTGTATCCACCACAAGACCTCGTCCAGCATTATAGGTTACATCCCCCATTGTATAAGTATAGCCATATGAGCCATCTGCGTTATATTTTGTTATAAATATGTCTCTACTACCATTGCTCGTATGACTATCTGGTGAGCCACTGCCAGTTTGATTAAAATCTACCGTGCCACTAAAAGCACCTGTAATATATACATTATTTTGTGTATCCGTCGTAATCTCATGTCCATAATCATAACCTACTCCTCCCATTGTATACGTATGACCATAAGATCCATCTGTATTTATTTTTGTGATAAATATGTCATAATAACCATTGCTAACATGATTATCTACTGAACCACTACCTGTTTGATTGAAGTCTATTGTTCTAGAAAAATTTCCCATACCGTAAACATTGTCCTGAGAATCTATTGCAATTGCATACCCATAATTATTATTTCCAAAAGTATCTGGAAGTCCTCCAAATGTATACGTGTAGCCATAGCTACCATCTGCATTTATTTTTGTGATAAAAATATCACGTCTACTATTACTTGTGTGTATATCTGGCAATCCACTACCCGTTTGATTAAAATCAACTGTCAAATGAAAGCTTCCAATTATATAAACATTATCTTGAGAATCTGTTGCGATGTCATATCCAACGTCATTATTTGTTCCACCCATTGCATAAGTATAACCATATGAACTATCTGCATTATATTTTGTAATGAAAATATCTTGATAACCAGTGCTAGTATGGTTGTCTGGTAACCCGATACCCGATTGATTGAAGTCTACCGTGTCACTAAAGGCTCCTGCAATATATACATTATTTTGTGTATCTACTACAATACTCTGCCCATCATCTCTGTTTGTGCTACCAAACACATATGTTCCCACATTATTATATACTAAACCAACTTCTCCATCATCATTATTAGTAACTTGTGTATCTATAAGTGTTCCCACAAACTCGGTTTCTAAGTTTTCACCAATTGTTTGTGTATCTGCAAAAACATTAAGTCGTACATCCGTAATATTACAGTCCCCTCCAGTACCCTGATCTTCAGGCACATAAGTCCAAGTCACTTGATTATCATTTGAGTATGATAATTCTGTATTTGTTGGCTTTTGTGTTTCAGCAGAGCCAATTTCATAACATCGTCCCTCTGAAATTGTTTTTATAATATAACCGTCCCCTGTTGAAAAGTTCCATGTTGTATTATCACTTATTTCTAAATATGCTTCATCATCTATATCTTTAAATGTATTTTCATCTACTGTTACATAATATTGCGTATATGTTTGTAATTCAATATTTGTTGAAATTGTAATATCTACTGTTCCAAAGCCCGTTACTTGACCTGCTGTAACATCTATCATTTCTACAATAGAATTATCTGATTTTTTCTTTATTTCAATATTGCCTATTCCTTGATATATTTCAGTATCAAAAGTTATTTTTAAGTCTGTATCCAAAAACACACCAGCTTCATTATCTGCTGGAAAAAAACTCTCAACACCTATTCCAAACTCACCCCATGCTGATGTATCCACTTGATCAAACTCTGTATTTTGATGATAGACTGATTCTGTATATATTATGCCATCACCTTTAAGAATTCCAACTACTGCGCCACCTGAAAGTGCTATATCAGAATTTCCATAATTAAACTTTATATTTCCATCACTATACAATACTACTTCAAAGTTTATTTGATTTGATGTACCATATTCTGTTACAGCCCACCGTATAACAACATTATCCGAACTTTCTGTTATAAATATATCATTCGTTATAAGGTCTTTACCTAGAGCTGTTATAACTGGCCCCATCCAACTACTATTTATTTCTGCATACCATGTACAGTTTTGTGCATTATCCAGACAAATAGCTCCATTTGAACCTATTTTTATATTAGTATAATCTACTCCATAAAAATTGAATGTGAATGGAAGTGCATAATCCCAATTATCATCATCCCCTTGCCATCCTTGCGCTATTCCACCTCCTTGAAATTCATTTGGAATAATTTCTTCAATAGTTGTTTCATCTACTGCAAAAGTTGTAGTAGTGGACATTGATACAAGGTACGCAAAAAAAACAAATACACCCAAAAGCTTGACAATATTTTTTTTCATATTTTTATGTGTGTTTTTCTAATAAAAGTTCTTCACATTATACCATGTACTAAGTACTAACCAAAATTACACCTTAGATAATTTAAAAAAACGCCTTATTTCAGCGTTTTTTTAATTTTTATTACATCTCAAATTTATTTTTTAAAAAGATTTTTATAATATCTCCAATGCCATCCTATATGAAATGCTGTGACTGTCATCATTACAATTCCTGTTACTACATGCCAATACATTATATTAAATGGAGGTGTAGATGTATTACCAGAATTAATACGCATAATCAACATTATGCCCAAAATAGATGTTGCCAAAAATGCTACTGTAAGCACGCTATTCCAAATCTTTTTATGCATAACTACCGTTATTGTCTTATTTTGTGCAAGGATATATGTCATGCTATACAATAAACTAGTTACTATAACAATCATAAACAATGGATACTGATTTCTTGTTTGTGTTTCTATTTGAGATTCATTATTTTTAGTCACATCTTGCACACTTGATATAACAGTATCTTTTGTTATCTTAATTTCTTGAATCGGAGCATCTTGCGAATGATCACAAATCTGATCACTATTCGAATCTGTATATCTACCACATTTACCAGGTGCTGAACAGCTATCATCTGTTTCGCCAAAGGGACAATCATCCCACTGTGCAAACGTAAATAACGGCATTAATAAAAATACACTTATTATAATTATTTTTTTCATAATTTTATTATTATACAAAAACAAAATTCTCACTAAAAATATTAGTGAGAATTTTTTACATACTTATTGTACACGATTCATACCCTGCCCACCGCCACCATTACCTCTACCCCCGCCTTGACGACTTCCTGTATTTTGCCCTTGACCTTTTGCATCCACACTTCCACGCTCTTGTTCTCCTGCAATAATTTCATCATATTCTGCCTGACTAATATATTGTGGTGTATATTCTCCACCATTGCGCTCCAACTGTCGTACATAAGCTCTCAAATGATTACGTGAACCCTTATTAAGATTTTGGTATGCAATTTGAATATCCTCATTATCAGTTTCTGCCAAAAGTTTATTTAAATCACTAATATCTAAATCCTCAACAATTGTCCCTACAGTTAAGGCTTCTACAAGACTTACATTACCCTTTGCAACCAAATCATCATACAACTTTTGCATCTCTGGTGCCGTAAACACACCAACTTCACTACTCACCACAGGATCTGTAATGCCATACTTATCAAGTAATACTTTTACAGTGTCTGTATGTGTTTGCTCACTTTTTGCAATATTTTGAAATGTATTTTGACCCCATTTTTCATACAATGTCATGTATACATCATGTGCTAATTTTTCTTCTTCCCGCATCAAAATTAATCCAGCTTCCTCAGCCTCACTCAAGTCTCCAGCTGCAATGTCACTAATTAGAGTATGCGGTTGTATATTATCACTTGGATCTACAACATATTCATCAACTGCTGCCATATCACTTGCTAAATCCTTCACTTGTTCTACCGCACTTTCTTTTTGAATTTGTTCACAACCTGCAAAAATAACTACCATCATCATTGTCATTGTTGCGACTATAATTTTTTTCTTCTTCATAATTATTTAAAATTAACTTAATTATTGCCTTCAGTTAATTAATACGCATATTATGCGTAATTATTTCAAACTAAATAATAAGACCATCCTTTAAATCAATTGTACGTGATGCAAAACTTGCTGTAAATGCATCGTGTGTTACCAAAATAATTGTTGTACCACCTTCATTTAATTTACGAAAGATTTCCATCACTTCCTTACCCGATTTTGAATCAAGATTTCCCGTTGGTTCATCTGCAAAAATTATATCTGGACTATTAATAAGTGCTCTTGCAATTGCCACACGTTGTTTTTGCCCACCAGACAATTCATTTGGTTGATGTTCTAATCTTTCACCAAGTCCAATTTCCTCTAAAATCTTTTTTGCTTTATCAATATCTTCATTTCCAGCATACAGGCTTGGCAATGAAACATTTTCCAACACAGTTAAATCTGGTATTAGATTAAAACTTTGAAACACAAATCCTATATGTTTATTACGTATTTCTGATAATTCATCTTCACTCATATGCGACACATCTTGCCCATCCAAAAAATACTTTCCTTTTTCTGGCACATCCAAACAACCCAAAACATTCATAAGTGTTGTCTTCCCTGATCCAGATGGACCCATGAGTACAATGAATTCTCCCTTTACAATTTCAATATCAACACCTTTAATAATTGGAACAAAGTTTTTGCCCAATTGATATCCTTTATGAATTTTTTGCAATGAAATTAATTTTTCCATGTCTTATTTTATAATTACAATTTCTTCTCCCAACTTTAGTCCTGATGTAATTTCAACTTTTTTACCATTTGTAAATCCAGTATTTACTTCTTTCTCCTCAAATCCATTTGAAGTTTTGATAATAACAATTTTTTTACCATTTTTATTTGTAACAGCTGCACTTGAAATCATAAGTACATCCCGCACCTCTTCTGACACTAATTCAGCAGAACCAAACATATCACTCAATAATTGCTCTTCAATATCATCAACGGCAATAATTACTTTGTATGTTGCTAAATCATTTGAATCAAGCTCAGCTACAGGTGATACAAAAATTGCACGGCCTTCAAACTCTTCATTTGGATATGCATCCAGAGTTATATATGCTTTCATATCTGGCGTAATTTTTAGTGCTTCCACATCTTCCACATAAGTTTCAAACCAAAAGCTATCTGGATCAACCATAACAATAAATGGCTCTGTTGTACTGTTGTTATTATTTAAAATAACACTACCCTCAGTACCATTTATCTGTGCAATTATTGCACCACTTACAGGAGCTGTGATTTCATAATCATCATATGCCTGCAACGACTGTTGGTATGCGGAGCTACTTTTATCAACTTGATATTGTGCATTATCGTAACTAACCTCCACTTGTTCTAATTGTTTTTTAGTTATTTTCACATCATCTTCTGCTGATTCTTTTTTGATTTTTTGAGACAAAGCTTGTGTTGATTCCTTGCCATATTGATCTACATATTCATCATATAAATCATCTTCTGTGTCTGCCTTATCTTTAGATGCACTATACTTCTTTTTTTGAAGTTCATAATCAACACCATCCTCACTCATACGATCTCTATTTGCAACACTTGCATTTAAATCTGCTGTCGACTGAGCTATACGATTACTTTCTGCACTTGCATCTAAAACCGCAATGACTTGATCTTTTTTAACTTCATCACCTAATTCAACATCAATTGTCTGTACAATACCAGAATTCAAAAACTCTAAATTCCACGTATCAAAAACAATAGTTCCATCAACTGAAATTGATGATTGAATATTACCCTTTATGACTTTTTCTGTAGTATATTCCAACTCTGGGACATCCTTTTTCAAAAATCCAAAATAAATTATACCGTAAGCTATCAAACTAATCGTTACGATTATTCCTACAATTTTTATCACTTTTGCTTTTTTCATATAAAATTATAAACCTTTTATCTTAATAGCCTCCACGTTATCTCCATCCATCCACACAGAAATATAAGCACCCTCTTTTAAATCATCAAAAATAGCTTTCATACTTCCTCCGTCACCAGTTCCAGTCCCTTTTATCATCATAGCTCCAACAGGTACAACTACTGACACATCATCAACCTCTACAGCCTCCATTTCTTGCGCACGTGCTGCTTGTTTTTCTTCCTGAGTCATACTTGCTCGATCTGCCTTTCGTGCTTCCCGTTCTTCATCAGATAGAACTTCTCTTCCTACTTCATTCTTTACAACAAGTTGATTACCTTCCATTGATGCAATTGTACCATTTATTTCAGCTGGCCGACTAGGTGTACTCAAAGACTCTGTATCACTTGATACAATATCCTGTAATTGTGCAAGATCATTATTTTCTTCAGTCCCACAACCACTTAAAAATGTGACAGCACCCAGTAAAACAATTGTTCCTACAATATAGTTCTTCATACTTTTGTTATGTTATTAATTTAAAAAATATATTTAACCTTTTTTATAAAACTTATGTGTTTTGTTCAGTTCAAGGAAGAAGTACATTAATGATTGAAGTGTATGAAAATACACTGATTGAATTAATTTACTTCTGACGCAGAAATGTGCAAAACACATAAGTTTTATTCGTGCAATGTATCTATTGGTTTTAATCGTGAAGCATTCAGTGCTGGATAGTATCCAAAAAATACACCAATAGCAACTGTAAAAAATATTGACAATACATAACTCCACCACACAAACACAATATCTAATCCATACCCCGCTAATATATAGAATAATCCTGTGGCAATAATTATACCAACAATAGCACCAAAAGCACTTAGAATTATAGCTTCAAACAAAAACTGTAATAATATGTATATTCGTTTTGCTCCAATTGCCTTTCTTATACCAATTTCTTTTGTACGCTCTTTTACTATAATATGCATAACATTCATAATTCCAATGCCTCCAACAAGCAAAACTATAAATCCAACACTACCTAGTAGGAGTGACATTGTCCGTGCACTATCTTTTGCAGATTGCACATTTGCACCCATATCACGCAGTCTGAAATCATCTGTCATACCTACACGGATATTATGTTCTTTACGTAAAATATTACCCGCGTCCTCCATAGCAAGATCCAATACATCTACATCTGCAGCTTGTACGTTTAAATTAAACTTACCACTTTTACCTAGTGCATACCTATATGCAGATGAGTACGGCATCATCACGCTATCATCAACTGACGTTGGGCCAATTGACCCACCTTTATATGCAGCAACACCTACAATTTCAAATTGCTTTTTTCCAACCATAATATCTTCACCAACTACTTTTGCGTTTCTATCTCCATACAACTCTTCTGCAACTGTTGCTCCAATTACAACAACCTTAGTATGATCATCCTCATCTTCATCAGTAAAAAACTCCCCACTACTCATCTCAATGCTTGCAATATCTGTAAATCCCGAAGTAGTACCGACAATATTTGACTGATATGAATTGTCTCCACCAGTTACCTGCATTTTGCCTGATAACTGTGGAACAGCATTTGTAATATTTTCACTCATAAGGAGAGCATCGATATCTTCATCACTTAATTTAGACCTATTACCATCAGCCCCTGATGGTGCATTAATCAAAATTGTTGTAACACTCATATTTGAATACTGCTCTTCAATTTTTTCACTCGCACCAGCCCCCATTTCTATTACTAAAACAATTGTCGCAGCACCAATGATAATTCCCAAAGACGTCAGAAAAGACCGAAATTTATTTTTATGTAAACTCTTCCATGCTAATTCAATTGTTTTGATGTGAACATACATCGATTTCTTATCTTGTTTCACCCTGCCTAATATAATTAATTAAATAAATTCATAGCCCATCCAAATAAACTAAATCCTCCACTACTATCTGCAATTTGCTTTTGCAATCGAGAACCAGCAGATTCCATTAATTCAATTTGTTCATCAATAAGTGATTTATCTTCTAAATCTGTTGTTGATGCACTAATGTCTTTTAATTGTACAATACGTTCCTCATGCCTTGCAAGTTGATCTTCTGCACTTTGTACATTAGCTTTATTAGCACCTACAAACATTCTTTTGAAACCACTTTGTTTTTGTAAAGTTGCTATATCATCTGCAATACCTTTTTGCAACCTCTCTTGTTCTTGTGCTATTGCACGTACTTTTTCTCCAAAAACTCCATCATTTTGATTTGCAACACGATTTTGATTACGATTTGTCACACGATTCTGAATTTCAGATGCTATATCATCAGCATCTTGCTGTTGTATTTGTTCTCTGTTTTGTATCATTTGCTTCTGTCCTACTGTATCTGAACGATTAATTCCATTTTCTGCAGGCTCGTAATCCTCATCAATACGATTTGCAATACCATCCTCATCTGTATCTTGCATATTTATATATTGCTTTTCATAATCATCATCGTCACGATTAATTATTCCATCACCATCAAAGTCATCTAAGCCATCTGCTATTCCATTGCCATCTTCATCTATCATATTTTGTATACCTCTTTGTCCACTTCCATTACCCATTCCACCTCCTGCACCTTGACCTCCTATAGCTTGAACTGATGTTGTTGCCATTACTCCCATTGCAGCAACGCCCACATACATATATATATTTTTCTTGTTCATAAATCATTTGTTATTTATTAATTAATGATCTTATGCTAAGGGAGAAAATGTATTTCTCCCTTAAATAAGATAATTAGTTCATGTTGTCACATGTCCCATTACCATCAGCGTCAACAAAATTTCCACCTTTGTTTTGTCCACGATTTTCACCTTGTCCACGACCCTGTCCTTCACCTTTACCATAACCATGTCCACCTTTTTCTCCATTACTTGTACGAAGTCCAAGTTCAGCTCTAATTGCATCTGCTCCAGCAGTGTCTCCTGCCAACCCTAATCGATGAGCTTCTGCAAATCTAGCAAAATTTTCTTCTGTTACTACAGCTGTTACACGACCACGACCATCCATTTGTCCTTTCCAAGTGTTATAATCACCTGATTCAAATGCTTGTGTCATCGTAGTATGTCGTTCCTCAGAATAATTCGGTCCTTGCTTTGTGTAATCACCTTGATACGCATTTGCTGCGATTTGTGATCCTGTTAATGCTATTGCTGCAAGAGCAAATACACCAATTGTTGTTTTATAATTCTTTTTCATTTACTTATTTTACTTTATAATCCTATTTTCATAGTGCTATAAAATATATAGATTTTACATTAATTATTTTTTAGAATGGCCAGTTCTGCTTCTTATTACGTAACTATATATTTTTTCTTTCATGTCATAATTATGCAATCTTAAGTAGAATACCAATACTATTAAATATTTATAATCAAATTTTTATATTTTAATTTTATACATACAAAAATATATTAATAAAGTGTTATTTTAGTATTGCGCTCAATCTTTTTTTATGATATAATTCTTTTAACAAATTGAAAAGTCCTTATGTATCCCGCCACTTTTTTACTTAAGTATGGATAGGATACAAAATATTTCCATTTTAGAAATATGCAGGATTTTTGTATATTTGAATGGATTTTTTATTTAATTATTCATTTTTTATTAATTAATTGATAACTATTCTTATGGAATACGAATTGATGTTTCTCATTTCTGAGAAAGACAACCAAGATTTTCCTCGCATCAAAGATGAGGTAAAAGCACTTGTAGAAACTGCAGGTGGTGAATGGGCTGGTGAGTCTATTGAGTTTGAAAGAAAACTTTCATATAAAATCAACCACAACTGGCGTGGCACATATTTTGTGCAAAGATTTACATTGCCTGACAAAGATACAAAAGAAGAAAATCTAGAAGCTGATGAAATGGCACCAAACGTAATTGGTGAAGTTACACGACAAATGAATCTTAGGAAAGATATCCTACGTTATATCGTAGTAAGTGCAGAAGAACTTCCTTCACTTGAATCATTTGCAAAAGCATTGGCAGAAGAAAATAAAGATGGAAAAACACAATTGAAGGAAAAAGGTGAAAAAATTGATGGCAAATTAGAAAAAGCATTGAACATCTAAAAAGTAAACACAAAATTATGAATGTAAATAAAGCAATTGTAGTAGGACGCTTGACTCGTGACCCCGAAAAACGGACAACCCAAACAGGTCAATCTATAACTAACTTCTCTGTTGCTACTTCAAGCAAATGGAAGGGACAAGATGGACAACAAAATGAAAAAACTGAATTTCATAATGTAATAGCTTGGGGAAAACGAGGAGAAGTAATTGCACAATACATGACTAAAGGACAAGAAATCTATGTTGAAGGTCGCCTAGAGACTAGTAGCTGGGATGACAAAGATACTGGGAAAAAAATGTACCGCACTGAGATTGTAATGGAAAACTTTGAATTTGGAGCTAAGGCTGGTGCCGGCGGAGGTGGACAACAGGGTGGTTACAATAATAACCAAAACACTGCTCCAGCAGCTGCACCTGAACAACCCAAGGAAGAAGAAATTCCAACAATCAACCTAGATGATGAAGCAGATGAAGTGAAGATAGAAGATGTACCTTTTTAAGTAAAAGTTAAAATTAATTTATTATGGCTAAACGAAAAATCAGAGTTGGCGATAAAACATTAGATGCTATTGATTACAAAGACAGCATCTACTTACGTCGATTCCTAAACTCACAAGCAAAGATATATCCACCAAAGAGATATAATGTTGATGCTTATTCACAAAGACAAATTTCACGCGCTGTAAAGCGTTCACGACATATGGCTCTATTACCATTTACTGTAAAATAGATATTATGATGGCGGGCTTATGTCCGCCTTTTGTCTTAACTAAAATAAAACTATGTTAAATATAAGTGATTTAAAAACTGGCAAAAAAATTGTGCTAGATAATACTCCTTATGCAATTATATATAATGAACACTCTAAGATGGGACGAGCTGGAGCTGTAATGCGTACAAAGTTAAAGAACCTAACAAACGGAGCTGTAATGGAAAAAACATTTCAAGGCTCTGACAAAGTCCAAGAAGCTGATATGTCTAAATCAAAAGCTCAATTTTTATATACTGAAGGAGAAAATTTTAACTTCATGGACAATGAAACCTATGATCAATTCGTGATTGGCGAAAAGGCTATTGGTGATGCAAAAGATTACCTCACAGAAGGTCTTGAAGTGACTATGTTAAATTTTAATGATAATCCAATTAATATTGAACTCCCTGTAAAAGTAACATTAGAAGTCACAGAAGCTCCTCCTGGATTAAAAGGAGATACTCAATCAGGTGGTGATAAATTAGTAACTGTAATTACTGGAGCAAAGATAACAACTCCTCTTTTTATAGAAACTGGCGAAAATATCATAATAAATACGGAAAGTGGCACTTATGTAAGTAGGTCTGACAAATAAAATCAGTCTCTTAAATTATACCTATTTTAAAAACCATGGAATTAATTCCATGGTTTTTATTTACTCACATACTTTTTATAGTCCAGCCTCCTTCTTAAAAAATTCCTGTACATCAGGACCGCCTATATAACATTCATTATCTGAAAAAAGAAAAGGAACTCCTATCGTATCCAAATCAAATTCACATATAGTTGCCGCTTCTTCTAAGAGATCAGCATTTTCTTTATTTTTCCAAACTTCCAATTCATCAAAAACTACCTTATTTTTTATAGCATTTTCCTCATTAAATTTATCAACATCTTCACAATGTGGACATCCGTCTCCATAAAATAAAGTTATCCCGTCCATATTCAGCTCTATTTTATCTTCTGCTACAATATCTTCACTTTGTCCAGCAAGCCAAACTAGGCCTCCTACAGCAAAAACCATAAAAATACCTACCCAAATAAACATCTTATATTCTTTCATGAAAAAATTCATTAATAAATTAATAACTTATATATTACTATACTTATTCATTATAATAAACTTTCAAAATAAAAAACAGATGCTTTGATTATCTGTTTTTTATTAATCTTATTTTAAATAAGTCCCATAAGATTAAAAAGTGTCATAGTCATTGCTGGCACAAGTGCAAGTAATGCTGCAAAAGATATATCCTCCTTTTGCTCTATTTTTTCATGCCCCTTCTTCACAACTTCTTCCTGCACATTATCTCCATCACAAACAGAGCAATGTTTATCATGAACCATATTTTTGTTTTTAGACAAGTTACAAAAGAAAAAAATCGAGTAATCGCACGAACAAAAGCTCATACAAATCACCCGATTTCTCACTACACATAGTATATCATAAAAAATCAGTTTTGTCAAAAACCTCACTTTTTGCAAAAAGTGAGGTTTTAAAAATATTTTTTATTCTTAAGCTTATGGCCTAGTCTCAATAATCCTACCACTAGAACAATCTGCATTTGAATTACATGTACTTGAACATTGACTTAGATCTGAAGCTGCTATTGGTGTTGATTGGCAGCTTCCTTGTGCATTACATTCTTTTTGAGCACACATAGTTGATATTGTAACTGTTTTTGTTACTGGATCCGGACATGATCCGTCGTCCTCACATGTTGGATCAGAAGGATCTACAAAATAACATTGTGCTGGATAACTTCCTGCTACTGGCACAACTATTTCTTTTGTTCCTTCTCCTGTACATATATGTGTTGGATTATTCACTGGATTCGAACCTACTTCTACTGCATCTATGTCACAACATATTTTAGGAGGATTTGGATTATCACACACAACTGATACACTAACTGTTTGATCATTTGGATCTTGTTTTAGGTACACATTTGATGAATAGTTTAGTAGATCTCCTGCTAGGCATGATGGTGCACTACATGGTCCAGCTGTTAGATTTAATCCATTATATTTACAATTCCACTCCCATCTACCTATACTGTTTAATGCTGGTGAATTAATTTCAGCTGCATTAGCACTGCATAAACTTGAACTTGGAGATGGCGTTGTATTTATTTCTGTCTCATTATTTGCAACTCCACAACTTATTGATGGTGGATTATTTATTGCTGTACAAGTAGGGCTATCTCCTCCAACAGTTCTACAATTCCATGATGTTGATATTGGTTGTGGATTATTAACATCGATTTGAGGAAAGGTACTTGAATTTTGTGTTGGAACTGCAACACCAAAGCTACAAAATGTTTCTGTTCCATTCCAGTCACTTTTATAATCATATGGAGTTGATGTTGTTCCACATCTACCTGGATTCATTCGTACAATACAACCCGTTTGATCTGTATGGACTGGACCGGATCCATTACAATCCCACCTCCATGGACTTGCTACAGAACCATCTCCTGTTATTGTTGTTGCAGTTCCAGAACTACATAAAGTTGAATTTGATTGTGTCGGCTTACTATCTAATGTATTAATCGGGGATGTTTGTAGCTTACATACACCATCAATTCTTGGCGGTTCACTCCTCTTTGCCCAACAATTTGCCGTGCTACCTCCATTTGAACCACTACATGTCCATGTTGTTGTTGCTCCTTGAGCTGGAAATGAAGGCCATGTCGGCACAGGTGTTCCCACACTACAACGACTATAACCACCCCATCCAACTGCATCATAATTATATGTTCTCTTATGTCTTGTGCCACATACCCCGTTACGTGCTGGATTTGTACAAGTAACCGTTTTTGCAACTTGCCCAATAGGAACATTGATCCCACACATTGACCCGTTCGTTACGCCCGGATGACAACCACTACCACCAGGTCGTGGACAACAATGACAACCATTACGTATAAACCATGCTTTTGCCCACATCCGCGTACTTCGTGAGATACGCTGTGTAAATGCATAATATCTTGTTGCACTACTATAATGTCCATATGACCAATCTTTTCTGGTACCAGCACTCGTGGTGATTCGTGTTGCCACTCCATTAATACATGAGCGACATGATACGCGCAGCGCTACTTCCATCCGTGCATTAGTACCACATGTTACACGTGATGGTGGTGCACGCGTGATCCAAATATTAGCACTTGGAGTTCGTGAACAATCACACGCTGCCTCTACAGCATACGATGTAATAAAAAACATATTTACTCCCAAAAGAACTATTATCACCATACGCATCATCTTTCGTCCTACCATAGTCTTATAGATCACGATTGCTAAAAGTCCAAAAATTATAGTACCCACTACCCAAATGATATATCTATTGTTTTGCAAAAATACTAGAAAAACATTTTGTTTTTCTACTTCTCTACCATACATCTCGTCAAAATCAATATCCGTATTGTAAGCATCTACTACAATATTGTTTTCAACATCAACTAACGATACTTCAACATCCGTAAGGTGTGCATCAGATTCAATCTTCTTATCAGAAAAAAGAACTTCTTCCACATCATCACCAACAAATGTAACTGTCTTTGTAATTTTTTGTTCAAAGCCATTCCTCCCTTTCAACACAATATCAAATCTTCCTTTTTTATCCTCAGAATTAAAAAGTGCAGTTGTAACCATAAGATCAATTGCCTCACCCTTTTTGTACATATTCTTTCCAGATTCTACACTCAAAACTCGTCCAACAATCTGTCCAAATTCAATAAGCCACCGCATATTTCTCTCATATAACTCTGTCCCATCTTCATTTAATACTGCAATATGTACATCAAACGAACCACCAGTTTTGAGCTCTTCATTATCAGCTAATAGATCAACAGTGATAGAATTTTGGCCATTTACATCTTTGCGATCAAATCCCGTCTCAAATTCTTTGACCATACCACCATCTTTTACTGTACGAAAGATCTGCACCTTTGCACGCAACTGCTCTCCAGCATCCACGAGATCTTTTACGCTTTGATTTTCATCAAGCGGCAACATAAGCATCACATAATCATCTGGTTCTGTTGAAAGTCCAGCTGCTGGAAACGTTTTTTCACCATAACGATCTGCGTAAAAATACACCTTGAGCCCCGTCAAGCGACCGCCAGTTCCCGATAATTCAAACGGCTGTTCTGTGTATGTACCATTTTGAAATTTCAAATTCTTATCATTGACAAAAATTTGCAAAACATAATTTGCTGGATCGATATTATTTGGCACTGTCATCGTAAGCTCAAACTCCTTTTTCTCGTATGGCGCCAACTTACCGAGGTCATGTGTTTCTTGATATACATATTCAGTAGCTCCAAAGATATCTCCATTTTCTACCAATTCATCACCTTTTCCCAATTCCAGCGTATACTCTAGATTAGCCAAAAATGTATCAGTAGTATTTGTCACCGTTGTTACAGTATTAAGCTCATAAGTATTTTCATCAAACAATATATCACTTAATTCTACCACCACTTCTGGTACATATATCTCATCACTGCCATATGTCGCACCATCTACATCACTATCTAACAGCGGCTGATTATCTACAAATTCTATATTTTCAAACGATCCTGTCAAAGATAAATCATCTACTACATTAACATCATCTTGCGTAACTTCCTGTGCAACAATACTTTGTATATTAAACAAAAATAACATTGTGAAGATGCTAGATAGAAAAAATTTCATACTTTATTTTTAATAATTTATTTTATAATACTATTGTAACATATCTACACAACTAGGAACATACAAAGAAATCATTGACAAACAAATTAAATATGCGCATAATAGAGTACTAACTTAACAATATTTTATGTCTGAAAAAAATTCAATTACACACAAATTAACATTACATGCACGCAATAGCTTAATGCATGCTGAAAAAATTGCTAGTGCCAATAAATCTAATACTATTACACCAAAACATCTGCTTTATGGTATTTTTTTGGAGCGTGGCAGCGTTGGTACAACCGTTTTAAAAAATATTGGACTTTCTAAAAAAATATTTGAACAACAAATTTTTGCTACTAAAATCACTGAAAAAAAAGTTTTGTCTAAAATAAAATTATCTGAATCTGTAAAAAAAATAATAACTAATGCACATGCTTTAGCTTCTGAATTTGGTTACAATTATGTAGGCACAGAACATCTCGTTTATGCACTGCTTAATTCTGAGAATACATCAGTTCAAAAAATATTAGCAATGGCAAAACCAAAAAAACAACAAGGAAACCCTAATATGTCACCACCAATGCCTCACAACAATCAAGGTCTTTTTGGAATTGAAAATTTATCAGCTCTTATGAATGGCGGTGATACTGCATCAGATTCTTCATTGGATCAATTTTGTACTAATATCTCTGATTGTGAAGCTGAGCCTTTTATAGGCAGAAGTTCCGATATCGAAAGGATCACAACAATTTTAGGTAGAAAAAATAAAAATAATCCAATGATTATTGGTGAACCTGGAATTGGAAAGACTGCAATCATTGAACATATTGCCCACCTGGCAAAAAGCCCTGATGCTCCCCACTACTTATACGGCAAAGAAATAATCACACTTGATTTAACATTATTAGTTGCTGGAACAAGTTTTAGAGGTGAGTTTGAACAACGTTTAAAAAATATAATAACAGAAGCTCAAGAAAATAAAAACATTATACTTTTCATAGATGAAATTCATACAATTATAGGTACTGGTAACATTGGAGGTAGCTTAGACGCTGCAAATATATTAAAACCTGCTCTAGCTCGTGGAAATGTCCGTATAATAGGAGCTACAACACTAAGTGAATACAAAAAACACATTGAAAAAGATCCCGCATTAGAAAGACGTTTTCAAAAACTGGTTTTAGAAGAATCAGATATTTCAAGTACTCGTAAAATTTTAACTGGTGTACGAAAGTCATTTGAAAACCATCACAATATTAATATTACTAAAGATGCCCTTGATGCAACTGTAGAGTATAGCAACAGATACTTGCCTGAACAATTTTTCCCAGATAAAGCTTTGGATATATTAGATGAAACTGCTGCTAGACTTTGTAATGCACATACAAAAAGTGACTTACGTAAACAAATAATTTCTCTTGAAACTGATTTGAAAAGATTGATAGAGCAAAAAACTGACCTTGTTCAGACTGAACAATACGAAGAAGCTTCTCAATTCAAAGCAGCTGAGGATGCTTTGATATGTGAAATTTCAGCTAAACAAGATCTTTTGAAAAAAGAAATACAATCAAATACATTAACAATGAATCGTGATGATATTGCCCAAACTGTTTCATTACAAACTGGTGTACCTGCTTCAAAAATATTACAAACCTCCACAAAAACATTATCAAATATATCAAAACAACTATCTGCCCATGTTATTGGTCAAGATAATGCACTACATAAAATAGCAGATACACTTGTACGTAGTGCTAGTGGCATCGGAAATGAAAATCGTCCAAATGGCTCTTTTCTCTTTTTAGGAACAACAGGAACTGGTAAAACTCTCACAGCCAAAGTTCTAGCTAATGAACTTTATGACAACAAAAATGCACTTATTCGCATTGATATGAGTGAGCTAATGGAAAAACACAATACATCAAAACTTCTTGGAGCACCTGCTGGATATGTTGGATATGGCGAAGGTGGCACACTTACAGAAAAAGTACGTCGCAATCCTCATAGTGTTGTACTTTTTGATGAAATTGAAAAAGCACATCCTGATGTTTTCAATATATTACTACAAATTCTAGAAGATGGATTAATAACAGATGCTAGTGGCAGAGAGATAAATTTCAAAAATACGGTTATAATATTAACATCCAACATAGGTGGAACTGACATAAGTAATATAAAAAACTTAGGATTTGGAGAAGCAAAGCCTGACAAAAAACAATACAACAAAAAAATAAGTGCTGCCACAAAAGAAATTTTATCCCCTGAGTTACTATCTAGATTGGATCATATAATAATATTCAATCAACTTACAAAAAAAGACTTACAAAAAATTTCACGCATTGAAATGAACGAATTAAAAAAACGATTAAAAACAAAAGGTAAAACCTTAACAGTTACACCAAAATTAATTTCACATATTGCTAATTTTGCATTTGACAAAAAAGATGGTGCTCGTGGAGTACGTCAATTTATACAAGAACACATAGAAGGAAAGATTGCTCATACTATAATAGAAGATCCATCTAATACTTCTATCAAATTAGACTATGTCAAAAATAAAATCACCCTTAAATAATTTGAAGGCTTTTTTAAATGGAATTCAAAAAATAATTTTGGATGGTCTTTTTCCTATTAGGTGTCTAGGATGTGGAGTATTTGATGAGTGGATTTGCACAAACTGTCACTCAACACTTCCAATTTTGACTGAGCAACATTGCCCTATTTGCAAAAAACATGAAACAAAAAATGGACAAGTATGTCCTAAATGTTTATTATCTTCCAATAATTCTATAGCTGGTGTTTTTATTGCATCTCATTATAGTGATAAACTCCTAAAAAAATCTATCCACTATTACAAATATAGATTTGTGTATGCCCTATCTGAACCGTTAGCATTACTGTTAGCACAATCACTTCAAAACTCATCTTTACCATCTCCAGATATTATAATACCCATACCACTACATAAAAGACGTTTACGATGGAGAGGTTTCAATCAAGCAGAATTACTAGCTATTAATCTTGACTTACAAATTCCTATAAATACTGATATACTACTAAGAGTAAAATATACGGCACCGCAAGTAAAAGTAAAAAATAAAAATAAACGACAAGAAAATTTAGCAAATGCATTTATAATTAGTGATACTTCAAAAATCATTAATAAAAACATACTACTAATAGATGATGTGATAACCACAGGCACAACACTAAAAGAATGTGCTATGGTACTAAAAAAAGCTGGTGCTGATAAAGTCTTTTGCCTAGTTTTAGCAAGAGAATAAGATTATACAACCTAATTTCTACAAATCCATAAATATGTCAAAAACAAAAAAAATACTCTTTTTCATGATACTACTATTACCTACACTGCTCACAGCTGCTTATATATATGCATTTTCACCCTCATTTTCTTTCTCTCCACAAGCATATAAAAACAATCAGGAAATACTACCTACAGAATCATTCACGATTAATTTTGAGAAACCCATTGAAAAAAAATACTACCAAAATAATATTTCTCTACTGCCCAAAACCCCGATGCAAGCTATTATAAATGATAGTCATACACAAATAACATTAACTCCTACAAAAGGATGGGATGTTAATACAACATATACAGTAAATATACCCGAAGGTCGTGCAAAAAACTTTACACAAATAACAAATGGTACATTCAACTTCACAACAACAGATTACCCAAAAATTATTGATATTACTCCACATTCTGGAGCAACTAATGTACAACTCGATATAGAAGATCCCATTACAATTCAATTTGATAAATCAACTGAAGGTTTTTATATTGATTTCAATCTTGAACCAAGTGTACCTCTAGAATACCAAAACAATGCGAGAAAGACACAATTTGATATTTTGCCAACAGAACCTCTTGTAGCTGGACAATTATACACATTAACCATACGAGCAAAAGCTGATGGTGCTGATAGTGAAAATTATGCGCCACTCCACACTACAACATTCACAACACTCCCACCAAAACCAAAAACATGGTCAGAAAAATTAGAAGATAGACTTATTGAAGCAAAAGAATTGACCAAGGCAAAAATAGAAACTGGCAAATATATTGATGTGAATTTAACCACTCAGATAATGACTATTTTTGAAAATGGGCACGTAATTAATACATTTTTGATATCAAGTGGTAAAGCTGGCATGACAACACCAACAGGAACTCATCAAATTTACAATAAACATCCTAGGCCTTGGTCCAAAAAATATGAACTATTTATGCCATATTGGATGGCTATCACATCAAATGGTAAATATGGGATTCATGAGTTGCCTGAATGGCCTAGTGGCTACAAAGAAGGTCAGAATCACCTAGGGATACCCGTATCTCATGGATGTATGCGACTTGGAGTAGGACCTGCCCAAACATTATATAGCTGGGCAGAAATTGGAACGCCTGTGATTGTATATTAAAACCAACTCATGATAAAATAACATTATATTAAATTATAATGTTATTTTTTAATGAACCTCAATTTACATAAAATAAATAATTATTTATTTTATACATTCATTTTTTTGATTCCATGGCACACTATTTATATAGTACGTGAAGTTTTTTATGGTAGTGAAAAATGGCAATATGGGACTATTGGTATATACCTATCTGATATAAGCTTATTCCTATGGATTATACTCAGCATTTATTTATATAAAGATAAAATTTTTGAATATATTACACAAAATCAAAAACTAATCATACTAGCAATTATCTTGTCACTGTGGAGTTTTTTGTCTATTTTTTGGGCAACTGACAAAATGCTTGCATTCTATTTTGCGCTCAAACTATCGATTATTATAGACCTCTTTTTTCTAATTCAAATTGTACCCCTCAAAATTAAAACTATAAGTATAATTCTTATAATCAGTGCTTTTTTACAAAGTATTCTTGGATTACTACAATTCATAACACAACAGACTTTCTCACAAAAATTTCTTGGCTTAAATACTTATGATGTCTGGCATGGTGGCACAGCCATTATTAACACTGATACTGAAAGATGGCTTAGAATTTATGGTGGTTTTCCTCATCCAAATATTTTTGCAGGATTTATGCTATGTGCACTTTTAGTTAGTCTATATTTATATCTAGAAGAAAAACAAAATTTATACAAATTTATTTTACTATTAATTTCCTCATTTTTTACAGCTAATATTTTATTAACTTTTTCTAGAACGATATGGATAACAACCCTCTTATGTATATTTTTTATAATTATTTATATTTATAAAAATAAAAAATATAAATTAAAACAAGTCCTACCATTTTCATTAGTCACAGCTTCAACAATTATCTTGCTCTTTGTTTTTTATCAGTCTATATTCTCAATAAGAACATCTCAAGACTCGACACTTACCCACAATTCAATTACAGATAGAACTTTATACATCAACCAATCAAAAAATCTTTTTCAAGAAAGTCCTTTACTAGGAACAGGCGTTGGAAATTATACAAATACATTGCATACCCTATCACAAAATACAAACCCTATTTGGCAAACTCAACCAGTCCATAATGTTTATCTACTAATAATTTCTGAACTTGGGCTTATTGGAATTATTATCTTTACATCATTTATTTTTTATATTTTATACAACATTTATTTACAAAGAAAAAACATAAATCTTTCACAATTTATGTTTATATTACTATTTATCTCATTTTTATTTATCTCACTTTTTGACCACTGGCCTTGGACATCTCATTTCGGACTGCTTTCTTTTTTCATTCTAGCTGGACTATCTTTAAAGAAAATATAATCTGTTAGCTATTCACTCAAGAGATTATTTAAAAGTTTTTCCCTTCCTTTACCTGTTTTGGCACTGAACTGAAAAATTTCTATTTCATCACCAAGTTTTCCCTGTATCTGAATAAGTGATTTATGCAATTTTTTTTGATTCAATTTATCAACCTTATTTGCAACAACTATGAATGGATGATTATGTTCCCTAAGTACTGCAATCATTTCAACATCAAATTCTCTCAATCCTGCCTTTGCATCAATGATTACTACCACTTTTGTGACTGGAGCTTCACCAGAAATAAAATACCACAAAATAAGTCTCCTCAACTTCTCCCGATACTTAAGTCCCAGCTTTGCATATCCATACCCCGGCAAATCTACAAAATAAGTATCTTCATTTATCAAGAAAAAATTAATATGTTGAGTTTTTCCTGGCTTACTAGATGATTTAACAAGTTTCTTTTGATTAACAAGTTTATTTATTACACTAGACTTACCAACATTTGAACGTCCAACAAACGAGATTTGTGGCAAATCATCAACAATCAGGTTATGTGACCCTACAACACTCTTTATAAATTCTGCTCTTGTTACCTCCATTTTTATATCTAAAAAATATTAAATTAAATCATACCATATTTTTGCAGTATATACAATACTACCTATACCCGCGTCCAAATTCCCACCCATATCCCCATCTCCAAGGAGTCACTACAAATGGAGTTCCCATAACTCGCACGACTCCATACATTACTTGAGAAACTACTTTTTGATTAGATTTTTCATACACACATTTCTTAAATTCTGTATCTACATTTTTTCTTTTTTGCGTATTACCACCTAACCAATATTGTTCATCATGCTTCATACAACATTCTTTCCAAGTGAACTCAATAAATAATGTACAACCGTCTGTTATGAATTCTTTTTGAATAGCAGTAGATTTATCATAAAAAGAACTTGCTACCAGATACCAAAAAAATAATAGGAATGCAATAGATATTAAAATGGCTATTATTATACTTTTTTTCATACTATACAAACTGAAATTTCAATCTATTAATTTTAAATCCATCCTCAACTTTTGCATTTTCCCACTTTGTAGTTGCTCCATAAGGAGACTCATCAAAAAATTCTATACCTATCCAGTCAATACTTTCTAATAGCTCTACTGTCTCGTCGAACAATTGTTGTTGGTCTGTTTGAAAAATCCATTTAGTTTCTTTTTGTGTCCATTTTTTAATACTTTCCAAAAATTTTATATTTACAACACGCCTTTTTTTATGCCGTTCTTTAAACCAAGGATCTGGAAAATTTATATATATTTCTTCTATCAACACGTTTTTTTTAATTGATGTCCTTACAATATTCTCAAAATTTCTTGTCATATCACCATCAAAAACTACAACATTACCATGTTTTTCAAATTTTTTCTCTAATTTCCTTGCTAGAGGTTTCCGTATTTCGCTTACTATAAAATTTTTATTATTTTCAAATTTTTCTAACAATTGTTCTATGAATTCTCCCCTATCAGCTCCAATATCAATAATAATGGGATTATTATTTTCAAATCCACTAAACTCATGTTCTGTTAAATCCGAAAGTGGATTCACATGATGTCTAATTCTGCTACCTTTTGCCATATTTATAAAACTTAATTATTTTCTTTATCTAAAAAAGATACTGACTCAGCTATTATCTTCAATAAATCAATATCTTCCCTTACATAACTAGTTTCTTCCTCCAAAATTTCTTCTACTGCAAGTTGTATCATATCATCTTTTTTTTCAATTCTATGTTGATTCGTATAATCACTATACTCAATATCCACATTATTAATCAAGAAATCCCTCCTCACACCATCATATTTTTTATTTGTTTTTGAATAAATTGAATTTACAATATTTGCAAACATCTGCTCATTTATTATAAATATATTATTTTCAATTTCACCAAAAGATTCTTCTCTCATATCTGGATACAAACCATACACTATCACAAAATCATCCTTGATTAGAAAGTTTTTATAATTATTTATCAAATATTCAGTTCTTGCTGATATATCAATATCTTCACAAATTTCATTTTTATAGCAATTTAACAATATTTCAATTTCTTTTTGAGTTATCATATCTTCACCAACCTTGTTTGTTAAATCATAATTAACTATATGCACATCATCCACCTGCCTAGTATCATATTTGAAAGACACATCAATTTGTTTTGTCTGATATTTAGGCTTATTCCAATTCCCATACATATTTTCTATATCTATAGTTTGATTTGCTAATTCTACATCTTTATTCAACTCTCTAGTACTAAGATATATGAAAGCACCTGCGATACTAAGACACAATGTTATTATAACTAAACTATGTAATGATGGTATAATTCTATGTTTCATTTATTTATTTTAATCTTTTATATTTCCATCATAAGAGGACAATGATCGGAGCCTATATGATCCCCTAAATATTTTACATCTTGCACATTATCAACTGACTCTCGATCCATAAAAAAATAATCTATTCTCCAACCAACATTTCTATCACGTGCTCTCGTCTTCATATCCCACCATGAGTATACACTTTGAATATTTGGATTTTTATATCTCCAAACATCTACCCAATTACTTTCCATTACTTTATCCATCCATGCTCTTTCTCGAGGATGAAATCCTATTTTACCATCATTCTCTTTTGATCTTGCAAGATCAATTTCTTCGTGAGCAACATTCATATCCCCACCAATTATAACTTCATGACCAAGCTTCCTTAGTCCATTCATATAATCCAACACCTTATCAAAAAATATTAACTTATCTTCCCAAGCCTGCTCACTTTTACCTCCATTAGGAAAATAAATTGATGCTAGATCATAAATTTTTCCCTTATATAAAAAAGAAAGATGTGAAACACGACCCTCATCACTATTTGGTAAATCCGTCATATAAATACCAATATTCTCCTCCACGCCTTTAAACAATTCGTCATTTTCAACATAAGAATCTGTAGGCTGTGGTACATGCATATTAAATTTAATACGTCGCGCATCTCGAAGTAATTCATATTTAATCCAAATTCCAGTACCTGCATATCCAGGCTTCTCAGCGCTATGGTAAAACTGTCTATACTTAGTACTATCAGTTAAATATTTACTAAATTGTTCCTTTTTGCCTTTAATTTCTTGTAAAAATAAAATGTCTGGCTCTTGTTTTTCGATTAAATCCTGTAGAGCACCCTTTCTCTCAACAGCTCTGATTCCATTAACATTCCATGTGATAATTTTCATACAGTTCTGATATAAATTATATTATTTTAATTATAGTACATAGTAACTAATAAAAAAAGAGAGGTAATTAATTAAAATCACCTCTCAAATATATAAATATTCTTATGAATGTTTATTATTTAATTTATAAATCTTTGTTTAAGTGACTGAATAGCAAAAATAGTAGCTAACATTAATGCGATATTTCCAAAAGAAATCAATACATCATTTATAATGATAGAAGCTGTAAACAATCCAAGTGCAACACATTGTAATACAAATTTTCTTTTACCTGATGAAACAGCTCCTCCAGATTTTGTAAAATGCAAATAGGTTGATACTACATCACAAAAAAATAAAATGACTAAAGCTGGCATCCATACAATGTCTACAAAAACAACGCCCATCGCCACATAAAACAATATTTTATCAGTAAGAGGATCTAATATTTCACCCAATCTAGACCGCTGATTATATTTTCTAGCAACCCAACCATCTAATAAATCAGGTAACATTCCAAATAAGAAAAAAATTGCTGCACCTATCATAAACATACCCGACTGTGTAGCAATCATTATTCCCAAAATACCAATAAAGCCTCTGCTTACAGTTATACAATTTGGCCATGTAATAATTTTTTGCATTATGCTCCCCTTTCTAATTTTCTAATCTCTCCCAAAGACCAGTTTTATAATGAACTACTTTTTTAATGTAGTAATTATACATAATTTACAACAAAAATCAATCAAATTGCAATATTTTCTTGCATAAATATTTCTAAATTTTTCTTAGCCTCATTATGAAATATAGACTTACCATCTTTATCCATATAACATTCAGTTAATTTAATATCTTGTTTTAGATAAAATCCAATGATTACCTCTACGCTTTTCTTCCAATCCTCCCAAGATATTTTATTTCCAGAAATAATTTCTGCCTCTTCTCTAAGCTTTACTGCATTCTTCCTAAACTGTTCATAATCACCCGCAAGTCCAACCAGATCAGCTGCCCGAACAATCTTTTCTTCCAATCTATTAAACTCCTTATCTTTATGTGTACTAATTATGCATTTTTTCACATTTTCTATAGTCTCCTCAGCAATATCCAAACTTCTCAAAGATTGCTCTGCAAGATGAGCAGAATATTCCTCTTTACTATCAAAGCCTTCTTTCCCATGATCCTCATGATATCCAGCATCATGAAATAACAACGAATACCTAACTAAATCACTATCAACTTCAATTCCACTAGCCTGACACTTGGCAATAAGCTCATATCCCGACTCAACTGCATCAATTGCATGTTGAAAATTATGATAAGGAATATCTCCATAAAGCCCCTCAGCTAAATGTTCTGCACTTTTCAATAATTCCACTCTTTTTTCATTCATAGATAAAACTTCTTTTTCTTTTGTTGGAATTGAATGAAAATTTATTGCTTCTAAATCAAGTTTCATAAATTTATTGTTTAAATATACTTATTCAATGATACCTACATTCTACCACAAGGAGAATATGGAACTACTGTTAATTTAATTAGTATATTATTTAGCCTATAAAAAAAGTCCCCCAAAAGACTGGAGACTTTTTTAACCCATATAAATGTATTGCATCTTAAACACTAATTATTGAAAGAAATTTATTCCAAATATTTTGTCTTGTGTTTTTTACATTTCCATTATCATCAAGCTCAACATTAGATTCAATAGAAATTTTGAAGATTCCAAATAACTTTTCATAATTTTTTACAATTGCTTTATTGCCATCAATCAACACAACCGTATCAAAACCCTCTATGGTTTGTACAGTATTTCTAACTTGTTCTTTAGATTCATTTTTTGTTTGCATTTTTTCCTCTGAAGTTTCAGTTTTCATTTCAGTTTTCATCATAGCCTCACTTTTATCTTCATTACCACCCACAGAAGTTACAGACTTTGAAGGTGTCCCAGTAGTAGTTACTGTAGACGAATTGTCATATGATTCTTCAGATAAATCACCTTCAGATTTTTCACCATAACTTGAAGTCTCTGAATTCTCACTATATTCCGACTTTTCATCATTTTCAGATTCTTCACTATTTTCTGATTTTTCTTTATTACTTGATTCTTCAGAAGTCCCTTCTTCACTTTTTGCATTTACTATAGTTGTTGTGACTGGATTCTTACTAAATACACTAAAAACAAATATAAATAATAAGACACTCATAGACGCTAATAAAAACTTTTCTATTTTTGACTCTATTTTAAACATAATCGAAAGTCTTACTTATTACAATATAATTGTACCACATTAGATACTATTTAGAAGTTTCTAAATAGTATTTCACACAATTATTTTTTAAAATAATATATCCCAATAGTCCAATAGCTAAAACTTCCAGAACTTCTTCTACCAATCTCATTAGATGTATCGCAGATTTATTACAAAATTCATTAATACACAATACTATTGTTTCATCTTTTTGAATCACCCCATCAATAAGATCTAAGCAAATCGCCATTATCAGCATTATTAATATTATACTTATTATTTTTTTATCTTTATTTGAAACCTCTTGCCAAAGTAAATACACTAACATTCCTATAGCAAAAATAAGTATAGGTGAATAAATAAATGCCCAAATATATGTAGGAAAAATAATAAAAAAATCTACATTATTGACCAAATATCCACTAAATCGCTCATGAAAATAAATAGCATCATCCATACTGAAAAATAGAAATACTGCTGATATAAAAAACCAAATATTCTTTTTTGTCTCAAAGTAAATACAAAAACACGCAATAGCAACAGCAAACAAAGTTAGAGCGCTTACCCATGTAAGTGGCGTCTGTTCACGAGTAGCTAAAAAAATATCTCCAAAAATAGTTTACGGATAATAAAAAAAGGTTATCAAATCTACAATAAAAAGAATGCTCACTAATAAAAATCCTAACCTGTATATTTTCTGCAAAAATAAAATTGAAAAATACATATAATTTAAATTAATATACCAATATCATAACATAATCATCTTTTTTATAATATCTAGCGCCGAGTAGGTAATAACGTTCAAACTTTTTATAATGAAAATAACTATTTAAAAGTATTTATTATTAGTTATAAAAAGTAAAACAGGACTTGAATTTATTCAAGTCCTGTTTAGTCAGTAATATTCAGGAGATTAACTTAAAATAGCCGCAAGAAATGCAAGGTCAGCTGCCCACCATGGAGCAGAAACTAAAAGTCCAATAGCTGCAATAAAAGCCAATATAAACACTAAAACATATTTTGCTAAATTCCAAAAAGAAAAGTGAATGGTGATATTATCGCCATCTACGCTAATCTTTTTGATAGCTGCACCTATAATTTTCTCTTTGCCAGTTTCAAGTTTTTTGATTGGATTTTTATTTAGATATCCCACAATAGCACTATGAGTCATTATTTTAATCTTAGCCTGAATCTTTTCCGTTATTGCCTTTTTATCAATCTTAATATCAGTTCCCTTAAAAAGATCACCAGTATACTTTTTAATAGTATTAGCTGCCACAATACCTAGAACACGACTGCTTTTTTGAGCCTTTTTTGAAAACACAAATTCAGTAAACTCAAAGGAGTTAGGTCTAAAATAAAAAGCATTATTTCTAAGATCTGGAACACCTACAGTTACAACAGAAAAATTAACACCCCCCTTACTACTATCAACAATGCCACTTGCTTCAATACCAATTCGATCACCCTCAACAAAATCAACACTTACCTGATCAATGGTAATTGAATATTCCATACCAACAATTGTATCAATCTTGGTTGTTGGAATATGTTTTGCAATTTGCTCACGTGCATCATGCTCAGAAAAAGATATACTATCCTTGCCAAACATCATCCACAGAGTGCTTACAATTCCACAAATAATAACAACCGTAATTATAATAATAAGCTTTTTAGAATATCGTTGTGATTCTCTCATTTTCATCTCCCTCACTTCAAATTTATTAGATATAACTACTCCATATTTATTACATCTTTTGCAGCAACCTTAAGATGCTCTATGTCAAAATGAAATTCACGAAAAAATAATGCGTCCAAATTGCCAAGTAAATCTCCAACTACTCCGCCAGACAAGACCTCTTGACGAGCTAATTCATCAGCCTGTCTCATAATCTTATCTTTATCGAGATTAAGTTCTGGATGATTATCAATAAATCTTTCAATATTACCAACTGAAATCATAATTCGATACCCCTTTAATTGAATTTGTAATAAAATAATTATTTAATGAACTGACTATTTATTCTATATCAAACTACATCTTTTGTCTATCTTAGTTCGATCCTATCTATAGTAGGTACTACCGTTCGAACTTTTTGTGATGTTAATTCTTCACTAAAAGTCTTTGTTTTACAATAAAAAATACCACCACTCGATATTAAATCGAATGGTGGTATTAACATAGTTTAATTTATGGTTGAACTTCAGTCTCTGGTGCTTCAAACGCTTTTTTTACAGCTTCCCAAAAGGTTTTACTTTTTCCCAACTTTACAAAATTATACCGATGTGGATTAAGGCCTTTACCATTTATTGGCGATGCAATCACGTTAACACTGACACCCATGCAGGTACCAATACTTGAAGGTTTTGATAAAAATATAAAACCTCGATGCTTCCATTGCACGGGTTCAAATGTTCCTATTACCTTATTATACACGTCCTTTGGCATTTTAGATTCTCCACAACCATTTAATACAAAATGAATTTCATCTCTCACTTGAAAACAATCAAAGGTACGTCCCTGTAAAATCCAAGAATCCAAATTACTAGTAGCAATAGATTCACCAGTAAGATAGTGTGGGTACAAACCTCCGTACACATCTTTATACTTTCTGCTACCAGCCAAAAAGTCTTCTTCAAGATGATTTAAAGCATCTTCAATGTGTGGATGTTCACCGTATGCCATATTATCATCACTACCATCGCGACGCATATATACAACTCTTAAGCCACCTCCAGAACAAAATGCATGGATTTCACCACCATCTTTAAGTCCTTTGTAAATGCCTGTAAATTCAGGCATTACATCAGGAAGAAATTTATATGCATTTTCACGCCTCTCTTTCTGTTCATCAGCTATCTTTATCAGTTCGGCAAAAGTCTGATTTTTGGGTTGTTGAAAAATAATAATATCAACTTCCGCATCAACAAACTGATCAAACAGGTTTCCACCTGTTTTTTCTTCTCGCTCTTCAGATGAAGGCGTATACCAATTTATAGCACTTGCCCACACCAAATAATCTACTTTTTCTGGAGATGCTATTTCAAATATGTCCTTTGACATTTTTTCAAAATCACCCCTATCCCATTCCAAATATTCCATTGGCTTGCCATCACAATCAATAGCAATCATATATTCAGTCCTGGTACCCCGTAGATTATTTTTTCCGCCAATATATGAACGATCTTTATATCTGCAATTACTTGCTTGTAAGTGCATAGTTCCTGGATCAGCTCGCTGAATATGAACATCTGTTTTTGGCAATTTACCATTCCCAGATCGTTGTGCAAATCGAATTAGACCTACAATTGGAAAATCCATAATTAATTTAGCAATCTGAGTTTCAGTTTTGTGTTCCATGACTTTCTCCTTTGGCATTCCGCCAGTTTTGTTAAAGAACTAGCATTCCGCTAGTTAGTTGCTGTCCTCTAATGGACACTATACTCTAATATAAAACATATAAAAAGTCAATCAAAAATTTAATTCAACTTACTTACACACGATAGTATTTCATTATGCAAAGTTCCATTTGAAATTACACATCCAATCCCATCTTTATCATATCTGCGTTCATCACCATTTAAATCTGTAACCTTACCTCCAGCTTCTTCAATTATAATTTTTAATGCAGCAACATCATGAGCATATGGATGAAAAAATACAGTACCTACAAATTTACCGTTAGATACCTGCACACCACCATATATAATTGATAACAATTTCATAACTTTTGCTCCATTGTTTTGTAGAGAATTTATTGTATTTATACCAGAAAAATTCATATCTTTACCTGTTCCATCAACATTTAAATAAGTCTTTTTGAGACTGTCTTTATTTGAAACTTGAATTTTTTCACCATTCCGAAAAGCTCCTCCATTCTTATGTGCCCAATACATATTTTTCATCATAACATCATTCACAATACCAACAATTGGCTGACCTGTTTTAACATCAACCAAAGCAAGTGAAAAAGTCCACATAGGCAGTCCACAAGAATATGGGATTGTTCCATCTATCGGATCACACACCCATATATATTTTGAATCGTTTACTAGTTTACTCTCCTCTTCACCTACCACGCTATGTTCAGGATATTTTTCTGATATTCTTTTGATTACATACGAGTTAATTTCTGTATCAGCTTTTGTTAACGGTGTATTATCACTTTTCCAAGTATTTGCAACATCAAAACCAAAATATTTCAATGCTATTTCAGATGCACCTTCCGCAACACTTTTTGCAAATTCTAAATAATTGTTCATATATACTATATTTTTATAATTTATTTATATATCATTCAGTCATAATACTATCACAATAGTTCGATCCTATCATAGTGGATACTCAAAAAGCCCCATTTAATGGGGCTGTTTATCGATGAGCCGACTAGGTAATGACGTTCGAACTTTTTGTATTGCCCATTCTTCCCTAAAAGCCTACATTATTACTCCAAGATCACTCAAAATATGAAAAAGCCATTACAGTTATTCCTGTAATGGCTTTTGAGTTTATGTTCCTCCTTTATTTTTTGTCCAACAACTTCTCAGCCTCTTCAAGCCAAAGTTGTTTAGCCAGTTTTTCTGCATCAGCTATATTTGGACTTTTCTTTTTCCACAAAGCATTACCAATAACACCACCTGTTACTTTCCAACCTCGTTCAGCATTAATGAAAGTTGCTTTTACTAAACTCACACCCTTACCATTAACAATAAGATTATCTACATTTCCTATTAGTATTCGAAGGTGATTATCATCCTTAGGATTAAATCTTTCCTTTGGTAACAAATTCTCAACTTCCTCTGGCCATAACTGTTTAGCCAGTTTTTCTGCATCATAAATTTTTGGACTTGAGTTATTCCACAAAACTCTGCCAATAACACGACCTGTTACTTTCCAATCTTGTTCAGTATTAATGAAAGTCACTTTTACTAAATTCACACCCTTACCTTTAACAATAAGCTTGTCTACACTACCAATCAGGATTCGAAGATGCTCATCATTATGAAAATCAATATCCATATGAATACGCGCATCTCCTCCAACAATTGAACGTAGCGCTTCAACATCAAATTCATCTGCTGTAACAAAATGTTCATATCCATTTCTTGACGGATATACAGTTGTTTGTGCATCAGAATCAGTATCAGCTAAATCATTCTCTACGATTTCTTTTTCATGTTCATCTTCTTTTTTGTCTTCTGTTACACTACTTACACGTACAAGTTCCCAAAGTGGTTCAATCACATAAGTATTTGAACGATCCTTAAATGCATGTACGGTATTATCAAGAAGTGTTCGCATCACACGACCTGTACCTTGAAGATATACTGCAGATGAACCTACTGGCCTAAGCCAAATGGCACAGCGAAGTGTTGGCACATCCCAACCTTCTCCAACCTTACTTACTGTAACTACAAGATCGATTTCTTCGCTGTGAAACATCTCTCTTGCTCTGTCAGGATTTACGCCACAATCATACTGTTTATTAGAACTTGTAGAGCGAATTGCCCTTAGTCCTCGTGACAGTAAATATTGTTTAGTGGCCTCTGCATGAGCAATAGTTCCACAAAATACAACTCCAGGTAAATATCCATCATGCTTTTCTTTTAACATAATGTATTCATCTATAGCTGCCTCAGTTACAGATTGGCCATTATCCATGACGAACTTCTCACTTTCTGCAAGACTTTCAAAGAACTTGTCAGAAAATTTAATATCATCAGTAGTTTTGTATGTGGCTGTACCAAAATGACGAAATTGTGGCATGATAAGGATTCCATCTTCAACAGAATCTTGTACACGTACCCAATCTATCACTTCAATATCATATATGTCACATACATTTTTATGACCCAATTGTGGAGTTGCTGTCATGTGCAAATGCACTCGATCAACACCATCTCCAATGATGTCATCATTGTATTGCTTGATAACCTCTTGCGTTTCATCTCCAAGTCCTCTATGAGCTTCATCAGATATGACTACCTTGATGAGTTTCATAAAATCATCAAGAGTATACATATCATGCTTTGAAATACTCAAAAACGACTGATATGACATGATGACAACTCCTCCAAAATCCTGCATTTTAATGATATTATCAAAAATGCTTTTTAAAGCAATGGCTGCTTTTCCAAATTCATCACTCAAAAGAAATATATCTTCTTCCAAATAACCCACACCTTCTACATCTCTCATCTCGTTACCAACAAGTGATTCCTTTGTATCAGCTACAAGGTTCGTTCTTGGTACAAGAATGAGCGAAGGCATATTAAGTGCTGACAAAACTTCGCAAAAAAAACGAGTTTTGCCTGCACCTGTAGGATGTTTTACTAAGCCACTCAATTTACCAGAATTGATAAAATTGATAAGCTTTTCAAAACCGCCTACCTGTACACTACGCAAACTACTTTTTGAAAACTCTAAATGAGTTTCAAGAAGTTTTGCAACAGATTTACAAAAATTAGAAATACTCATATTATCTCCTTCCCTTTTATGAGAAACGTATTTTATTATCTTCAATTATTAAGTCAACAAACATTAAATATTAGCATAAAATACATAAAAAGTCAATCGAAATACAAAATAGTTTGATCCTTGCATAGTGGGTACTCAAAAAGCCCCCTTAAATGGGGCTTTTTATCGATGAGCTGAATAGTTACTGACATTCGAACTTTTTATACCACTAGTTCTTCACTGAAAACCTTTAGTTTTACAAAATAATAGTAAATGATGTCATTAACACATATGCAATATTGTTAACAGAAAAAACTTAAATTTACATAATTTAAAATTTATCGCCTCAAACGCAAACTATTTAAAACAACGCTTATGGAACTAAGTGCCATTGCAGCGCTTGCAATAGTCGGTGACAAAACTACACCAAAAAATGGATACAAGAACCCCATTGCAATCGGAATAGCTAGAACATTATATCCAAACGCCCAAAAAAGATTTTGTTTTATTATGTGCATTGTTTTTTTAGATAAATTTATTGCATCAACAATCTTTTGCAATGATCCCTTAACAATTACAATATCTCCTGATTCAATCGCAACGTCTGAACCTGTACCCATCGCAATTCCAATATCAGCTCTAGCCAGCGCTGGTGCATCATTCACACCATCACCCGCAACTGCAATTAATTCACCTTCTTTTGATTCCTTTTTAATTTTTTGCACGATTCTATCTTTGTCTAGCGGCACTGCATCACTTACTACATTATCTATTCCAACACTAGAAGCAACCCACTGTGCAATATTCTCATTATCACCTGTTACCATAGTTGTTTTAATTCCTTTTTCTTTCAATGCACTAATTGCCTTGTAACTAGTTTCTTTTATTGGATCTGTTACTGCAAAAATTGCCTTTATTGAATCTCCAACTATAAACACTGATATTGTATATTTTTTTTCAAGAAAACTGTTTGTAACATTTTTTTGTTCCAAAGTCAGTTTTGCATATTCTTTAACAGAACTCATTTTCACCATCATGACTTTTTCTCCGTCAATAATACCTCTCACGCCTACGCCTTCTAAATTATGAAAATCCTCAACCTTTTCTTCACTTAAATTATTTTCACTAACTTCCAAAAAATTTATTATCGCCTTAGCCACAGGATGCTCTGTTTTATTTTCCAAAGCATACACATAATTTGCGTATTTTTTTTCATCGTCAAAATAAACAGAATCTGTTACAGCTGGTTTACCTTGCGTAATTGTTCCTGTTTTATCAAAAACTATATTTTTAATCTTGAATGCATTTTCAATAATTTGTGCATTTTTAATTAAAATTCCCTTTCTGGCTGCATGTCCTACCGATACAATTATCGCAGTTGGCGTTGCAAGTCCAAGCGCACATGGACATGCTATGACCAAAACAGAAATTGTCACATATACCGCAAATGGCAATGCTTGTGAAGCCTCTATCAAGTTCATATTTGGCGCAACAAAATACCAAAAGATAAATGTGCCTACAGCAATAATTATTACAATGGGTACAAAAATACTTGAAATTTTGTCTGCAAGTTTTTGAATTGGCACACTACTCCCCTGAGCTTCTTCAACCATTTTAATAATTTGTGAAAGCATTGTATCCTTACCAACCTTAGTTGCTTCAAAAACAATATAACCCGTTGTATTAAGTGTGCCACCTATGACAGCATCACCTTCTTTTTTATCCACCGGAAAAGCTTCTCCAGAGATCATTGACTCATCAATTGCTGTTTTACCTTCAATTATAACTCCATCTACAGGAATTTTTTGTCCCGGCATAACGACAACATTGTCTTTTTTTACAACGTTCTTAATTGCAATCTCTACCTTTTTCAAATCCCGCAAAACAACAGCTACTTTTGATTGTATTGCATATAAACTTTCCACACTTTTTTGTGTCGCTGTCCTAGCTTTTTCTTCAAAATATCTACCTACTAAAATAAAAAATATAATAAACACAGATGCCTCAAAAAACACAACAAACTCCTGTTCACTGCCTGCAAAAAATATCGTAACAATCGTAGAATAAATCCAAGCAGTAGTTGCACCTAGCACTACCAATGTATCCATATTACTTGAACCTTTTTTTATCGCTGCAAATGCATTAACAAAAAATAATCTTCCGCCAACAAACAGAACAAATCCAGCTAATACAATTTGAGCTATACTCACAACTGATATTCCAAAAAGCATTATACTATCTAACCTTGTTGAAAAACCACCCAAAATATTTAAATCAAATATTCCATTTATTAGCATGAATGCCATACTCATGATAAAAGGTGCTGCAGCAATTGATACATATATTAAATTTCGCTTCATCTTACTTAAATTTTCATTTTTCTCTTTCTGATGTTTACTTCGCCCCCCATCATTATCTGGACGCGTATCATAATCACCAATGCCTCTAACTAATTTTTGAATATCACCATCACTTAATTCTTTTTCATTAAATGTAACTTGCATTGTTTCAGCACTATAATTCACGGAAGCTTCCTCAATTAATTCATTTTTCTTTAACTCATTTTCTATATTCACCTTACAAGAAGCACAATGCATTCCTGAAACATAATATTTTTGTGTAATCATAATTTTATTATTTAACAATAATTGTAACTGGTGCAACCATTCCCATAGTACATGTTAATTTATACGTTCCCGCCTCTGGTATAAATTCTTTTTTATTAATGCCTGGCTTTAATTCAATCATGCCCTCAAACAAACCTCTAGCTGCCATAAAAACACCACATCCCACAATACCCTGATTATCCACAATAATGGTTGTTGGCACGCCTGCCTTCAGTATTTTTGATCCCAAAACTACATATTCAAAACCATCTGCTACAATATTTAACTCCTGAGTATTCTTTTGGTTAGTTTTACTATTTTCAATTTGCTCAACAGCTCCTGTTTTTTCAAAGCTAATATCATTTAAGCTAGGTAATCCCAAAACATTAAATTGACCATTTAATATATAAATTGCAAATATTATTATAATCGTTCCTATTATAGTATTAAAAATTACTTCAAATCCTTTTTTGCCAATCATAGTAGCACCTCCTAAGCTCACACCTATTAATACTGGTAATGTTCCAATTGCAAATGCTGACATAATTGCGGCTCCTGACATAAAACTGCCCGCAGTCAATGCCACTCCTTGTGCAATCAAGGTAAATCCACAAGGAATAAAAAATGTTGCCGCACCTGCAATAAAGGGTGATTTATTTTTCACGTTATCATTAATATGAATTTTTTTCAGTGTATTGTCATACGCAAAAACATACATTCTCAAAACCCATTTTACACCTAACATTTGCAATCCTACCAACAACATTATAATTGCAACTAAAGCAGTAAGTACTGCATACACACTTGGATTATCAAATGTTATAAAACTTCCGATAGAGCCCAAAATTCCACCACCTATAAAATAAGCCACCAACCTTCCAATATGAAATTTCATATGTGGTTCCATTTTTTTTGAAAGTGAAGCTTCTTTGCCTACTGTCTTTGTCCAACTTTTTGTCATAGCTAATAAGATTCCTCCCACCAAGGCTACACAACTAGATAAACTAGCCACTATCCCCAACACAACAAATGCCATCAATGATGAATTTTCATCAACATTTGTTCCACTAAACAACATGAACTGTTCATTTTGTATCAATACAAAGCTTACCATCAAAGCCACAAGCAAGACCAACCCAACCTTTTTATATGCTTTTTTCTTAAAAGGTTGCTCTGAAAAAAAATACCCTACATCCTCAAACTTTTTTGTAATTTCATCTACTTCTAATACTCTACTTTCAAACACAATTTCAACTGTTCCCTTTTTCAAATCAACATCTGCACTTTGTACTTCTTTTTGTTCTTGAAGACGATCTTCTACAATTCCTTTACAAGAAGCACAATGCATTCCACTAATATAAAATTTTCTTTCTTGTGACTTATTCTTTTTTGCTGTCATATTATTTATAATTATGCTAAACTAACTTCATTATAAACCATGGGGTTAACCCCACTGTCAAGTATTTATGTATACAAAAGATTTGCTCCAAAAAACGAACATAACCAAAGACGCTCTTCGCCACTACAACGACCTCGATTTAGTTAAGCCTACTATAAATAGTACAAATAATTATAAAATTTATTCCACTGCTGATGTAGAGGCTATCTTATTTATTAAGAAAGCAAAAAAAATCGGGTTTTCTCTAAATGAGATAAAAGAAATGGCAACACAATTAAATACATCAAAGTGCAAGCATCAATCCTTACTGCCTTATCTAGAAAACAACTTAGAAGACATTGAAGAAAAAATTATCACTTTAAAAAAAATGAAAAAACACATCTCCCAACTAATAAAAGATTACAAAAAAAGAAACTGCAACGTAAAACCAACTGATTTAAAAATGTGATCAAATTCAAAGTTCAACCATACCATAGCGGAACATACAAAAACTCCATTAAATGGAGCTCTTTATCGATGAGCCGAGTAGGTAATGACGTTCGAACTTTTTGCATTGCTCATTCTTCGCTAAAAGCTTACATTATTGCTACAAAATCACTTAAAATATAATAAAAAAAACCTCACCAATCATTGTTATGATTGGTGAGGCTTTATGTTCCTCCTTTTCAAGATTTCTTCTTTTTTCTGCTATTGCATCGTTTACATTCTGGACATCCTCTACCAGTTCTTCGATTTGCTCCAGTCGCTTGCCATTCATGTTCGCATTTCGAACAAATCCACCAAAGCTTTTTACCAGTGCCAGCAATTACCTGATTTGCTGGTAACTTATTTTTTGGTGAATATTCCTTTGCAAGATTAGGATGGGTGACCGTAAGATTGTTTTTATCTGTTACAACTTGATTAGCACAAGCAGGACAACCAGATCCTCCCGCACGTCTCCTTACGGGTGCTTGCCATTCATGTTCACATTTCGAACAAATCCACCAAAGCTTTGCGTGTGATCCAGAAATTACATGATCAGCTGATGATTTATTTTTTGATGAATACTCCTTTGCAAGATCAGGATGTGTAACTGCAAGATTGTTTGCTTTTGTAGCTATTCTTCTTAAACACGCTAAACAACCTGTTCCCTGCTTACTACGACTATCTCCTGTTGTCTGCCATTCATGTTCGCATTTCGAACAAATCCACCAAAGCTTTTTACCAGTACCAGCAATTACCTGATTTGCTGGTAACTTATTTTTTGGTGAATATTCCTTTGCAAGATCAGGATGGGTAACTGCAAGATTGTTTGCTTTTGTAACAACCATCCCTCTACAAGATGGGCAACCACAGCCACTAGTTCGACTATTCACTACTGCTTGCCATTCATGTTCACATTTCGAACAAATCCACGAAACCTTCTTACTTGATCCAGATTTTATTTGATCCGCAAGCAACTCATTCTCTGATGAATATTCTTTTGTAAGTTCAGGATGAGTAACGGTAATATTATTGGTTCTGGTAGCAACTCTACCAGAACATGCTGGGCAACCGATTCCTGTAACACGGTTATTCCCAGGTGCTTGCCATTCATACTTACACGCAGAGCATACCCACCAAAGTTTTTTATTCGTACCAGCAATCACTTGATCTGCTAGTAAATCATTCTTTAGTGAATACTCAGCAAGTAAGTGCGGAATATCTGAAACATAAATTTTGGTCGTTATCTTTCTTATCACCTCCAAAATATCAATTTGCTCATCATTAAAGATGAAATCAAAAGCTTTACCAGTAACGTGAAGGACATCCTTCGTAAGTTCAAAGTTGTTTCCTGCACGTTTCTTAATCTCTCGTGAAAACTCCTTAATCATTGCAACTCTATCGCAATTTGCGACAAAGTCTAAAACGATAACTTTTTTCTTGTTCAAAGGTTTCTCTAATCCTCTGCCCAATTGTTGAAAAAATATTGTTTTTGAATCTGTACATCTAAGAAATACGATAATCTCAGCATCAGAAACATGAATACCCTCATTCATCTTATTGATTGTAAGGATATATTGGATATTACCTTCTCTGAAATCTTGAAGTACTTTATGATTGTACTTTTCTGATTTCTCTGAATGATACACTTGTGCATTTGGTAAAAACTTTTGAAAGTTATCTGCGTGAGGGATACTCTCGCAAAAGATTATCGCCTTTTTGTTACCAATTGCATATTCCTGAATCGTCTGAGCAGTTACTTCATCACGAGCTTTAACAAAAATTGTTTCATTAAGTTGTTTCCGAGAGATTCTTCTTCCCTCTTCAAGCACCTCTTTAACAATCTTTTTAAGTTTCCAATGACTTAAATTGTCATTGAGAATGTGATATTCAACTTGTGACAACCACCCTTTAGCCATTGCTTCTTCCAAAGGGATGTTTACAACTTCATCACCAAATATCTCTCTAATATCCTGTTCATCTTCCCTATTGGGAGTAGCAGTAATACCTAAGAGTTTTTTTGGATTGAAATATTCAATCACTTTTTTGTACGTATCTGCCTGAGCATGATGTGACTCATCAACAATAATAAAATCAAATTCATCTTTAAAAAATGGATTTGATTCACGTAAAGTTTGAAATGTTGCAAAAACGATATCGCCTTTATCAGCATCCCAATCTTTATCACTTCCAAAAAATGTTTTAAGAGATACTTTTCTCCCAAATACTTTTTGAAACTCATCCATTGCTTGATCAAGAATGCCTGTATCGTGACACAAGAAAAGTCCCTTTCGACCTTTTTTGTATTCACGTTTAGCCCAAAATGCAGCAACAATTGTCTTTCCTAGACCTGTTGCCATAACCATAAGACCAACTACATTCTTTACAAAATGCTTAACCAGCTTTTTAAAGGCTGGTGCCTGATATTCTGGATATAATTCAATCATTTTACTCCTCCGTATATGAAATTCTTGAAAAATTTATATTCTTTTGTTAAAAATACTAACGTTAAATATTAGCATAAAATATACAAAAAGTCAATCAAAATTCAAAATAGTTCGATCCTGTCATAGTGGGTACTCAAAAAGCCCCATTAAATGGGGCTTTTTATCGATGAGCCGAGTAGGTAATGACGTTCGAACTTTTTGTGGTGAAACATCTACTCTAAAAGCTTTTATTTCATCTCACTAACTCATAAAAACACCCCCTTTAATGTCTTCTAACTTCTGTTTTTGTTATAAAACAAGCATTATCTGTATTTGGCCAAAATAATTTTGTTGGAATGTTATATTTATCCACTAAATCACAACTTGGCATATCTTGTCCTTGAAAAATAAACTTCCATTCATCATCAATTTTTGTAGCCAAAAAATACGGGGTACTATGTCGTTCAACGTTACTAATTTTAATCATTCCTTTAAGATTATCATCTGTTTTTTTATCAACATCTATATATAAGTCTAGGTTTTTATAATATTCTGGATCACCGTGAAGTCCATTTTGCTCTTCTAAAAAAAGAAAAAATGATTTTATTATTTCTTCTGATTCATTTATTGTTAAAATATTTGTATTACTTTTGTTTATATCTGCTATTTGTGATTTGTTATTATATTCCTGATACGGCACGTTATCTGCTTCTACTACTATTCCATCATTTAAATTATTTTTTTCATAAAATACAAAAAATCCCCCAATTATTATAGCAAAAAGAATAAGTATCCCGAGACCTTTTATAGTTGACATTTGTCTATGCATGTTTTTATTTTATATTTATATACTTCATTATATCACAAAACAAAAACCGCTTAAGCAAGCGGTTTTTGTAGAAAAATGAGCGGGTAGCGGGAATCGAACCCGCATCTTCAGCTTGGAAGGCTGACATAATGAGCCGTTATACTATACCCGCAGTCAATTTGACTGCTGTTCCTTATCCAAAATTGTCAAATTGTACGTTTTCCTTTGCTATCCCCATATTTTCCAATATTTCTTTCATGGATTCAGTGAATGCTTTCGTACCTACAATATAGTACATTGTTTTTTCTATCTCGTCAACATATTTTCTTATCATCTCTTCATTTATACGTCCTGTTTCACCATCCCATTCACCTTCTTCTCTAGTTAGCGTAAATACAGGATTATAGTTTTTTAATTCTACATTTTTTAATTCGTCAAATAAGGCTATTGAATTTTTTGTTTTACTAGCATATAAAAGTGTTACTTGCCTGTCTACTTTTTGATGTTCTTCATGCTTTATCATTGCTCTTGCTGGTGTTATTCCTACTCCAGCAACTATAAATGCCATTGGTTGATTTATATTTTGTGGAAGTGTTATGTGTCCCATTGGCCCCTTTACTATGATTGGATCATCTATTTGCATTGCTTCCATATTTTGCTTAAATGCACTTTCGCTCCCCCTCATTATAAACATCAAGTTTTCTTCACATGGTGAAGATGCTATAGACATTGCTCGAAATGTTGGATTATCGTCAGTGTTTACTGGATTGGGGAAATCAAGAAACATAAACTGTCCTGGACTGAAAGAAAAATCTTTTGGTTTCGTAAGTATAAGTTGAAAGGTATTTTCTGCTATTTCCTTTTTTTCTATTAGATTAACTGTATATTGTGAAATCATATCTTTTTAATTTATGTTTTATAATTTACATAATAAAAGAATTTTCAATTTTCTGCAATATAAGTGTCCTTGCGAGTAGCTGAGATATTTCATGTAGTTAAGCGACGCAATCTCTTTGAGATTATTGATTATCTATCAAAGATTGCTTCACGTGGCACAAACAATATGACTTCTGTTCGCAAAAACGATAGTTCTTAAATAAATCTGAATAGTTACAAATAGAGTACTTTACTATTTCACTCTTGCACAATATCTCAAAAATACTTACTATATAATTACATTTAATTTAATAAAATTTTTATGGATAAACAAAAAGAAAAAATTCAAGAAAGCTCAAATAAAGATACTGGCTACCGAACACATTGGCATTCATTTTGGTTTGGTGCTATGTGTGCTCTTGCTATAGTTCTCTTATTTTTATTAATCGGAACAATTACAAATAAGATATCGTTTGGTAAATTCAATCCAAAACAAGCGCCTATACAAAAAACTAAAGTTGTAGCTAAAAAATCAGTTCCTAAATTATCATTAGATGCAACATTGGTTTCTATGGATATAAACAAAGAAGAATTTGATATATGCATGGAAGAAAAAAGATATGCTGATGCTGTACAATCTGATATTGATAGTGGTAAAAAAGCTGGTGTACAAGGAACTCCTCATAGTTTTGTATTGATTGATGATGCTATCTATGAAATACCAGGTGCACAAACAGAAAAAGGCATCAGAGAGTTTTTTGATGACTTACTAGCTGGCAATGATCCACAAGCAAAAGATATTAGTAATGACAGAGAAATTGACACTGTAACTGCTGATGACTGGATTAAAGGCGGTGAGAATGCACGTATAACTGTAATAGAATACTCTGATGTAGACTGTCCTTTTTGTAAGAAATTTCATACATCTACACTGAATTTAATGGGAGATTATAAGGATGATGTAAAATGGGTATTTCGTCACTTCCCAATTGACGGACTTCATCCCAATGCACGTACAAAATCAGAAGCTGCTGAATGTATAGGTGAAATTGGTGGTGGTGTTAAATTTTGGGAATATCTAGATATATTATTTCAAGAATAATTAAGCTCAAACACTAATAATAAAAAAGCGCTTTACAAGCGCTTTTTCCTTTACAAGACATGTTTTTGATGCTATTATTTTTAATAATTATTCAATAGTAATATGACTGAATTTTATTCTTCCAATCAAAGCATTATTGCAATATTAAGCGTTATAGCAATAATATTATTGCTTGTTACACTTATTATTTCTATAATAAATTTTTTTCGAATAACTAAACTTCAAAAAGAAATTGCCATATTATTTTCTGGCAAAAAAGGAGTTGATCTGGAAGAAATTCTATTAAATAATAATAAAAAACTCATTACACTCGACACTGAAATACAAGAACTTTTCAATATTTCAAATACCATAAATAAACAATCTCACAAAGGCCTTAACAAGATTGGGCTAGTAAGATTTAATCCATTTGGTGAGCGAGCTGGCAATCAAAGCTTTGCATTAGCACTACTAAATAGTGCTGATGATGGAATAGTTCTATCATCACTGCATACTAGAGAAGGTACTAGAATTTACACAAAAGAAATTTCAAGTGGACAACCTGTAGAAAATGAACTCACTGAAGAAGAAAAAACCGTAATAGCAACTGCTAACTAATCAACTAATATCATTGCATCATGACTGAAGAAGAAATTAAAGCTGTTAAAATACCATCAACTGTAACTGTAAAAAAGTTTGCGGAAATTCTTGATATTCCTGCAACAGAACTTATTACTGAACTTATGCAAAATGGCATCATGGCAACTATTAACGAAGAGGTAGATTATGATACAGCTGCTATAATCGCCGAAGATATGGGTTACTCTGTTAGCGAAGACTTAGAAGTTGGTGATGATGAAATGATGACACTTGAAAAAGTTCTTGATATTTGTGAAAAAGAAAAAAGATCTGATGAAAAATTAGAGAGTCGTCCTCCGATTGTTACAATCCTAGGACATGTTGATCATGGTAAAACAACACTACTAGATACATTAAGACAAGCATCTGTTGCAAGTAGTGAATCAGGAGGAATAACTCAACATATTAGTGCTTATCAAGTAAAAAAACGAGGAAAGCACATTACATTTATTGATACTCCAGGACATGAAGCATTTGCTGCTATGCGTGAACGAGGTGTTTCTATTGCTGATATTGCTGTATTAGTTGTTGCTGCTGACGATGGCGTACGTCCACAAACAAAAGAGGTCATCAAATATTTAACAGCAAAGAAAATTCCAACAATTGTCGCTATAAATAAAATTGACAAACCCAATGCAAACACAGCAAGAGTAAAGCAAGAACTAGCTGAACATGACATTATGATAGAAGAATGGGGTGGAAAAGTTATTTGCAATGAAATAAGTGCTAAAAATAATATTGGTGTAACTGATATACTTGAAAGTATTTTATTACTTGCCGAAGTAGAAGACTTCAAAGCAAATTCTACTCGTGATGGATTAGCTATTATACTTGAATCTCATAAAGATCCTCAAAAAGGACCTGTTGCTACTGCAGTTGTGAAAACTGGAACTTTGAAAGTTGGTCAAGATGTAAATGCTGGAAAGACTTATGGTCGTATACGAAGAATGGAAAATCACAGAGGTGACCCTATGGAAAAAGCACCTCCATCAACTCCAGTTGTAATATTTGGACTTACTGATACTGCTGAAACAAATGATGTCATCCAAGTTGCCAACGCAAAGAGGAGCGCTCGTCTTAAATCTCAAAATGTTGCTAGTAAATTGACTGGTGATAAAAAACAAGTCAAAAGCATTACTGACAATGATGGTATTCCAAAATTAAATATAATTATAAAATCAGATGTTCAAGGATCTATTGAGGCTATAGCCCAAATACTTGGTGCAATTCCCCAAGGAAAAGTTGCTGTAAATTATATAGATACTGGAGTTGGAAATGTAACAGAATCAGATGTACGTATGGCTAGTAGTTCTGAAGCTATCCTCTATGGATTTAATGTTTCTGTAAGTCCAGTTGCAGGACGAATGGCTACTGATGCTGAAGTTACAATATCAACATACAAAGTTATTTATGAATTAGTTGATGATATAAAGGAAAGACTAGTAGCTATGCTACCTGACGAAATAGAGCGAACTGATATCGGAGAACTTGAAGTGCTTGGTGTATTTTTTACAGAAAAAGATAGGATGATTATTGGCGGTAAAGTAACTAAAGGTAAAATTGTTGCTAAGGATGTAAAGATTGATATTTTCAGAAAAGAAAATCAAATTGGAACTGGTGAATTAACAAACTTGCAACACAATAAAGTTGACATAGACGAAGTGAAAAAAGATAAAGAATGTGGCTTAACATTCAAAGGTGAAACTAAAATCAAGCTTGGTGACAACTTACAACTCTACACAGAGATACTAAAACCTAAAGAACTGTAATTCCACTACATCTCATCATAAAAAACCGTTACGGGGCGTAACGGTTTTTTATTATACTAACTTCGTAACTAGTAAAATATCCTATCTAATTAAAAAGTACTGTACTTGCATATTTTTCACCTCTATCTGGAAATATTACAACTATTCGACTATTTATCTTTATATTTTCAAATAATTGAGTCACTGCATCCATCACTGCTCCGCTACTCATGCCAACTGATATTCCTTCTTTTTTCATTATGTTTCTAGCCATTTTAAAAGCGTTTTCTGAATCAATTTTTATACTTATATCAATTTGGCTGTCATCGTAAATTTCAGGAACTATTGCTTCTTGCATATTTTTTAATCCCTGAATATAATGCCCCCTTACTGGCTGAGCTTCAACTATTTTTATATCTTTATCAAATTCTTTTAATCCCTTTCCTACTCCCATAATAGTTCCTGATGTTCCGAGTGCTGACACAAAGTAATCAATTCTTCCATCCATTTGTTCCCAAATTTCCTTAGCTGTTGTCTTATAATGTGCTAATTTATTATACTCATTTGAAAATTGATTTGGCATGAAATACTTTTCTGAATTTTCTTGAACTATTTCATGAGCTCTTCTTATTGCTCCATCTGTACCATCTTTTCCATCAGTCAAAATTACATCTGCTCCAAAAATTTCAATCATTTTTCTCCTCTCCATTGAAACAGCTTTACTCATCACAACATGTACTCTATACCCTTTTACAGCTCCAATCATAGCCAACGCTATTCCAGTATTACCTGATGTTGGTTCTATAATTATTTTATCTTTTGTTAGACTGCCATCTTTCTCAGCTTGTTCTATCATTGCAAGTGCAATTCTATCTTTTATTGAACCGCTAGGATTTTGTCCTTCAAGTTTTGCAAATATTTCTACTTTTTCATCATTAGTTATATTATTTAATTTTATCATTGGTGTATTACCAATCATTTCTATTACATTATTGTAAATCATATATTTTTAATTAAATTTTTTAAAATAAAAAACCCTCATTGGATTTGAGAGTTACTATTCCTGACTTATTTACACAAAATCAACAACTCTCACAATAAGAGCTGCAACAACATGCCATACTATTTGTATGTATTTTTATCATATGTTCATAATAACAAGTATTCTATAAACTAGCAAAAACTATGATTTTACGCTACTATAAAATATATGATAAATTCAATTCCTAACGAAGTAAAAGAAGTTTTACAAGCGCTTACAGATGCTGATTTTGAAGCGTATATTGTTGGTGGTTGCGTGCGTGACTTAACTGTTGACCGCATACCTAAAGACTGGGATGTCACGACAAATGCAAAGCCTGAGCAAGTGCAAGAAATTTTTCCCGATAGTTTTTATGAAAATGATTTTGGTACAGTTGGTGTAAAAGTTGAACCATTTTTATCTGTTGGAAAAAAAGATCGTGAACATGATATTGTCGAAGTTACTACTTATAGAATTGAATCTACCTACTCAGATAACAGACGACCTGATGAAGTAGAGTTTGCAGAAACTCTAGCGGAAGATTTGTCCCGTAGAGATTTTACAATGAATGCTCTGGCGCTTGATATAAATAATACACTTATAGACCCCTTTAACGGTCAAGATGATATTTCAAAAAAACTTATAAAAGCAGTGGGGAATCCTATTGAACGTTTTGATGAGGATGCTCTTCGCATGATGCGTGCTGTGAGATTTGCTGCGGAGCTCAATTTTACAATCGAAGAAAAAACATCCATGGCAATAACTCAAAAAGATTCTCTACTTAATAACATTTCCATAGAAAGAGTACGTGATGAATTTGTAAAAATAGTTTTAAGCGACCACCCCCAACATGGCATTCAAATGCTTTGTGACACTGGCCTGCTGACACATTTTTTGCCAGAATTAGAATACGGCATAGGAGTGGAACAAAACCATCATCATACACTCACAGTTTGGGAACACAACTTAAAAGCTGCTGATAAATGTCCAAGCAAAAAACTAGAAGTGCGTCTTGCTGCACTTTTTCATGACATAGGAAAACCAGAATCAAAACAAGGTAGTGGTCGTGATTGCACCTTTCATAATCATGAATATATAAGTGCTCGCATGACTGGCGTGATAATGAATAGAATGAAATTTTCCAAAAAAATTATTGATAAAACTGTACTATTGGTAAAAAATCACATGTTTTATTATAGCGTTGATGAAGTAACAGAAACAGCTGTCCGCAGACTTATCAAAAAAGTTGGACTTGAAAATATGAAAGACTTAATGGCTGTACGTATTGGAGATAGACTTGGCTCAAACACTCCAAAAGCAAAGCCTTATAAACTCCGACATTTTGAATATATGGTAGACAAAGTATCTACTGACCCAATCAGCGTAAAGATGCTAAAGTTAAATGGAGATATAATGTTACAGGATTTAGATTTTACACCAGGACCTCAAATTGGTGCGATCCTAAATGTACTATTAGCTGAAGTAATTGAAGACCCCTCCCAAAATACACTAAAACATTTATCAAAAAGAGCCTTGCTACTAAAAAATGAAGACCTGGATACATTGCAAAATTTAGCAAAAGATAAAATAGAAGAAAAACGAATGTGTGATGAAGAAAAGATAAAAGATAAACACTGGGTCAAATAATACACTTGTCATCCCGGGCTTCAAGGTGAATTGAACTCTGTTCAAGAGAAAGACGTCCTGGGCTGTGACCCGGGATCTACATTGTTCATATAAATAGTCTAATTTAGATTCTAACTCAAGTTCAAAATGATATAATTTATAAATTTTTTATTAAAAATATATGAGATTCACAATTGAAAATTTATCAACAAATCCTGTAACAGCACTCAGAAGAGCTGGTTACCAATATCAACACAAAACAGACCAAGGTGAAATGAGCTTTATTAATCCACAAGCACGAGCTGGCTATCCTCGATTTCATATGTATGTAAAAACCGAAGGTCGCAATGTACAAATTAGTTTTCACCTTGATCAAAAAAAACACACCTATGGCAATGATACAAGACATCATGGAGAATATGAAAAGTCTCCAGCATTAGATCAAGAAGCTGCTAGGATTAAAAGTATTGTGAAATAACTAATATCAAAAAAGAAAAACAGCGTTTCGCTTATGTTAAAGTGAAACGCTGTTTATTTTTTATAGAAAGATGTTGTTACCATCCTTCTTGCCACTGTTGTTGACGTGGTCTATGATTTTGACTGCTATTAATAATATTTTTCTCATTTTCATCCCATTTAATTGAAAATATTACTTAATCCTCTATTAATAATATCAGCAAAACCTTGATTAAATGCCTCTGGAATTGCATTTTGTTGGTAACTATTATTATAATTACCACTAGTCCACCGTGTACCAGCCTCAGCAGCATCTCCACTGTTCTGAATCGTTTGTGGAATATAACTACTAGTTGCCCAGTCCGTTCTCTCTCTAAACCTTGCAAAATCTTCATCACTCATTGCATAAATTTGATTAAGAGGAACATGCTGTGTGTCCACTGCTTGAAACGGTGAATCCGGATTGCCCCGAATACCAAACTGTAATCCAGGCTTGTCAGCAAACCAACCACTGGATTGTTGTCCTACATTATTCTGAGCTTGCGCAAGATGTAATTGCTTATTACGCATTGCATCTTGATACTGAATGTTATACTGAGACCTTTGATTTACTGGCCGTTGACTTACTCTGTTAGTCTGAGGCCGTTGGACACAAATACTAGTTTGCGCAACAGCTCCATTAGGCGCGTATACTCTAGCCTCTCTGCAATTACCAGACCAGTTATACAGCTGCACTGTATAGACTCCACCTCTGGAATCCATAACTTGATCTTCATTGCCCTCGTAATTCATCAAAGTTGCATCAACTCTACTTCTTAGCAAAGTTCCTTCTGCTATATGAAAAGTATTTGCAAATACTGGTGTTGCAAATAATACACAAAACAATACTGTAATTGTAATCTTCTTCATAATATACCTCCTGGTATTTTTGTTGTTAAATAACAATCATATCTATCGTAATATATTAATATAGCACATTTAATGATTTTTGTCAACATTGCAAAATGCTGACAAATGCGTATACTAGGTAATATTGCTGGGGTGGCGGAATTGGTAGACGCGCTAGGTTTAGGCCCTAGTGGGAGTTAATCCCGTGGAGGTTCAAGTCCTCTCCTCAGCACAAAAATAAAACAAAGTGATTTTACAGTTAAGATTGCTTTGTTTTGTTTTTACATAGTTCTTTTTATTAATTCAACCAAAAAGAGAGGTTTGGTATGAAAAAACGTGCTACCGTAAACGTTGCTTTACAAAAAGCTGCTATACATCGAGTAAAACCAGAAATTCCAAAAGAACTTGCACAAAACTTTAACCAATGGACACATTGTGAGATTCGCAGTTATCATCAACGTTACATGTATAAAAAATCAAACGGAAAATCCAAAAGAACTCGTCGTGTTACCGGATTTATCTTTATTTTCCTCACTAACCAGTCAGGTGATACACATCACAAAGCCCTTCGAGTTATACACAAATCAAATATGACACGTCGTGATTTTACTAGTTACGCACAAGGACTGACTCAAAATATTGGACAATCATTATTTCATGCACTTGTCAGTAAATCAACGCACTAAGTCATTGTCCCAAAAAATATAGAACACCCCCACTCATAATGAGCTGAGGGTGTTTTTCATTTTCACAGATATTATTATACGTTCTTAAAAATCCCAACTTCCATTCATGCTACTTGATTGTGTATAATTCACAACTGTTGACTCAAAGAAGTTTCCTTTATCACTATTTGTATCTTGAAGTCTATCTAGATGTTTATATGGATTTTCAATTGCCTCTGGATATAATGGTGTCAATCCTAATAACTCCATTCTTTGATTAGCCAACCATCTTGTATAATCTACTGTCGTCCTACTGTTAAGTCCTGGTATTTTATTTCCAAGTATATGCTTACTCCATTCAATCTCTTGCTCTACTGCAATTTTAGTCATTTCACGTATCACCTTTTCATCATAAATATCTGGAAACTCTTGTTGAATTTCTTTTATAATGTGAGCAAATAATGTAACATGCGTTAATTCATCTCTACGTATATAAGCTATCATTCTACCAGTTGCTAACATTTTTGTATGATCTACAAGAGTATCAAAAAATGCAAACCCATTATAAAAATATAACGACTCCAATAAATAATTAGCTACAATACCTTTGAAAAAAGTTTTATCATTTGGATTATCTATAAAATCTTGATAGATTTGTCCTATGTATTTATTTCTATTCAACAAAATTTTATCATCACGCCAATAATAATATATATCATCCCTATCCTCCCCGTCTACAACAGTCTCTAAAATTGTTGCATATGACTGAGAATGAATTGCTTCTTGATATGCTTGGATTGATAAAATCAAATTTACTTCAGGAGAAGTTATGTAATCTGAAAAATTTGGCAGATTTACAGTTTGAATAGAATCAAGAAAAATTAAAAAAGAAAGAATCCCTTTATATGCTTCTTGTTCTTCTTTTGTTAAATCTTTTTGAAACATACGCGCATCATCTTTGAGTCCTGATACTTTTTCTGGAACCCAAAAGTTTCCAATCATCACAGGATACAATGCAGTTGCCCACTGATATTTTGTAGCATTCAATTGAAATAAACCTGTAGTATTTCCATTTATAATAGTACGCTTTTCTACATCATCATTTCCTTTTGGATTAAATATTGGTCTCTTTTTTAATTTTGTCATAATCTATTTAATACTTTTTTAAAAATTAACCTGAACAACTGATGCATACATTATCTGTCTTTTGAACCTCTCCTGACAAACTCCTTACATAATACACTGTCTTAATTTTCTTTTCCCATGCATTCATATAATATTCATATAATTTCTTTGGACTTGTGCGTGATGGATCTATCATCCATTCAAAACTAACTGACTGATCAACCCATTGATAAATCACGCTCATCATATCAATTACATCATTCATATCCATTGATACATACTCTTTGTAATACCAAAAGTTTTCCTTATCCAATTTAGGAGCAACTCTTACAGTTGGCGCTGACAAATTTGTTTCCACAAAATATCTTTTATAAATTGGAAGCAGTGCTGCAGTAGTTCCAACTAATCCCGCGGTTGAAGTGTTTGGTGCAGGCGCTGTATGATATCCAAATCTCACACCAGTGCTTTTTATATCTGTAAAAAGCTTTTTCCACTCAGCTGCTCTACCAGTATTTTTTGTATACCAAGCCTGTTTTCTTCCTAATAATATTCCTTTACTATATTCACTTCCCTCCCACAATTGATACGCACCTCGCTCAATTGCAATATCTGCAGAAGCTCTGTATGTATGATACGTATATTTTTCAAATAACTTATTTACTTCGTCACGCGCTTCTTGTGTTTCATACGCTATTTTTCTAGTTGCCAAATACTCAGCAAGTCCTAAATATCCCAAACCAACACTTCTGTATCTCATAGCAGTTCTTTCTGCTTCTTTTATAGGATAATAATTAAGCGTTATCACATTGTCCAAAACTCGCATAACAGTTGGTATCACATCTGCAATTACTTTTTCTTCATAAACCTTCGCAACATTTATAGAAGCAAGATTACAAACTACAAAATCTCCAGGCTCATATCTTATAACAATCTTTCCATCTTCAATTACCTCTTCTATAAATTTAGTTGGAGAAGTATTTTGACAAATTTCAGTACAAAGTTGTGAACTATAAATATTTCCAGCATGCTTATTTGGATTCACTGCATTTATAGTATCTCGAAAAAACACATAGGGCATACCCGTTTCAACAGCTATCTTCATAAACTTTTTAAATAGATCTTTTGCAGAAACTGTTTTTTTCATTTTTAGCTCATCATCTTTTTCAAGTTCTTCATAAAACTTTTCAAATTCATCCCCAAAATTATCTTGTAATTTTTTGCCGTATTTTTCATTGATCTCATGTGGATCAAAAAGTGTCCATTCCTCATCATTTTGCACTCTCCTCATGAAAATATCAGGCATTGAAACAGCTGGAAAAACATCAAAAGCTTTTGATCGTATATCCCCTGTTTCTGTCTGCAAATCTAAAAAGTCATGTATATCTAAATGCCATACATCCAAAGTCACAGAAATAGCACCGAGTCTAGAACCTAACTGATTTACAGCAATGGCTGTATCATTTACAATTTTTATCCAAGGATTCACGCCTCCACTTGCTCCATAAACACCTCTAATAGATCCCCCTCTGGCACGAATATTTCCCCAATAAACACCTACACCACCACCAAATTTTGATATTTGTGCCATATTCTCAAAACTATGAAAAATAGCTCGCAAATCATCATCTACGTTAGCTTTAAAACAACTTGAGAGTTGATTGTAGTTCGTTCTAGCATTTAATAGTGTTGGAGTAGGTAGAGAAATTCTCTGCTCACTGCAATGCTTATATAGCTTCATAGCAAATTTTAATCTATTCTCATCAGACTCTGGAATAGCCAGAAAAAGTGCAACAGACATGTATAATTCTTGAGGTAATTCTTTTACAACTCCATTTGGATTTAATAGATATCTTTTTTCTAATGATAATACAGTCGTGTATTCATAAGACTTATCAGTATTTTCACTAAGCAACTTTCCAGCTTTTAAAATATCTTCTTCTGAATAATATTTATAAAAATCTTTATAATATAATCCATTTTCAATGTATTCATCAAATAAATCTTTATATGCTTCTGGTGTATAAAGCTCTTTCATTGACATATCCCTATTCCTAGTAGCTTGTTTATACAAATTACTTACAAAAATACGAGCAGCTACATGTTGCCAATGTATATTTTCGACACTAACTAAATCAATGCAAGTTTTTATCATCAATTTGTTTATGTCTGAAGTTTTAATATCTTCTACAATATTTTTCTTAAATGCTTGCGTAAAAACTTTAAATGTACACTGTCTCTTATATCCAATAGTCGCTCTATCAAGTACTTTTTTTATCTTGTTATTATTGAAATTTTCCCTTGAACCATCATCTTTAATAACCTTCAAAGTGTGTTGTTCAAATTGCTCTTTCAAATCCTGTTCTTTTTCAGCACGTTCTTCACCTCGTCCTGCCCTATACAAAATATATGCTTTTACTACTTCATATTTGTTTGCACTTACTAAATGTCTCTCTATAATATCTTGGACATCTTCAACAGTTGGTGATATCTCATTACAATCATCTTCAAAAGAATATTCTAAATCATGAATTATCTCATCTGTAAGTGGCTTGATAAATGACTTATCTATCTCTCCAACCTCCGTACAAGCTTTCTCAATAGCAATCTCAATACGATTTCTATCAAAATCCACAACTTTCTTATTTCTCTTTTTTATCTTTGTTATTGTCATATTTTATGTTTTAAGGGTCAAAAGAAGAGGCAACTGTCTGTAAATTAAACAGATGCCCCCTATTTGTATATAAAACATGTCATTGCGAGAAGCATTTAGCGACGTGGCAATCTCAGTAGTATTTATAAATACTTTTTAAGATTGCTTCGTCGTACCTCCTCGCAAAGACACTAAAATTATATTTTTCCTACCAAGTTTATACCAGGTTTCAAAGTCTTTGCTCCTGGAGTCCATTTAGCAGGACAAACTTGTCCTTTATTTTTTTCTACAAATTGCGCTGCTTGAATTTTTCTAATCAATTCATCAACATCTCGTCCAATACTATTATCATGTACTTCCATTGCTTTCAATTCTCCTTTTGGATTGATAATAAATGTACCACGAAGTGCTAATCCCTCATCTTCAATCATAACTCCAAAATCACGACATAGTTGTCCTGTTGGATCTGCTGCCATTGGGTATTTTACTTTTCCAATAGCTTCTGAAGAATCATGCCATGCTTTATGAGTAAATACTGTATCAGTTGATACAGTCACAACTTCTACACCAAGTTTTTTCAATTTTGTATAAGCCGCTGCAAGATCTTCCAATTCTGTAGGACAAATAAAAGTAAAGTCTGCTGGATAGAAAAATAATACCAACCACTTATTTTTGTACAAAGTTGACAGTTTAGTTTTTTTGAAAGTTTTTCCTTGAAAAATTTCAAACTCTCTATCAATAACTTTTTCTCCAATCACTGGATGATTGTTGAAACATGATTCCATAAACACCATTTCATCTTCACATTGCATTGCCATAATTTATATTATTAATTAATTATTGGATTATAATTGTATCACTTCACAAACTTTCGTCAACACCCCAAGTTGTATAAATATAAAATAAAAACACACTATATGTAGTGTGTTTTTATTTGAATCTTGTATTTATTTTTTTATTTCTTTCAAACTCTCGCTAAACATAGTGACTTGATTTCTTCCATTTTCTTTTGAGGCGTACAATGCACGATCTGCATATCCAGCAATAACACCTGCAAACTTTTCACTATCAATGTTTTTCCAATTTTCAATTTGATCCGTGCCGACGCATCCCACACTTATCGTCTTTTTTAAAGTAATTTCTTCATTACTATCATTATCCACAACTACAATCTCAGCATCTTCTACGGCACGTCTTATTTTTTCAGCTGTTTCCTGTGCACCACGTGAGTCTGTGTCTGGTAAAAAAACAACGAACTCCTCACCACCATAACGATATACCACATCTGAACCCCTCACAGTATCTTTGATAATAGCTGATATTTTTTGCAAAGCCGTATCACCTGCTCCATGCCCATGTTCATCATTCACTCGTTTAAAGTGATCAAAATCAAGCATCAAAAAAGAACTATCATGACCCTCTCTTTTACTCATTTCAACAAAAGTTGGAATGTCATTGTTATATGCATTCCTATTTTTCAAACCTGTTAAATCATCCAAACCCTTTGCTTTTTCATTTTCCATAGCCATCAAAGTTTCATCAGAAAAATCATCTGCTAATTCTTCAATATTTTCAGTAGCAATCCCCATTTTTACAAACTTCTCCCTCTTTTCACCCTCTCTTTTTGCAAGATCATATTTAGAATCTTCATATGAAGTGTCAGCCTCTCCTAGTTGTTCAACTCTTTTTCTTTTTTTCTCAATTTCACTCAAATCCTTTTCTTCACTTGAATTATTAAAAAAATTTGCTTCCATGTTCATAATATTCAAAATTAATATTAACCGCCTATATTATAGCATGTCCTAAAAAATTATTATTCCATCATTCATTTTAGGCATTTTCCTATTTTATATTTTAAATAATTCTTCAGTATTTTTTGTAATTTGTTTGATGACTTCTCCCACATTAATTTCCTTTACTTGTGCAATTTTCTCTGCCACTAATCTAACATCCTTTGGCTCACATCTATTTTCTCGTAGTAAGGGTCGTGGTGGCAAATATGGAGCATCTGTTTCAATAAGTAAATCCTTCAAATCTATATTTCTAATAAGCTTATCATATGACTCACCATAAGTTGCAATTCCATTTAATCCAATCTTATAACCCAATTCAATAAATTTCTCCGCATTCTTCCAACTACCAATATAACTATGAATTACACCATATCCTCTCCCCTTCCTTGAGGGGGAGATGTCCGAAGAACAGAGGGGGTTTTGTGCTAAAATCTCCAACAACTCACCATAACCATCCCAACAATGCACAACAATAGGCTTTTTCACCTCTTTACAAATATTAATAAACTCAATAAAAACTCTCCGTTGTTCTTTTTTAATAGTTTCCACATCATCACCTTCTCCAAAATGATGATAATCCAACCCAACTTCTCCAATAGCTACAACATTTTCATTTTTTGCCAATTGCAAATACTTATCATAATCAAAATCCTCTACAAATTGCTCTTCAGGATCACAATTACTAGCCTCAAATAAGTGCAACGGATGTAACCCAATTGTTGCATAAATATTTTCATACTTCTGGGCAAGTTCAATCGCCTCAAAAGATGTCTTTTCATTTGTGCCAACAGTAATAATTTTTTCCACCCCATCATCAAAAGACCGTTGAATTACAGCTTCACGATCTTCATCAAATTTTTTATCATGCACATGTGCGTGTGAGTCTATTATTTGCATAATTTATTTTCAATTATTTTTTTTTCAAATTCACCCAACACTTTTAAACCAACAGATTTAACCCTTTGTGCCTCTTGGTAATCAATATATTCACCATGTACAGCACGATTTAAAATTCCTATTGTTTCATTTAAAATATATTGTTCCTCATCTGAAATAATATCTAATTTATGTAATTTAATTATTACGACTGCGATACTGTTATATCTATGTAGTTCAATATTATGACACTTTGCCAACACCTTTAAACTTTTTTCTAATTCAATTCTGAGACCTGCAAGCATAAGTGCTACATTTGAATCAGCCACATTTGTAAATGAATACTTTTGAATATCCCCAACCAGTTGTTCATCAATTAAACCAGCTTTTTCCACATCTATCTCAACTTTTTTCAATTTTTCACTAAATTCAACCTTCCAGCCGCCTGGAAATTCCAAAGTTTTAATTAATGGAGCAAGCCAAGGAATAATTGCAATAACTACAAGAGTTATTGTAATTGCATCAATTTTTAAATTTGGCAAAAATATATGAACAGCTGCTAAAGATAGTGCAAAAATTGTAATTACTATTTGAATTATTTTCATAACAAAACTTGCCTGACTTAAATTATTATAACCTCTCAAAAAGAATTACTCGTTCACGGTTTTGCAAAGCATCCTGAATTCTCTGAGCCGTTTCTGGTAAAAATGATTCTATCAAAATTGAAATTGTATTCAAATCAACTAAAAGCTTTTTCATTACAACTTCAAATTCCTTTTCATCATTTTTTCGAAGTTCCCATGGTTTTGTTTCTTCTATATGTTTATTTGCAATTTCTACAATTTTCCAGATACTTTCAAGTGCACTATTGAGTGCCATTTTATTTATATTGCTTTCCAATTGTTTTATATCAACTTCTGGTTTTTCAAATTCGATATCACCTGCAAGCGTAATAATTCTTGCTGTCAGATTTCCTAGTCCATTAGCCAAATCTGCATTATATTTTGCATCAAGCTTTTCCCAAGATATATCGTTATCCTCTCCAAAAGTTCCTTTTGTTAGCAATAGATATCTAGTTCCATCTATTCCATATTTTTCTACCATTTCACTAGGTGCTATTACATTCCCTATTGATTTACTCATTTTTTGCCCATCCACACCTATAAATCCATTTATAAAAACTTGTTTACTTGTTGGTAAATCCGCAGCCATGAGCATTGCTTGCCACATAGCACTTTGTTGTCGCAAGTTATCTTTACCTGCGATTTGGATTGCATTTGGACTCTCTATAGTCCCCCAAAAGTTTTCAAAGTTTTCTGTATCTTTTGGCCAACCTAGTGTAGAAATATAGTTTGTAAGTGCGTCAAACCACACATACATAACCTGAGTATCATCTCCTGGCACAGACACTCCCCAAGGCATTTTACTAGCCACTCTTGAAATTGAAAAATCTTGTAATCCTCGCTCTACAAATGCACTAATTTCATTTAATCTTTTTTGTGGCACTACAAACTCGGGATTATCTTTATACAAATCCAATAGTTTATCTCCAAACTCACTAAATTTGAAAAAATAATTTTCTTCTTCTATTAATTCAAGTTCTTTACCAGGATGCAATGGACATTCTCCCTTTTCTAAATCACTATCAGTTTTTTCTAATTCACAACCTACACAATACTTTACGCTATACTGTTTTTTGTAAATAAATCCATTATCATTCACTCTTTTCCAAATTTCTTGCGCTGCTGTAATATGATTCTTATCTGTAGTTCTCACAAAATTTGTATAACTCAAATTCAACATTTGCTTCAATTCATCAAATGTTGCTGCATATTCATCTACATATTCCTGAGGATCACTTTCTGCATCACTAGCATTTTGCCAAATTTTTGCACCATGCTCATCTGTCCCAGTATTAAAAATCACATTATTTCCAATAGATTTTTCAAACCGTGCTCGCACATCTGCATAAATAATTTCACTTGCAAAACCTATGTGCGGCGCTGCATTCACATAAGGGAGTGTTGTTGTGATATAAAAGTTTTTATTCATAATTTCAATATTAATATATTTATTAGCATAGATGAAAAAAGGTCTTAAAGCAAGAAAAAAACACTCAGATTCAATAAATCTGAGTGTTTTGTATTATGCGCAATGAGCTTGATTTTTACCATTACTTTTTGAATGATACATTGCTTTATCTGCTCTTTTTAGAGCATTATCAATTGACGTAAGACTCCCTTTTTCAACAAAATTACATCCTATACTTAATGTTATTTTAAAAGTTTTTTCAAATGCTTCTTCTACAAAATCACTTAACCTATTTGCAAATATAACTAAATTTTCATAACTATCTATATTAGAAAACAATACTACAAATTCATCTCCTCCAAGTCTAATGCAAAAATCTCCAGACCTAGAGCATTTCCTCAATGCTTTTGCAAATTCTACCAAGACACCGTCACCAACATCATGACCCATTGTATCATTTACCGATTTAAAGTCATCAATATCTATAAATATTATTCCCCATGGTTGATTTTGTCTTTGACAATTTTTTATTATTTCCGTACCAGTCTCCTGCAAAAAAGATCTGTTATAAAGACCTGTCAAAAAATCTTTATTATTCTTTTCTTTTTCTTTTGCTAGGTATTCTGTTATTTTTTCCACTGTATCTCTTAAATCTGCTATTTCTACAGTTAATTCATAATTGTCCTTTTCACATTTTACCAAACTATGATTAGCTAATTTTTCAGATCCAAAAAATAATAAGATTTGTGACAAAAAATACCATGTTCTACCACACATACTTTGTGTTTTCATCGTCATCAACCCTCCTCAGTAGACTTTGTAAAAACTATTACTTTTAAATAACTATCACAGTTATTTAACATACACCCTCAATTAACTACTGTCAATATACCAAATATCCATAAATCCTACATAAAAGCTTGACAAAATCACTATTTTTTGCTATAGTAATAAGTTCGCAATTAATGCGACAAATCAATCACAGCACTTTAAAAAATGCATGGAGGAAAACTTATGCAAACAACAACGTCTTCTCATACACCTATTAACATCAACGTGTTAAAAACGGTTATCACTTCACAAAAACAGAGTGGTAATGATTATGTTACATTGGCAACAGAAAATCTTTCTGTAATGAATTTAACTACATCAGATATTGATGATTTTTTTGATTATTGCGCCGATGACCACAAACTCATCATGACAATACTCAAAACCAAATCAGTTCCTGCAACAAAAGCACTTAGCATCTTAGAAAAAATAGGTTTTTCAGAAATGTTATGCATTGTTGCTGGTGAAACACACACTACAGATCCTAAGTTTATAAAAAACCTTATTTACGGTGCCTATGCAAAAAATGCTAACAGAGGACGTGGGTTAGCAAAATGCTTTGAAAAACATTTATTTCAAATGGATGCCGTTGAATTATGCAATAATGTCGGTGGAGATCCTGAAATGTTACGCATTTTGCGCAAAGCTTTATGCAGACAATAAAACTACACAGAGGTGTGTCATGAATTCAAAATTTCCACTGCAAAACAAGATTGCTTATGATATTTGTGGCAAGGTTTGTGTGTTAATGACTTCAGGCAAGGATTATGAAGAATATCTTTGCAAAGAATTGCAAAAAAACTCTTTTACAGAAAGTACTACCTGGGATATTGTTGGTACTATCAATCGCGATGACATGCATATCATAAAAGCCGTCATTAAATCTAAGACAGTTTCTGCTAAAGCAGTATTTTTCATGCTTAAGCTTGCAAACTTCCCGCTGGAAGGATGTATTTGTGCATTCAATCACTATCATGATGAAATCTTAAAAAATAGACTCATGATAGAAACATTTGCAATGTTTAATGAAACATTTCTGCACTTACGTAATATGCGCAGAAATCAATCACATTAGTATACTTGAACTTCATCAGCGTAACTACAACTGTAGTTGCGCTGATTTTTTTATTGATTTTTTATATTTTCATGATATACTTGCATCATAAATGATAAAAAAATAATATGTCAGATATACAACAAGAGGAGCAAATTGTTGAGCAAGCTGAATCAACTCTGATGAGCACAATTTCAGAAATTGTAAGTTCTTTTTTACAAATAGCTCAACAAAATATCGTTGAACGTATTCAAAATACAGTTAGTGAAACGCTTGAGCAAGCAAAACAAACAGTAAATCAAATTGTTCAAAATGCTGTGATGTTATTTGCAATAATTTTACTTGGACTTATTGGATTTGTATTTGCTATAACTGGTCTATCACTATGGCTAGGAGAACTTAGTGGATTTGGAGCTTGGTTTGGATTTTTGATAATTGGTACTATTGTATTTATCATTGCACTAATAGCTGGACTACTACAAAAAAATAAACAAATTTAACTTTAATTAATAATTAATAAAAATAATTATGGCAAAGAAAAAAGGACCTATCACAAAAGCAACTGCAGATGCTGCAGGAAAAGCTGATGAATTATTGGCAAAAGGAACAGATGCATATGGAGATGTACGAGAAGGTGCTACAGCAAAATATGACGCTGCTAAAGATGCTGCTACTGTACAATACGATGCTGCAAAGCAAAAAGTAACTGATACTGCTGAAGCTGCAAAAGCAAAGGCTGTAGAAACTCATGAAAATGCACGAGTTTATGTACAAGATAATCCAGAAAAATCAATTGGAATTGCTGCTGGTGTTGGTGCATTAGTTGGTGCTGTCATTGCACTTATTATCACAAGACGCCGATAGGACGAACATTTAAAACCACAAAACTAAAACCTCTCACATATATGAGAGGTTTTTTTATTAAGGTATCTTAATAAGTACTCAAACAATTATCAAAAAAAATAATAAATAATAATACCTTTTTCAATAAACTCTTACTCAATGATTCACTTGTAGGGACATGCCCTTGTGGCTGTCCTCGCATTATATACACATGGCGGGTACAAGACCGCGCCACTACACTAAGTAATAGTTAGAAATGGTATCCTAACATTTTACATAAGATTGCAAAAAACTCATCAATGAAATAATGTAGATCTCTCTTGTCATGCTTTTTACTCTTTCTTTAAAACAACTAACAAATTTACGTATACACTACAACAACAAATTCACCCCTTATTTTATCTGCATTATTTTCAAAATATTCTATGACATCCGCAACAGTACCTCTTACAACTTCTTCATGCATTTTTGTAAGTTCTCTACCTAGAACAATTTTTGCATCAGGCATTAATTCTTGCAATAAATTTAAATTTTTCAAAACACGATGTACACTATCATAATAAATAACAGGAATTTTACTTTCTGAAACATTAGTAAAAAATGTCTGTCTTCCCTTTTTATGAGGAGGATAAGCTAAAAATGTAAATTTCTGCATATCTATTCCAGCAATAGACATAATTGCACTTATTGCTGATGCACCTGGAATTGGTTCAATTTTAATATCATTTTCAACCGCAATAGACACCAGTTTATTACCCGGATCACTAACACCTGGAGTTCCTGCATCAGTTACAACTGCAATATTCTTACCATTATTTATTTCATCAATAATCTCCTGAGCCTTATTGTCTTTTGTATGTTGATGATATGTTATTGTTTTTGTTTCAATATCATAATGTCCAAGTAATTTTTTTGTAACTCTGGTATCTTCACATGCAATCAAATCCACACTATTCAAAATATCAATAGCACGAAAAGTCATATCACTTAAATTTCCAATTGGTGTTGCCACTATATATAATTTTCCCTTTTCATTATTCATAAAATTATTTTCCTAAGTTTTTAAGAGCATACTTAACACATTCACCAACATCTGTTGTATCTTTAGGTAATCCATCCAACGCATTCCTTGCTTCTGCTGCGGTGTACCCCATAGACCTAAGAGCATCAATAGCATCACTTTGAGCCAATGCATCACCTATAGCTGCACCAACTGGTGCGACTACCTTACCTGAGAGCTCATTCACAACCTTCTTTGCAATCTTTGGACCTATGCCAGAAACTTTCGTTAAAATTGAAGTATCTTCATTTGCAATCGCAAGAATAATTGTCTGCACATCTGCAACTGCAAGAATTTTCAGTCCTGCCTTTGGACCAATGCCCGATACACTTATGAGAAGTTCAAAAATTTCCTGTTCTTCAACCTGCAAAAATCCATACAATGTGATTTCTTGTTCTCTTACATGCGTATAAATACTTATATCAACATCTTGCCCATCCATACACTGCTCAAGGCCTAATTCAGTCAAATATACAACATATCCAACACCATTTACATTTATTATTATTTTATCTTCATCTTTATTTATTATTTTCCCACTCAAAAAACCTATCATATTCTAACATTTATAATTTAGCTGCAAAAAATGCACTGTAATACATTTATACAAACTAGTGTAACACCTTATCTAAGCATTGCCAAAAGTCAATATATATGATATAAAAGAGAAACGATTATCATTATGGATTTCTCAGTTCTATAATAATAATTTTTATTGATGCTCAATTAATTAACAACTAGTAACAATTAGTTACTAAAATTTACTAAAAATATTATGCCAATCAAAGATGCAGGTAAAAAGTACATGAAGGTTACTTTAAAAAACACAGAAAAAAACCGTAAAATTCGTGGAGCTTACCGATCAGCTATCAAAAATCTAGAAAAAGCTGTTGCTGAAAAAGATACAAAAAAAATTGATGAGTATCTAAAACTTTCACAAAAAACTTTGGACAAAGCTGTTCAAAAAAATGCACTAAAGAAAAATACAGCATCACGCAAGAAATCACGACTAAATAAAATGGTTGTAGCTGCAAAAAAATAAACTTACAAAAAGCGGTTTCAAAAGCGGTTTTTATTTTAAAGTGACATTCATACACTCTATTTATAACAAAATAAAAATCCCAGGTATCATGATTTATGATACCTGGGAAATATTTTTTTGAACTATAACAATATTTCATCCACTTGCCAATCTAAAACTTCACCTGCTAAAAATGGTGTCCCAAACTTATCAGAACTTATCTGCGTACATCTCTCAACAATATGAGGAGTACGACATACTTTCATAATTTCTGTTGGGAGTTCCAAGTTGTAAAATTGTGGACCAAACACACCCGCAAAATCATTAAACTTTTTTACTGATTCAGCGTGTTCAAATGCTTTTAAATACAAAGGTATTGCATAAAATTCATTTAAACATCCTCCATTACCCCCATCACAAAATTTATATTCATCTGCATGTGATGCTCCATCTGTTCCAAGAAAACAATCTTTTCTTCCACTAACAGCTAAAGAAATTACAGATTCTTGATCTGTCGGAGAATTGATAACTGGATAACAATTGCGACTTGGCCACATATATACATCATTACAATTAAATAACATATATTGTGGTGCAACTGTTGCAGCCACATTAGGTGGTGTACTTTGTATAAACTGCACACCTTCTTTTGTAGATACATGTTCCAAAATAATACGAAGTTTTGGAAATGCATCGTGGATAAGAGATAATTTCATATCAACAAAAACACGTTCTCTATCCCAGAGTGCCACTTTTGGATTAGTGACTTCACCATGCAAACACAAAGGTAAATCTTTTTCCTCCATACGAGCAAATATTGGCCACATCTTTTTTAAATTAGTCACACCAGAATCTGAGCCTGTCGTTGCTCCACAAGGATACAACTTAGCTGCAAGTATGTATGCTGATTTGACCGCTGCATCAATATCTTCTACTGTAGTTTCATCTGTTAAATATAATGCTACAAAAGGTCGAAATTGCTTATTGACCAATTTCCCTTCTGTTTGTGCTTCAATACAATAACTATTTGCATCAATTACGTCTGCTAAAGGTTTTTTAGTATTTAGCATACCTAATGCATAACGGAACTGCACAGCACTCCATCCAACTGTCCAAAAAAACTGTGAGATTTCACGCCAATGTACATGAAAATTACTTGGCATAATTATTTCACCATATGTGAAACCACCTTTTGTATATACTTTCATAAATCACACCTCCATTTTGGAAATAACTTGAACAACATAAATGCTGTCAGAATATTAAACAATATCATCCACGGTCTAAACAACAGTGGTGAACCTATTGATATAGCACTAGCACCTGCGCGATACATTTGCCATACACCCAAAGGTGTGAAAATACCACCTCCGCCAATAATTGGTTTTGTGATACCAGCCTGCCGTGCACGTGCAATCCATACAACTACATATTTCAATAATTGTTTTCCTGAAAATCCTCCACCACCATACTTTTTAAGTGGTGACTCTGTAAATTCTGGAAAAACCTCCCATTTAATCCAGTCAGGTAGCTCAGCCCATGGCAATGTATTTGATACACAAATACCACTACAAGCTTCATGCTCAGCAATCTTGCGTACACTTTCAATATCTGAAAGTGCATTTACTTTTACGACAATCTCTAACTCCAGAGGTGCCAAGATACTCAAAATCTCTCGTTGCTCCCCTACCAAACCAGAAACATCATGACAAGTATTAGGACAAGAAATATTTAATTTGAGAATTGGCAATATATTAAATTCATGCAAATATCTGCGCATAATTTCAACAAATTCCCGCGCTTCTTCGATACGTTCTTCACGTGTCCCTCTCACCAACATCAATGAAAGTGCCCATGGTTTTCTACATTTTTGCCATAATCCTTTTTTGAGATAATATTCTACCCCAAAATTGCTCAAACCTACAGCATTGAGCATGCCACCACACAACCATCTTTTGAAATCTATAAAGATACAATCTGGTCGCATTGACGATGGTGAACTATCGTCTTTGAGTGGCATATTTCCCACCACTGCATCAACCGTTACTGTTTTTACTACAAACATCGATAACTTTTTTGCAATCCATGCAAACGGCTGGATAAATTTATGGTACGGATAACCCTCACCAAAAAAACCCATCGTACCACTTGCCAATATAACTGGTGGTAATTCAATATTTTTCTTTTCCATAAGTCAGCCTTCTCCTCTATTTAATTGTTCATGAACATCTCTTTCCTCTTTTGCACAATCATTACAGAAATATACAAAAAAAGCAATGCCATATTGCCTTTTCCTTTATCAATATACACATCAATGACTTTTTTATGTCGATGATAACTGTGTTTTAAATTGTGTCCGAATTTGATTTGAAAAATCCTCACTATCCCTATCTACTCTATCATTATCTATTTCTGCTTTCATTTCTATTTCTTCAAATGTGCCTTTTTGTCTAATTATTTCCATATCATAGAGAACTTCATCAACAAATCCTGGTAGCAACATTTTATACGTAACTGGAAAATTAACATCAGCAACATCTTCCACTCTTCTAGTTATTGCATTTATACAATTCCATGATAACGTATTATAAAATTTGGGAGTATCATAAATAACATTGATGTCCTCTGCAATTAATTTAAATAACTTTTGTATAGTTTTTGGTTCAGCATCTACATTATATAAATAAACCTTTTCACCACGAACATTTGTACGTGTTCCTATTATATCTCTTTCTGTTCCGACAACATAGATAAGTTCAAATTTATTTAATAAACCAGTCCATGGTGAAAAAGCTTCATTTTCTTCTCGTCTAGTTTCTACTGAAACAACAATGTATTCATCATTTTCAAAACCAAATGTAATGAAAATATGCGCTAGTCCATGAAAATCATCAAAATGTGAAATTATAACATCAACACTGTCCATTTCACTAAGTTTAAATTTATCTGTAATATATTTACCATCTGCCCCACCATCAACATTCCATGTGAAATCACGCATATTTTGTATGGTAATATTATCTCCGGATATTTGAATTTGTGGCAACTTATCATGACCTAATTCCCAAGATCTGTCATGATTAGGTGTACGTGTCATAGAGGCTAATCCCATTGTTGCCACTACAATCAGTATACTTAATATTATTACACCTACCTTCTTCATAATTATTTTATTATGAATTTACAATAAATAAATCTAAAGCTGAATCAATATCACAATTACCTAACTTTATATCAAAATCATATTTAACCAACATTTTATGCATTTGTTTTATTTTTGCATATGACAATCTATCAACCATTCCTATAGACTTTTGCACAACAAACGGATGTAGTTTCACGCTACTAGCTATCATACTTTTATCTCGCAACCCATCCTCCATTGCACTACCCACATTTACCAAGGTCCTTACTTGATATGCATACATACTAAAGATATGAAATTTATCATCTCCCGCTGCAATCTGCTTATTTAACAGTTTTAATGCTACTCCACGATTTCCTGATGCAACTGCCTCTATCATCTCAAACATATCAGCATCAATTTTTCCTTTTACAATTTCATGCACATAACATATTTTAACCGTTCCTTTATTAACATAACAAATTAATTTCTCGATTTCTTGTGACAACTTCCACAAATCATTTCCAACAAACAAAATTAATTCTTTTTTCGCATCATTTTCAATTTTTGTATCATTTTTTTTAAATTGATTACCAATCCATTCCTCCAGAGTATAATCGTCCAATAAATTACTTTCTTTAATAGTGTCTGCATTATTGTTTAACCACTTAAACAACACAGCATTTTTTTTCACTTTACCATTTTCAAAAAATACAATGATATCATCAATATTGTTTTCAAGTCGTTCGATAATATCTTTTTGTTCTGGTGCTTTTGTATTTGCAAAAAAATTTTGTATAATTATTAATTTTTTTGTAGCAAATAAGCTTTGCTCACCAAAAGACTGCTTAATATTTGCAATATTACAATCTTCATCACAATCAAATTCAACCAAACCATCTCCGTTTGGATTTTTTTCAAAAAAATTTTTCTTTAGTTGTTTTACTTTTTGTGAAGATTGATAAGTTTCCTCACCATAAAAAAATAAAATCATAAAAAATATTATAATTATTCTGAATATCTGCTATATTTCTATTATATCACAACAATCAAAAGGTCCAACCTAGGGTTAACCTTAGGTTGGACCTTTTTCATGCAAAAATCACAATTGATTTACTGCAAAGTTTTTTCATCCTCCAATCGATCTTGATATTCTTCTGCATCTTCATAACTGATTTTTTGACCATGTGGCAAAACGTGCATCCAAATTTGTCCTGGTACAAAATGAACTTCTTGTCCACTCTCATCATAAAATGCAAATGTTTTGTTAGTTCCTTTTTCTCTTTTCCACGTACCATCTATTTCTTGTCCATTGAAATAAAATTCAGCCTCTCCTTCAAATACAGTATCAAACCATGGATCTCCCAATTGCATATTTGGATATTGGTTACTCTCTATTTTTTCTTCAGGCACTCCACTCCACGGATCCAATAACCCATCCACAACATAATCTTTTTCTGCTAACCAACTATCTCTTTTGGCTACAATTCCTATAATATTTTTTGGTGCATATTGTTCACCACTTGCATAATCTATACTCGGCTCACCCTTATGAAATCTTTTGTATGAATTTGTCTCTGGATCATATTCATATTTAATACGATGCTGACTAGTGTCAAATTTTACATCTACCGTTCCATGCTCTGGCCGATTTTCTCTTGCAATTTCACCCTGATGTTTAAATCCCTCTGTTAAATTTTCTCCACCATACCCCTTGTCTTGCGACATTTTTATTATCCCATTTAAATCAGCATATGCAGAGTTAGCACTATAAAATGTAATATTTGGATCAATATATCCAGCCCGAGTACCATCACTTGATGTTGTACCACTTCCAACTTCTAGATTATCAGCAAGTTCTTTGTTCATTGCTGCTGCTGCTACAATTGACTTTCCCCATGTTACAAATACAGCTCCAAGTGAATCAGCTACAGCCATATGATCAACTCGTCCACTACGCATCGGCCCTATTTCATCAGGAGTTTCACATTGAAATGTTCCCATCAATCTTGGCTCATTATGCATCCTATGTGGCATCTCCAAAACCATGTCTGCCTTATCAAGATTTTTCCAATAAGGTCGAGCATCAATGCTACCACTATACATTATAGAAAAAGCTCGCTTATCATTATTATCACAAGCAAGTCCAGTTATGACACTAGCATTTTCTGGTTCTTCATACGGTATAAGTCCTACCATTTCTTTTTCCTCCTCGACTGGAGCTATCTCTTTTTTATCTTTACTACACCCACATCCAGCAAGTGCCACAACTGCAATACAGCCAAATCCAACTGTTGAAATAAACTTTTTATTCATAAATTTACTAAATAATTATTTAACACTTTTTATAGTATATCACATTGAATAACTATAACCCAAAAAACAAACTATGTACAAAATATTCTTTATATGCAATCATTGAATACTCATGCAAGTAGCATGTGATAAAATTATTATTTCCTAATCAGAAAACACTAACTATTCTTTAAAAAAAGAGGCTTATTATGTTAACATTTCTTGTTAAATACGATAATAATTGTGATGAGTGTTATAAAAAAATATGTGATTTTTTCATAATGAAAAAAAACATACAAATGAAATATCATATCTGTTTCGCCTGTCGAAATCTTCTCAAAAAAGATGGGTGGATAGATTATGGTTGCGGAACACACTAAATATGACAATAAAAATTGTCTCATAAAATTTTCCACTTGGAGGAAAAATAATGCCGGTAACATTTCAAATTAATTTAAATAGTGTGTCTGAATCGAAAGCTAGAGAATTAAAAGGATTATGCACTCCACATCAAGAAACTTTTGATACTTTACTGTGTTATGATAAACATCTTCTTTTGATACATGTCTATATGAAAACAAAAAATCATAAATGTAATAGTATCGTTATCAAAATTTGCAATAAAGCAGGGATGCCACTTGTATCTTATGACATCACTGGTTGGACACAGTCACTAGATGATAACCTTATTAATGAGGCACTAGCACAAAAATTTGGGTACTTAACTACTGAACTTGACGAATTAACAATTCGCTTACGTGAAGTTACAGCACTTTTGCAAGCATACCGTTTATAACAACTGTTATATCACTTTTTCAAAAATCCTGACTGATAAAATATCAATCAGGATTTTATTATTCTAAAGTTCTCCCCAATTATCACCGCTTTCCGTATCCACTACTAAGGGTACTGACAATTTACAAACGTTTTCCATTACTCTTACTATATTTTTATTAAATTCTTCTACAATTTCTTTTTTAACCTCAAATATAATTTCATCATGTACTTGCAATATTGCGTATACGTCTCCTTCACTATATGTTTTTGCAATATATCTATCTGCCGCTATCATTGCTAATTTCATTATATCTGCAGCAAGTCCTTGAATTGGCATATTAATTGCTGCACGTTCAGCTCCACTTTTTAACATGAAATTTTTTGCAGTTATATTTGGCACATATCTCCTACGACCAAATAATGTTTCTACATACCCGACTTCAGCCGCTTCTTTTTTTGTATTTTCTATATATGTCTTTACACCAGCAAATTTTTCAAAATATGTTGCTATAAATTCTTTTGCTTCTTCCCTACTTATACCAGCTGCTACTGCAAATCCATGTGCCCCCATTCCATAAATAAGTCCAAAATTTAATTCTTTTGCACTCGCTCTCTCAATTTTTGTAATTTCTTCTGGATTTTTACCCATTACTGTTGCGGCTGTAGTTGTGTGAATATCAGCACCTTCATTAAATGCCTTAATCATTGTCTTATCTCCGCTTGCATGTGCAACGCACCGCAGATCGATTTGAGAATAATCAGCACTAACAAATACATATCCATCACTCGCTACAAAGCCATCACGCATTTTCCGACCTTCTTCTGTACGAATTGGAATATTTTGCAAATTTGGCTCAGAAGATGACAACCTTCCTGTTGAAGTAACTGCTTGATTAAATGTTGTATGAATTTTATTTTCACTATCCGTCAAAGTCGGTAACACATCTATATATGTAGATTTAAGTTTAAATAATTCTCTGTATTTTTCAATATTTTCTACTATCGGATGAACATCTCTAATTTTATCTAATTCACTAGATGCTGTTGAAAATCCTGTTTTTGTTTTTTTAATATCTTTCGTATCAATTCCAAGTTTTTCAAAAAGAATTACTCTTAATTGCTTTGTTGAGTTAATATTAAATACTTCTTCTGCATGCTTATAAATGTTTTCTGATAATTCTTCTATATTTCCATCAATGTACTCTGCTATTTTACTAAACGTATTTTTATCAAGTTTAATCCCTCGTTCCTCCATGTTAAACAAAATTTCAATGAGTGGCATCTCCATAGTATCCAGCATTGTTTGAATATTTGCTTTTTCTTTTTGAGTTTTCAACGTTTCACTAATTTTTTTATCAAAATGACTAGCTAATCCATTTGTATAATATACTTTTTCACAAACCGTTTGTTTTTCATTATCATTATCCCTAAGTTCCAACGCCATTTGTGCACCTGTGGCTTTTTTCTCCAACATCACACCAAACACATCAAATACCAATGTATCGAACTTTAACTTCTTGTTTTGTTGCGTAATATAAGCCTGCAACAAAACATCCTGTACACCACCTTTTAGGACAATTTTGCATTTTTTTAATTCATGCATCATATCCTTAATATCAAAAATTATTTTTTTAATATTATCATCCTCCAAAAACTCAACACACACGTTCTTCGACTCCTTATTAATTTGTATATATAACAATTCATCATCAACCACAATTGCCAGACCATAGATAACGCCATCAGAACAATCAACAGCTACAACAGTTTTTTTATTTTTTAAACTCTCTAATGTTTTTTTTACTTGAGACCCTTCCAATGTTTTTATTTTTATTTCTTCTCCATTATTTTTATCTTCTCCATTTTCAGGTAAACGCTTCAAAAGACTTGTGAATCCCATTTGCAAAAACATTTTACGAGCAGTATCAAAAGTCATATCAGAAGTTTTGGCAAAATCATAATTAATAGGTTCTATTGGCACATCAGTTTTGATAATGCCTAATTCTTTTGAGAGAAATGCTTTCTCTTTATCTGTTTCAAGCTTTTTACGCCATGCATCTTTTATATTATTAAGGTTTGCATACACTCCATCAAGGTCTCCATATTCTGAGAGTAGTGCTATCGCAGTCTTCTCACCCACACCTTTTACTCCCGGTATATTATCACTACTATCCCCTCGCAAACCTTTATAATCTGGAATTTGTTCAACTGTTACTCCCATCTTTTCTTTTACAAGTTCTCTGTCATAAAGCACCATGTCATGAATCCCTCGACTCATTGTAAACACACGAGCATGATCATCTACTAATTGCAAAGTATCTTTATCACCTGTTACAATAATTGTCTCTACTTTATCACCACTTGCCTGCTTTGCAATAGTCCCTATCACATCATCAGCTTCATACCCTTCCATCTCAGCAATCACAATCCCCATTGACCTCACAACATCTTTGACAAGGTCAAATTGAGGAATTAGATCTTCCGGAGTTTCCTTGCGAGTTGCCTTGTAATCACTGTACATATCATGTCGAAAATTCTTCCCTGGCAAATCAAAGGTAGCTACAATATAATCCGGCTGAAATTTCTCAAGTACAGTAAGAAGTGTAGAAGTAAACCCAAAAACAGCATTGGTCTGAATTCCCTCGTCATTGGTAAGAGGTGGAATAGCATGATAAGCCCGATGCACAATCGCATTTCCATCAAGTAAAAGTAAAGTTTTCTTTTCTGATTTTGTCATAAAAATTGTTTATAAATAATTGTAGTGACACTCCTTGTGGGTGTCTTATGTTTCATCTTAAAGGACAGACACAAAACCTATCTCTACAATAATACAACCCTTACTCAATCTACGCAAAAAATATCAACTAGATAGCTAAGTTTAGTAATCTAATTGCTATTTCATAAAAGATTAACCATAAACATCTCACCTTTTTAAGGGGGATATGTCCGAAGGACAGAGGGGGTTTAAACCACATTCTTCAATAATTTTGATATTGCTTACCACTACCAAAACCTCCTCTTTTAAAAGGAATGGGGGGCTTTTGTATCATTGCTCCCAGTATGCAAAAAAGGTCCAACCTTTGAATGTCCCAAGGTTAAACATTGCCTTATCATCTATTTCACCTTATCCCTTTATACTTTATTATCAAGACTACATTTTCTATAAATATCATTCTGAACCACCATCCCACATAACTTCAAAGATGGATTTTAGTGTATTAAAAATACTTTGGCTAGCTATAATAATTCCAAATTCATCTTTATATGACACAATTCCAATTTTATTATTTTCATATAAACAAATTTCACATTCAATATTAAATTTGTCATTCTTGATAAATCTAGTCTGTCGTAAAGATTCTACATTATTACTTGCTAAATTTCTCATTGATTCATTTTCAGGATATATTGCTCGCAACCAGATTTTATTTTTCTTTCGCTCTGGTATAAAAAAATCAAAGAAAAAGCTTTTGTCAAAAAATTCTTTGTAATCATTGGAATACCATGCGAGCATTTCTTGATTTGATGTTTTTAAGATATCTTTATATATTTCTTTAATTCCCTCCTCTCCCTCAAAAAATCGAATGTCTGGTTTTTTATCCAGAAGTGCAAAAATGGCTAAAAAACTAGGCATAACTTTTTCCAACTTTTCTTTCTGTCTTTCTAAATTATCGATCATTTTTCTCGGATCTTCAGCATAAAATAAGGTTTTTCGTTTTTTTACTGAACTTATAAGTCCTTTTTTCTTCAAAGATTCAATTGCTAAATACACAGTACTCCTATTTACACCTGATTTTTTAGTTAATTGCGCAATATTAGCTTCTCCCGTCTCCAAAAGTGCCATGTATACCAATGATTCGTATTCAGTTAAACCAAAGATTTTGAGTTCTTTATATAGCTTATTCATAAAAATGATATTATTTATGTTATTACTTTCATTATAGTAAAATATGCTAGTTTTGTCAATGTTTAAGGAAAAAACCAACTGTATATTTTTTCCTTAATTTCATCTTTAACACATTTTATACTATTTTTTCATAGCTATGGTATATTACATAGTTAACAAAAAGGTTAACAGAAGATTAACTCTTGAAAAAAATCGAGGAAAAGATCATGAAAAAAATTATAGTTTTATCTATTGCTATTGTATTAATATTAATTAGTACTCAATGTCACTCAAAAGAAAAAATTATAAGAGGACGAACCCACATCGTAGGCACTCGCATTTCACACCCTACTGATACTAGAAAGGACAGGAGAGATAACATTTATTTTGAAATCTTATGTGTAAATGATGTTCAGTATTTGCGCGTAGGCAAAGCTAGTAGAAATCCTTCAGGCAATGCTATAGTGCCTTATTTCAAAAAAGATGGGTCGTTACACACCTGTTCAGAGTAAAAACGTTTAATGGACTTATTGTATAACATTACAATTTACAGAAATATAGCCCACATATATTAAATTAATATTTGTGGGCTTTTTCTCTGGGCTTTTATTTACATTAAAATATGTGCAATATATGAACAAATGTATGCTGAAACAAATCCTATAGCAACCATCATGAATCCATATAGTAATGGTGAGTAATGCTTCAACTGAGCATGTTGTACTCCAAAAATAAATAGTAAAACTAATCCTGTCATAACAGAAATCATACGAGCTAGTACTAGATCATTTACTAATATATAAGGAAATAACGGAAGACTTACCACAACAAAAGTTAATAGAAATGATGCCACTGCCTGCTCCATGTCTCTTTTGGAATAAATTTTATCACTTAAGACTTGTGAACTAGATACCAAAGGACCAAATGCATTTGCAAAACTACTAGTTACTCCAATGATGAAACCTGCTAATAATATAGTCCACTGATTGTCTGTTAAAAAGGATGTTATTAGAGATACGCAAAAACCTGCAATAATTGACCCAAATAATCCAAAGATCATCCCTGTGATTTTATCAATTATATTCATAATATTGTAATAAATAATAATATTCTTACTAAAAATACATCTTTAATTTGAAGCTTTTATTTGCCTCTATTATGTAGTAAAATAGAGGTTTTGTCAAGGCTTTTTTATTTAGATATCATGCATACCAATACACTGGACTAATCCATTTAACGACATTATTAAAATCAAAAATAGTGGACGGTCATGACCGTCCACTACAAAATTCTCATATTTTGTACAACATTTATTCTTTCACCAATACTACACTTTCAATAATCACATCTTCAACTGGTTTATCTTGTGCTCCTACTTCTACTTCTTCGATTGTAGTTACAACATCCATACCTCCTGTAACTTCACCAAATACTGTGTGTTTTGTATCTAGAAAATTATTTGGTGCTGTATTGATAAAAAATTGACTACCATTTGTACCTGGTCCACTATTTGCTAGCGCAATTGTTCCTACGTTATTTTTGTTATTTGAGTGAATTTCATCACCAAACTTATAATCAGGTCCTCCAAATCCTGTCCCATCAGGATCACCACCTTGAATCATGAAATCCTTAATAACTCTATGAAAAACCACATTATCATAATCACCTTTATCTGAAATTGTACAGAAGTTTGCAACTGCTACTGGTGCGTCTTCATTATAAAATTTAATCGTTATGTCTCCTTTGTTAGTTTTTAATGTTGCACTTTTACATGTTTGTGCAAATTCCATATTAATTTGCTGGGGTATATTATCCATAGTTTTTGATTGTTGTGAATTATTATTTACTTTATTTGCAACGTCTCCTTTTCCTATTGTGTCTTCTAGTGCCTTTTCTAGTTTATCATTTTCTTTATTTACAGCATCTTCTAAATTCTTTTTTGCTTCCGTATTTATATCAGTCAATGTTTTCACATATCCCTTTGCTTTTTCGGTCTGTTGCGCTTGTTTATTTGCTATTTGACTATCTTGCTGACATCCCGTCAATACTAGAAATGCACAGCAGCTGAGTGCTACTCCTATTGGTTTTTTCATATTATTGTTTTTTGTTCTTTACGAGATTGCTTCGTTGTGCCTCCTCGCAATGACACTGTTAAAATTATATTTTCTTTCATTTTCACTTACCCATTCACATGATATCACGAATTTATTTTGTGGCAATATTTCACTGACATTTTCTGGCCACTCTATGACAATAAGTGCTTTATCATTTTCTATGATATCACTCCAACCTATGAGTTCCATATCATCACTACCTATTCTATACGCATCTATGTGATAAATTTTTTCAATACCATATTTATTAACATCATATTCTTTGATAATATTGAATGTCGGTGATGTATACGGTCCCTGAGCTTCAAATTCTTTTAAAATACCTTGTGTAAATGTAGTTTTACCTGCACCTAAATCACCATCTAAACACACTAAAAAACCACCATTAACCATTTCTTTCACAAAATCACTAGCTAATTCATATGTTTGTTCTATTGTGCCTGTTGTTGCATTTTTCATCTCCTGTAGAATACGATATTTTTACAAAAGAATCAATTATTTCTTGAGTTTTCTTCATTTTCCAACTATTATAAATGTAGATTAGTTTATTAAAAACATTTGAATAAATTTCAACATATGGGAGAAGCTTGATGAAAAAAGCAAAATTAGATTTAACAAAGATTAATCTTGCAGCAATTTTGTCCAATAGTGACAGATTCATGAAGCAACATAGATTCTGTATACAGGCACCTACTGTAGCTCCACCAAAAAGGATTTTTATAAAGGAATCTCTTTTTATAAGCCGCTAAAAATAATCATTTTTTGAAAACTTCAAATACTACAATTTTAAAAAGGAGAATGTAAATTTACTTTCTCCTTTTTTATTTTTTTTGTAATATAATGATATTTCTAAAATAACTTCTGGTGACACTAGAATAAAATAATTTAAAAGAGTGATGTTTATATATAAACATCACTCTAAAATAAACCCCTAGGATTTTCCATAATTTAGATTAGTCAAAATAATTAACATAGGAAAAGCTATTATACATGCTATTGTACCAAAAATTCCGATGAAAAAATTAGGTCCTCCCACAATTACTTTTTGACCATAAAACAGGTTATCCAATGTTTTATTTCTTGTATCATACGCATCTGCAATTGCTATGGCAAAAATACCAAACCACACAACCCCAAATTGCAAAACAATAAAATACACAATGCTACTACTAATTGGTAATGTAAAAAAATGATTTAATACCCAAACGAATACGTAGCCCTCCACATAAAGTGACAGCAATGCTATTATTTTTTGCACTGATACTGAAAAATTCATTAAATTAATCTCCTTTTGAAAAAACTTAATCTATCTTTACAAAGAACTTACTAATTAAAAAAATGTATCATTTTTTTAATCCCAAGTCAATCAATTCGATTGAGTACTTTTCTAAGATTTTCAAAATTCATTGACAATTTCTTTTTGTATTGCTAATGTTCACTATCAACTGTTAAGAAAAAATTCGCTCATGCCGAAATCGGAAATCAGACAATTTGAAAAGCTTGTGACTGATAGTGAACATGTTTTAGTTTTACTTCCAGAAAATCCAAGAGGTGACCAGTTTTCTGCAGCACTTGCGATAGCTCATTTTTGTGACTTCAAAAGTATCAAAACCACAATCGCATTTAATGACCCTTATGAACAAATTTCACTTTTTAGTTTTTTACCTAAACCAACTAGTACTAAAATTACACATTCAATATCTGGAACTCGTGATTTAATCCTATCTTTCAATACAAAATACAATAAAATTCTAGATGTAAAAACAGAAGTCCTAAATGAAGAATTAAAAATATACGTAACACCTGAAAAAGGCATGGTGGATTCACGTGATTTTTCTTTTTTACCTGGCAAATTTCCATTTGATGTAATTATTACACTTGGAGCAACTGATAAAGAATCTATGGGCAAATTGTATGAAGAAATACCTGATATTTTTTATGAACTACCCATTATTAATATAGACAATAAAAGCTCAAATGAACAATTTGGACAAGTCAACATTGTTAGTAACATTGCTTCTTCTATATCTGAAGTGGTTGCTGAAATTTTTGAACAACTTCAAAAAGATAATTTATCAAAAGATTGTGCTCAATGTTTATTGACTGGAATAATAAGTGAAACACACAGCTTTCAAAATAATAAAACAACTCCAAAATCCATGACATTATCTAGTAAATTAATAGAGCTTGGAGCAAGTCAACAAACAATAATTCAAAATTTATACAGAAACCTTCCCTTTTCACTATTGAAACTTTGGGGTCGTGCTATGAAAAATTTTACGACATCAAAGTACAATGAAAAAACTGTCATTTCATCACTTACATACAAAGACATTGAACAAACTGAGGCTAAAAAGCATCATATTTATTCCATCTTAGAAAAAATGAAAGAAAATTATCCATCAGGACAAATCTTCATCTTATTTTACGAAAATGAAAAGGCTAAATTAATCGCACTTATTGATATGAAAAGATCTAATATAAACTTAGATAAATCTGATATTAAAAATATTTCAGAACTTCCAAATAAGACTTATAGACTACCCCTCGCCTCAACAACAATACCTACTGCAACAAAAGAGATTTGCAGTATATTAGCTCCATACACAAAACAAATAAAATAACTTTTACAAATATATATAAATCAAAAAAACTCATCCTAAAAAGATGAGTTTTTCTTTCAAATACACAGATAAAATGATATACTAAAATAAAATAAATAAGCTATTTATAACTTTTTAAAGATATAAATAGACAATCAAAAAATATGGTTATAAAAATAAAACAACACAAAGGAAATACTGATGCTTTGCATGCAAAAGAAACTGATCGCACACTAAAACAACTCAAATCTAAAGGTGAAGAAGATTTTGCTGTACGAAAAGCAAAAAAAGCTGAGCTTCCTTATATTGATTTAAATATTATACCTGTTGCCAACGAAGATGTGTCTATAATTTCAGAAGATGATGCAAAAAAATATAATATTTTTGTATTTCATCGTATTGGAAAAATGTTAAAATTAGCAACTTCTACACCTGAAAGCACTACATTGCAAGATTTTATAACTGACTTTGAAACACGGCAGGGCTGGCAAACTGAATTATTTGTAATATCAGAAGCCTCTAAAGATAAATTATTGCGACAATATAAAACTGCGTATTTTATAGACTCCATTGATACCATGCGACTAACTCTTGAAGGAGAGGATTTAGAAGCCTTTGAAGATAGTCTTGGAAAATTATTAAAACTAAAAGATAATGCTGATGCCTTACCAACTACTGAAATTTTAAATATTCTATTTTCTGGTGCATTAAAGCTTGGAGCTAGTGATGTTCACATAGAGCCTCAGAGAGAAACAGTTCGCATACGTTATCGTATCGACGGTGTCTTACAAAAAATTGTTGAGATACCTGAACATGTCTATCAATTACTCATCAACCGTATCAAGTTAATGAGTAAAATGAAAATAAATGTACGTGATCTTGCACAAGATGGACATTTTGAATTTATGCTAAATCCTGAAACACGTGTTGATGTTCGTGTATCTACCATTCCTGGGAAACAATTTGAAGGTCTCGTGATGCGACTTTTGCGAAGTGATAGTGTTACCGTTGATATTAATAGCCTCGGATTAAAGGGGAAAGCATTTGAAGATATTCAAAAAAATATTGCTAAGAATGCTGGAATGCTACTCACAACTGGACCAACTGGTTCTGGTAAGACAACAACCCTATACACACTAATAAATCATATTAAAACTCCAGAAACAAAAATTATTACAATTGAAGACCCTATTGAATATCAACTAGATGGAATATCACAGACTCAAGTAGCAAAGGATCGTGGTTATACATTTTCCAAGGGATTACGCGCTGTTGTGCGTCAAGATCCGGATGTTGTATTAGTTGGTGAGATTCGTGATGATGAAACTGCTGATGTGGCTATCAATGCTGCCCTAACTGGACATCTTGTACTTTCAACACTTCATACAAATAATGCCATTGCAACTGTCCCTAGATTGATGGAGTTAGGTGTTAAGCCTACGCTCATTCCTTCTGCAACAAATATTTTCATGGCCCAACGACTTGTACGAACTCTATGTGAACACTGCAAAGAATCTTATGAGCCAGCCCAAGAAACAAAAAACACTTTCATGAAAATGATTTCACTAATTTCTCCAAAGGCAAAGCTAACTGTTCCAAAAGAAATAAAGGAGATTTATCGTGCTATTGGCTGTGATAAATGTCATGGAACTGGATATAAAGGACGTATAGGTATTTTTGAAATACTAACAATGTCTAATAAAATTGAACAACTTATTTTAGACTTAGCCAGTGAAACCGACATGATGAAAGAAGCTATCGAAGAAGGCTTCGTAACAATGACGCAAGATGGTGTTCTAAAAGCACTTGAAGGAGTTACTACGATTGAAGAGGTTATGCGAGTTACAACCGAAGGTGAATTAATCGAATCATTATATGATGACCTAATGTCTCAGTCACTATCTCGTGGTATTTTCGTTAAATACTCCCTACAAAAACTAGCTGAAGAAAATGCTGGCAACTTTGATGAGATGAATAAAACAATCAATGATACTGAGGACAAAGATATGCTTCCTACAATACTGTCTTATGGAGCAATTCTTAAATCTAGTGATATTCACATAGAACCTCAAGAAGAATATGTTGATATCAGAATGCGTGTTGATGGAGTACTTCAATCAATCACCAAAATACCTCTTATGAGCTACCCACTGTTATTAAGTAAAGTAAAAATCATAAGTGATATCCCAACAACAATACGTCAAGGTGTCTCTGACAGTCGTTTTCGTATTAATTATGAAAAAGAAGATGAAACAGAATTAAATGTTGATGTTCGTGTTTCAATTATTGTTGGAGGTTATGGTGAAACAATTGTACTTAGACTGTTAAATAGAGATAACGTTAATCTTGATATTCATTCAATAGGAATTCGTAAATATAATCTAGACAGAATAATGTCTCAAGTCACAAAACCTTATGGTGTAGTGTTGAATACTGGACCAACTGGCTCTGGTAAAACAACTACTCTTTATAGTGTGCTAAGTGAAATAAGTAGTCCCGATATAAAAATTATTACAATTGAAAATCCAATTGAATATCAACTGGATGGCATATTGCAAACGCAGATAGACAAAGAAGCTGGTTATACATTTGGCAATGCTCTCCGAGCTCTATTACGTCAAGATCCTGACATCTTGTTAGTTGGTGAGATTCGTGATGATGAAACTGCCACAACTGCTATTAATGCGGCTCTTACAGGACATCTACTTATATCTTCACTACATACAAATGATGCTGTCGGCGCAATTCAAAGACTTATAAATCTAGGCGTTAGCACTGATGATCTCACAACCGCAACAAATGCGTTTATCGCGCAACGACTTGTCCGTGTACTATGTAGTTGTAAAATAGAAACCCCTATATCTGAAACTGACAAATCAATAATTACAAACGTTTTAGAAAGTATTTCTCCAAAAGTAACAATAGAACAACCACAACAAGACAAATTATATACTCCTGGAAAATGTGAGGAGTGCAATGGAATTGGCTATAAAGGAAGAACAGTTATTAGTGAAATATTTATAATGGATGATGATTTACGAGAAATGATAGCTCACGGATCATTAGCACCAGACATCAAGAAAAAAGCCGTCGAAAATGGAATGCTCACAATGGAACAAGATGCAATTCTCAAAGCACTCGAAGGCATAACAACACTAGAAGAAGTAAAGCGAGTTACGACGCTATAATGGCCACAAAAATAAAAACCTCCAGAATTATCTCTAGAGGTTTTTTATATTAGTTTTGATATTTTTATGCCTGCAGACAATCATCTAACCTAGGTAAAACCGTAGGCAGCATACCCGCAAGGTCAATGACTCATGCGGGGAGAAGAGAAATCGAGGAGAGCCGCAGCCGAAACCACAAGAACCCGATCTGGATTATAACTTCCGTATGAGCTTAAAAGATAGTAAAGCCCATAATATGCCTACAGACATAAAAATATCAAATTTTAAAAGCAACCTATAAAATTGTGTCGAAATAAAGCTTTTTGAAGACTTCCTTACTCGACTTACTACTTTAGCACACCTTTGAAATCTTGTCAAGTAGTGCTACAATATATTACGCAAGGGAAAGAAAAAACTTTCATATTAATCTAAAAAATCTATTATGACACTAATAACTCACGAGCAGGATCCAGAAGTACAAAATGACAAAATAGATTTAGATGATGAATCAACTTCTAGTGAATTTAGCATTAATTACACTCTAAGACCTCAACAATTAGAAGATTATGTTGGACAAGAGAAAATCAAAAAACAATTAAAAATATTTTTAGCTGCTGCAAAAAAACGAGGCGAACCACTTGAACATGTTTTATTATATGGCCCCCCAGGACTTGGTAAAACCACACTCGCTAATATCATTGCCAGAGAAATGAACGTAAATATTAAAACAACATCTGGCCCAGCAATTGAACGAGTTGGTGATCTTGGATCAATTCTCACAAATATGCAAGATGGCGACGTGTTATTTATAGATGAAATTCATAGACTAAATAAATCTGTTGAAGAAGTACTTTATCCTGCTATGGAGGATCACAAATTAGACCTCGTTGTTGGAAAGGGACCGAGTGCTCAGGCTCTTCAAATTGATTTACCTAAGTTTACGCTTATTGGTGCAACAACACGCATGGGCTCCCTTACTGGTCCACTTAGAGACCGGTTTGGAGTGACTCACAGATTAGAATTTTATAATCAAGATGATATAGAAAGTATTATTAAAAGAAGTGCTTCCATACTAGAATGTGAGATAGACGCCGAGGGAGCAGCTTGTATTGCAAGGTCAGCCAGACAAACACCTAGAATTGCAAATAGACTTCTAAAGAGATCTCGGGATTGGGCTGACGTTCATGATATTGATTCAATTGATAAAATAGTTGCTAATAAAACTCTAGACATGTTAGATATTGACGAACATGGGTTAGAGCCAACTGACAGAGAATTCTTAAATCTAATTATAGATAAATTTGATGGTGGTCCTGTAGGAGTTTCTACTATTGCAAATGCTCTATCTGAAGAAGTTCAAACTATTGAGGATGTCTATGAACCATATCTAATGCAGCAAGGCTTCCTGGCTAGATCACCTCGTGGTAGAGTAGTTACAGAATACGCTTATGAAAAATTAAATAAAAAATTATGCTAGTACTCTTTGCTATACTTTATTTTATGTTTATTTTAGCAGTTGTTTTTGCTAGCTTTTTCATAATAACTAGACTACAAAAATATTCCATAAATCCTAAATTCACAACACCCTTAATAACAGTTTATATAGTTGTCACTATTACATTAGTTCTCGCAAATGTAATTCTGTTTTTAAATGTTCCATTTAATGATTTGTTTTATAATAATAATCTTTACTACTAAATATTATGAAATCCCTTGATTTTTATTTTTCAGCTCAACATTCTGATGAAAAAATTCTACACATAATACACAGACATTGGTTTAATATGTTTGTCCAATATATTCCAATATTTGGACTCCTAACACTCATGGCAATAAGCACGATAATGTACCCCTATATATTCGAAGATTTTGCAGGTGGTGGTGGCAAAACACTATTTTTCTTTTTGCAAACATTTTTCCTACTGCTTATTTGGATTTATGGATTTATAATATGGTTTGATTATTATTTAGATATCTGGATAATAACTACAGACAGAATAGTAAACGTAGAACAAAAAGGGTTGTTTTCACGACAAGTGAGTGAATTAAAATACAATCATGTCCAAGATGTTTCAACAGATGTTAAGGGATTTTTTCAAACAATCCTAAATTATGGCGATGTAACAGTACAAACAGCAGCAGAACAATCAAACTTTATATTTCGCTCTGTAGGAGACCCTTATAAAACAAAAAGCTATATAATGGCTCAGATTAAAAAGAAGTCCCCTACTCACGCCACATCCACTTAAATTTCAAAAACCACCAATTCAAATTGGTGGTTTTATATTATTAAATTTGACCATATACAAAACAATTTGCTATTCTTATAACTAATATTTAGGGGAATATTGTTGCTAACTTATTTTTGTATGAAAAAAGTTTTTACCATATTATCCCCTACACTTCTTAAAGGTATTTTATTATTATTTTGTCTTTTTTCTTTGTTTTCACATAGTGTTTTTTCTCTTGATGAGACTACCACTAACTCCACTGATGCAAAGCCTATTTCTACCAAAAATAGTGAGAAATCCAAATCTGACATAACTACTTCTGACATAGAAGATGTTGATAACTGTAGTGGACAGACATGTCTGTCCACTACAAAAAAAGATACAGATAAAAAATCGATTACAAAAGATGAAAAACCCTCCAAATCCACAAAAATTACTGCTGATAAATCTGAAACAAAGACAGTAGAATCGGATTGTGACTCTATTTCCACATCTCAAAATGAATCTACTACATCACAAGAAAAAGAAAAGACTATTGAAAATGAATCTATTTCAAAAGAAAGCCTGCCTAAACAAAAAGATATCTCTACAGAGCACTCTATCGAGGCATATACTGAAACTCCTCCAATGAAACAAGATGCTAGTGATACAGACATAAATTTTGAACCTACAAGTACAAGTAAAGAAACTATACAAACTATCACAAAACCTCTTACAAAAAATAAATCTGAGATTCCACTAGAAGATATTCCAATTATAGAAAAAACTATCCTCATTACTGAAATATTATTGGATACTTCCGCCTCCAACTCAAAACATCATGAGGAATACATAGAATTATATAATACAACTGATAAAAATATCATTCTCAATGGTTATAGTTTGAAAAGAAATATAACTAGAACAACAGATAAAAATAAGTGTGATAAAATAAAAAAAGATAAAAATCTTATATCTTCACGCGCTTTTACTGGCGTGATCGAAGCTCACAAATATCTCATAATCACACATAAGGATAATCCTAAGCCTGCTTGGACTAATAGTATTACATTCTCTAGTCAAAGTGCTACCATAACTAATGATTCAACGATTATTTTATACGATGATAACGACAATATCATTGATAAAGTTGGCTTCGGAAATACTTGTTTATATGAAGAAACATCAACTCAAAGTCCAAACAAAAATGAAAGTATTGAGCGAAATAAAAAAGATGGTAAATATATTGACACTGACAACAATAAAGCTGATTTTCATATAAACAAATGTCCTTTTCCTGGTGATTATTTGCCTACAAATTTATCTAGTACTGTTCGTATAAATGAAATTTATCCTAATCCTTGCAAAAAAGATACTCCCCATTGCACAGAAACAGAAGAATTTATTGAACTTTACAATCCTGACAAAGTATCTTTAGATGGTTGGAAATTAACAGATTCCTCAACAATTTCTGGAACATTAGAAAACAAAAACCCAGACACAACCTTACTTTATATCAAACTTACAAAAGACCATTTCAGGTTCACTCTAAATAATTCTGGAGATAATATTTCACTCATTGCACCTAACTGTTCCATTACTTCACAAATCAAATACAATGATTCTCAAAAAGGCAAGTCTATAAATTATGCTGAATATTGGTATAATGCAGAACCAACTCCTGGTACAAAAAATGCAATTGATCCACGCACTATAAAATATCCTAAATTATTATTAAATGAGATACTTCCAAATCCAAGTGGTGTTGAAAAAACTGATGAATTTATAGAAATTTATAATCCAAACAACATTAAAATTAACCTTAAAAATTGGATGCTAAAAGATTCTTCCAAGACTGGCACCTACACATTTCCAACTAAACAGTACATTGAACCAAAATCATTTTTCACAATTTACAGGAAAAATTTTTCTTTTGCACTAAATAATAGCAATGAAACCGTCTCACTCACAGCACCAAACGAAAAAATAGTAAGCTCAATATCTTATAAATCATCCCGAGAAGATATTTCTTACAATTACAATACTGATTCAAAAAGTTGGCGATGGAGCAAATATTTAACACCTAGCAAAAAGAATGTTTTTAATAATCTTCCAACCATTACAAAATTTGATATAGATAAAAATTCTTATAAAAATGTTTATGCTAATTTTAAAACAAAAGCTACTGACAAAGATAGCGAGAAATTAAAAGTTCGTTGGGACTTTGGTGATGGTCGTAAAAGTTATTTATGGAAAACTCGACACAGATACACAAAAACTGGTACTTATCATGGCAACCTACGAATTCAAGATAAAAGTGAAGAAATAATAAAAAAATTCACTGTTACCGTCAAAAAATACCCCAAACACAAAATTGAAATTACAAAAATAGTTCCAAATCCTAGCGGAAAAGATAGTGGTGTTGAATATATTATTATAAAAAATGAAAGTAAAGAAAAAATTAATCTCCAAAATTGGAGCATCGCCACAGGAGTAAAAGAAAAAACTTTAGTGAATCATCCAATTTATGACAAATTAATATTAAAGCCTGGAAAAACTAAAAAAATAACCAAAAAATATACAGCTATCAGTCTCCCTAACAAAACAGGTGTTATAGAAATTCGTCGTCCAAATGGATCCGTTGCCGATAAACAAAAATATGGTCATAAAGACATATCTATACAAGACAATTCATCATTTGAAAAAATTGATGGTATCTGGACATGGACCATTCCAGTTAATTTAGAAAAACAACATCAAACTCAACAAATTATTTCTCAAGCAATTAAAAATGAAAAAATGTTTTCTCAACAAATTTTGGAAAATAAAGTCGCCATAAATGCTGTTTACAATTCTTCCAACAATACTTCACGAGATATTGTACAGACAAATTCAAACTTGTTTGTAACACTTCTGCAAAATATAAACTCTCTTTTGCATAAAACTATTCTAATAGCCCAATCTTTCTCTGAAACATTGAAATTAAATCAAGTCTTGGCATATTCTTATACGCCTACACAAATAGATTTACCAACCCAACCATGTGAAAAGCCCTATCTTTTTACAACACCCACTTCACAAAAATTTGACTTATGTAAATAAAAACCAACAAAGATTTATCTTTGTTGGTTTATTATACTATCTTCTTTTAAATAAATATTAATCTTCATTGGGAGGTATCCAATCAGAACTGTCAGCCTTCAATTCAGAAAGGATATCTTCTATTTCCTCAACTTGCTTTACTGGAGAAAAACCCACACTCACCTTTGCATGCCAATCTTTTGGCAAACTTCCCAGAACCACACGAATGTGCCGCACCGCAACAACAAACTGACGTAATTGCTCATCCTGATCTGCCATATGATTCTGTAATATTTTAATTTTAGCCTTAGATCCCTCAAGTCTCGTCTCTGTGTCATCTCTGATGACTAGACCTTCCATGCTTTTTTCATGCTCGTTCATTTTTATCTCCTCCTTATATTAAAATATTTGTTACATAAGCAAATTCACGCTTCATCTCATCAACATCCTCACAAACACCTTCCAGAATGATTGGGATATGTGCTGGCAAGTTTTGTAGTGATTCTACAAGGTCTCGCTGTCTCGTTCTACATACAGGAACATGATATTTATCAGATCCTACGCCACTAAGGTGAATACCTGCTAATCTGTCACCAAATTCAGCAATAATAGCTGGGATATCACTTATAGCACCATCATTAACAACCCAATGCTGTACATCAAATACTAATCTGAATTGTGGATATTTTTGAAAAAAATCTCGCAACTCCTGAAGTGTACGAAAAGTATTTTTACGATTATCCATATTTTCAATTGCTACAGCAATTGGAAAATCATCAAAAATGTCCCAATCCACAACAAGATCTGGATGTACCACAACATAATTAACAAGTTTTGTTACACCACTGAATATACCGATATTTTGCAAGGACCTTTTTGCACTAATTACATCATCATGTACCTTGCATATATAATTAATATTGCATGGCAAATGACACGACAAAGAATCCATATTCGCACAAGATAACTGTTGTCGAAACATAACATTATCATCACTTAGTCCTAGTAGTGAATTAACATGTTCTGGAAATGTATGAACATTTAATTCCAACGCTGCACAACCTATATCAGAACTGATATTAATAATATTAGCTGACATTGCATTATATACATGAAACATAACACCTGTTGAAAATCCAATTTTTCTATTCATCTCACATTCCCCTTATTTAATTTTTCAAGTACAAATAATTCCTTTTAGAAACTGATTATACATCATATGCTATAATGTCCAAAAAATCAACACTATAATTGCAAAAAGTACTAAAAAATGAGATGATATAATCACTTTTAAAATATTTAATCTTCTACTAACTTATGTCAGGACATAGTAAATGGTCAACAATTAAACATAAAAAAGGTGTTACAGATGCTAAACGATCTAAAGTTTTCTCTCGTATTGCGAAAGCTATCATGGTAGCTGTACAAAATGGAGATAATGATCCAGAAATGAATAGTGCTTTAAAATTAGCTATAGACCAAGCAAAAAAAGCTAATATGCCAAAAGACAATATCGAACGTGCTATGAAAAAAGGCTCTGGTGATGATAGTGCTAGAATTGAAGAAGTCACCTATGAAGGTATGGGTCCTGGTGGGGCAATGATGATTATCACATGCGCAACTGATAATACTAACCGTGCTTTAACAGACGTTAAAACTGCACTCAAAAAAAATAATGGTAAATTTGTGCCTAGTGGCAGCGTAAGTTTTCAATTTGATTTTGTTGGCTATATATCAATTACACCAAAAGACATAGAAACTGCTGAATTACTTGCTATAGAGGCTGGTGCTGAAGATGTATTTGAAGAAAACTCAAATCTAACAATAATAACTAGTCCTACAAGTCTGCATAATGTCTTAAAAGGAATTGAAAAAGAAGCTGAATCCATAAATGAAGCAAAATTAATATATAATCCAACACAACAAGTAACTCTAAATACTGAAGATACAGAAAAATATGATGATCTTTACGAAATACTTGAAGAGCTAGATGATGTTAATGAAATCTTTGACAATGTTGCCTAAAAGTGCTAAAATACTACATTCTAAGATAAAAATATGATTAGAATACTTGGGATTGATCCTGGTACTGCTATTGTTGGTTGGGGTATAATTGACTGTAATGATAGTGGAACAAAAAATAATGTTATTGCATACGGTCACATCGAGACAGCAAAAGAACTGTCTGATGTTGTTAGATTATCAGAAATTACTGATAACGTACTTGCTATTTTAAAAAAATACAAACCTGCTGAAGCTGCAGTTGAAGACTTGTTTTATTTTAAAAATGCAAAAACTGTCATAAGTGTTGCACAGGCCCGTGGTGTCATTATGAATACTTGCTTTAGAGATGGTTTAAAAATTGCAGAATACACACCGCTTCAGATAAAACAATCACTTACTGGTTATGGCCGAGCTGACAAAACGCAAATGCAAAAAATGATAAAAAGTGTGTTAAAATTAAAGAGTATTCCAAAACCCGATGACACAGCTGATGCACTTGCTGTAGCACTATGTCACATTAATTCTAGAAAATATTTAAATACAATTACAAAATAGAATTATAACTATTTAATAACAAAAGCTATGAATGTAACTGACTTCAGTCCTATTATACAATTTTTACTCGCACAACAACTTAATCTAGATACTATTACTCTACTATTGTTATTTCCTATAGTAATAACAATCGTTGTTGTTTTGCGTCAAATAGTTGGTATACAGGCATTTGGTATTTATACACCATCTATTATTACAATTGCTTTTGTATTTATTGCACAAGATAGCTTTTGGGATATTAAATATGCTGTTGCTATTTATGCAATAGTCCTTTGTGTTGGTATGGGTATGCGTTTTGTATTGAAAAAATTACGTTTACTTTATCTTCCTAGAGTTGCTATAAACTTAACTGTAGTATCCTTTTCCGTCCTTTTAACACTTGCACTTGCTGGATATTTTGGAAGGACTGGTTTTGCATCAACTGCCATTTTCCCGATTATCATCATAATAATGCTTGTTGAAAAATTTGTTACTGTACAAATTGAAAAAGGAAACAAAACTGCAATTATATTAGCAGTTGAAACGCTAATTATAGCGCTTATTGGATATACAATTCTTTCACCAACTACTGCTATTGGTAGATACATGATAAGTCTTATACTTGTCCACCCACTTACTGTTTTATTAATTATTCCTATAAATCTTTTCATTGGTAAATGGACAGGTCTTCGTTTTAATGAGTACCTAAGATTTCACAATGTTATAAATAAGATTAAATAAAAATCCCATGTTTGAATCAATACGCGCAAGCAAAAACATACTTGGGATGAATGCCCGAAATTTAACATATATTCGCCCACACAACCTTAAAAAAGCAAAGCGACTTGCAGATGACAAGATTCGTTCGAAACGTATGCTCAAAAAAGCAGGCGTCCCTGTCCCAAGACTTATTGCACAAATTTCTTCTAAACGTACATTAGAAAGTTTTGATTGGAGTATTCTACCTCCAAGTTTTGTTATAAAACCAAATAAAGGTCTTGGTGGTGATGGTATTATAGTTATTTATGGTCGCAAAAAAGGAACTGATGACATCTGGATTAAAGGAAATGGCAAAACAGTCACAAAAGAAGATTTGATAACTCATATAGGACATATTTTAGATGGTGAGTATTCCCTTTCAAATACCCCTGATATAGCTTTTTTTGAAGAACGTCTCAAATTATCAAAAGAGTTTCGTCCATATGCCTATAAAGGTATTCCAGATATTCGTATTGTTATATATAATAAAGTACCCGTAATGGCAATGCTTCGACTTCCCACAAAAGAATCTGGAGGTAAAGCAAACTTACAACAAGGTGGTGTTGGTGTTGGAATTGATATGGCTAGAGGTACAACGACAACTGCCGTACAAGGAAAGTCAAAAATTATAGAGTATGTACCTGGAACACGTTTACTGCTTTCTGGTATCAAAATTCCATACTGGGATGAAATGTTAATACTCGCCATCAAAGCACAAGAAGCCTCCGGACTTGGTTTTTTAGGTGCTGATGTTGCAATTGATAGAGATAATGGACCTGTATTTCTTGAACTTAATGCCCGACCAGGACTTTCTATCCAAGTCGCAAATATGGCAGGACTTAAACGTCGACTTGAACGTGTAGAAGGACTAAAAATTAAATCTGCAATACGTGGAGCAGCTGTTGGCAAAAATCTCTTTGGTGGTGAAATTGAAGAAGAGGTTGAAGGAATGTCTGGTAAAAATGTCATTGGCTCTATTGAAGAAATTAAAATTATCGGAAAAAATAATACAGAGATTAAAACAAAAGCAAAAATTGATACTGGTGCTTATTCAACATCAATAGACACAAAACTTGCTAAATCACTCGGATTTGAACATGTAATAAATGAATTTGATAAAATTGATTTAACTAAATACGAGATTACTCCAAAAAACGAAAAGTCTATTAAAAAAGCTATTCTAGCTGAAAATAAAATCCCTGATTTAGTTGACGTGGCAGTAATTTTTGCATCAAGTGGCTCCTCAATTCGCCCTATTGTAAAGACTAAATTTACAATGGATAAAAAAATAATTCCTGCTCAAGTAAACATTATTGATAGAAGTGATATGAAATATGATATAATTATTGGCAAACGAAATCTACATCAATTTTTAGTTGATGTTAGTAAGTAAAAAACTTAAAAAATAATATGCAAACAATACTAATTCTTTTTGGTGGAGAACCTTCTAAATCTCCAACAAAGGATCCTCTGGGTTATAGCGCCTTATATACATACTTTGCAAAAAATAATATAATACTGTGTCGTGCACCGATATCATATTATGATACTCAAAGTAATTCATTTACACAAGCACAATTTTTTATTAATGATAACTGGCTTTGGAAAAAAAACATAACACCAGATGTAATCTATGACAAATCGCCCTATTACATTAACTCCAGCGAGATGCTGACTAGGCAATTAATAGCAACTGATTACACTTTTTATAATAATTTGACATTAAGTAAAATCCTAAGTAATAAATCACTTACATTTGATTTTTTTGAAGAATTTTCTGCAAAAACAATTGTTATCAATATGCCTAGTGAAGTAACTAAAATTATAGCACTACAAACATCTGATATTATTGTGAAACCCCTAAGTCAATCTGGTGGTTCTGGTATTTTTATTTCAAAAAAAGAAGCTGTCGCCAATGATATTATATCAAACAATATATTCCCTATTTTAGCTCAGGAATTTATGGATTCATCAAAAGCGAAGAATGAATTTATTGATGGATATCATGATATCCGAGTTATAGTTAGAAATCAAACACCTTTTTACGCATTTGCTCGAATACCAAAAAAAGACACTCGTATTGCAAATGTATCAACAGGCGCTACACTAAAAGTAATTCCAATAAAAGAACTTTTACAAAATAATGACATCAACAAATTTATCAATAAAATTATACAAAATGTAGAAAATATTGATGCTACAAATAAAATATATGCTATTGATTGTATGTTTGATAATGATAATAACTTATGGCTTATAGAAATGAATTCTAGACCTGGATTAACATTAGAACAAAGTGAAGCACCTTATCAAAGTGAATTTTATGAAAATTTATTAACATTTTTTAAATAAAACTATGAAAAAAGTACTAATATTATTTGGTGAAAAGGATTGGAATGGACCAGCTTTTGCAGATATGACTAGTGGGTATACTCTTTGTTATGAATATCTATATGAATTAGCTAACCAACATGGAATTCAATTATATAGAGCTTCTTATAAATGGTATGATAATAAAAATAATATTTTTTTATATGTTTGGACATATAAAAATGGCTCTTGGATACGTGATTATAATATAAAACCAGATCTTATTTATGATAAAACTAGCTCAAAATCTGAAACTGATTTATTTAAATCATCACTCAATGAAATATTTCCCCTTATAAATGATGTTGAATTTACAAATCTTATAGATAATAAATTATTTACAAGCTTACTTTTTCCACAACACACTAAAAAACACTATAAGGCTTTAAATATTACTGATTTAAAAAGCATCCTTCAAAGCATTAAAACTGAAAAGGTTGTTTTAAAAACATCTTCAGATAGTGGAGGTAAAAATGTATATATTTTACAAAAAAATGAAATCGATAATGTTGAACTACCCTTTCCAATCTTGGCACAAGAATTTATAGACAGCACTAATGGAATAACTGGGATTACAGATTCTGTACATGATTTGCGACTCGTTTTTATAGAAAATGACTTGATTTATAGTTACATAAGAATTCCTAAAAAAGGATCTTTCCTTGCTAATTTATCCCAGGGCGGTTCAATGAAGATACTACAAAATGAACAATTGCCTACCAGTGTTAACACATTAGTTACTGATGTACAAAATACACTCTCTACATTTAAAAATAAAATATATACAATAGATTTAATGTTTGATGAAAATCAAAAGCCTTGGCTAATTGAATTAAATAGTATGCCTGGTTTATTTTTTACTGAAAAACAATTCGAGGAAAGAGAACGGGTTTATACAGCTATTATAGAATTATTTAAAAAAACACTTTCATCTTAATTCTATTATTTATAATTAAAAAAGTTTATTTACAAAAAACTTTTAATATTGAATATTACAAATGAAATCATAAAAATACTAGTAACCCACTAGTTTATTCAATAATATCTACTAACTTCCTATTTAAATAACTAAAATAGCTCAATATGAAAAAAATGCTGCTAATAACTGGAATTAACGATTTATCATTACCTCTATATATAACTCAAGAAATGCAAGCAGTAGTTGATATAGATTTTTATTTTTTTCATGAAAGCTCTACTTATTTGAAAGAAAAATTAATTAACAACACTTATGATTACATATACTTTGGATATCATTTCCGTGTTCTTGATAAAAATGCTGCAACATCTCTTTTTGATATTTTATTAAAGAATAAAAAAGATGCCTATATTATTGATAATTTAAAAACTATTGATGATATTTATTTTGAAGATAAGTGGTTACAATATCAAATATTTACTGATTTTATGCCAAAAACTCAATTACTAAATTCGATCACTGATGCAGATAATAAAAATCGTATTACAAAAGAAAGAATTTCTGGTAGAGCTGAAGGTATTTTCTTTGATTCAACTGAATTGGATGAAATGAATTTAAACAAATATATTATTCAAGATAAAATGCATATACAAAAAGAATATCGTATATATGTAGTTTGCAATGAGGTATTACCTGAGGCAACTGTTAAAAGTTCAAAAACTTTAACCTCCAAAGTTAAAGTCATAGGTTCAGAAATATTATCCTTAGATATATTAAATTTTACTCAAAAAATAATAAAAAAAAACACCTTTGACCTTATTGGGCTAGATTTGGCAATTACTGAATCTGGATTTTTTTTGATAGAAATAAATAGAACATGTTTATTCAATAGTTATTTTACACAAACCAATATTAATTTGGCAAAAGTATTATTAGACAATCTACTTTCAAAAAGACACCCCCTAAATATTACAGAAAAAAATTAAATACTCTTAAAAAATAATTACTGTACATTTACATATTTTTCATATATACTATACGCAATCATTTTTCAGAAACGATTAAAAAGTGTATTATAAAGGTATATGAAAAAAATGTATTCTCCTCGTGATTTTGATAAAAAACCTCGAGTAAATTCGGTAACTAAATTAGTAACTAAATGCAAAAAATCAACTGCATTGTTTTTTGGTAAATTCAAAAAAGAACAATCTAAAGTTTATCCAAATACTACGCAACTTAATATTTCTCAAACTTCTATGATAAAAAAGAAAAGGAAAAACAAGAGAAAAAATAACACTGAAAATAGTTGGAGGAAATGGGCATTACTAGCTACAAAAATTTTTGCTGTTTTATTTGCTATTGGACTACTAGCTGCTATTGGTATTTTTGCTTATTTTGCAAAAGATTTACCTGAACCAGGAAAAGTTAATACACGCACAATTGATGAAAGCACAAAAATTTATGACCGCACTGGAACTGTACTTCTTTATGATATTCATGGTGAAGAAAAGCGAACTATCATTCCTCATGATGAAATTCCACTCGTTGCAAAACAAGCAACAATCTCTCTAGAAGATCATAATTTTTATAATCACCCTGGTTTTGATGTTAAAGGTGTTGCTAATGCTGTTTTATCAAATGTGTTTAACATTGGAGGCGGACGTGGTGGTTCTACCATTACGCAACAGTTTGTAAAAAATTCCATCCTTACAAATGAACGTAGCCTTTCTAGAAAAATAAAAGAATTAATACTTGCCGTTGAAATTGAACTCAAATTTTCAAAAGATGACATAATAGGCATGTATCTAAATGAAATTCCATATGGTTCAAATGCATATGGCATTGAAGCAGCTGCTCAAACATTTTTCGGAAAACATGCAAAAGACCTCACACTAGATGAAGCGACTATTTTAGCTTCCCTACCAAAAGCACCTTCAAAATATTCTCCTTATGGTTCCTACAGAGAGCGCTTAAAAACTCGCCAAGAATACGCTTTGGATCAAATGGTTAGTCTTGGATACATTTCCCCAGAGGCTGCTGAAAGTGCAAAAAAAGAAGATGTTTTTGCAAAACTAACTAAAAATACAGAAAATATTAAAGCACCCCATTTTGTAATGTACGTACGTGATTTTTTGGAAGAAAAGTATGGAAATGAATATTTGGAAAAAGAAGGTTTAACAGTTATTACAACACTTGATTGGGATAAACAGCAGATAGCTGAAAGAATTGTTCATGATAAAGCCTTTGAAAATAAAGAAAAATATAACGCTGAAAACTCTGCTCTAACAGCTATTGATCCTTCGAATGGAGACATAGTGACAATGGTTGGCTCTAGAGACTATTTTGATGAAGAAATAGATGGACAAGTAAATGTTTCTGTAAGAGATAGACAGCCAGGCTCATCATTTAAACCTTATGCCTATATTTATGCATTTAAAAAAGGCTATACACCAGAAACAATTCTTTATGATGTTGAAACAAACTTTAGCAATGGTGAAGATGATTATAGTCCTCAAAATTATGATGGAACCTTCCGGGGACCTCTAAAAATGAAAGAAGCACTTGGAATGTCTCTAAATATACCAGCTGTAAAAACTCTTTACTTAGCAAATTCAAAAGAGGTTATTGAATTTGCAAAACAACTTGGAATAACAAGCTTGAATGATCCTGATAGATATGGACTTTCACTTGTTCTTGGTGGAGGCGAAGTTAAACTACTTGATCACACGGCTGCCTTTTCTGTATTTGCAAATAATGGAGTGCGCCAAACTAAAAGATCCATTCTAAAGATAGAAGATAAAAATGGTGAACTCATTGAAGAAGCTACTGATTCAGAGGGTGAACGTATAGTTGATGAAAAATATGTCGGAATGCTGTCACACATACTTTCTACAAATAAGTATAGAGTTGATGCATTTGGTGCAAATAATCCTCTTAAATTTGATGATAGGCCAGTTGCTGCTAAAACTGGTACAACTAATGAAAATCGAGATGCTTGGACCATGGGATATACTCCAGAAGTTGCTGTTGGAGTCTGGAGTGGCAATAATGACAATTCCTCCATGAATAGTGGTGGTGTGGGAGCTAATGCCTCTGGACCCATATTCCGTGATTTTATACGTGAAGCTTATCCAGAAATATCTGGAAAAGAATTTCCAAAATATGATAAAGATGAAAATAAAACAGATAAAGATATCTTGGATGGAGAATTACCTGCTATGGACAAAATAGAAGTATGTGAACTTCCTGACGATGACGATGAGTATTGTAAAGCAAATAAATACTGTCCAGATAGCAAAAAGAAAAGACGAATTTTTGCTGATGTTCATAATATTTTATATTTTGTAATTAAAGATGATCCACAAGGAGAACGACCAGATGATCCTAAAGATGATCCTCAGTATAAAAACTGGGAAAAAGCTGTACTAAAATATTACAAGAAAGAAGAAGATGACAAAATAATATTTGACGAAGAACCTGATGATTGCGAGAAGGATGATTTTGAAAAATATACTGCAAAAATATCATTGTCAGTTCCAAGCAAAGTTGAATCTGATACACTCACGATAAAAGTAACTCCAGAAACTGAATATGACATCGATAAAATAGAGTATTGGGTTAAGGGTAAAAAAGTTCATGAATCAAAAGATTCTACTTATAAATATAAAATACCCGAAGACCAGAATAATTCAACGCTTGAAATAGAAGTTAAATTAACTGATGATGCTGGAAATACAGCCTCTGCTAAAAATACAGTTGATGTAGCTTATTAAGTCTTAAATTACAACATATACTATTATAAAAACCCACCCTATATTTAAAAATAGGGTGGGTTTTTAGCAAGTCTTCCAAATTAAGTTGCTATTTTAATATTTTTCACAACATCACGACCAATTTTTTCATTTAAATTTTTTACAAACAAACTCCTATTCATCCATAACTCTTGAGCCCAAATAGAATTTTGTATACTAACAAATATAATGCCATTTTTATAAAATTTTGGCACTATATTCTTTTCGCCTTGTCTACCATATTCATCTCGAACAGATAAAGAAAATAGATGCATCACTGTCTGAGAATCTATTTCCACATTATTTTTTCTCTGTTTTTTGACCTTCTTTTGCTTGCTTGCAATATAATCTGTTATGTTTTTCATGTATATTATGCGCTCTTAACTGGCATGACTATATAAGTATACTTTTCATCAAGCTCCTCATTATCAAAACCTCTAAACACAACTGGCGCTGCATTTCCATTTATTGCAATATTAATATTTTCGGCATCAATTTTACCAACACCATCAATTACAAAACGAGGATTTAATACAATATTTTGAGCATCCCCTTTTAAATCAATATCTAATTCCGTTGTGTTTTCACCGACTTCCTGTTGTCTTGTTGTGATTTTTAATTTTCCTTCATTTATATCAAAATGTATTTCTCCGCTTTCTTTTCCTGTAAACACAGTTGTCACTTTCATAGCCTCCAATAAAGCATCTTTTTTTATAATTACATTGGTTACTGAGCTAGTTGGTATAATTTGCTTATAGTCAGGATATGCTCCATCAATTAATCTCGCAGTTATATATAGATCATCACAAATTAAAAACAAATGGTTTTCCTCTATACTACACTGAATTGTCTTATGTTCATCTGAGAGTCTATTAATATATACACACAATTGCTGTGGTAATATTATTTGTTGATTATTTTCAGTTAAAGCATTACCTGTTCCCTTATTAATTATCAAATCTTTAAATGGCACACACATTTCCCCAAGTCTAAAGCTATCTGTTGCAACAGAACAAATCGATTCTTCTTCAAATGACATGAAAACACCAGTCAACTCTACCCTAGTCTCAGCTTTTGATGTAAAGTTTAACACCTTTGATATACTTGTTTTAAGTTGAGGTAATGATAATTCCATCATATCCTGTTCATTGCTGCTAGGAATAATCGGGAAGTCCTCAACATCATAACCATTAATTTTTGCCTTATGTGCTCCACTTTCCAGTGTTAAAATACGACCTTCAACACTTATATTTACATGCTCAGTTCCTCTTAAAGCTGTTAAAAAACTACCCAGAAGACTAGCGGATACAACAATTTTACCTGGCTCATCAATTTTTGCTTGAATTTTTTTAACAATTCCAATTTCCAAATTTGTAGCCGAAAGACAAAGCTGACCTCCATCAGTCTCTATTAAAATATTGTTCAAAATAGATAACTGAGCACTTTTACTTGTTGCAAATTCTGTTTCTTGCAATGCATTCTTCAAATTTTCATATGTGCAAACTACTTTCATAAGTTTTTATTAAAAGATTATATCCCCCGACAAATTAATTTATACCGTATATAGTTTTTCTCTCAAAAATCCAACTTCATCTTTAAATTTTTCATCTTCTTTAATCTCCCTTTTTATTTTTTCAACAGCATGTAATGCTGTTGTGTGATCACGTCCACTAAAATATTTACCAATCCCTGGATATGACATGTTCATCTCCTCTCGCAAAATATACATTGCAATCTGACGAGGTCGTACAATTTCCTTTTTACGTCCTTTTTTTAATAGCTCTTCTTTATCAACTTCATAAAATTCTGAAACTACTTCCAGTACATTTTTACTTTGAACCCCTGTTTTTTTATTACTTTTTATTATTTCACTAAGCGCTTGTTCCACCATTTGCTGAGTTGGCTCTTTTTTATATAACTCACAAATTGCCATAACCCTATTTAACGCTCCCTCCAATTCTCTAATATTATTTTTAATATTTTCTGCCATAAACCGCAATACATCATCACTTAGATAGAAACCTCTTTCAACAGCCTTGGTACGTAGAATTGCGATACGAGTTTCTAAATCAGGTTGACTAACATCAACAATCATCCCTCCTTCAAATCGTGAGCGCAACCTATCTTCCAGTGTGCTTATAGATTTTGGTGGTCTGTCGCTTGAAATTACAATTTGCTTATTTAAGTTATATAGAGAATTAAAAATATGAAAAAATTCTTGTTGTGTTTTTTCTTTTCCTGCTAAAAACTGAACATCATCAATTATAAGTAAATCAACTTTTTGATATTCTTCCTTAAATTTATCTGCTCTGTTATTTTTAATAGAATTAACAAGTTCTGCTGTAAATCTCTCCGATGTTGTGTAAACAATTTTTTTTGAAGCATCTGCAGCTCGAACATGGTTTCCAATTGATTGTAATAAATGTGTTTTACCGAGTCCCACTTTTCCATAAATAAATAATGGATTATAAATTCTACCCACATCTTCACAAACTGCATGACAAGCCGCTTTTGCTAATTCATTGTGTTCACCAACTATGAAATTATCAAATGTATACCTAGAATTTAAACTTATATTATTTTTCGTAAAATTATCAGAGCTAGTCGTATTATTTTGCATGCTAACTTGTCTAGAGATTTTCTTTGTTTCAGATTGTATGTCATTTTTAACTCCCTCAGATTGTTCTTTAGATTTTTCCTTATTATCTATCTCTTGCGGATTATAAACAGCGCAACTCATACTATGTATTTCTGGTGTTTCCTTGCGAAGGGCTTGAAGTATATATGATTGATATTTATTCTCCAACCATTCTTTTGCAAAACCATTAGGCACTCCCACCACAACATGATTATTTTCAATAGATAAAATTGCTGTGTTTTTAAACCAAGTGCTAAAATTTGCTTTTGATATAGACAATTCAATGTTCCCCAAAACTGAACGCCACAATTCTGAATTATTCATCACTTTAAATTGCTAATTAAATTAAATACAAATCCTTCTAACAATACTTAATGTACCAGACACTTCACACCAAGTTGACCTTACTTTAGTTATCCACATGCTATACATGCATACATAGTAAATATATAGTTAATTTCTTCTTAAAGGATTATAGCATTTATCTACAAATAAACAAAATGTGTTGAGTTATCCACAGTTAGTTAATAACATGTGGATAAGTTATTAACAGGAACTTGCGTATATGTTAATAACTTTATCATAGACCACACAACATGCACTCATATATAAACAATTATTTTGCCAATCACCTTCATTTTATTGACTTTTGTTCAATGTAGTGCTATGATTATTGGGATATTTAATTAATGACTATTTCGGTTATGAAGCGAACATACCAACCTAAAAAAGGTAAGCGGAAACGTGTACATGGATTTCTAAAAAGAATGCAGACACGATCTGGACAGCTTGTTTTGAAAAGACGACGACAAAAAGGTCGTGCGAAACTTTCTGTTTAAACACCTATAATATATATAATTTCATGTTGGGCAGAACTAAACGACTTCGACACAACAAAGACTTTATACGAGTATTCAAACATGGCAAACGTCACTTTCACAGTGGCGTGTTGTTGTCTTTTAGAGTGAATCATGAAAAGTGCTCTAGAATAGGATTTATTGTTGGTAAAAAACACTCATTACTAGCAGTTAATAGAAATAGACAACGTAGAATATTACAATCTGTTATGACAGAACTATACCCTCAAATAAAGCCTGGCTTTGATATCATTATATCCTATACAAATCGTGATAAAGTGCTAACATATAAGGAGGCTTACGAGATTTTAGTAACAATGCTGCATGACATATCCCTATTATCTAATTAAAACTACTAATTATACTTATGGAAATCTTATTTATACTTATATATCAACCTATTTACAATATACTTATTGGTCTTTATGACATTTTTGGTGATTTTGGAATTGCTATAATTGTTATGACAATTGCTATAAAATTATTACTTGTTCCTTTATCAAAAAAACAAATTGAATCACAGAAGGAAATGCAAGAATTGCAACCTAAAATTAAAGAATTACAAAAAAAATACAAAGATGACAAGGAACAGTTATCAAAAAAAACAATGGCCCTATATAAAGAACACAAAATAAACCCTGCAGCTGGTTGTTTGCCGCTTATTATACAAATGATTATTTTCATAACAATGTATCGTGTTATTATCAATCTTGCTGAAAATGATGCTTTAACAATACATGCTGAAAATCTTTATTCTTTTATTCCTGTTCCTGAAGTTATCAATGGAATGTTCCTAGGAATTATGAACCTTGCTGAACCAAGTATACTACTAGCTGTTATTACAGCTGCTGCACAGTTCTACCAATTAAAAATGATGCAAGCTAAAACTGCAGCAAATGAAGATAAAAAAGCTGAGGTTGCTAAAAAGGATGATGCTCCTGATTTTGCAACTATCATGCAAAAACAAATGCTATTCATAGTTCCTATTATGACATTATTCATTGGTATTAAATTTCCTTCTGGACTTGCCTTGTACTGGTTGACATCAACTGTTTTCATGATTGCTCAACAATGGTATATTATATATAAAGAAAAGATGAATAGTAAAGAAATAAAATCAAAAACAAAATAGTTTTAAATTTACAAATAAACATTATCCACACGGTCATTTCAACTGTAGCTTTAATAAAAAAATTATTAAATTGCTACAGTCGAAATGACAAGTAATTAATATAACGTAATTATTATGGATAATGCACACGAGACAATAGAAAGTAGTGTAAATAAAATATTAAAATTAATGGACTTTGATGCCGATTGTTCTATAAAAGAAGAATTGGACACAAAAACGGATAGAAAAAATATTACATGTTTCATCACAACAAAAACAGACTCTCGGTTCTTAATAGGACAACATGGATCTAATTTATATGCCTTTGAACATTTACTTCGATCAATTCTTTATAAAAATGGCTACTCTGATAGAGTTAATATAGATATAAACGGCTATAAAGAAGATAAGGATAGAATGATAGCTAATATTGCAAAGGATGCCGCAAATCAAGCCTCAGGAGAGAAAAAGCCTATTGTACTACGTCCTATGAATGCTTACGAAAGGAGAATTGTTCACATGACAGTTGATAGTGATGATAGAGTTGAAACAGAAAGTATCGGTGAAAGAGAAGAACGCAAGGTCATTATAAAACCAAAAAGCATCATGGATTCATTATAAAAACTATGCTTGCACAAAAGATTTCATATAACATTATTGTAAACGGGATAGCCAAAGTATTATCAATTGCTTTGGCTCTCTTTGGTATTGGAATGCTTACTAGATATTTAGGCACAGATGGTTTTGGTAAATATGCTACTGTTTTAGCCTTTTTTGCGTTCTTTTCAGCTGTTGGAGATTTTGGATTATACTCAATAGCTACAAGAAAAATATCACGTGAAAATTCTGATGAATCTTGGATTTTAAGTAGAATTTTTACATTAAGATTAATAATATCACTAACTATATTATTCTTTACTGCTTTATTTGTTTGGTTTTTACCTTACGAACAAGATATAAAGGTTGGTATACTGATTGCTTCTGGAGCTTTTCTTTTTTCGTCTAGCTACGGTCTTTTAAATGGATTATTCCAAAAGCATATTGCAATGGATAGAGTTGCATTAGTTGAACTTTCTGGAAAAGTAATACAGGTAATAATATTACTCATTATTATAAACTACAAACTAAGCTTTGTTTACACATTAGTAGCAATTTTTATTGCAATGTTTTGGAATTTTATTTGGTTATTTTTTCTTTCTAAAAAGTATACCAAAATATCCATTAAATTTGATAGTGACTACTGGAAATTGTTTTTGAAAGAATCGGCTCCAATGGGTGTAAGTGCTTTTGTTACATTTTTATACTTCAAAATTGATATAATTCTTTTATCATTTTTCACAACAACTAGCGCCGTAGGAATTTATAGTGCGGCCTATAAAATCATAGAAACTCTTATTTTTTTTCCAGCAATGGTAATAGGACTTATGTTTCCACTTTTTTCTAGATATATATTCACCGATAAAAAGAAGTTTATCAAAATCTCAAATATAATATTGAAAATGTTTACACTTATTGTTGTTCCTTTAGTTATTAGTGTTGTATTTTTAGCTCCTGATATTATAGCAATTGTGGGTGGACCTGGTTTTGAAAATTCAGCTCCTGTACTACAAATACTTGTTTTTGCACTTGCTAGTATATTTTTTGGACATTTGTTTACAAACATACTCATAGCTGGCTCTCTGCAAAAAAAATTAATGTTTGCGCTAATTATTGCTGCAATCCTAAATATTGGTGCCAATATAATATTAATTCCTATATATTCATATACAGGAGCTGCTGTAGTATCTGTAATTACTGAAGTTTTTGTATTTTTAATAACTATGTTCTTAGCTATCAAATACACTTCTTATGAAATAACAACTATCCGACTACCATTCATACTATTTGCTGGTGCCTCTATGATATTAGTTTACCTGTTTTTCCCTTTTTCACCCTTTATAAATGCAGGATTTTCTATAATAATCTATTCTATATTACTTCTTACCTTTCGCGTTATCACACGTAATGATATAATGCATATATTACCAAAAAGATCATAAATTATATGCAACAAAAAAAACACTACTTCATAATTGTAAATTATAATGGTGGTAACAATATCATCGAATGTATTGATAGTATTATGCGCAACAAAAATGTTGTCGTAAATATTATCATTGTCGACAATGCCTCTAGAGACAATTCCCTTGAACTTTGCAAATCTAGATACCCAAATCTTACTTATATTTATAACACTCATAACATAGGCTTTGCTGCTGGAGCTAATGTTGGTGCAAAATTCGCTCTTGAGCGAAATCCAGCTACAGTCACTTTTTGTAATCCTGATACAATTTTAGACAAGGCTTGTATAAAAACACTTACAGACACAATACAAAATGGCACTGCCGACATAATTTCACCAATAATCTATAAATACAAATCTTCTTCTATTTGGTTTGATGGTGGGAAAATTTCTTTTTACACTGGACGAGCAACACACAAAAAACAATCCACTGACTACATCAGCGGTTGCATCATGACTGTATCTCCAGATGTATTTAAAAAAATAGGTCTTTTTGATGAACAATTCTTTCTTTATTATGAAGATGCTGATTTTTCATTACGCGCTCATAAAGCTAGTTTTAAATTAGCTATTATTTCAACTGCTCATGCATGGCATAAAGAATTAAGTGAAACAGAAAATTCACAAAAAACATATTTTTTAGTTTTATCTGGATTATTATTTTTCAACAAACATTCTCACGGACTTGCCAAAGTATGGTTTAATTTACGTTTTACGCTGCGTAAATTTAAAAATAATAATGATTTTAAAAAAAACAAACCATTAGCAGATCAGGTACATAAAGCATATATGAATTATGAAAAAAGAAAATAATACGATTACCTTTATTATCGTAAACTACAATAGCTCTACCGAATTAAACATTTGCTTAACTGATTTAAGCAAAATTAATTATGCTTCCTCATTTGAAGTTATTATTGTAAATAATGACAAAAAACCAGTGTGCTTATCTCAACACAATTTCAAAAATCAAAAAGTTATCGAAATAAATAAAAACATTGGCTATGGCTCTGCTTGTAACATAGGATTGAATGAAGTTACTACAAAATTTATTTGTTTCTTAAATCCAGACACTTTAAAATTTTGTAAAAATCTATCAAAAATTACAACATATCTGGAAAATTCTAATACCATAGTATCTCCAAAAATTTTAACTACAAAAAATCAACCTGAGCCTTGGTCAGTTGGTGAAAAAATAACACTACAACAAACATTAAAAAATAATTTTAATTTATGTACAAAAAAATGGTTATCTACTGATATAATAACTACCGACTGGGTCAGTGGTGCTGCTATGTTTTCTACTACAAAATTTGTACGAGACTTAAATGGTTTTGATGAAGACTTTTTTTTGTATTTTGAAGATGTTGACTTGTGTCAACGAGCAACTGATTGTGGTGGTGAAATAAAATATATTCCCAAATTTACCCTAACTCATTCCAATGGATGCAGTAGTAAAGACTCTACAAAAAAACAAAAGAAGTGCTATTATACTTCACAAGACCTTTTTTTCAAAAAGCACTTAGGCCCTACACAAACATATTTCATGCAACTTTGTCGCTTTTTTCACAAAAACTAAATATCTCCCTAATAAACTTGTTATAATGAATATATTACTAAATCTAACTATTTTTTTATACTTTTTTCTACCGTTTTCTTTTGCATTAAACCCACTGACTGGCTTTGATGTCTCGTTTGTACGAATTTTTATTTTAATTATTACACTATCTTATTTAACTTTCTGTTTATACAAAAAATCCTTGTATATACCTAAAGGTTTTATTATAAGTCTCTTTTCTGCTTTTATTTTATGGACTATATTCTCCTTATTTTTTACACCAGTTCCAACTTGGACATTACGTAAAATTATATTTTTATTATCAATGTCTCCTCTTATATTTATATTACCTGTTCTTTTTAAAGATGTCCCAAACTCAAAAGAAAAGCTCCTTAGCGCAACTATTATCGGTGCTACATTAATTTCTATAGTTGGCTTACTCCAATTTATTTTACAATTTATTATTCCTCTAAATACCTTACTTAATTTTTGGTTACAATTGTCACCCTTCTTTTTAGGTGGTACCTTTTCAGAATCCGTAATCGCTCATAATAGCTGGTTAGTTAATATAGGAGGTCACACGATTATGCGCTCAATTGCTTTTTTCCCTGACCCTCACATTTTCTCTTTTTATCTAGGCTTACTTATCCCACTTTCTCTTGGATTATTTTTAAAAACAAAAAAACAAATCTGGCTGATATCTTTTTTTATATTAATATTAACTGATTTATTAACCTTTTCTCGTGGTGGTTACATTGGACTATTTGGTGGTTTACTTATTGGCTTAATCTTACTTTGGCCATCTATACAAACACGTTTTAAACATTTTATTTTTTTATTTCTAATATCTTTCATTTTTTTATTATTAATACCTCAAAATCCCATCACCTCCAGATTTATATCATCATTTGATACAACTGATACATCAAATAGACACCGATTAGAACTTTGGACGGAGGCCAAACAAGAGATTCAACATCGACCTTTCATTGGTACAGGTTTAGGAGCTTATCCTATAGTTATAAATCCGCAAGCAACCTACAGAACTCCTATTTATGTTCATAATATTTTTCTAGACATCACCGTGGAACTTGGAATTATTGGATTAATTCTGTTTTCACTTACTTTTTTATCACTTATTTTAATTTTATATAAAAATAAAGATGATTATATATCATTATTTGCTATAATAAGTATAGTAATCTTTTTTACTCACGCATTATTTGATACTCCAATATTTTCCGTACATGTTTTTCCCATATTATTACTCATACTATCAATTGGAATATATAATGAAAATAAAAAATAAAGCACCTTATGAGGCCCTCTATTTAAATATGATCCGTACTATTTACGATTAACACTTGCCCATATTTTAAAATAATATCCTACCTAACAATAGAACTAAGGAACGTTTTGATAAAATACACTTATGCCTATCATTTCAAAAAGTTTATTTTTTGTAGAGATATTGTCATCTGCTTGTCCACAACATTATTTAAAAGGTTAGTTATCTGAAAACTATGCTAAACTACACACAATATTTTAAAAAATAATTAATACCCATGTTTACACAATTGAAAGAAAAATTCAATATCCCACTACAGTCAGATTTATCTTATATCAAGTTACTCCTTTGTGTAACATTCTTTTCGATTTCATTATATTTTATACGTTTAAATTTATTTTCAATATCCATAAGCATTCTAACTATAAACTTATTTATCCTCTGTACAATATTATTATATTCAAACTTTCAAAGTATTCCTCAAACTTTCAAAAAAAATTCTATTTTTTGGACATTTTCTTTTTTATTTGTTCTATCTTTCTTACCATCACTACTATTACATCCAACTATCCATGGATTGGGTGTATTTCTAGAATGGCTATTGCTACCCCTACTTACAGCTTTTTTACTACATATACACATTTCAAAACACAAAAAAATCTTTTATTATATCCAGAATTTACTTGTCAGTATTTTATTTTTCGTAACCACTATAACTTTAATATATCTTTTTTTAGATAACACAACATTTGATGGCAGATTAGCTGCCTTTTACCCCTCGCCCAATCATCTAGCAATGTTTATTGCTCCACTTATTTTTATTACTCTTGCAAATAGTTGGAAACAAAAAAATAAATATTTGAAAGTCTTTTCTATAACTACAGTTATTTTAACCTGCATTGTTCTATTTTTCACAAACTCCCTTACTTCCTCTTTTGTTTTCATTTTTATATTATTTATTATATCTATTATTCTAATAAAAAATTACTATATTCGTAGTGGACGGACATGTCCATCCACTACGAAATCTCTAATGCTCTTTATTCTGGGATTATTTTTTATATTATCAATCTTATTTATTACATATCACAAAATCTCAAATATAAATCCAGATTTTTCTAGAAGTTCTCTATCATCCAGACATGAAATCTGGACAGTTGCCACAAATCACCTCCAAAAAAATACACTTATAAACACATCTGGAATCAATGACTTTCAACAAATCTACCTAGATGCTCAAAGATATTACCCGCCCTACCTACATTGGTCAGCTCCAACTCCTCATAATCTATTATTAACATTATGGACTTCTGGAGGTTTTTTTACAGTTTTATTTTTTTGTCTTTTATGCTCTAGATGGCTGTACCTTTCAGCTAGCTCCTATATAAAAACAAAAAATGCAACAATTTTATTTTATATTGCCGCATTTTTAACAATTTTACTAACAAGTCTTTTTGACACACCTTTCTGGAAAAATGATTTATCAATTATATTTTGGATACTACTTCTATTTGGCTTACAAAAATAAATATCATCCTTTACTATAATTATTATATACTTATTACTACTTACTAGCCCCGTCCTGTAATTTTTTCATACTGGGATTTTCAGTGTTCAATAAATCAGGGTTAATTGTATTTAAAATTAACCAAGAAATAAATACTATTATAAGTCCTAATAATGCATCTATTATTAACTTTTTTGCAGTTCCTACTTGTGCTTGATTGCCTGCAGCAGTCATATATGCAAATCCTCCTAATGTAATCATGAGAAGTGCTGCAAGAGCTACAAATCCTACTGCAAACTTATGTAGGTTTGTTATATAGGTTGGAAAATCTACTGAACCTGTATTTTTCCCTATTGTTTCTAATAGTGTGTAGTTGGCTGCACCTGCTGTATTTGCTGTGGGTGATGTATTTACAGTTTGTCCTGAGTTCTGACCATTAATTGTTGATGTTCCTGTAGCAGGACCCAATGATGCATTTGGATTATAACTAGGTAAACTAGATACAGGATTTGTTGCGTTATTAGAGTTTTCTGCATTAACTGCATCTTGAAAATCATCTGCATTTGCAGTATTTACTGAAATTACTAAAAAAAGAAATATGCTTATGCTAATTTTTTTCATATAATTCTATTAAATCTTTTTATAAGTTACATTTATGCTGCTGGAGAACCTGTTCCTGATGAAGTATCTGTTGTGCTTCCATCTGTACCTAAACCACTTGAATCTAATGTTGTACCCCCACCAACATTATTATTACTAGTGCTATTATTACCATTGTTATTAGCCCCGTCCTGTAATTTTTTCATACTGGGATTTTCAGTGTTCAATAAATCAGGGTTAATTGTATTTAAAATTAACCAAGAAATAAATACTATTATAAGTCCTAATAATGCATCTATTATTAACTTTTTTGCAGTTCCTACTTGTGCTTGATTGCCTGCAGCAGTCATATATGCAAATCCTCCTAATGTAATCATGAGAAGTGCTGCAAGAGCTACAAATCCTACTGCAAACTTATGTAGGTTTGTTATATAGGTTGGAAAATCTACTGAACCTGTATTTTTCCCTATTGTTTCTAATAGTGTGTAGTTGGCTGCATTAACCTCTCCCATAAATGTCAACAAACTCATTGATATTAATAATATTAAAATATAAGTTTTCATATTTTTTTGTTTTATTTTATAAAACACTTACGTTCTCTTAAACCCCAATATCAAAGAAGGAATGAAAAGCATTATTCCCATCATAAGTGTCATTTTCAAAATGAATAATAAATATTGTGGAGTATTATGTGCTACTGTTGCAAAAAAACCATTTTGCAACTTTGTTAATTTTACTGAATCTGATAATTCTATTTGGATTGTCTTTGAGAGGGTTTCTTTTGTTGTTTGAGATTGTATTATTCCAAAAGCATCACTCAATGCCTTTCTATCTTCTCTTTTCAAAGCTTGTTCTGACTTCACCCCAACACTAACATCCTTATCAGCAACAAATGTTATTGGATTTGTATTTGCGTAATCTTTTCCATCTATTGTCCATGTGTATTTTTCATCACCTTTATTTAAAAATTCTGGATATAGAACTGCTTTTAAAGTTATACTTGTTCCCTTTATTGTTTGTAGAGTTGTTGTTGATTGTTTTGTAAATTTCTTTCCATTTAAATCCTCGTAGCTCCCCAACTCCTTCACAACAGCCCCACTAACAGGAGTTATTGATATTTGTGAATCTGTTACTCTAAATACTCTTGATAGAACTTGTGTATTGTTTTTATCACCTGTTACATCATTTATACTTGCAGTTACTGTTACTAAATCTCCATCACTACCTGTCATTGGAATTATTATTGTTCCTGAGTTTGTTCTATCATTACAATCTGGAGATATACTTGAATCACAATTATATGCTTTTCCATCTACTGTCCAAGACAGCATTGTTCCATCATATATTGTTCCATCATCTTTTGTTGCTGCTATAGCTATTACTTCATTATTCATCACTCTACACAAAGTTTTATCTATCCCAACATCACATACTGCTGTTGCTGTTTTTTGGAATTTTGTGTCTTCTACTATTTCTGTCTTGAATGTTTTAAGTGGGCTATCTTTTACATCATAAATCTTGATTTTTGTTTCTGATTGTCCAAAATTTGATCCTCCTCCAGCTCTAGGTTCATTTATTTTTGTTTTTACTATTACTTCTCCTGCATCTACACATTCCTGTGGAAAGTTTGCTGTTAGATTTAGAGATGGTAGATTCATTCCTTCTGTTTTTGACAGTCCTTCCATTTTACTTAAATCTATTGTTTTTCCTCCACACACAATACTCCATTCATAGTACAGATGTTCTGAATTTGATATTCCTCCTCCTTTTACACCATTTGCATGTGCTGTTATTTGCATTGGTTGACTCAGCCCACTTGCTACAGATGTGTTTTGTGCACTTGGAGAAGCATGGTTTACATTTACATTTAATGCATCAAACTGTGACGTTCCTGGTTTTTGGAATATCTCTGCTGTTACACAATCTCTTGGATTCATCTCTGCTACTTCTATTGTTACTACTTTTTTCTTTGCTGTTTCTTCATAACTTTCTTTTGAAGCATTTTCTATTGCTTTTTGACATCCCTCTTTTGGTACTGCAAAAACTGTTTGATATGTTGCATCTTCATGTTTTGTCATTCCCAGTCCCATCCCTTCTACTACTACAGCTATCTCATCTCCTGCTTTATATTTCCATTCAAAGTTCTTTACTCCTAGTCCTACTGCCAATGCTCCATCATTTATTGCTAATGGTGTTGTTTGTGCATCTATTGGATTTGTTCCATACTGTGCCTCTATTGATGCTGGAAAGAATCCTAGATTTAATTCCTCTGGAAACAGATGTTGTTTCTCGGTACACCCTGAGTCCTTTGGTGTTGATAGGGTACAGGCTTTTTCGGGTTCCAATAAATCTAAAATCTTTTTATCCTTATCAATAAAACAACCTCTGCTAATTGGCTTTGCATCAGGGCAACCCGCAAACTGAACAGTATTATCATTACTTATATCATATGTCCATGTAACCCCAACATCATCCTGACATGTAATTGTCATTGACGCACCCACGCCCTGACCTAAAGGTCTCTCAAAAACTGGTTTTGCTCCATCCATTCCATGATATTTAAAATTATTATCACAAGTTAATAGATTTGGAGAGTCTGGACAAAGAATAATTCCTGTAAATGGTGCATTATACGGCGTTCCATCTGGCTGAAAAAAATCAAAGCTTGGATTAGTTCCTGCGACACGGCCTTCTGTTGGTCCTGGGTATTTGCCATCTGCTGAATATAGCCCACACCCATTAACATTAGGATCCTTCCAAATTTCCCCAGTTTTTTGATCTTGTTTAACACAATAAGGAGTTGGAGTAGTTATTGGTTGATCATAACTATAACTCACTGCCATCATTTGACTTCCCATTGTACATATTTTTGTATCCTTATCTGCTTTACATTTCTCTATTGTATCAAACACTTCACAACAATGACCATCTGTCTTATATGAACTACAACTTGTTCCATCGCATGAATAAGCTTTATCTGCTTGAAATACATTTCCTTTATCTGCTTGTGAACAATGAAGTTTTCCTGTGTTTACATCACAAGTTGGTTTTATTTCTGTATCTAGACATCTTGTTAGATAACTGAATCTATCTCCATTTCCTCCTGCTATTGTTGTTGAAGTTGAAGAGGATGATGTATTGCCACCACCTGAACTACTTGCTGTTGAAGTTCCTGTCATTCCTGGAACTGCTACTGGGCACATTAAATCATTATTCTCTTGCATGCATTTTGCTATATATCCAGTTGGACAGCCCATTGCTGAATCATCATGTGCATCACCTAATTCATATTGCTTACCTGTTTTTGAATTATAAATATAACAATAATCCCTATTACCTGATGCTGATTTTGTGTCATTTGCTTTTGTTCCTGTTGAATTTAATAGACTATCTCTAACTTGATTTTGTGCATCCATTATTTGAGATGTTCCTGGAGCCAATACATCAAATATTCCAAATCCTGGTAAACTATCTATTATTCCTTGATGAGCGTCCTTGATGTTTCCAGTAGCAGTTTCGTGTTGTTGCAGTAAGCTTGAACCTGATTTTGATGTTGCTCCTCTTAGTATCCCATTATCTCCTCCCATCTTTGGTTTATATCCATCATAATCATCTCCTTTTGAAGCTACTATCCCTTGATTGAATTTTTGATTTAGAGTTTCTGGATCATAGTACAATGCTGCTTGTGCACTTACTGCTTGACGATGTAATTTATCTATATCATCATAGCTATCTCCTTTTCTTTTTAAATACCATACATAGTATGCATCATTTGGATTCTTTACACCTGTTACATCTGCACTTACTGTTATCTTCTCTCCTTCTTTTGGACTTTGTGATGAAAATCTTAATGACACTTCTGGCATTTCTCCTTTCCTATCTATTGTATTTATACTCTCTGTCAGTGGTCTTAGACCATCTTTTACATTTATATTTAAATCTTTTTCTAAAAAATCGTTTATACCACTTCTTATATCTCCTGACATTCCGCTCCCTCCACCGCCACTCAATGGATTACTTGGTAACCCTAAAAAAGCATATGTGCTTATTGGTTGAAGTATTATTATTTGTATTAATATTAGTGTTATTGCTATTGTTTTTTTTGTTTGCATGATTATTTTGTTTACAAGATTGATTTAATCACTAATGTATCTATCATCAGAGCTATTATAAATAGTGCTAAAAACATAAAAATTATATTTTTATTATACCTAATTTGTTTAATAAAAAACACCGGAGCAAGTAATGGAATCCATAATATTGCACTTATATAAAAATCTGCTAAAAATACTATAAATACTGCTATTGAGAATATTTTTGAGAATATTTCATTTTTGTATTTTATAGAATATATAAAGCCAAAGGAAAAAAAGGTAAACAGAAACATCGATAATGCCATGAAAATAAGCTCATAAAACATAAATGCTCCAAAATGTGTTGCTATTGTAGGTGATAGACTGTCAATATATGCATTCCTGCCAAATTCCATACTAATAATCAAAAAACTAATCAATCCTCCAACAATGACAGAGCTAGCTAGAAAGAACCAACCTCTTTTATCCATGTTAATTTTACCAAATCCTATATCCCTACTTGTTTTATGTAAAATAATTTTTGAATATAAAATAGGCAAAATAAATAAAACACATAACATACCAAGCCAATTTTCAAATTCCAAATCACCAAAAGGAAATGCGAGATACAAGATAAGACATGTTATTGCAAACACTGTTGTTATTATATTTGTCTTTAATTCATTATTCATAAATATTTTATTTTATTTTCATTATTTATTTTAAATTATACCACACTTTTATTTGTTTATTTTTTCAATCATTTTTTTTGCTCTTTTAACTCGTTTTTGTTCTCTTGTTTGTGTTTTATAAACTATCATAATTGAAAAAGGAATTAAATTTATAATTGGTATTAAATCTAATACTGAGACAGATGCTCTGATAAGCCTTCTTTTTGCTCTATCTTTTTTTTCTCCAACACTCCAAAGTGCTAAGTTTAAATAAAGTGAAAAACATATAGACATAAAAGTAGACAGTATTGGTACAGTAATTAAATCAAAAAAAGCGTCTGCTACTGCGGCTGTATACAATAATATCCATGATATTCTACTATACCCTTTGATTATTTTTTCATATTTTCTGGTCAGTATTTTTTTTGATTTTTTTCTTTTTCGTGCTTTAATTATTTTAGCATACCAACTTTGTCGTTGTCTTATTTCTCTTTTTGTTTGAGCATCTGTTTTATTTGATGTTGTTTTTTGTGTATTAACATGTGATGCTTTTACTGCACTTGCAAGACCTCCTGCATACTGCTCCTTTTTAAGTTTTTGTTGTTTTTTCTGCTCAGCAATACGAGCATCCTTAAAATCTCGATTACGTTGTTGCTCGAGTGCATGTTGATTTATATTATTTTGTACAGTCACATCTGACATATTTTATAACTATATATCTATTCTTCATTTTCTAGCTCTGCTTTTGCTTTTTCGATTTCTTCTAATTGTCTTGGGTCTGACGTTATAATCTGATCTTCACTATAGGATGCTATAACCTTAATTGCAGCATGCTTTGGTCCTGCAAATAAGATACCCTCACCCACACCACTTTCTAATAATAAAAATTTTTCATGATCTGTTAAGAAAAAAGTCTCAGTAATTACATCTACAGAAGCTGGGGATTGTCTTAACAATAGTTGTAATGATGAGTTTGTTACAATTGGCTTCCCATATCTACTGGACATAAAATCACTAACATCCTGAGTAATTGTCGTAAGTCCTGTATAATATTTACGACACCTTTTTGCTATACCAAACATAAAAGCAGCTGCATCATCATTTTGCATCATAACCCAGGCTTCATCTACTGCAACGATACGTCTTGTAAGATTTGTACGCATCTCATTCCAAATAAATTGAAGTACCATATACATTGCTATTGGTCTCAATTCTTCTTCAAGATCCCGAATATTAAATACAACCATTTGATTATCAACTTCAATATTTGTTGGGTTATTCAAAAATCCTCCAAATATACCATCTGTATATTTGGATAACCTTTTAGCAATTGAATCACCACCATCCATACTCCTCAAGACCTCGTATAAATCTGACATTGTAGGATATCCTTTATGTGGTATGACACCAAAATTACTTTTTTCATTTATATCTCTAACCGCATATGATTCTCTTATACCACGTTCTAGAACAGTATCTTCTTCTGGTGTCACACTACCGAGCATTATATGTAATAGTCCTATCAGACTAGCAATTGTATTTCTAAAAACATCTTCTGGTTTTTCATCTTCTGGAATTTTTGGTAACTCAAATGGATTTATATGAGCCTGTGATCCAAGTGATATTCTTACATAAGTTCCACCTACAGTTCCGCATAAATGCTTATATTCATTCTCAGGATCAATTATTATTATATTTACACCCAGCATCATAGCACGTAACAACTCCAACTTAACAAAGTAACTTTTACCACCACCAGATTTTGCAAATACAACCATATTTGCATTTTCCATATTAAATCTATCAAACAATATCAAGCTATTGTTATGTCTATTAATTCCATATAAAATACCCTCATTCGAAGATAAATCTGAAGAGACAAAGGGGAATGTTGTTGAAAGTGGTGCTGTATTTAGATTTGTACCTGCACTTAATTTATCAACACCTAGTGGAATTGTCGACATAAATCCTTGTTCCATACGTAATACTGCTGGCTTTGTATAAATTAGCTGCGCCTCTAATATTGCTTGTATTTCACTTTTGTTTTTTTGTAATACAGCTGCTTCAGTGGCAAAAACAGTTAAATACAGTCCGAATTGAAAAAATCTTTCTGTACCTTGTTGTAAACTAACTCTTAAATTTTCAATATTATCCACAGCAGTTTCAAGCATTGGATCCATCACTTTACCACTATTTGCATTTATATTTATCTGCGAATGCACATGAGCTGCACTTTTTTTTAAATTTTTCAACACCTCTCTAGTATCTGCTGGATGAATAAACATTGCTGTGTCCATTGGAAAATCTATATTAATAATTGGAGAAAACCAATTATCGTTCAGAAATCTTGGATATGCAATAACAAACATAGTCGAAGACATTACATTACCAATTTGAATATGATCTGTTTTTATTTCTAATGCACTTGGAGCTATCAATCCTCTTACAGTCGCTACACCACTTTGATAAAACTCTTCATTTTCTATTACATTATTCTTTTTTGTTTCTTTTTGTTTTTTTGAAAACATATACTATAATTGTTTAATATCTGATTTAGAAATATCTTTAATTGTAACCTGAGCATATTCTGATGGATTATAAGCACTATAATACAATTCTATTAATTCATCTGTATTTAATGTTGTAAAATGCAGTCCTGTGCCACCAAGTGCTGCTGCTACATGATCCACTCTTTGCCATAACTGATTTTTATAAGTCTCAAATAATTCATTGTGTTGAGTAATGCTTTGAGATGGATTTATTGCATTTGTTATTTTATCTAAAACTCCACTATTTTTATCTTCAACCGGAGCAAATGGTACAACTAGATAAAAGAATTTATTCATAATATTAGTAACATCCGCAAGTGTTGATATAAACTCTCTATATTCTATGATTTGAATTTTTAATAATTCATTACTTTGTTCTTTTGCTTTTTCTTTTAGTATTTCCGTATATGGACCTATATTCAATTTTCTTGAACTTATTATTATTTGCACTGGGAAATCCAGTGAATTTAAAAAGTTTTGATAAGCTCCAATAATAGCAACTTGCTCATCTGATGATTTCAAATCAAAATTGATTGATGAAACTAAAAGAACCGCTCTCATTCCTCCATTTTTCAATACAACAACACCATCTTTTATTGTTTTAATATCAACATACTTCAATGTACTGATACCTGAATTATTTACATTTTCACTATTAGAACCAAAAAAACTCATATTTTTATTTTTTATTTGCAGTACTTATATTTTTCTTTATTAATTCTTGCATCTGTTTATTCCTCTGGACACCACCACTATCTAATGTTTGTGATATTGCTGTTATTTCATCCATAGTCATTTTTTCCTTTTGCTTCACATTTACAACACTTTCAACAATCTTATCACTCTGTTGATTACCTGCTTCAAAATCTCTTGACCATAGATATCTTTTTGGTTTAAAAATATATGAAAATCCATATCCCATAAATTCCACAAGAGGAACTCCTTGTGGTCTATAAAATGCCATTGCTATTACAAGCAATCCAAATGGAATTGCTATAATCATAAATGTAATTCTATCCAATGTAACAAATAAAAATGATAGAATTGCACCACCACCAAATAACCATCCTATATGTTTCCATGTAAGTGGACCTGCTATCTTATCTTCAATGTCAATATACTGTGGTACAATTTGCATACTTTATTTTTATTTTTTCAATATATTTATTATATCACACTACACTTTTTTATTCCAAAAAAATATTACAAAAGTTTATCCTCACATATTTTCATCATTCAGTTTGTCATCCCAGTGAATGTGGGGATCTAGGAAGTTTTCTATAAAGTGATGTGTACACCAGATTAATAAACGATAATCACAAAGCTTATTAGTATTATCCTAGATTCCCGCCTACGCGGGAATGACAATAAAAAGGTTATGTGATTTGTTCTAATAAATGATTTACAGAATTTTATTATAATCACGCCAAATTGTCATTCCAGAAAATATTATTTGTATCAGAGTATTTAGCAATAATGTACAAATAAATTTATCCGGAATCTAGACTATACTAACAAACGTCTAAATTCCTGAAATAATCTTCTCAAACGAACAACTTAATAACACTCTCCTTACAAAAAAATTCTTGATGATAAATTTTTTATAGAACAAGATTCATGACTCTATCCGCATGTTTGTTTAACTTTCACCAGGCATCCTATGTTTAGAGCTAAATGTTATATTACCACTAACATTATTTATACTATTTTCAACTTTTTCAACTTTGTTTATTGCATCTTGTTTTATATATTTATTAGGTTTTTGTTTTTTATTTGTCTTTATTAAGTTTATATTATTCTTCTTTTTAGTATTTTGTACTTTTTTTGATGTAATTAAATTTGACTGAATCCCAACATGACCATCATCTACTTTCTGAAATTCATTCACAATTACTTCATTATTCATTTCTGCCCTATTTTTCAATATTTCTTTTTCAATATCTGATTGTGGCTCTTTCTGAAAACTGGTTTGTCTCATCGGTACTATTTTTTGAGAAGTAATTTGCTCCATCGAGGATAGTTCTTGTGAAGCAACTTGCCTCCCCTCCTTTTTAAGGAGGGGATTAAGGGGTGGTTTTTGATAGTTCTTTTGTCGTCTATTCATCTGTTGTTCATACTGACTATTATTTTCACCACCTATAATTTCAGTCTCTAATTTTTCTAGCTGTTTTTGACTATTTGCAAGTTTATTTTTCAATTCATCAACCTGTCCTATATCACTATTTTGCTGCCTTATATTATCAAAATTATGTTTTGAATTAGTATTATTTACTTTTGTAAACTCATTGTTAATATTTTTTTGATTTAAATCAGTATTTAAGTCTGTGTTTTTATTGTTTTTCTGTGCAAAAACAGCTTTACGTGTTTGTTGCATTGGAACAGAATTTTGTATTTGTTTCATTATGACAGACTTATTTATCTGTTGTGTTGGTATAGACTTGGGTGTCTGCCTTAATGTTTTATTTATATCACTATCACTCTTCAATACAATATTTTCAAAAACAATTTCACTTTTATCTATGTCAACAGATACTTCACTATTTTCATCCTTACTTTTCAATAACTGTGATACTACTTGTTTTTCATTATCATTTAAACCTCTAGTTACACTGGATTGAAACATAAAGTCCCCCCTATTCATCATGGTTCGTCCACTAGCACCAAATTCTATTTCATACATTCTAATCCAATTCTTCAATGTTGGTTGTACTTGTTCTCCTGTTTTTGGATTTGTTATTTTATTATTTGTTATTTTTTGCTCTAAAATTTTAGGATATTTTTTTAAAATTACACTAAATTTATTTTTATCTAAATTTATTTTTTTAATTTGTTTTTTTTCTTTTTGTTCTACTTTTACACTAACACTATTAATAACATGTAATAATTTTATAGCATCAGCATTTGAAATATTACATGATATACTTAATTTCTCAATAAATCCTTCCTGTGTAATTTCTCTAAGAAAATATTGTCTAATCGATCTCGAAATTCCCTCCGTATTTTCATCTGATAAATAATATCTTCTTTCTATATCATAAATAACATCAATAATTTTATCTGAAAATAAAATATCTTGTGTTTTTTGTGGTAGTGCTTTTATTTTTTGAATTCTTTCAAATCCATTTTTATCTGACACTCCTTGTATATCTGATACTAATGTGGGGTAGTATTTCTTTTGATCTTTATAATCTTGCATTATTCATTTTATAAATGAGTATCATTAATATTTTGCAATCTTTCATATGTTTCACTATCAACATTTTGCATTTCTTTTGCAAATGATGCTCTCTCTAGTTTTCCTTGTAAATCTTCTCCAATTGCAAGAAATCCTGCATTATTCTCATCAATTCGTTTAATCGTTTCTTTTTGCTTTGCAAATGTTTTACCATCCATCCCACTATATACGTCTTTAGATACATTACTCTTAACAGTTTTTCTTTCCATGCTATTTAATTGACTTATATCTTTCCCTGCAGATTTTGCTTTCATTTTATATTGTGTATTTAATTCATTATCATATACAACATGAGAATTACCAGTTTCAGCTGCTTTTTTAGTTATTGCTTTTTCTAGAACTTTATTTCCTTTAATTTTATCACCACTCTTAACCATTTTTTTAATAACATTTTCATCAACACCTTCTTTCATTCCTGATAATGATTCTATTATTGCTCTAGTTTTAACTTTATCAGCACCATCTAATTCATTAGCTAATGTAACAGCATCAGTATTATCTTCTTTATGTTTTTTCTTCATTTCTGCCACTTTTTTATTTTCATGAGCTGTAATAGCATTTTTATTAGCACCATAACCATCTATACCACCCTTATCGTGTGCAAGTGCTTCTGTTCTAGCTGACATATTTTCTTTGGTTTCATTATAACGTTTTTTTCTACCCTCTTCAGCATTATTAAATCGTTTTTTCCATCCATCAGAAACCCCATGAACTTTTGCTATACCACTACTAATTCGTCCACCGCTAATTGAATCGGCTGTATTAGCACCTGTTCTACCTACAAATTTCCCAGTACTAACACCACTTTTTTTCAATTTATTACCCATACCACGTACAGCTGCACCAGCTTTTCCAACTACCATGCTAGACGCTCCATCACCTAGTTTTCCAGCGGCTATTATTCCAGACCACAAAACAATAAGTGATATGGTGTATTTCATTAATTCTTTTATTGCATCACCTGTCTTACCAGTAGAACCAGGTGCACTACTCACAAAATTACTACTTTCCGCAGCAGATAACATGTTAATTGATAATATTAACATAAATAATAATATTGGACCTATCATTGCATATTTCACCAAACTACTCCACCAACTATTTGCATATGATCTAGTTGATGGAAATGCAGCTAATACAAAACCAACTGACGCAAAAACCATAAGAACAGCTAACACTATACCTCGAATTACTAATATTAAAGCAATTGCTCCTATAGTTACTAAAAATAAAAAACTAGTTAATACACCCATAAAAATTGGAACCCAGTCAACCTCACTGTCGAATTTAACCTCTGGACCTTCTTGACCTACAACTAACGCTGCAAAATGTGAATTTTTACCCAGAGCCGATGATAATCCACCTGATTTAGTATCTCCCATAATATAGGTCATTGTAACATTTGAAATATCTATAATAACCCTACCTATAGGCCATGAAAAATTAACCATCAATGCCATTACAACAATCATTACCCATGTACTTTTGATATGATATTTTGAAACTTGAAAAATAGTTGCAAATGCACTAAATAGTAGAAAAAATATAAAAAATATATTTAAAAAATCGCGAACTGTAGTCCACCCAGTTTTAACAGCAGTATTTTCCATAAGCCCAGTCATGAAAGCTGGCTGTAATGTCCATTCTATAAGTGATGCACAAAATGTAATTAACCAAGAAAAAAAACGAACGATTGCAAAAACCATGGACGGTAAATTTAAATATGTGTCATCATCCACATCATAACTAGTTGGACTTGCTACATTATTACCTCCTGAAGCATTTCCTGCTGCACCCTGAGCTGCTTTAGCTGCATAAACATCATTGAAAATATTTTGCTGATTTTCACTATAATTATCAAAATTAAGACTGAATAAAAATGAAAATATAAAACAAAATGATGTTATATATATAAGATATTTATTTATTTTATTATTTTTTTTCACATTTTTAAATATATTTTTTAGATATAAATATAATACCATGTATTCAAAAAAAACAAAAACCACTGCAAATAGATTTATTTGCAGTGGTTTCAATAATAATTTTCACATTATTACTTAATCACTATAATTTCTTCAAAAATGTTGATAGATTCTTTAGCATTTTCTCTAAACTCATCATAATTAGTATCATCCACTTGTTCTGGATTTTTATCTGTCCAAGCAAATACCACCCAATTCAAATATCTTATACTATCTTCTTGAGGATATTTAGTAAATAAGAAATTAGCAACAATCTCATGTTTTTTACCCTCAGCAATAAAATTAGCAGTAAATGCAACACTAAGAAGTTCTTCTTGGAAATCATCATTACTTTTATATAATCCAATATTAGAAAAAACTCGCCTAACTCCCTTTGGTACTTCTACACCCTTTTTATAATACAACTGCTTCAGCTTTGCAAGTTTTTTTTGATTGGTGCGATATTTCTGATGAATTTCAATATCAACTACATCAGTTGTTTTACCCCAATCAGAATAATCTTTAGTGATTTGAAATACCGCTTTCCGGATACCTACTTCAATAGCAGCTTCTGGAAAAAGATTATCTCCACCAAACCATCCAGCAACTGCTTGAGTGGTAGAAAGAGAAACAACAGCGATTAGAGCAAAAACTATAACTTTTAAAGTTTTCATAACATCCCCTTTTCGCCAATAGACGAAATAATAGATTTATCTTAAATTTTTAGAGAACTATCTCAACAACATTAAACTATAGCATACTTTATATATTTTGTCAATACCATAATTGTACAGTTTATATCAAATCTTAATTTGAAACTAACTTCAATAATATATTATTCTGAAAATGTTTAGCTTTCATATACTGACTGTTTATGTGCCTATTTTATTTATTAGCTGCAACATAACAATATGTTAGTCTATTATTGAACTATTATAGTTTAGTTTCCATATAAATGATTTTATATACTAAATAGATAAGTAAATAATATTAATCCTACTAGAAAAAAAACATGTGATAACTAATTTCATTATTTATTATATTAAAAATCTTTTCTCTGTAAGATTACACTATTAAATCTAAATAATAACTACTCCAATTTTATTTTAATAGATGGTTATGAATCGGAGATGTTTTTTAGTTGATATATATTTTGAGACATAGAATGAATCTGTAATATAATAACTTATTATATATATAATTTATTATTACTATTACTGTATGTATAAGTGAATATTGTGGAAAAATGTAGTAAATAACACAAAAATAAGACATGTGTGTAAGGGTGTGTATATGTGTTGCTAAATGTGGATAACTAAAAAAGTGTAAATAATGTATAGTTATCCACAACAATGGAATATTGTGCACAAGAATATACAAAGTTATCCACAAGAAGTTATCCACATAATTAACAGGTTATCCACAGTTTTCTGTTGATAACCATAAACTTAAAAAGGAAAAAGTGTAAATAATGCAAAAATCTTATATTTTTTTATCTCAAGAAACAATGTCCCTCCTAGTTTTTTATTATACTTAAAAACTAGTAGCATAACTAGTAAGTGCGTTTAAAACGTAGTAAGTATAAGTTTTCAATAAACTTTTTGTATAATTAGTTTTGAAAAATAGCATTGTCTTTGCAGATAAAAGCTATTTTCAATATAATAATGTGAAGTAATCTTATTGATATTGCTTCGTAGATCATGATAAAGAATACTACTACTCGCAAAGACGATATTTTATAATATTTCTTCATACCATTTCTAAATAACTAGCACTCATTGTAGTATTGTTCCTTGTACCCATTATGTATATATAATACGAGGACAGCCTCAAGGACATGTCCTTATAAATAACTAATATGAAATTAATATATTATTGAAAAAGTGGATAACTTGTTGATAAGTGGATAACTATAAAAACTTTTTTGAATTCCATATAATGTAATATGAAATTTCTTTTAAATAAAGGTTTGTGCTGAGGTGAAACTAAAAATACATCCATAGTATTATTATATGTACTATAGATGTCCTTGTGAATAAAAGAGTTAAATGGTTAATTGACATAGTATATAATACACTGTATACTATATACTATAAATTAATTATAAAATAGTTATGTCTTCTCGTGATAAGATATTGAAATATATTCAAGAAAAGGAACAAGCAACGGTAATTGAATTAATTAATGAATTTCAATTAACTCGAGCAATGGTTCAACGACATCTTAAAAAACTTATAGAAGAAAAGAGTGTTCTAAAACGAGGTTCCCCACCACGTGTATATTATTTTCCAAGTGAAAATAAAAAAGAGTTTGTTGATGTAAAAATTGAGATAGATCAACAAAAGCGTGATATTATTGAAAAAAACTTTCTTTATATCATGCCAAATGGAGAAAAAGCGGATGGTTTAAATGGTTTTAGAATCTGGTGTGACAAAAGAGATTTTGATATAAGTAAAAAAGCTGTTGAATATTGTGATATTTATGATAAATATAAACAATATAAAGAGAATAATTTAATCAAAGGTACAGTGAAAATGCATAAAGTTTTTAACACTAAATGTATTAACGATGTATTTTATAGTGAGTTCTATGCATGGGAAATTTTTGGTAAGACAAAAATAGGACAACTAGTAATGTATTCAAAACAAAGTCAAGATAGAAAAATGATAAAAAAGGTTGTAGAAATGATAAAAGATGATGTATTGTCTATAATAAAAAAAGAAAATATACAAGCAATTGGATTTGCACCACCATCTATTGATCGTAAAATACAATTCATGCGTATTTTACAAGATGAATTAAATATTGCTTTACCAGTAATAAATATTGTTAAAGTACATGGTGAAATTGTAGTGCCACAAAAAACACTTTCAAAAATTGATGATCGTATAAAGAATGCAAAAGAAACAATGGTCGTGGATGATAAAGGTGAATATGACAACATACTTATAATTGATGATGCTGTGGGTTCTGGAGCAACTTTGGAGCAACTCGCCTGTAAGTGTAAAAGAAATAATGTGGCACAAAATGTATTTGGGTATGCTATTGTAGGAAGTGTAAAAGGTTTTGATGTAATTAGTGAAATATAATATTATGAATGAAATTATAAATGTAGAAGAGAAAAACAAAGGAATTCGGATAGATAAATTCTTAGCTAAAAAAAATGAGGATAGGACAAGGGGTGAAATAATAAAAATGATTCGGACAGAAGTCGTCTTAGTTAATGATTTAAAGGTTAAACCTAGTTATAAACTTAAAGGTAATGAAATTATAACAATGGGTGAATTTGAAGAACAAGATGATAAAATAGTACCAAATAAAAATATAGTATTAGATATTTTGGAGAGTAATGAAAATTTTGCAATAATAAACAAACAAAGAGGATTACAAGTACATCCAAGCCATAGAGAGCGAGAAGAAACCCTTGTAAATGCACTTTTAGCTATATTCCCAGAGATTTCTGGTGTAGGTGATGATGAAGAAAGACCTGGTATAGTACACAGACTTGATAAAGATACTACAGGACTTATGGTTATAGCTAAAAACCAAGAGACTTTTGATCAATTAAAGGAACTTTTTCAAAAAAGAGAGATTCAAAAGACATATCATGCTATAGTTTTTGGTCTTTTTGATGAATTAAATGGACTAATAGATGCTCCAATAGCACGAGCAACTTCATACACAAAGCAAAAAATAGCTTTTGGTAGATATAAAGGTGATTCAAAAGAAGCTCAAACAGAATACAATGTAATATCTGAATATAATTTATCAGAAGCATTACAGGTTGCATGTGTAGAAGTAAAACCTAAGACAGGAAGAACTCATCAAATAAGAGTACATATGTTACATAAAGGACATCCTCTTGTAGGTGATGAAAGATATTATACAAAAAATGAGAGACAAATAGATTTGAGTGAATTTAAAGAATATGATCCAAGCACATTTTATCTACATGCTAAGGAGTTGGCTTTTAAATTAAATGGAGAAGAATATAATTTTGAAGCTAATTATCCAGATAGATTTAGTGCCTTATTGAAATATGTTGATAACTACAAAGTTTAGTAAATAGTGAATCTCAGTCTACCTAAGTAGAAGTAACTCCTCACACTTTCAAATAAATTCTTGAAAAATACCTAGAGATAACGTCTTTGCGAGGAGGAGGTACGACGACAAAGCAATCTTTTTAAATTTAAAGTATGTGCTTAAGATTACTTCGCTAAACACACAGGATAGCACAGTTGCTCGCAAGGACATGTTTCAAGAAAGGTGTGAGGGGTTACAAATAGAAATTTAAAATCTTTTCATAAAGCAGTTTATTATAGGACTGAGTTTATAACTCAGTCCTGATTTTTTTTAAAAAATAACTCAGTGAAGATGACAAAGTATAAAATATAAAGTACAATATTTTTAAATCATAAAAATAATAATACATTATGACAAATGGGAAAAACACAACAGAAAATTATCGAGTAGGGCGCTCAAGTGCAGGACTAGGTCTTTTTGCTAATCGTAATTTTATAAAAGATGATTTTATAATTGAATACACAGGAGAACCATTAACACATGAGCAGTCAAATCAAAAAGGTGGACGATATTTATTTACGCTTAATGATAAAATTGTCTTAGATGGTACAGGACGAGAACATACAGGTAGATATATTAATCATTCTTGTGAGCCAAATATAGAAGCGGTAATAGAAGATGAAGAACAAATAATGTTTTATGCTCTACGAGAGATAGAACATGGAGAAGAATTTACTTTTGATTATGGTGAGGAGTACGTAGAAGACATTATAAGTAAAGAAGGTTGTCTTTGTGGTAAATGTGTAAAAGGCGAATAGTGAATTGGGAATGATATGGATTAGGAGTAAATTTATTTTTATACAATTTGGTGAGATTATATAAATAAGGGTAAATAAAAAACTACAGAATTACTTCTGTAGTTTTTTATTTTATGAGCGAGTGAGCGGGATCGAACCGCCATTTCTACCTTGGCAAGGTGGTGTAATAACCATTATACGACACTCGCAAAATTACTATATTGTGGGACTAGCAGGGTTCGAACCTGCGACCAAGCGATTATGAGTCGCGTGCTCTACCACTGAGCTATAGTCCCCTATTCCTTAAATTGAATACCTAAATATTTTATATGTTTTTTTTCATTTCGTCAAACAAAAAAAGACTTTTGAAAGTCTCTTAGTGAGTGTTTTAAAAAATACAATGTGCCGAGGGAGAGAATTGAACTCTCGACACAAGGATTTTCAGTCCTTTGCTCTACCACTGAGCTACCTCGGCTTATATTTCTTTTGACACTATGTGCACGCTGAGGGATTCGAACCCCCGGCCTCCTCAGTGTAAATGAGATGCTCTAACCAGCTGAGCTAAGCGTGCATTTATAAATAATTTGTCAACAGATTCTATTATACACTTTTTAAATAAAAAATCAATACTTGTGCCCAGGGCGGGACTTGAACCCGCATGCTTATAAAAAGCCATGGCCCTCAACCATGTGTGTATACCAATTCCACCACCTGGGCTTAAGAGAATAACACAAAAGGTATTTTACTATATTTTTTGCAAAAAAGCAATAAAAAAAACAAGGTTTTAAAACCTTGTTTTTGAAAATTTATAATTATTTTTCTACTGATTCAGCTTTTTCTGTATCTTTTGCAACCTCTTTTACTTCAAGATTCTTTTCCTCAACAACTTCTTCAGGAGATATTTCAGCACCATCTGTGTATTTGAAGCGCAAAGCTTTTGCAGCCTTATCTCGCACAAAGTAAAGTTTTGATCGTCGAACTTTAGCTCTTTTTACTAATTCTATCTTTTCAATAGTTGGTGAAAAGATAGGAACTATAATTTCGATACCAACTCCATTAGATACTTTTCGGATAGTCATCATCGGAGAACTACTTTGTCCACCCTTCATTGCAATTACCATTCCCTCAAAAATCTGAATTCTTTCTTTTTCACCTTCTTTAATTTTACGGTGAACTTTTACAACATCACCAGCACGAAAAGCAATAGTATCTTTTCTCTGAGTTTTGTTGAATTCTATAACTTCATTTCGCATAGGTCTGTTGTTTAAAAAATTTATAATAAAATAGTGGTTATGAACATATTAAACACAAAAAATATTTGATAACATATTCATATCAAAACCTTTCATCATATTAAGCTAAAAACGTTAATAAGTCAAGTGTTTGGCGGAGAAAGTGAAAACCCCCACATAGTTATTATGCAGGAGTTTAATAATTTTATTCAAAAATAATATCAGACAACAATTTTTTTACAATAGGTTTATACTTATCTGAAATAGTTATAAATAAGGATTGTGAGTTATCTGCTGGGAATCTGGATATAAAGATATGTAAGTCAGTGTTTATATCTTTTAATGAATTAAAATTAAGTAAAATAGATTCATAACGTGATATTGAGATAGTAACCTCATTCTGGATATCTTGTGGACGATCTTTTATACAATTGATTATATTTTTTTGAGTTAAATAGTCATTGTAGTGTAAAAATAACAAAGCACCTATTTTGGAGAGATATTTTTTTGAGTAAGATGTTATCTCAAAGCCATCATCTAATATTAAAATCAGATTTTCCATTAAAATAACCTCCATGTGAAAGTAATAAGTTTGCAGGAATTGTTAAATAACAATGAACAATAGACCACTGAGAGGACTTTGTCAACTTGACAAGGTATATAAAATATGCTATAGTAATATGTTGACTTGAAAAAGTGCGTTGGCACAGAGTCAACCGTGTTATCTACGAGAAAAGTTTAGATGAAGTATCGTGGGCATGTTAATAATTTAGTCTCATTAATGAGATATATAGTATTTATAGTAATCATAAGTGTATTTACAGTTATTACAGTAAATGCAAAAAACACTACAAGTACAACAGAAAATAAGATAAATACATATACAAATATAGACGGTGGAGGGATAGTTTGTGGATTAGCAAATGGAGAATATAAAAAAGCACAATATGTAGAGCCAATACCAGAAAAATTTACAATTAATGCATCAGCATATACAGCTGCAGCAGATGAATGTGGAAAAAGTGATGGTATAACAGCAAGTGGAAATATGGTAAAAGAAAAACATACACTTGCCTGTCCACGAGGATATGAGTTTGGTACTGAAATTCATATCGAAGGCATGGGTATATATACATGTGAAGATCGTGGAGGTGCTATAAAAGGAAATCATTTTGACATTTATATGGAAACAAAATCTGAAGCATTTGCATTTGGAAGAAGAAGTCTAGTTGCGTATGTAATTAGTTAATGAAAAAATATAAAAAACACACCTATTACTAGGTGTGTTTTTTTAAGTGCCCGAGGCGAGACTTGAACTCGCACGGATTATTCATCCAAGGGATTTTAAGTCCCTCGTGTCTACCAATTCCACCACCCGGGCACGTTAGTAAATTCATTATATCATAATTTTGAGGTCGCGCCCGGATTTGAACCGGGGTACAAGGTTTTGCAGACCTTTGCCTAACCGCTCGGCCACGCGACCATATTATTGATACATATGCTAGGATATCAAAAATTATATGTATAGTCAATCAATTTAAATATAAATTATTAAGCAATATATTAATTAATGGTACTTTATACAATTTTCCAATTACCATTAGGAAGAGTTTTTATTTTTCCGGGAATAGAAAATCCACTTGCTAATTTATGCCCACCACCACCAAGTGTGTGTGCAATTGCAGAAACATCAATACCACCATGCTTTTCAGCGCGTAAGCTCCCCTTTATTGTGTTGGGATCGGATTGATATACTATTAGAGCAGCTCGTACATCAGGAACTGTTGTAAGCATGGAAGCAATATTTGAAATTTCTCCTGAATTTATTAAATAGCCATTTAAATCATCGGTTGTTATTGCTGCAACAGCAAGGCCTGTTTTTTTATGAAATTTTGTTCGCTCAAGTGCTCTTCCCCACAAATTTAGTGTTTCTACATTTCTATTAGAAAACAGAGCTCTGTTTATTTTTGTTATAGAGCCACCACCCTTCACTAAATTTGAGGCTGCTGAAAGTGTTTCAGCAGTTGTATTAGAGTGTTGAAAAGCTCCTGTATCAAAAATGATGCCAGCTAAGAGTGCTGTTGCAATATTTTTTGTAATGGATTTATGTGTGAACTTAAAAAAATTATATAATATTTCACAAGTTGAGGAATAATTAGCATCATTCATGAACAAATCAGCTCTAGTGATAGTATCATGATGATGATCAATTATTACTGTAACACAAGAATCTGAAGCATCTTTAATTACATCATTGAATCCCCTATCAACACTGTCACAACCAATAATTACATCAAATGATGTAATATCTAAATCTTCAGGATGTATGAGAAAAGTATCTGGAATGAGAGTCATTAAAGATTTCGGAAAAGCATCATAACAACCAAGTGTTACATCTGCTGAATAATGTTTTTTTATGAATTCACGTAGTGCAACTATACTACCTACAGCATCAGCATCAGGACTTGAGTGTCCAATGATAAGAATATTGCTAGAACTTTGCAATATATAACTAAGTGTATTAAATTCTTTCAAAAAATACTGTTTTGACATAATGAATCAGTGAAAATATTTTAGGTATTATGCCATCACAGTTATTATTGTTGCAAAAGTTTTTCTAATTCATCAATATCATCACCTCCTTGATCATGTATAAATGATATTTTAGGTAAAACTTTTAAATGTAGTTTTTTATGTAATAATTTCTGCATGGCAATTCTTTCATGCTCGAGTGTCTTCATTGAATAATTAATATCTTTTTGGGGAAATACTCGAACGAATATACGAGTATACATGAGATCACTAGTAGTGTCAACCTTGGAAATAGTTACAAAAACACCAGGCTTAAAATCAACTTTCTTCATAATTAATTCAGACATCTCTCGTTGGATAACGGAATTAACTTTTCGCATTCTATCACTCATGATGGTTATGTTTAATTATATAATGTGTCCCAGAAAGGAGTCGAACCTTTATCTAATCCTTAGGAGGGACTTGTTCTATCCATTGAACTACCGGGACATTTACACTAAATTGTTTAATAAATGTAGCATAAAACTACGTATAATACAACCATAGAATTCCGGCACTGTACGTCGTACAAGTATTATACCATATTTATACTAATATGTCAAGTTATTATAAATAAAAATATATGTATATGTTCCACGTAGAACTATACAAGTTATATAATCTCATTTAAAAAATATAAGGGAGATGTTCTACGTGGAACTTTTAAACATACTTCCCTATTAATAATGTTCCACATGGAACATTTAATGTAAAAGATGTCTTTATAGAATTAAAATAGTTGTTTGGAATATAAATTAAGGAAAAAGAGTAAGATAATGTACTTGTTCCACGTAGAACTATTAAATACCAAGTTTGACTATTACGATAATAGAAATAAGAAGATGTTTCATGTGGAACATCTAGTAGTAAACTAATGATCATATTATAGGAGAAAACTGGTAAATTGTTCCACATGGAACAATTTATGTAAAAACGCTACTCAGTAACTCAGAAAATCGTATAATGTTCCATGTGGAACATTACAGAGTGCAAATATTTAAATGAGAGCGCATGAATGGCACTGAGGTGTTCCACGTAGAACAAAATTTTATAAAAATTGAACAGAAAATACAGTGTAAACAATAAAATGTTCCACATGGAACATGGATTGGTATTACTTTGTAAGATAAATCAATTAGGAGATTGTTCCACGTAGAACAATTTTGAATGTCATGGGCAAATTAATGTAATGCAAGAGACTTTGTTCCATGTGGAACAAAGTTAAAGAAAAATAATTATAGAGCTATTTAGGAGGTATAGTTAAGACTGTTCCACGTGGAACATATATATAAATTGATAATCTGCACTTGACAAATCATGATGAATATTGATTTATATAATATATTTTTAGATAAAAAATTTAGGCTTTTGAAAAACTAGTAGTGGTAGACCTCTTTCAAAAACCACAACATATGGTATACATGCATATCCTGTGGATATGTTGCTATTGCATAGTATTTTGAAAAGGTTTATACTTTAAAATAGGTAGGGGTAAGAACATAAATAATTCTTGCTTTTTTCTTTTCTAAAAAATAAGATATTACTAGTAGTTAACTGATATTATTTAAAATAAATATGGCAATTCATAAGATAAAAAAAAGAAATGGAACAATTGTTGATTTTGATATTGAAAAAATAGAAAATGCTATAGAAAAAGCGGCTATAGCTTCAAATCCCACAAAAAAAGTGGAAGCAAAAAAAATAGCAAAATATGCTGAAACAAAGCTTTCTGAGGAGTATTCTGATGAAATTCCTTCAGTGGAGGAAGTACAAGATGCTGTAGAAGACTCCTTAATACACAGTAATTATCCACAAGTAGCAAAAGACTACATATTATATAGGCAGAAGCGGACAGAGGCACGAGAAGATAAAAATGTAATGGTGGATGTTGATAAGACTATTGGTGAATATTTAGATCAATTAGATTGGCGTGTAAATGCAAATTCAAATCAAGGATATTCACTGGGTGGAATGATTCTAAATACAGCAGGGAAGGTTACAGCAAATTATTGGTTATCTCATATTTATCCAAAGGCTATAGGTGAAGCACACAGAAATGCTGACTTACATATACATGATCTAGATATGTTTAGTGGTTATTGTGCTGGGTGGAGCTTACGAGCGTTGCTAGAAGAGGGTTTTAATGGAGTTTCTAATAAAGTAGAATCAAATCCACCAAAACATCTAACAAGTGCCGTATCTCAAATGGTTAATTTTCTGGGAACATTACAAAATGAGTGGGCTGGAGCACAGGCATTTTCTAGTTTTGATACATATTTAGCTCCATTTGTGAAAAAAAAGGAAAATGAAATACGAGAGGCAATCGAAAAATATAACATGAACTTTGCTACAAAAAAAGATGAAGAAAGCTATGTTTCAGAAACTTTGTATAAATATGTATATCAAAATATCCAATCATTTGTATTTAACTTAAATATTCCATCAAGGTGGGGAACACAGACTCCTTTTACAAATATTACGCTTGATTGGGTTTGTCCAGATGATTTAAGAGAAAAAACACTAATTCTCGGAGGTGAGCCATTTGCACATAAATTTGGAGAACTCCAAGCAGAAATGGATATCGTAAACAAAGCATTTATTGAGGTAATGATGCTGGGTGATTCAAAAGGGCGTACATTTACATTTCCGATTCCAACGTATAACATAACAAAAGACTTTGATTGGAAGGATTCAAAAGTATTGCCATTATTTGAAATGACTGCAAAATATGGAACTCCATATTTTCAAAACTTTATAAATTCAGATCTTGATCCTAGTGATGTTCGTTCAATGTGTTGCAGGTTACAACTTGATTTAAAGGAGTTGCGTAAGCGAGGTGGGGGATTATTTGGCTCTGCAGAGATGACTGGCTCAATTGGTGTTGTAACATTAAATATGGCAAGAATTGGAAAAACTTGTGCTGGCGATAAAGAAGCCTATTTTGCAAGAATTACTCATTTAATGGAACTAGCAAAAGCATCATTAGAAATGAAAAGAATTGTTATTACTAAATGGATGGATAGAGGACTATTTCCATATACAAAGCGATACCTAGGCAAATTAGATAGTCATTTTTCAACAATTGGGATAAATGGAGTAAATGAATCAATACGTAACTTTACAGATGATAAAGAAAATATAGCTTCTGAATATGGGTTAGAGTTTGCAAAAGAAACAATGGAGTTTATCCGAGAAAAAATGTCAGAATTTCAAGAAGAAACTGGAAATATGTATAATTTAGAAGCAACTCCTGGAGAAGGAACAACATATAGATTTGCAAAAGAAGATAAAAAGCAATACGAGGGAATTATACAGGCAGGGACAGAAGAAGCTCCGTATTATACAAACTCAACTCAGCTACCAGTAGGATATACAGATGACATCTTTGAAGCACTAGATTTACAATCTGAATTGCAAACAATGTATACTGGAGGAACAGTATTACATGGGTACATGAATGAAAGAGTGAGTTCTGGAGAGGCCTGTGCAAATCTTGTGAAAAAGATTTTGACAAATTATAAGCTTCCATACATTACAATTACACCAACATTCTCAATATGCCCAAAACATGGATATTTGAAAGGAGAATATGATTTTTGTCCGAAATGTGATGAAGAAATAGGAATAAAAAATAAAAGTTATTGTGATGCAGAGTTTAGGGGAAGATATCAAAGCACAGAGGCAGATAAATAAGATTTATTAATAAAAAATAATTAATTAAGTAAAAATAAACATATGGTATCACAAAAGATCCAAATGAAGGAAGGAGAGCGAACACGTTGCGAAGTATGGACAAGGGTAATGGGGTATTTTCGCCCAGTATCATTTTTTAATACTGGTAAAAAATCAGAACATTATTCTCGTAAACATTTTCAAGAGTGTGCTTGTGCAAATGATGATTTTACAGAAAAATTTGGTAACTAAAAGATAGCTAAATTTGTGTGATTATCCAGTCTTTGTGAAAATTCATATTCATGAAGACTGATAAATATATAAATATCAAGCAATGCTTATAAGTGGTGTACAGAAATTTACCATGCTGGATTATCCAGAAAAAGTAGCAGCAATCATATTTACTCCAGGGTGTAATATGCGGTGCGGTTTTTGTCACAATAAAGAATTTGTTTTACCAGAAGAAATTAAAAAATTACGCCCTAGTTTTATCCCCGAAAGAGCAGTTTTGAATTTTTTAGAAAGCAGACGAGGTAAATTAGATGGCGTGGTAATTTCGGGTGGAGAGCCAACTGTACAACCAGATTTGCGACAATTCATCCAAAAAGTACGAGAAATGGGATTTTTGGTAAAATTAGATACAAATGGAAATTTGCCAAATATAATGAAAGACTTAGTTAACGATGGATTAATTGATTATATAGCAATGGATGTGAAAACAACTTTAAATAATTATGAAAATTTGGTTGGAAAAATGGTTAATCCTGACAATATAAAAGAAAGTATAGAATTTTTAAAACAGGGAACAGTTCCATATGAATTTCGCACAACAGTAATAGAGGGTGTACATACTGAAGAAATCATAAAAGAAATGAGTGAGTTGGTAAGTGGTGCGGATAAATTATATTTACAAAAATTTCGTCCCGAGACAACACTTGATCCAGAATTTGAAAATCAAAAACCAATTTCAAGTGAAAAAATGCAAAAATATATTCAGATTTTCCAAGATGCAAATATACAAGAAGTTCATATCAGACAATAATAAAGAAAAAACGATTATTTGTATAAACAATCGTTTTTTTATTTAGCTGAGGTTAGCTACTCAAGTATATTTGCGTAAAACAGTTTACAGGATCATCCTCGTATAAATCAGTCTGTGCTTCAATAGGCAGTGATAAAAAACAATGTTCAATATCACCACTGGCACAGGGGCACTGCCTAGTATCAAGTAAGGCACTGTGCGTAGCCTCTTGCCATATTTCAAATTTATTTTCTTTCAAAATAAAACCTCCTAAAGTAATAGAAATGAACTAGTGTCTCCTAAGTGGAATATATATTTTTACATAAAAATATTGTTTTGTAAAGAGTGTTTTCTAGATGTGAAATAAGAAAAAAAAGAGTTAACTAGTTAGGGTTATTTTTTAAAAAAAGAGTCATTGATAAATTATATTTACAAAAATTTTGTCCCGAGACAATGCTTGATCCAGAATTTGAAAATAAAAAACCACTTTCAAGTGAAGAAAGGCTTAATTTAGAATTCAAAAATAAAAACACAGTCCGAAGTGTGTAAATAATAAGAATACATTTGAAATATTTAATATCATAGGTATAGTAAAAGTTGATATTAGATGATAAATTTATTATAGTAAGTGTACGTTTTCGTAAAAACGCTAATTTGATAATATTATAAATATGTTTAACCTTGAAAATCCTTATAAAAAACCTGAATCTCGTGATCCTGAAGGATATCCACAGTTATCTACTGCATTAGAGATGTCTGACGATATTTTTAAAGATGCTATTCCATATGATATTTTTATTAAAACAAATGATCCAGATAGTGGTCCATACGACAAGGCTCGCATTGAACGTGATCAGGCATATGTAACAAAGCTTAAACAAAAATTTGAGGATGCTAATAATGGTAAGATAAAACAATCCTTTGGCTGGGAAACGCATCAAAAGGTGGGAAAAGTTTTTGAAGCAATGGTGTTAGATGGAATTGACATGAATGCTTGGTTTGGTGAAAATGCACAAGTAATTATTCCAACAGCATTTGATGATATCGTTAATGGGGTTGATGGGGTGGTTGAATTTGAAGATGAGAAGAATTTTGTGGCACATTTAGCACTCGGGTTTGATGTTGCAACAAGCATTGAGGGAATTAATAAAAAATTAGAACGTACGAAGCAAAATATTGATGCGGGACACCTCACAAAAATGGATTACTTTTATTCAGAATCACAAGATTTCAAAGGTCAAAAATCAAATATTCCTCGCGTGATATTAATTGCAGATCGAAAAACAATTCGAGATATTATGGATTTATGGGTAGAACGAAAAAATAAAACTCTTGCAACACATCACATCCAAATTCAACTATTAGAAGAATCTTTATTGCAATTAGAATCATTTCAAAAATATGCTGAGGTTATTGGAAAAGATAAACTTGTAGATATATATAAAAAAAATATTGACCTACTTTCGAGCATACTTAATGATAAAAAAGAATTAATTGGTAAAAAACAATATCAAAAGTTGATGGAGGAAGTACAAAAGGATATTGGATATCAAGCTTTACAACGAAATATAAATAAATTATTTAATGAGTAGAGATTCAAAGAGTGCGAGGTGATGCATTATTGTTTTGAGTTATGTCTGTTCAATCAAAAATAGTGCAGAGACCTCACTAGGCAGGTGATTTGGAAATGTGTATGCAGATGCTAGACAATTATCTAGCAAAAAAGCGGCTCGAATGATTCTGACTGTTTTTAATTCTATGTTATTATATAAAAATAATATTAAAACTGTACTTGTTACGTAGTATGTTACGTAGCATGTTACATAACAAAAAAATATGAAAAATAAAGTTACTATAATTGGAGCTGGAATGGTTGGATCTACTATTGCACATTCACTTGTGATGCGAGAGATTGCCCAAGAGATTGCAATTATTGATATAAATGAAAAACTTGTGGAGTCACAAGTTATGGATTTGCAACACGCCGTACCTTTTGTAGGAAATACAGATGTGCATACTGGGACATATGATGATTGTGCAAATAGTGATGTCGTAGTTATTACATGTGGTGTTGCACAAAAAGAAGGTGAGACTCGATTGCAACTTGTTGAGAAAAATGCATCTATCATGAAGCAAATCCTACCTCAGATTTTTGAAAAAAATCCTAATATAGTGCTTGTGATGGTTACAAATCCTGTGGATGTACTTACAAAACTGGCAATTGATATGTTTCCTGATAAAAAAGATCAAATATTGGGAACTGGAACACTTCTTGATTCGGCTAGATTCCGTCATTTGATAGGTCAAAAACTAGATATTAATCCAAAAAGTATACATGCATATATACTTGGGGAACATGGAGATAGTGAATTTCCAGTTTGGAGCACAGCGGCTATTGGAAATATGAAGCTAGGAACTTGTACAAGATTGAATAATTTTGATAAAGATGAGATTTTTGAAGAAGCAAAAAATGCAGCCTATACAATAATAGAGGGAAAACAATCAACATATTATGCAATCGGTGCAGGAGCCTCTTATTTAATTAATGCAATTTTGCATAATAAGAAAACAGTATTGCCAGTTTCACATTTAGTGGAGGGTGTTTATGGAGTTGAAGATGTATGTCTTAGCATGCCAGCTGTCATTGGGTCTGGGGGTATAATAGGGCGGATATGTGTTGAGCTTTCAGAAGCTGAGCAAAAAAATCTTAAAAAATCAGCGGATATATTAAAAGAAATATACAATAGCATAAGTTGACTATAATAATTTTTATAAAAACAAAAAAGATATCTTTAAAGATATCTTTTTTGTTTAGAAGTATTTTTAATAAATGACAACCTTTGTTCCAACGTCAGTCCAGTCATATATAAATTGTGAATTTTGAGCATCATGACGAACACATCCAGGAGAAACAGCATTACCTATACTTGTTAGGCTTTCTTTGCCACCTTCTGGTTTATCTTCATGACCTTCTGGCCATACAATTAGATCATGAAAACCATACAAGCCATCTTCTGTAAAAGCCATCCAGTATGGTAAATATACTTGAAACATATTTGAGAGTGCATATGGATGTTTATTATAAATCTCAAATTCACCAAGTGGGGTTGGAGTGTCATCTGCTCCAGTTGAATTTACAAAACTTTTAACACCTTCTCCATTTTCAAATAATGTAGTTATTTGAGCTTCCGTATTTATATCTATATACTTCCCTTTTTTTATTTTTGGTGCAGTTGTTGATTGTGAGAGAGTTAATCTTTCTGCGTGTGCAGTAGGCCAAGATGAGGGTTTTTCTAAAATAGTATTAAAAGTAGAAGAGTAAATAGGATAGAAGCTAGCCTTAGATTGTCTTTTGTGATTTGCAAATACTGTAAGAGAATGGGATGTTTTGAAATTTTCAGCAGGATTTAAGTCCAAAATTTTTATTGATAATATTTTATTAGTGGGATTGTAATTTTGCTCAGTTTTAATAAAAGGCCTTGTAACAACTTGTATATTGAATTTATCAATTTCCTTATCTAAAAGAATATCAATTGAGCTGTTAACTGTGGCATATGAATTATTTGAATTATCAATAGAAGTTTTAAGTACAGATGGGTAGGGGACAGTAGTAAAAGAAAATAAGATAGATTTTTCTGTAGTATATTCATATGAATTATACGGAAAAGATATTGAATAGGTTGTAGCGGGCTTCCAAATAGTTTTAGGAATAATTTTTAGCATAGTGTTATCTGTATTCCAAAAAAAAGATAGAGTAGAGGATGGATAAGTAGATATCATGCTTTCATATTTTTGAGAATCACTAATTGATTCTTTAAATCGGATAGTGAGTAGTTCATCTAAGTTTAGAACAGGTTCACTTTCAAAGATTGGAGATTGAATTATTTCAGCAGAATTATCTATATATAAAGTCATTCCAACACCAGTTGATGTTATAGGTGCTGCAATAATAGCAAAAACAAATAATTTCTTGCGCAAAGAGAATATTTTGTATTGTTTTTTTATATAATTTATTATTATTTTGTATTTATTTTGCATAAACTGCTTCAACATAATAAAAAAATGAGCAGTTTACATAAAGTAAACAACTCACCCTTAACACAAATGTATTATAGCATAGAAAGTATGAAAAATCAATAGTAAAACATTGAAAAATTGTGCAAGGAATAAAGTATATGGTATAATATAGACGTTAAAAATAAAAATAATATTGTGAATAAAAAATATTCTTATAATACCATGTCGTTTGTAGTATTTGCAATTCTTATTGTAAGTGCTTTTTCTTTTTTTACTTTTGCAGATGAGTCAAATTTTACATTATTTGAGGATTTTGATAGAGATGGACTAAGTAATGCTGAAGAAGAAATGTTTGGAACTGATATGAAAAAGGCTGATACAGATGGAGATGGGTATTCAGATGGTGTTGAAGTTGAAAGTGGATATAATCCATTAATTGCTGCGCCTGGAGATAGAATAGTAAAAAAGAAAAAGCCAGTTGTATTTGAGTCAAGTAATTTACAAACTTCAAATGTAACTAAAAAAATATCAGAAGATGTAGTTTCATATTTAGCCGATGCGCAAGAAGATGGAAAAGAGGGTATTACGTCGGAAGAGTTCTCAAAAGTTATATCAGACGCAATAGATAAAGAGGTTAGCATGAATGCTGTGGACCCTATTTCCATGGATCAAGTCAAAATTAAAGAACAAGATTATGATAAGCTATCTGAAAAAAAGAGAGATGAAAAATTAAAAGAAGATGCAATAGAATATTTAACTGAAACATCGTACGTATTTATGTCTAGCTTTCCAGATGGCTTTTTTGAAAGATCTGTCAGTGTTGTACAAGATGAATTAATGAGTCAGTTGGGGAGTTTTTCACAGTCAGCAACAGATTTTAAGGTATTTGAGGGCATTTCAGAGAATGCAATAAAAGCGGAAGTCCAATTAAATGAAATAGATGTTCCTGAAGATATGCTAGATATACATTTAGAAGGTTTATATTTACTTCGATATGCTACAAGTATTTATAAGGATGGTGACTATAAGAATGTTGCAACAGATGTTACTCCAATGATAGCTGCATTAGCTCAAATGCAAGGATTAATAATGGAGGGAATAGCCTTTCAAGAAAAAATAGATCAAAAATTAGTTGAATATGAGATAGATAACATATTTCTAGATATCTAAAATATAAAATATAAATTATGAATAAAATAAAAAAAATAGCTGTACTTTTTTGTTTGATGTGTATAATCATGGCTCCAGTCCAACATGTCAGAGCAGAAATGTGGGGAACTAATATGGGTGCATCAGGTATGAAGCAAGGCTTAGAAGAAATATTTGAAGAAATCAAAAAAGCCATTAATTCATCTGTGAAAATGATGTCAATTAAACAAGCTACATCAACAATAGAAGATCTATTGTATGGAGGCAGCTCTTCTCCTAGAAATATATCTAACTTTGAAGACTTCATCATAAATGATCCGAAAGATAAGGCTGTTACTTATGGTGAAGATTTTTTAACAAGTGCATTGCGAGGAACAACATCAGGTGATTATACTCCTGCAGGAGGCTCTTCTGGAGGAGATGCATTGGGGCAGGCTATTGAATCTGCAGGAAATAGCGTTATAGATAGTTGGAAAGGGGAAAATCAGCCTAGTGTGGATTATGCCGAGCATTGTACAGGAGGTGATTTTTTTGCAGATGGAAATTATAAGTGTTTTAGTGCTATTATGGCAAAGCCTGAAAACACACCCATTGGGATGGCATTAGCAACAGATGCAGCAATGTCTGCAAAATATGCAGCAGAACAAAAAGTACAGGACTTAACAGCAAAAAGTAGTGGTGTTTTGCCAGCAAAAGATGCTCAAGGAAATACAAAAATACCAAGTTCAATGGTAGAAGTAATACAAAATCAGCAAGTTAATTTACCGTTAGAAGCATTGGCAAATGGAGATTCAAATGTATTTTCTAGTGTTATACAATCATTCGCCACAACTCTAATAGTTGGTGTAGTGGAAAGAGGTTTGGGAGAGGTGCAGTCATCAGTAGGAGCAAACATGCAAGCAATAAGTGGTCAGATGTCATCAGAGATGAATAATATGAGCAGTCAACTAGGTCCAGAATTCCAATATTCAGGAGGTTCATATAATTCTGGGAAACAGATGCAACAATCATCAACATGGACAAATCCAGATACAGGAACGACATACAATGGTGGTGCAACTACTTCCGGAAGTACATCAGGGACATCTACAGGAGGGTCTGGTTCTAGTGGAACATATCAAGGTAATCTAGATTCAAGTGGAAATGCAGTAGACACAGTTGATGGTTAATGATTGATATAAGATATAAATAAAAACACGAGACAAGGAGTCTCGTGTTTTTATTTGTGGACGACACGGGATTCGAACCTGTGACCTCTTGCGTGTCGAGCAAGCGCTCTAACCAACTGAGCTAGCCGTCCTTTTTGTAGTGAAAGAATTCTATTCCATCACTACAACGACCTAAATACTATTCTTTTATTGTTGCATCAATACTAGTAACTTCATCATTTTTTGTAACATTCTTTGTAGTAGGTTCTTTATATTCTTTACCTGCAATAATTGCATCAAACTCATCTTTTTCAATAGTTTCTTTTTCTAATAATACAGTTGCTATTTTTTCAAGAATATCTTTCTTCTCTGTTAAGATATCTTCTGTACGTTTTTTAGCTTCTGAGAGAAATTCTGAAACTGTTTTATCTATAGTATCAGCAGTATTTTCTGAATAATCTTTTTCTTCAGATACTTCACGGCCCAAGAAGCTATACTCTTCATTTTTACCAAATGTGCGCACTCCCATGTCACTCATGCCGAATTTAACAACCATATTTCTAGCAAGTTGAGTAGCTCGCTCTAGGTCATTTGAGGGTCCCGTTGTAGTATCTCCAAATATCATTTTTTCAGCAACATAACCTCCCAGAAATACAGATAATTCATCTATGAAATATGCTTTAGAGTGAAGAGTCTGATCTTTTTCAGGAACAGAAAGCGTATATCCTCCTGCACTACCTCTTGATATTATAGATACTTTTTGTACAGGGTCTGCATTTTCAAGACTTGCACCAATAAGCGCATGACCAGCTTCATGATAAGCTACAATTTTTGTTTCTTTTTCATCCAGTCGTTTGTTTTTACGAGCTGGTCCAAGTAATACTTTCTCAATTGATTCAATTAAATCAATCATTTCAACTTCTTTCTTGTTATGTCTTCCTGCAAGTAGTGCTCCTTCATTCATTAAATTCATGAGATCTGCTCCAGAAAAGCCAGGTGTTCGTTGAGCTATTCTTTGTAAATTGACATCAGTAGACAGTTTTTTATTTTTTGCGTGAATTTTTAAGATTGCTTCTCTATCTTCAATTCCAGGTAAATCTATTGTAACACGTCTATCAAATCGCCCTGGTCGTAATAATGCAGGATCAAGTACATCAGGTCGGTTCGTTGCAGCGATAACAATAACATTTGAATTATTATCAAAACCATCCATTTCAACAAGAATTTGATTTAATGTTTGCTCTCTCTCATCATTTCCACCACCTAAACCAGTACCTCTTTGTCGACCTACAGCATCAATTTCATCAATGAAAACTATAGAAGGAGCATGTTTCTTTGCTTGTTTAAATAAGTCTCGTACACGACTAGCACCAACACCAACAAACATTTCCACAAACTCAGACCCACTTATTGTAAAAAAGGGAACCTCAGCTTCACCAGCAACTGCTCGGGCTAATAATGTTTTACCAGTTCCAGGACGTCCAAGTAATAACACGCCTTTTGGAATTTTAGCACCTAAGTCTTGGAACTTTTTAGGAGCCTTCAAAAAGTCAACAATTTCTATTAATTCCTCTTTTGCTTCCTTGTTACCAGCGACATCTTTAAAGGCAGTTTTATTTTTAGCATCTTTAGGATCAATCATTTTTGCTTTTGAAGCACCAAAGCTCATTGCTTGATTGTTTCCACGCATTGCGCTTTTCATCATGAAGAAAATTAGAGCACCAATTATTAATATTGGAAGCAGTGAGGGAATAAGTATTGTAGCCCACATTGATGCACCAGATTTTGTTTCAACAGTAATTGGAACAGTATTTAGTTTTTCTGGACTAACACCCATATTTAAAAGTGTTTCTGTAAGACTAGCATCTGGTTCTTTGTGTGTTTCTTGCATCAAATCAGTATCTTTGATATCAATTTCAACTTTACCATTATAATTAACCGTAATTCCCTCAACCTTATCTTCATTAATTTCTTGAGATAATTGTGTTAATGATATTTTTTCAATTTCATCTTTTGATGTAGTTGAAAGCATTATGAACATTAGTACTACAATTAATACCATGATAATAACCGAAGAATTCTTGAAAATCTTTTCCATATTTTTAGTTAGTAAATTTATAAAAATAAAAACAAAAAATTACTTTAATCTTTTATCTTCATAAGCTCTACTGTATCACCAATCTTCATCATTTTCAAGTCTTTTGTCTCAATGATTTTATGTTTATTTTTTGTACTTTTTATAGTCTTCGTCATTTCTTCAATTAAGCCATTTTCAATATTTGTAAGAGACCCTAAGAGCTCATGTATCATAAGCCTTAAAGTCATATTTTGTTTTGATGGATGCATATTGATAAAGACACGCTCTTTAAATGAAATTATTTTTTTTGATTTATCAATAAACCAAAATTTTTCAATAGATTCATTTAAGAAAGCATAATCATTTCCAATAGTTTTTGCTGTTGCTGATAATATATTTATTATATTTTTATTAAAATTTTCTTCTAGATAGGGCATTAATTCATTTCTGATTTTATTACGTGTAAACTCCGCAGTAGCATTTGTTTTATCAATATTGTATTTAATGTTATTTTGAGTGCAATAATTCAATATATCTTCCTTGGAAGTTGTTAGAAGAGGTCTTATAATATTATTTGTTTTTAATTGCATTCCAGATAATCCATTTAAACCGCTACCTCGTAGTAAATGTAACAATAATGTTTCAGCCTGATCATTTTTGTTATGAGCAACTGCGATAGAATGGGCATTGTGGAATTTTGCGATTTTTTGAAAAAAATTATAGCGAATATTTCGCCAAGCATTTTCATTTTTAGCAGAAGGATCAGTACAAACTAATGTTTTACAAGTCACGTTGTTTATTAGCGCAAGGTTTTCAACTAATCTTTGATCCGCAACTGAGTCTTCACCGCGTAAACCATAATTTACATGAGCTATAATAATAGAAAGATTATTTTTAGCCGCAATTTTTAAAAGCACATCAAAAAGACACATGCTATCAGGACCACCTGATACACCAATGACGATAGTGTCTCCAGAATTCCAAAGATTATTTTGTGAATTCACATTTTGTACATGTTTTATTAAATTTTTCATATAAGAATATAATGTTAGCTATTTTAGTATAGTAAAATAGCTAATATATACTATTATATTTTTGTATTTTCTTGAATGAATTTTAATACTTCCAAGTAAGCCTCATTTATTGTTAGATTTGTTGTATCTATAACAAAGTCAAAATTATTTTTATCAAAACAATTTTTATTATAATATTTTTTATATCGTAATTCATCGCTAGCAGCTCGTTTTATGTTGCTATTTAGCACATCCTCAACACTTGTGAGATTATCTCCTTCATTCCTGATGTTTTCTTTTTGTAAGTCATTAAAAATACGAGTAGCTCCTTCTTTTGGATCAACTTCTATATAAATTTTTAATGATTTTGGAATCAAAAACCAGCTTGTGCGACCTTCAATTATAAAAGCATCTTTTGTTTCACCTAAAGTTTTTTGGTAATCATCCACCGCTAAGTCAGTTTCAGGATGAGTTTCTCCATATTTGTTATATTCTGCTAGAGTCATACCCATCTTTTTTGCAGCATCACGTCGTATTTGCCCAATATAGTATCTATCATAATCAAGTTCCTTTGCTAATTTTTCTCCAAGCGTACTTTTTCCAGAACCAGGATCTCCAGTGATTGTTATAATCATAAAAATAAATTAGTTTGATAAAAAAAGCGCTCGAGAAGAATCTCGAGCGCAAGGATACTATTTTTTGTCAGCTTCTTTTTTAACAACTTTTTTCTTAGTTGCTGTAGGCTTTTCTTCTGACTCGGCATCTTTTTTAGTCTTGTCTTCTTCTAGTTTTTTATCATCCATAAGTACTAGACCCATGCGATGCTCCTTTGGTTCAATGGAAAGTACTTTCCATTGATACTCTTCTTTTTGAGCAATCTTATCATCAAGTTTTTTACCAGGATATAGCTCTTGGAATTCACTGATATGTGCAAGACCATGGATATCTTTATCAAGGTAAACAAATGCTCCAAAGTGGTTAATCTTATCAACTTTACCAGTATAAATCTTACCAACCTCATATTTTTCAGTAATTTTTGTCCAAGGATCTTCTAGTAGTGCCTTTATAGAAAGTGAAATACGAGTATCATCAATTCCTATGATTTTTGCTTCTGTTTTATCACCAACTTTAATAACCTCTCTTGGATTATCAATAAGTTGCCATGCAAGTTCACTAATATGAATAAGTCCTTCTAGTTTTGCATCATCTTCTTCTGATTCAGCTCCAGCAGGAGTAAACTTAACAAAAGCACCAAAATCAACAACACCACTAACCTCACCTGAAATTGTATCTCCAACATGTAGCCCTGAAATAGCTTCTCTTTCGATATCACTATGTGCTGCTTTTTCTGAAACAATCAGTTTTTCATCTTCTTGATTTATATCAATAATTCGAACAGGCAATTCTTTTCTAACAAGTCTCTTTAATAATTCAAGAATCTTATTTTTGTCACCATCTTCTACACGAGGATAATTTTTACTTGAAAGTTGTGATACAGGTAAGAAACCAGTTACACCATTAACTTCAACCATAAGACCACCCTTGTTAGCATCAAGCATTTTAACTAAGATAGTTTCTTCACCATCTTTTTTAGCTTTTAAGTCATCCCAAGCACGTTCATAAGAAGCTTCACGTATTGAAAGTTCTATATAACCATCATCATTATCCAAATCAATAACTGTTGCAGTTACTTCACTTCCAGCGCGTAATTTGTCATCCTCAGCAAGGCCACTCTTTGCTTCACGTCCAATAACCATACCAGTTCCAATTGGACCAATGTCCAACAAAACAATACTAGCAGAAATATCAATAATAGTACCATCAATTACATCACCAACTCTAGGAATTGAAACTTCGTTCAAATCCATTAGGGCATCCATATCAGTAGAACCTGATTCAGTTGCAACTGATTTTGTAAGAGTTTCTTCTGTAGGTGTTTCTTCTGGGCTTTTAGCAATCTCTTGCTCTTTTTCAGTATCTTTTTTAACTTGTTTTACTATCTTATCAAGTAAGTCATTAGCTTTTGTCATAAAATCTATAAGCTTATTAAGTCTGTTGCGTTAATTTCAGACTTTAATTATATAATTAAAAACGCAAAAAATTTCCACAAAGGAAATTATTAAATAAAACAACAAAAGAAAATTAAAACATTTTCTTTTCTCACTCAGTTTGAGTAAATATTCTTTTGTTTAATAATTAACTTTGTTTATCCAAGTATAGACTAAAAGTCAGAATTTTGCAAGCCTTATATATCGAAATGATAAAAAATAAAAACCACCAAATGAACATTGGTAGTTTTTATTGAAAGTTTTTAAATTAAAAATCGTTTTTTATTTGAAGATAGGTCTAGAAAGTCATCTAAAGACTCTATAAGACGCATACTCGTTGATTCTCCAAAGGAAACTCCTTCAACACGACAACCCGTAGTATTTTGTATATATTTTACCATTGGTATATAGTCACCGTCTCCTGAAGCAAGTATGATAACATCAACACTTTGAGCCATTTTTATAGCATCAACTGCGATGCCCACATCCCAATCCCCCTTCTTTTGACCTCCTGCAAAAATTTGTAGGTCTTTAGTCTTTACCTCCATTCCAATTTTTTCCAGAGCATCAAAAAACTTATCTTCCTGAGCTTCTTCAGTTGTTATTCCATAGCCTATTGCTCGTATTAGCTTTCTATTTTCGACAGATGCTGTCAATAGATTTTTAAAATTTACTTTTTTGTTGTATAAGACGCGGGCACTATAGTAAAGGTTTTGTATATCTACTACCACACCTACGCGTTGATCCTTGTGTTTCATATAATTATATTTTATGTATAAAAATTGGTTTAGTGTTCTTTATAAAAATAGTTACCTTTTATCAAAAATATTTGAAGTATAGATTGATATTGTTATAGTGCTTTAAATAAAAGAGAGCGTATTTAATCTACGCTCTCTAGTCTCAGATTTATTTACGTTCCCGAAGTCCTAATTGTTTCACGATTTTTTTGTAAGCTTTTTCATCAGTTCTAGCTAAATAATCAAGTAATTTTTTTCTTTTAGCAACCATTTTTAGCAGACCTCTGCGTGAATGAAAATCATGTTGATTTTTCTTTAAATGAGTTGTCAGTTTATTGATTCTTGTTGTAAAAAGCGCAATTTGATATTCTGGAGATCCAGTGTCAGTATCATGACGCTTTGCTTCTGTTGTAGCATTCGTTTTTTGTCTCTTTGTAAGAGCCATAGTGTTTGATTCTGCGATATAGTCGTATTAATAATTAAATACCACTATACACGAGATATAAATTAATTATGTTTACTACTATACTACAAAAAACTTATTTTGACAAGCAAGATAAGTTAAGAATACTATGTTTGTGATATTTTTTTTAAATCCAATTTGTAATTAATAACCTCTTCATCAATTACTCTATCAGCATCTTCTACAAAATGATCAATAAATAGCAATATCTTGTCAGGATTATCTTTATTTTCGTTAATTTTTTCTATAAATAAGACCCTCTTTTTTTCTGGAACTTCTTTTATGAGCCTTAAGATTATGCGATGTGTAAAAACATCACCTATTTCTTCTAATAGAGAAAGCCTCTTTGTTTCGTTGACTTCATCTAGTTGTAAATCTTTTGCTAGTAGCGCAATTTTTGTATTTAAATCTTGCATATAATTAGTTTTGTTTTAGTTAGTTTAATCCCATTGAATCAATATGTTCACTAGTATATAGACTTTCATTTTGTGTGAGTGAGCTTTCTTGAAAATCAATCATAGCTGCTTCATTTACAAAACTTAAACAAAGTAATCGTTCATCTTCTTCAGAAGAGGTTTTGGATATTTCCAATATAAGACCTGAGTCTAATGCATTTAATCGCCAATAAATAAATTCAGAAGCTTCATCATTTGTATAGGAATGTTCAGATAATTCTTTTTGTATACGATTTTGGAATTTTATAAAAATATCAGATGACATAGATTCTATAGTCGCCAGTAAGCCGTTTGTTGCTTGCTTTTTTGTTATATTTCTATTTTGTTGTTGTTGGGAAACTAATTTGTCAAAATCAAATTGATCTTTGTAGTAATTGGATAAGAATTTCTTGATAGTATTTTCAGATGCTGGAAGAGTTATTTCAAAAATCATATCAGAAACAACATCTAATTCTTTAGAGTTGGGTTCAGCAGAACTGCTTTGTTGTTCAATTTGGGATAAAGCAGTATCTATTTCAGCAGTTTTTAATAGATTAGGTAATTTCATAATACCATAATCACTAATCAGTTCGGTTATATAAGGAGGCTTTAGTTTTATAAGTTCTTCTAATGAGAGGGTTTCAATTGGGGATTCTGAAGATTGATCAATATTTAAGACATCTTCTTGTTGGGAAGTATTATCAACAGAATCAGTTTTTTGTATAAAAAGTTTATCAAAAAATCGCATATATGTAGAAATATTATATGTACAAATATAGTATAACATATTTTTATTACGTTGACTTTCTGCTTTAAAAATGTCAAACTAAAGGAAGTAATTTTTTAGTTTAGAGTAGTAATTTTATCTCTATGAAGATACATATATGTCTCACTGGTAAGAGAGTCATATATGTAGATTTATAGTTATAATAAAATTGCTATTTCTAGTGTCTATATTTATGACAGAAGCAAAGAAGTGGTCACTTGATGTGGCTGGACGAGAGTTAACTATTGAGTCAGGCAAGCTTGCAAAGCAGGCGGGCGGATCTGTGACAGTGCGTTATGGAGATACTCAAGTATTAGCAACTGCAGTAATGAGTAAGGGGAAAAGTCATATGATGGGGTATTTTCCATTGATGGTTGATTATGAAGAGAGATATTATGCAGCTGGTAAAATTAAAGGATCTCGATTTATTAAGAGAGAAGGGCGACCAAGTGATGAAGCTGTACTTACAGGACGAGCAGTTGATAGAACTATTCGACCACTTTTTGACATGAGAATGCGAAATGAGGTGCAGGTTGTTATAACTGTTCAATCAATTGATGGTGAAAATGATCCAGATATTATTTCAATTATTGCAGCTTCAGCTGCACTTTCTATTTCTGATGTGCCATGGAGTGGACCAGTTGCTGCTGTGAAAGTAGGAATGGTTGATGGAAATGTAGTTATTAATCCAACAGAAGAGCAAGAAGAAAATAGTACATTAACTCTAACACTTGCTGGAGGTGGTGAAAAAATTAATATGATTGAAGCTGCTGCTCTAGAAGCTCCAGAAGCAGATGTTGTGAAAGCATTTGAGGCAGGCCATGATGAAGTTGCAAAAATTGCTGCATTCATTGAAGAGATTAAATCTGAAATAGGGAAAGAAAAGCGAGACCCAATTTTATTAGTTGGAAGTGATGAAATGGAAGCAACTATTAGAGAAGTTTTGAAAGAAAACGGTGTAGAAGATGCAATGTATGGAACAAAAGAAGAAATAGGAGATAAAACTGCTATAGTTAAAGAAAAAGCATCTGAAATTTTAAAGGAAAAGTTGTCAGAAGATGACTTAGAAAGCTTTAATGATGTCTTTGCTCTTGTATTTGATGAAGTATGTGATGAAATAGTTCATAACGGAATTTTAGATGGAGACAGAAGGCCTGATGAGCGAAAGTCAGATGAAATTAGACAAATTACTTGTGAGACAGACTTGCTTCCAAGAACACACGGTTCAGGATTATTTACTCGTGGTGAAACACAAGCTCTTACAGTTACAACTTTGGGAGCACCAGGAGAACATCAGATTATAGACACAATGGAGGTTGATGAGAAAAAACACTATATACATCATTATAATTTCCCACCATACTCTGTGGGCGAGGTGCGATTTATGAGAGGTCCAGGACGTAGAGAAATTGGACATGGAGCACTTGCAGAAAAAGCACTTATCCCGGTATTACCTTCCAAAGAAGATTTCCCATACACAATTTTACTTGTTTCTGAAATTTTGGAATCAAATGGTTCAAGTTCAATGGCTGCAACATGTGGTTCAACATTGTCACTATTGAATGCAGGAGTTCCTATTAAACGACCTGTTAGTGGAATTGCAATGGGTATGATGAGCGATGCTTCAGGAAAATACACAGTATTATCTGATATTCAAGGAGCTGAAGATCATTATGGTGATATGGATTTGAAAGTAGCTGGAACAGAAAAAGGAATTACAGCATTACAAATGGATGTAAAGATGGATGGCATCAACAAAGAAATGTTTGAAGCAACTCTAACGCAAGCTAGAGATGGACGTATGCATATACTTGGCAAAATGTTAGAAACTATTAGTGAGCCAAGTGAAATGTCACAATTTGCTCCACGTATTATTATAATGCAAATTAATCCTGATAAAATTAGAGACATTATTGGACCAGGTGGAAAAATAATAAATGAAATTATTGAAAAAACTGGTGTGAATATTGATATTGAAGATGATGGTAGCGTTTTCATTACAGCAACAGAGGCTGCTGGAGGTGAAGAGGCACAAACAATAATTCATAATTTAACAAGAGAAGTTCAGGCTGGTGAAGAATTTGAGGGAACAGTAGTAAGACTTATGGATTTTGGAGCATTTGTAGAGGTGTTGCCAGGAAAAGATGGTTTGGTACACATAAGTGAAATGGCTCATTCTCGTGTTGAAAAGGTTGGAGATGTTGTGAAAATTGGTGATAAAGTTAATGTTAAAGTGAAAGAAATTGATGGACAAGGGCGAATCAATCTTTCTATGAAAGCATTGATGCCAAAGCCAGAATAAATACAAACAACCAAAGCATCGCACATTTTGAAATAAAGTGCTATAATAAAGACATTACATTTAAGTAATGTCTTTATTACTTTTTAAAGAGCATTTTATGCATGAAAAGAAACAAAAAACAAAACAAAAAGAAGAAATGAAAAAACATGTATTTGAAATTCATACAATGGAAGGTGATAATGAAAATAAAAAATTCATTAGTCAGGTTGATGTTGCAGTGAAAAAATCTAAGTTTGTAGATACAAAGAAAGAAGATGCAGTAATTGAGAGTCAGGAGCAAATACAGCAAACACAAATAAAATCAGAAGATGTGAAGCTTCCAGTAAAGCCTGTAAATTATATCAAACAAACAAATACAACAGAAAATCCATTTTTGGATACAAAAAAATTAGTAACACCACCAAATCCTACAAAAAAAGGATCTTTTGCACCCAATGGAGACAAATCTGATGTAGAAAAAATAAACAAGTCACCAAAAGACATGTTAATTAAAGATGAAAAAATTTCAGAAATTGAACTTACAAATAAACAAAAGTCAAAAAAGAAAAATAGTTTAGGCAGTATCATTATTGTGGTTGTGCTAATTGTTGTGATAGGACTTGTTGCATTTATGTTATATAGCAAAAAAGATGATGTTATGAGTTTAGTTGATAAATACACTAAAAAAACTGATTTACAAGGTGTTGTAAATGATGATGCAATAAAAAACGATATGGTGGATAATGATGTTATTGCAGATGATCTTGATGATCAAGAAATAATAACACAATTGTATTCTAGTGAATTCCCAAATTATTTTTCTGTAGATGTAGAAAGTGAAACATCACAAGAAGATATAACAGCAGAATTGACAGCAATAGGTGAAAACATGAAGACAGAAGGAATAGGAGGCCCAATATCTTTTATAGTAACTGACATAAATAATAATCCAGTATCATTTAATGTATTTGCAATGTCTGCTGGAATGGATATACCACAAGACATAATGACTGCGTTAGAGGAAAACTTTGAAATATATGCATTTGATGATATTGATAATGGTATAAGATTTGGTTTTATAGTAGATACTAAGGATAGTGTAGAATTGCAAACAGCATTAACTGCAAATGAAGCATTATTACCAAACGCATTTAATATTGTATTAAATGGTCTTGGAGCTACTACAATAGATAGTGTATTTGGAGATAGTACATATGAAACACATCCAATAAGATTTGATAACTTAGATGAAGGAAAGACATATTCAGTTGATTATACGATCAATGATAAAAGGTGGATGATAGGAACATCAAAAAATACGATGCGAGCAATAATTGATTATTCAAAAAGAGAAAAAAACCAAGAAGACATAGTTATTGCAGAAGAAGCACTAACTGTATCTACGTTATCAGCTGCAATAAGGCACTGTGATGTATTTGCAGAAACATTTATACATCAGATAACAGGTGAAGAAATGAAAAGAAATGTTTTAGGCATGGAAGATGGTATGTGTTTATATGAAGAAGAAATGCCAAATGGAACAAAAATGAAGTGTAAATATTCAGAAGAGTTAATACTTGCAGTAGCAGGTTATCATGATGAAAACATGAATTCTGAATCAAATAGTATTATAAATGGTCAGGAAATTGATGATATATTGCAATATACAATAGAGGAAGGTCATTGTATTGTGTATGATATAGACGGAAATGAAATGAGATAAAATCAGTAATAAAGAAATAGTTTTAAAATACTCTCCACTGGGAGAGTATTTTTTAGTACCATTAAAAGTAATTAATTTCAGAGAAACTTGTTAGGTTGCTGACAGATTGGTTTTTGATTTTATCCTAATAGTCTTAAAAAATTAAATTAATAATATTGTAAATGATTATTTTGAAAAAGTTACGCTGGGACAGAAGGCTATAATTGTGGTTTTATGTATAACCTGTGGATAAATAAAGAAAAAAATAAAAGAGATTTACTTTATTTTTTCACTTTTTTTATAGATTTATAAAACTTATGTCAAAATAATGTCAAAAAGCTGTTAAATAGAAGCTTTTCAGGGGGTTAGCTTGGACAGGTGAGTATACACATGGTATAATTACTTTGTAAGTGAGAGAGGAAAGCTTATACACAGGCAAAGAACTTTAACAGTAAAATACACTGACGGAGGAAGAATTTCCAGTCACAATTTCCCCCTATTTGTGTCTGGAAATCCTTCCCCTGTCCTATATAGATAATTCATAGCAATTGTCTATCGCGTAGTTTTTTGAAATTTGTTTACAAATTTCTAATTCCCAACTTCGCAAACAAAACAAAAATAAAAATTATTGCTTTCGCATTGACGGAGGTAGTATCTACTAAAACAAATAAAAAAATAAAAGTAGAGTAGTTCTTTAATACAATTTGAGGGGAAATCCATAGGACGGTGAAAGGTAGATGATAACAATAATAATAGGGAATGTTGTCATGAAGATTTAGTATGTACAGAAAGTACATGAGATCAGAGTAAGCCAATTGTATTCTCACCCGGTACGAAAAAGCTTCATTGGATCACATGTTCGTGCATGCGGACTAGCCGGGCTCCATGCCCAAGTTAATATATTATTCGGGCCACTTGGAGCTCGGTGAACTTATTTTAAACATTTCTTGAGGAAATAAATAAGGTTCATCGAAAAATGTTTGTCAAAAAGCACTTGCAATTAGCAGGTGTTTTTTGTTTTTTTTGAGAAAAGAAAACTCGTTAGATACGTGTTAGTAGCTAACGAGTTAGGTTGTCAGTGTTTAACTTTGCAACCATACAATTTTTCAATATACCGTTCTCGCCATATACGAAACATAAAAGCACCAGAACGATACTGACTGTAACGATGTAATAAATTCCAAAATAGTTCTGGATAGTTTTCTTTTAAAAATGAGTATCCAGATAATTTTCTTTTATGACTCAATACAGCATCATGTATGGCTTGAAATAATTGATTATAATCTAAATAAACAAGATTTTTGGGATTAGATCCCTCTACTTCTAAATGAGCTGTAAAGTAGTGTTTACAATTCGCACAAGGTATTCTATGTTCATAATGGTTTGATGATCCATTATATCGAACTTCTTTAGAGTTATTTTCATATTCACATTTAGGACAACGTCCTTTGAACATGATAGTTAAATGTTCTGGTTTCATTTAATACACCTTTGTCAGTAGGTTTATTTTGTGGCGACAATAATCATGTCTTCGGAAGCTTCCGTATAATCATTGCCTTGCCAATTTGAATAGGCTACGCATGAAGTAAAACCAACTTTTAGACAGATACGTATAAATTCACTTTTTGAATATACTCGTACAGAATATTGCTTGGAGACTCCATTAATAATCCATTCACCATTCATTCGTTTTGTTTTTGGATTATAGTTATCGATTATTCGGAGCGTGTTTTTTGAGTTTAGATTTCTAAACTCATCTGTTTTGTAATTACCTGATAAAACTCTAGGCAAATTTACATCTGTGTGCATCAGAAATTTTCCACCAGGTCGTAAAGACTTCCAAAAATTCCGCAATACCAATTCATTTTCTACATCAGTTTCAAAAAAGCCAAATGAATAAAACATATTAATTACAGCATCAAACTCAGTACTTACCTGTAAATAACGCATGTCCGAAATGTTAAACAGTATACGGTCGGATATTTTTCTGTTATGAAAAGCACTAATATTTGTGGACATGATATTTAGATGTATCGGATTAATATCAGATGCAGTGACGTGATAACCTTTTTCTGCTAATGCAATGCTATGACGTCCATAACCACACGGACAGTCAAGTATTTTAGCGTTAGGCTGTAAAGATAATAACTTTTCAACCCCATTAACTTCAGTGAGAGTTCGCTCACCTAAGGTTTGATCATTATTTATTAAGTAACCTTTTTTGGAGTTGTCACCATTGACATAAAAATTACCAAAAAAACCAGCCTTAGGACTCCACCATTCGACATTTTTCATTAGAAGCTCCTTTTGAATTGTAAATGTACATTAGTTTCTATTACGATTCATTTCGTAACGATAAATAATAACACATTAACAAATAATGTCTTAAATAGTGACATATTGGTTATGTAAAAGATAGTATCATTTGGATAGTTGCCTAAGCTATTGACTTTTGAGGGTATTTTTTGTATATTATAAATAACGACCTTTTTTACGTCATTTATTATAAATTAGTCATTATGCTTATACAAGAATTAGAAAAGCTTAATTTATCTGAAAAAGAAGCGCGATTATATTTATCACTTTTGGAACTTGGGGAAGTTAATTTACAGAGAATTTCTGAAAAATCAAAAATTAAACGAACAACAGTATATGATATTTTAGATTCATTAAAGGAAAAAGGACTTGTGAGTTTAACAAAAAAAGGTAAAAGAATATATTATTACGCAGAAAATCCAAAAGTAATAGAAACAATTTTTAAGGAGAAAATAAATATATTAGAAGGAATATTGCCAGAGTTATTATCTGTTGCTAATTTGATAGATAGAAAACCAAAAATTCAATTTTTTGAAGGTATTGAAGGTATAAAAAATATTTACAGGGATACGCTAGAATATAAAAATCAAGAAATTCTGGCATGGGCTTCTCCAGAGGCTATTGAGTATTTTGATATTGAGTATTTATGGAAAGAATATGTACCACAGAGATTGAAAAATAAAATTTGGACAAGGTCGTTTGCGCCAAATACAGATGGAATGCAACATGTAAAAGAATATGACGAAAAACATTTACGTCAGATGAAACTCATCGATTTTGAAGACAATTTATTTTTTGAAGTAGAAATAAATCTTTATGCTGGGCATAAGATTGGGATTATGTCATTTAAAGAGGAGTTTGGATTAATTATAGAAAGTAAAAAAATTTATAATACACTTAAAGCAATCTTTGAATTGCAGTGGAAAAGTGTGAAATAAAGTAAAAATCGTAATAAGATATTTTTTATAAAACACTAACTCCAAATTTTTTAAGTGATTCAGCAAGTGAATAAATTGGTAAGCCTATAACATTTGTGTAGCTTCCTTGTATTTCTTTTATAAAAATTGAGCCATATCCTTGAATAGCAAAGGCACCAGCTTTGTCTAGTGGCTCACCAGTTTTGATATACGACTTAATTTCATCGTCAGTTAATTTTTTTATAAAAATTTTTGTTGTGACAGCTTTTGAAATAGAGTACTTCATAGAAGTGTCTATTATTGTATAACCAGTGATTACTTCAAGAGTTTGACCATTGATTTTTTGTAACATTTCAAAAGCCTTTTCTTCCGTATGTGGTTTGCCAAGTAAGTCATCATTTAAAACTACAAATGTATCAGCTGCAATTATAATAGTATTAATGTGATTTTTTGCAACATCTTGAGCTTTGCCTAGTGATAGATATTTTGCAAGTTCAGTAGGTTTCATGTCTAGTGTCATATCCTCCATATAATCACTAGAGACAACATTAAAATTAAGTCCTATATTTTTAAGCAGTTCTTTCCTGCGAGGTGAGCTAGATGCTAAAATTATTTTTTTCATATTTTCATATAATAAGTTCCATGTATAATAATAGTGTATCATAGAAAAAATATAAATTTATATTATGGGAATATTTAAATTGAATAAAAATAATGTTGGATATAAAGGTGAAAAGATGGCTGAGAAATTTTTGAAAAAAGAGGGCTATAAGGTTATTGATAGGAATTGGTGTAATAAGAATGGTCGACGCATTGGGGAGGTTGATATTATTGCTAGAGATATAAAAAGTGATTATTTAGTTTTTATTGAGGTGAAAACTAGAAATGTTGAAAAAAATGAAAATGATGTATTACCAGAAGAACAAATTACTAGGTCAAAATTAAATAAGTTAAATAGAATTGCAGAGGTTTATATTAAAGAAAATGAATTGTGGGATGTAATGTGGCGAATTGATACTGTGAGCGTGATTATTATGGAGGCTGAGAAAAATCCTAGAATTAAGCATATTGAGAGTATTTTTTTGTAATAGTATAATATTCTGTGTAAGTTAGTATATATTTAAAAATAATTTTATTGTAGTTCTGAATTCCAGCCTTCGCGGGAATGACAAATAGTTATTAGACCTTGTCTTAGAGAATTGAATTTGGTACACTGAATATATCAAAATAGCTAAAATGCTAATCACTAACTTACTAATTACTAAAAAATATGGATCAAAAAATATTAGAAGAATTTAAAAATAAACTTGTAGCAGAAAAAGAACAGCTTGAAGGAGAGCTTAGCAAATTTGCAAAGAAGACTGGAGAAGGAGAATATAAAACTGAATTTCCTGATGATTTAGGTGATAGAAATGATGAAAATGCTACTGAAGTTGAGGAATATACCGACAAATTAGCATTGGAAAAAACACTTGAAACACAATTGAAAGATGTGTTGGATGCTCTGAAGAAAATGGATGAGGGTACTTATGGAAAAGATGAAGAGACAGGAGATGATATAGATGTAAATAGATTAAACGCATATCCTGCTGCTCGTACAAATATAACAAAAGAATAATTTATGTCTTTTTGCTTACAGAAAAAATCTCATACAGTTTTGTGTGGGATTTTTTCAATCATAGGACTTATTGTAATTGATCAAGTTATTAAATTTTTTATTTTGCAATCACAGGCCATTGAAAGTTTGTGTAATTATGGTATTGCAATGGGTATAATTTTACCACAGATTATTTTTGTAGGTCTTTGGATACTCATAATGTTATGTGTAATTTATTTTTGGGTTCAAAAGACATCTGATAAATTTATAAATCAATTACCATATATTTTAATTTTATCTGGGGGAATAAGTAATACAATTGATAGATTTTATTATGGATGTGTTGTGGATTATATTCCGTTTTTAAATATTTCATCATTTAATATTGCTGATGCTTATATCACTATTGGAGCTGGGTTGATTTTATGGCAGAGTTTTAGGGATAGTAGGGATTGATTGATGTGAAAACCCCCTCTGTCCTTCGGACATCTCCCCCTCATGAGGAGGAGCAGATGTGTTTGAAATGCTGTAAACAATAGGGAAATGTCATTAAAAGAATTGTCTTAAAATATAAAATCAGTGTAAACTTAAACTATTCTAAGATTTAAAATTAATTGTTATGTCTTCAAAGGTTTTATCTTCTGCAATTACTGGACTCTCTGGCGCTATGGTTGAAGTTGAGGTAGATGTTTTATCTAGTGGTTTACATGCTTTTACAATTGTAGGATTACCAGATACTTCTGTGAAGGAGTCGCGAGATAGGGTTTCAAGTGCTTTGAAAAATAGCGGTTTTAAGCCGCCACACCAATGTGGAAGAATAACAGTAAATCTTGCTCCCGCTGATTTGCAAAAATCCAGTCCTATTTATGATGTGCCAGTAGCAATAGGATTTCTCGTTGCTACCGCACAATTAATTTTTGATGCAAAAGATAAATTATTTGTAGGAGAGTTAGCATTAGATGGAGAAGTACGTGGGATTAATGGAGTGCTTTCAATTGTGCTTTTTGCACGAGAGTCAGGTGTGAAGGAAATTTATGTGCCAGAAGTAAATGTAAATGAAGCTGCGATAGTGGATGGCATTGATGTAATAGGTGTCAAAGATTTGCGGACACTCGTTTTGCATTTGAGTGGACAAGAAGTTTTGCAACCAACAAAGCATAGAGAGTTAAAAACACAAAAGGAAAGTTTTTCCAGTAGCCTTGATTTTAAATATGTAAAAGGTCATGAACATGCAAAGCGGGCATTGGAGATTGCAGCGGCTGGTGGTCATAATGTAATTTTTCATGGACCTCCTGGATCAGGTAAAACATTACTTGCTAAAACTTTTGTAACGATTTTACCACCACTTAACAAAAAAGAAATTCTTGATATTACAAAAATATATTCAGTGGCTGGACAATTATCAAATAGTGAACAAATTATAAGTAATAGGCAATTTCGCTGTCCACATCATAGTTCATCAGCAGTTTCACTTATAGGAGGTGGATCAAATCCAAAACCTGGTGAAATAACACTTGCACATAGAGGTGTATTGTTTTTAGATGAGTTTGCAGAGTTTCCAAGAGTTGTTTTGGAAAATTTACGACAACCACTGGAGGATGGTACTGTGACAATTGCGAGAGCCCAAGCGTCAGCAACATTTCCAGCAAATTTTACACTTATAGCTGCAATGAATCCATGTCCATGTGGATTTGCAACAGATAGTAATAGGGAGTGCACTTGTACACCAGCTCAAATATCACGATACTCACAAAAAATTTCAGGCCCAATATTGGATAGGATTGATATGCATATAGATGTTCCAAGAATTCATGTAAATAAATTGGATAATGATGATTTGTCAGAAGATAGTGGTAGTATTCGTGATAGAGTAGATAAAGCAAGACAAAAACAAGATAAGAGATTTGGAAATACGGGGACAATAAATGCAGAAATGAATCATGTGGAAATAAAAAAATATTGTTATTTAGATAAAGAATCAAAGGATTTGCTTAGAAATGCAGCTGAAAAACTAGATTTAAGTGCAAGAGCATATTACAGAATGATAAAACTTGCACGAACAATAGCAGACTTAGAAGGAATAGATGAAATCACAAAGAATCATATAGCAGAAGCTTTGCAATATAGACCAAAAGTGTAAGTTGTTGTATATATGTTATTATGTTGTCATTCCCACCTTCGCGAGGATGAGATATACCAAAAGCAGTATTATTTTTGAAATTATTATAAATATATAGTATCCCGTAAACTATAAACATTAAATAAAGTATATGGAAGTAAAAATAGAGAAGTCTTGGAAAAAAGTTTTAGGGGAATATTTTGAAACTGATTTATTTAAAGAGTTGAGTGATTTTGTCAGAGAAGAATTTTTAAATAAAACTATTTACCCTAAACCAAAAAATGTTTTTAATGCATTTGAAAAAACACCTTTTGAGCAGGTAAAAGTTGTTATTTTAGGTCAAGATCCATATCATGGTCCTGGACAAGCACATGGACTTTGTTTTTCTGTACAGAAGGGAGTTACACCACCACCTTCGCTTAAAAATATTTATAAAGAAATCGAGTCAGATCTTGGAATTAAAAAAAATATGAGTAATGGAAATCTAGAAGAATGGGCAAATCAAGGTGTATTTTTACTTAATTCAGTATTAACTGTAGAAAAAGCAAAACCAGGTAGTCATGCAAAAAAAGGTTGGGAAGAATTTACAGATGAAGTCATAAAACAAATTTCAGAACAAAAAGATGGTGTAGTATTCCTACTATGGGGCAATTATGCAAAACAAAAAGGTCAGATAATAGATAGAAAAAAACACTTAGTATTAGAATCAGCACACCCATCGCCATTTTCAGCATACAATGGATTTTTTGGTTGTAACCATTTTTCTAGTAGTAATACTTATTTGAAAAGAAAGGGAGAAAAGATAATTAAATGGTAGAAGTCTAATAATTTTGAATAAAATTTGCACAATTTATATTTACAAATATATTGCGATACTTTAAATATTATAGTATTCTTTAGGCATTGATTTTATCAGTGGTCATTTTTTAAGTATAAATATATGAAAGCACATAATTTTAATGAAAAAATTTGTCAATATATACAAACAAACCCTAAATTAAAAGGAGATGATTTGGGTACTTTATTATTAATTGATACGTTATATTTGGAGCTCCCGTCAAATAGTAGCATCAAGGAATTTAAGAGAAAGTATTGTCACTTTGACCCTGACATAATTGATAATTTTACTGAGGGCATAACTTTTTTGAAGATTGTTGATAAAAAGTATTCTAGTGATGATGTTGAAAAAAAATTTAATGATTATTTAAATATTAAATTTAATTCTGTCGGGTCTCACAAACAATATAAAGATAATAAAAAAATATTTGAAAAATATTCTAGAATAGCTGCTGCATTGACGGAAGAGTTATTACTAAAAGCTAAGTTTCCAGAAAAAGTTATCAAAATTTTAAGAGAAAAGAAAGAATTGCAAAATTGTCATGACATTTGTGACTTACATAATTTGTATAAAAACACAATAGAGACAAGAATAAAATTTGCAATTCTTAGGAGAATTGGATTGATAATTTTGATGGCAAGAATTAAGAGGTCTTTTTCATTTGAGGATTTAGATTTTGCTACATCTCAAATTGAAACAGTTTTTAAAGACAATCTATTCGCAGAAAGTCTAGCGGCAGACGATTATTTTTTCTGGGCAGATCACACTTACAAAAGTCACTATTTAAATGATAAAAAATTAGCAAAGATTGAATATGAAAAAGCTTCTGATATGCGCAAAAAACTAGCCTCAAAAGTGTATGATATGCAAGTGTTTAAAACAACGCCATTCTTAACAAAGCAAAATAATAAAATTTTACATTTTGAAATTAGAAATAAATTTAAAATAGGCGGTGAAATAAAGCTTACATCAGTAGTTGAAAAAATGATTAGAAAAAATTTAGAATTTCCAAATCAAGTACATGATATAATTGGGTTGAAAATTATTGTGCCAGATATAAATGATATAGCAAAGGTAATTGATGAGTTGGAAATATTTTTGGGAGGAAGTTCAACAAGAAAACGAGAAAAAAATATTGTAGATAAAACTGGAAAAAGAAAATTAAGTGAGCAGTCAACGGGTGAATATTTTGTTTGGAAGGCTATATATGATGTTGCATTATCACATCCTTCAATAAAAAAGGTGAGAGAAACAATAAAGTTTGTTGATAAAAATACTACCGCATACAAAATGCTAAATGATCGAATAAAATTCTTTAAAAATAATCCAAGAGACTTTGTTGTTGAAGTTCAAATACAAGATTTAAAGTCATATATTTTAAGTGAAACAACGGGTAGTATTCCGCAACATGCAATGTTAAAAATGGCTCAAATTAAGGAAAATAGTTTTTATAAATTTTTTCCAATTGAGATTTACAAGACAGATCTTTGGAAATTGAAAGAAAAAATACTATGCAGTAATTAAGAAGGACTTTTACACATTTCATATTTATTGATAGGGTATCGACCAAAGACACAGAATCATTTATAATGTGTATACGAAGTTTTTGAAATAGCTATTAAAAGATGCACAAAAGAGTTAAGCGTAAAAGGAGAAGAAAATATATTTTCATCGTATTGATAATGGGGTTTTTAATTGGTGGATTCTTTATTTTTAAAGAAAAATCCCCTGAATTTATTCAAGGGACTAGTATTGAAGTTGTAAAAATCATTGATGACGGCAAAACTTCTTATTTATATAATGTGCAATCTGTGGATGTTGCAGGGGCATTGAATACATACAATGAAAAGTTATCTGATAATGATAGAGTATTTCCCGATAGAGATGAAAAGGTTTTTGCTGGAGATGTTATTAATATAAATAGAAGTAAAAAATTAATAGTTGGTGTTGATGGTGAGGCAAAAGAGTTTAAAACTTTTGGAGATAGTATAAATAATGTTTTGGCGAGGAATAGTGTAGAATTAGATGAAAATGATATTGTTATGCCACATGTAGATACTATTATAAATACAGATATTAATGCAGAGATAACTCGGGTTGAATTTAAAGAGGAGTCTGTTACAGAAAAGATTCCATTTGAAACAGTTTTAAAAGAGGATGAAGATGTAAATTTTTTGAAAAAATATGTAGATCAAAAAGGTGAAAATGGTAAAAAAGAAACTATTTATAAAATTGCTTATCACGATGGTAAAGAAGTAGATAGGGAACTGGTAGAGGAAAAAATTGTAAAAGAAGCAGTTGATGAAGTCACAATACAAGGAACAAAGGTGAAGCTTGGCAAAAAACATACAGGAGCATGTTCATGGTATGCATATACTGGCACAATGAGTGCAGCAAATCCATGGTTACCAAAAGGTTCATATGTAAAAGTAACTAACAAAGCAAATGGGAAGTCTGTAATTGTCCAAATAAATGATAGAGGTCCATTTGTGCCAGGTAGAATTATAGATCTAGATAAGGTAGCATTTGCAAAAATAGCATCAATTGGTGCGGGTGTGATAGATGTAAAAATGGAAGAGATTGTTAATTAATATATTGAAAAATTTCAGATAAGTCAGTTATGATGACGTCAGCCTCAGCTAAGTCTTCATCGGTAAATACATTTGTTTTATAGCCAAGAACCTTGAGCCCAGCCTTTTTTGCAGCTACGATTCCATGGGGAGAATCTTCAATTACAATAGCATCTTGAGATGTAATATTTAAATTTTTAAGAGTAGTTAAATATACTTCTGGATGGGGTTTGTGATTTTTTGTAATATCACCAGTTTCTATAGAATCAAAAATATTTTGTATATCTAGTGCAGCTAATACTTTATCAACTTTTACACGTTTTGCTTTTGTAGCTAGTCCTAGTTTTAGGCCGTCATTTTTTAGTTGAGTCAAAATATCTTTTCTAGTATTATTATTGGGATCTTTTTTTAAAACTTGTACTTGTAAATCAATAAATGATTTAAAAAATAATTGGATATCAATATTTTTATTAAACTCCTTATTCCAAATTTTAACTCTATCTTCAATTCCAAATTTAAGATATTTTTTAAACTCTTTTTGAGTAAATGTAATATCCTCATTTTGTAATAGGGTGTTAGTGACTTCACATGCAATGTAGGGCGTATTTACTAGTACACCATCCATATCAAAAATTATAGCTTTCATAAAAATGTGATTATTTAAGTTACGGGTGGTTTTTAGTATAATAAAAATATAATAATATGCAAGTTCATCATATAGTAACCTGGTATAATAGGTAGATTATAAGGGGATAGTTATACTAAGGGCTTTCAGTAGAAAATCATATATGATAAATGTAATTATAAAGAGAAAAACCATTAAAATCATGCGATAATTATACTTATGCGTATGGTATTTTTTTCGTTCATGATGATTTGTTTTATCCATCAATTCATCACCAAAACCAATTGACACAAATGTGCCTATAAGAGATAAAAGTATAATACTCCAAAAAGGAATGGGTTGATCTAAAATATGTTTAAATAGTTGCAGCAGTGTAGTAGTTGAATATAATTCAGGTGAAGTAAAGTATATATAAATATTAAGAATAATTGCAATAAGCCATACAAAAATTTCTAAAATAAACATGCGTATATTTGTAATTAGTCGCAATGGAAAATCTATTAGAAATCCAGCATCAGCAATGGGTGTACAAAGCACAAAAAATGACCAAGTTAGAGCAGCTACAAGAAAGCCCTGTTCCATTCCATATTTTAGTGCTATAAAAAGAAAATAACTTATAAATAGGAATAGTATAAGTGAAAATTTAATAAGAGAATGACGCTTTGTTTCATGGGATAGTAATTCTCTATGAGAAATATTCTGTTTATTTTTCATCATTTTTTATTTAATGCAATACTCACAGTTTAACATGTTTTTTGCAGTTTTACAGATTTCTGGTTATGATACATAGAAGAAATAATATTTTTATATAATATATGCAAAAAAATAAGAATCATGAATATTTCATGAAAGAAGCAATAAAGTTATCATTAAAAGGAATGCAAAATGATGATGGTGGTCCATTCGGAGCTGTAGTTGTGAAAAATAATGAAATTATTGCAAAAGGTAATAATGAGGTCACATCACAAAATGATCCTACAATGCATGCAGAAATTGTTGCAATTCGTAATGCATGTAAAACATTGAGTACATTTGATTTATCAGATTGTATACTATACACTAGCTGCGAGCCATGTCCGATGTGTTTAGGTGCTGTATATTGGTCTAGGTTTGAAAGAGTATACTATGCTAATACAAAAGAAGATGCAGCCAATATTGAATTTGATGATGAATTTATTTATGAGGAATTAGAATTAACTAAGGAGAACAGAAAGTTGCCAATGGAACAATTAATGCGTAATGATGCAATTGAGGTATTTAAAAAATGGGAAGAGAAAAGTGATAAAATAAAGTACTAAAGCTCATCCATATTTATTAGTAAGACTCCTGCCTACGCGGGAATGACAGAAAAATTATGAAAAAATTTAAACATAAGAAATCATTGGGACAAAATTTCTTGAAAAATGATAGTGTGATTAGTGACATTGTTAACAGTTCAGATATTACAAATGAGGATATTATTTTGGAGATTGGTCCAGGTCAAGGAATTTTGACAAGGGCATTATCAAAAAAAGCAGGCAAGGTTATTGCAATTGAACTTGATGATAGATTAATACCTGTTTTAGAAAGTGAATTTGAAAGTGTTGATAATATAAAAATTATTCATGATGATATTCTTAAATTAAATATAGAAGAATTTTCAAAAACACAAGAACTAAAACATAAGACATATAAAGTAATTGCAAATATACCATATTACATTACAGCGCCTATAATTAGATTATTTTTGGAATCAAAAAATCAGCCAAGTGAAATTATACTTATGGTACAAAAAGAAGTAGCAGAACGCTTATCAGCAAATCCTGGTGGAATGAGTCTATTGGCTGTATCAGCACAATACTATGCAAATGTTGAGTATTTATTTACAGTTTCGAGAGAAGATTTTGATCCAGTACCAAAAGTTGATAGTGCAATTATTAAATTGACAATTAAAAATAATAGATTAGCAGATGATGAAATAAAAGAATTTTTTAGAGTTGTAAAAATCGGGTTTAGTGCAAAAAGAAAAACACTTATAAATAATTTAGCAAATGGATTTCATCTTGATAAGAAAGATGTAGAAAATATATTATTTGATTTAGGATTTGATAAAAATATACGGGCTCAGGAATTGGCTATTGAAGATTGGCAGTCTTTAGCAAAGCAGGAGTTTAACCAAATAAAGTAAAGACTAGAATCATCCCATAAATAGATACTATAACAAACACTAGTGATAGTGTTTGTTTTGGTGTAAATATAAATTTATTGTTTTTTTGACCAACTAGTGTCCAAAAACATAATGCTCCAGATAAAATAGCTGGCAGTAGAATAGATTTTGTGCCAAGGGTAAAAATACTAAGCATGAAAGAAAAGAATATACTCATACCAATTATAGTGCGACCAGTTTTTTCTCCAAATAAGACGGGTAGAGTATAAACATTATTAGCTTTATCACCAGCAATGTCTTTAAGGTCTTTTATAGGAAGTGAAATAGTATAAGAAATAATTAATAGTATAGCAATATAAGGAGGAAAGCCTGTTAGTGAATGTTCTGGAGATACTGTTACAAAGCCAACTGCGACTATAAAAAATGATGCAATAGCAGCAAGAAGCGTTGCTATAATAGGAAACCTTTTTAACCTAAGTGGTGGCATGTTATATAGATAGGATAATGCATGATAAGCAATTATTAATAATGAGGCATAAGGATTGATTGCGGCAATCATTATAATTGATAAAAACATTAATATTAGACCTATTTTTTTGTAATCGCTGAGAGCAATAGTTTTTTGTATAAGAGGTCTATTTTGATTACTTATGGCATCAATTTTTTGGTCAACGCAATCATTGAAAATCACGGTACTATACCAAGCAAAAATAATTGCGATACATAATAGTACAAATGCAAGGAGATTAAAAAAAGAATAATATAAAACAGAATCTGCAAAAATAATTGCAAGACCAATTCCAATTAATAATAATCCTAAATGGTAAAGTGTTTGAATAGGGCGTATATTTTTTACAAGAGAAATGGTAGTTTTTTTGTAAGTAAAAAATAAAATTGTAATAGTTATTAGTATACTGAGTAATAGATAGACAAGTGACATTTTTATATTTATTGCACTAAGTAAATTTGTTATTTGATTTCCAAAAATCGTTGTAGGTGATGCGATTAATCCAGCAACATCAGCTCGAGTTGCAGTTAAGTGTTCTGGTACAGTCATAAATGTTATGAGTGAAGGCATTGAGCTAAGAAGGAAGAAAAGTGTATAAGCAATAATTAGCATTAAGATAGATAGATAGATTTTTTTTGTATTTACATAGGTTATAAAAGTAAGTAATAATAATGATAAAAATATCATTACTCTAGTGCCGTAGGTAATACCATCACGAGGTTTATCACCAAAAAAAGTAATAAAACTTTGAGAAAGACCTTGTATAGAATCAAATAAATAATAACTTTTAAAGTGAATACCATCAAAATATAGTGTAGATATAATCGAATCTATGATAGGTGGAATTATTATTAACAAAAAACCAAGTAGGAATATTGTAATACTTGTGCGTATGGAAATCTTTGCGATTACTACAGACAAAAAGACACATACAATAAATAAGATATAAAAAAATAGAAATGTATGTAAAAATTCATATAAATAAAAGATTGGTTTTTGAGTTGCAAATCCCATAATCCAATTTTCAACACTTAATCTCACAAGAATTAACATTAAAAATGTGGTAGCAATTGTATAAAGAGAAACATCATTAGTAAATGTTTTTGAAAAAAAATTTTGTAAATTTTGTATTTTCATAAAGGTATAGGTTAGCTTGTATATCAATTATACATACTATATACCTCGATTGGTTTAAGCGCAATGTGTGTTACAATTATTAAATATGAAAAAATTATTAGAAGGTTTAAATAAACCACAAAAAGAAGCCGTACAGGCATTCGAAGGACCTTTTTTAGTGAGTGCTGGTGCTGGCTCAGGAAAAACAACAGCATTAACTCGCAGGATTGCTTATTTAATACGAGAAAGAGCTGTTTCACCAAATAATATTTTAGCAGTAACATTTACAAATAAAGCTGCGGCTGAAATGCGTGCAAGAGTATCAGAGTTGATTGATTCTAGATATATAAATCCAACGATAGGCACATTTCACAGTGTTTGTGTGAGATTTCTCAGGGAAGACATACAACACTTAGGATATGAAAAAAACTTTACTATATTAGATACGCATGATCAATTAGTTCTTATAAAAAAAATAGCAAAAGAATTAGAATTATCAAAACAGCAATTTGCTCCAAGAGCTATTATTGAAAATATTTCAAGAGCAAAGAACAATTTAATGTCATCAGATGAGTTTACATCACAGGTGGGTAGCTTTCATGAAGAACAAATTGCACGCGTATATGATATCTATCAAAGAACATTAAGGGAAAATCATAGCTTAGATTTTGATGACCTAATACGATTAACAATTGCTCTTTTTAAAGAACATCCAAAAGTTTTAAAAAAATATCAAGATAAATACAAATTTATATTAGTAGATGAGTATCAAGATACAAATCATGCACAATATACATTTATAAAACTGTTAACTCAGAAGCATAATAATTTGTTTGTTGTGGGTGATGATTGGCAATCTATTTATAAGTGGAGAGGTGCAGATGTTGGTAATATTTTAAATTTTGAGAAGGATTTTCCAAATGCAAAAACTATTAAATTAGAACAGAATTATCGATCAACTCAAAATATTTTAGATACAGCTTTTACTGTAATTGATGACAATAGTGATAGAAGTGATAAAAAAATATGGACAAGCGCAGGCAGTGGAGATAAATTAAGCATTTTTGAAGCACATGATGAAAGGGAAGAGGCTATGCATGTTGTACAAAAAATTCAAGAACTTATGGAGGACGGGTATGCGGGTAAGGATTTTGTAGTGCTTTATAGGACAAATGCACAATCTCGTATAATAGAGGAATATTTTTTGAAAAATAGTATCAGCTATAGAATTGTAGGAGGTATAAAATTTTATGAACGTAAAGAAGTAAAGGATATAATGTCGTATTTAAAGTTAATTTCAAATAATGCCAATAGTATTTCACTTGAAAGAGCTGTGGCAAGTCCACGTAGAGGTATAGGAGGTAAGACTTTTGCTCAGTGGTTTGACGGGGCTCGTGAGACAGGGCTAGGTGCTATTGAATTTGGTGTTAGTGATCAATTATTAAAGTTTGTAACTGCTAAAAGTAAGCAAAAAATAATAAATGATTTTTGTAAGTTTATAATAGACTCTGGTAAATTTGCAAAGAAAAATACGTTAACAGATTTGATAGTACATTTATATGAAGACAGTGGATTTAAAAAATCATTATTAGATGGGACAATAGAAGGTGAAGCAAGACATGAAAATGTACAAGAGTTGTTATCGGTAGCAACTAAATATGATGAAATAGATAATGCATTACAAAAATTTATAGAAGAGGTAGCTCTTGCAAGTGATACTGATAAAATAAATCAAGATACTGATATGGTGCATCTCATGACAATGCATAGCGCCAAAGGACTCGAGTTTCCAGTTGTGTTCATGATAGGACTTGAAGAAGGATTGATACCACATAATAGAGCGATGGTTGATAATGCTGAAATGGAAGAAGAAAGGAGGCTCGCGTATGTTGGAATTACAAGAGCAAAAGAAAGAGTATTTTTTGTGCATGCTCGGCAGAGATTATTATTTGGCTCCCTTCAGGCAAATATGCCATCAAGATTTTTTGATAATATGTCAAAAAATCTAATAGAAAAAAGTGAAAGTAATCAAGCAACTAGAAAAGCCGATGATTTCTTTGAAAAAAAGCCAGAAAGTGTTTTGATAATAGATGATGATAGAGATACATTTATAGATGGTGATAAAGTGAAACACAGGGATTTTGGGGAAGGAATCGTTGTGGGGCAGGATGATATTATTATTCATATTGTATTTAAGGGATTTGGTCTTAAAAAGTTAGCAAAAAGCATAGCACCTATAGAAAAAATTTAAACATAGGTAATTGACTGTAGTTAAATTTAATGGTTATAATGCTGATATGCATGTACTTTAAAATTACTTTTTATAATCAATTAGAATCTTTGGTGAGAGGGCTACAATGAATAAAATAATAACAATATTTTTTATTGTTTGTCCCATAAGTGTATTATTATTTTTGGGATTTAGTGTTGGAATTTTTTTTGGTTGTATATTAGCTAGTGCTGTCAGTGTATTAGTTATATATTCATGTATAAAATAAGGTAAGAAGTCGAAATCGACTTCTTACCTTTTTATATTTACTTATAGATATAGTATAATTAATATATTAATATATTAATTAAAAAGTATGGATATTAAATTTCAATGGACTGAGGATATGTCAGTCAATCATAATATTTTAGATAAACAGCATAAGCAATTATTTGAAAAAATTAATTCTCTGTTAGACGCAATTGTTGATAAAACAGCAGATAATGTTGTTATAGATCTTATTGATTTTTTTGAGAAATACATGAATGGTCATTTGGTGTATGAAGAGCAATATTTAAAAGATATAGGGTATCCTCAAACACAAGAACATCATAAACAACATCAAGTATTTGTTGATAAATACAAGGAATTAAAAGTAGTTTGTTCTGAGGCTGATGCTGACAAACACAAACTTGTTTTCGAAATTGAAAACTTTATGGGTTCTTGGCTCACAAACCATATTCTTATAGAAGATCAAAAATATGCAAAGTATATAAAAAACATGAATAAATAAAAAAGTTAGGAAGAATTTTTACCATGAAATTTATCATGTATATTTTTAAGGTTTTTATTTGTTATATGTGTATAAATTTGAGTTGTTGTTATGTTTGCATGACCAAGCATTTCTTGCACACTTCTTATATCAGCACCATTTTGTAGTAAGTCAGTAGCAAAAGAATGTCTCAACGTATGTGGGTGAACGTTTTTTACTATACCAGCTTTTGTTGCATATTTTTTTACAATTCTTTGTACACTTCTTGGTGTCAGTCGCAATCCCTTGGCATCAGCTTCTTTATTTGTGCCAACCTTATCTCGTATAAATAGTGCAGGATCAATATCGTTGCGAGCATTTAAATATTTAGTAATAGCATTTTTTGCTGTATTAGATATAAAAACAAGTCTTATTTTAGCACCCTTACCTTTTACGCTAAATTCTTGTCTATCTAAGTTAATATCTTCAATATCAATTGAGACTAATTCAGAAACACGGAGTCCAGCTGAAAATAACAATTCCAATAATGCGCGATCTCTTTTTGCGCTACGATTTGGACCATCAGCAGCTAACAATAACCGCTCAACTTCTTCAGGTTCTAGAAATTCCACCTCTCGTTGAGGTGCTTTTCCTATCTCTATTTTTTCAGCAGAGAGTGTTTTAATATCTTGTTTTGATAAATATTTAAGAAAGTTTCGCAAGGCAATAACATGATAATTTTGAGTTGAGATTTTAAATGTAGATCCATCATTCATTTCATATCTGTGTAAATAAACTCTATATTTATGTACGATATCAAGAGAAATATTTTCAGGAGAAGTAATTACATACTTTTTTTGTATAAAATTAATAAATCTAGTTAAATAATGATCATAATTTTCAATTGTTTTAGGACTTCTATTTAATTCAACTTCTAAATATTCTAAATAGTCAGACACAAGTTTTTTTAGATTTTGTTGCATATTTTTATTTTATATTTATGTCCCACAATTATATTGTAACATAGCATCAAAAAAGTGCTATAATATCCATAAGCATGTTTATGTTTGCATTGACAAATGAATGAATATGTCTATAATGAATGAAGTTAAAAAATAAGACTTTCACAGATGGTAATAGCTATAAATTAGTGAATTACCTTACGTGAGAAGTTGTATATAAGGAAAAACTGCGTATTAAACGCTTTAATAGAATACGTTATTTTTTAAATAACGTTCTAAAAACAATTCAAAAATATTTTTATATAGTCGAAAATTTTATCGTCACGTCTTTTCGTCGACGTTCTTTTTTTGGTATAGGTAGATTCATAAGAAAAAACGGTAGCCTAACTGTTATAGTTGGTATAGCAACCTTAATTATTTTTGGTAATATTTCAGCTCAAAATAATAATGATGAAACCTTTTTGGTAGGGCATTGGAGTGAAAAGGGAATAAAAGAAGAAATAATTGAAGAGGCAGATAGTTTGATACTGGATGGAGGTATTGTTGGAGACACAGATACACATGTTACTACTGTGGAAGAAAAAGAGGAAGCGAGTACAAATACAGAACTAGCAATGTCATCAGAAAGCAATGAAGAATTACTTGTGGACTCAGCAATTATCCCACCAAGAAAAGATGGCGCAAGTGATCCTGAAAATGAAGGTGATGTTATTTTGTATACAGTAAAAAGAGGTGATACTTTAAGTACAATTGCACAAAAACATAGTGTCACAACAGCAACTCTCTTTTGGGCAAATGAAATTGAGGATGTTAATGATATAAGTCCAGGAGATACCATCTTTATTTTGCCAGTTTCAGGATTAAAGCATAAAGTTAAACCAGGTGAAACTATTGAAAAAATTGCAAAAGAATATGAGACAAACAAGAAAGAAATAATCTCATACAACAGTTTGCCAGCTAATGGAGAATTAAAAGAAGGTGAAGAAATTATAATACCAGGAGCTCAAAAAGATATTCCTGAGCCCGAGCCAGATCCATTATTAACTCCTAGAGAATACGTTGCAACAGGTAGTGGTAGTACAAACTTGGGAAGTAGCATTATTAAAAATAGTACAAAGACAAGAACAGCAGGAAATAGTTTCCCATATGGATATTGTACATATTATGTAGCAAATAAGAAAAGCGTAACATGGAGAGGTAATGCAGGTGCATGGCTGTATAATGCTCGTGCAGCTGGTCGTAAAACTGGTACGAAACCAAAGGTGGGTGCAATTGTTGTAACAACAGAAGATGCTAGGTATGGGCACGTTGCTATTGTAGAGAAAGTAGGAAAAGACACAATTACTGTATCAGAGATGAACTATAAAGGTTGGGGTGTTGTAAATAATAGAACTCTTAGTAAAAATGCTAGGGTAATAAGGGGTTATATTTACTAGTACGACTAAATAAGGATATTTAGGGGGAGTGGGAACGCTAAAGTAGTAAAACAAGGTTGGTTTTTAAAAACCAACCTTGTTTTAATTAAATTTTGTATCATTGACAATCCTTCAAAAATATGCTATAGTTTTATATTATTATAGTTTTTAAATAAGTAGGATTATGAAAAGTTCAATAAAAGTGTTAATAGGAATTTTAATTACATTGTTCATTATTTCTGGATTTTTGTATTATTTTTCTCAAAACGATATGTTTGGGTGGAGATTTAATTTTCAATTACAACAAGTGGAAATAAAAGAATATAAGGGACTTGCGCCAAATATAAAATTTGAGTATTCTACAATTTTTGAAATTGATGGAGATATACAAAATAAATATGGTGAAGGTTATGTTGTTGGGATAAAGTTGAAAACTGACAATAGAACAGGCTGTGATGTGCGTATAGATGGACCAAAACTTGATTATTCAAAAAAGATAGATGAGTTAGCCCAAGAGATAACAGGTGAGATGAGTAAAAATGCAAAGGATTTTAAAATAATTTCAAAAGAAAAAGTGTTAATTGATGGAAAAGATGCTTTTAAAGTTTCGTTTTCATTTCTTGATCCAATAGGTGCACGAGTTCAGCTTGAGCAAGTATTTGTATCAAACAATAATCTTAATTATTTTATGATATGTGGAACAGGTGAACAACAATATGATTTTTTCAGAAAGGATTTTGAAGCATTTTTCAATTCAATAGATTTTAATGTGAATGAATCTGATTTTATAAAATAATTTTCAAAATTTAAAGAAAACATAAAAAACGTATCAATGCACAGCATTGATGCGTTTTTTTGTTTTAGTGTAGATAGAGTATTGACAAAATTTATAAAACATGCTAAAGTATATGGTTATTTTAAAATGTTATTAATTTGTTAATTTAAAACATTATGAATTTAAAAAACGATAAAAGAGGAGAAGCTCGTTTCATAAATGTGAAGCGTGGAGTATCATCTCTACAAAAAGTAACAATCATTGCGATGGTTACTGTTTTAGTGGTGGGTATTAGTTTTTTGCAAACAAATGCAAAAACTAGAGAAGCTATAGTTAGGAGTATGGTGCCGGTAGTACTTAAGGATGGTACTGTTGCGCAAATGATTACATTTGCAAAACGAATTAAGAACGAAGATATCTCAAGTAATGCAAAAATTGCATACAAAAAACTTGATCTTGATGGTCAAATCCAAGCGGATGATCTTAAAGACGGAGTTTTGACTGCAACCAAACTTGAAGATGGATCTATTACAAGTGTAAAGATCGAAGACGGTGCTATAGTATCTGGCAAGATAATGGATGGAGCAGTTGTTTCTGTCAAAATTGCCGATGGTGCTGTTTCTACTGCAAAAGTAGAGAATGGAGCAATAACAAATATAAAACTTGCAGATGGAAGTATAACAACTGGTAAAATCACTGATGGTGCTATTACTGGTGTGAAACTTGCAGATGATGCAGTGATGACTGCAAAAATAGAAAATGGAGCAGTAACTAATGGTAAATTAGCAGATGGTGCTGTAACAACAGTAAAATTAGCAGATGGATCTGTGACTACAGTGAAAATTGCCGATGGTGCTGTAACAAATGTAAAAATAGGAGATGGTGAAATTAGTGGGGTAAAATTAGCTGCTGATATTACTATTAATTCAACAGGTACTGTAACAGCGCTATCATTTACTGATGGAACTACAGTGCTAACTGGTGGAAACATTACTACAACTGGTGATATTACAGCAGGAAATATAAATGGAAATTTAACAGGTAATGCAGATACTGTAACTAATGGTGTTTATACTATTGGTGATCAAATCATAGATGGTGTAAAAACATTCACATCTGATGTAGTTGCAAACATTACAGGAAATGCAGAAACTGTAACTGATGGTGTTTATACAACTGGTTCATACAATGATCCATCTTGGTTAACAGGTGTTGCAGCTTCAAAAATTGTGGGTCAAATCACAGGAGCTCAAGTAGCTGATGGAACTTTGACAGGAGATAAACTTGCTTCTGATGGAAGCATGGTGAAGTCAATTGTTGCTGGTCCAAACACAACTGTTACAAATAATGTTGATGGTTCTTGGACAATAGAAGCAAATGTTGGAACAGGTACTATAAGTGATGTTGTTGCTGGTGATGGACTTACTGGTGGTGGAACTACTGCTACAGTAACTCTAAATATTGGAGCAGGAACAGGAATAACTGTTGGAACTGATGATATAGGTATTGCCGATGGGGGAGTTGGTAGTATTCAATTAGCTGATAGTGCAGTTATTGTTTCTAAACTTGCAGATGGTTCAGTAATAACAAGTAAAATTGCTGATGGTGCTGTAACTGCTGGTAAATTAGCAAATGGTACTATAGTTGAAACAAATCTTGCAGATGGTTCAGTATCTACTGCAAAGATTCAAGATAATGCAATAACAGAAATAAAATTAGCAGATGGTGCTGTAGTAACTTCAAAGGTTGAAGATTTAGCTATAACAACTGTAAAACTTGCTGATGGTTCTGTAACTGCTGCAAAAATTCTTGATGCTACGATCACAGGCGGAAAACTTGTAGATGGAGCTATAACAACTATAAAACTTGCTGATAATAGTGTTACAACTGGTAAAATAGTTGATGGTACAATTTTGGTAGGAGATCTTGCAGATGGAATTATAACGACTGTAAAACTTGCTGATGGTAGTGTGACTACTATTAAAATAGTTGACGGTGCTGTAACAAGTGGAAAAATAGAAGATGGTACAATAGTTACAATTGATTTAGCAGATGATGCAGTTACTACTGCAAAGGTGCTAAATAACGCAATAACAGAAATAAAACTAGCAGACGGTTCAGTAACAACAGCTAAAATTGTTGATACTGCTGTAACTACTTCTAAGCTTGCAGACGGTTCAGTAATAACAAGTAAAATTGCTGATGCTTCAATAGTAGAAGGTAAAATTGCAGACAGTGCAATTACACCTGCTAAACTTGCAGATAATTCAGTAACAACAGCTAAAATAGTTGACAGTGCAGTAACAACAGCTAAAATTGCAGATGCTGCTATAACAAATGTAAAACTTGCTAGTGATGCTGTTACAACTGATAAGGTTGTAGATAATACAATTACAGGTGATGATTTAGCAAATGATATTACAATTGCTACAACTAGTACTATTACTTCTCCTAATTTCATAGGAGACCTAACAGGAAATGCAGACACTGTAACAAATGGTCTATATACAACTACAAATTTTGATGGTGATGTGTTTGGTCAATATGCAACTCTAGCGATTAGAGACAATGCAGTAACAACAGCTAAAATTGCTGATCTAGCAGTTTCTTCTGCAAAATTAGCAGATACTGCTGTAACAAATGTAAAACTTGCTAGCGATGCAGTTACAACTGATAAAATTTTAGATGGGACTATAACAAATGATGACTTAGCTGATGATATAGCTTTGACAACTACTGGAACAGTTACTGCAACAGAAATAACTGATGGTACATTGTCTATGGTTGGTGGTGAGTTAGTATCAACAAGTAATACATTAAATATCCGTAATGCAGGAGTAGGTAAAACTAATCTTGATGTTGACGGTGTAATTACTGGTGATGCTCTTGGTACGAGTGGATCTAGATGGTCTACAATCTATGCTGATTCATTGAATTTCTTAACAGGTCTTACAAATGCTGATAATACAGGAGGACCTGATTCAGTTATAAATCTTGGAACAGCTGGAGCTGATGCAGCTCAAATCAGAATTGGTCATAATGGTGCTGATACAGCAATCTTTGACGCTGATTGGGAAATACGAGCAACTGGTGATGCAATGTTTGAAGGCATAACTATTGCAAGTAATGCTGATGTAGATTCATTAAGTGTTACAACAACATCTACGTTTGGTGACACTCTTACAGTTTCATCAGGTGGATTAAACATCACAGGTGGACTAGATATGAATGGTGGCAATATTACAAATATTGGAACTGCTACATTATCTGGACTTCTTACAGCTAATGGAGGTATCGATATGGGTGATACTGATATTGACGATGTAGATGACCTTGATGCTGATAATATTACTGTAAGTAATGATGTTACTATTGCAAATGATTTGTCAGTTGATGGTGATGCAGACTTCAGTAGTGCACATACAATAATTGATCATGGAACTTCTGCACCAGCGGGATGTTCTACAGGTGAAATATTTGTGGACACTAATGGAAGTACGGTTACTGTTGGAGGTAATTCTTCAGAAGTATACCTATTCGTATGTACAGGATCTGATAATTGGACACCAGTTGTTCAAGACTAGATTTTAGTAACGCATGCATAAAAAACCACTCTACTTTTTATAGAGTGGTTTTTGTTTTTGTAAAAATACATCCTTAAACTTAGTTAAGGTAGTATTTCATTTATAGCATCTAAATCTTTACAGTCATATTTCATGCTAGGTGAATAAAAGCTTTTGCGAGGACCATAACAACCACCATTGTCTTTTGGAAGAGGTGATATAATAGGCATGAGAAAGCCAACATCTTGAGAATTAAATTTATGGTATAAATTGTATAGAGTTTCATGACGTAACTCTGTGCTCATACGAGCAAATGTACTCATATCATCACCTTTGACACCACTCCAATCAAAATGCACAAATACATTTTTTGCATCATTTTTGAACTTATCATTCCATAGCAGTGCCCAACACCAACCACTTTCACCATCATGCCACCGAGAGAAGCAAGGACCATCCTCAACAGTACCATCAACATGAAGTCCCACACCACCTTCTATAAAGTCAAATAAATTTAAATATTCAGAATCATTAATATCATTTGTTTGAGCACCAATTATAATATGCATATTTTTACTTTTCGCATATTCACGCATATCTTCGAGTACGATTGGTGCCCACGGTTCATCCAAATCTTCTTCTTGATGGTATATTTGACCAAATAGAAAAACTTGTAGGCCCATATCCATAGCTTCATGAGTAATTTGTTTTAAATATTTACGGTATTCTTCTTCGGCTAGGGATGGTTTACAAGTGTGCTCACCCCAAAAATTTTTGCTATTTTTTTTACACATCTCACCAAAGTCAAACTTTCTATCTTCTTCGTAGTAAACATAATTCTCTTTTTTATTTATAGCTTCAGCTATAAACATTCCATACAAGACATCGTCTCTATTTACCTTCTTCATAATTTTCCCCGCCTCACGAAAGTCAGGGGAGTCTAACCATGTTTCAATAGCACGTGAAAAATAGTAACAATCACTATCATGAGCAACTTTCACATCTTTACTTGTACGATTGTAACCACTCAAAAGTCCATCAGCAACACAGCCGTTAGTTTTCATTTTTGCCATATCAGGAACTGGCCATACTTTTACAGGTTCAGTTATTACAACTTTCTTTTCTATAAAGGGAGGAATAGCAAATGTGGGAACAGGTTCATTTTTTGCTATAAGTTTTGGAGCAAGAAAACCAATCGTGCCAATCATTATTAAAACACAACAAGAGATATAAAACTTTTTTGATTTGAGAAAATGTATATTCATAGTTGAATAATACATTCTTTTTGCTAGTTTGACAAAAGCGTTTTTGCGTGCTATAATAGTTATATTGATGAATTAAAGCCGGGTGGGTCATCGAGACCAATGTCACCCGGTTTTTCTTTTTTTGGTCGATTATGAAAAACTGGTCCTCGGCTTAATAAGATACAAAAGTGACATGCAATATATTGCATCATAGAAAAAGTAAAAGACAATAGAATATAAAAAAGTAAAGCAAGAAAAAACAAAAATAAAATTAATTAAAATAAATATAAACATATGGCTGAATTAAAAAAATGTGCAACATGTGGCTGCCAATGTGGTGGTGATGAAGATGCTGTAGTAACACCAGAAGAACCAACAACAGAGGAATCAACATCAACAGAAACAGGGCAAACACAAATGAAAAGTTTTCGATTGCACAAACACTCAAACGACACAGAGTTCGCTGTATTGTTAGCATTAGTGCCAGCAATGACGATGACTCTATTCAATTTAATGGGACTTCTATAGGCAAGTAGTTATATAGAATTATTAAAATAAAAAACAATCTAGTTTTGAAAGTTCTGGGTTGTTTTTTTATTGCAAAAATGTTAATTTAGGGATAGAAATAGTTACTTAAAATATGTTCATTTGCAGTAGGCCTATGTTTATAAACAGGGAGGATACTTATGGATCGAGAGGAAAGAGTACAAGTAAGAAAATGTTTATTTCAACCAGCACAGGAGAGGTTTGATGTGCCAATAAATGGCGGAGCAATAGTTGTCCCAATGGAATTTATTAAACTTACAGGACATGTAGTAAGTACTCAGGAAGAGAGGATACTTGTAAGCGGCTCATTGCAGATCAGGGTAATTAAGCAAATATCCAGATTTGGTGATATAAGATTGTTTGATTATTATGAGTCAGAAATTTATGATAGAGATAAGATAGAAAATTTTGGATTACCAAGAAAAGACTTTTCACAGCAAATGAGTCATAACATTAAAATCAGTCATAATGGAGATACTAGCCATTTTACAGGAGCTTGTCGTCACGCAGAAATTATAGACGTAAGACATTGTAATAAAAGATATTTTTTTATACAAACAAAAAGTTGTTATAATGAAATAAATTGGGTAAGGTTGTAGAAAAAAAGCCTCTGGAATATTTATATTCCAGAGGCTTTTTATAATAGACTTCTTACAAAATCCTCATGAATTTGCCATCTTGAGTATAGTGATAGCGGAGTCGAGAGATCTCAAAGCTATAAATATGTCATAGAATTATTAGTTTAGATATTTCTATCCGAGGACATATTTCACCTAGCTCATGTTCTGAATACGGCAAGTACAATTGAATAGTTCTGCAAAAAGTCTAATGATATCACTTTGTCATTCCAGCACTTGAGCAAGCTCGAGTATAAACTCTGGCGGGAATCTTTCGATAGCATTATATATAGTTCAATTCATAAAAATAAACCTATTTAACTAGGAGTGGTTAATTTCCACATCATTTCAAAAATTTGTCTTACCATTTTTGCCATTCGCTCATTTTCTATAATTATTGCTTGAGGATTATCTGCAGTTAGATCAATTATGCGAACAAAGTCATTCATTACATCAAGAGATGTTTCTGATGAATAATCTTCGTAGGGCAGTGGTCTCATCTCACGATTATATTTTTTGTCAGCTTTACGATAGTCCGTGACAGTATCATGTGTAGGTACAAAACCCCTTAATGATATATCGTATTTTTTTGTATCTTCAGCCCACTTCCATGTCAGGTCATAGAGCTCTTTACTCATATTTTCAGCCTTAGCATAAAACCCAATGAGTTCACCACCAGCATTCGACTTCATTTCATGCCACAGTGCTTGTTTTAAGCCATTGATGCCTTCAAAGTACATAGTACGTACTTTGTTTTGTTTTTTCATGACAGAGAGAATCTCAGGCAAACTCTCAATAGCATTATTAACTCGATACCTCGCAGATGCAAAAAACTCCTCAGGAGATTTGGCAATAAACATCTGAGTAGCATCTCCGGGCATCTTGATAACTAGTTCCTTCTTCCGAAGTTCATCCAACAACACATAAGTTGTTGGTTTTTTGACACCGGATTTCTGAGCCACGCGATAAGCAGAAGCCTGACCCAACTCCAAAAGAGCAAGATAAACTTTTGCTTCCTTCTCACTAAGTCCCAAATCCTCAAGTGCTTTTACTTTTTCCATAATATTTTGATTTATAAGGATTAAGTTAGTAGTAGACTAGTCCCGTGAAATTAATTGTGTCATACCTGCGAAGGCAGGTATCTTTCTGCATGTAAAATGAATGTATCTGTACTTTTCGAAAAATTCCCGCCTTCGCGGGAATGACAAATAGAGGACTATTGTCTTTGCGAGGAGGAGGTACGACGAGGAAGCAAACTCAGTAAGATTATCGTAAAATTTATCGAGATTGCCTCGTCGTACCTCCCCGTAATGACGAAAGCCTTAGGATAACACAAGTATATCACAAATAACCCAAATAGTCAATAATACTGACTACTAAATATAAAATAACCCACAAACCTAGCATTTAACACAAAAAATAAGCATTTTACAACATAAAACTAGACACAAATATTGACTTCCTTGTAAAAATGGGGTATTATACACTGTTACGATGAAACACTAAAGAAATCGTAATAAACAGTTTTTTTAAAGAAAATAACTCAAAAATAGGGAGATGATAATGAAAGTTACTTTGCAGGAAGGAATGGGAATGAGCGTATCATGTTCAATACAATACACTTTTTATATCAATGATATGAAAATAGTAGTATCTGGTATTGCTGTGGATAGTTCTAAAAGACAGAGGGAGTTATATGAGTTGTTACAGGGCATATTTGAGAATGTTAAGAATAATAAATTGAATAGGGCAGTTGATATTTTTATGCCGAAAGAAACAATAGAGAGAGTAAGAGAATTAATAAAGGAAATAAGATTTTATGAACATTATGATACTAGTTGGAGATTTGAGTATTTCTTTAGAAGTGTGGTAACAGGTGCGGACTATAGGTAGTCCATTCCAGCATAAGGGTAAGAAGTTTAAATCTAAACTGCTTACCCCTCTAATCAAAATTATGAATAGTTCATGATTTTGTAGGAGAGTAGTTTTTCTTTAAAAAAAGAGGATGTAATATGAAAGACATGCCAATGACTTTTTTTGGTCCAATATCAAGTACCCATGAGTCAAATGATACTAAAGATTTTGTTATGATATGTCATAAAGGCGTTCACTTAAGATTATATTCGAGTGGGAAGTATTTTTTGAGCATTTATTTAGATGTATTTGGCAGATGCGACGGCACTTGTAAAAAAGAATATCATAAGACGGATCATCTCTCATCGGTTTTTGATGAGATGCATATTATAGATTGTGCTGATATAGATAGGATGGTTGAAGATTTTCCAAAATTAATTTTAAATTTTCTTGAAAAAGAAATCAAAGGAGAAACTGCTCGGCGTTATAGACGTATTACAGGATATACTGAGGATGGAAAATTAGTTGAAATCTTCAAAGAATATATAGTTCGTCCTGAATGAGTTTTATAAAAATAATAGATTATGAATTTCTCATAGTTTTGTAGGAGTGAAAGTTCTTTATGAAAATATACAAGGAGATTGTCATGAGTAAACTGGAAAAAATGTTGGTTAAGGTTAAAAATACCACTAGTACAATTAGTAGTCATTACTATGGTTATGTGTATGGTAGACGGTGTAATAATGAATATAAAAAACTTCTTAGAGGTCATATCTATATATTACCAAGTCCAAGCTCAGATATTGAGATTGTATTTGTGCGACAAGAAAGTCGTATGGACACAAGTGTTTGGATGGAGGAAACTGAAGATAGTCTCCGTCAATGTTTACACGATAAAAGCTCTGGCACAAGCTGGGTGTCAGCGGGGAGTTACATTGTAATACTTAAAGGAGAAGAGCTGTTCTTTAGCTCAATAGGAGGGATGCGAAAATGGACAGTTAATGAGATCACCTTCAAAGAAGATGTTGCTATCATTTCTGGAGAGTATGAAGCTCCAGATATGTCAGGTCTTTGGGCAGGATTTCAGCCTGGTGATATGGGGTATTACAAAAAGGAGTATGAATTGGAGATTCCTAAAGTGGAAAAAATTCCTCTGTAGTTTGTGGGCAAGGAGTTTGAATTTAATCTTCTTGCTCCTCTCATCAAGATTACGAATAGTCGTAGTTTTATAAGAGGACTAGTTCTTTAAAGTAAATATTGGGAGGAGTTTAGTTATGAAAGAACAAATCAAAGATTTTTTTATTAAGGAAGAGCAATGTATAATTTGTGAGGTTCTTGAGTTGAGACTTGAGTTTATTAGTGAAAATGCAGCACAATATACTAAAGAATTTTTGCAATTGGGGATGAACCTTACATTTGTTGAAGAGGGCAATGTACTAATTATTAGTCCAGCAAAAGAGGATTATTTGTATTTAGGGGTAATTGACCAGTTTTCTTGGGAAAAGAGAGTGCTTATTCCTAAATTCCCACTATTGTTGGCAACGAAGGTCTGTTATATGAATATAGATTTGCCAAAAAGTATTTTTAGAACACCTCACGTCAGAGATCTTATATGGGGCAATGGAACAAAGATGCAAAACAAAGAAAGAGAAGAAATGATCAGAATTGCACAAAAGGCTGGTGAAGTATTTGTATTGCTAGAATAGAATCAATAAAACCCGTGTGGATATAAGTATCCTACGGGTTTGTATTTTTTAAAAAAGTTCAGGATGCCAAGATGTGGTAACAAAATAGGGACAGGTTTGAAACCTGTCCCTAAGTGTTTTTTTATTTTGTAAAAGTAGTTTACAAAATTGTTGCGGCGCTTAGTTTGTCGCCTGCTTTTGGTTTCATTATTCTTACTCCTTGAGTTGCTCTTGAGAGTGTTGAGATGTTTCCTAGTGGTGTACGGATTATTTGTCCGTTTGCACTTGTTATTATCACGTCACTATCTGTATCATCGGCACTCACTATGTAAGCACTTACTATTTGACCAGTCTTTGGAGTTATTTTTGCAGTTTTGATTCCTGATCCTCCACGCCTTTGTGCTTTGTATTGTGTCATCTTACTTTTCTTTCCATAACCATTTTCTGTTAAGACAAATAGTTCAGCACCCCTTTGTTTAGCAAATATTACGTCCATTCCTACTACATAGTCATCTTTTTTCAATCTGATTCCTCGTACACCAGCGGCACTTCTACCCATTGCGCGTACGTTAGCCTCTTTGAATCGTATTGCTTGACCTCCTGCAGTTATAAGTGATACTTCATCTGTTCCTGTTGTAGGTTTAACCCACTTTAATTTATCATCACCCTTTAATTTTATTGCAATAAGTCCACCTCGTCTTACATTATCGAAGTCTTTGATTTTTACTTTTTTCACGACACCTGCCTTTGTTGCCATAAATAAGAATTTATATCTATCTTCTTTGTTGAATGGAATTACTTCTGTAATTTCTTCATTGGGTGCAAGTTGTAAGAAGTTTACAACAGCATTTCCCTTAGCTGTACGAGTTGATTCTGGAATTTCGTATGCTTTTATTTGGAAAACTTTACCAGTATTCGTAAAGAAGAAAAGATTATCATGAGTCATGATACTAAGCATACTCCGTACACTAGCATCTTCTTTTGTATTACCTCCGATTACTCCTTTACCACCACGTTTTTGCACCTTGTAGTTTATTGGATTCATTCTTTTGATGTATCCATCAGTTGTCATTGTGATAAGAGCTTCTTCATTTGGTACAAGATCTTCTTGTTTGAATTCTCCTACAGCACTTTTGAATACTTTGGTTTTACGAGCATCACCAAATTTTTCTGTAAGTTCAATAAGTTCATTTTTGAGAATTTCTTTTTGTCTCTTCTCACTTTTTAAGATTGCTTCAAGCTTTTTGATAATACGCATTTTTTCTTTCAATTCATCCTCAATCTTTTTTCTTTCCAATCCAGCAAGCGTCTGAAGTCGCATTTCCAAAATAGCAACTGTTTGTAAATCTGAAAGTTTAAACTTTTTACGTAAGTTTTCATGAGCTGTTTCACGAGTTCTGGATTTTTTGATAATTGCTATAACAGCATCGATATTGTCTAACGCTATCTGTAATCCTTCTAGGATATGTGCGCGTTCTTTTGCTTTGTTTAAATCAAACTGTGTTCGCCTTGTTATAACTTCTCTACGATGAGCAATATAATATTCTAAAATTTCTTTTAAGTTTAGAATTCGTGGCTCAATACCATCAACAAGAGCAAGCATGTTGGCATTGAAGTTTTTTTGTAGGTCTGTAAGAGTATAAAGTCTATTTAAAACTTTTTGAGGGTACGCATCCTTCTTAAGATCCATAACAACTCGTACGCCATCCTTACTTGATTCATCACGTAATGCCTTTATACCTACTATTTTTTTATCTTTTACCAAATTTGCAATTTTTTCAATAAGAGTTGCTTTATTTGTAAGGTAAGTCATCTCAGTAACGATGATTGAAAATTGACCAGCACGACCTTCTACAATTTCAGCTTTTGCTCGCATAGTAATTCGTCCTCGTCCAGTCGCATAAGCCTCGCGGATTTCTGTTTGATTATAAATCATGCCACCAGTAGGGAAGTCAGGGCCTTTCACATAGTTTAGCAAGTCATCAACATCTGCTTTTGGTTTATCTACAAGATGCATTATAGCACCTGTCAGCTCGCCTAGATTGTGAGGTGGAATATTTGTTGCCATACCAACAGCAATGCCCATTGTTCCATTTAGTAGTAATTGAGGTAGCTTTGCAGGAAGTACAGATGGTTCTTGGTGAACTCCATCAAAGTTTGGTCGAAAGTTAACAGTGTCTTTCTCAATATCAAATAGCATTTCTTCTGCTATATATTGTAGTTTTGCCTCAGTATAACGATAAGCAGCAGCGCTATCCCCATCCATTGAGCCAAAGTTTCCTTGTCCCCATACAAGAGGGTATCTGAGTGAGAAGTCTTGAGCCATACGAACCATTGTATCGTAAACAGCTGTATCACCATGTGGATGATATTTACCAAGTACTTCACCAACAACGGTAGCACTTTTACGGAACTTTGCAGTTGGTTTAAGACCTGTTTTCCACATAGAGTAAAGAATTCTACGATGCACAGGCTTCATCCCATCACGTACATCAGGAAGTGCACGAGCAACAATAACACTCATAGCATATTCAAGATATGATTTTTGCATTTCCTCAACTATTGGTTGAGGTGTAACAGCTTTATGTACAACTGGTTCATCTGTTTTTTTGTTCTTTGCCATACTATTAAATTTATTTATTATTTACTGGATTCCCGTCTACACGGGAACGATATACATCGATTTACACACAAAAACGACAAAAAACATCCTCCTATATGTTTTTTGTTTGTTTTTTATCTATATTCTATAGTTAATCTCTTTTCTCATTTTTATAAAAAGAGAGGTTAACTATAGATTTTTTGTTTTATTCAGCGGAATTTTGTTGCAATAATTCATCGATAGAGATAGCTTGATCAGGTGAGATACCACCATTATTTAGTGTATCTATACGCCTTTGTAAGTCTTCAACAGCTTCAGTAGATTCATTAGTATTAGATACTTGTAAGAAGTTTATTTTCATTGATAGTAGCCATATAAAAATTACAAAAAACATTGTAATAGCAACTGAACCCCATACGTAACGAATTCGTATTTCCTCAGGTTGTTGTCGCACCTCTTCCACTTTTTTTTCTATTTTATCAAACATGGCTACTTATATTATGTTAGTTTTTATATTTAGCTAACTTTCATCAGCACGACCTCCATTACTTTATTTTCGAGATCCTTCTTTTTTAAGGTTAACTTTTCTTCTTTTGATTTGGGACAATTGCCGATTTCACTACAAAAGTCTTTTTCATCACGGAGAGTTTTAACTTTTAAGCCTTTAACCTTGTATTGCATTGGTATAATAATTTTAGCTTCTACTTTACGAGCTATTACCTCAGCTGTTTTTGCATCAAGTCCTTCTGTGTCTCCAACTGGTACAAATAATATATCAGCACCACTTATTTTATCAAATATCTCAGTTGAAGGTTCCATGCCCAGAGCTCCTAAATAAGCAATTTTCATATCCTCAATATTTAAAGTGAAAACTACAGTATTACCACGGTCTATACCATCACGAGGATCAGCCGGAGCATCTAGTCCTATTATATTAAGACCTTCTATTGAGTATTCACCAGGCTTATTTACTACAACTGGCTCACCTCTTAATATATCAGGATTATTGAACATTTCATTTGGATGTGGAATAAATACAGCATTAGCATTACCTTGAGGAGGTCGAAGTCCCAACTTTTTGTCATAAGGAGAGAATACTATTGTTACATCTTTACTTCCGCGTCCTTCAGTTTTTGCTACAATTTTAAAACAAGACAATCCATGATATGTGATATGCATACGGTTTTTTCTAATAAATTTATAAGAGCTTCTGTGAGTTCAGAAACAGTAGTTTACTTGTATTATAGTAACATGTGAGTGTTTTTTCGTCTAGCTTTTTTGAGGAAAAATAGGGAATAATGCGGTGAAATTTTGACAGCAATTATAGTATACTCAGATTATAAAGTTGATAACCTATGGACTACAAGTAAAAATTTGTACTTGTCAATATTGACGATTGTGTTTCTGTGCTGTATAATGTAGTTAAGAAGTTAAGGAATGGGTGGCTTTTTCTTCAGATGAAATCAAATCATACTTCCAGGAGGGTGTATGGGTGGATTTTTGATGAAGGATAAAGCACATCCATTTTTTTTATTTCTAAAATAATGAGCTCAAAATAAGCTCATATAATTAATTAATATGCTAAGCATATGCAAAAACAAAAACAAAAAAGCGTAGCGAAAAAAAGAGGGCTATATATTGCCCTAGCATTAGCTCTATTTGTGGGAGCTCCTGTTCTTGGTGCCATTTTGGTACAAAACTTTACACAATGGGATGTAGTGGTCGATACACCTCCAATCGAAAAGGTAGCTGGTGCAGACGCAGCCGCTTCAACTTATTTAACAGTAAATCTTGGTAGCACTATCTCTAATGGAGATGATACCAATGGAGACGGTGGTACTGCTGTAACAAATCTATCTCATGAGGAGATATCATTTACATGTTTTGCAGGAGATCGAACATATTATACTGATGTATTGCAGTTGAATAATACAGATGCTGCAAACTGGGATGTAACTCTTACAGTAGAAGCTGATTTAAATGGTCAAGCTGCTACAGTAGACAATTTCAATGCAGGAGATGCTGACATTTGGTTGTTTACATCTGATCAAGATAGTACAGGTGGTGCTATTACAGAATTACCAAATCCAAGTCCTGGTAGTTATGGATCACTAACAGAGTGGTACAATACTGCACCAAATGACGCAATTCAATTAGAAGTTACTGCTGGTGTATTATCAGTAGCAAACGCTTCTTCAGGATCATTTGCAGTACCAACTGGTGAAGATCGTCAATTAGGTCTTGTAGTTGATTGTGGAGCAAATATGGTTGATGGAGAAACAGGAACATTTCGTTTAACAGTTTCTTCAACACCACAATAGTATAAATTTCATTAGAAATTAATTATTGGAAAAGAATTAGAAGTTAAATTATGGGTGAAAAGATATATATGCAATGTGCAGAAAATCTTTTCACCTATTTTTTTGTACAAACATAATAATTATACATCATGCAAAAACAAAAAAAGAACAGTAAAAGAAAAGAGGCAATTCAAACCACACGACTTTATTTGGTTTTGATTGTAGTTTCTATTATTGTTATGATTGTTTCTGCATTTATAACGCATGGAAACGATACAGAAGTCATAAACATTTCACTTGGAATAGTAAAGGAAAAAATAACAAAAAAAGATGATTCTAATAATATAAAAATTGGAGCTGATTTATCAAAAGTTCCAAATGATAAAGAAATTGAGAAAATTTTAAATAAGGTTATCCCAAATGTTTGTGATGATTGTGATGATGATCCACTGGGTTGTTTAGAAGAATATAAGATAAATAAAATTTTAATTCAAAATGAAGGTTATGAAAATAAACTGTTTATAGAATTATTAACAGGAAAACATTTTGATAATACATATACAGTAGTAATTGATATAAATACAAGAGCTGTTATTAGTGATGAGGGAAGTATCGATGACGATGAGTGTATAGAAGTTATAGTGGAAAGAGCAGAAGGCGATGAGGTTACGTTAACTGATGGTGATGATTTTGAATCAACTACATATATACATAGAGGAGCTAGTAAATAGGTCAAAATAAATAAAGTAAATTACTTTATTTTTGAGTAAAATTTGTTTTATTTTCATTACAATAAAATAAGAAAATTTTTATGAATTTTAGATATTCATAAAAAGCTTTAATATAAGAGGGTTTGAAGATATAAGAAATGTAAAAAGTACTAACTTTTATAGTAAAACATTGACTTTAGGGACTTTCTGCTGTATAATAGACATTAAGAAGATAAGGAATGGGTGGCCTTTTCTCTGAATAAAATCTATCAAAATAAACATTGAATTTATAGATTTTTTATAGAGAAATGGCTATCCATTTTTTTGTTTCTTCAATATTTAAATTTCTAATGGATAATTAGAAATTAAAAGATAGATATTGAAGAAACAAAAAAATATTTTTTATAAAATCGAATACGGGTGAAAAAGTGTCTGCAGACACGAATTTTTTCATCTGTTTTTTTATTTAAAAAACGAAATATAAAGTCCCTAAAATAAAAACAAAAGTAATGTCCCATAATATTCAAATAAATGAATATAAACTAGATAAACTAGAATCAATGATTCGGGGATTTTTTATTTTTGTTAAACGAATATATAAAAAAATATATAGATTTATAGCAAAAAAAAGAGCACAACAGAGAGTTCAAAAAATGCTTAAGAATAATTTTATTAGTGAGGCACCTAAGGCAATTAAAAAACAAAAAAAGAGCAAAAAACAAATACAAATAATAGCTGTATCATCACAATTTCCAACAATGGGAATTTCAAAGGCGTGGAGAGGTGTAGCTGCTGTCTTTTCAGTATCATTTCTGATGCTTACTATAATTACTTCACAATATTATGGGCCTCAATACATTGAAGCTGAAATATTGGTGCAAAACTTTACAGAAAATGAAAATATAGTAAATGAAGGTATAGAATTATTAAAGTATGAAACTCGTTCAGTAAATGACATAGATGATAAGGTTGAATTTGATGCAGGCACCTATACTAATGGAAATTTTGAAGCGGGAGAAGATGATTTAGTTGCAGTTGCTGACACTGATGACTTTTTAACAATAAATAGTTATGGAGATACTGTTGCTGACACATCAAGTAATGATTGGTGGAGTCAATTCCAAGATTTGCAAACATGTAGTGTAGCAGAATTTAATAATGGAACTTATAGTGATACGTGGTGGGATGCTGGAAATAATTGGGTTGAACTAAATGGTACAGGACTCACAAATGGAACTGGTATATATACATCAGAAATTTTGGACGCTAAAGAAGTTACAACTTGGACAGATTTCATATGGACATCAAATACACCTACATATAAAGAGTTGCCAAATAATACTGGTATTGAAAGTAATTATAGTGCTGGTAACACTGATATGACTGGGAATGTATTATTGATGCATATGAATGAATCAAGTGGAACGATAGTTGATAGTTCTGGAAGTAATAATGACGGTTCATATAATGGTACAGGATATGGTTTAGCTGGACAATTTAATACAGGACTTGATTTTGATGGAAGTGATGATGAAATTACAATTGCAGATGATGCAAGTCTCTCATTTCCAACAGAAATAACTGCATCTATTTGGGTTTATGCTGATGACTGGAGTGGTTGGAGAAGTTTTTTCCACAAAAATACAACAACTGCTTCAAATAATGATATTTATTTTGAGCAAAATGGAGGGGTTTTATATAACTACAACACAATCAATACAGGAAGTGTTGTTTTGGCAACGGGCAGGTGGCAACACTTGGTTTACACTGCAGATGCTACTCGTGAACGATTATATGTAGATGGTCAAGTTGTTGCGGATGAGCCAAGTCAATTCACAGGAACAGTAAATACAAATCCTATGATAATAGGTGGTTCAGGTGGTGGAGGAGAACAAATAGATGGACGAATGGATGAAGCAGCTGTATGGAATAGGGCGCTTAGCACAACTGAGATTAGTAATTTGTATCGTCGTGGAGCAAATAGGCTGAAGTTTCAAGTAAGAAGTTGTGATGATGTTGCTTGTAGTGGAGAATCTTTTATAGGTCCAGATGGAACTGGAGCAACTTACTATTCAGAACTGATGAATAGTACAATTAATCTACCAAATGTGACTTTGACAAATGTGATTGATAATCAATATTTTCAATATCGCACTAATTTTGAAACTGATGACAATACACTTAGTCCAGAATTAGAGTGTGTGTCTTTTAATAGGACTGCAGAAGAAATTTGGAATTATAGAAAATGTTTTGATATAGATAACACAGATGCTGATGCAATAGATGCAACAGAGTATCAGGTATATATAGATACAGATACTTCATCACTGGTTAGTACAAATAAAATGCAGTTAGATGGAGATGATATTAGATTTATAGATACTGATGACAATATTCTCCCATATTTTATTGCAGATGATATGAATACGACATCAACTCGGATATGGTTGCAAATGGATAATATAGATGCTGGAGTAACAGAAGAAATTTGTATGTATTATGGAAATGATAGTACAGGAGGTATATCTTCTAGGGAAGATGTATTCACGTACAGTTCACAAGAAGAGATTTATCACGTAGTAGCTGACACGGCAGAGGGTACGATTACAGATTTTGTTAGTTATACTGATAATAATGATGTAAGCGTATCAACATATAGTGGGACATTAAATCAATATGATAGTGTGCATCACCCAACAGCTACAGTAACACTTGAGCAAACAACAGCAATTAGTACAACAGATCCAATTAATGGTGGATATAATGTAGATGGTACAGATAATCTTGTACCAGTGTCTTTTGCTAGTGAAAATTTTGTTTATCGAATGGATAGATATACAAATTATTTTTCATTTATTTCTCCATGGTGTGATGCTGATGTAGAAGTGCGTAACGAAACAGATACCATTGTAACAAACGGATCATTTACAATTACGCAAGGGACTCATCACAATTTAACCACTAGTGATACCTCAGGTAGCGGACTCACAAATGATGATGCTGTGATGATAGAGGTGACAAATGGTTGTCCAATTCTTGCACAGCATCACAGTAATGTTGGAGGGGATAGTTTTGTAATGGCACCAGCAGCACAAGAATGGTACGGTGTTGGTTCTGGACACTTTGGATTTGCTGCTCTTTATGATAATACAAATATTACAGTTTATAGAAGTGATAATACAAGTGTTAGTTATACTCTTAATAGAGGTGAAAATATAGATATAAATGATGCAGGTTCTGAGGGATCCGAACCAGCTCATCGAGTTGTTGCAGATAATCTTATAGGTGTATCAGCTCTTGCTGATAGTGATGGTGGAGAAGCTGTTACATTTTTACCTGTTGGTGAAATGGGTTATAAATATTATATTCCAGAAGATATACAATATATTGCAATTGCAACACAAGAGAATACAACAACAACTGTAAATTTATATCATGATGGTACTGTGTGTGGTGTGGGAGTGCCAGATGATACAGTAACAGTTACATCTGCAGCTACTTATCCAGGTAAAGTGTATTTTGGTTCAACAACAGATGGTACAAATATTCCTGCAGGAGCATGTGTCGTGTCTGATAATAGAATATATGCATATTATGAATATGCTGGGGAGGATGATGAACACAATGCGTGGAATGAAAGACAAAATAGACAATTTATTTCAGAAGAGCCTACATACAGTGTAGGTGCTGAAGAAATGGGAATGTGGAATGTAGATGGAGTAAATACATGGATGCGTCGTACTCCAGTTACTGTGTCAAACACAACAGCAACTGGTTTAACAGAATATCAAGTGTTAGTTGATTTAGGTGGGGATGTTTCTCATATGTTTGGACACACGCAGACAGATGGTGGAGATATACGTGTTGCGGGTAGTATTGGTGACGGGACTGATAATATTGTATATGCACTTGAAGATTTTAATGATACTGCAGCAACTGGGTATACATGGGTTAAGGTTCCTACGATTGCAGCTACAAGTACAGCAACATTTTATATTTATTATAATCCAGGAATTAATTTGGGGGCATACAATCCTATTTTATGGCTTGATGCAGCGGATACTTCAACAATTACAACAACTGGTACAAGTGTTACAAATTGGGATGACAAATCTGGAAATGCAAACCATGTAGATCAGAGTAATGCGGGTAGTCAGCCAACTCTTACAACTGATGGAGGTAATCAAGTAATCGAGTTTAATGGTAGCTACATGGAAGATGGAAGTGGGCTTTGGGTAAGTGGCACAACGTATACAGATACTTATACTTTTGTAGCATTTAAAAACCTTGTTTTGCCAGAAGATGGCACATTGTTTAATGAGACAATTCAAGCAGGTCAATATGAAGGTCGTGCGCCAAATGTAACTAATGTAGAGTTCCAAGCAAATACTAATGGTGGAGGTGCACTATCTGGTGCGTATGGTGGGGACACCACAACATATCATGTACTACGATTTGAAGCTCATGATGGAGGAGATCGTATTATTGCACGTGATGGCACAACAATTGTTAGTGATACAAATGGAGATTCATTTAGAGGGAGAGGAAGAACATTTAATGTAGGTTCACAAGCTGGTGGTGGACGACCTCAGAGTATGAGTTTGGGAGAAATGTTAGTTTTTGACGGTAATTTAACAACTATAGAAGTGGCTGAAATTGAAAATTATTTAGTAGAAAAATGGGAGACAGGGCCAACATCATCCCTTCTAACAACTGGTGATTATAATGGAATTTTTCACACAGCAACACAAAAGGCAAATTATTATGTTGTAGATGAGCGTGCTGTTGGTGAAACATTATCAATCATATCTTTTACAGATAATAATAGTATAAACGATAGCTTTACTACACAAATTGTGGATGAAGGAGAGATTATCACAGCACCTTTTGGATCAGGTATTTTACAGACAGATTCATACTCTGTAACAGGCCCACTTCACATTGGATTTGATGGAGATGGTACAGATTCTGCGTTACCTATTGCGTATGCTGGTACAGAATTTACATATAGAGTTGATAGGGGAAATGATGTGTTTAGTTTTTACGCGCCATTTGCAGATGCAACTGTGCAGATACAAGAAAGTTCTGGAGCAGGATGGACAACACTTCAAACAGTTACTGTATCAACAGGAACAGTACAAACAGTAGTACAAGATATTGTAAATACTCGAGTCTTTAAAATTATTTCTGATGAACCAATTCTAGGCTTTCATCAAGCAAGTAGCAATGACTCAAATATTTTATATCCGACACACCTTGGATTAGAAGAAGATTCTGGTGAGTATGAAATTTATGGTGTTGGCACAGGTTCAGTATTACTAGGAGCGAGTAGTGATGCAAATGTGACACTTTATAGGAGTGATGGTACATCAACAAGTGTTGTGCTTAATGCTGCAAATAATTTTGCATACACAGAATCAGGTGGAGGCTCACAAGGTACAGCTCTTGGATATCACATTGTATCTGATGCACCAATTGGGGCAACTAGTTATGCTGATTCAGATGGAAATGAAGTTGTGACATTTTTATCACAAAAAGAGTTTTCTCGTGAATATGTAGTTTCAAATCCTACTCAGTATATGGCGATAGTAGCTCGTGATGCAAATGTAACGTGTCGCGTTTATGATGATACAGGTACTGAAATCACAATTGATGCAACAGGTACTATGGATAATATTCCACCACAAACTGGAGGTGCTCAAACTGATCCTTACCCAAATAATATTCATATAGGTGGAGATGACACTTCAGATGGTGCATATTTTCAAGCAGGATATCATATGACTTGTGATGAGCCAGTGTATGCATATTATGAACATCATTTAAATTCATCAGTAACTGATGAAACGTCATGGTTAACATGGCCACAGGTAAGGAAGAGAGCTTATATAGAACCTAATGTGGAGAATGTAGATGATGCAGATGAGCAGGGATTATTTTACGAATCAGGAAAAGATAGCACAACTGCTGGAATTGATTTTGAAGCTTATGCTGAATATACATTTGATACAAGTGCTTTGATATATGGAGAACATACTTATTGGAGAGATGTAACTTGGGAGGAAATTACAAACTCTCGTTCAGGTGCAAATGGTGTAGAACAAGTAACGGTTGAGGTAGCAAGTGCTGATCCAAGTCCAACGTGTGCAACTGCTAGTTATGGATCATATATCAATGTAGCACCAACAACATTAGCAACATCTGTTGATGTGTCACTTCCATATGTAACTCGTACAACAAATACACAGCAAATATTATTTGATGATAATTTCAGTGATCACAGTTGTGTGAAAATGAGAATATATTTACGTACAAATAATCAAGCATATGCTCCAAAAATTAATTATGTAAAGACAGGTTATTATGTGCCAACACTTTTAGATGACCAGTTAAACAGTCCTACAATTTTAATTGAGGGAGCTACAAGTGGAACGAGTGAAAGATATAGAACATTGAAATCATTAACAAGTGATGCAGGACTCAATGGTTCACAAGTATTTACAACTTTTGAAAATGTATCAGATGGAAGTGTCTTTACCCAGGCAGACTTAGATTTATTTGAAGTGCCAAGTCAGACAATAAATAATCAGTTTACATTTCCACCATTTCCAGGAGTTACACCAGTAGATGCAGTTACACAATCAGTATTTGACAGTAGCAATGATGTTGCAACATACTTCACACATGAAAGAAGTAGTGGAGCATTGGAAACAATGGACTTTATATTTAATGTAGATATAGGATCTGTAGGTGGTCCACAAATCTCAAGAGACTTCCAATTAGAGATCAGTGGATTGTAAAAAAAAGTACACGTATGTTATAATATTGACATATGAACAAAAAAATTGTAAAAAATCAAGCAGAAATATCAAAGGTAAATCTTGATAGTGCAGATAAAACATGTCCTTTGTTTTTTTCATGGGACATGTTTTTTGAACATACACTTTTTGTAGCACTATACTTATTAGTATTTAGATTATTTTTTACATTTCTTTTTGCATTCATGTTTGTTCAACAATGGCATATAGAAAAAATATGGGGATGGTTTCCAATTGTTGCGTTTAACTCTGATGCAGAAACTTTTACTCAAATGAATTCTTATGCGATTATTGTCACTGGTGTGACAGTTCTTTGTTTCTTTATATTTCAAGTATTTGCGCATTATCAACCACAAAGAATTTATAAGATTTATTCTTGGTATATTGGAGTGCTCATGTTGCTTGTGCAATATTTAGTATTAATTCTTGTTAATAGTAGATTGAGATTTTCAATAGATACAAATCTATGGTTATTTTTTGTAGGGTTTATAGCAATTGCTACAGGACTTTTGTATGCATGGTTCAAATACATTAGACAATGGAAATTTAAACAATTTTTAAAGAAAGAAGAAAAGAAAAATAAATTAAAAAATAATAAAAAAAAGAATGCATAATTTATACAACTATTTAGAAAAAGCAAAAAAGGATGGTGTTGCAATAGGACATTTTAACATTTCAAATGTCGAAGCTTTATGGGCAATATTTGAAGCAGCACGAGATTTGAAACAACCTGTAATCATAGGTGTATCAGAAGGTGAAAGAAAGTTTATAGGAGTACGACAGGCAGCATCATTGGTGCAAAGTATTCGTAATGAATTTGATTATCCAATCTTTATGAATGCAGATCATACTCATGATGTAGAAGGTGTAAAAGAGTGTATTGATGCAGGATTTGATAGTGTTATGATAGACGGTTCAAAGTTGTCATTTGATGAAAATGTTGCAATGACAAAAGAGGTTGTTGATCATGCAAATTATATAGCAGAAGAAGAAAATAGAACTATTCTAGTTGAAGCTGAACTTGGTTACATTGGTTCATCGAGTGCATTACTTGATGAAATACCGGAGGGAGCAGGTGAAGATAAGACAACTCCAGAGATTGCACAAAAGTTTGTAGATGAAACAGGCGTAGATATATTTGCACCCTCAGTAGGAAACATTCATGGAGTAGTTAAAGATGGAAATCCACATATTGATGCAGAGCTTGTTGGAAATATTGCAAATGTAAGCAATTGTCATTTGGTGTTACACGGTGGCTCAGGTATAACAGATAATGATTTACGAGCAGGAATTAAAGCTGGAATTTCAATTGTGCATGTAAATACAGAAATAAGAAAAGCTTTTCGAGATGGTTTAGAAGAGTCACTTGAAAGAAATGATTCAGTTGCGCCGTATAAGTATATGGACATTCCAAGACAAAAAGTTTATGATGTTGTATATAACAAAATAAAGTTATTTGCAGGATTAGAATAAAATAAGTAGTTTTTGCTATTTTGATAAATTTAAAGTTTATGATAAAGAAAATAATCATAGGATTGTTTATTTTTGGAGCAGTATTTTTAAATACTGGTTCTTTTGTAATGGCTCAAAATGAAAATAAAACAGAAGTGATTGTATTTGTCAGAGAAGGTTGCAGTAATTGTGCAAAGGAAGAAAAGTTTTTAGAAAATAATGAAAATATAAAAAATAATTTTGAAGTAACTTTACTTGATATTGGGGAGACTAAAAATAAAGATATCTGGAAGAGTGTTGTTGAAAAATATAAACTTTCAAAAGTTACACCTATTACATTAGTGGGAGCAGAAGTACTAGTTGGATTCAATGAAAAGACAACAGGTGAGAAAATCTTAGCACACAGTGAGGATGATGAAGATTATGGATTGGATTTTTATATATCAGAAACTGCAAGTGCAAATAATGACAACGCAGACTATTCTTGTAGTGTAGAAAGTGCTGCAACTTGCTCTATAGATAGTACTTCAAATGAATCAGTTATGACATTACCATTTTTTGGAGAAATCAATATTCAAGAAACATCGTTACTTACCATGTCTGCAATACTTGGATTTATAGACGGATTTAATCCGTGTGCTATGTGGGTTTTGTTAACCTTTTTAATAATCCTTTCTCAGATAGGAGATAAAAAGAAGATGGCTTACTTAGTAAGCTTATTCATACTTGCTGAGGCTATCATGTATTTTTTCATATTAAATGTATGGTATCAAACATGGGATTTTATAGCACTTGATAGATGGGTAACTCCTATGGTTGGATTGTTGGCAGTTGCTGCGGGTATATACTTTTTGCGCAAATGGTATAAAAGCAAAGGAGATTTGACATGTGATGTTACAAGTTTTGAACATCAACAAAAAACAACCAAAAAAATTCAAGATGTAGTAGCAAAACCCATAACAATTATCACAACCCTAGCAGTACTAGGAATTGCATTTTCAGTAAATATTATAGAATTTGCTTGCTCAGTAGGGATTGCACAATCATTTACAAAAATACTAGAACTAAACGATCTTACATTTTTAGGACGACAATTTTATATATTTATATATACACTCTTTTACATGGCAGATGATTTCTTGATATTTGGTCTAGCAATATTTGGATTTGAAAAATTCCATACAGTAGGCGCAAAATATTCAAAATTATCTACACTTATAGGGGGGATTCTTATGTTAGTATTAGGTCTATTGTTAGTATTGAAGCCAGAATGGTTGATGTTTGGGTAATTGATGTATAAATGAAGAATCTAAAAAATACAATTTTTATATTTGATATTGATTCTACTTTGGTAAAAACAGAGACATTAGATGACATTATTGGGATAGCAATTAATGACGGAGATCAGTGTGATAGTCAGGAGAGTAAAGAATTAATAATTCAAAAAGTTAAGGAAATTACTGATTTGGGAATGAATGGAGAAATTAATTTCCAAGAGTCACTAAATAGAAGATTTGAGAGTGTGCAAATTTCACAAAAACACATCGATTTATACAACGATGAAATTTTGTTGCAGCACATAGATTTCAATTTTAAAAAAATTATAGAATTTATTTATAATGCGGGGGGAGCGGTATTTATTGTGTCAGGTGGTTTCATGGATAATGTTTCTATTGTTGCTCGTGAACTCGGTGTTGGGATGGAGGCAACGTTTGCTAATGAATTTATTAAAGATAGAGGTATTGTTATCGGATTTGATAACAATAATAAATTAATTAATAATAATGGTAAAGTTGAAGTAGCGAGAGATATTAAATCTAAACATTTATATAAAAAAGTCATTTGTGTGGGAGATGGTAATAGTGATTATCTTATCAAGAAAAGTGGTGTAGCCGATGAATTTTGGGGCTTTTGGGGAAATGTTCAAAGAAATTTACTTATAAAAAAGGCAGATCGAAATTTTTATAGCAGTGAGGCATTGTTGAGATTTATTGTAGGCTAAACTTTAGTAACTATTCAAGGCTCTCCAATTGTCTTTCCTGCGAAGGCAGGAATCTAATACTATAATACAAGAATTCATTTAAACACACTCGAAAGATTCCGGACAATGTTATTTCTGGAATGACAGGCTACTATTTATAAGATAAACCTGAATAATTACAAACGTTAGCATTGATTTTTGAGTATTTTGGTGGTATTGTTTAGATTCAATAAGGAGATTGGTCTTGTCGAGATTTAGATAAATTTATCAAGATTGCTTCGTCGTACCTCCTCGCAATGACAATTAATATTATGCATTTTGAAATTAAAGAACAAAATAATAAAGCTAGGGTTGGCATTTTGAAAACTCGTAAGGGTGATATTCAAACGCCGTTTTTCATGCCGGATGCTACTCGGGCAAGTATTAGAGGAATTACTAATGAGCAGTTAAAAAGTGTTGGTGTACATCCTATGGTGGTAAATACTTATCATTTACTTTTACAGCCGGGAATGGATTTGATGAAGGATGCTGGGGGAGTTCATGAATTTATGAATTGGGATGGACCACTTCTATCAGATAGTGGAGGATATCAAGTTTATTCTTTAATACACAAGAATGCAAAGCTTGGTAAAATTACAGAAGAAGGGGCCGTTTTTAAAAGTGTATTAGATGGTTCAAAACACTTACTTACACCAGAAAAAGCAATTCAAATTCAGTTTGATTTGGGAGTTGATATGATGGTATTGCTAGATGATCCTCGTCCAAACAATGCTCCAGAAGATGAAATTATTGCAGCGGTCGATAGAACTATTCGGTGGGCTGGACGTTGCAGAGTTGAATTTGATAAACAAGTTAAAGCAAGAGGTTTTGATGATAGTACACGACCATTACTCTTTGCAGTTGTGCAGGGTGGACCCTTTGTCTATTTGCGAGAGAAGTGTGCAAAGGAATTAGTTAAAATTGGTTTTGATGGATATAGTTTTGGTGGACGACATGTGGATGATGAGGGTAATTTCATGGAAGAAATTGTAGCTAAGACAGCATCATTTATGCCAGAAGAAAGTCCACGATTTGCTCTTGGTATTGGTACGCCATTAGATATTGTAAAATGTCATAACTTAGGATGGGATATGTTTGATTGTGTTATACCGACTAGAGAAGGAAGACATGGTAGATTATTTGTGCATAATGATATAAAAATTGATGAGAGCGGAGATTTTTATAGTACTATGAATATAGGAAATGCTAAATTTAAAGATGACTTTACGCCAATTGATGAAAAATGTGATTGTTACGCATGTCAAAATTATACTAGGGGGTATATCCATCATTTATTTAAAGTGGGTGAGCCCCTCGGAGCGCAAATGGCAGCTTTACACAATTTGAAATTCTTTATAAAATTGATGGATATGTTACAAAATAAAAAATAATTAAAATTAATATAATGTATAAATTTTTCTCTCAACATGAGGACATCATTGCTGGAATGTCTACAAAAAATGACGGAAATATGAAGCTAAAAGGAGATTATTCAACTAAGGAGGCTTTAAAAAATCGTAAAGAATTTTGTGAACAAAATAATATAAAATATGAAGATGTGGTAAGTGCGTGTGTAGAACATACAACGAATGTTGCTGTTGTAAATAAAAATTCTGACAAAAATATAGATAAAACAGATGCATTAGTTACGAGTAAAAAAAATACATATTTATCTGTTACATCAGCAGATTGTTACCCTGTATTTATGTATGACAATCATAATGATGTAATAGGGATTGCACATGCTGGTTGGCGAGGCATAGTGAATGACATAGTTCCTAGAACATTAAATGTGATGTTGGGAGAGGGGGCGCAGCTGGAAAATATAAAAGTAACTATTGGACCTGGTATATCAAAAGAATATTTTGATTTTGGATTTGAAGAACTGATTTCAGAATTTGGTTTTTATAATCAAGATAAATATGTAATAAAGGGAAGTACAATCGAAAAGGTAAAAATTGACTTGAGACAAATAATTTTTGATCAATCTGAAATTTTTGGGATAAATGAAGCTAATATGCATGATTGTGGCTTGTGTACATTTGCAGATAATAGTAATTTCTACTCAGCTAGGCGTGATGGAGCTGATTTTAATGTAATGATGTCTGTAATAGGTATGAAATAAACTATAAATAGTACAAATTATTAGTTTAAGTAGATATTATGAGCATTAGTTTATAAGTATTCTTGAAAGTAATTTACTTAATAAAATAAGAATTTTATATAAGAATTAAAAAGTAAACATGTAAAGGGCATAGTTTTAGCTTAAACAAAGGGTTTGGGAGTCATTATAATTGACCAGGGCTAAAAATCATGCTATAATGTATTTATAACGGGTGAGTAAAGGCGTTTAGGTAGCCTCGACTCACTTTTTGTTTTTTAAAACAACCGCCCATAAAAAACACCTACAAAAATAAAAATAAAAACAAAGACAGAAACAAAAAATGGTACAATGTTACCATTTTTGTTTGTTTTAAAATGGGAATTACAGATTGACTTTTTAGAAATTGATGATATATTAAGTATATTACTGATAGGTAGTGGCGTGCCTATGGATGGAAATTACAATTATAGAGAGTTTGGATAAATAGTTATTCAAAAACACAGGTGGAACCGCGGGCTTGATACTCGTCCTGATTATTTCAAAGTAAATTTTGGAATTATCAGGACGAGTTTTTATTTTAAAGGCAGAATATCATGAAACTTTTTGTAGGTTTTTTAGGGAAAGCACTTACGGGAAATATTGTGGAAGAGCATAAACTAGAATTTGTTGTTGCAGAAGATGTGGATAAGGCTAAAGAAAAATTATTAAATAAATGGTCAGAAGAACATGTACATGTTGATGGTCTTAAAGATATAAGTGAAGTTGATGATTATAAAATAATTCTTAAATAATGAAATTATGAGTGAGGAAAAAAAAGATGATAAATTAATGGAAAAAATAGTGAGTTTTGCGAAGCGACGTGGTTTTGTATTTGGTTCTAGTGAAATTTATGGTGGGTTTGCTGCTGTTTATGACTTTGGTCCTTATGGTACTGAACTTGCTAAAAATATTCGAGAAGCTTGGTGGAAAGCTATGGTACAGGAGAATGATAATATTGTAGGACTTGATAGTAGTATTTTTATGCATCCAAAGGTATGGGAAGCTTCTGGGCATGTGGGTGGATTTAGTGATCCACTTTCTGAATGTAAGCAGTGCCACTCTCGTGTGAGAGTTGACCATCTTTTGGAAGATGCTGGGGTATTTGCTGATGAGAAAATGACAGAAGAAGAGATTAACATTCTATTGGTGGAGAATAAAGAAAAATTACGTTGTCCAAAGTGTGGGAGTAGTGATTTTTCTGAATCAAAAAACTTTAATTTACTTGTACAATCAAATCTAGGAAATTTTACAGGAGATTGGGATAAAGAGCCTACATATTTAAGAGGTGAAACTTGTCAGGGTATTTATATTAATTTTAAAAATGTAATGGATTCAACTCGTGTGAAAGTTCCTTTTGGAATTGCACAGGTTGGTAAGGCTTTTAGAAATGAGATTACTGCACGGCAATTTATTTTCCGTAAACGAGAATTTGAACAGATGGAGATGCAGATGTTTGTACATCCTGATGATGCTATGGAAATGTATGAACAGTGGAGAGAGAAAAGATGGCAGTATTATCTCGACTTGGGAATCAAAGAAGAAAATTTGAAATGGCACGAGCATGAAAATCTTGTTTTTTATGCAAAAGCTGCATGGGACATTGAGTACAAGTTTCCATTTGGTTTTAAAGAGCTTGAAGGTGTGCATGCAAGAGGTGATTATGATTTAACTCAACATGCGAAACATTCTGGAAAGAAATTGGAATATAGAAATCCACAAACAAATGAAGTTTTTGTACCTCATGTAGTAGAAACGTCTGTTGGAGTTGATAGAACATTTTTGGCAGTGCTTACAGATTCCTATGTAGAGGAGGATTTGGGAGAAGGAAAGTCACGAACAGTTTTGAAATTACCTGTAAATCTAGCGCCAGTAAAAGTTGCAGTGTTTCCACTTATGAAAAATAAACCAGAGCTTGTAGCAAAAGCACGAGAAGTGTTTGATGAACTAAAAATGCAATACATGTGTGAGTTTGATGATAATGGAAATGTAGGAAAACGTTATCGTCGTCAAGATGAAATTGGAACTCCATACTGTGTAACAATTGATTTTAATACACTAGAAACAGGTATAGTTACAGTAAGAAATCGTGATACTATGGAACAAGAAAATGTAAACCTTGAAAATCTTCAAAAGTATTTAGCTGATAAATTAAAATAATACTTTAGTAATGTAACAAAATTGAACAGATTTAATGGGAGATATAATACGTAAAGGAGATTACAGTGGTCTCCTTTTAATTTTAATGAAATTTGGTATTATTTAAATATGAAAAATAACATTATACATAAAAAAGTTTTTATAATTCTAATATTTGTTAGTATTTTATTAGTTGTTGATTTTATAATATTTAGTATCAATCAACATAATAGTTTTTTTATCAAGACTGTGAAGAAATATTATTTTGCGAATACATTAGAAGATTCTAGAAATTATTTTGTAAATTATGAAAAGTCTTTTCAAACAGATGAACGTATAATGTTTAATTGGTTATGGCCAGAATCAGCTATTGGTACTAAAAATGCTTTTGAGGAAGATCCTTTTATGAGGTTATTAGATATTAGTGATACTAAATATGCAAAAAATAGTGGAAGTATAGAAAAAAAATATACTAATGTGATGACTGATCCAACAGATGACGTTCTATTAGAAGCTTTATTTTGTGATATACAAAAATATGATTATTCTGATTTTGAAAAATTAAAAGAAGCAAGAGATTTTGTGGGAGGGTATGGAGATACTCATTATTTAATAGGATTGCTTTTTCTAAATTCCTTGGAATGTATGGATGATGATATACTTTTAGGTCAAATGAAGGCTGTCATTATAGATATACAGATAGCTCAACGAGGTGATACTTTATTTAGTGATCTATTTGCAGAAAGAGTGGTTGTGTTATATTGGGCAGGAGAAAAAGAAAATATAAAATATAACTGGATAGAAAAAATTGCCGCACATCAACGAGTAAATGGTGGTTGGATTGAAAATGGAATGCAAGAGTCCGATCCACACATAACAGGATTATCAGCCCTAGCAATTAAATATTTTATTGAAGATGGATTTGAGGATGTTTGGTTTGCAAAATAATTTTTTATAAAAAGAGGAAATCTTAGTTGACTAAACAAGTAAAAGATTCTTTAATGGAAGTAGAAATACATATAATTCACATAAAGTCATACGTTTATGAAAATAACAGTAGTAGATAAAAAATTATCACGCAAAAAATGTACTTGCGTAATATTTAATGAAAAAGCTAGAGAGAACAGATTTGTGATAAATGGAAAAGCGGAGGCTTTGGAAGTTAAAGTTCCAAAGAGAGAAGATATGACACGTCGTAAGTGGATTATTTTGGTTCGTACAATTGTAAGAGAAGCAAAGAAATATGATATGAATCGTATTGAGATTGTGTGGGGAGATTTAGTTAATTTTGATAATTTAGGAGAAAATTTGGGTCAAACTTTTGCAGAGGCGGCTTACATGGCACATTATGAGTTTACAAAATACAAGACAGAACCAAAAGAAGGTTGGGGAGATGTAACTGAAATTGTGGTAATTGCAAATAAAGCTGACAAAACTCTTAAGAGACAAGATATAAGAAAGGGTGTGACAATTGCAACACAAATTAATTTTTGTCGTGACATGGCAAATACACCAGGAGCTGATATGACACCTACAACATTGGTAGCATCAACTAGAAAAGCAGTGAAGGGAACAAAGATTAAAATGCGTGTTTTAGATGAAAAACAAATGCGTAGAAAAAAGATGAACGGAGTATTGGCTGTGGGACAAGGTAGTTCATTTCAATCAAGATTTATAGTTTTGGAATACACGGGGACAAACCCAACTACTAAACCAACTGTTTTGGTGGGTAAGGGTGTAACATTTGATACAGGTGGAATAGATACTAAGCCACATCCATATGGGTTGGAGATGATGATGGATATGAGTGGAGCTGCTGCAGTAATTTCAGCTATAGTGGCTGCATCAAAATTGCAAATAAATAAAAATATTGTTGTATTGATACCAGTTGTAGAGAATATGCCAGGCGGAAGTAGTTTCCGTCCAGGAGATATCATAACGATGATGGACGGGACTCATGTTGAAGTAGGACACACTGATGCCGAAGGGCGACTTATCCTTGCAGATGCACTTACTTATGCAAAGATGTACAAACCTAGTACAATTATAGATGTAGCAACACTTACAGGAGCAGCTCTAGCAGCATTAGGAGAGCGGGCAAGTGCTATATTTACGCAAGATGAAGAATTAGCACAGAAAACATTAGAAACAGCTGAAAAAACAGGAGATTATGCTTGGAGGTTGCCACTTTGGGATGAGTATGATGTGGAAATATCAGGGACACATGGAGATATATCAAACATCAACACAAAACAAAAGCCAGGTTATGGAGGATCAATAACAGCTGCAGCATTCTTGAAACATTTTGCCAAAGATCACAAAAGTTGGATGCATATAGATATAGCACCGACCATGACAGCAGTTTTTGACGAACAACTAGCAAAAGGTGCAAAAGGTTCACCAGTTAGATTGCTTGTGAGCTTATTAGAACAAAAATAACATAAAGACAATTTGAAATTAATGACCCTTATAGTAATATAGGGGTCATTTTGAAATAAGTTAACTATTGATAAATGAGTATTTTTTGTATATACTATTATGACTATGAAAAAAGATAATAAGAAAAATCAAATAGTTATAAAAGGTGCGAGAGAGCATAACCTTAAGAATATTAATCTTACTATTCCTCGGGATGCTTTTGTGGTTTTTACGGGACTTTCTGGTAGTGGGAAGTCTACGCTTGCTTTTGACACTATTTTTGCGGAGGGGCAGAGACGTTACTTGGAAAGTTTGTCTAGCTATGCTCGGCAGTTTCTTGGGCAGATGGATAAGCCTGATGTAGATATGATAGAAGGACTTTCTCCAGCTATTAGCATTGATCAAAAAACTACTTCACACAATCCTCGTTCAACTGTCGGTACAGTTACAGAAGTGCATGATTATTTGAGACTTATGTGGTCAAAAATTGGTATACCATATTGTCCGAAATGTGATGAACCTATCGCCGTACTTTCTACTGATGAAATTGTTTCACAGATTATTGATGGACAAAATAAAGAAATAGAAATTTGTGCACCCGTAGTGCGTTCTCGTAAGGGGACCTATTTGAAATTATTTTCTGATTATTGGGATAGAGGATTTTTAGAAGCATACATTGATGGTGAACTTCAAAATCTTGATGAGGCTGATAAACTAAAACTTGATAGACACAAAAAACATGATATTGATATTGTGGTTGATAGTATGACAGCAACTGAGGAAAATATTTCTCGTATTTTTGAAGCTGTGGAAATATCACTTAAGATTGCAGATGGATTGGTACAAGTGAAAACTGGAAAAAATATACAAACTTTCAATCAAAAGTTTGCATGCCCGGATCACCCAGAGATTGAATTTCCAGATTTAGAACCAAGACTCTTTAGTTTTAATTCTCCATATGGAGCTTGTACGGCCTGTGAAGGATTGGGAACAAAAAAGGAAATTGATTATAATTTAGCTGTGCCAGATTTGAACAAAACAATAGCTCAGGGAGGTGTTTTACCTTGGAGCAATAAAAAATCAAATTCATATTATGGTGCGATTTTTCATGCAGTTTTGCAGCATTATCACATACCTGATAATAAACGACTTTCAGATTTAACTGATAGAGAGTTTGATATTTTGATTTATGGAGACGAAGATCCAGATGAAATTGCAATTAGCTTGCGTAGCAAGAGAGGAAGCACTTGGAAGTTTAATATTAAGTGGGAAGGAATCGTAGGATTTCTTGAGGATAGATATAAAAGATCAGAATCTGATAATGTACGTAAAGACATAGAACAATATATGTCTCGTAAACCTTGTAGTGCGTGTAAAGGAAGTAGATATAAAAAAGAAGTAAGCTGGATTAGAGTTGGTGGAAAAAATGTTAATGATGTTTCTCAAATGACAATTACCGATACTGTAAAGTTTTTTGAGAAATTAAAACTAAATACACAAGAAAAAATTATAGGAGATAGAATTATCAAAGAAGTAATTTCAAGACTGAGCTTTTTAGATAAAGTGGGACTCGGATATCTGACACTTTCACGGAGTGCACATACACTATCAGGTGGAGAAGCACAGAGGATAAGACTTGCTAGTCAAATTGGTTCACAGTTAGTTGGTGTTTTGTATATTCTTGATGAGCCATCAATTGGACTGCATGCTCGTGATAATGCTAAATTACTTGAAACATTATTATATCTTAGAGATTTGGGCAATACAGTTCTAGTAATCGAGCATGATGAAGAAACCATGCGAGCATCTGATTTTTTGGTGGATATTGGTCCAGGTGCTGGGCGTCGTGGTGGTCAGATAGTAGCTGCAGATACGCCAGAAAAAGTGATAGAAAATAAGAAATCACTCACAGCACAATATCTAAGAGGAGAAAAATTTATAGAAGTGCCAGAAGTTCGTCATAATATTAAAGGTAAAAAAATATTAACAGTGCGTGGAGCAAGAGAAAATAATTTACGAGGGATAACTGCTGAGTTTCCGCTTGGCATGATGACTGTTGTGACAGGTGTGTCAGGTAGTGGTAAATCAACACTTGTAGAGGATATTTTATATAAAGGCGCTGCAAACAAGTTGATGAGAAGTGTTACGAGACCAGGTAAACATAAAGAAATACTAGGACTTGAATATTTGGATAAAGTGATAATGATAGATCAAAGTCCAATAGGTAGAACACCTCGTTCAAATTCAGCAACTTACACAGGATTATTTACTCCAATACGAGAAATATTTTCAAATACAAAAGCAGCTAAAGCTCGTGGATATAAACCTGGACGATTTAGTTTTAATGTTAAAGGTGGAAGATGTGATAATTGTAGTGGTGATGGGTATCTGAAGATTGAGATGCAATTTATGGCAGACGTATTTTTGCCATGTGATGTTTGTCGTAGCAAGAGATATAATAGCGAAACATTGCAGATAAAATATCGAGATAAAAATATTGCTGAAGTTTTAGATATGACAGTAAATGAATCAGTGGAATTTTTTGAAGCATATCCAGCAATTTATAATATAGTAAAAACTTTGCAAGATGTAGGATTAGGCTACATCCACCTCGGTCAAAGTGCAACAACTCTGTCAGGAGGAGAAGCTCAGAGGGTAAAGCTTGCTACGGAACTTGCCAAAAAAGCAACAGGTAAAACTTTGTATGTACTAGATGAACCAACAACAGGACTACATTTTGAAGACGTAGCAAAACTATTAAATGTACTCAAAAGACTTGTAGATAAAGGAAATAGCGTCGTAGTAATAGAACACAACATGGACGTAATAAAATCAGCAGACTGGATAATAGACATGGGTCCAGAAGGTGGTGTAGGTGGTGGGAAGGTAATTGTAGCTGGAGCACCAGAAGAAGTTATTAAGTATCACAAAGAATCTTATACTGCAAAATATTTGAAAGAAGTTTTGAAGAAAAAATAATACAAATTTTTTCAGTAATACTAAATCCCATAAGATATTTATTGGGAAAGTTTTTTTTCATATGATACAATGAAAATACAAAATGTTATTTTTGTAAAAATAAATTATAATAGAAAGAAATGCAATATAAATATATTTTTTTGTTAGTTGTTATTTTATTTTTTACTGGATGTACTAGTTCGGAAAAAAAAATGGTCTTTGTTCATTGATTCAAGGTCATCTCTTCTTGTTGATGGTAAAAATATTCCAACTAATCTTTCTTCATTAAAGGTAATTGATCAGTATTCAAGTTATGAAGAGTGTGTAAAAGCAGCACATTTCAATAAAGGTGCTTTCTCGGGACATCCTTACGAATGTGGTTATAAGTGTGAAATTGATTTGAAATCAAAGCCGTATGGTTATATCTGTGAGCAGACATGGCCTGGTTACGTTGAAATACATTCTGATTTTCTGGCTAATTAGTTTTTATTTAGGTACAAACTAGGATTCTCTACAGTGAAAATTATTAAATGTGCCCAAAATACTTGAAAGAAGTTTTGAAGAAAAAATAAGCACTTGTTACGTAGCAACATAGCCTTAAATAATGATTGCAAAAACATTATTTTTGATGTATGCTAGATGTTCAGTGTGTTTTGTCTTTGCGAGGAGGTACGACGAAGTAAGCTTAGTAAGTAAATAAATGTTCTTAACGAGATTGCTTCGCTGTGTGGTAAAGATGTGGTAGTACTCGCAATGATGCAATAATTTTACAAACTTTTAAACTAAAAAAATATGGCAAAAAATGATGTAGCAATTCGCTTTAGTGATGTTGATTTTGAATATGATAATGGAAAAGTAATTCTTAACGAGGCATCATTTGCTTTGCGAAAGGGGCTTAAAGTTGCTCTAATGGGACAAAATGGTGCAGGTAAAACTTCACTTTTCAATCTTTTAATGGGAAAGACAAAACCAACAACTGGACATATTTATATTGACGATGGACAAACAGTTGCATGTGCACAGCAAGTCATTCCTCGGGAACAAATGAAATTAAATCTTCGTGAGTTTTTTGATATTTATTTCACAGGAGAAGATTATGATTTAGATCGAAATATTGAGGAAGTGATGAAGGCTGTAAATCTTTCATTGCCAGAAGATAAATTGCTATCTGCCTTTTCAGGAGGACAGCAAGCGCGACTTCTTCTTGCTTCTGCTCTTATTCAAGATCCAGATATTTTACTTTTAGATGAACCTACAAATAATTTAGATGATGACGGTGTGGGACATTTACTTACATTTCTCATGATGTATGAAAAGACTTGTGTTGTAATCTCTCATGATGCTGATTTTTTGAATATGTTTACAGATGGAGTTTTGTATTTAGATGTATTTACACATAAAATTGAACAGTACGTAGGTGATTATTATGTTGTAGTAGAGGATATTAAAGCTCAGATTGAGAGAGAAAATATGAAAAATGCACAATTTGCAAAAAAGATTAAGGATAATAAGGAAAAAATGAACTATTTTGCAAATAAGGGAGGTAAAATGCGATTAGTTGCAAAAAAGATGCGCGATGAGATTGAGCAAATGGAAGAGGACAAAGTTGATGTTCGTCAGGAGGATAAGACTATTCGTAATTTTACAATTCCAGCACAATCTGATTTTGTAGGAAATGTCATCACAATCACTTCTGTAAATGTAATGAAAAATCATGAACCAACAGAAAAGCAAGTAAATATAATTTTGAGAAAAAGAGAGCATTTATTATTAAAAGGTCCCAATGGAATAGGCAAGACAACATTGTTAGAAAGATTGGCTGAAAATAATACAGAAGGAGCTACTATCTTGGATGAAGTGCGAGTGGGATATTATAGACAAGATTTTTCAACATTGAATTTTGACGATACAGTATTTAATGCACTTATAAATGTAATGCAAATTGAAAGTGAAGAAAAAATGCGTTCAGTTGCAAGTATGTTTTTACTTGGTAGAGATGTAATGGATGCAAAAATTGGAAGTTTGTCAGAAGGACAAAAAGGACTTGTAGCATTTGCACAACTAGTTCTACTTGAGCCTGGACTTCTCATACTTGATGAGCCAACAAATCATATTAACTTTCGTCATATACCAGTCATTGCTAAAGCATTGAAAGAATATGAAGGTGCAATGATAGTAGTAAGTCACGTACAATCATTCTTAGATCAAATTGGAATTAGTGAAGAATTAGATTTGGGTAAATAAATTTAGAGAATTCCTGTCGGTGTAGGCATGACAAATGTTAAAAAAATAGAAATTTAAAACCGACTTTATTTGTATAAATAAAGTCGGTTTTTCGATTAAAAATATGTTAATTTTTCAATATGTTTATGTGTTTGAAATATAAAACACTGAGTCCCGCTAAATTTCATGGAATTAGCTAATTTAGTTAGGACAGTCAATTTGACAAGAGTTTCTTCTGGTGATGGTGAACGCTTTCTTTGTAATAATCTTTTTACAATATATTTTATATCAGCACTATCAATACAGTCTATATCTTTAAGATAGAAATTAATAGTATGCGCTATTGCGAATGCAGGTCCACGTAAACAATCCTTAGTTGTATCAGTGCGCAAAATGGTATATAAAATAGCAGATAATTTTCTTCGTAAAATTCTTTTTCTGGCGATGTATAAAATATCACCACATTCAATGAAAAGTGAGTTACAGAATGATATACAGTTGCGCAGTAATATTATTTCAATATCTTGTATTTTTTTTGATTGTGTAATCTCGTAACATTCATTATAAGAAATTGAATAATATTTTATAATTATAAATCCATTAATGTTGAAAAAAACTTTACAGAATTTACCATCTTTTGAAATCAGGGCTTCAATAATGCGTGTGTTAAAATAACTTTGTAAAGTCATATCAAAATCTCCTTTCAAGAAAAAGCTTATGTTGAATATATAAAAATCATATATGTTAAAGTGCTCTGAAGTATGTTATGCTCAAATTTATAGAAAGTCAATATTTTTTAAAAATATATTATATCAAAATTATATAGAAAACTTGAAAATTTTCCCAAAACACCAGGTGTGTACAAGTTTTTGGATGTGCAAAAAACTGTTTTGTATGTGGGGAAGGCTACAAGTCTCCGTGATAGAGTTAGGCAATATTTTAGTGGTCAGGATACTAGAGGTGAGCGGATTGAGAGGTTAGTTTTAGAGTCTTCTGATGTTGAGATTGTAGAAACTGACAGTGTGATTGAGGCATTGTTACTGGAGGCCGAACTTATTAAACAGTATCAACCAAAATACAATATTGAAGGGAAGGACGATAAGAGTTTTTCTTATTTTGTTATTACGTATGAAGAGTTTGCGCGTGTTTTGATAATGCACAAAACAGATTTTGATAAAGAAAAATTTCAGACATCAATTTATAAAAGAGGGAAAATATTTGGTCCATATACTTCTCGTGATCAGATGCGGATAGCTTTAAAAATTATTCGTAAGATATTTCCATTTCATAATAGAGCTGAAAAGAGTGAAAAAGGCTGTCTTTCATATCAAATAGGACTTTGTCCAGGTCCTTATGCTGATGCAATTACGCTTGAAGAATATAAAAAAAATATGAGAAATATTTCTTTCTTTTTATCTGGAAGAAAGAAGAAGTTATTAAAAAATTTAAATAAGGAAATGAAGCAGTGGGCTAAAGAAGAAGAATTTGAAAAAGCCGACAAGGTAAAACGACAAATTTTTGCATTGGAGCATATTCAGGATATTGCTCTTATTAAAAAAGAAGAAAATAAATTACTTCAAAAAACAAATACAAGAATTGAAGCATATGATATTTCTCATATAAGTGGTGAGCACATGGTAGCATCAATGGTCGTATCAATAGATGGATCTATTGATACAGCTAAATACAGAAAATTCAAAGTGCAATCTATTGAGGGAATAAATGATGTCGGAGCGATGCGTGAGGTTCTGGCAAGACGATTGAATCATTTGGATGATTGGGGTGCTCCAGATTTAATAATATTGGATGGGGGAAAAGGTCATATCAATATGGCAGATGATTTGTGGCAAAAGTTAAATATTAAAATTCCAGTAGCAGCAGTAGCAAAAGGACCAACTCGCAAGAAACTTGATATTTACAAAAGTGAGTTAGTCGATGTTTCTGATGAATTACTTAAAGATAAAGTATTAATAGAAAACTTAAGAGAAGAGGCTCATAGATTTGCTATTAATTATCACAAACAATTACGAGAAAAAACAGATTTGCTGTGATGGTGTATAATATAAATATTAATTAACAGTATTTATATGAAAAAAATATTCTTTGGACTTTTTAGTAGTATTATTTTTTGTGTTGCTTTAGTGGCTTCGGCAGAAAATATTTCACAATTTGACGTTGACTTAGCTATTAATGAAGATGCTACGATTGATGTTACAGAAACAATTGTGTATGAGTTTGGTGATTTGGAAAAACATGGAATATACAGAACAATCCCAGTGAAATATAAAACGGATAAAGGTAATAACAGATCAATTAAACTGTCAAAAATTTCAGTTGTGGATGAACAGGGACAGGAAAGAACATTTGCAAAAAGTGCTACAGGAGGAAATATAAAATTAAAAATTGGAGATGCTGATAAATATGTAACTGGTCAACAAGTATATAAAATTAAATATACAGTTGATGGTGCTATAAATTATTTTAAAGATCATGAGGAATTATATTGGAATGTAACTGGAGATAGGTGGGAGATTGGGCTGAATAATATAAATGTAAATGTAGTTGCTCCTATAATAAATGATACTCGTTGTTTTGCTGGGTATTATGGAGAAAATAATCCGTGTGAGTCTGTTGGTGAAATATATGAAAACATTGGTAAAAATACAACACAATTTACACATGATAATATTTCACTTACTGAAGGAATGACTATTGTAGTTGGGATGCCGTTGGGCACGATAGAAAAACCATCAGTATTAGCACAAATTATATGGTTTATTGGTGACAATTGGATTATTGCTGTGCCATTTATTGTGTTTTATTGGATGTGGCGTAGGTGGTGGAAATATGGCAAGGATCCAAAGGGTCGTGGTACAATTATTCCATTTTACAAATCACCAGAAAATCTATCTCCAGCTGAAATTGGAATGATTGTAGATGAAAAAGTACATTCTAGAGACATCTCAGCAGCAATAATAAATCTAGCTGTGTACAATAGAATGCATATTCGTAAGACAATGGGTGAGTATATTTTTATAAAAACTGAAGATACATCTTATCTATTAAAAGAAGAAGAAAAGATATTATATAAGGGTATTTTTGATGGACTAAGCACAGAAGTGAAAGCTTCGTCTTTAAAAAATAAATTTTATGTTGATTTTGATAGAGCTGTGAATGAAGTTTTAAATAATATAGTAGAAAAAGGCTATTATGTGAAGAATCCAAAAATAGTAAAAGGAGCATATATGACAGGTGGTTGGTTTATGTTTGTTGGTTCATTCTTTGTATCAGCAATCTTTAGTGAAGCAGCGGGTGTGGCACTTTTAATGTCATCTATTCCAGTATTTGGATTTGGTTTTTTTATGCCAAAAAGAACAAAAAAAGGTGCTATTATGCGTGAGCAAATTCTTGGATTAAAGTTATATCTAGAAGTAGCCGAAAAAGATAGAATTAATTTTCATAATGCACCAGAAAGAACTCCAGAACATTTTGAAGAGTTATTGCCGTATGCAATGGCACTTGGTGTTGAAAAGAAATGGGCTAAACAATTTGAAGATATTTATAAAAGTAGCCCACAGTGGTATGAAGGTACAGAATCATTTAATCCTATCATGTTAACTAATGACTTAAGATCATTTAATAAATCTACTAGTTCAACAATGAGATCACAACCATCCAGTGCATCTTCTGGCAGTTCGGGGTTCTCTGGTGGTGGTTCGGGTGGTGGATTTGGTGGCGGTGGTGGAGGGAGTTGGTAGCTAAGGACTAGGGAAGAATTACGATATGTAGTATTATTATAGTAAATATTTTTTATTTTTAATGTTATAGATATTATGTCTACAGTTACAACGTCAGAATCCTGGGGTAGTCGATTAGGTGGTTCTATTAAAGGGATTCTTTTTGGTGTTCTTTTATTAATTGCTGCTATAGTGCTTTTGTTTTGGAATGAGGGACGAGCAGTTCATACAAAAAAGGCATTAGATGAAGGTCAAAGCATGGTTGAAAATGCTTCAATAGAGCAAATTGATCCTGGGCAAGATGGAAAGCTTGTGCATTTAAATGGAAAGTTGGAAACTAAGGATGTATTAGAAGATAGTCAGTTTGGTGTTGTATTTGAAGGAATAAAATTAAAACGTTTAGTGGAGATGTATCAATGGGAAGAAAACACTGATTCTTCTAGTACAAAAAAAATGGGAGGGAGCACAGAGACAACAACAACTTATACTTACAATAAAGATTGGAATAGTAGTTTAATTGATAGTGGAGGCTTTCATGATCAAGGTCATGATAATCCTGGAATCATGATGTATGAAAGTGATACTTTAAGTGCAGGTAATGTGCAGTTGGGAAAGTTTAAATTATCAGAGTCTTTGATAAATAAAATTGGGAACTATAAAAACTTTCCAGTTGTAGAAATGAAAAAAGAGGTTTCAGAAGATGACAGTATTAAATTAATTGGTGGAATAATATATATCGGAGAAGATCAGAATAATCCAAAAATAGGTGATTTGAAAATCAGTTATCAAACTGTAAGTCCAGAAGTAGTTAGTATGATTTCTCAACAAAAGGGAGATAGCTTTAAACCTTTTGTGACCAGTAAAGGACAGACATTAGAATTTTTGACTTCTCGAGATCAAACAGCTCAGCAGATGTTTGATTCAGCAAAAAGCAGCAATAAGCTAATGACATGGATATTACGATTTGTTGGGTTTTTTATGATAATGATTGGTACAAAAATTATTTTGAAACCTTTGGAAGTTATTGGAGATGTTGTGCCATTTATAGGTAATATCATAGGTTTTGGAATTGGTATTATGTCATTCATAGCAGCAGTACAAATTTCTTTATTGACAATCGCAATTGCTTGGATTTTTTATAGACCAATGTTTGCAATAATGCTAATACTAGTATGTGTAGCATTAGGTGTATTTGTTTGGTATAAGATGAAACAAAATAAGGAATAAGTAAGAATGTCATGAGAACATAAGAAAAAAGCCCAACAATTTTATTGTTGGGCTTTTGCGCATTCAATCACTCTTTTGGAGTGCAGTTTGTTATTGTTTCAGCTATAAGTACGACTGCAGATGTAGTGATTTTTTTATAATCCTTGAGTCGGCCTTTTTTTGTAGTTAGTTTCTTAAATTGACTATTTAATATGCTAATAGCACTAAATAACATGGAATTATATCTTGATAGCGAGTTCAAATCAGCATCTTTCTCAAGAAGCTTGCGTTTAAGAAGTTGTGCTTCTTTTTGAAGTATCGATATTTCAGATGCTTTTTGATTTGTTGCTAATTCTAAAGAAGAGTATACACGTTTTTGTTCAACAAGCTTGTCAGTAAGTTCATCAATAAGTGCATATAACTGAAGAGACTCATCTTCATGTTTTGAAGATTCGGCTCTTTGAAGTATGAGTAATTTTGATATAGCTATCTTTATTTCAGCCTCTGTTGAAGTACCTTCTTGTAATTTGTGAATATCATTTATAATAGCAGCTCTTCTTTCAGTTGACATGTGTAACTCCTCCGTTGTTTTTTAAAATAACAATTTTTTTGTAATGGTTTAGTCTAACAGTGAGATATTTTTTTGTCAATGTGGTTTTTTTGTGTAACAATTTAAATATGAATAAAAAAGATAAAGTTGTTGAGATATTAAAGTTATTGAAAAAAGAATATAAAATAACAGGACCTTTTATAATTTGGAGTAATCCTTTGGAATTACTTATTGGAATTATTCTTTCAGCACAATGTACTGATGTACGTGTGAATATTGTAACAAAGGAGCTTTTTAAAAAGTATATTACAGCCAGTGATTATGCAAATGCAGATATAAAAACTTTAGAAAAAGAAATTTATTCAACGGGATTTTATAAATCAAAGGCAAAAGCATTAAAAGAAACTGGAAGAATTATTACAGAAGATTTAAATGGGGAAGTACCAGATAATTTGGAAGATTTATTGAAATTACGTGGAGTATCACACAAAACAGCATATTTAGTGTTAGCAAAATTGTATGATAAAAATGATGGATTGGCAGTGGACACGCATGTATTTAGGTTATCAAAGCGGTTTGGTCTAAGTGATGCAAATACACCAATTAAAATGAGTAAAGAATTAAGTGATTTGATTAATCCATCCGAATACTTAAGCTGGAATGAATATTTAATAACACATGGTCGTGCAATTTGTGGAAGAAAACCAAAATGTAATGAATGTGTATTAAAAAATATTTGTGATAAAAATATAAATAAATAAATATTTAATGAAGAGTTTAGTGATATTTATTTTTTTGGGAAATTGATATATAATATAATTAAGTAATAAATAAAAATAAAAGTATGAACAAGATTTATATAATGCTCAGTCTAGCCATATTCAGTATGGTTTTTGTACAACAAGTCCAGGCAGTAGATATAAAAGGTAATGATGTCGAAATTATCTTGGATGTATCAGGCAGTATGGCAGGAATCATAGATGGAGGAAAATCAAAAATGGATGTAGCAAAAGAAGCTCTGACAACAGTTATAAATGAAATGCCAGAAAATGCATTTGTGGGATTTCGTGCATATGGACATAGATCAACGAGTGCAAATAAAGATTGTCAGGATTCAGAATTAATTTATCCAATTAGTAAAATAAATAAAAGTCAATTAATTTCAAAAATTAATTCTCTTAATCCAGGCGGTTGGACTCCGATTGATTATTCTTTACAACAAACAAAATCTGATTTTAATAAAAATCCAGAATTTGGCAAAATGGTAATACTTGTTTCTGATGGTGAGGAAACATGTGGTGGAGATCCTTGTGCAACAGTTAAAAAAATGCGTGACGAAGGATTTGATATAGTTGTAAACACTGTTGGATTTGATGTTAGTGGAATTGCAGAAGAACAACTTAAATGTGTTGCTCAGGCTACAGGCGGAGAGTACAGAAGTGCAAAGAATGCTGGAGAATTAGTGGCAAGTATGACATTTTTTTCACAAAGAGCTTTTGAAGGATTTGCAAATGCAGGCGGTGTTGCAGCAGGTACTGGCTTTGTAAATGCACCAACTATTAAAGAGGGTGCTTATGGTGGTGATATTCGTGCCGGTGAGACTAAATTTTATAAAATTAAGGCATATAAGGGGCAAAATATTATAGCGGCATTAAATATGAAAAGAGAACAGGCAATGAGTGAAGATAACGCAACTAGTATGTGTATGTTGCCTGTTGTAAAAATTTATGATAAATATCAATCAGTTGTTAGTGAGTTGGTCGCTGATTCATGTGGTTCTGGAGCATTTTCCCCAGTAACACTAGGGTTACGGTCAGGATCAACAGAGCCAGTTTCTTATAAAGCCGCATTTATTGCAGATGAAACAGGTGAATATTATATTTCAATCGGGAATGATTGGAGAGAATCGTGTGGAAATTATTCTTGGTGTCCAGCATATGAGTCTGAAAAAACGAAAAAAGATAAAACTCAGTACGATATTATAATTGCTTTAGAGGGAGAAGGCGCTCCTATAGAGAAAGCATCAACAATAAAAGCAAATACGGAAGCTGGTATTGGTGAGGCAAGGTCTGATATGCAAGATGATAGTATAACTGGAGAAAAGGCATCTGTAAAAATAAATGACGTAAATATTGCAAGTTCAGCAAAAGACACAACAGCTGGTGGATTTAGCTTTATGGTACTGGGCGTTGTTGGTGTACTCGGTATTATTATACTTATTGTAATAATACTTATAGTAATTAAAACTTTAAAAAGGAAAAATAAAACACAACCTATTGAAATGCCAATACAACAAGAAGCTGTGCAAAATTCACAATCGATACAAAAAAATAATGAGTCAACAGATCAAAATGCTTTTGGTGCAAATAAAGGCTCTAATTCAGATGAAATAATTCCTGTAAAATGTGCAAATTGTGGCACTGATAATATAGCAGGTGCAAAGTTTTGTGCAAATTGTGGAGGACAATTATAGTGAATGAAATTATTTCCAGCATAAAAGCATTGATGCATAATCAATGCTTTTTTGTTAGTATGTTAATATTAAGTATATAAAACAATTAAATAGAAACAATATTATGGAAGAAAATGTAATATTACAACAACTAGAAGAACAAGATGCAAAATTAAATGCAATTTATAAAAGTGTAGAACAAACTCGCAAAATATTTTTAGCTACTTTAATTATTTCCATCATTGCATTTGTTTTACCAGCTATTGGATTAGTATTTATTATTCCATGGTTTTTGAGTGTTATGGGCAGTGCTTATGGTGGGCTATTATGAAAGATATAAAATTTTTAACAAAAAAACCAATTGCACATCGTGGACTTCATAATGATAGTGTCGCAGAGAATTCTTTAGTGGCTTTTTCTCGTGCTATTGATGCGGGGTATCCAATAGAGTTAGATGTTCAACTAACTATCGATGACAGGTTAGTAGTTTTTCATGATTGGACATTGAATAGGATGACAGGATATAAAGAAAGTGTCTCTGAAACAAAATATGATGATATAAAAAAGCTAACACTAAACAATTCAAAACAGAGAATATTGCTTCTTGAAGAAGTACTAACTTTAGTTAATGGAGAAGTACCAATTATCATAGAGATAAAAAGTAAATCATATTTTGATTATAAAATCTGTAAAGATGTTTTTGCATTAGTGAAAAAATATGATGGAAAATATGCAATTTCATCTTTTAATCCCTTTGTGGTCAAATGGTTTGCTGATAACGCAGATGAAATTATACGAGGTCAAAATTTTACTAATTTTGAGAATAGGCGCTATATTACTGCAGTATGTAAGAAAATGTTTTTGTATATTTCGTGGATTTTAAGTAATAATAAACCTGATTTTTTTGGATGTCGAGCTAATACAGTTCCAGGTTCTTGGCCTGTAAAAGTAGCTAAAAAACGACAGAAGCCAGTATTGGTTTGGAAAATAGAAGACAGAAAAGAGTATGATAGAATAAAAGACGTGATAGATAATGAGTTTTTTGACGGTGAAGCATATATTAAATAAAAATATGAAAAAAGATAAAGCTATAGTTTTTGATTTTGATGGAGTGTTTGTAGATGATTTTGATTTTCACAAAAAACATATTGAGAGTTTTTTGGATATAAAAATGGATAACAAAGCTTTTTATGAGATTCATAGTGGTAATGTTTATGAAGATGATGATTTAGGATTAGAATTGGGAAATTTTGATGTACAAAAATACTGTCAAAGTATAAAATCTGAATTGATTAAATTACCAATTGTGGAAGGCATGGATGATGTTGCAAGGTGGTCTCAAGAAATCGGAAAATCCTTTATAGTGTCATCAGGGTGTGAAGGAAATATAAAAGATTTTTTCAAGGAAAAAAATATTTGTGAAAACCTGTGTACAATTTATGGAGTAGAAACAAATCCATCAAAAGAAAAGAAATTTGAGAAGATTTTAAAGAATACTAAATTAGACGTGGAAAATATTATATTTGTAACTGATACATTAGGGGATTTGAAAGAGGCTAATTCACTAGGGATTGCGTCCATTGCAGTGACTTGGGGATTTCAGAGAGTTGACACATTGGAAAAAGGGGCTCCTTTTGGTTTTGCTAATTCATCTGGTGATATAGTAAAGTTGATAAAAGAATATTTTTAGTGATGTGTTTGTGCATATTGCAATGCCACATTGACTTTATTGGAAAAATATGTTATTGTTAGTGTATTAATAACACTTTATATCTTATTTATGAAAATTCAAAATACAAAACGAAAAGATGAATTAATTATTGGACCAGCTGTTGCTGTAGATACTTTAATTTTTACGATTCGAGAGGGTAAATTAATGACTTTACTTATTGAAATTGGTAGTGGTAAATATGAGAATAAATGGGCGTTGCCAGGTGGAATTGTACAGATTGATGAGACACTGGATCAAGCAGCAAAAAATGTGCTTAAGAAAAAAGCAGGAATTAAAGGTGTTTACATGGAGCAACTCTATAGTTTTAGTAGCCTTAAGCGAGATATTCGTGGACGAATGATATCTGTTGCATATTTTGCATTGGTTAATAGTGATAAACTTGATCTTAAAACAATGGATTATTACTCTGACATTGATTGGGTGGATGTAGAAGAATTACCACAGATGGCATTTGACCATAAAGAAATGATTGTGTTTGGCGTGGAACGATTGAGGGCAAAGATTGAATATTCAAATATTGTATATGGGCTGTTACCAAAAACATTTACTTTAACTGAAATGCAACAAGTTTATGAGATTATTTTAGGCACAATAGTTGATAAAAGAAATTTTCGAAAAAAGATTCTATCACTTAATATTCTGGCAGAAACAAAGAAAGTAAAAGAGGGCATGAAGCATAGGCCAGCAAAATTATATAAATTTAAAAAAAGAGAATTGATATTTACAAAATAATCTGAAAAAACCACTCGATATATGAGTGGTTTCCTTGTTTAATTTTTGGCAATCATCCAAAAATAGTCGAAAAATGATTTAATACTACTTGTTATAATCTTATGATTAACGGCAACGATAAAAGGATATTTTCCTGAAAATAGAACTAGTGTGTTATCAATAATCCAGAGAGATGCTTTAAATTCTACATTTTTAGGTAATTCATGAATTTCAATATTTCTGTCAATAATTTTTTGAGGATTTATTGTTTTGTAGGTACCTTCTGGGATAAGTGTTTGTGTTGTAATATTATTTTTATTTTTCATAGCAATCATATCGTAATAAAATTTCTTCGATAGGATCTTACGGTAATTTCCTGACTTTGGATTATCAATAGTATAGATAGTAGTCCCATTTTCAGTTTTTGATATTAGGGTTTCGATGAATGATTTGATGCTAGATTTAGTATCATATATTTTTGCATATGGAAAATCAGACTCTGATCGATAGAGATCTGTTAAAAGTATATCTAATTCATCAGCTATTACTACTTTTTGTTCAAGCGATTTTTTGATCATTTGAGGTGATTCAATCCAAAATGTGTTTCGACCACGGTAACGTTGGATAGATATATATTTTTCTTTCTCAAGTTTTTCTAGGATGCTTATTGCTGTGGTGCGTGGTGTATCTGCTTTTTTTTGCAATTATGGAAGCACTAGCTTCACCAAGCTCAGTAAGTGCTATATAGATTTTTTGTTCATTTTTACTAAAGCCTAATTCTCGTAAATACTTTTTAATTTTTTGTGACATAATAATTGATAAATTTTTTATATAAATCAGTAGTGATGTCGAAATAAATCGACAATTATTGATGTGATAGTTCTTTATTTAACTTAAAAACAAGGAACTGATAATATTTTTAGTTGTCACTGACGATTTATCTTGTTAATTAGTATAAGCTATTTATAGTAATTTAACAATAGAAGATCTCATTCTGAACTTATTACAGAATCTTGTAATATCACAAAGCTCTAGTAAGACTTAGATCCTGAAATAAATTCAGGATGACAATGCGAAGGAGTTTAAATAATCATAATAGTAAATATAGCAGGAGGGTAAAGTATGAGTAATGGACAATTTATTTTTCCAGGAGTTTTTTCACCACCGACGTATGGACACTTTGCAATTGTGAAAGAGGCTAGTAGAATTTTACCAAAAGTAACAATTGTCTGTTCAACTAATGAGAAGAAGGATAAGACACGCTGGTTTAGTGAAAAAGAATGTGTAGCAATGTGGAAGTATTATAATTTACCGAGCAATGTAGATGTGATTACATTTGAAGAAAGTAAAGGTAGATTTGATTTTCCTGATGTTGTCATGATTCGTGGTATTAGGTGCGAGGATGATATGGAGCATGAGAGACATGTCATGAAGATTAACAAAGAGATGTTTGGCATTGATAAAATATTTTATGTGTGGGCTAAGGAGGAGTTCGTCTCTGTTTCTGCTACACGTGCGAGGCGTGCTATTGGTGATCTTGATTTTCAAATGTTGGCGAAATATGTAGCGCCGGGCATCGTCTCAATTCTTTTAGAAAGAGAGCTACAGGCCAGAAATATATTTATGGTTGTAGGTTGCCCTGGATCAGGTAAGAGTACTTTTTTGAAGATGGTTTCTGAAGTTGATACCAAAAATATTTGGATTGATACTGATGAATGTTCAAAGCGTGTACGACCATTACTTCTGGATAAGTTTGGTCAGGACGCAGATTTGGTTGCACTTGTTTCAAAGAATGATTCGGAAGTAACTAAGGTTATAGTAGATGTATGGTTTGGAGCAGTGCGAGAATATTTGCGACAAGTTCCTGCTGGCAGTAATATTTTTTTGGAAGTTCCGTATGGACTTAGAGCAGGGAAGGAAGTGTATAAATATTTAGGTGGGAAGATTATTTATGTTGGATGTAGTGATGATGTAAGTCATGAACGTTTGGATAAACGTGGAACCCCTAAGCACAAAGTTTTGACTAATGCGATACCAAACTTACAAGAATCACGGGATATTTGTAAGTGCGAGATATTAAATTTTGTGTATGTTAACACTGATTGTCACATAGGCGAATTGCGTAAACAGGCCGTTGCTTTTTGCAGTCATTTATAATGAAAATTGTAGAGATACTATTAATCGTGTCTCTACAAAAAGCGGAGGATTAGGGATGAACTGTTTAGAAAGAAAATTTGAAACTTTGTGGCGATATAGCGCATGCACTGGTGATTATCAACAAGGATTTCAGGAACTTGTTGTAAAATATAATAAGTCAAAACGATATTATCATACATTTGATGGTCACATCGAATTTTGTATACATAGTTTTTTTGAGCATGTTGTAGACAAAGTTAAAAATCCAATAAATGTGTTGTGGCAATTGGTTTTGCATGATAGTGTGATGGATTTTAGTAGGAGTGATGAGGTGAATTGCGAAGCAAGAGAGTATGCCCTGGGGTATAATGATGTGATGAGTGGTGAATATGCTAGGGAGTTTTTGACAAAGTATGGTGTAGTAAGTGAAATAGTTGATGCTGTTGCTCAAGCAATTATTTATTATGATCACAAAAATACTCCGCATAGCACTGATACGATGACTGGTCTTGATATTGATTTGCTTATACTCGGACAGCCAGTAGATATTTTTGACGAATATGAAAGTAATATTAGAAAAGAATATGCATGGGTGGAGGAGTTAGCATTTCGAGAGGGAAGGTCTAAAATTTTAGCCGACTTTTTGAATAATAGATCGAGTATCTTTCTTACAGATTATTTCAAGGATAGATATGAAAATCAGGCAAGGTTAAATCTCAAGAGATCTATTTTACAGTTAAAAGCATATTAACAAATAGAAAAAACCACTTTAAGATAATTATCTTAAAGTGGTTTTTATATATTGTAAAAGTTATCCATAAATACTTAGTGTAGACTTGACACGATTTGGATGGGGTGCTATAGTGAATTTAGAAGTGTAAGACATACACTAAGTAATAACTAAAGTCTGTCAATTATAAAAATCATATAAGATAGTTGGACAGCAAATTAGTTAAAACTTAATGTAACGATAAGGTTTTGTTCTTTGAAATAAACGATAACAAGTGGATCTGTAAATAGCCTATGTATAAAATCATAAATCTAAAATGTATAAAGGAGGGGTAGTGATTATGGATAATGTATATGTGAAAAAGGCAATAACAGTAGCATTTGATGTGGACGCGATGTACTGCTTTACGCCAAGGTGTCCAGATGAATTAGCTGTTAAAGGTGGTGAGGATATTGTTGATGAACTCAATGATGGTGCAAAAAAAGCAAGTAAACGAGTTGTATCTAAGGATGCTCATCCGGTCAATGCTTATTGGAAAACAGAGGAATTGAAGGAATTGGCTCAGCCTGTAGAAGGATGCTTTGCAGATTTAGCAAATATTGATTTAAAGTGGTTTATGCATGGTGTACCTGGCACATTTGGTTTTGAGTTGATTGCAGGCCTGCCAAAACCGGAAGAGTATGATTTCTTGATTTACAAGGGAGTTGAAAGAGACATGCATCCGTATGGGGCATGTTATCATGATCTTGGAGATAAAATATCTACTGGTGTTATTGAGTGGATGCAAGTGCAGGGTATGGATACGGTGATTGTTGGCGGGTTGGCTACTGACTTTTGTGTGAAGCTAACAGTGCTTCAATTATTACGTGCTGGATTTAAAGTAATTCTAAATTTAGGTGCTTGTCGTGGTATAGATCCAGATGGTACAAAAAAAGCCATTGATGAAATGCAAGACGCTGGAGCTATAATTGTACAGTCTGCTGCACAAATCATCGCACAATAATATCGTTGTCAAAAATCCAGTGTGCAAAATAAATTTTTGCACACTGGATAAATAAATATTTTTAACAAACATGTATGTGCTTGGTATAGCACAAAATTGAATTATAGAAATTGTGTATCAAAATTTATGTTTGGATATATTATTTCCATCCTAAGGTTAATATATTTTTGGGATGATGATGAGTTCTTTTAAAGTTTTATGATTAGAGGTGTAATTATGAAAAAAGTAGTTGGTATTTTTGGGGGTAGTTTTAATCCGCCATGTATACATCATGTTCAAATTATTGAATATATGAAACGGTTTTTTGACGTATTGATCGTTGTGCCATGTGGGATACGTCCAGATAAACAATCGGCAAATGTCATTACACCAGTGCATCGCAAAAATATGTTAGCGATTGCATTATCAGATATGGATGATGTCATAATCGACTATCATGACATTGATTGTTGCACGTATACTCCGACGTATCTTTTGCAAAAGAGGTATGAAGACGAATTTTCTGATGGGGAAATTTGGCACATCGTGGGCGGTGACATAATCGAAGGTGGACAAGATGGTGCATCAGAAATTCACCGTACATGGAGCAGGGGATGTGAAATTTGGCAGGACCTTAATTTTTTAGTATTACGGCGACCTGGATATCAGGTGTCTCGTAATGATCTGCCACCACAATCACGACTTGTTGGGATTTCTAATATTTTTGGTTCGGGTACCATGGCACGAGAGTACATTGCAGCAGGAGAAACTACTAGACATCTTGTAAATGATGATGTATCATGCTATATCGTTTCTAATAATTTATATAAAACATAAATCAGTCTAAGAAGATAAAAATTTATCTTCTTAGACATATAATTTTACAGAAATTAGTGTATCAAAATATTTATTTAGGTATACCATTTCCATTCTTATAGATAGAAATGTTTATCAGAATGAAAAAAAGTTTTTTAAAAATAAAATACAAGAGGATATAGTCAATGGAATACAAGAATATATGTTTGTGCGTAAATGTACTTGTAGAATATTTGCAATATATACATTCTCCAATCGTAGTAGCTGTTTCCGGGGGTAGTTGTAGTGGAAAAACTTATTTTTCACAGCAATTAACTCAGGCATTACTGCAAGGCGATATAATGTCAATTGTTATAGCATTAGATTCTTATTTTAAGGATGTTGATGATAACACATTGCCACGAGACCAAAATGGTCGGTGTATATTTGATAGTATTGATTCGTATCATACACGAGAATTTATTTCAGATATTGGTTTATTGTTATGTGGAAATGCTGTATGCATTCCGCAATATGATATTTACTTGAACAAACGAATTACACATCATAAAAATGTGTGTCAACCAGCAAATATTATTATTGCTGAGGGATTGTTTGTCACTACTATTTTACAAACACTCTCATGTGACATAATTGATATTTTTATAGATGTTAGTGTACAAACACTTTTACAACGGAGAATTATGCGTGATACACAAAAGTATGGTGTATCAGCACAAGTTGTGCGAGATCGTTTTGAGTCAGATGTTGTGTCATTGTATGAAGAAAAAATCAAATTACAAAAAGATGATGCATGTATTATTGTGCACAATGAGTACAATTAATAAGAGGAGGTGAAAGCAATGGGAGAACTTACAGTTGTATGTGAGCGAATAGAATGTGCACAATATCCTGAGGATATCTTTGGCATTGAAGCAAATGCAGCTTTTGTTAAAAGTACTTTTAGGCAGTTATCAAAAGTTGTACATCCAGATAGAAATAATGGTAATGTGCAGGCAAATGATGCTTTTGTAAAGTTGACTGAGTATTATGTAAAGGCAACTCGAAAATTGACGCAAGGCATATACGGAGACACATTATCTGAAGAACAAACTGATATTTCAGATAGTGAATCATTTACGATTCAAACTCGTAAAAATACGTATACTGTCACAAAGACGCTTGCAGAAGGTGATTTAAGTGTTGTGTATGGTGGTCAGGCGATTGGAGATGCATTTACTGGTCCAGTTGTTGTAAAAGTTGTTGATGATAGTGCAGATAATGATTTGATGCAAAATGAGATTAAAATTTTGCGATTGTTCAAAGATAATCCTGCAAGTCAATTGAAACATCTTCCAGTACTTTTGGATCGATTCAAGACCAGTGATGGACAACTTGGAACGATAATGGAGTACATTGATGGTCATGACTTATATTCTATTCGTGAAAGTTCGCGATGGAAATATGGTATTGATCAGAAGCATGTTGTATGGATGATGAACCGTGCGCTTAGTGCGCTTGGTTATGTACATAGTCAAGGTTGTGTACATGGAAACATCGATCCATCACATATTATGATTCGACCAAAAGATCATAACGCATGGCTTATTGACTGGTGTTATAGTGCTCTGAATCCTGCACGAACAAATGATGGGTTCAAGGTATTTAATGAGGAATTTAGTGCACCAGAAGTTGTGCAGAAAAAGTCACCGTTACCAGCATCAGATCTCTATTCTCTAGGGAAAACGATGATCTTTGCGCTTGGTGGTGATGTAAAAACAAATGCAATGCCTGCATCTGTGAACGCTGCGCTGCAGAGATTTCTCAAGTTTTTTACACTTGAGAGTCCGCGGCAACGTGCACAAGATGCATGGGAAATGTATGCAATGTTAAATGATTTGGTTATAGAATTATGGGGTCCAAAAAAGTTTTTGGAATTCCGTGTATAACACTATTGGTAAAATGTTAAAAAATCAGGAGGATTAAAAAATGGGTGGAGGATTTTACGACGGTGATGTAGGTGATCGACAACGCTCAAGTTGCAGAGATAATTTTACGTATTCAGGATATGAGGGTCCAGATGAAGATGCTGCGACAGCACGTCGTGCAGTTCATGATGACTTGAATATCAAAGATATGATACGTGAATGTCGTGATACCGAGGAACATCCACAAGCAACGCCAATTATTGTTGCGATGGATGTGACGAGGTCACGTGGTGATGATGCAAAAGTAATTTATGGTAAGTTACCGATGTTTATCGGTCAGCTAATCATGAAGGGCTATGTTGATGATCCTGAGATCTGCTTTGCGGCTGTTGGTGATGCGACAAGTGGTGATAAGGCACCAATTCAGGTAGCACAGTTTGATGCTGATAATGTCTTGGATGAACACTTGGGCAAAATCTGGTTGGAAGAAGGTGGTGGAGGAACTGGTCAAGAGTCATATGAACTCATGGCGTATTACCTCGCCAGAAAGACGGAGCTTGATTGTTGGAAGCGTGGTAAAAAAGGATATCTTTTTTTTCTAGGCGATGAAGGATTTTATTCTAATATTTCCAAGGATCAAATCAAAACCTATATTGGTGATGATGTTCCATCTGACATTCCGACAGAACAGATTTTCCGCGAATTGCAAGAAAAATATCATGTTTTCTTTGTCTATCCACAAAAAACGTGGGAAGAAAGAAAGGATGATATTGATGCAGAAATCAAAAAGCGTCTTGATGAAGCTGGTGGACAATATGAAGATATTGACTTTCGGGCAACAGGGATGTGGAATACATATGATGATTTGGATTTACATGTCATTGTTGATCCAGATGTTGGCGCAGGCGGTGTAGCAGAACACATCGCATATGATAATAAAGTATCTCGTAATGGACGAGGTGAACTGGATGTTGATCGTAATGCTGGTGGACGTGAGACACGTAAACCAGTAGAAAATGTCAGGTGGGAACGAGGCAGTGCACCAAAAGGTAAATATACTGTTTTTATGCGAAATTTTTCTGTACATGATGATAATAGCTATCGTCAGTTTCCCATAGATTTTACTGTTGAAGTAGAAATGCATGGTAAAATTCAGACTTTTACTGACACGATTGGCCAAGGAACAGTTGGACGCGGAAGTGGTACTCCTCCGACAGGAAGTGACGTGGTTGTAGGTACGTTTGATTTTGATCCAAACGAGCGTCCGTTGGAAGTGGGTATGTATTCTGGTTATGATGATCAAGTCATCAAAGCGCAGTGGGCGTCAGTTATTCCAGAGGAAAACATTCTTATCATTGATGATCCTCGCGCAGTTGTGGATGTAATGATGGGTGCGTTAGCAATTTCTGAAGGAACTGATATTGATGATTATATTGTCGATATGGCAGGGCGTGGTCAGACACAGATTCGTCAAAGTGATGCTCGGGGTGCGCTGGATAGTCTGGCAAGTACAACAGCAATTGCGAAAGTTGATACAGGTAATTTACCTGCAAGAAACTCTGGTAAGAGACGCAAGAACAAAACAAGTCGTCTGTAATCAGGTAAGATAAAAATAAATGGAGGAGCCGTGTAGATGCACATCTCCTCCATCTTTATTTCAAGTTCGAGGAGGTAGATAGATGATGAAATTAATAGCAACAATTCCGTCACCACATGTTACGCAAATGTACAAGATAGTTATGAATACGCAAGTAAATGCTGTGCGATTTAATACTGGTGTACGTACACCATATACTCCAAAAAATACATTGGAGCGTATAATCGAATGTTTGGGTGAAAAGAAGCTATGGGTTGATTTGAAATGTCGACAATTACGTATTGTAAAGTGGGCAGAACCAACTTACGGAGACATTGAGCTCAATCATGAAGTTAGTGTTGACCTACCTGCAACTATTGTATTTCGTGATGGAAGTAAATCTGAAATTCGTGAAATCAATGGTATAAAAATTTTTGTAGATCCACCACCACAGCATGCTGTTGGTGCGGGTCAAGCAGTGAATATCATTGGAAATAATCTGTGTATAAAAGGATTTTTTACTGATGAGGATTGTGAGTATATAGAAGTAGCTAAGGAGTTAGGATTACATGACTACATGTTGTCATTTGTTCAAAATCAATGTGATATTGATGTTTTGCATGCTCGCGATAAAGATGCACAAGTAATTGCAAAAATTGAGTCATGTGCAGGATTGCAATTTGTACAAAACATTGACGCAGTTCAAAAGACTGGTCTTATGGCTGCACGTGATGATTTATACATCAATATTGGTTCAAATAAATGGAATATACTTGATGCGTTGCAAATGATTATTGCAAAAGATTCAAATGCAATTGTTGCGTCTCGTATACTGACATCATTTGTATCTAGTGGAGATGTTTCTATTGGAGACCTATCTGACTTGTATCTGATGTATTCATTTGGATATAGGACAATTATGCTGAGTGATAGCTTGTGTTTTTCTGAAACAGCATTTAATAAGGCAATTGATGTATACAAACAATTTTTACGTTTTATCGCAAGGGAGGTGAATGCATAAATGACACAAAACGTATATGTTGTAGTTGGACTTGGATTTGGCGATGAGGGCAAGGGAACAACGGTTGATTATCTAGCTCAATATGTAAGAGCAACTGCAATTTGTAGATTTAGTGGAGGTGCGCAGGCTGCGCATAATATTTTATTGAGTGATGGTACACACCATTGCTTTGCACAAATTGGAGCAGCTTCACTTAGTAAGCAGATTCAAACTTTCTTGTCTCGTTATATGGTAGTTGATCCAGTTGCACTCATAAATGAATTGGGCATATTACAGGGGAAACTGCAATATGATAGTTTACGAAATATAACAATTGATTCAAAATGTTTGGTCACTACACCATTTCACAAAATTATAAATCGTATGCGTGAATGTATACGTGGTGATGAACGACTCGGAAGTTGTGGCATGGGAGTTGGAGAAACATTTTCTGATGGAGTTATATTTGGTGAGCAAGTATTACGCATCGGAGACCTTGCAGATAAACAAATATCTTTGAAAAAGTTATGTTTTCTCAGAGATTTCAAGATTGATTTTGCTGAACAGGTTATGGCGCAGTATTCAAATAATGAACAAGTGCAAATATTATTTGCACAATTAACGCAGCGTGGTTATGTAGAAGACATCTGTGAACAATTTTATCATTTTGCAACAAATGACATTGTGCAAATAATGTCAGCGAATGATTTCTTTAATCATTGTGTCGGGCCACTTGTGTTTGAAGGCTCGCAAGGAGTCTTGTTGGATGAAGGGTATGGTTTTTATCCACACATCACGCATTCTCAGACAACTAGTTACAATGCAGATTTATTACTGGAAGAGTGTGATGCGGATGTTGTACGAGTTGGAGTTATGCGTGCATATATGACACGACATGGCGCTGGACCATTTGTAACAGAAAGTTATGAGCTGGGTCAATTGATTCCAGATATGCATAACGGTACGGGAAAATGGCAAGGTAATTTCCGTGTAGGATGGCTTGATCTTGTAGCTACGAAGTATGCAATCGCATGTACAGGTAATCTTGACTATATTTCCTTAACAAATCTCGATCGACTTTCTGGTATGGATGTCATTGATGTGTGTACATCATATGAATATCAGGGTGAGGTTGGTGAATTTTTCAATCAACTTTTTGAATATCATTATATTGGTGAACGAGTAGTTATCGATGATATCAAAAAGAATGAAAATGTATCGAGAGAAATGAGTCGTTATCGTACGCATGTGTTAAATCAATGTATTCCGATAATGACACAACACATAGGATGGTATGAAAAAATTTCGCATATACGAAGTTATGATGAATTGCCACCCTCAGCACAACAATATGTTCAATTTATAGAACATGAGCTAAATACACTTATAGGTATTGTGTCGGTCGGTCCATGTGCTACAGATAAGATTTGTAGGATGTACCAAAAAGCATTAAAATAAGCACTAGTTTTGAATAAAACTAGTGCTTGATTTTTTACTGATTTTGTGTTACATTATCTAGTCGGTTTTTTGATAGTGATTATTATTGTAAATATATTATCATGTATGATTTTTAGAGTTTTATGTATATTTTTTGTATAAATAAAACTCTGGAAATGATTTTTCAGAAAAATTAGTTTTTTAACAGTTTGGTTTAGTATAAAGACCATACTATCAATTTAAAAGTGGGAGAGGCTCATGAAAAAATGGTTAGTTTTAATTGGCATATTGCTATGTTTTATGCCGCAAGTATTATATGCGGATGAATGTAGTAGTGTTGTATGGGATCAGGCAGGTGTCTTTGGTTCTGATAAATCACGTATTGCAGATGTAGTACAAAAATTTGAAGAAAAGTTTGGTGCTACGGTTCGTATGCAAGCAATACAGGATTTTGGAGGACATTCATCTTTTGATACATACGTTCAACATCTTAAAGATACATGCAGTGAATGGCAATCAACCAGTAATGGGAAATTGATATCACTTATAGTATCATTTGGTAAACGAGATTTAGGTTTGTACTATGGAGATTTTTGGAAAGCTGAATTGGATTTGTATCATAAGCAGATACGTGAAAACAAAGTTAAACCACTACTACGGAGTGGTGATTTAGCTCAAGCATTTATAACAGCCTTGAATGAAATTGAAAAAGTTTTGGATGTACCGGTGCCAGCTGCGCATGTGCCACAGTCAAATGTTGTACGTGAGACAATGCGCGTAGCACCACCGACAGTTGTTGTACAAAAGGAAGCAACAGACATGTCTGGCTTGTGGTCATTACTTAAGTGGATTTTCACCCTTTCTGTAGTGGGTGGTATTATTGCAACAATCATTTGGTTTTTTAGAAACAAAAAGAGGGAGCAAGAAAAAAGAAGCGCAGCACAGCGTAAAGCACAGAGTATGAAAGTGCAATGTTCGAGGTTGATTAATGAATTAAAACTTCCAATTGCTCGTTCAAAGTCACTTGTGAATTCTCTGGTAAAAGTTGTTGTTGCAGATGATATAGTAGTAGTTGCAGAGTTGTTTGCATCTGCAGAAAAAACATATGGTCATGCAGCGAGGACATATACTGGCTTACCATCAAAAATGGATCCAGATACTGAGAATCTTTCTGTGCCGGAATATGTCACTATTGCAAAAACGTACGGAGAAATCCTTGCGTCGCTTATTGAAGTGAATGCAAAAAATATTCTGATCGCAAAGCAAGTTGCTGATTTGAAGCAACGTGTTAGTGAGGCGCCAAAACGTATTTCTGCTGTTAAACAAATTCTTGTAGAGGCTGTCGTTAAAATTACTCATGTTGAAGAGAGTGGTTATTTCGTATTACCAATGCTTGCTAGGATGGAAAATGCAAATGATATTTTCAATCAAGCACAGGCAGCACTAGAGGGCCATCGATACAATGATGTTTTTACTTTTTGTGATAGTGCAGAAGATGAAGCAGAAATTGCATCATCAAATGCTGTTAATTTACCAGAACTGCATGAGGCTATTCTTGATCAAATTGTGTCAACTGAGGAAAGTCTCAAAAAGACACATGAGATTATTGCGGCAGGAAAGGAAATATTCTTTTCTGTTAGCAAAGAATACCTTGCATCCGCATGGATGCCGATTCGTGGTAATGGCACAGAGGCTGAAAATGCAGTAATTGATGCAATGCAACTCGTGCAACAAGCAAAACAATTTGTCACGATGAATGAGCAGAATTGGGAACAGGCACAATCTTTAGTCAATCAATCAAATTTATTGATTGCTAAAGCACAATCGCTGGTCCATTCCATTACGGAACTTAGTAATAATTTGGATATTGCCAAAGCAAATGTGCATAAAGAAATACGTGATGCACAGGCTGACATTGAAAAAACAGATGAGTACATTTCGATGTATGATGCTGATATTGATGATGGTTGGTGGAATGATTTGACCAAGGCGCGTGAAAATCTGGAAATGGCAAAAGTAATTTTGCAAGATGTAAAACCAGATTATGTGCGTGCTATGCGACTTGCAATTAGCGCAAACAAGTCTGCAGATCATATTTTGGATCAGGCAGAAAATGAGCGTGAAACGATGGTTCGTAAAAGACGTCGATTAGCAACTGCTCGTATTACTGCAGAACAATCATTGTCAGTAGCAGAGGAATATTTGCAAGACCATCGGTCAGACATTAGTTCTCGAGCACGTAATAAGATTAGTAATGCACGAGAGAGATTTGATAATGCAAAAAATTTTACTAATATCAGTGAAGCTATTACACGTATTCAAAGTGTGAGTAATATGGTTGATAGTGCATTAGATATTGCGCAAAGCGATGTGTCTGACGCGCAGTCCAGTATTTCTGGTGGAAGTTCCACGTGGGGGACATCGATTGGTTCAATTGGTGGTAGTTCATCAGGTAGTTGGAGTGGTAGTGGAATAAGTGGAGGATCATCTGGCAGTTGGGGCAGTAGCAGTGGTGGAATAAGCGGCGGCTCATCTGGTGGATGGTAACCTATAAATAAAAAGATGTAGTAATCCTGTATCAAATCAAAGGATCATATTGATCCAAATCTAACATACCTTAAGGAGGTATATATCATGGCAGCAGAAACACTTTTTAGTAAAGCAAGACTTTTGGCAAAGGCTGGACTTCATGAACTTTTGGACAAAGGAATCGATGAACTGTCAATTCCAGTTCTTAAGCAAAAAATTCGTGATTTGGAAGCAGCTGTTGATGACTATGGTGATGCTCTTGCAATTTCTGAGGGTCACCAGCAACGTTTGGTAAACGCAAAGGAAATGTTGCAAAAACGGCTTGATCAGATGAATGATGATATCGATCTTTTCCTTTCGGATAATGATCCATCTAATGACCATCTGGCTGAAAGCCTGGACATGGAACTTGTTGGCTTAGAACAGCAGCTGGAAGACATGGATACTGAACTTGCTGATGCAATAGAGACATCTCAAACGTTGGACAAGGTATTTGATAAACTTAACAAAGCCTTGGTGCATAACGTACGTCAGGTACGTGAAGTAGAAATCAAAGAACGCTCAGCTGTTGCAAAAGGTAAGGCTGCTGAAGCACTTGATAAGATTGGCGGTTTGGCTAATATGGATGCCTCCGTTGACAGTATCAATGAACGCATTGATAAAAAAGCTGCCGTTGCAGATGCTCGTTTGAAGAGAGCACTTGCTGGATTTGGCAGTGATCTTCAAGATGATGTGCTTGCTGAAAAATCTCGCAAGCGTATCGCTGCACGAAGAGCTAAACTGAACAAATAGTAATTCCTTAACAGGGATTCAAGTGGGTGAGAAACAAATTTTGTATAACTACAAAAGGCGTTTCTCATCTTTTTTATTTGTAAAAATATGAATTAAAACACTTGATTTTTTGATGCTTGTGAGATAATATTATTTGAAATGTAGTTAACTTAACAATTCTTAATAAAGAGGAGCATCAGTTATGCCAGTGATAAAACATAAAGGTAAAATGTTTAAAGTAAATGCGGAGGGGTATTCAGTGAACTTTAATTTTTCAACAGGAGAGCTGGAAACATTTGCTGATTATGTGGCCGAGAAAGCAGGCATTGAAGAGCTTAATGATATTCATTGGGCAGTTATTGATGAATTACGATTATATTATGCAAAGAATGGTGTTGCTCCAATGATGAGAATTCTCATCAAGAGGTTGAACGATAATGGAATGGATATGACCATAAGAAAATTGTGTATTGCTTTTCATGATCCAATAATCGTGCCATGTAAGATGGCTGGATTACCTAATTCTATAGGTTGGGCTTGAAAATGCCATAGCTGGATATTTTTAGTATAAAGAAACAGGACTTAAATTAATTTTAAGACCTGTTTTTGTTTTGGTTAATTAATAAGTAATAGTTATTTATAGAATAGGCTTAGTGTATGCTTGACACGATTTAGGGAGTATGCTAAATTATAGTTAGTGGTGTAATAGATACACTAAGTAATAAAAAAGTAGTTCTTTTATATAAATAAGTGTAAGCGTAAAATGCCTCACAAAACAAAGGAGATTGGAGATATGAATATTGTACGTAATCAAATGGGAAGAATAATGGGTGTGGGTGATTGGGCAAATGGCTTTGTGCAAATGCAGATGCCAATGATGACCCTTGATCAGGAAGTTCAGAAAAATGGACTTGGTCCAGTGGTAAATCGGATGCGTAGGCAAGGTAATGAAGAGAGGGCGCAAGAACTCATCGACAGATATCAACAGTAGGTGGATTTACGCAAATTTTTTTACACTGAGATAGTGTAACTAATACACTAAAGTTACAAGAGCTAGAAAATTCTAGTTCTTGTAACATAACTTTTTAAATAATTTGTAGATACTCATTTAGTCTTAGAGACTGGATTCCGGACAATCATATTTATTACCAATTGCTAAACGCTCTTGGATAAATAAAAATTTCTGGAATGACAATATTGGGTGACTACAAGTTCTTTGAAAATATACACATAAATATTTGGAGGATAATATTATGAAAATAGCTATTGGAGGCAGTGCAGCAAATCCACCTCACATTGGTCATAAAAAACTCGTTGGAGCAGTTGTTGCGACGGGGGAATTTGATCAAGTACGTTGGACAGTATCGGGTGATAGACCTGATAAACCGGGAATGATTGCATCAAGAGTGCGTTGGGAAATGGGTAAATTACTTTTTGCTAATAATGAAAATGTATCAGTTTTATATGAAACTGAGTGTGCAGTGCCAACTGTGGTTGTGATAGAAAATTTGAAGCAATGCTATCCAGATGTAGAAATCGTATGGTACTGTGGCGCAGATCATTTTGTACCACGTGAGCAATTTGATGGTAAGTGTGATGTTCTAGGTTTTTGGAATGAAGGAGAATATCTTTTTGAAAATCAAAAATTTCTCATTATTCCACGTAGAGGCATCAATATGAATACGTTGCAATTACCTAGTGATTATAAAATTCTCGATGTGGAAATTCCAGAAATCTCTAGTACTGATATTCGTAATCGAATTAAACAGGGAAAGTTTGTTAATGAACTTACAGAGTGTGAGATTGTGAAATATATTCAAAATAATAAAATGTATCAAAAATAAAGGAGAATCTATTATGAAAAAATTATTTGATTTTGATCAACCAATCATAACAAGTTTATTGGAAACTGATACGTACAAGATTCGCATGCTTTATTTCATCTGGAAGTTCTTTCCAACGCTCAAAACAAAGTTTGCTTTTACAAATCGTACGTCATTTGTGAAATTGGTTGAAGAAATTGGTGTTGAGCGTATTCGTCAGGAGCTTGATTTTGCACAACAAACACTGGAGTTCAATGATGATGAGATTGAATTTTTACGAGAAAACGAAAATTATCCAGAAGAATTTTTTAACTTTTTACGAGGTTTAAAATTATCAGATATTGCTGTGTCTAGGATATTACAGTTTCAATTAAATATTGAAACTACTGAAGACTATTGGTTCAAGACAACTCTGTGGGAGCTTATAGTTCTGCCAATTGTGAATGAACTTTATGTCAGAGAAATGGTGAAGTGTAATAATATTTCTGAGGTAGAACTTATTAGGGAAGGTGAGCGACGTTTGCGAGAAAAGGCACAGATGTTGCGTGGAACTGGAGTAAGAGCTTTGCAGTTTGGTCTGCGTAGACGTCTCTCTGGCGCGTGGGAAAAACACATGACCGAAATGGCACTAGATCTGATGCCAGATGTAATGCCTGTAGTTTCCAATATGAAATTAGCACAAGAATTGGGTGTCCCATATGGAGGCACTAATGCGCATGAATTATCTATGGCACTTAATGCATTGCGTTGGCATGAGGGACCTAATATTGCTTGGAATTCTCAATATGAAGTATTCGAAAAGTGGTTTGAGCTTTTCGATGATCCGCTTCGGATTATTCTTCCAGATACTTTTGGTTCTGAGCAGTTTTTGAATAATATTCCTGAAAAACTTGCTTATCAGGCAAATGGTTTCCGTCAGGACTCTGGCGACCCAATTGAGTTTGGAAATATGGTGTTGGACATGTGGAAACGATTTGGTATCAATCCTGCTGACAAGACAATATTTTTCAGTGATGGGCTTAATGCGGGGAAAATGATCGAACTCTATGGTGAGTTTGGTAATAAAACTAACGTGTTGTTTGGTTGGGGTACAAATTTTAGTAATGATACTGGATTTGTGAAGCCACTCTCTATCGTGATGAAACTTGTAAAAGCAGGTGGAAATGATGCTGTGAAGCTCAGTGACAATGTCGCCAAAGCTATCGGACAGACTGAGGCAATTGCTCGTAATAAAAAACTATTTGGTTACGATGTAATTCTTGATGAAAAATGTGTGTATTGATAAATAACTGTGGCGAGAGATAAATTCTCTCGCCCATCTACATGTAATTATCAATTATTAAATTGGTGATTATATGAGGATGAAAAAAGTTCATTAACAATTATATAAGGAAAGGATATGAAAATATTACCAGTTTTAGGTAGACAAGATGGTGTTGGCGAGTTTTGGAAAGAACTTCAGATGCTTGGTGTGGAGGAAGATTATGATAATCCTGAAGCAATTGTTGTACTTGGAGGCGATGGAACACTCTTGGGTGCTCAGCGTAAATATTATAAGAGACATATTCCTTTTGTAGGGATTGGGTTTGGAAGTGTTAACTTTTTACTCAATCGTACGATTACGACACCATTTCAGTTATATGCAAAATTACAAAATGCTCAGTGGAATACTTTCGCAGAGCGTGGAATGCGAGCATATATAGAAACTGAAAATGGTTTTAAAAACGGAATAGCATTTAATGATATTTACATAAAATCAGTAGATCCAACGGGTATTGTGGAAGTAAAATTAAATACTCTAGAGTACAAAGATGAGACTGTATCTGGTGATGGACTGATAGTATCATCTCCACAAGGTTCAACTGCGTATAATCGTACTGCTGGAGGAACAATTCTGCCACTTGGTAGTAAACTCTGGTGTGTAACTGGAATTTGTACTCAAAATAGATTGCAAGCAACAGTTTTGCAACGAGAGATTCAAATTAAAGTTATACGCGGAAGCGCAATTGCTGTTACGGATAACAAATTATTTTGTGAAGTACACAGTGTGCGGATTGTACCAAGTCGGTATAGTACATCAATTTGTTTTGATGCCAAAGAAAACTTCGAACAACGGCGTTATAACAAGTAATTACAGTAAATTGTGCATAACATAAATGATGTCTTTGTGAGAAGGAGGTACGACGACGAAGCAATTCCTGAAGATTGTAGAAGGTATTGTTGAGATTGCCACGTCACTTCGTTCCTCGCAATGACAATTAAATAGGAGATAATATTATGTTTATAAAACCAGTTGAACAAACAGTGAAATATTTGGAAAAACGAGCACAAGACTTTGGTGCAGGATGCAAAAAAGTGTACGTGTCACTTTCTGGAGGCGTTGATTCTGCAGTAGTTGTGACAATACTAGCTCGGGCATTTGGTCCAGAGAATGTTGTTGCAATGTATAGGGATCTTCGTAGTAATCCAAAACACCTAGTTGATGTAAGAGATTTAGAAAAAGCAGTAGGATTTAAGTTGAGAGTTATAGATGCAAATCCAATGTATGATGAAATTCTTCGTCAGCTGAAGGAACAAGCATTAGCTGAAGGTGATGAGTGGTTTGATGAGGGTACTATTGATTCAACAGCAAATGGCTGGGAAAGTGGTTATGCATCCTTTAAGTCTCGTGCTGCAGTTCCAATTGCTGGACTGTTATCTAAAATTGTTGACGGTGGTGCTGGACGGATATATGGCACTGGTAATGCTGAGGAAGATTTGATCTTTCGGTACTATGACAAATTTGGTGATGGTGCAGTAGACAATAATATTCTTGTCGGTCTCATGAAAGTCGAAGTGAGACAAATTGCCATGTGGTTTAGTGAAGTATACGGTGCAGAAGTGTTTATGCGAATTGCGCGGAAAACTCCATCAGCTGATCTTAATGCTAATGGTGACGCACACAATGATGAAGATGAACTTACATCTTGGGCGCAGAACATGGGATTTAATATTCGATTATCTTATGGTGATCTTTTTACTGAAGGTAATATTGCCTGGATTGTAAGACAAAATCTTGATCAAGAAGTGATCAATGGTTGTCGAGAAAATTTTGATGCAGAGTCTCTTGCTCGTGTACTTGGATACACAGAGAATCAGGTGCAATTAATAATGTTTGCACGGGTAATCGAAAAGGCAACAAGACACAAAGAGCTTGGAATTCCAGGTGTAGAACGCTGGGAGCTCCGTGAGCAAGGTCTTGTGGATTAATCAATGGGCGGGCACAAGACCCGCCACTACAACTATGGTTATGTAGGGACAGGTCTTGTGCCTGTCTATAGGAGAACAAAAAATGAAATGTAAAATGTTACGCATTAATTTTTCTCAACGTGCAAAAGATTTGTATTACATGGTGAAGTACGATTTAAGACTTAATCGTGAATATAAATTGAGAGAGTGGAAAATTGCACAGGCAATTGCCTGTAGTAATTGTAGATAGTGATAAGGTAAACACAACTCTCTTGCAATAATATTTGCAGGAGAGTTTTAATTTAGGAGATTGATTTATGAAAAATTTACAGGTTACAAAAAAAGAATTAGATCAAATATTATATGACAAACAATTTACACCAGAAAAACTCATTCAGTTTTTATCAGGTGATTTGGGTGATATTTACAATGCTGATGCGGGTGTTTGGGAAGGCTACACCATTGGTGAGCATACTATCATGATGATGCGACAGTTTGAGAAATATTTCCGTAGTAATGAATTACCAGCTAATTTTGATCTAGGAATATTTCGTTTGATATTGGTATTGCATGATATCGGAAAGCCAGAAGCAATTGCATATGGTGATAAAAATCAACAACATGTTTATACTGTTGAGAAATTGAAAAATATTTTTGATACTTTGGTCATCTCAAATAAGTACAAAGATATTGCAGTAGCACTTATAGAAGAAGACTCTCTGGGTGAATATATCCGTGGTAATAAAGATATAGACACAATAGCACAAATGATTAATTATTCAGCAACTCGTATTGAAATGAATACAAGAGATTTTTTTCAACTGCTTACAATTTTTTACAGATGTGATGCAGGTAGTTATACTCTAGATGCTGGAGGTAAAGAGTCTTTGGATTATTTATTTATATTTGATAGAAAGATACCGTCATTGTCATTTGCATCAGAGACTTTGGCTAAAATACAAAAACTGGAAAATACTAGGGTACTACAGTAGTAAAATAACCCTTGCAATATATAATATATTGCAAGGGTTTTATAATATTTGTCATTGACTAGCGTTGTACGAAATGATACGATTACATACTATTTTTATAGTGAAAAATAAATTGTTATTTAACAAAAACATTCAGAAGGGGGTGTAAATCATGGAATGGGATAAAGTTCAAAAAGTTGGATTTTCTGTGCGAAACATGTATGAGGCTGAAAGAGTAGTTAGGCTTGGTGTAAATTTAATAGAAGCAAAGGTAGAAAAATTTGCAAATAGCGGTGCTGCACCTTATTTTCTTAAGGGGACAGCTTTTCATCAAAATGAGGGTGTATTAAAAATGATGTCAGAGTTTTCTCGTGATAATGATGTTGCTATTCAGTGGCATTTACCAGTAGAAGGTAGAATGAATCCTGCTGTCGAAAACGGTTTTAATGCTGGTGTTATTTCACATCATTCATTGATTGTTAGTCGATTTATTATGTTGGAAGAAATATATCGTAAGTATGGTATTGGCAGTGTTATTACGATGCATCCAGTGACAATTTCAGTTGATGGATGTGAATTTTTATCAGAAAGGGATGCTATTGCTAATTCAAAGATACTTTTTGATCGACTGGATAAGTTTCGTATAGATTTTAATCATCAAACATTAATTGGTATCGAAAATCAAACTGACTTGAAGCAAAAAGCTGGTACACTTGGATTTCTACCGAGTCATTTCAAGCGAATGCTACAAGACACTCGTACAATCGGTATCACGATTGACACTGGGCATCGTCGACTGGCGCAGGACTTTTCTATTGGAAAGTTTCTGTCACTTGGATTTACAGTAAATAATTTTCACTTTCATGGAAATGATGGCGTTTTCAATCCGATTGATTGGAGTGATGATCATCATGTTTTGCCAACAAAGGATAATGTTAGTGCAAACAAAAATGCATACGGAAATTTTTTACGGTATTTTCGACGACATCGTTCGCCAATTGTATTAGAAATTTCACATTTAGAAAATTACAGTGATGATGAATTGCGAAACTTTCTAATACAATTTAAACAAGAGTTGGTATAAAACTTGTCTTGACAATATTGGGTATATCATGTAATATCGATTAATGCTAAGTTGGTGTTCAATTTATTGAATATCAATTTGCTATTTAAGAAGCGGTCATAATGACCATTTTATAAAAGTTCAAAAGAGGAATAATCCAATGGACAATATTCAAAAGAAGATGCTTACAAAAAAAGGTGCCAGTACACTCTTAACAGCCGACAATGATGTTATCGTATGTCACAAGATGAAAAACGGTAAACGTAAGTTGTCAGGCATGCTGTCAGACGGTACAGCGGTAAGAGAATGTCCTGTGATCACTTGTCATAAGAAGAAAGGCATTACCGGTATTGCTGCCCATGCAGGTTCTCTGACTAAGGAAGATTTGGCACTTGCTAATAAGGCCATTGATATTCTGGACGGATCCCTGTCTGCTGACTTTGTAAGATAGTCTTCTGAGTGGCATCAGGTATGTTTGAAATTATTTTCAAGCGTAGCTTGATGTGATAGACCGAAGTTTCTCTAACGAGATACTTCGGTCTTTTTTTTATTTCATATTATGTTGTGTGTGGTATGATACAGGTATCGTTTTTAATAAATTATTATGAAAAAGTTTTTAATAATTCCATTTTTTTTCATCATATTGAGTGGATGTGGTGAAAAGAGTAATATAAAAGATACCTTCTGTGGCTTGGGTGTAGATGCTCGGTATTGTAAGTGTGCTTTTCATGGAGAATATTGTGACAATCTGAACATGAGTAAGGGAGAGGCAAAAGATTATGTGTATGAAAAATATGATGAATGGAAAAATCCTGACATGGACAAGTTAAAAGAAGAGTGTAATGCAAAGAATGGTGCACTTTTTGGACGGACATGTATGTTATGTGATCAAAATGAAGTTGTAAATGATAATAAGTGTGTACCAAAAGTTGAAGAAGAAATAGAAGAAGTTGTTGTAGAAGAGGATGTAGAGGATGTAGAGGAAGAAGTAAAAGAGGATGTTGAGAAAAAATGTCAGTATGATAATGAGTGTGATGCAATTTGTGAGGGTGATGTTGCATGGAAAATGGGTTGTAATCCACGTGTGGGTGAATGCATTAAAACATTTGATACAAATTGTAGTAGTGACGTAGAAATATTTGGTGGTTTAAATTTTCCAAAAGTATGTAGCGGTGGAGAATGCATGCGAGATACAGAAAGTATAGAACAAATGAAAATTGAATTACAAGCGTTAAAAGAAGAAGTGTCTCAAGATGTAAAACTTACAAATGCGAGGAGGCAGGAGCTGCAAACTCTTATGCTTGATGCAAATAAAAATTGTATTAATGGGATTGCTGATATGACAAATGTTGCTATCATGGAGTTTGGGACACGTATCGCATCACTTATGGCTGGTGGATTACCAGGTATAGCAGATGTTTCTGTTGATTATATAAATGACGCAATTAATAAGTTGAGCGCACAAGGTGACGCTAATATAAAAGATGAACAAAAATTGAAACCAGATGAATATATTTCATTGAATTGTGGTCTTTATAATGATTTTAAAACTTATCTCACAGTGACAGGAATTGAACTGGATAATGAGTTGGAGAGTGCACATGAAATTGACGACATGTTACAATCATTGCCGTAAGTAAATTTTAAAAACATATTTTATTATGTCATTAATTCAAAAACTCATAGCATGGCAACAAGATACTGCTCGCAAGAGTCATCTGGAGCCGTATATGATTTTACAATTTAATACTATAAAAGAGATTGTAAGACTTGAGCCAAAAACAGCTGATGAACTTTTACGTATTAAGGGTATTGGTGCTGTAAAGGTGCGGAAGTATGGTGATGACATTTTAAAGCTAGTGCGAGGTGATGGAGTTACTGGTGGAGGTGTTATAATTTCGTCAGGAGATTCTGGAAATTTATTTGATGAAGCTGATAGCGTTAATGATGCGGTACTTAGTAGTAAAAATCCTATTAAAAAAGAAATTAGAGTAGATGAAGTAACTGGTGAGATAATAGAAGAGAAGGGTGACGATGCAATCTCTGTTACTCAGTTTGTAACCATGGTTGATACAATGTTACAGACAAATTTTAGAAATACTCGTGTACAAGGGGAAATAACTGGATTCAAAAGAAATCCAAATGGACATGCATATTTTGAAATTAAAGATAGGGAAAGTGTTTTGCGATGTGCGGTGTTTAAAAATAGTTATGAACTTTCTGGAATAAATTTGGAAGATGGTATGGAGGTGATTGTGACAGGGCATCCAAATTATCATAAACAATATGGATTTAGTTTTATAGGTCAGACTGTAGAACTTTATGGAGAAGGCGCATTAAAAAAAGCATATGATGACTTGAAGAAAAAGCTTGATGCAGAGGGATTGCTAGCAGATGAGAGAAAAAGAGAATTGCCACAATTACCTCGTAGGATAGGGTTAATAACTTCTAGAAGTGGTGCGGCAATAGGAGATTTTACTACAAATGTTGGAGATTACGGATACAAAATAATATTTCATCATTCAACTGTCGAGGGGGCAAATGCACTTATAGATATAAAAAATGCACTTACCACAATGGCAAATAAAGATTTAGATTTATTAGTGATTGTAAGAGGTGGTGGAAGTTTGGAAAGTTTGCAGGCATTTAATAATGAAAAAATTGTAAGAATGATAGCGGACTTTCCAGTGCCAGTAGTTGCAGGAGTTGGGCATGAGCAAGATGAAACCATAACAACACTTGTAGCCGATTACGGTGCAAGTACACCAACAGCAGCAGCTCATTGCGTGAGAGAGAGTTGGGATAATGTGGATAAATTTTTGGGTAATAGTGAACAATTGATATTGAATTCATTTGATAAAGTATTGCAAAACAAAAAATCAAAATTAAAAGATCAAGAATATTATATAAAAAATATTTTTGATACAATTTTACAAAGAGCAAAAGATTTATTTATAAAATTTAATTTTTCTGTACAAAAATTAGATAATGAAATTATAAATAAAAAAAGAAATTTACAAAATAATTTAAAACAATTATCGTATTCTTTAGATAAAATAGTATTAAATTATACTCAGATAATAAGTAGAGCCACAAGTACTGTATTGAATTTTCAAAATACAATTGAGATAAGTAAAAAACAAATAGTATTTCTAGAAAAAGCATTAGAGAACAATAATCCAGAAAGGCAGTTAATGCTTGGGTATAGCATAACAACAGATAAAAGTGGAAAAGTGATTCGCAGTGTGAAAGATGTAAAGAAAGGTGATAAGATGAATATACAAGTGAGTGATGGTAAGATAGATACAATAGTAAAGTGAATTTAAACTGTAGGGACAGTGCCTTGTGCCTGTCCATAATTAATAATTATAAATAATATGGCAGCGCAAAAAAAAGATAATTTAACGAAATCATTAAAAGAAATTGAAGAAATAGTGACATGGTTTGATGGGCAAGATGAGATTGATGTTGAAGAAGGAATCAAAAAAGTGAAAGATGGAGCTAAACTTATTAAAGATTCAAAAAAACGATTAAAAGAAATTGAAAATGAATTTGAAGAAGTGAAAAAAGAATTAGGAGAATAAATGCTTGGTACATAGTAGGCTACGTAACAAGGTCAATATAAAAATAAATATTATGAATTATGTAGAAAAAGTGCAATTAATGACAGGTCTTGTTGTTTGGGCTGGTGCGTTAATCGGATATTTAAGCGCTTCCATTTATTACAAAAAAATAAATAGAGAAGAGCTAATACCTTTTTTGAAGTATTTGATGATAGCAGGTTCAATGATTGGTACTCATCAGATTTTCGAATTTCTTTCTTTAGTTACTGGGAGTGTAATAGTTTATAAAATAGGTCTTTTAATTTCATTAACTGGAATGGTGTTTTATCTTTTTTCTTTGGAAAAATTTTATAATCGTAAGTTATATGTCAGGGAATTAAGTATTGTCGTAGCTATTGTGGCGATCTATTTATTTTTAAAACCAGTAGAGTTTACAGTGTTAGACTTCCATTTAGAACATCACTCGATATTTTTGTGGTCACTTGCATGGTTTGTGTTATTTATGTATTGGAATATTTGTATTTTATTTGAACAAAAAAATGTAGGACAATATATTTCAAAATCATTGTCTTGGATGTATCTGTTGTTTTCAATGACAATTTCTTTTTTGATTGCTGCAGCCTATTCTATAGGAAGTCATTATACTAATGGAGTTAATATTTGTGTAACTTATCCTTCAGTGTGGTGTACATTTGGTGTTTTGCAATGTTTGGTTTTGCCTTTCTTTTTGTACTTGTTGCCTAAGAAAATGAAGAAAATACCACCTAAAACACAACTTTCTAAAAGATCAGCAGGGATATATCTTTTTATTACAATTATAATCACAATATTAATGATAGTATTTTTGATTAGTACAGGATGTTTTAATGTTGGATTTATTTTGAAATAAAAAAAACAATGCCATGATATTTGTATAAATATCATGGCATTTAAGTATTAGTTTGCAAATAGAAATTTTGGCACAGGGTGAATTACCATTGAGCCATTATTTATATTGTAAATTGCTGTTATTTTGTAAGATTTATCACCTCGTACATGAATTAAACTTAATTCAACTCGTTTTCCAAATCGGGACCTTCGTAGATGTCGAATCTTTTTTATTTCCACAGCTACTGGCGCATTGTAGTGTCCCAAGTAAATGTTGAAAGTAATTTGGTTACTACGTAGATATTCAAAACGTGGATTTTCAGGTAAGGCATGTAGGCACTTGAACCAATATTTCTTTTTTGTAGATCGTCGTCTATTTCGGAATCTATTGCAATACGTAACTTGATGCAGTTGTTGTTGCATAAATCACTCCTTTGGTTAAGTAGAGTTTTAAATCCAATCTAGTATATTTTAAAAAACTTGATAATAAGAACATTACCATAAGCAAAAAAAGTTTTCAATAGAAAAATGAGATGTGAGGAGTTGAGGTATTGTTAAAACATGAAATAAGTGCTATAGTGGTGAATTCGAGGTTATTTAAAAAGCGTATAATTTTTAAAAAGAAGTATAAAAAAATAAGGAGATCCATGCATGAGTAAGTATTACTATATTGATGCCAGTTTTAGCTCAGAACAGTCGAAGTTAACAATTGATGTGAAATTCATTGTGATAAGTAAATTTATTCATTTAAAGCAGTGTCCAATTAATTTAGCTAAACGTGCAATGATTGAAGAAGTATTGCCACCAATACCACATGATGTGAAATATCAAATGAGCGTGCATCGTCGCCAGGAAATTGATTTGTCAGAGTATCAAAATACGGACAAATCAAAACTTCCCACAATCACAATTGCTCCTATAGAAAAGCGATAGGATTTAACCACAACTCACTATAATAGTAAGTTGTGGTTTTTATTTTTTTGAACACAATACTAGTTAGTGGTATACTAGGTATAATATAAAAAATAATATAAATATCTATGTCACGACATATTAAAGATGATTTCTCGTTGGTTATTGCAGGTCAGGCTGGTCAGGGAATTCAGAGTGTTTCTCATATTTTGACTCATGTGCTAAAGCGTGAAGGTTATCATGTATTTGCTACAAAAGAATATATGTCTCGTGTTCGAGGTGGAATGAACTCTACTACTATTAGAATTTCAAGTAAAAAACGAGATGCTTATAAGTCTAGTATCGATTTATTTGTGCCATTGGACCCAAATGGATATAAACATAGTGAAAAACGATTTACTGATGACACAATGTTTTTGGGATTTAAGAATAATGACTTTTGTTCAACTTGTATAATGGAAGTTGATTTTATAAATATCGCACAAGCAATCGGACATAGAGTATTTGCAAACACTGTAGCAGCAGGCGCAATACTTGGACTTATGGGAGTTGAAATAGATCGTCCAAAAGAATATCTGAGAGAATTTTTCATGAAAAAAGGTGAAGATATTATTAAAAAAAATCAGGAAGCACTTGAAAAAGGTTATAAAATGGGAGAACACTTTGCATTTAGCAATGATGTGACATGTTCATTTGAAACGGATGAAGGAGTGATGGATGATTTGTTTATTTCTGGAATTGATGCTGTTGGGTTTGGAGCTCTTGCGGGAGGTGTGGATTTTTGTTCTTCTTATCCGATGTCTCCATCTACTGGACTTTTAACATTTTTGGCACAACATGGAAAAGATTGTGGAGTTGTTGTTGAACAGGCAACGGATGAATTGGGAGCGATTAATATGACAATTGGAGCAAGTTACGCAGGAGCCCGTGGGATAGTCACAACTGCTGGTGGAGGATTTGCACTTATGTGTGAAGCTGTATCACTTGCAGCAATGACTGAAACACCAATAACAATACACATCGCTCAGAGGCCTGGTCCAGCAACAGGATTGCCGACAAAAACCGCACAAGAAGATTTAAATCTAGTCTTGTATGCAGGTCATGGGGAATTTGTACGAGCAATTTATGCACCAGGAACTCCTGTTCAAGCTTATGAAATAGCAGCACATGCACTTGATGTTGCCGACAAATATCAAATTCCAACATTCATTCTCATTGATCAATATTTTGTAGATGCCCTTTATACTATTGATAAAGAAGAATTTGCAGTTTTACCACATCAAAAATATATTGTGGAATCTGATAGGGAATACAAGCGATATGCAATCACTGATGATGGGATCTCTCCGAGGAGCGTACCTGGGTTTGGTGATGGATTAGTTTGTGCAGATAGTGATGAGCATGATGAACATGGTCGCATAACAGAAGACATGGATGGTTTGCGTATGCAGATGATGGAAAAAAGATATTTCAAAAGAAAGAAATTGTTAGAAGATACTGCTCTAGAGCCAGAAATTATGGGCAAGAAATCTGCTAAAACACTTGTTGTATGTTGGGGCTCAAATAAAAACGTAATCACAGAAGCAGTGGAAAATATTGATGATAAAGAAGTTAGTGTTGTGCAATTCGTGCAAGTTTTTCCATTGAATAAAAATGCAAAGAAAATGATAACTAAGGCAGATAAGGTTATAGTTATTGAAAATAATGCAACGGGTCAATTTGCTGATTTATTAGAAAAAGAATGTGAAAGAAAGATTGATAAGAGAATTCTCAAATGGAATGGTGAGTTGTTTAGTGTTGAGGAATTAACAGAAAAAATTAAAAATGTTTTATAAAAGGTGTCATTCCTGCGAAGGCAGGAATCTTCCCGTAAGATTATATTGATACCGTACGATAGATTCCCGCCTTCGCGGGAATGACAAGTAGGTAAAATTAATATACTAAAATACTAAAAATATGATTACAGCATCACAAACAAAAAAAGATTTTAATGTTCCAGCATCAGTTGAAAATCAATGGTGTCCTGGATGTGGAAACTTTCCTATTTTGCAAACTTTGAAAAAAGTTATGCAAGATATTGACGTTGAACCAAAAGATATAACACTTGTTTCTGGAATAGGACAAGCAGCAAAATTACCACAATATTTTAAAGCAAATTTTTTCAATGGCTTGCATGGTAGAGCACTACCTGTAGCAACAGGAATTAAAGCATCAAATCCAAAACAAACTGTGATAGTGACAAGTGGCGATGGAGATGTATACGGGGAAGGTGGAAATCATCTTATACATACAATTCGTAGAAATCCCAACATTACAGTTATTGTGCATGACAATATGATTTATGGACTTACAAAAGGTCAGGCAGCTCCAACTTCACAAGAAGGATTAGTTACACCTACACAACCACAGGGAGTAATAGATGAGCCTATTAATCCTGTTGCACTTGCAATCTCTCTGGATGCACCTTTTGTAGCAAGGGCGAATGCAGGTGATCCAAAAGAAACACAAGACATTATAAAACAAGCTATTGAGCACAAAGGATTTTCACTTGTTGATATTTTCCAAGCATGTGTAGTATTTAATAAAGTGAATACATATCAGTGGTTCAAAGAACGAACTTATTACATGGAAGATGATTATGATAAAAGTGATAGAGCAAAGGCATTTGCAAAAGCAATCGAAGAAGAAAAATTTCCACTTGGTGTTTTGTATGCTCACGATAGACGTGAAGTGTTTGAGGATGCTGTAGGAATCTATGATATTGATGATAGACCTCTGTATGAAAGGGATATGAACTGTTCAGTTAGAAGTGCATTATTAGCTTCTCAGAAATAATTTTAAAAATATGTTAGATTTTTACGAAAAAAAAGGACGAAGAATATTTACAGTAGTCGTAATTGGATTGGTTGTGATGACATCTTTTGTGCTCATATGGAATGGGTTTATATCATTTAATAAAGAAGTGTCACAAATGGACAAAATTGTTGAGAATACTAATAAATCAATGGCACAGATCGTACAAAAAAAAGAGTACAATGGTCAAATTGAATATTTAGAAGGAAGTGTTGAAAAAAGAAGTAATAAAGATTTAGGATGGTTTAAGGTAGAAAAAAGTGACATCGTAAAAAGTGGAGAGGAAATAAGAACTCTTGCAGACAGTAGGGCGATAGTTACATTTGAAGATGGAAGCACTGTTAGATTAGATGAAAATACATCTATATTATTTGATGGTAGTGGAGGAAATATAGATATTGGTATGGACAGAGGCTTTGTATATAACAAGGTTGCAAAAAATGATAAACGTGAATATTCTGTAAAAACTGGTGAATATACAGTAACTGCACTTGGAACTGAATTTAGTGTAGAAAATGATGGTAGTGAAGTTGATGTGATGGTTGTAGAGAGTTCTGTACAAGTAACAAATGATAATGAAGAAATAATAGAAGAAATTTCAGAGGGCAGTAAGGCAAGTGTGAAGGATGGAAAAGTTGAAAAAGAAAATCTAACTCAAGAGGATCTGGAAGATGACTTTGTTGCTTGGAATATAGCCAAGAGTGATAATAAAGAAATAAAAAAAGAAAAAGAAAAGAAGGTAGAGAAAAAAGAAAAAGAAGAAGATGAAAAAGTATATACAACAGGCACAATTAAATTATCAGGTGAAAAATCTAGTAGTGGAGTGAGATTACATTGGGATACTAGTGGCGTTAATACAGGTCACGGATTTAAAGTTATAAAATCAAAAGAGGTGAATCCAGTTTATCCAGGAAATGATTACAAATATCTGTCAGATAGTGGAGTACGAGATTATAAATGGAAAATTGATACTGGTAAAAAATATCATTTCAGAGTGTGTGCTTACCAAGGAGATGGCAAATGTGGCATATATAGTAATGATGTATACGTGGATACTCCAAGTGGAGATAGTGGTGATGACAATGATGATGGATATGCAAGCAAAGTATCTCTTAGTGCTAGTAAAGACGGAGATGATGTTAAATTAAAATGGGATATATCAGGTGGGAGTGCTCCCAAAGGATTTAAAGTCGTAAAGTCAAAAAGTAAAAATCCAGTATATCCAGGAGACGATTACAAATACTTATCTGACGGAGACACACGAAAATATACATGGAAAGACTTGAGTGATGATAAAACCTATTATTTCAGAGTTTGTATTTACAAAGGAGGTAAATGTGGCACTTATAGCAATAATATAAAAGTTGAAATGTAATTAAGATTATATTGCAGAGACAAAGCCACACAATTTATTGTGTGGCTTTTGTGATAAAGGCAGAACTTCACTTCGCGCCGTCTCTATCTTGACCACAGATAATAACATACTTGAAATACAATTGCGGAAGAAAAAGGATTTTCCATCGTAATTACAAAGAATATCCTGAAAAAGCACATATTGATTTTAGTGTTATAGTAATATAAAATTAAATTACAATTTAAGCATGACCTAACCCCTATTTTTATAAAATAGGATATGGTCTGAAATCCATGAATACAAAGACGGTCTTCTGACTGGTACTTGTATTCATGGTCTATTCTCGAAAGGGAGTAGGGTCGCTCGAAAGAGCTTCCGCCATCGGAAGACCTTTTTTGTTTGCAAAATTTAGGATTATGAATACAGAATCATACATAATAGTTTTTTTGTTTGTTTTTACCATTATTATATTAAATGTAATAAAAGAGGTTATTACAAAAAAAGAAAAAAAGAAACGAGTAACATTAAAGTACAATACAGTAAATTCTTTCATGAACAAAACAGAGAAAGAATTTTTTAATATTCTCAGTAATGCTGTACAAGATCAATATCATGTATTTTCAAAAGTACGAATTTTAGATATTTTTACAATTCCAAAGTATCTTGAATATGGTCACAAACAAACATTAAAAAATTATGTTCAATCAAAACATGTTGATTTTTTATTATGTGAAAAAGATACATTGAAACCTATTATTGCAATTGAGTTAGATGGAAAATCACACCTTAACCAAAAAAGAAAAGAACGTGATGAGCTTGTGGATCAAGTATTTGAAAGTGCAAATATGCGACTTGTACATGTGCCTGTTACATCTACATACAATATTGCCGAGATATTGCAACAACCAGTAATACAGTAGAGTCAGTCAATATAGTTTGAGGGTTTTTTTAAGTTTTATTTTCTGGTAGGATAAAATTCCGTTTTGCCTCCACTTTGACCGTAGGCAATAATATATTTGAAAACAATTACAGCAGAAAGTGGGATTTTCTGCTGTTTGCATAGTAATGAAGAGGGGACTATACTTAGATTATAAAATTATTGAACTATTCCTTATTTCAAAGAGAATATGGTAAAAAATAAACTTGAAAAAATTAGTAAAAAAATTCCCAAATCAATACAAGATCAATTGGCTGAATTTATGGATGAAGATAAGCGTAAGAGTCATGTGCGATTTATTTTAGCAGCTTTAGGTAGTATACCGTGGGTAGGAGGTTTTCTTGGTGCAATGGCCGCAAAAGACGCTGAGAAAGAACAAAAAGAAACAAATCTTTTTCAACAATTATGGCTTCAGGAACATGAGGAAAAGGTAAATAAACTTGGATATACATTATTTCAAATACTTTCGCGACTAGACAAATTTGATGAAGAAGTTCAAGCGAGAATCAGTTCATCAGAATATTTGGATCTTGTTAGAAAAGGATTCAGGTCCTGGGATCAATCAGATACAGAAGAAAAGCGAGAATTAATTAGAAAATTATTAACAAATGCAGGAGCTGTTAATCTTTGTCCAGATGATCTTGTTAGATTGTTTCTTGATTGGATAGATATGTACCATGAAGCTCATTTTAAAGTTATTAGAGAAATTTATCAAAATCCAGGTATAACTCGAGGTAAAATTTGGGATAATATAAAAGATGAAAGACCACGAGAAGACTCTGCTGAAGCAGATTTATTTAAATTATTAATTCGTGATTTGAGTACAGGTAGTGTTATTAGACAAGAGCGAGCTACAGATAATGCGGGGAATTTTTTGAAACAAAAAAAAGTTAAGCTAAATCGTGGATCAAAAACAATGAAATCTGCTTTTGATGATTCAAAGTCATATTTTTTAACCGAACTTGGAAAGCAATTTGTGCATTATACGATGGAGGAAGTAGTCGTTCAAATAGAAGATTAAGAATAAAATATTTAATATGTAAAGGTTACAATTTTTTATGGTAGGACAAAAAAACTTTGGTGAAATAGATTTTATTATGGATGAATCAGCGTGTAAAAAAAATCAAATTACAGCAGTAGCTTTGGTTGTTGCTGATACAAATTTAATAAAAAACATTATTAGAATTAAGGAAAAAATGATGTTGAATGAGGACGATGACGTAATTGAAAAAATCAACTATCATTTTTCAGAAGATTCTAAATCAATACAAACAAAATTATTAGAACATATTTCTAATACGGATATCCAAGCCTATTTGTGTATCAAGACTCAGTCAAATAATTTTGAAAATAAGAGTATTTACGAAAATATTAGTCTTGGTTTCTTGAGTCCAATTGTAAGGAGATATGAAAAAAGCGGATATGAAAAAATAAATTTAAAGGTAGAAAATTTTTCTGATAAAATAGAGAGCGATAAAATTTGGATGCGAGATTTGTTAATGAAAGATGAGTTTTTAAAAGAAAAAATAACTGAAAATTTTTTAAATATAGAAATAATAAAAAAGGAAAATGAGCTATCATTTTTACCTGATTATATATTAGGGGGAGTCCTCTGTTTTGTGAAAGAGAATGAAAATAAAGATGCAGGATCATTGGTGAGAACTAATTTAGATAAAATAAAGAAAAATATTAGTATGGTAAGAGTAGTTCATGAAAAAGCTACTACTAAATGGTATGATTTTAAAAAAAAGTCTGATTATATTGTTTTTATTGAAGAGATGTAGTAAAATTTGAAATATAAAATATCCCTTATTATTTATTAGGGTACGAGTTCGTATTCGTTGTAGAGCATTCCAATTTATGAGCATAATGAGGGATTTTTTATATTTCAATTACTATGAACGATAATACAAGAATAAAAATAATAAAAACCCAAAGTGATTTATCTAATTTTTTTGGCATACCTAACGCAAAATTAAAAAAAATCAAAAATGATCAAGACTCTTTTCAAAGGGAAATACATTTAATGAAAAAAAATGGAGGATTGAGAGTTGTCTATGATATATGGTATCCTGCTAAAAAGGAGTTTGTTAAAAAAATTAATGATTTTTTACAAAGAAATCATTCGTTTTCTGAACATGTACAGGGATTTGTTAAAAATAAAAATATTAAAACTAATGCAGAAAAACACTTAGGAAAAAAAATTATTATAAATGCTGATATTGAGAATTTTTTTGAATCAGTGAATATTGATGATGTATTTCAAATTTTTCATGCATTAAAATTTAATGAAGAACATTCATATTTTTTAGCAGAAACAGTAACTTTGAATGATAAATTGGTTCAGGGTTTTTCTACTAGTCCAATTCTCGCAAATATTTTCATGAAAGAGGTAGATATAGATTTTTTGAAACTTGCACAAGATAAGGGATATGTTTATACAAGATATGCGGATGACTTAACTTTTTCAACAAATGGAATTGTCCCATTGAGTTTTGAAGAAATTGAAAGTATTTTAAATAAAAAAAAATTATCCTTAAATACAAAAAAGAATAAAATACAAAAAAAAGGTGGTAATCAATATGTGACAGGACTAACGGTTTGCGATTTGAAACAACCACGATTACCAAGATATATAAAGAAAAATTTACGATTAGAACTATATTACGTTAAGAAATTTGGATTAGAAAGTCATTGCAAAAGAACAGGCAATCAACAAATGACATCATTGAAATTTATATGTAAAATAGAAGGATGGGCTGCATATGCAGAAAGTATTGAGCCTGATTTTGCACGTTTTCTCATGAATGAGCTTGGAGAAATTGTTTAATATTAAAATTTTTTTGTGATATTATTATAATTATGAAAAAACATATGAATCAAAAAGATTTTGATAAATGGCTTGAGATTGCTGAGGAAAAAAATGATGATTATTTTGATTTAATAGATCAAGTTCTACCAATTTTTTCAGAATTTATTAAGAAAAGTACGCATAAAAGCACTTGGTTTGCCTTGGCTGGATTACACACTCATCTATTTACATTGAAGAATGGAACAATTGTTTTAGCTAGGGATAATAATATTTACAGTGCTAAAGTTTTATATAGAATTTTTTTGGAGCATTGGCTGAAAGGTAATTATATTTGGACTAGATATACAAGGGAAAATAGTGATGTTGTTGGAGAAGAATATAAAAATTCTTCAATGAATGAGGCACTGTCTTATGTGGAATCTGTGAAATGTGCTACTAAGCTTTCTGGAAATGAAGAAGTATATTCTGATGCATGGGAATCATTTTGTAATGATCATCCTAATATTAAAGATTTAGATAAAAACAAGATAAGTAAAAATGCAAAAAAATTTAAGTATAGAAATATGATTAAATTTTTAATTGATAATGAGGCGCCTGGATCAGAGTGGATGCCCATAATTTTGCCAGAATATTCAGAGCTCTCGTCTTTTGTTCATGGTGGGCCAGATGCATCAACTGAATATGCATCAGAATTGTATGTTAAACAATATGATGAGTATAGGGGTATGATACGATTTCAATTAAATATATGTAAAACATTTTCAATCTCAATATTTGGCTTAATGCTAAAAGATTTGAGTGCTGATGATAAAAAAAGTGTTGCCTTAATTATTGATAAATTGAAAGATGAAGAAGAGTTTCTTGATTAAATAAGATATTTCTCCATCAAAAAAGTTCCAATATCGTCCCATCCTCCCCGCATATAAATAAAGTCCTTATTCAAGGGCTTTTTATTGTAGTAAAGATAGTTATTTTTAAATTCGATTGCTATCGTGTATAATGGTTGTATATATTTAAAATAATTTTTATGATAAGAAAAAATAAACAAATGTTAATTGTAGCGATCTATGCAGTATTATTTTTATTGTTTGTGTGGATGATTGTGTCTATGATGAAAACTGATCCGACTTGTTTTGATGGTAAGAAAAATCAAAATGAAGAGCAGATTGATTGTGGGGGGGTTTGTACAAAATGTCCAGAGGAGCTAATTGGAAAAGATTTGATTGTGCAAAATGAGCATTTAGTTTATGGAGGTGAAAATAAGTATGATGTAGTTGCTCAAATTAATAATCCAAATATATTGTATGGTGGTGAAAAAGTTTATTATACAGTTGAAATTTTAGATGATAATGGGACGGTATTGGGTAGTGTAAGTGATGAAACATTTATTTTACCAAATGAAACTAAGTATTTAGTAGAAATTGGATTAGAAACAGATAAAAAGCCAACAAAATTAAAGGTTTCAATTAATAATGTTGAATGGGTTAAGTTTACTGAGTTTGATAGTCCTCAAATTTTAGTAAAGAATCAAAAATTTGGCTTTGTTCAAAATGGAACAAATTATGCTGAAGCATTTGGATTAGTTTCTAATGATAGTGTATACGATTTTAACAATGTAACAATATATGTTATCCTCGAGGACGAGAGAGGTATCCCAGTTGCTGTAAATTCTACTGAAATGAGGACTTTGGATTCTGGTGCAAAGAGAGATTTTAGATTGATTTGGCCACATAAATTTCCAGGCAATATCAAAACAGCTCAAATGCAAGCAGAGACAAACACATTCGATTCGTTGAATTTTATGAAAAAATATCTCCCAGGAGGAAGGTATCAAGAGATGACAAATGAGTAAGATATTAGAGATTGGATTAATAGTATGATTCGTAAATTCTTTGAGTTTGATTTTATTTTTTTCTTTGCTGTAATATTATTGATTGGATTTGGTTCAATCGCGCTTTGGAGCATTTTATTTCAAGGTGGTGGTGCAGGAAATGAAATTTTTACAAGACATATAATATATGCAGTGATAGGCTGCGTTATATTTATAATGTTTGGACTTATGGATTATGGAATTCTTAAGTCATATAGTACTTTTTTATATTTTGGTTCAATTGGTTTACTCATAACTACAATTGTATTTGGAACAACTTTACGCGGTACGTCTGGATGGTTGAATTTGGGATTTGCTTATATACAGCCAGTAGAAATTGTCAAAATATTTATGGTTATTTTTCTTGCACACTTCATTTCAAAGAAAAGAGGTGAATTGGGAGAGGTGACTACAATAATAGTTTCTTTTTTGTTAACAGCTGTAGTGGGATTTTTGGTATTATTACAGCCTGATTTTGGTTCGGCTCTTGTGATTTTTGGTATCTGGTTTGGAATGATTTTTGTATCAGGTATCAAAAAAAGATATTTACTATCATTTATTTTGGTAGGTGCTATTTTTGCTATTATCGCATGGAGCTTATTTGCACCTTATCAGAGAGCACGTATTACAAACTTTTTACATCCTGAACTCGATCCACAAGGCACAGGATATAATGTCATTCAGTCAATAATTGCAGTTGGTAATGGTGGCATGATTGGTCAAGGATTTGGATATGGTTCTCAATCACAGTTAAACTTTTTACCAGAAAAACATACTGACTTTATATTTGCAACAATAGCAGAATCAGTAGGTTTTGCAGGCGTTTTATTGCTAATTGGTTTGTTTGGTTTATTATTCACAAGATTCTTCTTTATAGCGAGTCAGGCTAGAGATTCATTTGGATATTTCTTGGTTGTGGGTGTGATGATTTTGTTTTTCATACATTTTACTGTTAATATAGGAATGAACATAGGAGTGATGCCAGTAACTGGAATTCCATTGCCACTTGTTAGTTATGGTGGAAGTTCACTTATAAGTGTGATGATAGCTTGTGGGCTTGTGATGAGTGTATATTTGCGAAGGGAAGTTACTATGAAAAATTATATTGAGTCATACTAGTTGGAGACTTGCATTTTTTCATTTTTTATACTATTATATTGTTTATATGGACATAGAACGAGGAGAACAAAATCGTATAATTCCACAAAAATGTCCGGTTTGCGGTGCAGAGCGGAATAATTTGTCATATGTGCCACTTGGTTTTGATGAGGATAAAACTGTGATGCATGTTTCATGCATGAAATGTACAGGAGCTGCTATGATTTTTGTTTCTCAAAATGAAGGCGGGATGATGACAGTAGGAGTACTTACTGATACAAATCCAACAGAAGCTAGAACATTTTTTGAGTCAGATACAATATCTGATAATGATGTTATTGCTGTGCATGATTATCTTGATACATGTGATGGATATGCAAGTGATATGTTCTAAAAAAATAAGTAGAGATTATTTGGATGCAAATATTTTGATCTGATATTGTGTACAGATAATCGATTTTTATTAAGTAATTATTTTTTATATTATGGAAACAATTGTATTAAAAGCAAAAAAAAGAGAAGTTACAGGGCGAGAAGCTCGAAAACAAGCTGAAAATAACGTGCCTGCAGTAATGTATGGTAATGCTATCGAATCTGGAAGCATATGGGTTGATGCTACAGAATTTAAAAGATTATTTGATAAGGCTGGAACAAACACAGTTGTATCTCTTGATGTAGATGGAAAAAAAGTTAATGTTTTGGTATATGATTATCAATTAGATGCAATTTCAGATGAATTTACACATATTGATTTTTATGCAGTAAATATGAAAGAGGCTGTTGAAGCTGAAGTGCCATTGGTATTTGTTGGAGTTTCTGCTGCTGTAAAAGAATTAGGTGGAACTCTTATAAAGAATAATGATTCATTGGTTGTAAAAGCTCTTCCAGCTGAATTACCTCATGAAATCGAAGTTGATTTATCAGGACTAGCTACATTTGACGATAGTATTTCAGTTGGTGATGTTTCAGTTAGTGATAAAGTTGAAATTATATTAGATGAGAATGCAACAATTGCTTCAGTTATTGCTCCTAGAACAGAAGAAGAAATGGCAGAGCTTGATAGTGAAGTTGATGCAGATGTATCAAAGATTGAAGGAATGGCTGATAAAGATGAAGAAGGTGAGGATGGTGAAGAAGGTGAAGAAAAGAAAGAAGAAGAAAAAACTGAAAAGAAATAATTTATATTTCATATTCAAAAAACCGGCCGTTAAGGCCGGTTTTTTTATTGGTTAAAGCATGTTATTATAAGTGTAGTTACCCTGTTAAATCCAACAACTGTATTTAGTTATATAGGGGTAGACTAAAAGTTAATATAAGTATATTGAATAATGAAAGTTGTTAGTATCATTTGTTGGTGCAAAGCAATTTAACTGGGTAAATGAAAAATAAAAATTACATAAAACAATTTGGGATATTTGTATTTATTTTTGCAATTTTTTGCGTTATTCTTGCAGGAAATAACTTTGTATATGCTGAAGATGAAGAAATGACAGAAGAAGAAAAAGAAGAGCTTGAAGAAAAAGAAGATGAATATGAAGAAAAAGCAGAAAAATATGAAAAAAAAGTAAAAAAAGAAGAGCAGAAGAAAGCATCTTTGCAAGGAGATTTGAATATAGTTAAACAGTCACTTGGAAAAACTAAAAGAACAATAAACGAAGTCATAACAGATATTGAGAAAAAAGAAGATGACATGGATAGACATGACGCACAAATAAAGTCATTGAACAATGAAGTGGAATTATACAAAAGTTCACTAGCAGATACTATAAGGCGGGCATATTTTGCATCAGGAAATCAGTCATTGCTTCATGTAATTGAAAATGATGGCTCAGAAAGATTTTTGAAAAAAATAGATAGTTTAGATGATATGCGTCAAAAAATTATAGACGTAGTTAATAAAGTTGAAAGTGCAAAACAATTACAAGAAAAGAAGAAAAATGAATTAATCGAGCTTAAAAAAGAAAAAGAAAAATTGTTAGTTGAACATAAAGAAATAGAATCAACACTTCTTGTACAATCTACAAATGTACAAACAGAGATAGGTAGGGTTGATGCATCAATAGCTGAGCTTAATGCAAAACTTTCCGCGGTAGAAAATCAACTTTCTTCTTTACTTGGAATATCATTTGATACAGATGATATTGTAAAAGCCGCAAAATTTGCAAGCAAGAAAACAGGAGTACGTAAGGATTTTATATTAGGCATGCTTGTGGTAGAAACAAATCTTGGGCGATTTACAGGAGGCTGTAATTATAAAGAAAGTAGAATGAGTGATTATCGTAAAGATATTTTCAAAGATATCTGTAAGGGCTTAGATTATAATTATAAAAAACAAAAGGTTTCATGTCCGCCAGCAAATTATAAAGGTACTGGTGGTGCCATGGGTGTTGCTCAATTTATGTCAGATACATGGAAAGGTTATGAATCAAAGATTGCACGAGCGACGGGACACAATCCTCCAGATCCATGGAGTCTGACAGATGGTGTTATGGCAATGGCATTGAAACTAGCAAATGATGGTGCAACTAAAAAGAGCGGTGAATGGAAGGCAGCAAGTAGATACTTGGGCACATGTAGTACAGCAAACACAAAATTTTATTGTGAAGATGTTTTATGGTGGGCTGATAATTATGAAAAAAAGTTATAAAAATAGACGTTAACTAAAAAAGTATGAAAAATTTTGAAAACCCAGTAATATCAAGCGATTTAGAAGATAAATCAAAAAAAATAGAAAAACTAAATCGATTAGCGGAAAATTCAGAACATTTAGGATTAGATAATGTAGAAAAAGAAAAGTTAATAGACAAAGCAGATAAGTTAAATATAGAGCTAGAGCTTCTAGAAGAAATTTCAGGACTTAGTTATGAAGAAATTGAATCAATTTATACAAATACTTCAAAGGAACAGGCAATTTTAGAAACAAAAAAGTTTTTCAATAAACTAACAGAAGAAAATCAACAAGAAATTATAAAAAGTAATGAGCGAACATTTTTAGAAATAGCAAAAAAATATATAACACCAAAACAGTTAGTCATGGCAACTATTGGATTTTTAATGATTACGTCAAATGCTTATGGTGAACATGTTGATTTAAAAAAAATAAAAGATAATCCAGATACTGTAATGGTGAATTTGGGAGAAATAATTCAAGACACAAAGCCAAAAGAACAAAAGTCAAGCGAGAAAATAAATCTATCACCAGAACAAGAAAAACAAATAAATGAAGTTATTATTCCAAAAATACTGGATAAATTCATAGGATTTACTTATGCGGAAATGGCTATCATGTCTCAAAGAAGTATAGATTATTCAAAAATTGAAGGAGATCCACGATTGATTATGTTATTTTTTGATGAGCCTGTAGAAAGAGAACTGTTAGATGATTATTTAATTAGACAGGCAAAGCGAGGTGTATTAAATGAGAAGGATGTAGACATACTATATGAATATTTTTCACACGTAGAATATAATATAAATTAAAATAATGTTTATTAAATTTAGTGTAATAGCATTTATAATAATAGTGTTGGTGCCGATACAATTATTTGCTGCAGGATTGAAAAAAGGAGAGCCTATAAAAATTTATATAATAGACACAGGGTATAATAGTGGAATGGGATTACCTAAAGATGCAGTGCATTTACATGATACTGGTGGTTTTACTGATGGAATGGCACGAGGAAAGGAAACTCATGGAACTACTATGACAAAGATTTATTACGATAAGTTAAAAGACAAAATAGAAAGTGGTGAAGTTGAGTTACATTCTATTAATGCAACTGATAGAGATGGTAACCTCTCAAATCAACAGCTAATTGAAGCTACTAAACTTGCAAAAAATGATGGAGCAAATATTGTAAATATGAGCTTCGGTGTATCTCGTGCAGATTATATGAGTAAAAAATTTACAGAAGAAATAAATAATTTAACAGAAGATGGTACTATAGTGGTTAATGCAGCAGGTAATAAAGGTGATGTAATGGAGGGTGGAAAATTTTTTGACAATCAGGCAAATAATTATTCTTTAATTTCTGTGGGAGCCTTAGATCCTAAGTATAATAATAACAAAATACAAGGCTATTCTTCAGGACAAAAAACCGGAAGCATTGATGTGTATGCTACTTCGGTAACACAAAATGGAGGAACATCTTCAGCAGCTGCATATACAGGGGCAACTATTGCGAATGAATTCTTGGAAGGAAATGTATCAGAAAAATATGACAAAGATGCTGATGGAATAATAGATGTATATGAAGCAAGGAGTTTTATAAGTAGCCCTGATATTTCAGATAAACAAAAAATTATAGGAGCGGATAAAGCGCAGTATAAAGTTTTGACAAAAATGGGTTATAAATATGATAAAGAAAATGGAAACTTTTATTTACCAGGCAAAAATGGAGAAAAGAAAAATACTATATCAGAGTTGGTTTTGCATGAAATAGAAGATAAAGAGATGATTGAATATAAAATGAATGGCTTCATAAAGGAGATAGAAGAGGAAAAACAAAGTGCTAGTACATTAGATGGAACTTGGATTGAATTAAGTAATTCAAAACAAGAGGATGATAGATATAATACATATGTAAAAATGGGAAGAAATTTAGCTATATTTAAAAACAGTTCAGGTGTAATAAATATGGATGGTTATTACTCACAAGTTTTGTATCACAGAGGAGTAGAGTTGAAGGAAAATAGTTGGGTTTATGATAAGAATAGTGGAGAATATAGTCATTATAAGAAAGTTGGTGATAAATGGGAAAAAACAGGAATATCAATTACATCAGATAATGCAAAAAAATATGATAAAGCCTCATTTAACAGAGCTTTGCGAGTTGGTGAATTATTACAAGTAGGGTATAAATTTGAAAAAAATAAGATTGTTGATAAAAATGGAAAAACATATCCAGTTGGATATATTGATGATGATATGAATTATCGTAAACTTCTAAGTGATGTAGGCGCTGACGTTAGTAGTAGTTTTTATAGCACGAGCTCAGTTGACAAAGATCAATTAGAAATAGCAGATAATCAGGATAATATAAATAAGAGTTATGTACAAAAAGATAATACAAAAGTTGATAGTGATTTAAATAACCCATTTTATAAACAAGTAACTACTACAAATACTGCAAAAAATGATCAAGATCAAAATATCATTAATGCTGGGACTATACAAAATAACAAAAATGTAACACCATCTAAAACTAGTAATAAAAAATATGGATTAGGATTAAATAACGGTTCAGGGGGAACATCAAATATTGCAGACATTATAGGTGACATTATGAAAGTCATACTTGGTTTTGTGGGAGGATTAAGTGTACTCGTTATTGTTATTGCAGGTGTCATGTATATAACATCAGCTGGTGATGATACAAAAGTTAACACTGCAAAGCAATGGATATTATACGCAATAATAGGACTAGTTATATCATTGCTTGGATGGGTGATTGTTGACACGGTCATTAGGGGTCTTGGGTAATGTTAATAGTACACAATAATAGTAATGATTAGATTCCGTACAAAGGATTCCTTAGCTGGGTACACCTCACAAAAGAAATCTATTTTACGGAATGCTAAAGCTTATTCTTTTTTATAATTAGAACTTGAGTTTAAGCTTAAAGTGGGAAGGTTGACTTTTGTGTTTAGGCATGCTATAATTACATAGTAATCGGGTGAGCAATTTTAAGTGCTCAGACCGATTTTTTGTTCTTTACACAATAGAATATAAAAACTAATAATATCAAAACAATGTTTTTTGATATCTTACATCTAGATGTGAAAATCTTCGCATCTCATTTCAAAGAGATTTTTAGGGACATTAATCTCATTGAAATTGATTTAAATTATCGCCACTAAATTACAACAGTAAATTTGTGGCGATTTTCTTTTTATCTAGTCATAAAGGAGTTTTTAAAAATTTATTTGAAAGATTCCGGACAGTTGAAGTTCTGGTTTCTCACTTCGTTCGAAAAGAACTTGTAACTTCCGGAATGACAGAAGTGTAAATAAGGCTCTTAAATGTAATAGATTATCCTAAAGACTTCCTTGAAAAAAAGAGGGTTTTAACATATACTTCAGGGTAAAGATATCAATAAATTTATTATGTAAATATGCAATATTTTGAAATTAATGGTGGTAAAAAGTTGAGTGGAAATATATCTGTAAATGGTTCAAAAAATGCAGCAGTTGCGCTGTTAGCTGCTTCTGTGATGAATGCAGGAACCACAACATTTAAAAATGTTCCTCAAATAGAGGAAGTGAATAGATGGATTGAGATACTAGAAAGTATTGGAGTTAAGATTGAAAAAAAAGGAAGTACATTAATAATAAATGCACCAAAAAGTTTTTCTTTGAAAAAAATTAATAAAGAAGCTGCAGAAAAAACTAGGAGTGCAATTATGTTAATAAGCTCTTTGAGCGGAAGTCATAAGAAATATTTCATACCTCAGGCAGGTGGATGTAAGTTGGGAGAGAGAACTATAAAGCCACATTTATTTGCACTAGAAAATTATGGAATTAATATTGATACAAAAAAAGAAGGGTTTGATATATCAGTAGGAACTTTGAAGCCAATTGAAAGTAACGTGTTGTATGAGTCTGGAGATACTGTTACGGAAACAGCTATTATGGCAGCAGCACAAATTCCTGGTAAGACAGTTATAAAAATGGCTACTTCAAATTACATGGTTCAAGATTTATGTTTTTACCTTGAGAAGCTAGGTGTAAAAATAAAAGGAATAGGTACTACAACTTTAGAGATAAAAGGAAAGAAGAAGTTAAAGAAAAATGTTACATATGAAATAAGTGAGGATCCTATTGAAGCGATGTTCTTTTTGTCATTAGCAATTACAACAAAGAGTGAACTTACAGTGAAGAGATGCCCAATAGAATTTTTGGAATTGGAACTATTAAAACTTTCAAAAATGGGACAAGAATTTGAAATCTTGAAAAAATATAAATCAAAAAATAAGAAGACAGTATTAGTTGATATAAAAATGATTCCTTCAAGATTGAAAGCATTAGAAGATAAAATTCATGCATTACCATTTCCTGGATTGAATATGGATAACCTTCCATTTTTTGTACCGATTGCAATGATGGCTAAGGGTAAAACTTTAATCCATGATTGGGTATATGAAAACAGGGCTGTATATTTCACAGAGTTGAATAGACTTGGTGGCAATATAACACTTATTGATTCACATCGTGTTGAGGTTACTGGACCAACCAAATTACAAAGTGCAGATTTGATGTCACCGCCAGCACTTCGTCCAGCGGCCATTATGTTAGTTGCTATGATTGGTGCAAAAGGTAAATCAATTCTTCGTGGAGTATACTCCATAAATCGGGGTTATGAAGACTTGGAAGAAAGATTACGAAGTATTGGCGTTGATATTACCTTAGTTAATGAGTAAAGTTTATAAAAAAATGAGCAAAATAATAAGTGGAAAAGACTGCATAGGTGTGGGTGGCGGTGTTCTGATTTTAAATGACAAAGGTGAAGCGCTTCTTATGAAAAGAGGAAAAAAAGTTCGTAATGAGGTCGGTTTTTGGTCAAAACCAGGTGGCGGTGTACATTTTGGTGAAATAGCAATTGATGCTATGAAGCGTGAAATTAAAGAGGAATTAGATATTGAAATAGAAATAACGGGTTATTTACCACATACTGATCATTTTGTCGAATTAGATAAACAGCATTGGGCATCTTTTAATTTTATTGCATATATCACAAAAGGAGAACCAAGAAACATGGAGCCTGAAAAATGTGATGAAATAAGATGGATTGCTTTAGATAAATTACCAGCAAAAACTACACAGACAACCCTGGAACCAATTGAAAATTACAAAAATGGTAAATATATAAAATTGTAGAAATATAATTTATATTTTCTCAGCAATATAGCCTATCTCATCATTTAGTCTCCATAAATTTTGTGGAGATTGTAAAAGTACTATGCCATCAATTGGAGATTTGTAGGGAGCACTTCCTGCGTAGCCTATTGTTTGATTTTTTGTGACTGGTTCAAATTCACCATCTGCAAAATTATCAATATATTCAAAACCAGCTTCTGTTAAGATTATCTGTGAATGCATTTTATAAATATTTCTATTTAATACTGGACTTTGTCCAGTATTATTTTTTGTAAGACCTTGGTCATTTAGAATTGATAAAATATTTTTCAGTACAGTTTTAATTGAAGATGTATCTTTTGAGTAACCTGTTTCAAAACAAATTCCAATTTTGCCAAGTGAGTTCATATATTCATCAGTTGTTGAATATTGGCCACCACTCAAAATATAGTCTGGATCAGTTATTATATCAGTTGCACCAGTAAACCATTTTGTAATTTCTTGATGATTGATTGTGTTTTCACAAGCTAAAAATGGTTTTGATGGAATATTGACTGAATGTAAATCAATCAGAATATCAGATTCTTGCATTAAGTTGGCAAGAATTCTTGCACGTAAAGATTCGTAGGAGTAATCAGTATTATTTAGTTGTTCTTTGGTGAAAAATCTATTTAAATTATTTCCAGATTTTGTCCACCTAGAATTTTGAGCAATAGCTTCTTCATTTCCAAATCCAAGAGTGATAGAACCACGTGTTAAAATAATATTTTTATTTAAAAATAATTGTAATAATTTGCGCACAACTATAATTCCAGTTAATTCATTTCCATGAGTTCCTCCGAGAATCATTATACTTGTTCCAGGAAGAGTGCTTGAAATAGTATATATGTTGGAAGCTTTTTTTTGTATATTCATAATTTTAAAAAAAGTAGTTAGATGTGGTTGCCAATTTTAATTGGCAACCACATTTTGTTTTTGTATATCTAAATAGCAGCTTGTACAATAGAATCTTTTCTTATGATGTGATTTACAGTAAGTGATGTTGCTATTGAAATCAAGAAGACGCATTTATCGTTGCGAAATGGACAATTAACTGCATCAGCAACTCCATCGGATTCATCACAAATACATGTTAGTGGGACTACACATAACATCTCTTTCTCAGAAGAAACAGGAATCATGGACTTCAAAGCAATGTGTATAAATTTTACATTTTTTGATGTGGACATAATTTTATGATTATCCCAACGTTTAAATGCATAATTCATGATTTTACTACCAATGCCCTGACCTCTGTAATGTTTGGGTACGTACACAGTGCCAATCTCATTCCAATTATTGCCTATAGAATCTATGCCTAGTGACCACAGTACTACAAATCCAACTATTTGTTTGTCTTTATTAAGCGCGATAATTGCACGCTCAGAATTAGCAATTGTCACAAGCTCAGTTTCTGTCTTGTGAAGCAAATTTGGTTCATGAAATGTAGCATTTGAAATTTCTTTTGCCCATCCATTTAACTTAGTAAAGGCTTTTTTTGTACAAATAAACGTGATATTTTTCATGATGTAACCCCATTGTGTAAGTGAAATTCTATTTGTAGAAATAATATTCTACAATGCTATTAGATATTTTAAAAAACAAAAAATCTTCTCTCAAGAGAAGATTGTAAGGTTGTTGATTGAAACAAAAGCACTACAAACTTCTCTCGAAAAATTCGATTCGCTTGCCTTGCTTAATTGCCATCAATCTATTATTCATGATGTGATAATAACATTATAATTTCTATTGTCAAGTTATTGCAAACTCTCACAGATCTAAACAAAACACACAACCAGTCTTTGCGAACAGAAGTAATGATTGCTGTATTATGTGAAGCAATCTCAAAAGTTTATAAATAATCTGACAGAGATTGCTTCGTCGTACCTCCTCGCAATGACGCACTTTTTTTTGGAGGCTTGTTTGAGTGTGTGAGGGATTACAAGGTATTTTGTTTACAAATAGGATTTTTTTGTCTATTATTTAAGCAAGGTTGCAAGTTAAAGATTGATAAAAGCTGTATGAGTATGTTTGTTAAGAAAATTGGAATTGATTTAGGAACAGCAAATACGCTGGTATTTTTGCCGGGTACCGGTGTGGTAGTGGATGAGCCTTCTGTTGTTGCAGTTTCAATGCTTGAAAATAAGGTTCTTGCAGTAGGAAATGAAGCAAAAGAAATGCTTGGACGAACTCCCGATACAATAACAGCTTACAAACCTTTAAGGGATGGTGTGATAGCAGATTACCGGGTAACAGAGGCAATGCTTAAATATTTTATAAGAAAAGTAACAGGTAGAGTCTTTTTAATACGACCAGAAGTTATGATATCAATTCCAGCAGGCATAACATCAACAGAAAGAAGGGCAGTTGTTGATGCTGCAGAGAAAGCTGGAGCAAAAAAAGCATATGTAGTAAAAGAACCTATTCTTGCTATGATAGGGGCAGGAATTAAAATCCACTCTGCTCAAGGAAATATGATAATAAATATTGGAGGAGGTACTAGTGAAATAGCAGTTATATCATTGGGAGGTGTAGTGTCCGCTCATAGTGCACGAGTTGGTGGAAATAAGTTTGATCAAGCAATCGCAGATTATATTAAAAGAAAATATTCTTTAGCGATAGGTGAGCAAATGGCAGAGGATATAAAGAAAAAGATAGGAAGTGCTATAGCTCAAACAAAAGAAGAAAGTATGGATATACGAGGTAGAGATTTGATGGGAGGATTGCCAAAAACTATTATAATTACATCAAATGAAGTTACAGAGGCATTGCAGGATGAGCTTCGGGAGGTTATAAATGCAGTAAAGAAAGTTTTACAAGAAACTCCACCAGAGTTGTCAGCTGATATAATGGACAAGGGAACTGTGTTGTCTGGAGGTGGTGCACTATTGAGAAATCTTGATCAGTTGATAACAAAGACTATAGGTGTGCCATGTTATGTGGCAGATGATCCGCTTAGGTGTGTTGTAAGGGGAACTGGTAAGGTTTTGGATAATCTAGACATATACAAAAAAACAATTTTAGCAACAAAAAAATAACAAAATGAAAATAGCCATTGATGCATCTCGTGCATTTTTACATGAGAGAACTGGAATAGAAGAATATTCATATCAACTTGTAAAACATTTGAGGAAACCACTTGAAAACTATCAGGTAGTTTTATATATTCGTAGTGGGACAAAAGAAAATATTGACTTTGATTTGCCAGAGACTTGGAAAGTTCGTTCATTATGGGCATTGAGATTTTGGACTTATTTCAGATTATCAATATCTATGTTTTTTCGTAGACCAAATAAATTACTTGTTCCAGGCCATATTGTACCGCCAATTCATCCAAAAGACACTGTTGTTGTAGTGCATGGATTAGAGTATGAAATTACTCCAGAAGCATATTCAAAACACGAGCAAAGGGCAATGCGTAGGGGCATAAAGAATTCTTGTAAATGGTCAAAAAATATAATCTGTGTATCAAATAATACCAAAAAAGATTTGATGAGGTTATACGGAGTGGCAAAAGAAAAAATAAGAGTTGTATATGAGGGAGTGAATCCTGCACCAAATGATAATGTTCAAAAAAGCATTGAAATATTGAATAAGTATGGCGTGAGAAAACAAGGATATCTTATATTTATAGGAAGGTTAGAAGAACGTAAAAATATTACAAATATTCTGAATGCCTATGATATTTTGAGAAAGCATTTTGGGATAACTCAAAAATTGGTTTTGGTAGGCAAGGGTGGTTTTGGATGGGAAAAAATTCAGAATGAAATAGAAGAACATTCTTTTGTGGATGACATAATAATTACAGGTTTTGTACCTAGTGATGAGAAATGGGCACTTCTAAGAAATGCATCTGTATTTGTTTTTCCTACAAATTACGAAGGATTTGGTTTGCCTGTATTGGAGGCACAACAAGTTGGCGTACCAGTTGTAACAAGTGGTAATTCATCGTTAAAAGAAATTGCACGTGATAGTGCTGCACTGGTAAATCCAGCATTAGCATCAGACATAGCAGAAAAAATAAATGTACTAGTTACAAATGATGCAATGCGGTCTGAAATTATAGACAGAGGGTTTAAAAATATAGAAAGATTTAGTTGGGATAAATGTGCAAGACTTACTGCTAAGGTGCTAATCAAATTTTAATGTAGTGGACGGACATATCCGTCCACTGTATCTAGTAGGGTAGCAGTTATTATAAAAATTAAAACCACCATCGAGAATATTATCTCGTTGGTGGTTTTTGGAATTTGACTAACCATTTGGCAAGTCAGCACAGGATATTTGTGCCATCCCAGTTACTTCGATTTTTAAGTCATCGTGACCAGTAAAAACTTCTTGCTGTACAATAACTGTTTCAAAGCATTGTTCTGCAACAGATCCTGTCTCTGGAATATTAATAAAATTCCAGATTAGTTCTTTAGATGATAAGGCATCATCACATTTTGCTCTAGTGAGCAATGTGGGTGATTTTGTAATATCAGCATGACTAAAGTGTGTGACAATTTTGTAGCAGAGTCCACTATTTTGACTGTGAACATTCATTGTTGAAATCATTGGATAATAGTCCAAGTTCTGAACACTCTTATTATTGAGGTCCATATTTACAATAGTAATCATAATTATTGAAAAAATAAAACACCAAAATAAAGCTGGTAACATTCCAGAGGAGTCATCCCGACAACAGGAATTATTTTCTGAGTATCCCATACAGTAACCTCCTCAATCGGTATATTTTGTAAAATCTTTACGATATTGCTCCATCGTGTAGGGTTCAAAACTTTCAATTTCTTCACCATGAACAACTATGTAATGAACTAGTTGTCCGACTTGAATGGTAACTGGTGATGTGATAATCAAAAATGTAAACATCACAATAAAAATTTTGCCAGTAGATGTAAAATTATCCCAGAGTTCCCCAAGAGGTCTTCTTTTAGGTAAAGCCTTTCCAATGTAGCTATTCCAATTCTTTTTCATCTTACGCTCCTTGTAGTTGTAAAAAAACTGTAAAAAATGATAGAATATACTATATATTCAAAATCATTTTATTTTTATGACTTCCAATAATAATAGCACAAAAATACAAAAAAGTCAAGACCAGGGAAATAAAGAATTAAAAGTAGCAATTGTACATGATTTCTTGTTGTATCCTGGTGGAGCAGAGAAAGTTCTTGGTGATATCTGTGAGTTGTACCCAGATGCACATATCTTTACATTACTTTATGACAAAAGTGTGATGGGAGAGTTTTTTGATAGTGAGAAAGTATGTACAAGTTTCTTGCAAAGGTGGCCAAAAGTTTTTAGAAAAAATCATAAGTGGTTATTACCTTTTTTTGGAACTGCCATTGAAAGTTTTGATTTGAGAGATTTTGATTTGGTTATCTCTAGCTCAGGGGCATGGAGTAAAGGAATTGTGACAAGACTAAATACAAAGCATGTTGCTTATGTGCATTCGCCAATGAGATATGTATGGGATGAAAATGAATATTACGCAAAAAGAAGAATGGGTAAAAAAAATAATTTTTGTGTAAGAGCACTGTTAAGTTATTTACGTGTATGGGATAATCAAGCGGCTCAGAGACCTGATGTATTAGTCGCTAATTCTATTTATACGCAAAAACGAATTGAAAAATATTATCGTAGAGATGCTCAAGTTGTATATCCAGCTGTTGAACTAGATGTTGAAAGTGTTGTAAAAAGGGATAAGTTTGTGATAATATCAAGATTATCAGAATATAAAAATGTAGCATTAGCAATTGAAGCATGTAATAAATTACAATTGCCATTAACTGTAATAGGCCAAGGCAGGGAAGAAAAGGTGTTAAAAAAGATGGCAGGAGATACTATTGATATGGTTGGTTGGGTAAGTGAAGAACAGAAGAAAAAATATTTAGCAAGTGCTAGAGCATTCATATTTCCATCGGAAGACGATTTTGGGATTACTTGTGTAGAGGCATTGAGAGCAGGTGTTCCAGTAATAGGATTGGGAAAGGGTGGTGCAAAAGAAATCATACATAGCGGTAAAAATGGAGAATTATTTGAGGCTCCAACAGTTGAAATGCTTGCAGATGCTTTGCGAAGATTTATAGAGAAAGAAAACCAATATAACAGAGCTGAAATTATTGAATCAGCAAATAAATATTCTAAAGAAAATTTTAAAAAAGGAATTATAAACGCTGTAAATAAAGTATTTGAAAATGAGTAATATAATAGGACACAGAAAAAATCTAGAAACTCTTAGTAAGATAATAAATGACAGAAGCATACATAATAGCTTCATTTTTTGGGGTCCCGAGAGCATTGGCAAGTTTACTATAGCAAAAACATTTGCAGATAACTTAGCTTGCTCTACAAGTAAATGGACAATTAGTAATAATATAAATGGAGACGTGTTTGTAGTGGAACCTGAAAGAGTAGAAAAAAAGAAAAAGATTGTGATTAGAGATATCTCAATCGATGCTATAAAAGAAGCAAATAAATGGGCAGCAACAGCTCCAATTGGGGATGCGAAGGTACTCATAATAAATGATGCACATAGGATGACAACATCTGCTCAAAATGCACTTCTAAAAAATTTAGAAGAACCAAGAGAAAAAAGATTCATAATACTTGTTACAAATAGTAGTGATGCACTACTTGCAACGATTAAATCAAGATGTTTTGATTTACAATTTGATATAGTTGGAGATGCTGAGTTAACCTCGAAATATGAAAATAATGAATTCTTGAAGGATATAAATGGACGGCCTGGATTCTTGAGTAGAATTGATAATGATGAGGAATTTAAGGAAATTGTAGAATTCGCCAGAGAATCACTGCAAGGATTTTTTCAGACAAGTATATCTGAAAGAATGAAATTGGCTGATGAGTTATCAAAAAAAGATGATGAATATTTGAATATATTCTTTCAAATTTGGATTTATAGGATTTGGGCAGCTGCTCATAAAACAAAAAAATTTAATTTACTTAAGCTTTCGGATAAGGTTGAGGATGTTATGAACAAAATGCAAAATACAAATGTAAATAAGAAATTGATATTAGAAGATTTATTTATAAATATGTAGATAGGACTTTCGCACTTTGCACACTACTTCGTTACTGAATGTATATTTTCCAACAACATATACATATATGTTTCATGTAAAATATATATTCGTGCCTCGCATTGTACTAAAGTGTGAAAGTCCTACAAATTGAAATGAGGCAGAAGAGTAATAGTAAAATTGTACGTGGTAGGAAGAAAATTCCTAAGAAACGTATAAAAAATACACAAGATGAAGAGAGACGTACCTGGAAGCAATGGTTGTTTATTTTTATTCTTACTATTTTTATTGGGAGTATAGCATATATGTTTTTGTGTTCTGGACTTAGTAAAGTTACAGAAATAAGCATAAGTGGCAATACTCGTATTAACAGTGAAGATATAAATGATACTATAAAAAATCTTATCACTGGAAGTCTTACCGGTTGTATTTCTAAAGATAATTACTTCTTCATTGATAAAAAGGAGATAATTGAAAATATTTTAAAAGACAAAAGAATTAAATCCATTAAGGTTAAAAAACAATTTCCAAATAAAATTAGTGTAAATGTAGTAGAGCATGATGTAATAGCAGTTTGGTGTTTACATGATATTAGTGGAGAATGTTTTGTGATTGATGGGGGTAACGCATTAAAACAGATACCCCTTAATGATGAAGTTTTAATTAATAATAATTATTTCATAGTAGTTGATGAGAGCGGCGAAAGTATTGAAATTGGTAGTCATGTTATAGATCAAAATGAGTTAGATAAAATAGATTTTTTGGGTAAGGAGTTTATATATAACATAAATGTAGGTATAGAGACACCATATAAGATAGTATCAAGAGGTTCAAATGAGGTGCGATTTAATACTGATGAAAACTGGTATATAGTAGTGGATGTAACACATGATACAGAGGAGATATTGAACATTGCAAAATTATTTATAAAAAAAGTAGAATTACCGAGTAGTAGAAATGATTTAGAATATATAGATATGAGATTCCCAGAAAAGATTTTTTATAAAATGAAAGATGGTGTTGAGCAACCTGAGGAGAATTTGGATAAAGAATCTGAGAACGATGAAGAGCAAAAAGATACTGATGAAAGTAATGAATAAGTTTAAAGAATACTCATTAACATACTAGAATTATGTCAAAAGGTCATAGACAAGGTGGAAAAATGATAGGAAGTCATACAACGGTTATACCAGCAGCAGAAAGAGTTGTTGATTTTTTGAGCAGAGAGGACAGTGTGAATAAAATATCAGTAGGATTTATAAAACACGGAATAAAAAGCGGTAAACATTCTATCAAAATAATGGAAATGGAAAGTGGATTATTATTAAAAATACGGGGAAGTGCAAGTATTCAAGAGATAAGGATATATACATCGCAAAAAGATATTGTGATAAGTGTAATTAAAAAATTTGCAAACAAATATAAATACATGTGCAAATAAAACCCCCTACCGTACTTTTAAAGATACGGTAGGATTTTTTTAGTCAATCTTATAAATTAAAAATGATGTACCCACTTGATCTATAGGTTCGTAATCTGCTAACCATCGGTAGCTATCATCATAAGATTTATTTTTGTCATATATGGATTCTTGTATGAAAAAAGTCGAGAGCGCATAGTAACCGGGTTCTATAGGTCTTTTACTATCCCACCATAATATGTATTTATCTTCACCTAATCGGTTATGTATATCGTCTCCTCCAAAATAACTTATACGAACCTTGTCTATCTCAGGATGATTATCTAGATATATTTTTAGTCGTTTTAGATCTTGACCCCAGTCAGCATTTGAGTCAGTTACATAATGCCAGCCATTAGTAGGCCCTCCAAAGAGTACATTAAAATAGGACATATAATAAGGGTATACACTTATTACTGTAGCAATTAATGTAATTATGAGAGCTATAAATATATTTCTTATTATATTTTTTCTAATAGGATTTCGTAAGTTTTTATAAGAATCAATGATTATCTTTGCTGTGAGGATATATATGAGTGGCATCATTGGGAATAAATGTCTGAATCCTATATTAAGGTTTCCAGTTATCGATAAGTAACTATAAAATAATATAAATATACCTAAGACGATTTCATGGAATCTATTCAATATGAATTTACGAAATTGTATAAGTGATGTTTGTAGCTTTTGAGTGAATAAGTTAAATCCACCACGTACAAATGTAATTGCTATAAGCGTAAGTGCAATGCAGTAAAAAAATAAATGTAGAAGAGTTTGTTTTGCTATGAATACGAATGGAAAATATATTGTTGATGCTTCAGATGACACATTCCCAAGGAAAAATGTAACGTTACCATCATTTACACGACTAAGTACTTGCATGAGTCCCTGCGTGTATGCTGCTAGTGGGCGAGTAATTGTATAATTATTAGCTGCGTAGATGAAATTTGTAAGGTATTTATCACGAGCATATTTTTCTGGTTGGCTTTTTATCTCGGTTATGGGAGGTAGGACATCGGGTGGCATTTTGTAGGATACTGGTAAGTAAACAAGCCATACAGTAAAAAACATAATAACAATTGAGAAGATGCCTTTTGTCAAATAAAGTCCAAGAGTTTTCCACCTACTCTCATCTCTTTTGTAATACTTGATTATGGGATATGTAATTAAGATAAGTGCAAAAAGTGGTAGTAGGATAATTGCAGAAAACTTTGTAACTTGTGCAAGTCCTAAAGCAAGTCCGCCAAATAGTGCATTTGTCCAAGTTGGCTTTTTGATAAATTGTAAAAAGAAATAAAAGGCAACACCAATAGCAGCAGCAATTGCTATGTCAGTTGTTACAAAATGATTGTGGCCTAAAATATTTGGATCAAATGCATATAAGATGAATGCAAATAATCCAGTTATAATACCTCCAAGTTTTTTGCCCCACATGAACAAGAATAATCCAAATAAAATTGATATTATAACCACTGGGACTCGTGCCCAAAATACAATTAAATCAACATTATTATTTGCTTGATGTAGCAAATGCCTACCAGCAGCCCATTGTCCGTATTCACCATAGTTATTAGCGGTTGTCCAAAAGTCAGCACTCCAGTCAAAGTTTGGCTGTAGAGGTAATATAGCAATGCCTGAGAGGGCTTTAAGTAGGGGTGGATGCTCTGGATTTAGCCGATAGTCATGTTTCGCTGCGTAGCTATAACCAGCAGGTATATGAGCCACTTCATCAAATGTGAGCGAATCAGTCCAAGCTAAAGAAAAAGATACAATTGCCATGAATAGTATTATAAAAACTATTATTAATTTGTGATATTTTGTAATCATAATATTATTTTGAATATTAATTATTTAAAGTGATGATTTACTGAATATGTCTTAATATTAAAAATTCAGTTTCTAATTCGCTGGGGACAACTTCTAAAACAATTGAATAAGAATTTAATATTTCATTTAAGACAGTATCATTTTTGTTTGGTAAAAATACATAGAAATCTTTTGTGTTATCTATTTTATGTAGTTCATCTTCATATAGAAAATATAAATTTGAAGTAGATTCATTTAGTAGTTTTACAGGTAGTCTTTCTAGAGGGCCAGCAACAACATATTTAGTAGCATCATCTGGAATGATTTTTATATAATTTGCTATATCAGTAAGTGATTTATTAAAGGCTTGTGCTTGTAGCGGAGAGGTTGCCCAATATTTATGATATTTCAAAACATTGCAGGTTCCTGAAGTTAACATCAGTATAACCATAAGTGTTAGTGTGATCTTATAAGTAATAAGTGAATGTTTTTTTGAGCGCTCTATGATGAAATTTATAAAGAATGCTGCAAATATATAAACAACAGGTAAAACCCCTATTGATCTCAAAGAATGAGGAAGTCCTTCAGTTGTGAGAAACTCGGGTGCTAGAAATGCAAAGAACCAGGCAATCAATAATCCATGTGTTACTAATTTTCTATTATGAATTTTTTTGAAAAATCTACGATATAAATAAGTTAGAAATATAATAATTGAAAGTAATAGACCTCCTACAAACATGATGCCAACAAAACTTTCAAGCGTTGGCGTTGGTGGAAATCCGTGTCTCCAATTTTGATCACCATAAAAATTAAATTTCAACAGTGATGCTGAAACAGTTGTTGTTAATGTAGATACAAGTCCATCTTCGCTATTTGCAAATACAGAAACATCACCCGTTCGAGAATTTAAGTATTCTGGATGTGTGTGGAATGTATAAAATATTGGTGCAGCACTAAGGACTGCAAATAATATAAATATAAGAGCGCCTTTCCAGTATTTTTTGAACAATACAATCCCATATTGTAGTAATAGTAAGATGAATATGACAAATAATAATGCGGGTGCAATGCGAAAGGCAATATAAGTATGAAATCCAAGTCCAAAAATAAATCCAGCAAGTGCAAAGTTCCACCACTTATTTGTGCGAATACCACGAAATATGAAATAAAAACAAAAAGTTAAAATTGGTAACATCATTATTGCGCGAAAGGCAATGCGAGAAAAATTTATGGCCCAGAAGCTAACAGCTGTGAGATAACTGGCAATAAGTGCTAATCGTGGTTTTGAAATAAATAATTCACGAGAAAGTAAATATACACCAACAACGGTAAGAGCTCCCATGATAATGGAAGGAATTTTGATGGTTAACATGCTAACATCAAAAAATTTGAATGTAATAGCCATCAAATTAAGATAAAGTCCTTCACGACCATTATTATCAGGGTAAAACCATTGATAATCACCAGTTAATTGAGCATCGTAGGCATTTGTGCCGTTATTTGCTTCATCAGGGTATATGCCACTAGGAACAGTATCAATATTCCATACTCGTACAGTTATAGCTAATATTATTATGATTGCAAGTATTGTGAAATGTATGATTTTATTTTTTTTGTTCATTTTATTTTAAAGTAAGTATTATTATATGTTATAATTATATCATAAATTTATATTTTTGAATTTTACATGAAAGATTGGGATAAGATTAGAAAAGAGGTTGCTGCAGGAGCACAAGAGGTGCGCAATAAATCTGAAGAAGGCAAATTAATCAGTCAATCGGAGGCTTCTTTAGTGCGTGAGAATGAATTATATGCAAAAATGGATAAAAAAAGAGCTGAAGAAAAAAAGATACAGGTTATGGAAAAGATTGAAAAAAAAGAAACAGAAAAGGAAAAAATAGATGCAAAAATTGAGAAAGTTAAAGAATCTATTGGTATTAAATCAATTGAAGAGGATATAAAACTTGAAGAAAAAAGTAAATCTGAGTCTGAAAAAGAAGAAACACCATATCAAATGAATCGACGACGTGAATTTGAAAAAAAATATGGAGTTGATGCTGATTATATAAAATATGAAGATGAATTTCCAGTTGATGGATTCATCTTACAAAAATATGTATCAGAAGAATACCTAGAAGATGACTATATAGTAATAGAAAAGGATGGGGAAGAGAAACAAATAACAAAATACGAATTTGAAAACCTTTGGGTTGGTGTTGGATATGAGAGAGAAAAGGAACTAGAAGAAATTGAGATTTCTAAGAATAATGAAAAAGGTCATGAAAAAGACGTAAAGGAAGAAAAAAAAGTTGTTAAAGATACAATAAATACTGAAGAAACGGAAGGAGATTTGATTGAAAATCAGCGTGATGAACAAAGTCAGATGGAACGTGAACGTGAATTTGAGAAAAAATATGATATAAATTTGAATGATGCATATTGTATAAACGCAAAGAACAATACATCAAATATCCTGGTAGGAAACAGCCCTTTGAAATATGGGTTTAAAATAAAAAAATATGTAGCAATGAAAAATCCAGCGGAAGATTTTTTAATTCTAGAAATAAAAGGTAGCTCTGAAATATTAAATATTTTTTCATTTGAAAACTTGATTGATGATGATAGTTATAAGGTTGTTTCTGGTAAATTATATCAAGAGTTTCAAAATAATACCCTTGATGATAAAAAAGAATCTTCAATTGATCGCATGGTAGGGTTTAAATCGCCTTTAGAGAGAAAAAAGATTTTTCGGGACATGAAGGAAGTATTTAATAATAATCAAGTTTTTGATGATTTGCAAGATAAGGAAAGAGAAAAAACAGAGAAGGAATTACAAATCATTTCTCTTGTAAATGAGGTGACTAATAAAATTAGACCTGAACAAGGGTTGGATGAGTTTGATATTCCATCACAAAATATACATGTCATTCCTGCTGAAAAATGGCCAGAACATAGAAATGATTGTTCAGGAGTGTTTAGTGCGCATTTTCAAGCAGTAGCCTTACAAGAGCAAAAATCTAATATTGAATTTGCTCAGGTAGTATTTCATGAAATAATCCATTTCAAAGCTTATCAAGCTTTACAGCTCACAAAAGAAACTGATCCAATTATAAGTAGCTATCGAACTGGTTTGGAAGTAGTTTCAAGAGATGGACAGTCAAGGTTTTTTGTAAATTTAAATGAGGCATTAACAGAAGAGCTAACAAAGCGATTTGTTTCACAAAATTCTCATAATAGTTTATTCGAGAAAGAATTAAAACAAACTGAGAAGATTAAAAAAAAGTATTGTGACGTGGTAGGTAGTAATAATGTTCCTGTGGTTGATGATGATACTGTATATGCAACCATTCAAGATGAAAATATATTACAGAGTATAAAAAGGAGATTGATGGGAGTTCATCCGGATATAATTACACAAAAACTTTCTTATGAGACAGAAAGACATGTTTTGAATACAATTATCGATAAAATATATAAAAAAAAGAAATCTTCATTTAAAGATAGGGAAGATGTTTTTGATGTTTTTGTAAAAAGTATGATGACAGGTAATATAATTCCAATTGGAAAATTAATTGACAGCACCTTTGGTAAAGGAACATTTCGACGTCTGGGAGAATTAGATAGTACGATTCAAGAACAAGAAGATTTTATTGCTTCTTTATAAATAAAATTACGAAGTTTAATGTATAATTTTATTATTTTTGTCCATTTTGTTTCTATGTAAGTATTATTATATGCTATAATTATACCATAAAAATGAAATATTAAATTTATAAAAATAAAATGGGAATATCGCAAGAAGAAATGTTGAAAAATGGATTGAAGGGAAGTAATCCTATGCAAGATACGGGCAACTCTTTGAAGTTTAATGATGGTGATTTTCAAAAAGCTGAAGAAGCTGAAGAAAAACGAATAAAAGATGGAGATAGTGTTGTTGCAGTTGAGAATATTGATATTATCAATGCAGAAAATTTGACAACGCAACAGCAAGAATTAATTTCACAACACTTAATTAAAACTATTAATTTGTACCAAGAAACACTAAAAAAGAATGAAGATAAAAATATTTTTTGGGATAGTATAAGAGATGAGATGAGGGAGGAGGGTGGATTTAGAAATAGTGAATTGAATAAAGTTATAAAGACTCTAAAAGAAAATGTAAAAAATAATAGTAGTGTGAGGCAGTTAACAGCACAAAAAGCTTTGAACAAAGATTTAGCGCAAGGTTTATCCGGAATGGTGAATAAAGCAGTGCATAGTGATGCAAGTCAAGGAAAGAAAGATATTAGACTGGATGTAAAAACAGAGGTAGTTATCTTAAAAAATGAAATAGCACAATTAGAAAAAGATGTAAAAAAACATTTTGAAAATATTAAAGCAACAAATAATAGTGATATTGTAAACAGAAGATTGGATGAAAAATTGACAGAATTAAAAGAAAATAAACAAAATGCATTTAAAATTAAAAGTCCAAATAAACAAAGTGTAGAATTAGAAAAAATTGCAAATGAGTTACATGCAATGACAAGTATAAAATTACGAGATGGTGTGTTGCAAGATAGTCCAGAAAACAAAGATATAGATAATCATATTAGCCTGAACAAAATTAAAAATGAGGTTAGAATCATTTTATCTGAAGATGTAAAAAATAAATATTTAAACCAATTTACTGAAGCAAGTGAGTTGGAGAAAAAGGCAAAACATTTTGATCGTGCAATAGTTTCAATTTCAAATAGAATTGTAAGAGAAGAGATTGAATTTGATGATATAACTGAGTATGTTAATGACATTTTGTCTAATGGTGCTGTTTATAGTACTATAAACATAGCAGTAGATAAACATGGTGGTAAAAAAAATAAAGAACAAAAAAATATGAAATCTGAAACTTCACAAAATAATGCAAAAGATCAAACTGAACAAAAAGAATCTCAAGAGTACAAGCCACAGAGTGCAGCAGATATAGTTAATTCTGCTTCAGTAGAGGAAATAGCTGATATATTAAAACAAAAAGATACAAAAAATATTGATAATAATCTAGCAGAAATCAATGATGAATTAAGTGATATCAAAAAACGAGTATCTGATATGGAAAGCACATTGAAAGCATCAACTAAAGATATGGGAGATAAAGGAGCTACAACACAAGAAGATGTTGATAAGTTATTAAAGAGGCAAGAAACAGTAACAAAAAATAAAGATGAATTAAATGCACAAAAAGAGCTGTTGAAGAAAAGGGAGTTGATTTCAGAGTTTGTACATAAAAATGCCAGCATTGATGTTGCAAACAAAGAGAAAGAGCTTGGAGAAATGCGTGATGAGATTGCAAATATAGATGAACGTATTGCAAGTGGACAAAATTATGAGAGTAAACAAGCATTTGGAGCAGAAGATTTAGCTGCAGATAAGAATGCTGTTTTGATCAAAAAAAGAGATGCGTTAGAAAATGATATAAAAAGAGTAGAAGTACTTGTACAACAAGGGAAAAAAGCTAAAGAAATTTTGGAAAAGGCGGGTATAGTAGTTGAGGAAATACAGGAAGAAAATGAAGTTGAAATTGATTCTGAAGTCAATGAACGCGGACTTGAAGTTGTAAGAAATGAAGAGAAAGATATCATTGAGGGTGAGGGTAATGAAATGAAGCAAATAGAATACGATGGATTTAAAGAAGGTGCAAAAAAAATAGAGAGCGAATCTAATTTAGAAGAATTACAAGAGCTTCTTGATGATGCTCGTAGATTATACACAAGAACCCATTACAAAAGCGAAGGAATGGTAAATAAAATTAAAGCTGCTTTTGGACATATCAATACAGACAAAGATCGTGACGTAGTTTCCATGAGGGATGATTATCAAAAAGCATTAAATAATTTTAGAAATGCAAAATTGGATAGTTTAGAAGGGCTTTCAGAAGAGCAGAAAAAAGATGCAATGATTGAATTGAAAATTTTTGACTTAAATGAAAAAATTAATCTATATTCTGATAGAGTAGCAGTGAAGGTGGAAAAATATCCACGTGCTGGAAAAATGGCCTTAAAGGTGATTGAGTCATACAAAGGTTGGGATACAAAATATAAAATAGCTTTATCGGGTGCTTTGCTCGTGGCAGGTCTAGCAACTGGTGCAGGCACAGGTGCTGCAGTTTTTGGGGGTATGGCATTTGCAAAAAGAGCCTTGGGAGCTGGCGTATTAGGTACTGGTGTAACAGCTGGTTTTGAGGCTAGAGCACAACATAAAGAGGGTAATGATATTACAAAATCATTAGATGCATTTAAGGAAATGGATTTAGAACAACAATTAGCTAGCTTGAAAGGATATGACGAAGATTCCTTCAAAATATTAGAAAAAGAATTTCATGGTAAAATTGCTGGAAGAAGTCGACGTGTTTTATATGGCTTAGGAGCTACTGCAGCAATGTTATCAACTGGTTATATTGGGAAAATGTTTGCAGGTGGTGTAGTGGATGAAAATATCACAGCAAATATACCTCCGAAAGAGGTTGTGTTAGAATCTGACACAAGTATTGATACAAGTGTTTATGAAAGTGATGTAGTGGTAGAGGAATCTTTACCTGAAAGCACAGTAGTTGAGTCAACTATTGCTGAAGAGATTGGCAGTGATGTGGAATTGATGGAGGTATCTGTAGGTGTAAAATCTGGAGACACTCTTTGGGGAATAATAAAAAATCAGTTAGAAACAAATAGTCAACTTGCGGGAATGACTCAAGATCAACAAACCATGGCCATAGATGAATTGAAAGATAAATTTGCAGCAATGAGTTCAGAAAATTTGAAAGGAATTGGATTTGAAAGCGGAGATATACATAAAATTTACCCAGGAAATAATTTGAATTTGACAAGTGTAATGGGAAGTACTGAAACAATACAGAATGCGATTGAAACAGGGCAAAATTTTGATGGAATACTAGCGACAGAGAGTATAACACCAGAACTGGGAGATGTTAAACCTGGCGGAAGTGAAGATATAGTTGGATTAAATGGTGAAAATACTGCAGTAAGTGGAGATGAAATAAATATTACAGAACCAGGAAATGCAGGAACGCAAGCAAATGCTGAAATGATAGCAGCATCAATTGATATGGAAAAAAGATCTTTGATGGAAAATATGTATCCAGGAGTTGATTATGAATCTCTTATAAGCAAGAACGCAGGGCAATTCATGAATGAAGATGAGAAATTTCTCCAATTTGTTGAAGAGAGCGAGACAATAAGACAAGAGAATGGTGGCGGAATTGTAAAGTCTGGAGAAACCGTAGGACAGTATCTAGATAGAATGTTAGCAGTAGAACAAAGTGAAGGTGATGTTGCAAACATGCAACCTGAATCAAGCGCTGAGGCAAGTGTTGAATTTGATTTTAATTCATTAACACCAACAGAAAGTAAATTATTTGCAGAGCAAATGGCTGATATGTTTAAGGATAATCTCGGCAATGGACAGAATTTTTCTGAAATTTTAAATATGCCAATATATAGCACGGGCAATTTACAGGGAACATTTTCAGAAAACTTTTTTACCTTTGAACAAAATGCAATGAATGTGTTAAATTATGATAGTGATGTTGATAACTATTTAACAGTGCAAGGTGACGAGTCAGTCAAATCTTTTTATAAAAGATTAGCTCAAATAGCAAAGGAACAAGGTAAGTTTAATGAAGTATTTAGTTATTCAGCATAAAATTAATATAATAAAAATTTAAAATATAAATATATGGAACAAAAAGAGATGTCACAAAGTATACAAATGATGATAGCAACTGAATTTGGTTTTGAAGATGTTGGTGATGAAAATCAAAAACAATTGATAGAGAAAATGACAGAATCAGTTATCAAAAGAGTCTTAGTTGATGCGTATACTAAGTTGTCTGAATCAGATAGAAAAAACTTTGAAGAAATGATGGAAAATATTGAAAATATAGAACCAGATAGTATAGAAGAATTTTTGCGAGAAAAACTTACTGATTATGATGAGGTAGTAAATAAAGCTGTTGAAGACCTAAAAAAGAATATGATAGATTCTAACCTGTAATTTATTTTTTAGTATGGCAGATCAAATTCAAAGTTCAAACTCTATGGAATCTAAATCTTCAGAACATTTAAGTTTAGAAGAACGTTTTGGTATTACGGAGGATGATTTTGGTCATGAGATAAATGAACAAAAAGAAGTAGTGCATTCCTTTGAAAAAAGTTCATCTGAAAAAGATACTTCATATCAGACTATATTATCTAAAGTCAAAACACAAAAAGAAGACCATGATGAAAAAACAGTAATGCAAGATGCTAGTGATTTACACAAGGAAGTTGATAGAGAATCACAAATCACAAATTTAATTGATCTTGCAATGTCTAAAGGTGTAGCACATGCTGTTAAAGTCGCACAAAAAGCAGAAGATTATTATGTTCTTGATCAATTGCATGATAGACTTTTGTCCGATGAATTACATGATTCTCTTATGACAAGGGGATTAATAGAATAAACTAAAAATAGCTTACCTTGACCAGTTGGTATAAATGCTTTAGTATATATAACTAAACGTTGTTAAATTTTTGTAAATTTTTGTTATTGTATGGTGGCTAAAAAAGTAATTAATAAAAAAGTAACTTCTGGAAAAAATAAAAAAAACCACATCCGAATAATTAATGCTCGTGTAAATAATCTAAAAAATGTTTCTGTTGATATTCCTCGTAATAAACTAACTGTTGTTACGGGGCTTTCTGGTTCTGGAAAAAGCTCGATAGCTTTTGATGTGATTTATGCAGAAAGTAATAGAAGATTTATGGAGAGCTTGTCTACACATGCCAGAAGTATGATGGGTGTCATGACTAAACCAGATGTGGATAAGATTGAAAATATTTCTCCAGCGATTGCAATAGATCAAAAGAGTGTGGGGAAATCAGTGCGATCTACAGTGGGGACAATGACAGAAGTCTATGACTATTTGAGAATCTTATATACTGTTATAGGTGTACCACATTGCCCAGTATCTGGTAGACCTCTTAAGAGGAAAAGTACACGTGAAATCGTTGCAAGAATTATGAACATGAAGGATGGTGATCGTGTGGTAATACTTGCGCCAATGACTGATGAGGATAAGAAAAATAGTAAAATATTGAAAAATATAAAACAGAATGGCTATGCTAGGGTTAGATTTAATGGAAAAATAATGCCAGTAGTTGATGCAATGCTTATTGTTAGTGATGATGTATCTGTATCAATAGATGTAGTAGTAGACAGATTTTTTTACAAGAAAAAGAATTTTGATAGAGAATGTGTGATGGATTCTATTGAAACAGCCATGAAATTATCTGGTGGATTATGTATTATAAAAACAGGAGATTTCGAACAAGAATTTTCTCAACATTTTCATTGCAAAGAGACTAGTTTTACTATGCCTGAAATAACTCCAAGATGTTTTTCATTTAATAACCCAGAGGGTGCATGTAGTGATTGTGATGGACTTGGCAAAAAAAATGAAATAGATGCTGCACTCTTGATTCCTAATAAAGCATTGTCTTTGGAAGAGGGTGCGATTCAAATTTGGAGTAAATCAGGAGGTAAAAATACAGCCTTTAATAAGAACAAGAGTGTTTTACAAAAGCTAGCAAAAAAATATAAATTTTCGTTATCGACTCCGATGAGTAAATTCTCAAAAGAGAGCTTAGCAATTGTTTTTTTTGGAGCTCCAAAAGAGTTTGAAGGTGACTTCAAAGGTATTGTTTTTGAATTAGAAGAAAGATATAAAAATACAAAATCTGATTATATAAGAAAAGAATTAGAACAATACATGATTGAAAAAGAATGTTCAACATGTGATGGGAAAAGACTAAAAAAAGAATATTTATCAGTTACAATAAATGATTGGTCAATAGATGATTTAGTTAAAGCTCCTCTTTGTGATTTTTATAAAATGATCACAGCCATTAAGGAATTGGAAGGTTTATGTGATGAAGAAAAAAAAGCCGTTGGTTCACTTATTGATGAGGTAACTTCGCGAGTAAAGGCTCTCTGTGATGTTGGAGTTGATTATTTATCGCTTTCAAGAACAAGTAGTACGTTATCAGGTGGTGAGGCGCAGAGGATTAGATTGGCAGTGCAAATAAAATCAGATCTAACAGGTGTTATTTATGTGTTAGATGAGCCTACAGCAGGTTTGCACAGTAAAGATACCATTAGGTTGATTAAAGCTATGAGGGGGTTACAGAGCGCAGAAAATACACTAATTGTAGTGGAACATGATTCTGACGTTATGAAAGAAGCGGATTGGATTGTTGATATGGGTCCAGGAGCTGGAGATGAAGGCGGAGAGCTCATCTTTGCAGGAACTTTGCAAGAAATGAAAAAAGCAAAGACAACAACAGCAAAATATTTATCAGGTAATTTAAAAGTAGTAGAAAAGAGTCAGATACGAAAAGGAGATGGTAAGGTATTGTCAGTAAAAGAAGCTAGTCAAAATAATCTACAAAATATATCTGTTGATTTTCCATTAGGAACTTTTACAACTGTTTGTGGTGTGTCAGGTAGTGGGAAATCAACCTTAGTGCATAATATTTTATCAAGAGCACTAGCAAAGAAATTTCATAGGTCTAAGGTTGAGCCAGGAAAACATAAAAAAATTGAAGGCATAAAGAATGTGAAAAAAGTTATAATGATAAATCAAGACCCAATAGGAAGAACTCCTAGGTCAAACACAGCTACATATACTGGAGTATTTGCTCATATAAGAGAATTATTTGCACAAACTGAAATGGCGATTGAAAAGAAGTTTGACGCTAGTTATTTTAGTTTTAATATGAAGGGTGGCAGATGTGAGGTTTGTCATGGAGAGGGCTCAGTGAAAGTTGAGATGTATATGCTTCCAGATATGTATTCTCCTTGTGAGGCTTGTTCTGGCAGTAGATATAGTAGCAAAGTATTAGATGTTGAATATAATGGAATAACTATCGCAGATGTCTTGGATATGAGTGTTGAATATGCAGCAGCTTTTTTTGCAGAGCATAAACTTATAAGTGCAAAGCTCAAGGCAATGAAGGACGTTGGTCTTGGATATATCAAATTAGGTCAAAGCGCTACAAATCTTTCAGGCGGTGAAGCTCAAAGAGTAAAATTAGCAACTGAATTAGCCAGAAAGACGACTGGAAATACATTGTATATTCTGGATGAGCCAACTACGGGGCTTCATTTTGACGATGTAAAAAGATTGCTTAAAATGCTAGATGCATTAGTTGAAAAAGGAAATACAGTTTTAGTAGTAGAGCATAATTCAGATGTGATAAATAATTCAGATCATGTAATTGAACTAGGGCACGGAGGTGGAGTACGAGGAGGAGAAATTATATTTGAGGGAACTCCTCAAGATTTGAAAAAAAGTAAGAATAGTCAAACAGCAAAGTTTTTATAACATAAATACAAAAAATAAAATGAGTATTTCGCATATATTTAATATGCAAAGCTCATTTTATTTTTTACTTAAAAAAAGTGGATAGAATTTTATATAAAAATATAATTGCAACAATAACCTATTATGATGTTTTGGATTATCCCCTTACGTCTTTTGAAATTTGGAAATATTTGATAAGGCATAGCTCTGATAATAGTAATAAAATTTGGGAACTCTCAAGTGTTATTGAGGCCATGGGCAGTAAGCATGTTAGAAAATACATTGCACAAAAAAATGGACTTTATTTTTTGGCTGGACGTGATATTTTGATTAATTATCGCAGAAGTAGGGAATATATTAGTTTCATAAAAATGAAAAAACTACAAAAAATAGTATCTATTTTGCGAATTAGTCCATTTGTTAGGACTATTTGTGTAACTGGTAGATTATCTTATTATAATTGTGAGAAGGATAGTGATTTAGATGTTTTAATTGTATATAAGTACGGACATATCTGGGTAGGTAGATTTATGATGGTAGCATTAACTCAAATATTAGGAGTTAGAAGATATGGAAATAAAACTAATAATAGAATTTGTCTTAATTATCATATAACTACAGAATCTCTAACAGTGCCAACTCAAGACATATTTGCTGCACATGAATATACATTTATCATTCCAGTTTTTGATACTGGATATTTTGAGGAATTCTGTGAAAAAAATAAGTGGATAAAAAGTTTTAAACCACATCACAAATGTCCAACTATAAAACATGAGTTAACAGCTTCAGATAATTTTTTTACAAAAAATATTAGGAAGTTTTTTGAAATAATTTACTCAAGCAAATTAATTGAAAGAAGGTTAAGAAAACTTCAATATAACAAAATTAAAAAAAATCCAAAGACATATAAAGAAGGTTCGTTAATTATGTGTAATAATGAACATCTGGTATTTTTACCAAGTCCGCATGGACCAAAAGTGTTTAGTGAGTATAAAAAACGACTTGAAACATTGGAAATAGATTTTTAAGGAGTATTTTTGAAATATAGTTAATATTCTATTTGTATTATAAATAGAGGCATCAAAATTGGGGGAAAAATGAGCTATTGACATAAAAACAAAAATGTGCTAATGTAATTTGTTAATTGCAAATAGATATTGCAATTAGACTATAAATATTAATTTATAGAATTATGTATTACATTAGTATTATTATTATATTCTTGTTTAGCACAATGCTTCCTTTTGGCGTACTTGCCGGTGAAGTCAGTGCAAATGATATATCAGCTGAGATTGCTGGTAAGGTTGTTTATGACGTAGACAATATAAAAACATATCAGGTAGAAGGACATTCTATGGAGCATCTTGGATTTGGTCATGATGTATTGATAGATGTAGTTCCAGCATCTGATTTTAATGTTGGAGATGTAATTGCTTTTGAGTGTTTTCATAGTAAATGTGATGGTGCTTATATTAAAAAAGTTACAGATAAAAAAGAGACTTGCCTTTGGGTTGAGGGACGTTATGATATATGGGAGGAAGATGGAAAAAGAAAACAATCTATGGATTCTAGAACTACGTATGGATGGTTATGTGATGACGACATTGATGTTTACGGAGTAGCATTTATACAAAAAGCATAATAAAAAAACACTTATTTAAAAATAAGTGTTTTTTTATTTTTATAATAATTCTTCCATATCGTCATCTTTGAGTTTTTCAATAATCTTTTTGACATCATGCACTTTATCTCTATGTGCAATAAGTATTGCATCATCAGTATCAATGACAATAATATCTTTCAATCCTATCGTTGCAATAGTTTTTGATTTTTTACCAAATATTAAACAATTTTCAGTATCAACTTTTTGGACAGATCCTCGAGATACATTACTATCACCATTTTGGTAAAATTCATGTAATGTTCTCCAGTTTCCTACATCACTCCAAACCAAATCAGCAGGGACAACAAATCTTTCTTCTTTGGAAAGTTTTTCTAAAATAACAGTATCAACAGGTTCACGGGGAAGTGATTTGTAAATATCATTTTGTTCAGATTCTGATTTTCCATCCATTTCATCTAGTGCAGTCAAAATATGAGGTGTATAAGTTTTCATCATTTCGATAAATGTAGATGCTTTAAAAACAAAATAAGCAGCATTCCATAAATATGACCAATGTGATAAGTACTCCTTTGCTGTTTTAGCATCAGGTTTTTCTTTGAATGCATTAGCTTCAAATACTTTATGTTTATATTTTTTATTTAATTCATCGCCAAGTTGGATGTAGCCTAATTCAGTGCTAGGCTCAGTAGGATTAATTCCTATGAGTCCAAATCTTTCAGGATAATCTCCAATTACTTTTAAAGCTGTCTGAACTGTACAAACATAATTTTCAGGATTTTTAATTGCATGATCAGACGGTGTAGTTGTTATCACAGCATCTTTATCTCTTTTGTATATAGTATGAGCCACAAGTCCCATAGCAGGCGCTGTATCGCGACCACAAGGCTCTATGATGATATTTTCAACGGGTAAGTTAGGAAGTTGCTCTTTAACCAAATCAGCATACTGAGCCGTTGTAGAAACAAATATTTTATCAGCATCTGCAAGCGGATAAACTCTCTTGTATGTTTCTTGAATTAAAGTATCTTCATCACTTGTCAGACATTGAAACTGTTTTGGATTTTCTTTGCGAGACAGTGGCCAGAGACGAGTCCCACTTCCACCTGCCATTATTACTATGTAGTTATTTTGCATTTATTTGAATATATATTTTTACTGGTATATTATATCATTTTTTTACTATAGTTGTCATTTTCATGAAAAGTAACTTTACAGGAAACTGCTAGCGTCTTTGTGAGCAGTGGTGATATTTTATGTGATTAGCGAAGCAATCGGTGTAAGTCTATATTTAGTATACACGTTTGAGATTGCTTCGTCGTACCTCCTCGCAAAGACGTTATCTTTAAGTAAGCTTTTAGATAAAAAATTATTATTTATGCTTTGACAATGGGCCTATTCTTTCGTAAACTTATAGTAATGTAAGTATTTAGTTATAAAACATATGACAAACAATTACGATGAATTCAAAGCATTAAAACCAAGAAGAAAAACAAGAGTTGTACAAGTAGGTAATATTGCTATTGGTGGAGATAATCCAGTTGTTGTACAGACTATGACAAATACTGATACACTTGATATTGATGCGACAGTTGCTCAGATTATGAGATGCGTAGATGCTGGAAGTGAGATTGTGAGATTAACAACTCCGACAGTTAAACATGTAAAGGCATTGAAAGAAATTAAAGAGAAATTGTTAAATGATTATGATTGCACAGTACCACTTGTTGCTGACATTCATTTTGATAAAAAAGCAGCTTTTGCAGCACTTGAAGAGGCTGATAAAATTCGACTGAATCCTGGAAATTTATTAGACTCTAGAGCAAATGACGACAAAATTCTAACAGATGAAGAATATGCTAAAGAATTAGAAAGAATAGAAGAAGGTTTAATACCATTTATAGATAAATTAAAAGAGACGGGGAAGCCTATTAGAATTGGAACAAACTGGGGTTCACTTTCTGGTAGAGTCCTTGCTCGTTATGGCAATACACCACTTGGACTTGCAGAGAGTGTGATGGAGTATTTGAGAGTTTTCAAAAAACATGATTATCATAATATAGTAGTAGCTATCAAATCATCTGATCCGATGATAATGATAGAAGCAAATAGAATCTTGGTTGATAAGATGGACGCCGAAGAGATGGATTATCCAATTCACCTAGGTGTGACAGAGGCTGGTAGTCAAGATGATGGTCGTGCAAAATCAACTCTTGGGATTGGAACATTATTGATGGAGGGGATAGGAGACACACTTAGAGTATCACTTACAGAACCGCCAGAGGACGAGATACCAGTGTGTTTCACAATACTACAAGCAACTCAAAGAAGAATTACAAAAGCAGAATTCATATCATGCCCATCATGCGGACGAACATTGTTTGACATAGAAACAGTAACAAAACAAATCAAAGAAAGACTAGGACACCTTACAGGGTTAAGAATCGCCGTAATGGGTTGCATAGTAAACGGCCCAGGAGAAATGGCAGACGCAGACTTTGGTTACGTTGGTGGGGCACCAGGCAAAATCAGCCTATACAAAAACAAAGAAGTAATAGAATACAACATCCCAGAAGAAGGAGCAATTGACGCTTTGATTGAACTTATTAAGAAGGAGGGAAAGTGGATTGATGCTTAAGGAGTCTTTATTACACGTAAAAACAAATTGTAGAAAATAATTTATTTTTTAAAAAACATTATGAATTTTATTTGGGGGATTTTTATAATATTAGTAATATTTATAGCTTGGAAAATATTTTTATTTGTATTGAGGGGTGGTAATTTTCATTTAATTCCAAAAAATATAACAAATGTGTATAAGACTGTAAAAATTAAATTTGATGATGAATATGATAGTGATGCAGAATTATTATTTATCGCAGGAATGATAAATGCAAAAATGTATATTCAAGCAGATGAAGGACTTATCGAAAAAATTTACATTGCTGCAGAGTCTTGTTCATCTCTGAAAGATGAAGTTGTCATGATTAGTGATTTTTCGCAAGTATTAATGAATGAATATTTTTTACAAGATTCGAAAATGGATTCATCAAAAATAGCCAGTACCATTTGGGACAAACGGAAGGATATAGACAAAAGTGTTGAAAGAGAACTAGAAAATAAAAAGTATTTTTCAGAAAATATTATTGGTAAAAATATACCTAGTATAAAAGAATACTATAATGCTTTTGACACAAAAGTTAGTTAATGAATTAATTTAATATAGTATGTCAAAATTAAATATTATATATACGCCAAAAATTGATAAGGATGAGATAAAAATATTTGAAGATGTTTTTGGAAAAGATAATTTGAATTTTGAGAAAAATAGGACGAATGGAATAGTTGCAGGTGCTGTTGATGTTCAAATAGTTATTGACTTGCTAAACAATGACTACTTTAGTGCAGTTTCAAATACTTCATTTGTTTTCAATTCTATTTTGTTGTTAAAAAAGAAAATATTTTCTAGAAACACAAAGACAATTATGGATTATAGTTCAAGACCGAGATACACAATTTTAACTATAAGAAGAAAAACTGAGCAGATTGTTATTTCAAATTGTAACAAGAAAAATAAGGTTTTAATTTCTAAAATCACCTCTGATTTTGAAAAAATAAAAAAACTTGATAATAAAGGTGAAATTGAATATTCTGATGAAAAATTAAAGGAATATTTTAATTAATTTTACAAATATAAGATACCTGCCTTCGCAGGCATGACAATCGGGCAAAGTATGCTTCATTACTAGAAGTGGTTATTGTTGTGTAGGGATAAATATTAAGATTTGTCATTCCTGCGAAGGCAGGAATCTTTCTGTAAGATAATAAATATGAAACAGTATTGTGTATATATTTTAGCAAGTAAGAAAAATGGCATATTGTATATTGGAGTTACTTCTAATTTGCAAAAAAGAGTTTGGGAACATAAAAATAATGTTGTAGATGGATTTACAAAAAAATATTTCGTGCACAGATTGGTATATTTTGCACAAACTACGGATGTTAATTCTGCCTTATTGCGTGAAAAACAGTTGAAGAAATGGAAAAGGGAATGGAAGGTGAACTTGATAGAAAAAGAGAATCCTTATTGGAAGGATTTATATGAAACTCTGTGAGTATAAGATACCTGCCTACGCAGGTATGACATGTCTTTAAAATATAGTAGTTTTTTATAGGCAGTAAATTGTTTTGGTAAAATAAGTCTGTAATAAAAAAGATATATTTTTTTGGTTACAAAAATCTAAAAAGCAACCAAGTCGTTAGGCTTAGCGACCTGGTTGCTACGAAGTTTTACAAAAGTCCAACTTCCATTTTTGCACTGTCGGTCATCATTTCTGGGGACCATGGTGGGTCGAAGGTTAGCTTTATTTTCACTTCTTTGATATTTTTATCTTCTTTTAATACACGTACAATATCATCATGAATCACTTCGTATAGGGGACATCCTATTGTTGTGAGTGTCATAGTGATTTTAATATTTTCAGTATCAATTTGTTCGGCACCATAAATTAGACCCATTTCTGTTATGGGGATGTTTAATTCAGGGTCAATGACTGCGTCTAGTTTTTTTATTAAGTTCTTATCTTTTTTCATGATATTTTTAGTGTCATTGCGAGGAGACGGTAGTCGACGTGGCAATCTCGTACAGATTATATAAAACTTATAGAGAATATTTCGTCGTACCTCCTCGCAAAGACGGGTGTTTGTAGCGAGTTATTCTTTATTGATTTTTCCAAATTCAATTGCTTTTTGAATTGTTTCTATTCCTAGTAGTGCGCATCTTATCCTGCCCATTCCTATTTCGATTCCTAATAATTCTATTATATCATCTCTAGTTAATTTGAGAGCATAGGATATTTCTTTTCCTTTAATTTCATCTGTAATCATAGAAGTTGCTGCTTGTGATATTGCACAGCCGTCTCCTGTAAAATTGATATCATTAATATGGTCATTAATAATATCAATAGTTACACAGATTTTATCACCACATGTGGGATTGTTTGCACAATGTTCATGTGTGGGATTATCAAGTCTACCACTGTTATGTGGTTCATGATAGTGCTCTAGTATTTCTTCTTGGTATAGGTCCATATGATTAGATTGTAGGGACAGTGCTTTGTGCCTGTCCATGACACCCACAAGGGGTGTCACTACATTTTTTAGTGTTTTAAAATATCATCAACTTCTTGCAGTCCTTCAATTAATTTATCAATATCTTTTTTTGAGTTATAAATTGAAAAACTTACTCGTGCAGTTGCGGAAACCTTTAAAGTTTCTAGGTGAAGAGGCATCGCGCAATGTTGTCCTGATCTTATGGCTACATTTTTTTTGTCATCTAGTATCGAAGCAATGTCATGAGGATGATAGTTTTTGTATGTGAAACTTATTGCACCAGAACGTAAATTTATATCAGTAGGTCCAAATATTTTTATATCATTACCAAATTCTGTTGTCAGTTTATTAGTACAATAAACTAACAATTCTTTTTCATGATTTCTAATTGTTTCAAGCCCTATATCAGTTACATATTCAATTGCTGCACCAGATGCAATCACTCCAGCTATATTAGGAGTACCTGCTTCAAGTCTATAAGGTAACTCTCTAAATTTTGTACATGTTGTTGTTACTTCTTCTATCATTTCACCGCCAGTTATGAGAGGCGTTAGTTTTTCCAATCTATCTTTTTTGCCATAAAGAACGCCTACGCCAGTAGGTCCAAATAATTTATGCATTGAAAAAGCTAAAAAATCACAGTCAATATCAACAACATCAATTGGTAAATGAGCAACTGATTGAGCAGCGTCTATAACGATTATAACATTGGGATTTTTTGCACGTACCTTTTGTATAATTTCTTTGATAGGATTTATAGTTCCGAGCACATTAGAAACATGTGTAAAAGCAAAAATTTTTGTAGTTTCATTTACTAATTTCAAAAGTTTTTCAATATCAAGAAGTCCGGCATCTGTAATGGGTGTTACTATAAAATCAGCATCAGAGCGTAAAGCTAGTTGCTGCCATGGTAAAAAATTTGCATGATGTTCCATCTCAGTGGTTATAATATTATCACCAAAAGATAAATAATCTGTTAAACCATGAGCAACTAGATTAAGACTTTCAGTTGTGCCAGAAGTAAAAATAATTTCGTCAGAGTCAGCACCAATAAAATTAGCGACAACTTGTCTAGAGTTCTCAAATTCTTCAGTTGCCTTTGCACTAGATTTGTAAGCACCTCTTGCAACGTTAGCATTATAAGAATTATAGTATTCTAAGATCTTAGATGTAACTACTCTGGGAGTTAATGAAGTAGCCGAAGAATCAAGATAAACAAGTCGTTCATCTCGTGTAAAAATATCGTAATCTCTTTTTATAGTATCTGTATGCATATCTGTTACTTTATGTGATTTAGTAGTAAAAGTCAAAGTGAAAAAGTATAATATAATAGCGTATACAATGAAATCTTAAAGTAGGTATTCAAGCAGTAGATTTGACAAATTGGATATAATATGCTATTGTATAGTATGGTTTTTTAATATTTGAATAAATCCAGAGTGATGATAGTCGTTACTCTAAAAATATACAATGGAGAGCATAGAATGAAAAAAAAGACATTAGGGCAGTTTGTAAAGATATTTATGATAGCAGGTTGCATTTGTCTAGTTGGTGGAGTTGCATTATCATGGTTTATTGACTCAATAAATGGGGAAACCATTCTGTGTGATGATAGCTATTGTGTAGCTAAAGGACAACGATTCATCGTAGATAAACCAGTTGATTTTAAAAATGGTTGGTCAAGTATCTTAGCCATTGGCAAAGTGAATAGAGGTTTAATTCCTAAGGAGGCAGTAAAAAGAGTAGCATATGTCATTCCTAAGGGAACACAATTTAGGATTACTTTTTTAAATCCAAAAGATTATATTGGATATGAAAATAATAAGAAAAAGTATCGTGAGTCGGTGACAATTGAAATTGAGAAACTCGGAGAGTTTCATGTTTCTGAACAGGATCAGTTGATAAAAATGGATATAACAGGTGTGACAGGGAAGAAAAAGGGTAAAAGTAAATTACTTACAGTTACGCCTGAATGGATGCGTAATGCAGAAGAGGCTGGCATGATATATTCAATTTAAGAATATAAAACAAGTCACAAAGATAAAACTCATATATTTCTGATATATAAATATCAGAAATATATGAGTTTTTTATTTTCATATATAATTTATTGATGAAATATTTAGATATTTATTTATGCAAATGAGGCATACATTTATGGATTTTATTAGATAATTTTGCTAATATTAATGAATATGAATAATGAAAAACAAGAAAAATATAATATACTTTGTGATATAAATAATTCATCAGATGTGCGTGCATTAAGCATAAGTCAATTATCTGAGCTTAGTGATGAGGTTAGGGATTTTTTGATTGATAGTGTTTCTCAGACTGGAGGACATTTTGGTTCAAATTTGGGAGTTGTCGAATTGTCAGTTGCTCTTCATCATGTATTTGATACGCCACGTGATAGATTAGTTTGGGATGTAGGGCATCAAGCTTATCCTCATAAAATTTTGACTGGGCGTAAAGATGAACTTTGTACTATACGACAAAAGGATGGATTGTCACCTTTTCCCAAAAGAGATGAAAGTAAATACGATGCATTTAGTGTGGGACACAGTGCGACATCTATAAGTGCAGTTATTGGAATGGAACGGGCAAATATGGATAGAAAAAATCCACCACATGCAGTGGCGATTATTGGTGATGGAGCTCTTACTGGAGGAATGGCATTTGAAGCTTTAAATCATGCCGGAGATATAAAATCTGATGTATTGGTAATACTCAATGATAATGAAATGTCGATTTCACCAAATGTGGGCGCAATGCATAAATATTTAACAAGATTAGTTTCATCAAAAAAGTTTCAACATTTGAGACGAGGTAGTAAAGATATTTTATCAAAAAAAGCACCTATAATGCATGAGATTGCACGCAAGGCTGAACTTTCTGCAAAAGGTATATTAACACCAGGAAATCTGTTTGAGGAATTAGGATTTGAATACTTTGGACCAGTTGATGGGCATGATGTTGAGACTTTGTCACGTGTTTTGAATAATATAAAAGATTTCAAAGGTCCAAAATTATTACATGTAATTACTGAAAAAGGCAGAGGATTTGAAGATGCAAAAAAAGATGCAACATCACTTCATGCAGTAAGTCCATTTGAAATGGAATGTGATAAAAAAACCAAAAATCAAACTAAGAAGCAAGATGAAAAGAAAAAAGATAAAACATATACAGATATATTCGCTGATTGGATTATGGATAAATCTAGTAATGACAAGAAACTTCACGCAGTAACTCCTGCTATGTGTGAGGGTTCTGGCTTGAAAGCATTTCGAGATAAATATCCAAAGAGATATCATGATGTAGGAATTGCAGAACAACACGCTGTTACATTTGCAGCAGGACTTGCCTGTGAAGGTAAAAAACCAATAGTTTCAATTTATTCAACTTTTTTGCAAAGAGCATATGATCAGTTTATACATGATGTTGCCTTACAAAAATTGGACATAATGTTTGCGGTTGATAGAGCTGGTATAGTTGGCCCTGATGGAGCAACACATGCCGGAAGTTTTGATATTTCATTTTTGAGATGTGTTCCAAATGTAGTGATTGCAGCACCAGCAGACTTGAAAGAAAGTGCAAAGATGTTAGATGTCTTGTATGATTTTGAAGGGACAACAGTTTTGAGATATCCTCGAGGTGGTGCATCCGAACAATTAGAAAAAAACAATATTATTGTAAAGATAGGTAAGGGTCAAATTTTAAATAAAGGTAAGAAAATTGCTATATTGGCGTATGGGGCAATGGTTGAGAGATGTATGAGAGTTGCCCGAGAGTTTGATATAACATTGGTAAATATGCGGTTTATTAAACCGCTTGATGGAAAATTGATAGATAAACTGATTAAGACACATGATGTCATTGTAACAGTAGAAGACAATGTTATTGCAGGTGGCGCAGGTAGTGCAGTCGGTGAGTACATTTTGAATAAAGGATATGATGTAAAAGTAAAAATGCTAGGATTACCAGATGAATTTACTATACATGGTTCAAGAGAAGAAGTGTTAGATAGTGTGGGCTTGTCAGAAAAAAAGATTAAGAAATTTATCGTAAAGCAATTAAATGGATAAAATCAAGAAAAAGAAAATAATAGTAATAATTGCATCGATTGCTTTGATTGCTTGGGCTATATTTTTATTTAGTGTAGACATTCAGGTTCTTGTGGAATCGATGGGTATAAAAAACATGTACCTAATACTTTTTATAGTTTCAGCATTATCTAGCACATCATTTCTTACATCAGCATCATTTTATGCTACATTTCTTGCTTATATAAATGCGGGATTTGATCCACTTACTGTAAGTATCGTTGCTGGAACTGGTGGTGCAATAGGAGACAGTATATTCTTTTTTGTTTCTCGGAGTGCTGGAGATGTGATGAGTAATAATAAATTGTATAATAAAATGCTTAATTTTGTTTCAAAACTACCAAAGTGGGGAGTATATTTATTTACATATCTATATGCCTCATTCGCACCAATCCCAAATGACATTTTAGTCGTAACATTAGGAGTTCTGAAATTCAAATATATTAAGGTAATTCCTTTTCTATGGATAGGAAACATAACATTACTCTTTTTGATTGCGAGTGGATTTCATTATGCTTTTTAATCCCGTGGCATTCCCGCGAAGGCGGGAATATTTCTATAGCTTATACATAAAATTATGTTACAAAATATTGTAAAAATAAATGATAAAAATATTTCGTATACTTTGAAAAAACGAAAATACCAAAGACAAATTAATTTTATTATTCATCAAGATGGGTCACTTATTGTTACGGCTCCAAAGATGTGTAATAAATCTTTTATAGAGAAGGCACTTGTGAAAAATGGTGATTGGATAATAGCTCAAATTGGAAATAAAAATAATAATATCACAATCGATAAGTCTGTAGTAAAACATATGAAAAAAGCTTGCAGGCCAATTATAGAATCAAAGCTTTTGCAATTTAATTCATACTATAATTTCAAATATAATAGAGTATCAATAAGACATCAAAAAACTAGATGGGGAAGTTGTTCTTCATATGGAAATCTTAATTTTAATTGTAAGTTAATGTGTATTTCAAATGAACTTCGAGATTATGTTGTGGTACATGAACTTTGTCATTTAGCACAGATGAATCATTCAAAACAATTTTGGCAACTTGTTGAAAAAACAATTCCAAATCACAAAGAACTTAGAAGAGAATTGAAAAATCTAAAAGTATAATAGTACAATAAAATCCAACATTCAGTTAATTAAATGTTGGATTTTGTTTTTTGCAAATTGTATATAATTATTCAATATGTATTCCACCTACTAAAACAGTTCCACCTCCTGAAGTTTGTCTATAGATTGTATTTTTATCACCATAGATGTTAGGAGCTATTTCATAAGCTGGTCCACCATTTATAGTTGCATTTGGTAATGTATTTCTTGAGAAGTGACTTATATGTCCAAGAAGTACATTTTTACCATTAATAGACAGTTGTTCAGGTTGTAATGCACGTAGGCGCAGTTGATTTACATTTTGCAATCGTATTTTACTAGGGTTATTGAAGTCAGATTCACCAACATTTAATTGATGAGACTTATCAAGCGTTAAGCGTCCCGAATAACTTTCAGCAAATGATGATGTGGTACCTTGAACACTCATGAATGTAACAGCTAGTGCGGCTGCTTTTAATAGTTTACTTTTCTTAAATTTTTCACCAATAGATCTCAGTATACCAACCTTTTCTTCATTTAGTGGGGATTCTTGTTCATCTAAATAATCAGTCATTTCATGTAAAGATTCTTCAGCAGTTATTTGTAGTTCATCAATTTCACGCATTGATTGTGCAGTCTCAATAGCTACTTGCTCATGTGTTACCTCTGCACCTTGAGTCGTATTTTCAAAATTATTCATATTATTTTTTTATTCTGAGATTAGATTTTTGGTTGATGATGATAGTTCATCATTAATTTCTTTACTTTGCTTTAATAGTGAGTTCATTTTTTCTTCAACATTAGCGTCATCAGTCATCTCTCCAATAGTATCTAAGAAAATACTAAATTCTTCAGCTCCCATTTCCGAAATTTGTTGCTTAATATTATTTTTTTCTTCATCAGAAAAATCAGTATTTTCATCTAATAATTCCATAAAAATCAATTTTTCTTTTAGAGTAATCCAGAAAGGAACAATTTCAGAACTATTGTTATTAAACATTTCGGTCATTTGTTCTAATTCTTCAGTGGATATATTTTTCAAAAAAAATATAAAATCTTCTTTGTCTTCTGTGGTCAATTCACTATTATTTATTTGATCTTGAATTTGGGTGGACATATTTTTTCTTTAATGTTTTACTATATATATAATAGTATGCTCTGAGTTTAATCGCAAACTAACAATATGAAAAAAAAGTTTTATTTAATTTTACATAATATACGAAGTGCTCATAACGTGGGTGCTATTTTTCGTACGGCGGATGGCGCTGGAGTTGATCACATTTATTTTACTGGGTATACACCAACGCCACCAGACGGTACTCAAATTTACACAACTAAGCCAGAGCGAAAGCTTATTAAGATAGCATTAGGAGCACATGAATATGTGTCATGGGATAGATATGAAAAAATTGATGATATTATAGATAAATTAAAAAAAGAAGGAGTTCAAATTGTTGCCTTGGAACAAGGAGACAAAAGTATAAATTACAAAAAATTTGAAACAAATAAAAGTATTGCCTTGGTGCTTGGTAATGAACCAGTAGGCATTGATGAGCATACTTTATTACTTTGTGATACAATGATAGATATTCCTATGAGAGGAGATAAAAAATCATTAAATGTTTCAGTTGCAGCAGGAATAGCGATGTATGAGTTAATAGACAATATAAAAAAATAGTTATTAAATTTTTATAAAAAAATGTCGAATTCAGAGTATACAAATATAAATCAGATGATGGGGAAGTGGCTGGAACGCACGCTGTGGATTTGGCTTCCTTTTCATGCACTTATACGACTCACTAGAGATCTCATTGCAAAACATGATGAAGACAAAAAATAAAACCCCTTAGTCAATTATTGACCAGGGGTTTTTGATATTTATAACCATAGGAGTTTAGCTTCTTCGATCACGGCGAGATTAGCTTGATTTGAGCGATAACTACGTAGTGCATTATGTGTATGCATTGTTGCAGAGCCATTAGCTCTGCGTAGCTGGCAATATGCAATAAATTGCATTGTCTTTTTTTGTGACGCCAAACTTTTTATAAGAAGTTCTTCTGCCAATGCAACCTCGTCTTGTTTACTTGATGTGTCAAGAAAGATTACGCCAGCGTCGTTCAATAAGTGTTCAGTAGCGGAAAGATCTTGAGTAATATATCGTGATATATCATGTATAGTAAATCCAGTCTTTTGTTCCATCGCAATTGGATGCATATCTATCTCCTTCTATGATTAAGTTAAAGTACAGTTCTTTTTTTTGCACGAAAGTTATTTATAGCATGGTTTTTTATGAAAGTCAATAGTAAAAAAACCACCCCTTCGAAGGAATGGTTAATTTTTCTAATTTGTAGTGTGAATTATTTAACTTCTTTTACAAATAATTCAAATGCTTTTGGATTTTCCATTGCTAGTTCTGACAATACTTTTCTATCCAAGTCAACATTTTTTGTTTTCATCTTGTGGATAAATATTGAGTATCTTTCTCCATGTAGTTTCAGTGCATTATTTAGTCTCAATACCCATAGATTACGCATTGTTCGTTTTTTAGTTCTTCTATCACGGTATTTATATTTACCTGCTTTTAGAACTGCTTCTTTAGCTGCACGATAATGAGTGCTTCTGCGCCATTTGAAACCTTTTGTAAGCTTTAGGAGATTCTTTCTGCGTTTACTTGCAGCAACTCCTCGTTTTACTCTTGCCATATTTAGTAGTTAGTAGAAACACATTTCAATGTGTTCGTACGATATTAATATAATTAAACTAGTGCTTTTCTAACATTTTTTTCATCTGTCTTGAAAAGTCTTTTATCACTCCTTTTACTTCGAGTCGTATTACCAGACTCTTTACCATTGAAATGGTTCTGACCTGTTGAACGACGTTTTATTTTGCCGTTTTTAGAAATCTTGATTTTTTTCATCATTGCTCGGTTACTTTTTCTCTTTGGCATAATATTTTATCTAAATAAATATACAATCACATCAAAAAATTGTGTAATTGGTTAAAATCAATAACTGTTGGTAAATTCTATATGAAATAGGGTATTTTGTCAAATGTTATTCTGGTGCAATAATTGTATTAAAACCACCAGGGAATTTCTTCACTTCTTCTTCTGTTCTAAATGGAATTTCTAGTGTTTCTAAGAATTCAGTTATATTTTTTCTAGCTAATCCTTGATGCGCTTTTTCTCGGCCTCTTAAAACTATTTCAATTTTTACTTTATTTCCTTTACCTAGGAATTTTTCAGCTTGTTTTTTCTTGAACTCTAAATCATGAGTATCTGTACGAAGTCCGATACGAACACCTTTTGTGCTAACAGTTTTTTGTGCTGCTTGGCTTTGGCGGTGCTGCTTTGCTTGAGTGTATTGGAATTTACCGTAATCAAGTATTTTACATACAGGAGGCTTTGCTTTGGGAGATACTTCTACGAGATCAAGTCCTGCTTCTTGAGCCATTTCAAGAGCTTCTTTTGTATCTATTTCACCAATATGTTCACCTTTGTGATCAATTAAGATAACTTGTTTAGCAAAAATACGTTCATTCGCACGCATTTGTGGAACTCTGGAACTTCTCTTTGGTTTTCGTCTAAATCGTCTACGCATAAGTAAAAGGTTTTAAATTATAAATTGAAAATTGAAAATTAAACTATGTGGAGATGGTGGGAATTGCACCCACGTCCAAATTTGTAAATCTGATAATACTCTTCACACGCTTGGACATGTTTTGCAAGTCTTTGCAAAAAGACAGGTTCAATTAATAGTAGCAAAACAGTCAAAAGATCTATTAATCTATCTTTGAAGTTTAACTCTAAATCGTCAAAGATACCAATAAAGAGCGAGCCTCAAAAATATGACACCACAATGAACTTATGAGACGCTCAGCTCGTGTGATGGCTCAAGCGTTTATTACGCGAGAGACGGTGCAAAAGATGGTGCAAATGCGTTAGCAAATGCTACTTTTGCCTTATTGATAAAGTTTGCACTTAAATCAAAATGTATATTAGTTTTACGAGAATAAACATACATGCTCGACGTGCATATCAGCAGATGACAAACTGTCGAAAGCTAGTCATCCCCATGATTAATTTTCAATTTTTAAGTTACAATTCACTTATCTCCTGAGCGCTCTAGCGATATTTCTATCAGTATCTCGCTTTTTCATTACATTTCTCTTGTCATGTTTTGTTTTCCCCTTTGCGAGAGCAAATTCTAATTTCAGAAGGTTTCTCTTAGTATAAACACGAATTGGCACCATTGTCAATCCAGCTTGAGCCTTTTTTCCGATAAGAGAACGAATTTCACTTTTCTTGACAAGTAACTTTCTAGAACGATTAGGATCGTAATCTTTGATATTTCCAGCATGTTGATATAACGGTACAAGTGCATTTGTTAGATACATCTCATTATTATGTATTGTTACAAAAGAACCTTTCAAAGAAATATGTCCAGTTTTGATAGATTTAACTTCATGACCAAACAACACTAAACCAGCCTCATACTTTTCTATGAATTCATAATCAAATTTTGCTTTTTTGTTTACTGCTAAGGTTGACATAAATTTAGTATATCATTTTTATGTGTTAAACTCTATTCTATATACAAATAACATTATAGTCAATTTAGTGAAAGTGTTATAATATAAATATTATTATTTTTACTTTAAAATAAAAAACATGGAAACAATGGTGCCAAATTCTTTTGATTATACACTTAAGCCAGAAGCTTTGATTATGAAAGAATCTGAATGTGATATTGAAGAAGCACAAAAAATGTATGAGGAAAAACGTAAATTAGTTAAAAATGTTTTTAAAAATATAGGAGTGGAACATTATATGGATGTTGCGGCAATATTGCACAAAAAATATTTTGGACATATGGAAAATGGATTTATTTCAAAGCATATTATGCACAGAGCATTAAATGGATCAATTATTGATTTAAAAAATGACATTGAAAAGGGTGGATTTGTGTATGATGAGCATGATAAATCTTTGGAAAAGGCACTAGAAAATATATTAAACGCAAATAATTTTGATGAGGCGATTGAAATTATTGAATCTATGGAAGGTGTTGATTTTGAAAAATAGTAAGAAATAATTTTTGAACTATGCATATTAAATTAGAACTGAAAGAAAAGAATGTCTCTCTCGTATTACTTGATGGAGAAAATAAAATAGATGAAGAAAATTGGGTCGATGAAAATAATTTATTGGAAAAGTTCTTTCCAATAATTGATGATATGTTAAAAAGAAATAATACTAACATTGATAATGTTGAAAAATTCAATTTAGAAACAAATATCCCTGAAGGATATACAACTGCTAGAATTGCTAAGACTATTATAAAGACATTGAATTTTGCACATAATTCATAGTATGATATTATAATACAACTAATTTGAAGTTGAATTAGTTTTTGATAAACAAATTATTAAACAGTAATAAATAAACAAATGGCTGAAGAAAAAAAGACATCTGCTGATGCTGAAGTTGTGGCAGAAAAAGAAGTAAAAACTACAGAAGAGACAAAAGTTGAGGAGAAAAAAGATAGCACAAAAACATCTTCTGTTGGAGGTACTTGTTGTGGAAGTGAGTGTGCGGAAGGTAGTAACATATTTGTATGGTTAGTGGTTATAGTAATAGCTATTGGTGTTGTTATATTTTTCACGCAAAGAGGTGACGATGGAGAAAGTGAAGCAAAGCCAGTAAGTGATAAGATTAGTGAAGAAGTAAGTGCAGCAGCGTTGACTATGGTAGAAGAAAATTTAGTTGCTCCAGGAACTGAAGTTACTATAGGAGTAATTACAGAAGAGAGTGGTTTATACAAAATTGAACTAACTGTACAAGGTCAAGAAGTTACATCATATATGACTAAGGATAAAACAAAGTTTATCCCACAGTTAATAGATGCAGAAGAATTGGAGGATGTGGTAGAAGGTGAAGAATCAGAAATACCAAGTATTGAAGTTCAGACAAAATCAGATAAGCCAGAAGTTGAATTATTTATAATGAGTCACTGTCCATACGGTACTCAGATGGAGAAAGGAATTTTGCCAGTGTTAGATACACTTGGAAATACAATTGATATGCAATGGAAGTTTGTTGATTACGCAATGCACGGTGAGCTAGAAGTGAAAGAGCAAATGCGTCAATATTGTATACAAGAAAGTGCACCAAATAAATTCAATGATTATCTAGGTTGTTTCTTAGCTGGAGTTAGCGGAAATGAGACAGAAGCAAAAACTTGTATGACAAAGTTGCAAATCAATAGTGCAGTTGTAGCTCAGTGTGAAAAAACACTTGATGCTAAATATGGTATTTTGGCATCACTTGCAGATAAAGCTAGTTGGGTTAGTGGACAATTTCCACAATTCAATATTCACAAAGAAGATGGTGAGAAATATGGAGTACAAGGATCACCAACACTTGTTATAAATGGAGAAAAAATCCAAAGTGGACGTGATAGTGCTAGCATCTTAGCAGCAGTTTGTTCAGCATTTAATACACCACCAGCAGCATGCAATGAGGTATTATCAGCTGAATCTCCAGCACCTGGATTTGGTACAGGAGTTGATGTTTCAGGCGCAAGTGCAGAAGCAGGTTGTGGAGCTTAAGTACAAAACTTAATAAACGAGGTTTTCAAAAACAAGTTATTTTAATAACTTGTTTTTGTTTTATTAAATTTTATATAGAATTAATTCAAAAAAATTTGATTTTAAGATATTTTTCTGAGACACTGTATACCGTACTTAGAAATAGAATGTAACGAGTCATCTTTTTTGTACTGGTATATTATTAAAAATAAAATTATTTTTATAAAAGCAAACTAAGGAGGTTGTAATGGATACACTTGTGTCAAAAGAATGCGGATCATGTCGTAAATTTATAAGAGTTTATAAACAAAGGGAGAAGTGTTTTGGCTGTGGGGGTATTTTGTACTTGGTGCAGGAACAGTCTACTGAAGAGAAAAAAATTACAAAAGGCGATAGCATAAAAATACAGTGAAAAATAATTATCTTAATAGATAATAATATACATAAGGTCAAAAACACTATTGATAAAATTTATCAGTAGTGTTTTTCATCAGTATTAATGTATTTTAAAATGGTAAATGACTTGATTTTAAGATATTTTTCTGACATACTAGTGTTCAAGGAGGTAGTCTGAGCTCATTGTGGGCATTGACTATCTTTTTATATATATGTACTTTAACAACAAAAGAAGTTTTGTTGAAATAGTTAAAATTTCAGACAGGAGAGAGAAATGACAGAGAAAAAAAGGATTGGTATTATGATTTCTGGAAGCGGAACTAATATGCAGGCAATTGTGCGTGCATGTAAGTCTGGACAGATTAATGCGGAAGTAGCATTTGTTGGTGCAGATAATCATGGTGCAAAGGGTTTACTTTGGGCAGTTGATGCAGGCATTCCAACATTTGTTATAGATTATGCAGCTATGCCACCATTCATTTTTGATGATCTTGGTGAACAAGTTATGTATGATAATTTTTGGACACCTTCTGAAGAAGGATTGAAAAAAGTCTATGAAAAAAGTACATTCATTCACAGTTGGTTTGATGGAAATTATTCCAAACAAGTTAATTGTATTCACAAAAAAATGATTGCAGAATATTATATTCTTGCAAAAGCTAGAGAGTATAATATTGACCTTATGGCTTTAGCAGGATTCATGCAGGTTAATACATCATTTTTAATTGATGGTATGAATAAGGGTAGCTATGATCCTAGGATTATGAATATTCATCCAGCATTATTACCAGCTTTTCCAGGTGTTGATGGTTATGGCGATACAATTCGTTATGGCTGTAAAGTTGGTGGTTGTACAGTTCACTTTGTGGACTACGGTGAGGATACTGGTCCAATTATTGGTCAGCGAGCAATTTCAGTTTTACCTAATAGTGATATTGATTCATTTAAAAAGCGAGGATTACAAGAGGAATATGAATTATTCCCTGAATGTATTCAGCTTTTTGTAGAAAATCGATTAAGGTTAGAAACAGTTAAGCAGAATAACGGCTTAGAGAGAAAGATTGTAAAAATCATACAGGAGGATTGAGAGATGAAGAGAAATGTGATTCAAATGTACAGGAAAAAAGGCGTTGTTGGTTGTGATGAATATTGTTTTAATATTGAGCTTGAGGGTGCTCTAAGTGATTCTCAAGTGCAAATATTGATAGGCGTACTTGCAGATGGATTTGATTATAAATCCATCACAGCTGTTTCACAGTTAAATGAGTGTGATCGTATTGTTGAGATTGGAACAACTCTCAATCGTACTACAGCATGGTCTTCTAATATGGTATCAATTTGTCATACTGTTGGCCTGACTATGGTCACACGCATTGAGAGATCAAGGCGATATGTGCTAGGTGAAGATGCTAATAGACCTAGTTTTGTTGCGGATCATTATGATCGTATGACAGAAATGGTCTATGAAAAAATATTAACTACATTTGATACAGGCATTAAGCCTGAAAAAGTGTATGATGTTAACATGAAACGTGGTGGTCCAGGTGCATTAACGAATATTCCAGGCATTTCTATGGATGAACATGATCGTAATTTCTATTATAATTATTTTGTTGGAGAACATAATCGTAATCCAACAATTGTTGAGATTATGGATCTCAATAATGCAAATTCGGAACATTCTCGTCATGGATATTTTGGTGGGAGGTTGAAAATTGATGGATATTTACAAGAAGACACTTTGTTTGATCTTGTAAAAGAAACTCTCAAAAAGCATCCCAAAGGCAGTGTTGTATCGTTCAAAGATAATTCAAGTGTAATTGAGGGATCTACGATTGATACGCTTATCCCAAATAATCCTGGCGAAGTATCAACTTTTTCTATGCAGACTACAACGTATCATTTGATGCTTACTGCAGAGACACATAATTTTCCGACTGGCGTTGCTCCATTTCCTGGAGCAGAGACTGGAGCTGGAGGTCGTATTCGCGATATTCAGGGAACAGGAAAGGGCGGATTTGTGGTAGCTGGTACATCAGGGTATTGTGTAGCAAATTTGCATATTGATGGTTACGAATTACCATGGGAAACTGCTGGGTTTGAATATCCAGATAACTTGGCTAGAGCTCGACAGATTGAGATCGAGGCAAGTGATGGCGCGTCAGACTATGGAAATAAGTTTGGTGAGCCAATGATTCAAGGTTTTACGCGATCATTTGATATGCGGTTACCTGGTGGTGAGCGTTGGGGCTTTCTAAAGCCTATTATGTTTACTGGTGGCATAGGTCAAATTGATGCACGACATACTGAGAAAGATACGCAAAAGAAAGGAATGCGTATTGTACAGGTGGGTGGTCCTGCTTATCGTGTTGGATTTGGTGGTGGAGCTGCTTCGAGTATGCTTCAAGGTGAACAGGCTGCTGAACTTGATTTTAATGCAGTGCAACGTGGTGACGCGGAAATGGAACAAAAGATGAATCGTGTTATCCGAGCTTGTAATGAAATGGGATATAAAACTCTCATTGATGTTATTCATGATCAAGGTGCTGGTGGTCCAGCAAATGTTCTTAAAGAACTTGTTGAAAAATCGGGTGGTGTTATTAACATTCGTAATATTAATGTTGGTGACCCGACGATGTCTGTATTGGAAATCTATGTTGCTGAATTTCAGGAACGAAATGGATTTCTCATTAGTCCAGAAAATATTAAACATTTTCAAGCAATTTGCGATCGTGAAAAAGTTGGTTGTGAAGTACTTGGTGAAGTAACTGGTGATATGCAATTTGTTGTACGAGATAGTAATGACAATACGACACCAGTTAATCTCGATCTTTCAAAGGTACTCGGTGGCATGCCACAGAAAACTTTTGAGGACAACCATGTTCCGATGAAACTTGAACCATTTGTACTTCCTGATGGTGTGACCGTTAGGAGTGCATTGCATGATGTTTTACGACTTGTGTCTGTTGGTTCAAAACGGTTTCTCACGAATAAAGTTGATCGGTCTGTAACGGGACTTATAGCACAACAACAATGTGTTGGACCGTTGCAACTACCACTTGCAGATGTTGCAGTGGTTGCGCAGAGTCATTTTGGACTTACAGGTGGAGCGACAGCAATTGGTGAGCAAGCGATTAAGATGATGGTGAATCCCGCTGCTGGAGCACGTATGGCTGTCGGTGAAGCACTGACAAACCTGATGTGGGCTGGTGGATTGGATCTAGAGCAGATTAAATGCAGTGCAAACTGGATGTGGGCGCCAAAGCTTCCGGGTGAAGGAGCTGCTCTCAATGATGCCACTAGGGCAATGTGTGGATCAATGGAAAAAATTGGTATCGCAGTTGACGGCGGAAAAGATAGTATGTCAATGGCGACAATTGTGGGTGATGAAACAGTGAAATCACCACGTGAGCTTGTTATTTCTCTTTATGGTGCGATGGATGACATCACAAAAGTTGTGACACCAGACATTAAGAAGCCAGGTGAGAGCAAACTTATTTTTATTGATCTTTCCGATGGTAAAATGCGTCTTGGTGGAACTGCACTAGCTCAGACTCGGGGTCAAATTGGTGATGAATCACCAGATATGGATGATCCGGGATTAGTAGCTAATGCATTTCTAGCTATTCAAGAATTGATTAGTAAAGGTTTAATTCTTGCTGGACATGACGTGAGTGATGGTGGCTTGATTGCAACATTGCTTGAGATGGCGTTTTCTGGTAATTGTGGGATAAATATTGATCTTGCAAAATGTCATGCACCATTTAGGATGTTAATTCCGCGATTGTTTGCGGAGGAGTTAGGTATTGTGATTGAGTGTGAGAATAGTAATGTTAATGAAGTTTTTACTACTATCTGTGCTCATGGCGCTCATCATGGAGGTGTGTATGTAATCGGAGAAACAACTAAGAAACAGTTAATTCAAATTAAGTATGACTGTGCCACAGTTCTGTCTGAAGATATGAAAATTCTTCGCCAAGAATGGGAAGAGACTTCGTATCAACTGGAACGTATTCAGAAAAATCCAGCGTGTGCTGATGCAGAAAAGGAAAATATTTTTGATCGATCTGGTCCAAAGTATATTGTGCCTTTTACGCCTCAAGTTACTTCGCAGGAAGTTTTGGATGCAACCGATAAACCAAAGGTGGCAATTTTGCGTGAAGAGGGAAGTAACTCTGATCGTGAAATGACATCGGCGTTTTATGCTGCGGGATTTGAACCGTGGGATATTACAATGACTGATTTACTTACTGGTAAGGTAAAAGATTTAAATCAGTTTGTAGGTCTTGCTGCTGTAGGTGGATTTTCTTATGCAGATGTACCAGAGTCAGCCAAGGGTTGGGCAGCGACAATCAAGTTCAATAAAAAAGTTAGTGCGATTTTTAAAGAATTTTATAATCGTACAGATACTTTCTCATTGGGTATATGTAATGGTTGTCAATTGTTTGGACTCCTTGGTTGGGTTCCATGGCGTGGGATTGCACCGGAGGATCAGCCACGGTTTATTCACAATGATTCGCAGAAATTTGAGTCAAGGTGGTCAACTGTAACAATTGAGAAGAGTCAGTCAATTATGTTCAAGGGTATGGAAGGATTGACTTTTGGAATCAATGTTGCTCATGGTGAGGGTAAATTACATTTTCCAAATCATGATATGATTGATGATTTGAAAGTGAAAAAGCTTTTGCCGATTGTCTATGTTGACGATGCTGGTTGGGCAACAGAAGACTATCCGTTTAATCCAAACGGCTCTCCAGAAGGTCTGGCGGGCATGTGTTCAGAAGACGGTCGTCATCTCGCGATGATGCCACATCCTGAACGAACGTTTCTGTCATGGGAGTGTCATTATCTGCCAGAAGATATGAAACGTGAACTTCACGCAAATGGTCACGTAGCACCATGGCTGAAGATGTTTCAAAATGCATACGAATGGTGTATGCACAACAAGTAGTTTAACTCAGTCCTTGGTGGAAATAATTCCACCAAGGACTACATTTTATTTTCAATGGAGAAGATAGACATGAAACAAGAAAGTCAATATTCAAAACTTGGCGTTGATGCACAAAAGGGAGTTGTTCGTAAAACATTTGGTCCAATTGTGGAAAATAAATATCCAAATGCTTTTGTAAACATCATCGATCATCCAACACAAAAGGGTGTTGTGTGTACATTACATCTGGATGGGGATGGAAGTAAATTCTTACAGCGAATGCTTATGTATCTTGAATTATCAGATCCACAAGTATTCTGGGGCGCTGTTATTGATGCGATGGAAATGAATCTCGGAGATATTGCTGCAAGTGGCTTTGTTGATATGGCGATTGTTGCAGATACTGTTAATATTAATGGCATAAATGTTCCTAAAAAAGTTATTCTGGAACAGTTGGCAGGCGGATTTGAAGATGCGCTAGAGCTATATAAATATTTTGGCATGGACGTTCATTTTCTGGGTGGTGAGACTGCAGATTTGCCTGATCAGGTAAAGAGTATTGTATTCGATGTTGCAGTATATTCAGAGACAGCCGAAGAAAATATCATTTCGGGTAATGTTCAGGTTGGTGACAAAATTTATGGTTTTGCATCTGATGGGCGAGCAGAATGGGAGACGGAAGAAAACAGTGGACTTATGTCCAATGGTTCAACTATGGCTCGCTACAAGGAAATGCATCCAAAATATGGTGAGAAATATCCATTTCTCATTAAAGATGGAGCTTCTTTTGAAGGGGATAAAAGTGCAGATAGCGGTGTAGCACAGCAACTTATTTCTCCGACAAGACATTGGTCAGTAGTTATTAAAATGATCATTGAAGCTTTGAAGGAAAGAAATATCTTCCACATGTTGCATGGTATTAGCATGAACACTGGTGGAGGAGCAACCAAGATTGCACATGTTGGTGAGGGCATTGTATATCACAAGACAATGCCAGAAGCGGCACCTCTTTTTCAGAGAATTCAAAATGACTCTGGAGAAACGTGGCGTAATATGTTTGAGTCATTTAATTGTGGTGTTGGTATTGATGTTGTTGGTGAGGATAATGAAGAATTTGCAGAAGTGATGCAAATCATCAGTGAGCAAACACATATTACCCTGTATGACCTAGGTGTATGTGAGAAGGGAATAAAAGGTCAAAATAAAATAATTTTAGAAACACCGTATGGTCGTTTTGATGATTATTGAATTTTTGTGTAAAGATTAAATCTGGCACAATATTATGAAACATCGTTAATTAAATTTAATTAACGATGTTTTTATTTTATGATAAAAAAATATTCTAATTATATAGAAATGTGTTGCAGTATGTGGTTACTATTGACAATATAATTTTTGTCTGATAATATTCAATGTACTGAAAATAATCCACTTTAATGAGGCGGATTTTCTGTTTGATGACAGGGAATTTCGTGTCAAGTTTGGATGCAGAATATCGGACAATTTTGTGCGACAATTAAATAGTAATCATTTTAAAACTCCATCAATAAGGTAGAACGCAAGCTCTCAAGACACTTATCAGAGCTTGGGGATATCGTATGATGGCGGGTCTTTTTATGGTTGAGGAAAAGAAAATGAAGGTAAAGGGGAAGTTCAGCGCCTCTTCTTCGCTTGCTAAACGCAAGTTTTTTAAAAAACAACTAGCTGTTTCACTTCCAAATCTAATCGAGTCGCAGACTGCGTCTTATGATTGGTTTATGGAAAAAGGGTTACAAGAATTATTGGATGAAGTAAATCCAATAACAGATTTTGCAGGAAGAGATATGGAATTATCTATTTCTGATTATTTTCTTGATGAGCCAAAGTTTGATGAAAGGACAGCACGTAACAAGAATGTTTCTTTTGAAGCGCCTCTTCGCGCAACAGCTAAACTTGTTTTGAAAAAAACAGGTGAGGTAAAAGAACAAGAAATTTATTTTGGTGAGTTTCCTCTTATGACTGATAGAGGTACATTTATCATCAATGGAGTTGAGCGTGTAATCGTTTCACAATTGATTCGTTCACCAGGAGTATTCTTCTCTATGGAATATATCAAAGGTAAAAAATTCTTTGGTGCAAAAATTATTCCAAACAGAGGAGCTTGGTTAGAACTTGAAACAGATAGAGAAGGAGTTATTTATGTAAAAATTGATCGCAAACGAAAATTGCCTGTAACAACATTACTACGTGCTTTTGGGTATGGCAGTACTGATGAAATAAAGGCACTTTTTGACGATGTTGAAATACTAAATGTTGATCACATAGGACAAACACTTGAAAAAGATATTACAACTACACAGGGTGAAGGATATAAAGAAGTATATAAAAGAGTTCGTCCAGGTGATCTAGCAACAGAAGAAAACGCAAAACAAATGATTGATGCGATGTTTTTTGATTTTGATAGATATGACTTTGGAGCGGTTGGTAGATACCGATTAAACCAAAGACTTGAAACAGATAGAGAAAATAACACTGAAAATCGTGTGCTTTTAAAAGAAGATTTCGTATTGATTTTGAAAGAAATTATCCGAATGAATAATGATCCTCAAGCAATTGCTGATGATATTGATCATCTTGGTAACCGTCGTGTTAGAGGTGTTGGTGAGTTAGTGCAAAATAAGATGAGAATTGGTTTCGCTCGTATGGGACGAAATATCAAAGACAGAATGAGTACTTGTGATCCAGAAACAGTTGTACCTGGTCAGATTATAAACTCTCGTCCAGTGTCAGCTTCTATAAAAGAATTTTTCTCAAGCTCTCAATTATCACAGTTTATGGATCAGGTGAATCCACTTGCTGAGCTGGAGCATAAGCGTCGTTTATCTGCGCTTGGTCCAGGTGGTCTGACTAGAGAACGAGCTGGATTTGAGGTTCGTGATGTACATCAATCTCATTATGGTAGAATTTGTCCAGTAGAAACTCCAGAAGGTCCAAATATTGGTTTAGTAGGTCATTTGGCAACTTATGCACGTATTAATGAATATGGATTTTTGGAAACTCCTTACTTAGATGTTGATCAGGAAGTGAAAAATACGGAAAAACAACTTGTTGGACGTATATTAGCAGAAGGTGTTGCTGGTTTGCGGAAGGGAACTAAAATCGATGAAAAAGATGCAAAGAAAATTGCAAAAGATAAAGTAAAAAGTATCAAGGTGACACCATTTGTTACTGAAAAATTGAATTACGTAAATGCAACTGTTGAAGATAGAAAGACTATTGCACATGGTGGTACAAAACTTGATGAAGATAGAAATATAATTAAAGATATGGTTGAAGCTCGTGTTGGTGGACATCCTGATATGGTTGCTACTACTAGCATTGATTGTATTGATGTTTCTCCTAAACAGTGTATTTCTGTTGCTACATCACTTATTCCGTTCTTGGAGCATGATGATGCAAACCGTGCACTTATGGGATCAAACATGCAACGACAAGCTGTATCTTGTGTAAAACCAGAAGCTCCTTTAGTAGGAACTGGTATCGAGGACAAAGCTGCGGCTGATTCAGGTCAAGCTGTTATTGCAAAGAATAATGGTGTTGTAACTGTTGTTGATGGAACTAAGGTTATTGTCGAGGAAGACATGGAAAAAGGTTCAAAAAAGAAGAGAAAGAATAAACGTGAATATATACTACATACTTTTATGAAGTCAAACGCGTTTAGTTCTTTGAATCAAGTGCCTCGTGTAACAGTTGGCCAGAAAGTTAAAAAAGGACAATTGCTTGCTGATGGTTCTTCAACTGAACATGGTGAATTAGCTTTAGGTCAAAATATGCTTGTAGCATTTGTGCCATGGGAAGGGCTTAACTTTGAGGATGCCATTATCATTTCTGATAGAGTGTTGCGAAATGATAGATGGAGTTCAATTCATATTGAGGATTTCAAATTGGATGTTCGTGATACAAAACTTGGACCTGAGGTAGTAACTCGTGATATCCCAAATATTGGTGAAGAAAGATTAAAGAATCTAGACGAAACAGGTATTGTTCGAATAGGTGCTGAAATTGCTTCTGGTGATATCATGGTTGGTAAAATTACTCCAAAAGGTGAAGGTGATCTTACAGCTGAAGAAAGATTGCTTCGAGCAATTTTTGGTGAAAAATCAAGGGATGTAAAAGACTCATCACTTTATTTGCCACATGGTGAAATTGGAAAAGTTGTTGATATCAAAATCTTCACAAGAGAACAAGGTGATAGATTACCAACTGGTGTAAGTCAACAGATTCAGATTTCAGTTGCTCAGATGAGACGAATTTCTGTAGGGGATAAGTTAGCTGGTCGTCATGGAAATAAGGGTGTTATTTCAAGAATTGCACCAGCAGAAGACATGCCGTACCTACCAGATGGAACTCCTGTTGATGTTATATTGAATCCTCTTGGTGTGGCTAGTCGTATGAATATTGGTCAGATTCTAGAAACCCATCTAGGATGGGCTGCACTTGAACATGGTTACACAGTTGCTTCTCCAGCACTTGATGGTGTAAGTGAAGAAGATATTAAAAAAGAATTGAAATCAGCAGGATTGCCAGAAAACGGAAAAATCAAATTGATGGATGGTAAGACAGGACGACCATTTGATAATGAGTCAACTGTAGGTGTAATGTATATCTTGAAGTTGAACCATTTAGTTGATGACAAGATGCATATGCGATCAATTGGTCCATATTCACTTATTACTCAACAACCACTTGGTGGTAAAGCTCAGTTTGGTGGACAGCGTTTTGGAGAGATGGAAGTGTGGGCACTTGAAGGTCATGGGGCAGCACACACATTGCAAGAAATGCTTACAATTAAATCTGATGATGTGCTTGGACGGTCAAAGGCATATGAATCAATTATCAAAGGTGAAGAAATTAAGAGTCCAAACCTACCTGCTTCATTCCACGTATTGGTAAATGAACTTAAAGGATTGTGTTTGGATGTAGATCTCATCGGACAGAAAGTCGAGTCAGGTGATGACGCAAAGAAATCTGATACTTCAAAAGCAATTGCTCAAGAAGCTAAGGATGCAAAAGCAAAAGGAAAGAAATAATCCTCTTCCGCCGATTCTATCGGCGGATAGGGTAAGCATCTAATATAACTTAAAGTTAAAACATATGGAAAATAATGTAACAAAAGTTAGTGATTTCGACAGTGTCAGGCTTAGACTTGCTTCTCCAGAAAGTATTTTGGGTTGGTCAAGTGGTGAGATTACAAAACCAGAAACAATCAATTACCGTACTCAAAGATTTGAGATGGATGGTCTATTTTGCGAAAGAATATTTGGACCATCAAAAGATTGGGAATGTTATTGTGGAAAATATAAGCGTATTCGATATAAGGGGATAACTTGTGATAAGTGTGGAGTAGAAGTAACTCGTTCAATTATCCGTCGTGAAAGAATGGGACATATTCAACTATCTGTTCCTGTATCACATATTTGGTTTTTGCGTGGTGTGCCTAGTAAGATTGGTCTTGCTTTAGGACTTTCTCCACAACAATTAGAAAAAGTTATTTACTTTTCATCATATATCGTTACAGATGTAGAAGAGGCTGCAAAAATTAGTGCTCAAGAAAATCTTGAAAGTGAGTTTAAGCACAAGCAAAAAGAGCTTAAAGCTAATGATGATAAAGACACATTACAAGAATTGAAAAAACAATTTCGTTCAAAGCGTGATGCATTGAAAAATTTGAAAAAATATCAAATTTTAACTGAAGTAGAATATTTTAATTTGTCTACTAGTTTTGGACAAGTGTTTTCTGCGGGTATCGGTGCTGAAGCTATTCGGGATCTATTAGTAGATATGGATGTGGATGTAATGCGAAAAGAACTTGCTGAGCAAGTTGATGAGGTTGATTCTATTACAAAGAAAAAGATGCAGAAACGAATCAAATTTTATCAAGGAATTAAAAAAGCAAAAATCAAATTAGAATGGATGTTACCAACAGTTGTGCCAGTTATTCCACCAGATTTGCGACCAATGGTTGCTCTTGATGGTGGACGATTTGCTACTTCTGATTTGAATGATCTCTATCGTAGAATCATCAACCGAAACAATCGTTTGAAAAAACTTATGGACTTACATGCTCCTGAGGTTATTACACGAAACGAAAAGAGAATGTTGCAAGAAGCAGTTGATGCTTTGTTTGACAACTCTGCTCGTCGTGGACAAGCTTCTGTAGCGGCTTCAACAGGACAACGTAGAGCACTTAGATCACTTGCTGATTCTTTGAAAGGGAAGCAAGGACGATTCCGTCAAAACTTACTTGGTAAGCGTGTTGACTATTCTGGTCGTAGTGTAATTGTGATTGGTCCCCAGTTGAAATTACATCAAGCGGGTATCCCAAAGAAGATGGCACTTGAGCTATACAAGCCGTTTATTATCAATAAACTTATTGAAAGAGAGTATGCTCATAACGTGCGTACAGCTGGGAAGATGGTTGATAATGAAACAGAAGAAGCATATGAAATTTTGGATAATATCATTCCACATCATTACGTAATGCTTAACCGTGCGCCTACTTTGCATAGACTTTCGATTCAAGCTTTCCAACCAGTTCTTATTGAAGGTAAAGCAATACAATTGCATCCTATGGTATGTGCAGCATTTAATGCTGACTTCGATGGTGATCAGATGGCAGTTCATGTTCCTTTGACAGATAAGGCACGTGAAGAATGCGCAAACTTGATGCTTTCATCAAAGAACCTTATTAAGCCTGCTAGTGGTGAGCCTATTACGACTCCAACGCTAGACTTGGTATTGGGTATTTATTATATTACTCATATTAAAAAAGGAGCTAAAGGTGAAGGTAAAATATTTGCTAATATTGATGAGGCAGCACTTGCTTATCAAAATGGTATAATTGCTGTAAATGCTGAAATTTATCTTCAATACAATAAAAAAACATACAAAACTTCAGCTGGTCGCGGAATGTTCAATGATATTTTGCCAGAATCAATGCGTTTCATTAATGAAGAAATGACAAAGGTTGAATTGAAAGACATCGTTGCAACAATGTTAGAGACTGAAGGTCAAGATGAGACAGCTCTATTTATAGATAGAGTGAAAAATCTTGGATTTGAAACTGTAACAAAATCAGGTATTAGTTGGGGAATGGATGACTTAAAAATTCCAGAAAAGAAAAAAGAAATTCTAGAAGCTTCACAAGTATTAGTGAATGAAGTTAGAGAGAATTATGACATGGGACTTCTTACAGAAGAAGAGCGTAAGAACCGTTCTATTGATATATGGAATAAAGCCAAAGATGATATTACTGAGGAAGTGAGAAATGGACTTGATAAAGAAGGTCCAGTTTATTCAATGGTTTATTCTAAGGCTCGTGGTAGTGAATCAGTTGTGGTACAGATGACAGGTATGAAAGGTTTGATGGCTGGAGCTACTGGTGAAACATTAGAATTACCAGTGCGAAGTTCATACAAAGAAGGTCTCGATGTGTTGGAATATTTCATCTCAACTCATGGAGCTCGTAAGGGTATGGCTGATACAGCTCTAAGAACTGCGACAGCTGGTTATCTAACTCGTCGTTTGGTAGATGTTGCTCAAGATGTGATAGTAACAGAAGAAAACTGTGGAGACAGAACTGGTGGATATGTTTACCGAGAAGATTCAGATAAGATTGGAATTGAGTTTTTTGCTAGAGTTGTTGGACGTACTGCTTGCGGTACTCTAAAGCATCCAAAAACTGATAAAGTTTTGGTAGAATCAAGTGATATTATATCAAAAGAACAAGCTCAAGCTATTGATAAATCTGGAGTCAAGAAGGTTAAGATTAGAACTGCGACAGCTTGTAAAACACTTCGTGGAATTTGTCAGAAATGTTATGGAATCGATTTGGGAAGAAGTGAAGTTGTAACACTTGGTCAGGCTGTAGGAACTGTAGCGGCTCAAGCTATTGGTGAACCTGGAACACAGCTTACTATGCGTACTTTCCATGTTGGTGGTGTTGCTGGAAGTGATATTACACAAGGTCTTCCTCGTGTAGAAGAAATCTTCGAGGCTCGTGTACCAAAAGGTGAGTCAATTCTTTCAGAAATTGATGGTAAAGTTGTTGAATATGAAGATGATGGTGGAAAATTTGTAACTGTTGTCATAGAAGAACAAGATAATAAGAAGAAACAAAAGAAATATAATGTTCCTTCAGTAGCAACAATCAATATTGCAAAAGGTGACCTTGTAACAAAGGGGCAACAATTAAATGAAGGTCATATGGATCTGAAAAAATTGTATGCAACTATGGGCAAGGAAGCTGTACATAGATATATTGTTAGTGAAATTCAAAATATCTATGCTTCACAAGGTGAAGGTATCAATGATAAACACATTGAGATTATAATAAGACAAATGTTCTCACGTATCAGTATAAAAGAAGCAGGAGATACAACTCTTATCCCAGGTGAGGTAGTTGAGCTAAGTGAGTTCAATGATGCAAATGAAGAAGCTGGAAAAGGAAAGATAGCAGAAGGAGAGCCAATGATACTTGGTATCACAAAAGTAGCTCTTTCAACTGAATCATTCTTGTCAGCTGCATCATTCCAAGAAACTGCAAGAGTTCTTATTAACGCTTCAATTTCTGGAAAGAAAGATCGTTTAAGAGGTCTAAAAGAAAATGTAATAATCGGACGACTAATTCCAGCAGGAACAGGATTCCGACAAGCAGAAAAAAAATAAAATATTTTTCTGTAGTTACAAAAAATAGGCACACAAAAAACCGACCATTTGGTCGGTTTTTTGATTGACTGTCTATTGATTTTATGATAATATTTTGTATCATAGTTTTTTAACAAAAAGATAAAATTCAAATAAGAGAGGTGTTTAATGGATGCCGTAGATGTAACATTAGAACAAATTGAAGATATTTTTTTTAAGACGATGTGTCAAGGATATGTTAGTAATGCAAAGGTTGAAAAATATGACATGCCAGGTATGCCAGGATATAAATGTATTACTTTTAGATCAGAAGATTTTGTCGTGCATGATGCATATTGTACTACACCGTTAAGTAATATGTCATCAGGTTTTACGACGATATGGTTCAAAGATACGCCTGTCTGGACAATGAAGTATGGTGGACAATATTCTCCTGATTGTATTCCATTATTAAAACTGGCTTTACGTAAAACTTATCAACAACATATTTTTCGCGGTTGTCGAGGTCCATCCCGTTGTGCGAGTCCAGATAAGCCACAACTTGTGTACTTCAATGATGTAGAAGATGAAAGTGATTTTGCACAGTTTGCGGGTCGCGAGTCCATAATTCTAACAGGCGTGGGAGAAGCTGGCTTTCATAGATATTTCGGCATGGCACTTATTTGATGTATTATTAGTACAGTACATATTTCTGTTACATGTGAGTGAGAGACGAAAAGTCCCAATGATATTGTTTGGTAGGAAGTAAAGCCATTCAGCTAGTGAATCCAGTGCTCACGTGACAGCAAAAATGTCTACAAAAATAATTATTTTTGTAGACATTTTTTTATTTGTAAAATTTCATCTGTAAATCCATCAATAAGTAATTGTTTTGCAGCTTCTATTGAGATACCTCTTGAGGTCATATAATTTAATTGTGCGGTATCTAATGGAATTATTTTTGCAGAGTGTTTACAATTAACTTCATTAGGCACAACTTCTAGTTGTGGAGATGTTATCACGTGTGCTTTATCACTCAGTAGTAAATTATAATTTTCTAGATTTGCTGTTGAATTGATGGCCTCCTTTAATATATCTATGACTCCTGTGAAATTAAAGTTACTTTTGTCATATAAGATACTTTTAATTAAGACATTACTAATACTATTAGGAGAAGAATGTCTTTGAGTTATATGTAAATTGAAAGCATCAGAATTTTTACATGTATAAAGTCCATAGATTTTGACATGTGCATCTTCACATTGAATATCAAAAATTAAGTTATTAGTTTTATTTTCAAAATAAAAAACGTAGTCACCAGGAACTGTGATTTTGTAAATCTCTTGATTGTCAGTTGTTATATCTCTAAACATATTCTTTAGTCTATTGAACGTTCCATTTCCAAGTTAATTAGTTTGTATAATTCTACAGAATATTCCAAAGGAATTTCTTTAGTTATTTCTTCTATAAATCCATTTACTAGCATGCTTCTAGATTGTTGTTCTGTTAGTCCACGACTCATCATATAAAATATTTTTTCATTGTCTATACTTTCTATACTTGCTTCATGTGAGATGCTAGCTGTTTTTTCCTTCGTATCCATTGTTGGATATGTATTTGATTGCGAATTATTATCTAGTAACATTGCATCACATTGAGTATGACTTTTGGCATTTTTTGCAGCAGTTGTTATTTGTATTAACCCTCTATAGTTTGATATGCCACCATCCATAGATATTGATTTTGAAATGATATTTGAATTTGTATTTGGAGCTAAATGTATCATCTTTGCTCCTGTATCTATAGTTTGATTTTTACCAGCTAACGCTATAGACATCATATTTCCACGAGCACCATCACCAGCTAAAAGTACAGCAGGGTATTTCATAGTTACGCCCGATCCAATATTACAATCAACCCACTCCATTGTAGCGCCCTCCATTGCCTTTGCTCGTTTTGTGACAAGATTATAAATATTTGTGCTCCAGTTTTGAATTGTTGTATATCGAATCTTTGCATTTTTTAGGACAAATATTTCAACTACAGCAGCATGAATAGATTCAGTTGAATAAGTTGGTGCAGTGCAGCCTTCTATATAATGCACAGATGAATCCTCATCAGCTATTATGAGTGTACGTTCAAATTGTCCAAATCGTTCAGCATTGATTCTGAAATAAGCTTGTAAAGGAAGTTTCACATGAACTCCTTTTGGAATATAAATAAATGAACCACCACTCCACACAGCAGAATTTAGTGCAGCAAATTTATTGTCAGTTGGAGGTACTAATTTACCAAAATATTTTTTAACTAATTTAGGATATTTTTTGACAGCAGTATCCATATCACAAAAAAGTACACCCAAATCATCAAGTTCTTTGGCAATAGATTCGTAAACAACCTCACTTTCATATTGAGCGCTAACACCGCCTAACCACTTTTTTTCATGTTCAGGAACGCCTATTTTATCATAAGTTTCTTTAATTTCATCTGGCAGGTCATCCCAGGAAGTAACTTGCTTGTCGGTGGCTCTTAGAAAATATGTTATATTATCAAAATTTATTTTTGATAAACCAGGACCCCATTTAGGCATTTCTTTTTCGTTGAATATTTTGTAAGAAGTTTGTCTAAATTTCTGCATCCAAGAGTCTTCTTTTTTATAATCGCTTATTGATTGAACTACATTTTTATTTATGCCAGGCTTAACTTTTGTAACAGAAACTTCAGGCATCGCAAAATCATGACGCCTGTTAAAGTTTAAATTATTTTTAGTTAAATTTTTTGTCATTTTTGAAACTTAAGAAGTATAGCCATCCTTTTCAATTTTTTCAGCAAGGGAAGAATCACCAATTTCAGTTATTTTACCATCGCGCAGTACAAGTACTTCATCGATATCTAAATAAGACAATATTCTATTATAATGAGTTATTAAAATCAATATTTTATCGGAATCTTGGACGAATTTTTTTAAAAAGTTTGCGATAATGCCAAGAGCATCAATATCTACGCCAGTATCTATTTCATCTAAGATAATATATTTAGGATTTAATATAGCAGCTTGTAAAACTTCCATTTTCTTTCTCTCACCACCACTAAAGTTTTCATTTAGTGAACGAGTCAATAATTCTTTTGGTATCTCTAATTCTTTGGCAATAGATTTAATTTTTTGCATAAGTTCTTTACTGCTCATGTCACTACGAGATATAGCAGTTCTGAGTAATTGACCAACTGTTACACCCGGAAGTGCAATTGGTGATTGAGGAGATAAGAAGATTCCAAGAGATGCTCTCTCATTTGATTGCAAGGCATTTATTTTTTTGTCACCTATAGTAATAGAGCCATTTTCAATAAAAAGTTCCTCACTACCCATAATTGATTTTGCTAGTGAGCTCTTACCAGAACCATTTACTCCCATGATTGCGTATATTTTACCAATTTTAAAATCAAAAGAAATTTCATGTAATATTTCTTTGTCATTAGCTTTGATTGTAAGATCCTTTATAGATAACATTTTTTGCATAAAAATTGTTAGATAAATAAAATCCGCCGTTCAGGCGGATTAAATGCGGAGGCGGAGGGATTCGAACCCCCGGTCCCCGTTAGGGGACTTCGGTTTTCAAGACCGATGCATTCGACCACTCTGCCACGCCTCCAGTCAACTACAAGATATATCATAACAGGTAGCAAGGATTTTGTAAATATGTTAATATATTAATACTTAGAAAAATAAAAATAATATAATGATGAATTTACGTGAAGATAAAATGAATCAAACAAGCTCAGACAATCAGAACTCTTTTTCTAATGATAAAAAACAGTTACAACAACCAAATCAAAACAAACAAATAAAAAAACCTTCACAACAAAAGAAAATTCAGCAATCAACTTCTAAACATATAGTTCAATCAGCTCCGCTCAAGAGAGTGTTGGATGATAATGTGCAAAGAAATGCACAACATGAAAAATGGATTAGAAAAGAAGCAAAACAGCCATTGCCAGCTGAAGCGTTAGAATATCAAAATGATTATGATTATGAAAAAGAACATTCTCAATATCTAATTACAAACAAAGAAGATGTAATCGTGCATTGGAGAGGTCCTGATTTTGAGCATTATCCGCGTAGTAAGAATTGGTATTTAGGGATTTCTATAACAATAGCATTAATCTGTCTCTATGCTTTATGGACGGATAGTATAATAATGGCAATAGTTTTTGGACTTATATGGATAGTTGGATATCTGCAATTATCAAGACCTCCAAAGGTTATTGATTTTGCTGTAACGTATGATGGAATTTTAGTAGGTGATGAAATGTATGATTTTGATGATATTAAGTCTTTCTGGATTTTTTATGAGCCACCACATACACGTATTATTAGTTTACATGTTAAAGGTCATTTGAGGCCATATTTACATATACCATTACATCAAGTCGATCCAGTTATAGTGCATGAAAAATTAGTAGAATTCATACCTGAAGAAAAACAAGAGCAGAACCTGATAGATATTTTAGAAAGACTGTTACATATATAAATCAAAAAAGACGTAGCAATACGTCTTTTTTAGATTGACTTTTATACATTTTTTGTGTAAAATAATATTTGTTATATAATTTAAATATGTCCTTGTAGCTCAGTGGATAGAGCGTTTGGTTGCGGTCCAAAAGGTCGTAGGTTCAACTCCTACCAAGGACACAGAAAATATAAAACAACCTATTAGTAGGTTGTTTTTTATTTTAGTTATTTTCTTTTAATGCCATTTTTCTTTTCAGAGTTTTCTTTTTCTTTTTCTAATTTCTCATCAGCCTGTTCTACAGTTTTTTCTATCACAGTTTTTTTAGTATAGAGATTCATAAGTGAAAACATCACCATTGCAGCAAGTACAATTCCAACAGCATTCAAAATAAACATTGCTAGTGCACCAGATACAACAGACATATTGAGAGTTGCTATGCCGATACCAACAGTTGCAAGTGGTGGCACTAAAGCAACGGCAATAGCAGTTCCTGGAAGTGCTTCTGATAAATCAGGCTTAACTCTAGCAAAGGCAGTTGCAGTACCCGCAATAATTGCTATAAGTAAATAAACAATAGATGGTTCTATACGCTCAAGTATTTCAGGATTTAATTCAATCATGAAGTTAGAACTCGATGTGAAGTTCCAAAGCAACCAAGTAGCAATTGCAGAAAGACCTATTGCATAACCAGCTGATTTGAGAAGTGTAAAAAAAGATCGTGAAATTAACTTACCATCAGCAATTACAATCCCAAGAGCCAGAGACAAAATAGGGGACAGTATCGGAGCGATAAGCATAGAAGCTATGATAACAGCAGAGTTATTTATAAGGAGTCCACACGCAGCCATCAGCGCAGACAGAACAATTAGAAAAAAGAATGAAGGACGTGGAGTAGAATCATCAATCAATTCTTTGACAGAGAGAACTTTATCTTGTTCTGTGATATTATCAAAAATAAGACTCATATTTTTTATTTAAAAGATTATTATATAAATGATAACATAAAACTTGATTTGTAGCATATTTGATGATACACTAGTTTTTGTACAATTGAATACAAATATGGAGAGGTGCTAGAGCGGTCGAATAGGGCACCCTGCTAAGGTGTTAGGTCTTTACGGGCCTCGAGGGTTCGAATCCCTCCCTCTCCGCACACATAAAAAGCTCTTGTTCAAGAGCTTTTTATTATAAGGAGTTTATCACTTTGGAACTATCAGTGATATACTTGATATATAAAAAGTAAAATAAAATTTATGAAATTATTTAAAAAAGTTTCAGTTATTGAGACAAAAAGATGTTTTGTATTATCACAACGCTTTACATCAAAAAAAATGCGCAAAAAAGGAATTAAAGAGTATAATCCAGATAAGGATACACTTATACAAAACTTATCAAAGACTAAAAAGAAGGTTTTAAAACTAAGAGAAAAGTCACTTGATAAAATTATAGGAGATGAATATAAAAAAAGATTAAAAGCATATGAAACATTGGATTGGTATTTGGGTGAAGTAAATGTATCTGAAGTTAAAGTGTGGAATAGGACAGGCGGGTTATATGAGTCATGGACACAAAGAGTTTCTTTAAGTCAAACTGCACAAAAGTTAAGAGTCGAACTTAAAAAAGATAAGTCGAAAATTCAAAAAAGACGAGCGTTTCAAGTAGTTCCTCAAATAATTCCAATAAAAAGAATATTGCAGAAGGAAAAATATTTATTACCAATAGTTGTGCCAAATGGAACATATAAAAAGCATAATGGAGGAATTAAAACAATCTCATGGTTTTTGGATGACGGTTGTATGAGGTCATTAGCGTATGCTGTATCAGGAGATGAAAAAATTAAAGTGTATATTGGGATTTTAAAAAGTGAGTAACAAATAATTTATGTATTAACTATTGTTAAAAAAGTTCCAACATCGTTCCAGACTCCCCGCGTTTACAATTCACATATCTTAGATGTGTATTTTTTGTTTTTATTATAAAACTCTAAAAGTTCCAAATGGATATATTTTATGATATTATTTGAATAGCTTTTAAAAGAGTGCTTGTAAAGTATTTTTTTCTTGGGCTGGAATATAAGAAAAAATTTCTAGAGGTATTTATTTTTGAACTATATAATATGGAGAAACATTTTAAAAAATCAATTGAGGAAAAACAGGTTTCTCAAGAGTTTTCTCAAAAAAGAAACATGACTAGAAGATCTTTTATAAAGAGTGCTGTCGGAGCAGCACTTGTAGTTGCTAGTGAACCAGTTGTAGGAATGGCTGAAGCTCTTGCTAATAATAATGAACAATTATCTGATAAAGAAAAAATTGATCAATTTGTTGTGAAACTGGTAGGTTCAACAAAAGACCAAATACCTCAGATGACTGATGGTGATAATAAAATGCAGTCTTTTTCCAATAATTTTAGATATATTCTAGACTTACTTATAGAGAATAAAAATTTAGTTGATGAAACAACATATGCAGGATTTGCTAACCTGCAACAAGCAATAAATAGGAAAAATTTTTCGCGTATTGAAGTTGATCAGGCAATGTCAGAGTTGTTAGTGCACTTTGCTAATAATGGTTATTTTTTTAATATATATAATCAAGTTAATGATGAAGATCTTTTTATCAAAGGTTCTAATCAAGAAATTTTATTAGAACAATATGAAGGAATAACCAAAGTTTTTCCGCAAGTTTCTGGGAAAAAAACAAATTTATTTTATGTTGATTATGATAGAAGGGATAAAGAAAATATTATATTTGGAGTAACTACGCATGGGCAAATCATGATTAATATGAATGAGCATGATAGATATTTCGAAAGCGAAGCTTCAATAGCCAAGGAAAAGTATCCTTTTTTGGAAGAATTGTCTAAGGAAAATTTTATAAAGCATACAGAAAGTAATGAATTAGCACATAAGGTATTAAATTTTGTATATCATTTTTCACCCTTAATAAAGCATGATTGGCAAGCAGTTGATAGTGGCACCTCAGATTATCAGATTAAAAATTCTGAGGATGTTTACGAATTTCTTTCCGATGCTGTAAGCATGAATACTGAACCAGAGGTTTGTGTATTGATGATTCTTTCTGCAAATGGATTTAAAGAATCATATGGTTATTCTATTGATTTTTTGAAAAGTGTGTTAAATAAAAAGATGAAAATAAGTGGAGTGTATGAAAAAAGAGAAATATTTAATGAAGAACAGAGGATGAGCGATTTTTTAAAGGGATTGAGCAGTGAAGATTTTGTTGATATACAAAATGCATTTTTGGAACAATCTAGAGTTTTGATTGATGAAATAGAAAAAATTAATATTAGTAGTAGTTAATAATCGTATTTTCCATCAAAAAAGTTTCAATATCGTCTCATCCTCCCCGCAAACAAAAAACACACAACTGGATAGTTATGTGTTTTTTAAAATTACATTATTTTGATAGGAAATGTTTATTGACACAATTCCTTTCCTTCGCCTACTTTTTTTGTAGCAATAATATCAAGTAGTGCGCCAATAATTAGTCCATCTATAATTATCCAATATGGAGATAAACCTGCGAATATGGTTGCAGTTTGCATATATGTAACCAATGAATCAAAAGAGATTAGTATAAAAGCAAGTGCGAATGATCCACCAATCATTGCGCCACGTATAGCAGCAGTAAATCTGATATTAAATACTGGAATTTGAGTAAAAATACCAGCAACAGCAATTGTTCCACCTAGAAGTGCAAACCCTACCAATATACCAATACGCATATGCATAGTTACATCTGGCCACATGTAGGGTAAAAATATCAAGGTAAGTACTCCAATCAATCCTCCAATGCCTTTTGAAAAAAAAGCGCGTTGTGTAAGTTTTTCATTCATAAACATTATTTATTATTTTATTACACTCTTATTTTAGCATAGTAGGTTGAAAAAATACTAAAAACTTAATGTGAATTTATCAAAAAAGTTCTAATATCATCCCATGCTCCCCATATATAAAAATTACACAGATCAGATATGTGATTTTTTATTTCTAATTCAGTACTCTTTATTTTGATTATGAATGACTTGATTGGTGAAAATTAAAGAATAAGGGTAAGATGATAAGAGAAATAGTAATAATATTAATTATGAAAGTACAAGAATTTCGACGTAAAGTTAAAGTTGGGACGATAATTATTGTAGATGATAAGGAGCTTGATGTATTGGAAATTGTAATGTTCCGTTTGGATGATAAGAGTTTTTATATTAAATGCTTTTTGTCTGATGGATATGTTTTGGCGGATGATGCGGAGGATAATTCTTTTGTATTGGTTCGTGAGGTTAATTGTGATATAGCACAACCATTTCCAGAAGATGTAACATATGATGATAAGGATTTCACATTTCTTTTTGAGGCACATGCAGTTGCAGAACACACAAGTGGCGAAGAGATTTTTAAAGAAGGCGAGAGTGAAACATTTTGGGATTATGATTCTGAGGAAGGTTTTTATCTTAGTCTTGGTGTAAATGATCAGAGCGGTAAACGTCAAGATTTTTATGGCAAAGTGATTGATGAAATAGAAATAGTATAACGGCGTTAAATAACGCATTGTTAATTTGATATCAAAAAAGAACTAGCTTCATGCTAAAAGCATGAAGCTAGTGAGTAAATTGAGTACAAAATTATTTTGTACTTGAGTGGCACCATCCGTGTGCATCTGCATGATGGGAATGCCACAATCCATTTGGTTCTGTTGATTGTTTACCTGGAGCGAATCCTCTTGCATCGGGATGATTTTGGATAAAATCACTTGCGTCAGGATGAGCATCTTCTTGTCGTAGAACTTTTTTAATCATATCAGGATTTTCTGTAGTCGTTTTCATTTTAGCTGTACCTCCTTATTATTGTTTTGTGATACTGTTCAGCTTTTACTTAATAATCTAATTTTAACATATTTATTAAAAGAAACTAGTTAAATTTAGAATATTGTATAAATTCTTTCATAAATAAATTAGAGCAAATCTATATTCATCAAAAAAGTTCCAACAGCATTCCATGCTCCATGCACACATAAAAAAGCTCTTTTTCAAGAACTTTTTTTGTAGGCATTACTTTGGAGCTTTTGGATTTTGTGAAAACTACAGATGGGATATAACCGAAATAAAAAGTCCATGAAATGTGTATTATATAATGAGAGGTTATTATGTATAATTATTAGTTTTATGCTTATGAAACACGATATTAAGGTATTTGCACTTGCTATTACGCATGGACACACACGTGATTTGATAAGTGAACATGTGAAGGAAATTAATCACAAGAATGATCATGTAGTAATTTATGTTGATAATGCTGGTCCATTGCGAAAATTGAGAGATAACAAAGGCGATGAGCAAATCAAGAAGGCAGTAGATCAAGTATGTGGACAAAATTGTACATATGAAACAAAACTTTATAAACCTGATGTACGTCACGAAAGGGAAAAGCAAGTTCCGCATAGAATTAGACAATAACGTATTTCGTATGTTAAGAGGGTTAGCAGCCTTTAATATGTGTTTAAATGTTAATAAAAGAATATGAGAGCTATAGAAATTATTAAGAATCTTATCAATGTTATAGGGTCAAGTGTGGGGGTAATTATGATCGCCATTGGATCTGTTATGTTTTTAGGTGCATTTCTTAAATTATATGTATTCGATATTCGTTCAGATGAAGATTTTCGAGCATATCAATGTGATCAAATAATAGATGCGCCATATACTAATCCGCAACAAACAGGGAATTATGTGATAACACAGAAGCAGCTTTCAGAAGAAGATAGATTAGAACAGTACGAGCAATGTATTGCGCGTGAAAACAAACGTGAACAAATACAATTCGTTAATCGCAAAAAACATGCAATGATCGATGGTTTTGCTCTTATTGTTGTAGGATTGCCAATTCTTCTTTTCTATATGTTTCGTGCAAAAAAATAATTTTAACAATTTGAGTTGATATCAATATCTTTTAGTGAAAAGATATTGATAAATAGATAGAGATATGAATACACAAAAAGAATTAGTTGACTACCTCTTGTCTACAGGAGTTATGACAACGCCAAATGTTATTGATGCATTTAAAACGGTTAATCGTGCAGATTTTGTTTTGAGTGAATATGTAGCAAATACTTTTGAAGATCGTCCATTGCCGATAGGGTATGGACAGACGATATCACAGCCAAGAACTGTTGCTTTTATGTTAGAACTGCTAGAGTTACAAGTAGGCGATAAAGTGCTTGATGTTGGTGCAGGGTCAGGATGGACTACGGCATTAATGGGTGAAATTGTGGGAGTGTCAGGATTTGTGCGTGGTGTAGAACTTGTGTCAGAGTTAGTAATGTATGGACAAAAAAATCTCGCTAAATATAATATGTCACATGTATCAATTCAGCAATCAGGTACTTCTTATGGTCTACCAGAATTTGCACCATATGACAGAATTCTTGTATCTGCAACATGTGCAGAAATTCCAAAAGATCTTATTTCACAATTAGCTATTGGTGGTCAAATGGTAATTCCTGTAAAAAATGATATTGTATTATACATTAAATATACAGAGACAGAAGGTAAAATGAAATATTTTTATGGATTTTCGTTTGTGCCATTGATGGAAGTGGACTAATGTTAATAGATATATTTAAATTTGTAATAATGTCAAAAAAATATGAAATACAAAGCAATAGGATTTGATTATGGTGGTGTGATTTTTGGACGGTCTAGCATGGCATTTAATGATGGTGCTGCAGCTATATTCAATGTAGAATCAGATAAATTATTGAAAGTGTATTTTCAAAATAATAATAGGCTTAATCTTGGAGAGATGACTTGGGAAGAACTGTGGAAACATATAGCAGTGGAATTGAATTGTGCTGATAAGCAAGAAGCTATCATGGAGTTTATTGTCAGATGGGGAAGGGATCAAAAATTAAATTTGGATGTTGTGGAATTGATTAAAGTTCTGAAAACTGCTGGATACAAGATTGGACTTTTGAGTAATTATAATAGTGGTTTGCATCAAATGTTAGAAGAACAAAAAATTGATAATTATTTTGATGTAGTAGGAATTTCCTCTGAAATGGGTGTTATGAAGCCGAATGTTGAAGCATTTTCTAGTTTTTGTAATATGTTAAATGTACAACCAGATGAGTTAGTATATATAGATGATACGCCAAAAAGTCTAGAAACTTCGGGAGATGTTGGATATACTCCAATTTTATTTCAAAATTTTGATAAGTTGTATCAAGATTTAAAAAATTTGAATATTGTATTAGAGTAGGGTGTTTAATGACCACATTAAATGTATATTTAATGTGACCATTCTTTGTCTGAAGGAATTTGTTATGAATTAGAGTGCTCATATATAGTATGTGTTATAATGAGACTAATAATAATTTAATAACAAAAAAATGAAAAGTATAATATTGATAGTAACGTTCGAATTGAATGATCAAAATTTATTGGAGGATTGGAAACAAATGTCAGCTGGTATTACAGCGCAATTGCAATCAGTTGATGGGTTTATCTCTAGAGATTCAGCAGTGGATGAAGCTGGTAAAATTTATTGTGTTGTGAAATGGGAAAGTATGGAACAACAAAAAGAATTTAGAAAAATTCTAGAAAGTCCAGCTTTTGAGGAAAACATGAAAGCATTCGCAAAAATTGCAAATATGGAAACAATGGAAGAAAAGTTCATAGAGGTTATTTAGGGTTCATTTTAAAAAAATAGCAATATCAAAATATGACACAAGATAAAGGTGTGAATGAAAATAATGTCGAAAGTGAGGATGATGTTTATTTTGATATTGATAATGAAAATATTACTGAAGATGAAGTTGTGAATGATGCGGATAAAAAACATAATAACAAATTTCAAGAATTTATTTCAAAAATATCACAAGCAAGTTAGAACGTGTATAACATATATTAAAAAACTCACTTATTTAAACAAGATAAGTGAGTTTTAAGTTTTGAAATAATGGACACTCTTTAGTCTAGGAGGCTTTTGATTTTTTGCTGTCTTCCTCTGCAGCAATACGAGCGGCTTCAGCAGCTGCTGAAGCGGCTTTTTTTTCTGCAGCAATACGAGCTTCTTGTTTTCGTCGTTCTTCTTCTAATCTGATACGCTCTTCTTCTGCTAATTTTTCTTTCAATTTAGTTTCTGCTTCAGTTTGTTTTTGTAAGGAAATATTCAGTTCTTCTTCTAGTCTTGCAATGCTACCATCTTTTTCATTAATTTTTTGTTGATGCTCTTCAGCAGTTTTTTGAAAGTCATTTTTTAAATCGGCTATTACATTTGTGCGATATGCAATATTTGTGCCAATTGATATGATTAATGCTACACTTAGGAAGCTAACTAATACATATATTAAGTTTTTTTGCATAAAATTATTTATAATGTAATAAAGTACCTAGTAGTATAAACTATATGACACAAGAATACAATTATCATACAGAGGTGATGGGATGTAATTTTGATATGACTTTTATTGCAGAATCAACTGTTCAAGCGGATAGTTATTTTACACAGGCTGTTGCTATTGCAAAATTGTATGAAGATAAATTTTCTCGTTTTGATCATAATAGTGAATTATCTTTTATTAATAGAAGTAAATCAGCAAATGTATCTGTAGAGTTTTTGGAGGTTTATGAGATTGCTTATAATCTTTATGAAAAGACTCAAAAACGATTTAACCCACTTATGCAAGTAGCTCGTATTGGATATGATAAATCATTTGAAAAAATTACTGATGTGGAGACGGATAATATAAATGATACAAATTATAATATAAATTTAAATGAGGTAACAATTTTGACAGATAGATTTATTTTGCAAGATTCACAAAAGTTAGATTTTGGAGGTTTTTTAAAAGGATATGTTGCACAAAAAATCGCACAAAAAATGGAAAGTTCTGGAGGAATTATCATTAATATAGGAGGTGATATGTATGTGCGAGGTAAAGATTATAATGATGAGAAATTTATTATAGAAATTATACATCCACTTGATAAGACGAAAAATATTTCAGTTATTATTGAAAATGAGGCAGTATGTACAAGTGGAACATATAAAAGGCGATGGGGTAAAGATGGAAAAGTAAAACATCATATATTAAATACTGATACAAAAGATAGTACAAAAACAGATGTGATTTCTGCAAGTGTAATACATAGAGATGGTTCAGTTGCGGATGCCTATGCAACGCTTGCTATAACACTTGGTTCACAAAAGGTGAGACAGTTTTTTGATAAACAACAAATTAAATTTGTGATTATATGTGAAAATGGTGATATACTTAAGTCAGATAAATTTAAATAAATAATTATGAAAATATTGCGAATTATTCAAAATATCATTATAGGCATTTCATTGTTTGTACTCTCCATACTACCGTTATTAGTTGCCTTTGGTGATGACTATATAAAACTAGAAAGCACCTTATATAAGGTATCTTTCATATCAGTTTTTTTGGTAATGTTAATTCGTCCCCTTGCTGATATTTTTAGAAGTCAAAAGTGGTTGCGAAAATTAGTTTACTTAAGAAAGGGATTTGGAATTTTGTCAGCATCAATCATTGTGGGATTTGTAATTGGACATATCATTTCACCAGAATCACAATATATAGCATCAATGTTTACAAAAGAATATTGGTCTTTGGATAGTTATATGCTATTTGCACACATCGGTGATATTACAGCTTTGATTCTATTGATTACATCAAACAATTTATCAATGATGCTATTGAAACAAAATTGGAAACGCATTCAAAAACTTGCATACGTATATTTTTATACTGGAGGAATTTATGAAGCATTAGCACTGGAAAGTGAATTTGCTATTGTTGCAATGATTATAATTACCCTTGTTACAATAATTGCATTTGTTATTAACATAAAAAAATATGAAAAAAATTAGCAGTTTATTTATCATATCGTTATTTGTAATTACTGGATGTAGTAAATTGAATATTGTAAGTGAAGTAAATGACTTTGAAGCGTGTGTGGCAGCAGGAAATCCTGTGATGGAGAGTTATCCAGAGCAGTGTATTTATGAAGAAAAAATATTTGTAAATGATGTAACTGACCAAGTGGATGAAATGTCTTCTGTTTATATAGTGAGCATAGATGGTTCAGTAAGTTGGGAGGAAAATTATTCTGAGGACTTAATTGGGTGTGATGATAAATTATTAGAAGTTGTGGTAGGTGAAAACTTATCACCAGAAGAAGCACTTGAAAAGTTAATATATTTAAAAGAAATTGATTTCAAAAGTGGAGAGTATAATGCGTTTTTATTATCTGATAAGTTGGAGATTATTAGTTTTGATATTGAAAATGGAATTGCTATTGTTAAATTTTCAGATAAATTAATGACTGGAGGGACCTGTGATGCACCACGGATAACAGCTCAAATTCGTGAGACATTATTGCCATATCCAGAAATAGATGAAGTTGAAGTTTATGTAGGTGAGGAAAGTATTGAGAATTTTCTTTCGGAAAAAGATTAGTTGCGTGAGTTTTTCGTTTGATTTATAATTAAAGTCATAAGTTAATTAATAATATTTTTTATGAAAAATATAAAGGCTATAAAAAGTGCTTCTGTGATTGGTGTGGTTGCTGGAGTAATGATGTTAAGTGGGTGTGGAGAGCAGGTTGCTAATATGAAAGATGATGTAACTAATAAGATTGATGAAGGTAAAGGAATTGTGGGAGGTTTGCAAGATGCAATGAAAAATGGAGTTGCAATGAAATGTGTAAGCAGTGAGGACGATTGGGTTACATATACAAATGGTACAAATATGAGAACTGAAGGAACAGAGAATGGCAAAAAACAAATCATGGTAATGACAGAAGGTGTTACATATTTGTGGGAAGAAGGATCTACAACTGGTGAAAAAATGGATCCAAAATGTTTTGATGCTATGATGCCAGAAAATATGGATATGGAAATGCCTGAAGATGAGATTTTTGAAGATGAATTTACAGTTGAAAGTTTAGAAGCTGAAGAAGAAGCTGGAAAAATTAGTTGTTCAGCCGCAACAGATGCTGATTTTTCAATTCCAAAAAACATTACTTTCACAGATCAGTGTGATATCATGAAAAAAGAATTGGAAAAATTTAAAGAACAAATGCCAAATATGCCTGGTATGGATGGATTACCCGAAATTCCAAATATGCCACAGATGTAAAGTTGAATAAATTAGAAATAAAAAAATCACACTTATAGAAACGGTGTGATTTTTTTAGTGTAAATTTAATGAAATTTATGGATGTATATCATGAGAGATTTCAGTTGGGTCATGTTCAGCATGATGTTCATGTGAGTGTGGTACGATATTATTTACTACAAACATCATAACTATACCAACTAAAAAAATTATTAAGTGTTGTATGAATGTGCTGGTTTTTTTTGCATTGTGAAATGTGTGAGGTATTATATCTCGGATAAGTACATATATAAATCCTCCAGCTGCAAATCCCATTAGTGGAGCCATCAACCAAGCTACAGATGATAATAATAAAGTGAGTGCAATACCTATAAATATACTGCCAGATATTATGAAATTATAGAGTAAGGCTTTCTTAGTCGAATAACCAGCCTCTTTGAAAACAAAAAATTCAGAGATTTCTTGTACTATTTCGTGTAGAAAAATCCCAACTGTAGCTACTATCCCAACATGTACATTCACCATAAAAGCACCTACTATAAGTATTCCATCACCAACATTATGAAAAGCATCACTCCACATCATGCGTTGTGCGTCTATGCAGGAATGTTTATTTCCGCAGTCCGGCGGAAGAGAGTGATGATGATGTCCTGATGGCATAAATCTTGTAATTATTTCTATTAGGATAATTCCAAATAAAATACTTGATATTGTGATTAATATTGATTCTGAAAGATGAAACGTTTCTCTAATTAGAGAGTAGGCAAGTACTGCAAATACACCACCAGCGAATGCAGTTAGATATTTGGAATTTTTTTGGATAAGACCTCCAAATCCTTTCCACACAAAAAGTACTCCAACTAAAGAAGCTAGCATTACAGCGAATGCAGATAATATTATATATAAAATCATATTATGTATTTATTTTTAATAACTGTTCTATTCTATAAACAATAGGGGATGTTGTCAAGTAATTGCAAGTAAGTTGCATTTATGATAGTCTAGATGCAAGTGTTAGTTATAAATTAATTTGTATGGATAAGAAAAAAGAATATAAACAATTACTACATGATGTAGGATTAAAGGCTACAAATTCTAGGATTTATGTTTTGAATTTTTTTGATGATGTCAAAAGGCCAGTCTGTGTTAAAGATATAGATGAAAATATTAACTGCATTGATAATGTAACTATTTATAGGATTGTTGATATTTTTTTACAAAAGGGAATAGTTAGGGCTGTACATGTATGTGGAGATAGTAGATTTTTTGAATTAGCTGCATTACCTCATCATCATCATATTATATGTAAGGAATGTGGTATGATTGAAGATATTAATAATTGTAATTTGAAAAAAGTGATAAAAGAAATAGAAAAGGGTAGTTGTAAATTTAATAGTATAACAGAACATACTTTTGAGCTTTTTGGAATTTGCAAGGAATGTAAGTAATATATTTTTATGATAATAAAACAGAAAGACATTTTTTTTCATGAGATTGATTATTCAGAAATAAATGATTCAATTGTCATTTTGGACATTGATGGAACATTGGCGTGTAGCTCAAAAAAAACCATTGATGAAAATGTTTTAGTAATCATAAGAAAATTACAAAAAAATAATTCAGTCTATGTATTTTCAAATAATTATAATGGTGTAAGAAGCCGAGAAATAGCAAAAAGTATAAATTTGCCTTACATTGAATCACCATATAAAAAGCCAAATAAAAAAGTATTACATTATATAGACGGTGACATTTGTGATGTTGTTACTATAGGGGACAAATATTTAACAGATGGCTTATTTGCACAATTTATAAAGGCTGAACACATTAGAGTAAAAAGGTATCGTTGCAAAGAGGATTCTATAGCTGATAAACTGGCATGTTGTCTAGATGATATTGTCTATTTTTTTGCTAAATCAGTGAGACTTGTTAAATAGGTGTAATTGAAAGAAAAAAGTCTAAATAACGTAATAGATTGTAGTTAGATATTAATTCATGGAAAATAGTGATATTTACAATAAGACAGATATAGAACTTGTATCTTTGACTAAAAAAGATCCAGCTGTTTTTGGTATTATCATGGAAAGATATGAGTCTAGGTTTATGGCTTATATTAAAAGAATTTCAGCTGTTACAAATGAAGAGGCTGAAGATATTTTGCAGGATAGTTTCTTGAAGGCATATCAAAATTTAAATAGTTTTGATGATAAGTTAGCTTTCTCTTCTTGGATGTATCGGATAGTGCACAATGAAACAATAAGTGCATGGAGAAAAAATAAATCAAGACCACAAGGCAATTCAATTCAAGTTGATGATGAATTTTTTGAAAGAGTTATTGATTCTCATGATGTAATAAAAAACATAGATGATGAGTTCATGATTGATAAGATGAAAGATGTATTTATACAAATGGATGATAAATATAGAGAAGTATTAGTTTTGAAATTTATAGAAGATAAAAGTTATGATGAGATTTCAGATATTTTAAAAAAACCACCAGGAACTGTGGCGACTCATATAAATAGGGCAAAGAAACAATTTAAGACTTTATGTGAAAAAAGTGACATTAATTTTTTAATTCAATAAGTATGACGGCAAAAAAAGCATCAAAATGTGCAATGGATAAAATTTTGCAAGGGAAGGTGAAGCAAGTACCTTCTTGGCATTTTGTGTTGAAAAATTTCATACTATGGCTTATTGGTATTACTTGTATTATAGCAGGTGCCTTTACAGTGAGTCTTATCATTTTTACAATTGCGAATAGTACATTATTTATTGATAATATTGCTTCTGATCATGTTGGTAAAAGAATAGTTGTGGCGATGCCTGTGCTTTGGATTTTTGTGACTGCTATTTTTATTCTATTATTTAAGGTTTTTATCAGACATACAGATAGTGGATATAAATATTCTATAGCAATAATTATACTTGCAAATATATTTTTGAGCTTAATTATGGGGGTTGCCTTGTATTTGAGCGGGATAAGTTATTTAATCGATGATGTTTTAGGTGAATTAAGACACTATAATAGTGTGGAAAAAAGGCATGGAATAATGTTTAATAATCCGGATCATGGAGTTATTGTTGGACGAGTTGTAGGATGTGCTAAGGGAGATTATTTTACACTGATGTCGCCTACAGGTGAAAAGTGGCAAGTGATGAATGATCATATAGAGCAAGATAAAAGAGCTGAGATAAAAGATGGTCAAGTATTTTTAGTTGTTGGTAAAAAAATTGATAATAATATATTTGTTGCTTGTGATGTAAAGCTTCGCGGAATGAAAGGTGGTAGTGAACATGTAATAAGGAAGCGTATAAGATCTATGGATAGATATAATGAAAATAAAGAGTCAATGTGTAATTGTGAGCAAGTATCGCCGAATATGAATCTAATGATACAAGAAGCATGTGATGGTATTTTTTGAAAGAAACTAAAATAGTATTCGTAGTAATTAATGTGACAGGGGTGATGTATATTAACTAAATAAGTATATCAAATATGATGAATAAAAAAAGAATCATAATAAGTTCATTTGTTACGGTGCTTGCTGTAGGAACAATAGGTGCAAGTTTCGTAAGCGCTAATGTTGATAAAAGACATGAGCGAGTGCAGGATGCAATTAGAAATAATGATTTTAAAGCATTTGCACAAGCTAAAGAAAGTTGTCCAATAGCTCAACGCATAGATAATAAGAAAGATTTTGAGGCAATAAAACTTGCACACGATTTACGTGCAGAAGGAAAATATAAAGAAGCAAGAAATGTATTAGAATATGCAGGAATTGAACATCCTGGAAGAAAGGTGATGAAGCATAAACGGGATGTAGATGTAAGAAATGCTATAGAAAAAGGTAATTGGGAAGAATTTACAATTGCAGCAAGAAAAAAAGCAATCGCAACTAAAATTGATACAGAAGAAAAATTTAATTTAATGGTAGAAGCTCACGAATTAAGGGTTGAAGGGAGATATGAAGAAGCTCATGAAATAATGCAAGACTTGGGAATGCACAATAGGGGAAGAAGTTATATGAAGTAACTTAAATGAAGTAGAGAAATTTAACAACGAACATTTGAGAAAATGTTCGTTGTTTTATATTGCTGAAAAATGTACTTTTGTGATAGAATTAATTTATATATGTATTTGAAAATAAAATAAATTATGGGGAGAAAAAAACAAGATGATAATGAGGAATATGAGGGAGATGGTGAAGAGTTCGCAGCACTGAGTGTAAGCGGTCATGCGAAGCGTTCGATAGCAGCAATTTTTTTGTTTGTTTTTGCTGTGATTTTTTTGTTGGGATTTTTTGATGCTGCTGGAGTCGCTGGGGCAAAAATGACAGATTTACTAGGTCAGATTTTTGGTTGGGGTAAATATTTAGCAACACTAGTTTTTGTGTATGTTGGAATAATTTTACTTAGAAAAAAAGTAGAAACTAAATTTTATGTAACGAAGATAGTTGGGATGGCTCTGGCTTTCTGGGGATTACTTGCTCTTATGCATTTACTATCTGTTGATCCTACACAATTTAAGTCCATGGCTAGTAATGGATCTGGTGGTGGATATTTGGGTTATGTATTGGCTATGTCCTTAGCCAAGTTTTTAGGTAAAATTGCTGGGGCTATAGTATTGGTTGCTGTTATTGCTATTGGATTTATAGTTGCTTTTGACATGTCTTTGGTTGGACTTGGAGACAAAGTACCATCTATGAAAAAAAATGATAGTGAAAAAAAGTTTGGTTTCTTTTCGCGAAAAGAAGATGCTGATGAGTTTACTCAAGACGATGAAGAATTTGAAGAGGATGAAAATGAGGATGTTGAATCTGAAGTGATGGAGGGAGACGCTGATGAGGAATTTGGCAATGATGAATTTGACGATGTGGAAGAGGACATTGAAGAGATAAATGTAGAAGAAATGCCAGTTGCTAAAACTCCGACAGCAGCAGATAAGGCAGAAGAAATTATTGCCGATAGAAAAGATGACACAAAACAAATGACACAACCAATAAATGTTGATTGGGAATTACCACCATTGAAGCTTTTGAAAAGAAGTGGTACAGCTGCTAAGGGTGGTGATGTGAAACAAAGAGCTCAAGCAATACAAGAAACATTTCAAAATTTTGGCATTGCAATGGAACTGGAAGATATTGTCACTGGTCCAACAGTTACTCAATTTAGTTTCCGTCCTCAGAGTGGTGTGAAGCTTTCTAGGATTACTGCTCTGAATGCTGATTTAGCACTTGCTCTAGCAGCACATCCAATACGAATTGAGGCTCCGATTCCAGGTAAATCACTTGTGGGCATAGAAGTTCCAAATAGGGAGACTGCTATGGTAAGAATGAGAAATTTATTAAACACAGATGAGTTTGATAATCCTGATGAAAAGTTATTGTTAGCTCTGGGTGAGGATGTTAATGGTGATTATATATTAGAGGATTTGGCAAAAATGCCACATCTACTTGTAGCAGGTACAACGGGTGCTGGTAAGTCAGTTGCTATAAACGGCATACTTTTATCATTGCTTTACAAAAATTCACCAGAAGATTTGAAATTAATATTGGTGGACCCTAAGAGAGTTGAATTATCTTTGTATCAGGGTATACCACATCTACTATCTGATGTTATTGTAGATAATGGAAAGGTTGTTAATGCGCTCAAATGGGCTGTAAGCGAGATGGAAAGAAGGTACAAGTTATTGCAAGAAACAAAGTCAAAAAATTTGGAATCGTATAATGTAAAAAGAAAGGCTGGTGGAGAACGGACGTATGCTGATCCAGATACGGATGAAATGGTTACAGAACCCATGGAAAATCTACCAGTAATAGTAATTGTAATAGATGAATTATCAGATCTGATGTCTTCGCATGGAAAAGAAGTTGAAGGTGTAATTGTGAGACTAGCTCAGATGTCACGTGCAATTGGAATTCACCTAATATTATCAACTCAAAGACCAAGTGTGGAAGTTATTACAGGATTGATTAAGGCAAATATGCCTACACGAATTGCATTAAAAGTTAATTCTAGTATTGATTCACGTACAATTTTGGATGCAACTGGAGCTGAAAAATTGGTTGGAAATGGAGATATGCTTTTCAGTGGTCCAAATACATCAACACCTGTGAGGTTGCAAAATCCATATGTATCAGAAGATGAAATAGAAAAAGTTGTGAATTTTATCAAAAGACAGGCAGAATCAACTGGTGCATATAGCATTGATGAGGATTTTGGAGATGAGGAATCAGGAGGTGCTACTGGACTAACCTCTGTGGACTTTAGTAGCCCAGTTGGAGTAGGTGGTAGTAATTCAAATTCGGGAGAGTCAGAAGATGCAGTTTATGGAGAAGCTAAGGAGATAGTTATAGCAGCAGGAAAGGCTTCAACTTCATATTTACAAAGACAATTGAGAATAGGGTATTCTAGAGCAGCTAGACTCATGGATGAACTAGAAGAAAATGGTGTAGTGAGTCCTCCAGACGGTTCTAAGCCTAGAAAGATATTAGTACAACAAGAAAATTCTGAGGTGCAGGAAATTGATGAAGCATAACAAATTAATTTTGTTTGAATAGTATTTTCTGGGATAGGTATATATAATTTGCTGAATTGATAGTGTTTTATGGAAAAGAAAAATTTTACTCGAAAGAAAGTACAGTCATTTACTTTAGGTGAAACGCTAATGCAAATGAGAGAAGGACGGCGAATGCGTTCTAATGATTTAGCACATGAAATTAATGTAAAAGCTTCATACATAGATGCTTTGGAAATAGGGGACTATGACAATCTTCCTATGAAAGTATATGTAAAGGGATATGTTAGGTCATATGCTAGATTTTTTGGTGTTTCAGATAAAAATCTCTTAGATATGTTTGAGAGAGAATATAGTATTTATCAAAATATAAACAAAAAAGATGAAGAGGAGGAAGTTCAGAGGTTGCCTAAGGTTCCTAAAATTGTTTTTACGCCAAAAATTATTGTAGTAATAATTTCACTAGTGGCATTATCGGGAATTGGTTTGTATTTATATTTCAGTGTTGATAACTTTATCTCATCACCATGGCTTATTGTAGAAAATCCTGTAAGTGGGAGTGTTATAAATAATAATAAAGTTGAGGTAAAAGGAAAAACAAGAAGTAATTCCCAAGTATTTATAAATGATCAACAAATTTTTGTAGATATGGATGGAAAATTTAGTGATATTGTGAGCTTAAATAATGGATTGAATGCTATAAATATTAAAAGTGTAAATAAATTTGAAAAAGAAAGTGTAGAAAAAATAGTAATTGAAGCAAATTATGAAATTGAAAAAACTGAGGAAATTATAGATAAAAAGGTTCATTTAATAATAAAGTCAATGAAGGGTCCTGTATGGATACAGGTCGTTTCTGATGGTGTTCAGATTTACAATGACACATTAGAATTGGATGAGGAAAAAACATTTGATGCAATAGATAATATAAATATAACCACTAGTAAAGGTGATGATACATTTATAAAGTTTGGAGATACTGAGGATTTTGAAACAATTAATGATAATCCTGGAATAGTTCGTGATATAAATTATGATATTAATGGACTTGTTAACGAAGATATTGAAGAAAAAGAGAAAAAAGATGACAATAAATAAATATTTGCTATAATAAATTAAGTAAACAAATTTATGTATGATGGGGATGCATGGGGATATAATTAATATAAATTATTTTTATGGCAAAAAAGAAAGATATGAAGAATGATGATGTGAAAAAAGATAATGGAGTTGATGCTGTTGTTGATGAGATTCGTACTAAATTTGGAGATGGAATGCTTATGAAGCTAGGGGATGCTAAGAGGGTTGATGTAGATACAATTTCTACAGGAGCATTGTCACTTGATATTGCACTTGGTGTTGGTGGAGTTCCACGTGGTCGTGTTGTTGAAATTTATGGGCCAGAGTCTTCTGGAAAGACAACGCTAGCTTTACATATTGCAGCAAATGCACAAAAAAATGGTGGCGTAGCAGCTTTTGTGGATGCTGAGCATGCATTGGATCCTGAGTATGCACAAAAAATAGGTGTAAATATAAATGAATTATTGGTTTCACAGCCTGACGCAGGAGAACAGGCTCTAGATATAGTAGAAACACTTGTTAAATCGGGTGCTGTAGACGTTGTGGTTATTGATTCTGTGGCAGCACTAACACCTCAATCAGAAATTGATGGTGATATGGGAGATTATCATGTGGGTAAACATGCGAGGCTTATGAGTCAGGCAATGCGTAAGCTTACTCCAGTCATTGCAAAATCAAGTTGTGTTGTGATTTTTATAAATCAAATCAGGATGAAGATTGGAGTAATGTTTGGTAGTCCAGAAACAACAACTGGTGGAAATGCTTTAAAGTTTTATTCATCTGTTAGACTAGATGTTCGGCGAGCTGCTCAGATTAAAAAAGGTGATGAGATAGTAGGAAATCATGTAAAAGTGAAAGTTGTAAAAAATAAAGTAGCAGCGCCATTTAAAATTGCAGAATTTGATATTATGTATAATGAAGGAATTTCACTTGCTGGAGATGTATTGGATGTTGGTGTTGAGTATGGTGTTATAACAAAAAAAGGTCATTCATATAGTTATAAGGAAGATAGACTAGGTGTTGGTAGAGAGAAAGCTAAGACAGAATTAAATCAGAATGAAAAGGTATTAAATGCCATAATGAAGGAAGTTCATGAGGCTGTAAAAAATGGTAAAGCAGATGAACAAAATACAGATGAAAAAAAAGCAACAGCAGTTAAAAGTGCAAAATAGCATGAAATATTATTATGTGATATAATAATAATGTTTATTAAATACAAAAAAATAAAATAAAATTATGTCATTGTTTTCGTCTAAATCAGAATATTCTTTAGGAATAGATTTTGGGACACAGTCAATAAAGGCTGTTGAGTTAAAGATGGTTAAAGGAAAAGCGCATCTAGTTAATTATGGATGGGTTGATGTTACTAATGTGAAGGAAACACCTGATGCATATGATAGTGATTATGCACAACGATTGAAAGATGCGTTGGGTGAGTTATTGATCCAGATGAAACCTCATACAAAAAAAGCAACTGTTGCAATACCAAGTTTCAATGGACTTGTTATGGTTATTGATTTTCCAAGAATGAATGAAAAAGAGCTTTCTGATGCAATGAAATTTGAGGCTCAAAAGTATATACCAGCATCTTTGGACGAGGTTAATGTTAGTTGGGAAATTATTGAGGAAAAAAAGGATGCAGTTGAAGCAGCGGATGATGGTATAAATCAAAAAACAGGAAGTTCTGAAAATATGAAGGTGTTGTTGGTAGCAGCTCCAAAAAGTGAAGTTCAATATTACGATAGTTTATTTGAAAAAGTCAGTACGTCAATTTCAACTTTGGAGTTAGAATCATTTTCACTAGTTAGGTCAGTTATAGGGAATACGAAAGGTCGGTTTGTACTTGTTGATTTTGGAGCAAAGACTACAAATATAGTTTTTGTAGAAGATGGTCTTGTATCAGTAAATAGAAGCGTTGATATTGGTGGGGTAAATATTACAAATGCAATAATGCAGGGCATGAACATTTCTAGAGAAAAAGCTGTTTCTTTGAAAAAAAATGGAGAAAATTATTTTTCAGGACCAGCAAAAATTGGATTTCCATCACTTAGTAATATAGGCAATGAGATAAAAAGAGTTTTGAGTGCGCAACGAAGTAATAAAATAGAGGAATTAGTGCTTTGTGGCGGAGGAGCTGAACTTGTGGGATTGCCTGAATTTTTTGAAAAAATGACTGGATTAAAAGTTGTTTTAGGTAATCCACTTAGTCACATAGTTTTTGATGAAGAAAAATCAGGAAATATAAAAGAATTAGGGAATTTGTTGTCTGTCTCCATAGGACTTGCTTTACGTGATTTGGAGGATAAAAAGTAAATATTTGAAGATAAATAAAATATAAGTAACATAAAAATAAATATATGGTTTCTGGAATAGGATTTCAAAGTTCGTCAGAAAAAGATAATAAAGTAAAAGCTCGTAATAAAACAGTTTCAAAGGGTACTGCGATGGGTACAATTTTTTTACTTATTACAATAGCAGCTTGGTTTTTTTTGGACATGAAACAAAAATCTCTAGAAAAAGAGGTTGCTAAAATTGAAAATGAAATAACAGCAGAAGGAATAGCTGCAAGTAATGCTCTTTCGGATGAAATTAAAGATATTGCTTCAAGGTCATACACTATGGAAAAAGAATTATATCGTGGATATGATTCAAATGATATTTTAGAAATATTGGAAAAATCAATGATTAAAAAATCTTCTGATGATTCTGGAAATCGTGTTGTATTGAAGTCATATCAATATAGCACTGGTTCAAGTACAAAAAAACAATTTAAAGATGGTGATGCAACGATAAAATCCTTAGGAAGTGTGACTATTACAGCTGATGCAGACACTTTTGATGTCATGGCACAACAAATTGAGACATTAAAAAATGTGGGTTATGTTGATGAGGAAATTTTGGAGATTGAACAGTTAAAGGGCGATGATGGAGATGATATGCTGGCAAAAAAGTATTATTTTGATAATGTAAAAATTGGAACAACTGATAGGGATGATAGCGGACGTATTATTTTTACATTAACAATGGATGTAAATAGAGGGAATATTTCGCCATTTGAAGATAAAGCATTGGAGGAAATTCATTTTGGTATTATTGGTGAAGAAAATGTGGAAATAATAACTCCAACAGAAGATATTACTCAAGAAAATGTGGGTAGTGCAAGTGATGAAATGGCAGTTGATGAAGATACTCAGACAAATGATAATACAGAAGAATCAATAGAATCTAATGAGACAGAATCAGGAGACGTAGGAGAAGAAGATGAAGAGACTATTTCGGAAGATAAAGTGCAAGAATAAAAAGAATAATTTTTTTAAAATAAAAATATGATTATAAAAATGTTAATGTTTCCAGCTATTATACTTTTGATATTGTATTTTGCTATAGCTCATATAGTACCTACATCAAAGGCTATTACTTCAACACAAAATACAATTGTCAAAAAACAAGTCGAATTGCAAATAATTAGGGATGACGCAGCTAAGACTGAACAATTCAAGAAAGATATAGAATCTCATCCAGAAGAGAATGCATATGTTTTGAAATTTGTTCCAAATGATCCTCGTGAAGAAATATTACTTAGTGATATCTCTCAATTAGCAGAGGAGTCAAATGTTAATTTATTTTCCATTGGTTTTTCTGGTGGTGATATAAATTCAAATAGTAAAGATGCAGCCACAACTAAATATATGGAAGGAAAAATGATAGTTAATGGGACGTATGAGGAGCTGAAAGATTTTTCTGATAAATTATTTCATATGAAACGATTATATTCTTTTAAATCGATTGATTTAACTAAGGCTGATAAAGATTCTGAGGATGGTGAGGTGCAACAGAATTTAACATTAAGTAGTGTAATATCATTCACATATGGTTTTGTGCCAGGACTTGCGACAATAACATCCAGTCAAATTGGAGATGATGTAAATATAGATTTGATAAATATTGTAAAAAATTCAACTGCTGAAACAGATACTCTAAAATCAGAACCAGAAGAGCGTGTAAATCCATTTTTACCATAAAAAAATATGACCGAAGAAAATAATATAAAAAAAGAAAAGCAGGATGAAGAGCTTGTTAGTAATGATAATGTATCTCAAGACACTAAAGAGTTACAAGAACGAGCGGAGGATATGGGTGTGAAGTCTCTGGTTGATTTTCCTAGTGGAGCAAATAAAGAATCAATACAGATTTTGTCAGAAGAAATAGCTAGAAAAAATAACATGGCTGTTTTTAGTAAAGATGAGGAGGGTAAAGTTTTACATGTTGCAATGTTGGATCCTCAAGATATAAATACTCTCAACATGTTGCGATTTATTGCACAGAAAGATAGGATGGGTATAGAAATTTACCTAACTACACAGGAAATTTTATATAAATTACTTGCATTGTATGGTAGTGCTGAAGAAGCCGTGGATGATGTGGTCATGGCTTTTGAAGTTGAAGGCGAGGATGCAAAAGATGATATAAGTGTAATAGGAGAGCGAGAAAGTTTACAGGATGCGCCAGTTGCTAAATTGGTACATGTTATATTAAAACATGCATTAGATGGAAAGGCTTCTGATATTCATATTGAACCGATAGACAAGACATATAGAGTAAGATTCAGGCAGGACGGAATATTGCATTCTTCACTAACATTTCCTTTAGAAGTTGGAAAGGCAGTTATTTCTAGGATAAAAATTCTTTCAAATTTAAAAATTGACGAAAAACGAAAACCACAAGATGGACGTTTTAGAATAAATGATAAGGGTAATGATATTGATTTTCGTGTTTCGAGTCTGCCTGTTGTTGAGGGTGAAAAAATTGTTATGCGTGTCTTAGAAAAAGATAGACAGACATTTGATTTGAAAGAATTAGGTATGATGGGTACGCAATACGATATGTTCATGGAAAGAATTATGGATCCCTTTGGAATGATACTTATAACTGGTCCAACTGGTTCTGGTAAGTCAACAACTTTGTATGCATTTTTGAAAATATTAAATGGAGAAGAACGAAATATTATTACGTTGGAAGATCCTGTAGAATATTTTGTACCTGGAATAAATCAATCGCAAGTAAAGCCTGAGATTGGATATACATTTGCTAGTGGACTTAGGAGTATATTACGTCAGGATCCAAATGTGATAATGGTTGGTGAAATTCGTGATGGGGAAACAGCTGAGCTTGGTGTGCATGCTGCTCTTACAGGACATCTTGTATTTTCTACAGTTCACACAAACAATGCGGTTGGAGCATTACCTAGATTAATTGATCTAGGTATAGAGCCATTCTTGATAGCATCTGCCGTTAGAGTTATAGCTGCACAGCGATTGGTAAGAAAGATATGTGAACATTGCAAAGAAGAAATAACAATTCCTGATAATGTTATAGAAAAAATTAAAAGTGAATTAGTGGGTGTTGATGATGCTGAAATGGTAAAGTATGGACTTGATCCAAATGCAGATTTTAAGTTTCATCATGGTAAGGGTTGTAAAAAATGTGGTAAATTAGGATTAGTTGGTAGATTAGCATTGTATGAAGCAATTGATATTGATAGAGAAATGCAGGATTTAATAACAGAAGAAGATGGAAATATGCCAAAAGTAGATGCGTTGGCTAGACGTAAGGGGTATATAACTTTGAAACAAGATGGTATACTAAAAATGTTATTAGGACTAACTACTTTAACTGAATTAGAAAGAGTAACAGAGGGAGATATGAGCATTGGTGGTAAATTGGATGAAATAGAGGATGAAGATCAAATGCACAAAGAATCAGGTCATAAAGATAATCAAGAATAATTTTATAATTAAGTCAAATCTATATGAATCAGGAGAGTGAAGATAAAAAGACGATAATGATTGCAGAGGATGATGCATTCATAGGTGATATTTATGAAGTTAAACTTAAGGATGCTGGTTATAATGTTATTTTGGCAAATAATGGTCGTGAAGCAATAGAAAAACTTGAAGAAGGAGTTCGTCCAAATATTTTATTACTGGACATTGTTATGCCATATATGGATGGTTTTGATGTATTGGAGGCAATAAATAATAATGAAGAATGGAAAAAAATTCCAGTAGTCTTATTGACAAATTTATCTCAAAAAGAAGATGTTGATAAAGGAATTAATTTAGGTGCAAAAGATTTTTTGATAAAATCACATTTTACTCCAACCGAAGTATTGGCAAAAGTTGAGAAGTATATGATATAAATATAAAGAAGATTATAAAATTAAAATTAAAATATAAAATGAGCTCTTTACATGTAGAACAAAAAATCAAAAATTTATTAAGGTTGGGTGCACAACAAAATGCATCTGATTTGCATTTTGCAGTAGGACGACATCCAACGTTTAGAATTGATGGTAAGTTAATTCCGTTAGAGCAAGAGGCAGTACTTACTCCAGATGATACTAAGCAATATGCTGAATACCTTATGACTTCGAATACCAAAGAACAATTTGTCAAAGACGGTGAAGTTGACTTTGCATATAGCTTGGAGGATAAAGTGCGTTTTCGTACAAATGTATTTTATCAAAGAGGTTATGTTGGTGTTGTTATGCGTGTTATTAGCAGTGAGATTCATCCCTTGGAGGAACTTGGTGTGCCACAACTTGTGTATGAGTTTGCAAATTTTTCACAAGGGTTATTTCTTGTAACAGGTCCTATGGGACATGGTAAATCAACAACATTAGCAGCACTTATTGATTACATTAATCATAATAAAAAACATCATATTGTAACAATTGAAGATCCTATTGAGTATATGTATGAGCAGGATCGTTGCATTATTAATCAACGTGAACTTGGGCAGGACACACAAAGTTTTTCAGGTGCACTTCGTGCAGCACTCCGTGAGGATGCCAATGTAATATTATTAGGTGAGTTGCGTGATGTTGAGACAATTAGTACAGCTATTACAGCAGCAGAAACAGGACATTTAATTTTTGCAACTTTACATACAAATGATGCATCACAAACAGTTGATCGTATTATTGATTCATTTGCATCACATCAACAAAATCAAGTGCGTTCGCAGTTAGCAAATGTACTTTTAGGAGTAATGTCTCAAAGGCTCATACCTCATACAAATGGTGGACGTATACCAGCTGTAGAAATAATGATAAAAAATAATGCAGTTGAAAATTTAATACGTGAAGATAAAACATACCAAATAGATACAGTTATAGAAACATCTCAAAAAGAAGGTATGATTTCTCTTGATAAATCATTAGCTGAATTATTACAGGCAGGTGATATTACGTTAGATCATGCTATGACATATGCAAAAAATCGGGATTATGTACGAATGTTAGTTGGACGTGGGGAACAAATTCATATAGAAGAATAGAAATATCTATTTGTAAATTAAAACTATGCAATTTAAATTCAAAGCTAAAACTAGAGAAGGTAAGATTAAGCGAGGTAATATTGATGCTGTTGATCAAGAGATGGCAAATCAATTATTGCAAAAGAATGATTTAATACCATTACAGATAAAGGAAATAAAGCAAAGTGAATCAGCTGCAGGTATGATAGAAAGATTAACCTCATCTGTAAATAATAAAGATCTCCTGTTATTTTACAGAGAGTTTTCAACGTTGGTTGGTGCAAAAATTCCAATAGCACCATCTCTAAGAACGATTCATGATCAGACAGAAAATGCACAATTAAAGCTTGTGATTGCAGAAGTGGCAAATGATGTTGAAGATGGTATGTCAGTTTCAGAAGCTTTTGGAAAACACGAAAAAATATTTACAACATTGGCAATAAGTATGATACGTGCTGGTGAAGTTTCGGGTAATTTGCAAGGAGCAATTGATTTCGTTGCAGAAAGTGCTGAACAGAATTATCAATTGAAAAATAAGATCCAGGGAGCATTAATGTATCCAGCATTTGTTATTAGTGTTGCTGGTGTAATAGGATTTCTTACAATGACTTGGATTTTGCCAAAATTAACTGGAGTAATTAGAGATTTGGATGTAGAGATACCTTGGTATACTGGTGTAATGATAAAAATTGGAGATTTTATGCAGGTGTATTGGTGGGCAATATTACTTGTAGTTTTTGGTGTTATTGCAGGAATTATCTATTATATTAAAAGTGAAGATGGTAGTAAAGAATGGGATAAGGTTAAATTGAAATTACCAGTAGTTGGACAGTTGTTTAGGTACGTATACATAACTAGATTTACAGAGAATCTATCAGTGTTATTACAAGGAGGAATTCCTATTGTAAGAGCTCTTATAGTGGTTGCAGATGTTGTAGATAATATAGTGTATAAAAATATAATATTAAAAGCAGCTCAAGACGTTAAGATGGGAGGGGATATAAATACAGAATTTTTTAAACATGAAGAGTTTCCGCCAATGGTTTCAAGTATGATAAAAATTGGAGAAGAAACAGGTAGGTTGAGTGATATCTTAACTGATATAGCTAGGTTTTATAATGCAGAAGTTGATCAAATAACAAGGAATTTATCATCAATAATAGAACCAATATTGATAGTATTCCTTGGTCTAGGTGTTGGTGTATTAGTATTTTCTGTATTATTACCAATATACAATATAGCAGGACAATTATAGATATAAAATATATAAATTAATAAAAAAAGACAAGTATAGAAACTTGTCTTTTTTTGTCAGCATCTTAATGAGGGATATGATTAGAATTATTTCATGATATTATTATATAAATAATATCTGATAATATTATATATGCTGTACATTGAATTATGAGTTACTTGTGTTATATTGAGGTGAATCAATTATTGTCGCGCAGTATATAGAATTGTATCCTGTGGATAACTTTTGGCTAATTTAAGTTTTATAGTGTATAATAGTTAAGTAAAGATAAAAATAAAAAAAGAATGGAGGTGACAATAACATGAAAAAAGGTTTTACATTAATCGAGCTATTGATCGTAATCGCAATCATTGGTATTTTGGCATCTATTGTCTTGGTATCATTGAATAGCGCACGACAAAAGGCTAAGGATGCATCAGTGAAGTCATCAATTTCTTCAACTGTACCAGCTGCAATTTTGTGTATGGATGATTCTGCAGAGATTATCAATCCTACTTCAGTTGCAAACGGCCCTGTATGTGCAAATAGTGAAGGTCATTGGCCACAGCTAGAGACATCAGGAGCTTGGAGTGGAGCTGCATTTACGACAGATGTTGTGAATGGTAGTTTTACTTATAATGCTACATTTAGAGGAACTGAGTGTTGGGCGCAATGTACACAAACAGGTTGTACATTTGGACCGACAGGATGTTAGTTTGAAAATTCTTATACTTGCTGTTGATAATAATGGCAAGTATATAGAATTTTTTAGATTGAATTATGAGGAGATTGCAGTTTTATGATAAGTGATTTTGTGGGAAAAATTAAAAACCATTGGAATAATCATCCGTTTATTGCGTCGATGATTGTTTTTGTTTTTATGTTTGGATTTAGTAGCTTGATGTATGTGTATTCAAGTGGAGATCCTATCGTTGATGACCATTATTTTCATTTTAAGTATGCAAGTCTTCTAAGAAATGACGGACTTGAAGTTGTTAAGAATTTTGATTGGATTTATTTATCAGGACTTGCTAATAGTGATGCTCGGTATACTGTTAATTTACATCAAATTTCTCTCATTCCTTTTACATATATTAATAATTGGGAGTTAGCAATTCATATAGCAGATTCTTTTTATGCCAGCATTGGATTAGCATTATTTTATTTCATTTTGCGAAAAATGAATGTTAGATATCCAATTTTGTGGGTTTTAGCTATTATGAGTTCTGCTTACTTTATGAGTAGATTATTACTTGGTAGGGCATTTGTTCTTATAATACCTCTATTATTTATTGAATTATATTTAATAATTACAAAAAAATATAAAATATTATTTTTCATTATAATATTTCATGTATTGTGGCATCAATCAACATATTTCATGCCATTGGTCATGGTTTGTATTGCAGAGACTGCAAGATATTTAGTTGAACAAAAAATGTATATTAAGAATTTTATAGCAACTGTAATAGCAATATTTATAGGACTTGCTTTCTTTCCGGGATTTCCTGGTTCAGCATTTAAATTTATAAATTCAATAATGGCGATTCAATCAAATGTTGAAGTTGAATCAATTTCATTAAGTGGAGTTGAGTTACAGTCCATTGATTTTATGAGCAGAATTGTGAACGAAAAAATATTGCTAGCATTATTATTATTTTGTGTTACAACTGTTATATTTATTTATGTAAGTGAGAAAAGAGGTGTATTAAAATTAAAGGGTAATGAGGGTATTTGGATTTATAGCTTATTCATATTTGTAATAGCTACTGTGTTTGGATCGATACAACTTAGTGGAAGATTTTTTGATTTTTTTGTACCAAGCATATTTTTATTGACAGCAATTCTGAGTACATATTTGTTGGATAATAAGTTAATTAAGATTGAGACATCATTAGCAAAATTTATAAAAGTAGCTATTGTGATATTTGTATTATTTATGGTATTTAATGCTTGTGTAGATATGTATGAAAAGGCAAATAAATTTGATGTAGAACCTATAAAAAACGTTGCAAGTTGGATTGAAAAAAAATCAGAGAAGAGAGATCATGTTTTTGTAGATAATTGGAGCTTATTTACACCGCTATTTTTTGCAAATTCATACAATTCATATTCAACAGGGATTGAACCTATGACATTGAAAGGTTATGATGAATCATTATACTGGAAGTATTATAACATTTTCAGATATAATTATTATTGTGAGAATAAAGGTGATTGTAAAAAAGAGGTTAATGATATAAGAGAATATTTAGAAGGAAAGCCTGATTCTGTAAAGAAACAAATTGAAAAAGAAAATAGTAAAAAGATTATAAATTCTATAAAAAATGATTTTGATGCAAAATTTTTAGTATCTTCATCTACACAATTAACAACTACAATTTTATTAAATAAAGATTTAGTAGAGAACTATCAATCGTTTAAATCTGATAAGTTCAAAGGTAGGTTTATGGAATTTACCGTATTTAAATTGAAATAAAAATATGAGTGAAAAAATAGTTATAGGAATACCTTGTTATAATGAGGAAAAAACAATTGAAAAAGTTATAAGAGATTTTCAAAGGGAATTACCAGATTCTCATATAATTGTTGTTGATAATAATTCTTCTGACAAAACTCGAGAGATTGCAAAAAAGGCTGGCGCAGAAGTATTCTTTGAAAAAAAACAGGGAAAGGGCTTTGCTGTACAGAAAATCTTTAATGAGTTTGATGGAGATATTTTAGTACTTATTGACGGTGATGATACGTATAATGTAAATGATACACATAAGATCATAAAACCAATACTAGAAGGAATGGCTGATATGGTAGTCGGAGATAGAATACATATTGATAATACAAAAGCATTTAGTAATAGTCATTGGTGGGGAAATAAATTTCTTACGATGTCACTTAATATTTGTTTTGCTACAAAATTTAGAGATATGGAATCAGGTCTCAGGGCAATGAATAAGGATTTCGTGCAGTCAACAGCAATTCTTGCGGGTGGATTTGGAATTGAACCTGAAATAATGATTCAAGCTATAGAAAGAGGTTGTATAGTGAGAGAAATTCCAATCTCACTTGTACCAAGGTCTGATGGAAGTGATTCAAAATTAAATACAGTAAAAGATGGAACAATAGTGTTATATACAGTATTGTCACTATTTAGAGATTATAAGCCATTACATTTCTTTTTAATATTAGCATTTATTTTATCATCATTAAGTTTTGTCCTAGGATGGTATAGTTTAGAGGGGTATTTTGAAACAGGCATTGTATCACATATTCCATCACTAGTTGTATCAGGATTTTTGATTTTAGCAAGTTTTATCAGTTTTATAGCAGGGTTAATACTTAGTTCTATTAAAAGACGACATGATGAACTTGTTGTATTAATGAATAGAATGAAATAGAAGAATCTATGAAAAAAATCGCATTTATCACTGATAAGGTATACCCATATTTTATAGGTGGACAAGAAAAAAGAATTTTTGAGTATTCTAAAATTTTAAAAAATTTAGATCAATTTGAGGTTTCAATTGTATCTATGAAATGGTGGCAAGACAGTGAAAAATTTGTTAAAAATATTAATTATATTAGTATATGTTCACAGTCGCAAATCTATAAAAAAAATGGTAAAAGGAATATATTGTCTAGTATGCGTTTTGGAATAGCAACTTTTTTTTACGTATTAAAGTCAGATGATGATATCTTAGATATAGAAATCTTTCCATATTTTCCAGTTATTTCAGCTAGGTTAGCAAGTATATTTAAAAGGAAAAAGCCCATTATTGTGGGTTATTGGGCAGAATATTGGGGAAAGGAATACTGGCATGAGTACTATGGATTTTTTTGGTTTATTGGAGTTTTTTTAGAGAAAATTAGTTATATATCATGTGATAAAATTATTGCAAATTCTTATTTTACACAAGATAAACTTCAATGGGCATTTGGGAAAGATAAAGAGAAAATCATGACAATTTTTCCAATCAGTGTTGATATTGATAGGATTAATAAAGTTTCAAATCAATATAAAAAGTATGATATAATTTATTACGGAAGAATTATTGCTCACAAGCATGTTGAACATATTATTGATATTGTTAAAAGAATTAAACTTGATAATCATAATATAAAAGCTTTAATTATAGGTGAGGGTCCTGATGATAAAATAATAAAAGAAAAAATTCTTTCAGATAAGTTATCAGAGAATATTGAGTTTATTAATTTCATTGATGATTATGATGTATTAATATCTAGAATTAAGTCAGCAAAATTGATGATACAGTTGTCTGAGCGGGAGGGATTTGGAATTACTGTAATCGAGTCAAATGCATGTGGAGTACCTGTTTTAATCATTGATTATCCAGATAATGCGGCAAAAGAACTTATTAATAATGATGAAAATGGCTTTGTGTGCAAAGATGTAGAAGATGTGTATAAGAAAAGCAATTTATTGTTATTTGGTGAATCTAATGAAATGTTAAATGAAATGTCACAGAATTCTGTAAGAATAGTTCAAAAGTATTCATATGAAAGAATGCAAAAAATAATTCAAAAATATTATATAAATCTGTAAAAAAGAAGGATGAAAAATGCAATAATTATAGTTAATTATAATAAAGAAGAATTATTAGAAAAATGCTTAGCATCAGTTTTTTTGATGAATCATGACAATTTTGATGTTATTGTTGTGGATAATGGTTCTGAAGATTCATCTATACAGATAATGCAAGAAAAATTTGAAGATGTGATGGTAGTAGCTATGGGTTATAATTCTGGATTTTGTAAAGCAAATAATGTAGGAATTCAAAAAGCTATAGATAAAGGAAGTGAAAATATTATATTACTTAATAATGATACAGAAGTTGCACCAAAATTTTTAACAGAGTTGATTGATGGTATAGACAAGAACAAATCGATTGAAATGGTTGCACCAAAAGTTTTATTTTATAATGAGAAAAATAAAATTGATTCTACTGGATTGCAAATAAGTTCAGATGGTATGGCAGTGAATAGATTATTAAATGAACAATCTAAAATGGCAAATGAAAAGTGTGAAGTATTTTGTCCGACTGGAGCAGCAGCTTTATTTACAGCAAGACTTCTTAATGATATCAAACAGGACGGAATGTTTTTTGATGAGGATTATGAATATTATTTTGAAGATTTGGATATGGGATGGAGAGCACGGTTGCGTGGATGGAGATGCATGTATATGCCAGAGGCGGTAGTATATCATCATAAAAATGCTACTTCTGGAGGGTATTCTGAATTTATTGCATTTTATACCAATAGAAATTTATTTTATAATATAATTAAAAATTATCCATTTGTATATTTTTGTAGGGCAATTTTATTATCTTTTATACGGTATCCTTATTTACTAGTGCTCTCTTTTTTTAAAAAAGGTACCGTTAGTAAATTTCGAAAAAATATTAGTATCAAGGATCTAGCTATTGTGACAATACGAGGAATATGGGATGTCGGAATCAATCTTAGAAAACTATTAAGAAAAAGAACTTCCATTCAGAAAGGAAAAACTGTACGAGATATCTCTAGTTGGTTTGATGAATACGGAATTAATTTTTTTAAGTCAAAAAAGAAATAAATATATTATTTACATTGCGTATGCATTGGCATATGGTACAATTTTAATATGAAAATTTTAATTACAAATTACTCTCTCTTAAATTATGCTGGAACTGAAAATTATGTAATAGATATAGCAAGGTATTTTCACAAAAGTAAGTATGAAGTATTTGTATATAGCCCACTAATAGGCATGAGTGGGCAAGATATTTTTGATGATGGCATCCATGTTACTAGTAATCTTCTTGATATTGCAAATATTGATTTTGATATAATACATGCTCATCATAATATAGTAGCAATATTTACTAGAGCTATTTTTCCGAATGTTCCGATGATATTTATGTCACATGGTGTTTTACCAAAAATAGAACAACCTCCATTTATTGATATTAACATTACTTCATATGTTGCAGTGAGTGAAGAAGTGCGTGATAATTTAGTGAAAAGGCACAATATTGATATAAAAAAAATTAGTATTATTAGAAATTTTGTAGATTTTGTTCGTTTTCAAGAACATAAAAAGGTAAATTCTGTTTTGAAAAATGTTCTTGTGATTAGTAATCATTATACTAAAAATGTAAAACATATCATTGAGTCAGTTTGTAGTAAGCTTGATATATCACTAGTTCATGTTGGTTTACCAGAAAATATGGTTGATAATGTTGAAAATTATATAAATAGGGCAGATATCGTAGTGACGTTAGGTAAAGGTGCTATAGAGGCGATGACTTGTAAGCGTAACGTAATCATTTATGATAAACATGGTTCAGATGGATTTATTACAGTGGAAAAATATTATAAAGTAAGGGAAAATAATTTTTCAGGCAGAAGGTTTCAAAAACAAATAAATCAAAAATCTTTTGAACAATTATTACAGAAATACGATCCAAGCATTGCTATAGACATTTATGAAATTATCAAAAAAGAACATTCTATAGAAAATGCTTGTCAGTTGTTAATGAAACAATATAAAGATACAATAAAGTTACATGAAAAATTATCAAAAAAGGAAGTTGATATAATGCAAAAAAAAATCAAAAAATCAAAAAGTGTTTTGTTGGGGAAAATTACAATTTTTTATTTAAAGCTCAGAAGATATAAAGAAATAGTTAGTATATGAATGTAATTATTATAAAAAATTTACAAAAAATTGGGATTGAATTACAAAATGAAAAAATTGTTAATGATCTAATTCTATCTTTTTTAGGTATTTCCATTGCAAGTGGAATAATGTTTTTTGTTAATATATTCATTGGTAGACAATTAGGTGTTGAACAGTATGGAATTGTTAGTATTGTCATCATTGCAGCACAAGCACTCCGAACTGTTGTAACAAGCGGTTTAGATGTTGCTATAGCTAAGAAACTGGCATCTGATGCAAAAAAGCATAAAGAATATATATCATCTGCTGTATTTGCTATTTTAGTTAGTATTTGTCTATATAGCATATTATTTTTTGTGATATTTAATTTTGCTATTCTTGATGAAATAATGGTTGCTTTGATATTCTTATTATCAATTAGTGTTGGGTTACGATTATTTTTTGATGGAATATCAAGGGGGCTTTTTTTATTCAAACAGCAAGTATTTTTTCGTATTTTAGATGCAATACTTATTTTAGTAATGTCATTTTTACTTTTTTTTGTAACTGAGAGTCTTACAGCTATAAGTTTCATTGAAGCCATGATTATTAGTGGATTTTTCATATCTATATGTTTTTTAGTTATACTTAGAAAAAAAATAAATATAAAGTATATCCGCATCAACTATATAAAAAAGTTATTGAAACTAGGTTTTTTATTTGTGGTAGTCGCAATACTCACAACAGTTTTTGTCTTAGTAGATAAAATGTTCATAAAACGATATATGGGATTGGATGCACTCGGTTTATATTCTGCATACTACACATCTTCTATTGTTATTTCAGGCTTTTTGTCTATGATTTTACATAATGTTTTTTTTGTATATACTTCAGGTCATAAAAATAAAGCATCAATTGCAAAAAGGATAGATCATATTTTAAAGATTGGATTTATTCCTATTATGTTTTTTTTGTTTGCATGTGTTTCTGTAGCAATAGTTTTGTATGGCAGTAGTTTTGTGTATAATATTATATATGCCATTCTCTTCGCCTTATTTGGTACAGTAGTTTTTGCATCATCTTTATATTGGCCAGTCATAGCAACATACTCGAATAGGATTTTTTTAAAAGGAATAATTTCTTTATTCGTCAGGGTTATTTTAATGATGAGTTATTTGGGATTGATGGTGTATTTAGATATTTTTTCAATTGAGGTTTTATTAATCGGTCTTATAATAAATTACAGTATTGGAATCGTATGGTTACGATATATTATTAAAAAATTTGTTAAATAAAAAGTATGAAAATATTGGTAACTGGAGGAGCAGGATTTGTAGGCACTCATTTATGTAAAAGATTACTAGATGATGGACATGATGTTCTTTGTCTTGATAATTTTTTTACAGGTAGCAAGGAAAATATTAAGGGACTTTTAGATAATTATAAGTTTGAAGTGTTGCGACATGATGTGACGTTTCCATTGTATGTGGAAGTAGATCAGATTTATAACTTAGCTTGTCCAGCTTCTCCAATTCATTATCAGCATGATCCCGTACAAACAACTAAAACTTCTGTTCATGGTGCTATAAATATGCTTGGACTTGCAAAACGCACAGGTGCTAAGATTTTGCAGGCTTCCACATCAGAGGTGTATGGTGATCCAGAAGTGCATCCACAGCCTGAAGATTATTGTGGCAATGTGAATGTAACAGGTGTTAGGTCTTGTTATGATGAAGGAAAGCGTTGTGCAGAAACATTATTTTGTGATTATCATCGACAGCATAATTTAGATATTCGTATTGTGCGTATTTTTAATACATATGGTCCTTATATGCACGCAAATGATGGGAGAGTAGTATCAAATTTTATAGTACAAGCTTTGAAAAATGAAGATATAACAATTTATGGAGATGGTTCTCAGACACGAAGCTTTCAGTACATTGATGATTTAATTGAAGGTTTTGTACGTATGATGAATAATGATATTGATTTTGTAGGTCCTGTTAATATGGGGAATCCTGATGAATTTACTATTAAGGAGTTAGCAGAAAAGATTATTAAAATGGTTCCAGGTTCAAAAAGTAAAATAGTCTATATGGAATTGCCACAAGATGATCCACAGAGGAGAAAACCAGATATTACATTAGCAAAAGAAAAGTTGGATTGGAAACCAAAAATTAAAATTGAAGAGGGACTTAAAAAAACTATAAAATATTTCGAGCATGTTTTGTAGTTTCATGTTATTATCAAAGTAAATAGAAAAGAATAATTTTTACTAATTTATTTTTTTAAAAAATGTTTTGTAAAAGAAATAATAAAACAAATAAAAATAGAGGTGAGAAAAAAGGCTTTACTTTAATAGAACTTCTAATTGTGATAGCAATTATTGGTGTATTAGCGTCTATTATAATGGTTGTTGTAAGAAATGTTAGAGTTAGAGCTAAGGATGCATCTTTTCGTTCTACAGCAGGTAGTATTAAGTCCGCTGGTATTCTTTGTTGTGAGGGTGGTTTAATACAAGATAAGCTGAGTTCGGAGGGCGATGATATAAGTATTTGTGATGATACTTCATTAATAGATGAGCCGTATCCAGGAAATACTAAGGTTGGAAATGTGACTGTGCAAGTTCAGTGTGATCCAGAAGGTCATTTTGAATTTGTCATAACTCCAGGCATTGAAAACTTAGGAAGTTGTGAGAGTATAATATATGATGAAACAGGTGAGTTAAGTAATGTTGGTTGTAACTAGATATGTTTATTATAATATTATTTTTTGTGTACGGACTTGCATTTGGTAGTTTTGCTAATGTGGTTATTTATCGATTGCAAAAGAATGAAAGTATTATAAAAACTGGATCTCATTGCCCTAATTGCAAAAAGGAAATAAAGACTAGAGATAATATTCCAATTTTGGGTTTTGTATTATTGAAGGGTAAATGTCGCTATTGTAAAAAGAAAATTTCAGTTCAGTATCCTTTAGTGGAGTTATTCACTGGAATTATATTTGGTTTGATCGGGTATTTTTATATATTAGGCACAATTGATAACTTACTTAGTGCAGTTTTATATTCTTTTATTTTTGCGTGTCTTATAGTTGTGTTTATATATGACTTAAAATTCATGGAGATACCTATGAATGCGATGTGGCTAGCTATAGCTTTGGCAGTGATTGTAAATGTTATCATTGATATGAATGCTAATGCTTTTGCGGATAATTTTTTACATAGTAAAACTTTTGTACATAGTCTTAGTGCATTAGTTGCATTTTGTTTTTTCTTTGGACTTAGTTATGTGTCAGATGAGACATGGATGGGATATGGAGATGCTTTTGTTGCAATCATTATTGGATTAATATTAGGTCCAATAGCAACATTTCTAGCTCTTATGGCAGCCTTTTGTATAGGTTCAATAGTTGGAGTTGGTTTAGTTTTAATTAATGGCAAAACTATGAAAACAGCAATTCCATTTGGACCATTTTTAATTTTTGGTTTATTTATTATTTTCATAGTACAAAATCTATATCCTGAATTTATGAATTTATTTATATAGAGAAGCTATTGTATATCTTTTGATGTATCTTAAAAAGTACACAATATGAAATTGATAGGTTATTTTGGTTATTATGATAAATAACATAAATAGTAATTATGTGTTATAATAGGCATATTCAAAAAATAGAAAAATAAAATTATATATGGTTAAAAAAGGATTTACAATGATAGAGCTTATCATAATATTTACTATTATTATGATAATGACAGCAGCTCTTATGAGTACATCATATAAAGATAGAGCAAAAAAAGAAGTTGAAGCAACGGCAAGAGAAGTTGTTGCAAGTATTCGTGAGACACAAAATAATGCACTTACTGGAAAGAGTAAGGGCGCTGATAGCATGCCGTGTGCATTTCAGTTTAGTATTATTGGAAATAATAGTTATCAAATACGATATGATGAACGAGATTTGGATAGTGCTTCATGCAATGGGTATAGCTCATTTTTTAATCCAGTTCAACTGCCAGAGAATATAACAATGGAAGTTATAGGATATGATGCTAATAAAAATGAAAGACCTGGTGTAGGAACACAGATAGAATTTAAAGTGCCATATGGTGACTTTAAAGTATTGGATCATACTGATGAGTATCAAGGTGTTGAAATCATTATTCAAAAAAGCAATAAAAGATATCGCATTTGTGTGCACTCAACGGGTTTAATAGAAGAAAAGGGTTTTGATGATACAGAGGGCTCTGCATTAACTTGTGTATTTTAACCATAATGAAAAAAATAAAAAATAAAAAAGGATTTACAATTGGAGAGGTTATGGTAGCAGTATTTATATTAACTTTTGGTATTATTAGTGCTGTGTTTTTATCTGCTAAGAGCATTGCTACTATTACAGATAGTCGTGATGCAATTATTGCCGCATCATTAGCTCAAGAAGGTGTGGAATTAGTGAGAAGTGTTCGTGATAACAGCGTTACGCAGTCTACTTGTGGTAGTGGGTCTGAGAGGTGTACAGCTTTTGACATGGCAACTGGGTATGCATGGCCAAGTTTGGCTTCAGGTGGGGGTTCTTGTAATGTTGATTTCAAGTTGAAAGCTGCTACGGGTTTATTATGTGGTGCATTTGATTTAACAGCATTAAATATAAATACTTCTGATTACACATACAGTCATGACACAGGAACAACAACACCATTTAAGCGTATAATATTTATAGATTATGTTGATGCACAAACGGGAGCTCCTATAAATTCAATTCCAGGGACACCCGCTGATATAGATAGAGTTGCCGCAAAAGTTACTAGTGTCGTTACTTGGAAGGGTAATGCAGATTTGAATATAGGTTCATCAAGTTTGGCAGAGGCAAATTGTAAAATTGGTAAACAGTGTGCAATTGCACAAACAAAACTAACGTCATGGATTAATTTTGGCGAATAGAAATATAATAAATAAGAAATGAAAATGGAAATTAAGAAGAAATTTTTCAAAAAAAGAAAAGGATTTACTTTGATAGAAATGATGATTTCTATATTTATTTTTGCAATCATTATGACATCCGTGGCTAGTATTTTTGCAAAGCAAGTTAGTGTTTATAAAAAAGCGCGTATAATTGAGAGTGATTTAGAAAATGCTCAATTTGCATTGAATTATGTTTCAAAAACATTGAGAACATCATCTGTTATAGGGTATGCGGATAAAGGTGGGGCAGCATCAGTAGATCTTGTGTCAGATGTATTTAGACAAGATGCTAATGATGATAATGATTTCTATTTAGTTAAGATGCCTGTTAATAGAGGTTTATTGGTTTATGATTTTTCACAAGAAGCATGCGTGATTTTTACATTTAGAGCAGATGCAAGTGAGGATTATACATTGCCATCATTATGGGTTGAGACGCAGCAAAAACCACTTGACTCAATAGGTGGAGATATAAAAAAATGTTTAGATAGTGTGGAATGGAGCACTGGAAATCCTACTGAATATAAAAATCAAAGATTGACTAGTGGTAATGTAGTTGGTAGTTTTCAAGTTTCTCCGACTAGATATATGGATGAAGTAGGTTCACGTAATACTGATACAATAGGAAGAGCTGTTATCTCTATAAAAATTGAACCAGAACAAAATGCGGATAATGATCGTATTGAGCCAGTATATGTACAAAGTTCTGTTGCACTTAGGGATTATCCATCAGACTTGAGTTTTTAAAGTTGGTAAGAATTAAGAAAAAAATATGAAAAATAAACGAGGTTCAGTATTAGTTTTTGCACTTATTATACTATCATTTATATTGGTGTCAGCATTTTCACTTAGTTCCGTAGCTCTCATGGAGAGACGTAGCTCTAATGCGTCAGTTAATTCTTCGACAGCATTTCAAAAATCTGATAAAGGAATGGAAGAATTTTTGCAACAAATTTATAAAGAGCTTGACCAAAATAATACATTGACAGATGTTGGAGATGCATTAAATACTGCTTATGGATATGGTGTTGATGGTGAATATAAATGCATCGATGAGACTAGTGCTACGGGAGTTGCCGATCAAGCTGCTAGAATAGGTTCTAAAAATACTGATTTTATAATTACTGCATATCAAGAAGTTACAGGTGGTCAATGGACTACTATTCCTGAAATTAAAGATTGCAATGCAATGCTTGCAGATGTTTCTCGATTTAGAGCAACGGGAAATTATAATAGTACAGCTAGAGCAGTATTTTTGAAATTGAGAGATAGTTTGACCAGAGGATTAGTAGCTCATTGGTCATTTGAAGATAGAGCTCATATTGCACGAGTCATAAGTGAGTCAGAAAGAGAAAATAGAATTTCTTTTTTAGCACAAGATTATTCAAAGCAGGGACATGCATTAACTTTATGTGGATTGAAAGTATCTAATTCTGGAGACACTGAAATAGATGTGATGGTTCCTAGTGGCGATGCTAGTGATCCAGTAGAGAAACAAATAGTTGAATTTGATACATGTCAGGCGGATGATGTGAATGGCATGAATCCAAAAAGGGGATATGATGATAATGGAGATGATGAATATGATGCTAATGGATCTTGGGAGCAAGGAGTTGTAGAGGAACTTGTTACAGCAATAGGAGATGTTCATAACGATACATCGAATTCGGAAGCTTTAAGGTTTAATGGAACAGATACATATTTATCTACATATTTTGATAGTAGTTGTGTAGTAGATGAAGTTAATTGCGTATCTGATATGGAAGACATGCTAAAAGTTGATGATGGTATTGCTATTTCTTTATGGGTGAATACAAATGATGATGATGGTGTATTAGTATCTAGGCGCAATGACTCAGATGAAGGATATGAATTAAGCGTTGTGGGTGGTAATATTTGTATGGATGTTGATAGTGAAAGACGTTGTACAAAAACAAGTATTGATGTTCCTGATGAAGACTGGCATCATATAGTTGCTAGATGGCGTAGTAATGATGGTAATATTGAAATATTTATAGATGGAGAGGATCAAACAAATGGAACAGTTTCTAACGTAGTAGATATGAGTGATATGCCCAATACATTATTTATTGGAGCATCGGATCATGATGAAGATTTGAATCCGCCTACTATGGAAAATTACTTTGAGGGATTAATTGATGATATAAGAATTTGGAATAGATCATTGACTCAAAATGAAATTTGTAGAATATGTAACACAGCAGAAAATGGAAGTAGTCAAACTGATTGTAATTCAACAATTTGTCCATAGAATTATTTGTACATAAAACTACTCACAGTTATATCGTGAGTAGTTTTTATTTTTGAACTTGTGATATACTGTATTGGTAATAATGATTGGAATAGAAAATAATGACTATAAAATTATCAAAAATACAGGCCAGTGATAGAGTAAAAAAGCTTACTAATGAAATTGACAGATTAAGACTCCTTTATCATGTGAAAGATGATCCAACAATTGATGATGTCGTGTATTCTTCTCTTATGGATGAGTTACGAGGTTTGGAAGAATTGTATCCAGAACTCAAAAGTGCAACTAGTCCAACAGGTAGAATTGGTGGGGTACCATTAGATAAGTTTAAAAAGACTACACATAAAGTTAGACAATGGTCTTTTGACGATTTATTTGATTTTGATGAATTGCAAAAGTGGGAAGAAAAAGTAATGCGCATGATAGCGAAAGAGGGATTTGAAAATGAAAAACCAGAATATTGTGCAGAGATTAAAATTGATGGACTTAAAATTATTTTAACTTACGAAAATGGTGAATTAGTAACTGCTGCAACCAGAGGTGATGGGAAGATTGGTGAGGATGTAACACATAATATAAAAACAATTCACAGTGTACCACTCAAATTAAAATTTCCTATAGATTTAGTTGCTGTTGGTGAAGTGTGGCTTCCTGAGAGTGAGTTAAGAAGAATTAACGGAGAAAGAGAAAAGACAGGAGAAGCAAAATTTGCAAATGCTCGTAATGCAGCCGCAGGTTCGGTGAGACAATTAGATCCAAGTATTGCAGCACAGAGAAAACTTGAAATGTTTGTTTATGATATTGACGATATTGGCAGTAATGATAATTACTTTACAAATCCATTAACTCAAATAGATGAGTTAGAATTATTGGAAAATTTAGGTTTTAAGACAAATAAATCATTCAAACTATGTAAAAACATAGGTGAAATTGAAAAATTATATAATAGTTGGGTAGATAAAAGAAATGCACAAGAATATGCAATAGATGGTATTGTAATAAAAATAAATAGGAAGGATATTCAAGATGCTTTGGGATTTACTGGAAAAAGTCCTAGATTTGCAATTGCTTATAAGTTTCCTGCAGAAAGAACAACTACTGTAGTAGAGGATATTTGTGTACAAGTTGGTAGAACAGGTGTACTTACACCTGTAGCTCATTTGAAAGCTGTTGCAGTAGCAGGAACTACTGTTAGTAGAGCAACACTTCATAATAAAGATGAGATTGATAGACTCGGTGTTAAAATCGGAGATACTGTTGTTTTGCAAAAAGCAGGGGACATCATACCAGAAATAATAGAGGTACTTACAAATATGCGTACTGGTGACGAAAAAGAATTTGATATGATAAGTGTCTGTGAAGAAATGTGTGGTGGTCCGATAATAAAAGATACTATAGGCGTTAATGGGAAAGAAGAAAGTGCAGCATATTATTGTAAAGATAAAAATTCATTTGTAATTCAAAAGGAGCGATTGAGTCATTTTGTGTCAAAAAAAGGATTGAATATTGAAGGTTGTGGTGAAAAGATAATTGAACAACTTATGAACGAAGGTATCGTATCAGATGCTGCTGATATTTTTGAATTAAAAATTGGAGACCTTGAGCATTTGGAGAGATTTGCAGATAAGTCTGCTGAGAATTTAATAGAAGCAATTAATATTTCTAAAAATGTTAAATTAGAGAAATTTCTTTTTGCATTAGGTATACGACATGTTGGAGAGGAAACGACAGTATTGATAGTTAATGAATTTAGTAAAAGAAAAAAAATCACTTCGTTAAAATCTGTAGTGGATATTTTTCCTAATATTCAAAAAGAAGAATGGGAAGAAATTGATGGAATAGGTGCAAGGGCAGCAGATAGTTTGGTTGATTGGTTTAGTGATGAAAAGCATCAAAAAATGCTTATGAGAATGCATGAGTCTGGCGTGGCCATTGATGTGGTTACTGATGGAGTCATTAATGAAGATGTTGTAGGAAAGACATTTGTATTAACAGGGACTCTACCTACACTATCACGGGATGAAGCAAAAGAAATGATTCGTACAGCAGGTGGTAAAATTGTTTCTACTGTAAGTAAAAAAACAGATTTTGTATTAGCAGGAGAAAAAGCAGGCTCTAAACTGGTTAAGGCTGAGAAATTAGGGGTCAAGGTGATTGATGAAAATGCATTAACAATATTGATTACTAGTTAAAATTGTGAGATACTAAAAATACAGCAGTGTAAAAAACTGTAATTTTTTAATGAAATAATTATGACAGAAGAAAAAAAACAATCAGTAGAGTTTATTGATAAAAAAGAAAATATTGGACAGGCAGAAAATAAAGGAGGCATGCGATATAGCGGGTTTTGGGTTCGAGGAGCTGCCCTAATTATAGATAGTATAATTGTTACAATAATCGTGATGGTTATAGGACTTCCTATAATTATGGTATTGAGCTTTATAAGTTCCTTCATGGGTCCAGTTGGTATGGTAATCAATTTTTTATTGAGCTTTGCAGGAGTGTTTATAGCCTGGGGATATTTTGTGTTTATGACGCATAAATACAAGGCAACACTTGGTAAAATGGCTGTAGGTGTTCAAGTTTTGTCTGTAGATGGTAATGAGTTGTCCCTCGGAAATATAACACTTCGAGAGACTGTTGGTAAATTTATATCTCGTATACTTTTTGGAATTGGATATATCATGGCAGCTTTCACAAAGAAAAAACAAGCACTACATGATTTTATAGCTAATTCAGTTGTTGTGTATAAAGATTCTCAGAAAGGCCCAAATGTTCCTGTCGTTGTTATTACATATGCATTATTTAGCATTTTAATGGTTTTTCTTGTAATAGTAATATCTTCAATGATTGTTGTATTAGGTTTGATTATTGCTAGTGTGATGAATGATGCAGGTAATTCTTCAACTCCTGTAGAGACCATGATGAATGGTGGCTTTGAAAAAGTTTTTGAAGATCTACAAAATGAGTTGAATGCAGATGGTGAATATGTGGAAATGAAAGAACTGGAAAATATGTTAGGAGAAGATGGATGGCAAATTGAGATAGATAATTCTCAATTTGTAGAATAATAATGAATTATTAAAATAAAGAGATATGGAATTAACAAAAGATGAAATTAGAGATGTGGCAGTATTAGCGAGAATAGGTATAACAGATGAAGAGGTTGATAGTTATCAAAAAGATTTATCTTCTGTATTGGATTATTTTGAAAAATTACAAGAAGTTAATACTGATAACGTAGAAGAAATAGGGCATATAACAGGTGTAACTAATGTATACAGAAAAGATGAGGTTAAGGAGATGGATAATGAAGGAAAAAAAATGATAATGGATAATATGAAAGAAGAAAGAGATGGATATATAAAAGTGAAAAGTGTGCTTTAGACTATTTGAAATATTGACCTAATTACTAGATACTAAAACTAATTATGATTCGAGATTTACATGACAAATTATTAAATGGAGAGACAACTTCTATTGAACTTACTGAAAAGTCATTTGCTACAATTGATGAAAAAGATTCTGAATTACATGCATTTTTAAGTATTACAAAAAATTTGGCATTGGAGCAAGCTGAAAAAGTTGATGAAAAAATTAAAAAAGGTGAAAAAATTGATTTGCTAGCTGGAATTCCATGTGCTCTAAAAGATAATATTTGTGTGACAGGTACACATACTACGGCAGCTTCAAAAATTTTAGAAAGTTACATTGCGTCTTATGATGCAACTGTTGCAAGTAGAGTGAAGGATAATGATGCAGTTATAATTGGAAAGGCAAATTTAGATGAATTTGCTTGTGGTGGAAGTACTGAGAATTCTGCATATGGACCAAGTAAAAATCCAATTGATACAAGTCGTGTTCCAGGTGGATCTAGCGGTGGTAGTGTAGTAGCAGTTGCTAGTGATGAGGTTGTATGGTCTCTAGGGACTGATACTGGAGGTTCAGTAAGACAGCCTGCAAGTTTTTGTGGAACAGTTGGTCTTAAGCCTACTTATGGTAGGGTATCTAGGTATGGAGTTATCGCAATGGGGTCAAGTTTAGATCAGGTTGGTCCAGTTACAAAGACGGTGGAAGATGCTGCTATAGTTTTATCTCGTATTGCAGGAAAGGATGAGAATGATGCTACTAGTGCTCAGAGCAGTGATAGAAAATATGAAGATTATTGTATTGGAGATATAAAAGGAGCAAAAATCGGAATTCCTAGTGAATACTTGGGAGAAGGACTTGATGATGGTGTCAAAGAAGTGTTCATGCAGGCTATAGAGAAGTTTAAAGAATTAGGAGCTGAAATAGTAGATGTGCACTTACCACATACAGAATATGCTCTAGCTACTTATTACATAATAATGCCATCAGAATTAAGTTCAAATTTAGCTAGATTGGATGGGATACGTTATGGAGGAGTTGAGGGAGTTGATCCTGAAACTGTGTTAGATCAATATTTGGAAACGAGAGGAAAGGGATTTGGTGCTGAAATAAAAAGAAGAGTTATGCTTGGAACATATGCACTTTCTGCAGGATATTATGACGCGTATTATAAAAAGGCTCAAAAAGTAAGAGCGCTTATAAAACAAGATTTTGAAAATGTATTTGAAAAAGTTGATTATATATTTACACCAACTGTTCCAGAACCAGCGTTTAAGTTTGGTGATAAGTCAGATGATCCTTTGAAAATGTATTTATCCGATATTTATACTGTTACAGCAAACTTAGCAGGAGTACCAGCTCTTTCACTTCCAATTGGAAGTGTGAATGTGGATGATATTGATTTACCCGTAGGTGGACAATTGATGGGAAAGTGGTTTGATGAAGAAGGAATATTAAATGCTGGACATACATTTGAGATAAATAAATAATATCTAAATATTATGGAGGAAGTTTTTATAACATTGGGGAAGGTGCTTGTTGATGCGTTAATCACTTTTTATAATAGTAAAATATTTTTTGTTATAAAAATATTTTTAGCAGTGTATATAACAGTTCTTGTAGTTGATGTGATATTACTTATGTATCTTGGAAATACTAGAGGTAAAATTCGTGAATTAAGGAAAGGTGCTCCAACTACAAAAACTTCAAAAAAGGAAGATATAAGAACTTGGAAGGTCATACTCGATAGATTGGATAGTGGAGATGAAGATCAATACAAAGCAGCTATTTTGGAAGCTGATCAGTTCACGTATAAAGAGCTTGCTGAACAGGGGTACAATGGAGGGAATTTTTCTGAAAGATTGTCCCAAATTCCACAGGATAGTTTTATGACATTAGATGTTGTTCGAGATGTACATGCTCTTAGTAAGAAAATTATCTTTGATAAAAAAATAAAATTAACAAAAGAACAGGCTGAAAATGCACTAAGTGTATATGAAAAATTCCTTAAAAACATAGATGTTTTATAGTAGTATAACGTTTGACATCTTTGTTTTTGTTTGATATAGTTATTTTTGTGCATAGGTTGCACTAGTTTTTATAGTATCGAAGCGGGGTAGAGCAGTCTGGCAGCTCGTCTGGCTCATAACCAGGAGGTCATAGGTTCAAATCCTATCCCCGCAACAAGTTTATAAGTTGAAAAAGAATCCGCCTACGCCAAGGCTACGGGCGAAATAAGTCAGGGTAGCTCAGTTGGTTAGAGCGCGGGACTCATAAGCCCGAGGTCGAGAGTTCAAATCTCTCCCCTGATACATAGAACAGTTGAATAAAATATTTTTTGGGGGCGTAGCTCAGCCTGGTTAGAGCGTCTGCCTGTCACGCAGAAGGTCGCCGGTTCGAGCCCGGTCGTCCCCGCAAATTTATAAACCGCTAAGATAAGCGGTTTTTTGTATATTAAAAATAGGATGAAAAGTTAGACTCGAACTTTTTAGAATATAAGTTGCGTTTATTAAAATAAAGTATGTTATAATGAAAAAAATAAACAAATTAAAATAAAAATATGATAAATAATATTTTCTCAAAAAAAGAATTAAGTCTAGGTATTTTTATGATGATGGGACTTTTAATTTTTACATCATCAGCTAGGGCTACTATATCAGATATACAAATAGATGGAGGAGATACGGATAGTATAGATGAAAATGAAAGCATAGGAACTACGGTAGGTTCATTGACTACAGTAGGAGGAAATTCACCATATACATATGAATTAACATCAGGGATAGGAGATGAAGATAATTCTAAATTTACAATAGATAATGATGAATTAAAATTAAACTTTACTCCAGATTATGAAAATCCAACTGATTTAGGTGATACAGTAGGAAATAATACTTATGTTACAAGAATGAATGTTACTGATTCGTATTCTGATTTTGCTACTGAACAAGATATTTTGACGAATGGTGCACGTGATTGGGAACATTTTCAAATAGGCACAGATCATTACATTGCTGTGGCTAATGTATATAATGACTCAACCTATAATATAGATTCAAAAATATATAAATGGAATGGAAGCAGTTTTGCATTAGATCAAAGCATTGCAACAAATGGTGCACGTGATTGGGAACATTTCACAATAGGTGCAGATTCTTATCTTGCTGTAGCAAATCAACAGAATGACTCAACCTATAATATAGATTCAAAAATATATAAATGGAATGGAAGCAGTTTTGCATTAGATCAAAGCATTGCAACAAATGGTGCACGTGATTGGGAACATTTCACAATAGGCACTGATCATTATCTTGCTTTAGCAAATTATTACGATGATTCAACATATAATTTAAATTCAAAAATATATAAATGGAATGGAAGTAGTTTTGCATTAGATCAAAGCATTGCAACAAATGGTGCACGTGATTGGGAACATTTCACAATAGGCACTGATCATTATCTTGCTTTAGCAAATTATTACGATGATTCAACACGTAATATAGATTCAAAAATATATAAATGGAATGGAAGCAGTTTTGCATTAGATCAAAGCATTGCAACAAATGGTGCATCAGATTGGAAGTATTTTATAATAGGTACAGATTCTTATCTTATTGTAGCAAATCAACATAATGACTCAACCTATAATATAGATTCAAAAATATATAAATGGAATGGAAGTAGTTTTGCATTAGATCAAAATATTGCAACAAATGGTGCAATGGATTGGGAATATTTTACTTCAGATACAAATCATTATCTCGCTGTAGCAAATTATCGTAATGATTCAACACGTAATATAGATTCAAAAATATATAAATGGAATGGAAGCAGTTTTGCATTAGATCAAAGCATTGCAACAAATGGTGCATTAGACTGGGAACATTTCACAATAGGTACTGATCATTATCTTGCTTTAGCAAATTACCATAATGATTCAACATATAATTTAAACTCAAAAATTTACAAGTCAACTCAAGAACAATTCGAAAAACAACTAATAATATCAGTAAATGATTTAGTGGAAGAAGTAATAATTCCAGACCCAAACAACATAAAAATGAATGACACAGTAACAAACAACTACATCTCAGTAGACAACGGAACAATAGATAACACAACTCAAACAACAACCCAAGTACAAGTAACATTCCAATCAAATACAACAAATGCAATATTCCCAAATAATACAGTAATAACTGAAAGCTTGAATGGAAACTTCAACTTCGAAAACTTCATAACAGAGAATACATTAACTGAAGAAAAAGGAGATCATCCAAATGCAATAGGAGCAGTAAGACTAGGTATACCAAATACAAACCTAAGTTTTTCACAAAATATAACAATGGAAATAGCTGTAAGCGAAGCTTACAATGATATGGAACTAGAAGTTCTCTCACAACTAGAAGGATCAAGCTCGTGGAATACTCATACAACATGTACAATAACAAACGGAATATGTACATTCACAACAGACCACGCAACAACTTACATAGTAAACGGAGATGGAACAATATCAGGATTAGATGACCTAAACCTAAATGTAGAAGTAAATGCAACCCTATCAATGGATTGTTATGATAAAGATGGATCAACAGGAGATTATGATGTAATACTAGGAACAGTAGCAAACCCAGGAATAGTAATAGCAGGAACTCCAGCAGTAGGACAATCAACTTGTATAGTAACAACAAATGATACCCAAGGTTACTACCTATCAATGATAAATGATAATGGAGCTTCAAATACAACCCTAGTACATTCAAATAATACAGATGAAATACCAGACCTAACACAATTTGATCAAACAACAAAAGTAACAGAATCTTGGAACGCTCCAACAACAAAAGGTTTAGGTTTCTCAGTAATACAATTTCCACAAGCAGATACAACAAATAATACGTTTAATAATATATGGACAACCTCAGGAAACCTATGTGAAGAAGGAATAACATCAGATGACGCTGACTACGCAGGTGTACCACAAACAGCTCAGGTGGTAGCAGCATACACAGCATATAATTCAACTTCAACAACAACTGATGTGTGTTACAAAGTAGATGTATCACCATCACAACCTTCAGGAGTTTATACAGGGTCTGTAACTTATACGGCTACTTCTGATGCTAGTGGGTTTTATCAGTAGAAAAACTTAAAATCATATTACATTAATTACCTATTTAAATCTGGATTTAAATGGGTGATTGATTTTTAATAAAAGTTTGTTAATCAAAAACTATTAGAACAGAATTTAATTCATGAACTTGACAAGATATTAATTGCGTGGTATATTAATAACTTGTCTGGAAACATTCATAAATATTTTGTGAATTTTCCTCAATTGATGAATCCGAGGAGTTGTATTGTCTCGATGTTCATCCGTGGATAAAAAGATAATATAATTCAAGTTAAGATTCATTTTTATGACTTATGCTAAAAAAAGCCGTCCCAAAAAGGGAGGGAATAAATTTAGTGCAAAACGCACAAATAATAGAAGAGGAAGAGGAAAAGGAAAAGGTGGAAACAAGAAGGAAAATATACATCCTTCAAAATTTGTAAAAGCAGCATCTCCGAAGGCGGAAGAGGAATATGTAGCACAGTTTACATTTTCTGATTTTGAAGTTGCTCCACTTTTGAAGAAAAATATTGCAAGTAGGGGATTTAAAAGTCCTTCACCAATTCAAGATAAGGCTATACCAAAAGGATTAGCTGGTAAGGATATTATTGGTATTGCAAATACTGGGACAGGTAAGACAATGGCTTTTGCAATTCCTGTGTTAAATAGGCTTTTAAGTGATACACAATCAAGAGTCCTTATTATGGCACCAACTAGAGAATTGGCACAACAAATTCTTGAGGAAATGAAGACTCTTATGAAAGGTGGTAACATATATCACGCACTTCTTATAGGTGGTTCATCAATGCACATTCAATTAAAGGATTTGAAACGAAATCCAAGAATCGTAATTGGTACTCCTGGACGGATTCAAGATCATATCAATCGAAAGAAATTAGATTTGAGAAAATTTGATATGGTTGTACTTGATGAGGTAGATAGAATGTTGGACATGGGATTTGTCAAAGACATGCGAAGCATCTTGGGAAGATTAAATAATGAGAATAGACAATCATTTTTCTTTTCTGCAACTATGGATGACAAAGTTCGTCAATTAATAAATGAATTTTCGCAGGAGCAAACTTTTATTTCAGTTAAAACTGGAGATACTAGTGATAATGTAGATCAAAACGTTGTTAAATATAATTCTCGTGAAGATAAAATTGAAAAGCTTCATGAAGTTCTAAATGAAAATAAAAAAAGTAAAATTCTTATTTTCGATGCAACAAAAAGAGGTGTTGATAGATTAACAAAGGATTTGTGTGCTAGAGGGTTTAAAGCAGAGGCAACTCACGGCAATAAATCTCAGAGACAGAGAGAAAAGGCATTGCATAGATTTAAAACAAATCAAACAATGATTCTTGTTGCAACAGATGTAGCAGCTAGAGGAATTGATGTTAAGGGTGTGAGTCATGTTATAAATTATTCTACTCCACAGAGTTATGATGATTATGTACATAGAATCGGAAGAGCTGGTAGAGCTGGAGAAAAAGGTTATGCTCTTACATTTATAGAGGCAAAGAAGAAATTCAGAAGATAAGTGAATTATAAAAACTCATCAATACGGTGAGTTTTTATTTTGTCTGTTTGTGGAATAAATATAAGGCATATGTTAAAATAACTTGTCAGTATATGAAAGTATATATAAAAATTATGCGTATAAACTAGTATGAAAGATAGAGTAGATTTTCAACACAAATATCACCATAAAACACCAGGCAAATCATTTAGATGGAAGAAAAAAATTAAATATTTATTATTAATAATATTTATAATATCTATAGTTTTGTGGTGGAAGAATAAGGGTGAATCAAATAATGAGCATATTATAATTGAGCAAAGTGATGCAGTTGAAAGTGTTAAAAATATAGATGAAGAGGCAGAAGAAAAAAATAAAGATTACAAATTGTGTACAATAGGTGAAGGTGATATTCCCGCAGAAATTTTTAGTGAATATGGTAAGTTTGATGCTAACGATACAATGGCACTTTTGAGTGCTGCTGAGGGTATTTATGATTTTACAAATTTAAAGATAGGTCAGAATTTGAGATTTTATTTTGATGATGATGATAGAGCTAGTCGTATGGAGTATGATTGCAATACTGAAAAGAAAATTATAGTTGAGCGAAATGGTGATGAGTTCAGTGTTCGTGAAGAAAAAATTGAGTATAAAGTAACTAAAGAAACCGCAAAAGGTAAAATTGAAAATTTCTTTTATGTAGATGCTATGGATGCTGGATTGTCAGAAGCAACAGTTTTAGAGGTGGGTGATATATTTGCATTTAACATAGACTTTACAACAGAAATTAGAGTTGGGGATGAATTTGTATTTGTATATGAGAAGAGAAAACGAGATGGCAAAGAAGCTCCAGATGGACGGATACTTGCTGCAAAATTCATAAATGATGGTAAAGCTCATTATGCATATTATTATGATAATGACGGTGATGGTGGATATTATGATGGTGATGGACATGTACTAGAAAGACAGTTTTTAAAAGCGCCACTTAGTTATAGGCGAATATCTTCTGGTTATACGAACTCACGATTACATCCAATAACAAAAAAGTGGACAGCTCATCAACAAGTTGATTATGCTGCTCCATCTGGAACTCCAGTAGTTGCTTCAGCACGAGGCACAGTTACACAAGCTAGTTGGGCAGGTGGTTGGGGAAATATGGTACGTATGAAACATGATAATGGGTTTACTACACATTATGGACATCTAAGTGCTTTTGCAAAAGGAATTAAATCAGGCGTACAAGTTGTGCAAGGGCAGTTAATTGGTTATGTAGGATCAACAGGTTGGTCAACTGGTCCACATTTGGATTATGGAATGAAGCAAGATGGCGTCCCAGTAAATCCAATTACTTTTACACAACCAAAAGGGGCTCCCCTTGATGATAATGATATGAAAAATTTTGAAGAAAATAAAGGTCAGTATTCAAATATTTTATAATGAAAATAGAGATTGAACAGTTCGGATGAAAATTGGAAAAAGATTGACTTATTAGGTCAATCATGGTAATATAGTAAATCAGTTTTTTAATAAAATAATATAAATTTAACAAGTAGGAGGTGTATATAATGCATTGTAAAATTGTTAAAAAGTCACTTAGTAGTAAAATAGCTTTTTATTTTTTGATATGTAGTATATTTTTTGCGATTATAGGAGCATTAGTTCATACTATCATCGAACATAAAGATGATTTCAATTATGCTAATTTTTATGGTAAACACATAGAATCTGGGCGGGGCATTCTCATAGCACAGTCCGTTGTGAAAAGTGACGTCAAATCATTACAAAATCATATGAGCGGTATTATTGATATGATTTATGCTATTGATTATATTGCTATATCTAATAATAAATCGGTGATAATATCACATGGTACAAATACAAAATTATTAGAAATACGTGACATCCCATTGGTGTATGGTGATGAAAGTGTGGGAAACATGAAAATAGGATTTAATGTGAATAGTATTAAATTTGTATTATTGAAGGACTTTTTGCACATATTTATTGTACACATGATATTGAACAGTTTATTATCAATATTGATTTTTGGATACGTACGAAAGTGTATTGTAAAGCCATTAAATTATATTGCTCAAAATGTAGAGGAAATAGATTTACTCACTCACGAAATCAATGGACTTGATGAATTTACATGCAGAGGTGATGAAGTAGGTTGTGTGGCAAATGCAATTTATATTATGCAATCAAAATTACATAATTCATTAAGTAAATTAAGGAAAAGTGAAGATTATAATCAGATCTTGATTGATAATGTGCCTGCAGCAGCATTAGTCATAGAGGATGAGAAGATTATTTTTTGCAATAAAGCTGCATTAAGTTTATTTTCTGTTAAAGATTGTAAATTATTAATAGGGAGAGAGTTTGCATATTTTATTGATCAGAGTAGTAAGGAGGCTATTAAATCTTGTCACTCCAATTCAGTGAGTGCAATTAATTGCACCAAGTGTATTGAGCATGATTGTAAGAAGGTGAAGAAAACATTTTTCATAACACTGCATGACACAGAGGGAGTGCAAAAATATGCTGAGCTAATTTTTGTGAAAAATAACGATTGTATAAGAGGAACATGTCTTGTATTTTTGAAAGATATGACACAGTCGGTTGTTTTGCAAGGTGAAAAGGATATTTGGAATCAACGCATAATGCATATGCAGAAAATGGAAGCAATTGGAAATTTGGCTGGAGGCATTTCACATGACTTCAATAATATTCTAACAGGCATACTAGGCTATTCTGAATTGATTAAAATGTCAACAAAGGAGGCTGTAACACGTAAAGATATAGGTTATGTAATTAAGGCAGCCGAAAGGTCAAGGGAATTAATTGAACACCTTTTATGCTTTTGTCGCAATGACTATAATAATAAAAAAACTTCAATATCTCTAAAAGAAATAATAAAAGAGGTCTTGAAATTATTACAGTCGACTGTTCCACCAACAATTGAATTTATGGGCAATATAAGTGTAGCTGGTAATGTTATGGCTAATGCAACACAAATGCATCAAGTATTGATGAACTTGTGCACAAATGCTGTATATGCAATTCAAGAGCAGGGAGCTGATGCTGTTGGTATAATAGATATTAATTTATCTGAGGTTTATTTAACTGATAAAGATGTTAGATTGTTGCCAAAATTGCAATCTGGACATTTTGTGAAGTTGGATATATCAGATAATGGTTCTGGAATTAGTTCAAAAATTATTAATAATATTTTTGAACCTTGTTTCACAACTAAACCTGCTAAAGAAGGTACGGGGATGGGTTTATCGGTTGTCTATAGTATTATAGATAATTATGATGGGTACATTCTTGTGAATAGTGAAATTGGTAAAGGAACAAAGTTTGTAATCTTTTTGCCAAGGACATATGAAAAAAATAGCATTGTTGGTAGCAGTGATATGCATAAAGACATTACTAGTGTTCAAGGATCTGGTAGGATTCTTGTAGTTGATGATGAAGATATGATTACGGGTATGCTAAAAGTTTTCCTTGAAAAAGCTGGATATAGTGTGCATATTGAAAATGCTCCAGTTATGGCTATTAAATATTTTTCAGAACACCACGCTGAGATTGATTGTATTATAACAGATTTGATGATGCCAAATATGAGCGGTGTCACATTGACAAAGTTATTACAAGACATTGATTCAACAGTGCCAATAATTTGGTGCACGGGACATTTGTCATTTGAATCTCAAATAAATGCAGAAAATTTGGGAGTCGTTGAAGTAATACAAAAGCCCGTTGATGGATATGATATTGCTAGTGCAATTCATAAACAACTAACAACATAAACCTTAAGTAAAAGCCTAGAGAATTTTCTAGGCTTTTTTATTTTTTTTGTAAAAAAAAGTAGAGCAGTTGTAAATAAGTTAAATATATATATAATTAAGAATGTTAATAAATTTTTTAAAAGTTTAAGTTATAAATAAATATGGAAAAAAAGAAAACAGTATCGTATTGGATTTTTTTATTAGTTAGAGTATTTTCCATAATTTTAATAGTAGTTACTATTATTAATGGACATTGGTTAGGTACTTTTAATGCGGGACTTACATTATTTGTAACATTTTTGCCAAATATTTTACAAAAAAAATGGAATATAGTTTATCCAATTGAACTCTGGATAGTTGCATTGCTTTTTGTAATGGCAGCTCTTATTTTTGGAGAAGTCTTTGATTTTTACTATAGATTTGTATGGTGGGATGCAGCATTACATACACTTAGTGGATTTGTGATAGCCATGATTGCATTTATAGTGGTGAAGCAACTTAATGAAAACATAGATATTAGGGTCACACTTAGTCCACTTTTTATAGCACTGTTTGCAGTTTGCTTTTCAATGTCTATTGGTGTTGTTTGGGAAATTTTTGAGTACACTATGGATTCAGCATTTGGAACCAATATGCAAAAGTCTGGCTTAGTAGATACTATGCAAGATTTAATAGTTTGTACAATAGGTTCTGTCACAGTTGGTATAATGGGATATACACACTTGAAGACTGGGAAAAATAATATGATAGGAAGAATGATGGATAAACAAGAAAAAATTAGCTTAGAAAAATAATATTCAGTGCAAAAAATACACTCAAACAATAAGTTTGAGTGTATTTTATATTGTATACATGTGGGTGAAAATAAAATTATGATTTTATAGCATTATTGTATATAATAAAAATATATAAAATATATTGATTGTTATGGGGGAAAAATTAAAAAGAAAAATGATAATAAAAAACATAGGCATTGTTATTATTTTTTTGACCATCTGCGTTAGTTTTTGGTTTTTGGCATTGGATTTGAATCAGGTGGTAGAAAATGATTTTTTAGCTCAGAGAGTTTTTGGAATAACCATTTTAGCTATTATTTCATATATACCATATTTTCTTTTACATAGATATGTGGATAAGGTTAAGTTTTTGGAAATAATTTTAATAACATCAATTATATTTTCCGTTTTAAATGTTTATTTTTTAGTAGATCTTATATTTAATAGTGAAAACAGTCTTGGAATTTTTGGATTATTGATGTACGAATGTCTCTTTGTATTTGTTGTAGTGATATTTTTAGTTATTGATAAATCTTTTAGAATGTGTTCAATTGATAGCGGTATTTGTGTACAAATTAAGAGGCATATTTACAGGAAATTTTCTGCTATCGGTGTACGATATGAGAAGAAAACATAGAAAAGTATATTATTATGTATGAGTTTGTAAATATAATGTGTATATGATAAGCTAAGAATATTCATTAATAATTAATAATAAAAAATATGGATGAAGTAACTAATTTTGAAGAAGAAAAAGCTGTAGCTGCAGGAATGTTTGGTGCTATGTCAACAGCATCAATTGTTTATGGAATCATTCTTATAATCATATCAATGTTTCTTTTTACAAGTCCAGACAAATCATACATGCTGGTAACAACTCTGTTAGGTATTTATTTAGTAGTTAAAGGACTTATAGATTTCATTGCTGTATTTAATAGTAACAACTCTGACAAGGGCATGACTCTTTTTTCTAGTGTTGTTAGTTTTCTAGCAGGTTTCATAGTTTTATCAGCAACCGTTTTTGCTACAACGTTTCTTGTTACTTTTGTAATATATGTAATAGGATTTAGTTTTGTACTTAGTGGTTTGATGGGATTCAAAAATTCAATTCCAATGGCATTGGTAAATATTGCAATTGGAGTTCTAATGTTTTTCTTTACAGAAGGTGTTGCAACTGGATTTGTATGGATGATGGCATTTCTGATTTTGTTAGGAGGAGTATTTTCAATTGTATTCGGAGCAGCAGCAAAAAATGTTGTTCGTGAAATTAAAGCCTAGTTTCATATAAAAATAATAAGACTTTTTAACACCTCTTAAATTAGGGGTGTTTTTTTGTGTATAGTACTTTTTTGTGATATTTTTAATATGTGATTCGGTATAGATAAAATTTTATAATTATGAATATTCTTAAAAGTATTTTTCGAGATAATATGTTTCGTCATGAGGATTTAGGTCCGTTTGTGACAAAATTTTATTTTGAAGGTAAGCGACGCAAGCAATATCTTGTACGTTTTGGTGTGCTTACAGTATTATCATCTGTTATTGCTACATACGGCATATTAAGTGACTCTGTAGCAACAGTTATTGGTGCAATGATTATTGCACCGCTTATGATGCCAATTATGGCAATGGCAACTGCATTGGTGATGGGGCGAATAGATCGTGCAGCTAGATCTTTTTTGACAGTAACAATTGGCTCTTTGTCAGTTATTTTGGTTGCAATGTTTATTGCAGATACATATTTTGGATTCATATCACTCGAAACAAATTCACAAATTTCTTCACGAGTATATCCAAATATTACTGATCTTTTTGTGGCACTTGCATCTGGAGCTGTGGCAGCTTTTGCAATGAGTCGTGATGATATAAATGATTCTTTACCAGGAGTTGCGATAGCTATAGCACTTGTGCCGCCACTAGCTGTTGTCGGTGTATGTTTATCAATTGGTAATATGTCCATGGCAAGTGGAGCTTTTTTACTTTTTTTAACAAACTTTCTTTCAATTCTTGTGGCAGGTAGCTTGGTCTTTCATTTGTTAGGTTTAAGCAAGGTAATCACCAAAAAACTTAATGGCAAGGCACTAAGAAATTCATTTATCGCAATTGGAGTAGGCTTATTATTAGTTATTGTTCTACTTGCAATGGCATCATCACGTACTGTTGCCATGGCAATATTACAAAATGAATCACAAAATGCTATAGAAGAATGGCTTATAGACTCTCAGTATCTGTTGTCAAAATTAGAAATGACAACTAGTAAAGTAGAAATAGTTATTAGTGGAGAAGGGTATATTCCTAATTTTGATGTATTAGTGCAAGACCTTATGGTTATTAATGAGAATGATCAGCTCATTGTTGAATTAAATGCAGTGCAATCGCAATACATGTCACATCCAGAAAATTATATACAAAATATAAAAACACATAATTAATAATTACAGTACAATGAATACATTTATAGATAAGAAATATACATATGCAGTAATAGGTGTATCTAATAATGTTGAAAAATATGGATATAAAGTTTTAGAAAATTTGCTTGATGCTGGATTTAAAGTTTTTCCAATTAATCCAAAGGGTGGAGAGTTATTACATCAAAAAGTATATAAAAATATAAGTGAGATAAGTGAAAATGTGGATGTGGCCGTATTTGTTATTCCACCGAAAATTGGAGAGAGTGTAATTGTGGATGTAATGAAGAAAGGTGTAAAGATGGTGTGGTTGCAGCCAGGAAGCGAAAGTGATGAAATTATAGAGTTCTGTAAAGATAATAATATGGAATGTTATCATAGTGCTTGTATAATGCTTGAACAATTAAAATATTTAGCTTGAAAATATAGAGATTGTGTTTTTATAAAAAAAGATTTATAATACTATTATATATCAAAAAATATAGTTAGAAATGAAAAATAAAAATACTATTCGTGGTTTAGGTTCTTCATTAATCGAAGGTAAATCTTACATATTTGTCAGTAATCCAAAAGATGCTGAAAAAGGCTCTTTCACTGTGCGTGAAAGTGATGATGGAATTACATTTGAAACACTTACAACTAATGCAAAGGTAGTAAATATAAATGGTCCTTCAGATGATTTTAGTAAGTGTAATTTTTTTCATATATCAAAAGATGGAAAAGATTATTATTTAACATATAGATTGTGTGATGAGGAAAAATTATGCTTTGCAAAATCTAAAAACTTGATTGATTGGGAAAAGAAAGAAAGTCTTGATTGTGGTGGCGGTAATGCAAAAATAGTTACTGAATATCTGTATGCTGGTAGAAATGTAATGTACGTTGGTGGAGGCTCAATTACGCTTTGTGTGTCAGAAGATTTTGAAAAATGGAGTCGTGTAAAGAAAGAATTAATTTCTGCTGAAAAACAGAAACTTGATGTTGAATTTTTTATAACAGACGTCCAAGTTGTGGATGATGGAGTTTTTGTGATGTATGCAAAATCACAAAAGGATGAAAATGGGATAGTGCAGTATGATTTGCATGGTGCATTATTTGACTATGGTGATCCTACGAAATTATTATGGCAATCTTGTGGGGCTATATATACAACAGAAAATACAACAGTTAGCGCAGCTTCAATATTTGGAACAGTGTTATTTGATGATTATTTTGTGTCATATTGGATTGATGAAAATGACAATATGTTCTTAGTTCGTCATTTTTATAATCTTGAAAATGAAGCGAAGGAAGGTGTTTGTGAAATTGAAGAACAAGTATCAGAAGGACATGAGCATGATGTGAATACAGAGATAACTGAACTTAAAAGAGTTGTACAAAATCCAATAATGTCTCCGAGAGAACATAGAAATTGGGAAGCTATTGCAGCGTACAATCCAACTGCAATCGAAGATGATGGTACAATACATATAATATATAGAGCAGATGGACATGATTTGAAGTCAGTATGGGGATATGCTTCCACTGATGATGGAGTGACTATTGAGAATAGATCAAAGCAATCCATTTATCAGAGACTAACTACTGGTAAAAGGACTAATGTATCACCTCAAACAATGTATACTTCGGGAAATAATGGAGGTGGAGGTTGTGAAGATCCTCGAGCTGTCTTAATCAATGGTATCGTTTATGTGACATTTACGGCATTTGATGGTTGGGGATCTGTGCGCGTTGGACTCACTTCAATTGATTTGGAAGATTTTAAAAATAATAATTGGAACTGGAATGATACTACATTGATATCTCCTCCAGGAGAAATGAATAAAAATTGGGTAATATTTCCAGAAAAAATAAATGGTAAGTTTGCAATTTTGCATAGTTTTTCTCCAGAAATTTTGATTGATTATTTTGATAGCCTGGAGGAATTGGATGGAGATACATTTATAACAAGTAATAACACAAGACCCATAGACACATCTAGAGGGTGGGACAGTTGGTTTCGTGGAGTTGGCCCAGCACCACTGAAAACTGATGTTGGTTGGCTAGTCTTTTATCATGCCATGGATCACACAAATCCAGATAGATATAGGTTAGGGGCATTATTGTTAGATCTTAATGATCCAACGAAAGAAATTTGTAGATCACAAGGTCCAGTATTGGAGCCAGAAGCAGATTATGAAAATGATGGACATAAATGGGGAGTTATTTATTCTTGTGGTGCAGTTATAAAAGATGATACTATATTTGTATACTATGGTGGCGCAGATAAGTTCACTTGTGTAGCAAAAGCGTCAAAAGACGAATTTTTAGATAAGTTGACAAAAAATCAGGAAATTAAAATGGTAATTGGTTAAAGATAATATTATGGCACAAATGGTAAATGTAAGAAGATATCCAAATAATCCAATTCTTGGTCCAGACAAAGCTAATACTTGGGAAGCTCAGGCAGTTTTCAATGGATGTCCAGTAAAAGATGCTGATGGATACCATATGCTTTATAGAGCATTATCATTCAAGCAAAAACATGAAGACCAAACAATGGAAGTTTCAACAATAGGATATGTACATAGTGAGGATGGGTATAGTTTTGCTGATGAACGCACTCAGTTAATCAGTCCTGAGAAAGAATGGGAAAAATATGGTTGTGAAGATCCTCGTGTTACAAAGATAGATGACAAGTATTATATAACTTATACAGCACTATCAGATTATCCACATTCTCCAGAAGGCATTAAGATAGCTGTAGCTGTTACAAAGGATTTTAAAACAATTGAAGAGAAGCATCAAGTAACACATTTCAACTCAAAAGCAATGGCTATCTTCCCAGAGCGAATAAATGGGAAGATTGTTGCAATATTCACAATGAATACAGATATTCCACCAGTAAGAATTATGATGGCAGAATTTGATACGCCAGAACAAATGTGGGATAAAAAATATTGGGATAAATGGGCTGAAGACATGGATTCACACACATTGCATTTTCAACGTTCTTTGGAAGACCATATTGAGATAGGTGCTCCTCCAGTTAAAACAAAGGATGGCTGGTTGTTAATGTATTCATATATTAGAAATTATAAAACAGACCATCCTACGTTTGGTATTGAAACAGCACTGTTAGAATTGGATAATCCAGTGAATGTTATAGGAAGAAGTGTTGAGCCATTGATAAAGCCAGATGAAATATATGAACAATATGGAATGATACCAAGAATTGCTTTTCCGTCAGGAGCATTAGTAGACGGTGATGAATTACGTTTGTACTATGGAGCAGCTGATACTGTTTGTGCTGTGGCAACAATGTCAATTAAAGAGTTACTTGGTTTTATAAAATTAAAGGACTGTGAAGAGTATGTTAGCGATGCATCAACTCCTGTAGCATTTGAAAGATTTGAGGGGAATCCTATTATTGAGCCAACGCACAATGGTAATTGGGAATCAAAATACACTTTAAATCCAACTGCTATTTTAGATCAAGAAAAAGTACATATTATATATAGAGCTCAAAATGATGATGATACATCTGTGATGGGGTATGCAACTACAGATGATGGATTTCATTTGACTGAAAAATTAGATGAGCCAATATATGTACCAAGAATTCCAGAAGAAGTGCGAGAAGAACCTGGATTCTCTGGGTGTGAAGATGCTAGAATCACTAGAATTGAGGATAGATTTTATATGTGTTACACAGCATATAATGGACATGGTCCAGCTAGAGTTGCATTTACATCAATGGATGTAGACGATTTTCGAGATAGAAAATGGAAAAATTGGTCAGTGCCAATATTAATTTCGCCTGATGGAATGGATGATAAAAATGCATGCTTAATGTCAGAAAAAATTAATGGTAAATATGCATTTTTCCACAGATTGAAACATACTATCTGGTTAGATTTCGTAGATGATTTAAGTTTTGAACATGGTAGGACATTGGGTGGAAGTAGTGTTATGTGTGCTAGGCCTGATTCTTGGGACAGTGAAAAAGTTGGAATTGCAGGACCTCCGATAAAAGTTGGAAATGAATGGTTGCTTGTATATCACGCATTATCATCTCATGATGGACAATATAGACTTGGAGCGGCTATGTTTGATTTAGAAAAAGGTGAGCTTACAGCACGACTTGATTATCCAATTCTTGAGCCAAAAGCAGATTATGAAAATAAGGGATTAAGACCAGGGACAGTATTTTCATGTGGTTCAGTTTTAAAGGGAGATGATTTATACGTCTATTATGGTGGAGCTGATGAAGTGATATGCGTTGCAACATTAGAATTTAAATGTTTAGTAGATGCACTTGAGGATCAAAAGTCAAGATAAAACTGCACTAAAAAGTTAAAGTGAAGATAGTTAAAAGATAGAATACGTTCTATCTTTTTTCTTGACTCCGTAAAATATTTGTTGTATAGTGAATAAACATCCGCACTTTTTGCGCGGTTTTATTTTTGAAATTATTTTTTTTGAATATGGATATTAGGAATATTGCAATTATTGCTCACGTTGATCATGGTAAGACTACTATTACAGATGCTGTCATGGAACAGACTGGAGCTTCTTCTGATGGAAGTATGGATAGTGATTCTATAGAACAAGAGCGTGGCATTACAATTTATGCAAAAAATACTGCAGTTGAATATAAGGGCACAAAGATTAATATTGTAGATACTCCAGGTCATGCTGATTTCGGTAGTGAAGTTGAGCGTGTACTGCGTTCAATTGATAGTGTTGTTTTGGTTGTAGATGCTCAGGAGGGTCCTATGCCACAAACTCGTTTTGTACTTAAAAAATCACTAGAAATTGGTCACAAACCATTGGTAGTTATAAATAAGATTGATAAACCAGCTGCACGACTTGGTGAAGTTGAAGAGGAAATTTACGAATTATTTTTAGATCTTGGAGCTAATGATGAACAATTAGATTTTAATATTATTTATTCTATAGCCAGAGAAGGAATTGCAAAGAATAATCCAGAAGATGATAGTAAAGATATGACACCTTTTCTTGATGCAATACTTGAACATGTGGAAGTTGCACCAAGTAATACCGATGCACCATTTAGATTGCAATCTTTTTCACTTGCTTATGATGACTTTTTGGGACGAATGGCAATTGCTCGCATATATGAGGGTAAAGTTGGTATCGGTCCGGTTTTTGTAAAAGCGGAAGGTAAGGAAATTAGGAATGCAAAAATTATTAAACTGCTAGTATTTGAAGGAATCGAGAAAAAAGAAGTTACTGAAGCAGTTGCTGGTGATATAGTTATGATTGCTGGAATCGATGATATAGATATAGGTGAAACTATTTGTGAAAATGAAGATGCTGAAGTTTTACCAGCTATTACAGTTGATGAACCTACAATTTCATTGGATTTCTTGGTTAATAACTCGCCATTTGCAGGACAAGAGGGTGAATTTGTGACACGTGAACAAATTCGTGAAAGATTGGAAAAAGAGTTAGAAATTAATGTTGGTTTGAAAGTTGACTTTACAGGAGAAAATTTTACAGTTTCTGGTCGTGGTGAATTGCATATTGCCGTGCTTTTGGAAAATATGCGTAGGGAAGGATTTGAAGTTTCTGTCTCACAACCACAAGTAATCATAAAAGAAATTGATGGTGCAAAACATGAGCCATTTGAGGAAATGACGATTACAGTTCCTGAAGAATATTCTGGTGCAATTATTGAAAAACTTGGAAAGCGAAAAGGTGTAATGACAGATATGAAACATGAACAAGATGGTGTGAGAATGCTGTTTGAAGTTCCTACACGAGGAATACTCGGATATAGAAATGAGTTTATTGTTGATACAAGAGGTGAGGGAATACTCTCAACACAATTTTTAGAATTTCGTTCACATGTTGGTGAAATTCAAAGAAGGTCAGTTGGCTCAATGGTATCTGGTGAAACAGGTAAAGCGCTTGGATTTTCATTGGCAAATTTACAACAGCGTGGAGCTATGTATATAGGTGCAAGTACGCAGGTATATGCTGGGCAAGTTATTGGAAATACATCTAGAGGTGATGAAATGACAGTAAATCCTATTAAAGGAAAACAATTAACTAATATGCGTTCAAGTGGTAATGATGATGCGTTGAATTTAACACCTCCAATTCCAGTTACGATTGAAAAAGGCATGGAAATAATGTCAGGAGATGAATACCTAGAGATTACTCCTAAAAGTGTGAGATTGCGTAAAAAATATTTAACAGAAAATGATAGAATAAAAGCAAAAAGAAAAGGTGAATAAAGTTTGCCGAAATTATTAAAAAATTCATCATGCCTGTAAGGGTATGATGGATTTTTTTCAACAACAACTTTGCAATGCTTATTAATGTGTTTTATAATTCAACAATGATTAAATTATTAGACAATATTCAAAAACACTTATTTTTATGGATTACATCTGTAATAATAGTAGGTCTTAGTATAGTATATTTTTTTGATGGTTATAAGTTTTCTCCAATAATCTGTCTTGTTGCAGCAATTGTGATGATATATCCTTCCTTTGTACCACTCTCCTTTGATAAATTGCCACAATCTGTAAAAAATTATCCAGCAATAATAGCATCAATTGTTATTAATTTTATTTTATTTCCATTTCTTGCTTATTATGTGGGCGAAATATTTCTAGAAGAAGAATATGTGTTAAGACTAGGTCTTATCTTGCTAGCACTTTTACCGGGTGGCGGCATGGTAACCACTTGGGCCATGAGGTCACGAGCAGACATGTCTACAACAATTGGCATTGTTATCATTAATTTACTCATAGCTATTGTAGCTGTACCATTTGGATTGTCTTTTTTTATGAATCATTTTGGATTAGATGAAGTTGAAGAAGTGTCAGAATCTATGTGTGTAATTGAGCAAACAACACAAGGTGTAGCATCATGTGATTTTGGAGGGAGTGGTGTATCCCCTATGAAAATAGCAATTCCAATATTTGTCATAGTAGTAATACCTCTTATAGCAGCTTTTGTTACTCAAAAAATAATAAGAAAAAAGAAAGGGATTAAAAATTTCAATAAAATAAAAAAGAATTTTGGAAAGTTTAGTAATTTAGGATTATTGGTAGTATTATTAGCTTTAATGAGTCTAGAGAATAATAGTGTTATTTTTGAAAACCCTGGAATTCTCATGGATATTTTTATACCTTTAGTAATTCTTTATGGTATAGGATTTGGAGTCATCATTCTTTTGTTTAAATCTTTTAAAGCTGCAAGAGTTGGTAAAGCGTTTATTTGGGGTAGCTATTTACGTTATATTACACTTGCACTAGGCATTGCCATATCACTTGTTTTTCAAGATGAAAGGCTATCCATTATCACAACTGTTATAGTATTGTCATATTTCATTCAAATTCCAAGTTCATTTTTGATATCCAAGTATTTACAAGATAAATAAAAAGTGAAAGTTGGTCACTATATTAGGTGTATGGTATAATAAACAAACATAAAACAAATACTAAATAATCAAATAAAAACATGATTTCTCAACAGGTAAAGGCGGGCTTAATAACAACAGCCATAATAGTATCAATGATATTGGTAGCTATCTATGTATGGCTTTTTTTTAATGCAAAAACCAACAATTTCCTGACAAGTAACACAAATCCAACAATACAAAAAATAAAAGGAGGCGATACAGAAACTAACTTAAATAATAGAAAAATAGCAAAAGAAGACGTTGATAACGATGAGGAAGAAACAATAATAAATACTCATACAAATACACAGACAAATACAAATACTCATACAGAAACAGTAAAAGAAAAAAAAGTAGTTACTAATATAGATAACGTAGTAAACGTACAAGATATAGATACAGATACAATAAGTATATTTAATGATGTAAATACAACAAGCGTAAGTAGTGGAGATGTATTAGCATACAACGGAGATCAATGGGTACCAGCGACATCAGGAGAAAATACAGATAATCAGCTACTATCAATAAGTGGAAATAAACTTTCAATAGAAAGAGGAAATCAAATAGATTTACCAATATTAAAATACACAGAAGGTAATGGAATAAACTTCAAAAGGGATACAGAAATACAAATAAACTCACCGACTTGTGATGGAACAGATAAACTATCATGGAATGGTAGTGCTTTTATTTGTTCACCAGATTTAGGAAGTACAATGACAGCAGGAAATGGGATAACTATAAATAACGATGAAGTATCACTTGCAAATACAACAGTAACAGCAGGAACATATGGAAATACAACAACAGTCCCTCACATAACAGTAAATGCACAAGGACAAATTATAAATGTACAAAGTGTGACAATAACAGATAATGATACGTTAAACTCTCTGAGTTGTAATAGTGGAGAAATAGCAAAGTATGATGGATCAAATTGGAATTGTGCAGTGGATGGAGGAAGTGGAACAACAACATTCTTAGGGTTAACAGATACTCCAGGAACTTTCACACCAAATCAAATAGTAGCAGTTAATGCAGCAGGAACAGCACTAGAATATACAACTCCAGCAGCAGTAGGAACAGATAATCAAAACTTAACAAGCGCAACAATAAATGCATCAAATGTATTAACAATAACAATAGAAGGTGGAAATCCAGTAAATGTAGATCTAACTCCATATCTGGATAATACAGATTCTCAAGTAATTTCAAGGACAGAAGATACAATATCAATTACAGGGAGTGCTTCAACTGTAGATTTAACTCCATATATTAATACCGATATTCTTGCTAGTCTTTCATGCTCAAATGGACAAGTAGCACAATGGAATGGGAGTGCATGGGTTTGTATACTTGTTTCTGGAGGCGCAAACGCAATCAATGATCTCACAGATGGGATAACAGATGCAACAAGTGTATTTTTGGGAAATGGCTCAGGTGTGAATGATGATTTAACATTAAACAATAATACAGCTGTTGGTGTAAATTCTTTGAATTTAAATACTTCAGGATCTGAAAACGTAGCAAGTGGCTTTAATGCACTTTATAGCAATGGAAATGGCTGGGGAAACGTAGCAAGTGGTTTTAATGCTCTCTATAGTAATACAGGGGGAGATGAGAATGTAGCAATTGGATACGAAACTATGTATAACAATACATATGGTTCATTGAATGTGGCTATTGGAGGAGAATCTTTGCATGACAATATTGATGGAGATGAAAACGTAGCTGTAGGATATCAGGCTTTGTGGAGAAACGATGATGGAGATAGAAATGTTGCAATTGGAACATGGGCATTAAGTCGTAATATTGATGGAGTTGAGAATGTTGCAATAGGACAAGCATCTTTAGATAATAATATAGGAGGTTATCAAAATACTGCAGTGGGAAATCTAGCGCTATATGGAAATATAGATGGACATGGAAACGTAGCAAGTGGTGACAATGCACTGCAAGCAAATAATTCAGGAAATTATAATACAGTAAGTGGTCAACAAGCATTATGGCAAAATCAAGCAGGTCATTATAACACGGCGATGGGCGCATGGTCACTTAGAAATAGTAATGGTGATCAAAATATAGGAATAGGTGTGTTGGCAGGAGGTAATATAACAAGTGGTTCTCATAATATTATGATAGGGTATGACGTTGATGCACCTGTAGCAACAGGGTCAGATCAGATGAATATAGGAAATATAATATATGGTACAAATATAGATGGCACAGGTACAACAATATCAAGTGGTAATATAGGTATAGGTGTGATAGCACCCTCACAAAAACTACATATAAATGGAAATATGCGGTTGACAGGTAGTTTGTATGATAGAAATAATCAAACAGGTATAAACGGACAAGTACTAGCAACAACAGGTAGTGGAACTGATTGGATAACAATAGTAGATAATGATACTTTGAATGGCTTGAATTGCTCCAGTGGAGAAATAGCAAAATGGGATGGGATGGATTGGGTTTGTGATACAGATGATGCTTATTTAGGTGGATATAATACAAATTTTGATTTGATGGGCAGTGAATTATTCATAGAAGATGATGACAGTACGTTTTATGTGGATCTAGCTGGAATAAGTAATTCAAATTGGATGAATGATGAGGGGTATATAACTGATATGGATATACCACAAGATGTTAGTTATTTTAATAATGATGTGGGATATATAACTGCCATGGAGGATGATTATCTTAATAGTGCCACTTTGAATCAGTGGGGTCCTGGCGATTTTGAGCTAGAATTTCAAATGGAACAAGGCAATATGTATTCGGTTGATCTTAGTGATTTAGTGCATAAGGGAGATACGGGTGGTATATTTTTTGCAGATCACACAAATATTCCTATGGAGGATAGGGCGAATTTTTTCTGGGATCAAGATCAATATAGATTAGGAATTGGTACATCTACTCCAAACGCAAAACTAAGTATCTTCGGAACAGATAATAGTTTGAGATTGTCATATGATGGTTCAAATTATGCAGATCTATCAGTTAATAGTTCAGGAGAATTATTGATAAACGCAACAAGTGCAACAGAGTCAGCAATGGTGATAGGTTCTGGAGTAGCACAAGATACATCAATTCAATTTGATGGAAATGCACATGATTTTTTCTCTGGGATAGATCAGGCAACTGGTGCATATGCAATTGGCTCAGGACTTAATGTTACAAGTTCTGCTGTAGAAGTAGGTCCTGGTACAGTGACAAATTCAGCTGGAGGTACAACTGTAACAGGAACAAACACAAAATTCACTTCAACATTTAGAGTAGGAAATCAAATAACAATAGGAGCGGATACTGTAACAATTTCAGCGATAGCATCAGATACATCAATGACAACAGGATCAGTGACAAGTGCAAATACAAATGCAACATACTCGTACAATGCCGGTACGGCAGTAACAGTCGAGCCAAGTGGAAACTTTGGAATTGGTACAGATAATCCTCTGTATGCGCTAGATGTAAGAACGACAGGATCAAGTACTGTAATTGCAAGATTTAATAATGATTCAACAAATACATCTTGTACACTTACAGCAAATGGAGGAACATTGAATTGTTCTTCAGATGAAAGGCTAAAGAAAAATATTGCAACAGTGCAGGGTGGACTAGAAACTTTAATGAAACTAAATCCAAAAACATACAACTGGAAAACAGAAGATGAAAATGTCTTGCCAACTTATGGATTCATAGCTCAAGAAGTAAAAGAAATACTTCCTCAGTTAGTAAGAACTGATGAAGAAACGGGATATCTGCAATTAAGTACTATTGGAATGATTCCAGTTATTACACAAGCAGTGCAAGATCAAAATACTTTGATAAATACAAATAAATTACAAACAAACTCAAATATCCAAACATTAGAAGATTTACATCTGTCAGTAGATGAAAACCTAAATGATATAGAAAATCAGTTCGATGATATTACAGGACAGGTTAATGACATATCTCTACAAATACAAAATAATGCAAATATAAATGCAAACTTGATAAGTGATGTGGAAGATAGAATGACTGACATAGAGTTGTCTCATAGTGAGATAATGGATTTCTTTGTTACTATAAATCCGGATACACTTGTTTATACAGATGAAAATGGCGATTTAACTATTAACGGAATAATAACAGTTGGAAAGTTGGAGGCTGGAAGTATAGTTATAACAGGTGAGGAAAACAATGCTACAATTGGTGAGTCTGAAATAGCAATGGATGCAATAGATGTATTTGTATCAACTGAAGCAGTGCAAGAAAATAGTAGAATATTTGTAACTCCAAAAGGCAGTGTAGTAATTCAAACAATGTCAGTATCAAAGATTGATGAAAATAGTGGATTTCATGTAACAGTAGCAGAGCCAGTAACAGAACCATTGAAATTTGATTGGTTTATTGTGGAGGACAATATTGTAAAAAATGAGGAAGATAATTAAAAAATGATTCAAAGTTAAATTTTATAAAAACAAAGAATAAATAATTTATATAGTCGGTATGTCGAATTTTTTGCACATGTTTATTAAGTGTGAAAATAGGATTACTAACCTGTTATTGTATAAGTAATAAACAATGAATAATCTTTTCAAAAAGCATTTATATAAAAAAACGGCATCTTTTTTGGTGATGATATTTTTAAGCTTTTTTATAACACAAAAAGTATCTGCGGCAGGTGAGTTTATTGCACAGACTATTGGTGGAGCCGATGCTGAATTAGCATCTTTTGTAATAGAATCTTCAGATGGTGGGCATGTAGTTGTAGGAAGAACAGACTCTTTTGGTGCAGGTGGTTATGATATGTATATAACAAAACTCACAAGCACGGGAGCATTGGATACAACATTTGGCTCAGGAGGAACAAGAACTATTGGTGGAGCTGATGCTGAATATGCATATTCAGCAGCTCAAACTTCAGATGGAGGGTATATAATTGCAGGATTTACAAGTTCTTTTGGTGATGGTATCGGTAATATGTATATAGCAAAACTTACAAGCACGGGAGCATTGGATACAACATTTGGCTCAGGAGGAACAAAAACTATTGGTGGGACAGGTTCTGATTTAGCAAGTTCTGTGATACAAGTTTCAGATGGCGGGTATATGATTGTAGGATATACAAGTTCTTTTGGTGCAGGTGGTTATGATATGTATATAACAAAACTTACAAGTACGGGAGCATTAGATACAACATTTGGCTCAGGAGGAACAAGAACTATTGGTGGCACAGGTTCTGATTCAGCAAGTTCTGTAATACAAGTTTCAGATGGCGGGTATATGATTGTAGGATATACAAGTTCTTTTGGTGCAGGTGGTTATGATATGTATATAACAAAACTTACAAGCACAGGAGCATTAGATGCAACATTTGGTTCAGGTGGAACAAGAACTATTGGTGGCACTGGTTTTGATTCAGGAATTTCTATAATACAAACTTCAGATGGAGGATATGTAATTGCAGGAATCACAGATTCTTTTGGTGCAGGTGGTTATGATATGTATATAACAAAACTTACAAGCACAGGAGCATTAGATGCAACATTTGGTTCAGGTGGAACAAGAACTATTGGTGGCACTGGTACCGAGTATGCATACTCGGTAGTTCAATCTTCAGATGGAGGATATGTAATCGCAGGATATACAACTTCTTTTGGTGCAGGTAGTTATGATATGTATATAACAAAACTTACAAGCACAGGAGCATTAGATGCAACATTTGGCTCAGGAGGAACAAGGACTATTGGTGGAGCTGATGCTGAAGTAGCATATTCAGCAGTTCAAACTTTAGATGGGGGGTATGTAATTGCAGGATATACAAATGCTGGTGGCGTAGGTGGTTTTGATATGTATATAGTAAAACTTCAATCAGATGGAACTTTTGCAACAGGTTGTGCAAATCCTCAGTTAGGCAGCGGTGGAACAATTTCAAACGGTGGAACAATTTCAAACGGTGGAAGTTTAGGCAGCGGTGGAACAATTTCAATCGGTGGAAGTATAAGTAGCGGAGGAATAGTAGATCAACAATGTGTAATGCCAGCACTAGCTACAGATGATTTTGTAATAACAGTAAAAACAGATAACACAGGAAGCTCATCAGATACACAATTTACAATACCAACATTTGGAGTAGGCTATGATTACAATGTGGATTGTGATAATGATGGAAGCGATGAGGCAACAGGACAAACCGGGAACTATACATGTAATTACGGAAGTGCAGGAACTTATACTGTAAGAATAAAAGATAACTCAGGAGCTAGTACTGGATTTCCTAGGATTTATTTTAGTGATGCAGGAGATAAAGAAAAACTTTTATCAATAGATCAATGGGGAACAGGAATTTGGATATCAATGTTTAGAGCTTTTACAGGGTGTAACAACATGGTTGGTAATTTTATAGATATACCTAATCTTTCGAATGTGACGGATTTATCACAAATGTTTAGAGGTACAGACTCTTTCAATCAGGATATAAATAACTGGGATATGTCTTCAATAACAAATATGAGTTACATGTTTTATGAAGCTACTTCATTTAATCAAGATATAACTTCATGGGACACATCAAATGTAACCAATATGAATAATATGTTTAGATATGCTCCAGTTTTCAATCAAGATATAAGTTCTTGGGACACATCTGCAGTTACAAATATGTCCGTCATGTTTGCAGACACAATCGCATTTAATCAAGATATAACTTCATGGGACACATCAAATGTAACAAATATGGCAAGTATGTTTTATGGTGCAGACGCATTTAATTATAATATAATTGCGTGGAATACTGCAGCAGTAACTGATATGAGCTCCATGTTTAGCTATACAGATTTATTTAATCAAGATATAAGTACATTGGATATATCAGCAGTAACAGATATGAGGGCTATGTTTAGACATGCTAGTTCATTTAATCAAGATATAACTTCATGGGACACATCAAATGTAACCAATATGAGTCAGATGTTTTCGGGTATGTCATCCATCTTTAATCAAGATATAGGTTTATGGGATACATCAAATGTAACTAATATGAGTTATATGTTTTTTGATAACTCTGTATTTAATCAAGACTTAGATTCCTGGAATACGTCGTTAGTAACGGATATGAATTCTATGTTTTGGAATGCAATAGTATTTAATGGGGATGTAAACTCATGGGACACATCAAATGTAACAAATATGAGTGGTATGTTTTATGGAACATCTGTATTTAATCGAGATATAAGTTCTTGGGACACATCAAGTGTAACGAGTACAAGGTATATGTTTTATAATGCACCTAATTTTAATCAAAATCTAAGTCTTTGGAATACCTCATCTATAACAGATATGAATAGCATGTTTGTTGTATCTGCATTTGATGGAAATGTTAGTTCTTGGGATACTTCATCTGTGATGGATATGAGTAATGTATTTCGTTCAACATCATTTAATCAAGATTTAAGTACCTGGAATGTTGCCAATGTAACAAATATGACAAATATATTTTTGTCGACAAATTTATCAACAGCAAATTATGATGCAACATTAATAGGTTGGGAATCACAAGTATTACAAAATGGAGTAACTCTAGGTTCATCAGCAAATTATTGTAATAGTGCAACAGAAAGAGCTAATATTATATCAACATATAGTTGGACGATAAACGATGCCGGGTTGGATTGTTCAACACCACCAGAAAATGATTTTGTAATAACAGTAAAAACAGATAACACAGGAAGCTCATCAGATACACAATTTACTATACCAACAACAGGAGGCGGCTATAACTATAATATAGATTGTGATAATGATGGTTCAGATGACGCAACAGCTCAAACAGGAAATTATACATGTAACTATGGAGCTGCAGGAACTTATACTATAAGAATAAAAGATAATACAGGATTAAAAACTGGATTTCCTAGAATTTACTTCAATAACACAGGAGATAGAGAAAAGCTTTTAGATATCAATCAATGGGGAATAGGAATTTGGACTTCGATGGAAAGGTCTTTTTTAGGATGTATTAATATGATAGGTACTTTTACAGATACTCCTGATCTATCTTCGGTGACGTCATTGTGGGAAGCTTTTAGAGAAGCATTTTCGTTTAACGGTAATTTAAGTTCTTGGAATACATCCTCTGTTACAAATATGTCATATATGTTTTACTATACACCAGCATTTAATGGAGATATAAGTTTATGGGATACTTCATCAGTAATAAACATGTCACACATGTTTGCAATTACTAATACATTCAACCAAGACATAAGCTCTTGGGATATAAGTAATGTTACAGATATATCAGGAATGTTTTATGGTGCAAATTCATTTAATCAAGACATAAGCTCTTGGAACACGAGTAATGTAATAAATATGGATAGACTATTTACAGGTACTAATATGTTCAATCAAGATATAAGTTCTTGGGATATAAGCAATGTTACAAGCATGTATGAGATGTTTTCTAATGCAGGAGCATTTGATCAAAATATAGGTTCTTGGGATGTAAATAGTGTAACAAATATGAATAGGATGTTTACTAATGCAGACGTATTTAATCAAGACATAAGCTCTTGGGATGTAGGTAGTGTGATAAATATGTCTGAATTATTTTCTTTTACAGATGCATTTAATCAAAATCTAAGTTCATGGGATACATCATCTGTTACAAATATGTCATATGTGTTTTATGGTGCATCCGCATTTAATCAAAATATGGGCTCATGGCAAATAGGAAGTGTTACTGATATGCTTGGGATGTTTGTAAATTCAGGACTCTCAACAACAATCTATGATGCCACACTAATAGGATGGGAATCACAAACACTTCAAAATAATGTGCAACTAGATTCATCAGCAAATTATTGTAATAGTGCAACAGAGCGATCAAATATCATATCAACATATAGCTGGACAATAAATGATGCAGGACTTGACTGTCCGCTGAGTGCACCAACTATATCAACACAAAATACAACATCCATAAATTCAACAACAGCAACAGGAAATGGAAATGTGATAGATGATGGATCTGAAAATCCACAAAGATTTATGGAATGGGGAATTATAAGTGGAACATATACAAACGAATGTAGTGCAGGAATTGATTCAGAAGGAACTTATTCATGTGTACTAGTAGGACTATCTCCAAATACAACATATTTCATAAGAGCAAAAGCAATAAATAGTGGAGGAACAGGATATGGGAATGAAACAAATTTTACTACAACAGTAACTACAATATCAGATCCTCGACAAGTGAAATTGAAAGGAGATATAAAATTAAAAGGCGATATAAAGATGAGATAGGTTTTGTGGTATTATGATAAATGAAGTAGGTGAGAATTTTTGTGTAATATAAAATCTTTGTCTAATTTTTTGAATATATTTTGGACAAATTTATCCATAGAACATCACTAAATACTTCGCTATAAATAGTATTTTCCAAAATGATAAAGCAGTGAATAATTATAATTTTTCAAAAATCTATGAATAAAAAAAGTCTAATCTTAATATTATTTACATTTTTAACTATTCCTTGTTTTGTATTTGCACAACATTATATTATAGAAAATATTCCAAATACTGGAGATGATGGACTTAGACCTGAAATGGTTGAAGTTGTTTCAGCGGGGACTAGGGAAATTGAAGAAAAAGAGAGAGATATCATAACTGAAACAGAAACAATAGATACAACTGTTACTGACACAATAACTGAGAATAGGACTAAAATTATGTTAGCGGGTATAGTAGGTACTGTTTCTGGAGCCACTCTTGTAGTAGCTTCAACTGCAATTCCGTTTTTTGCGACAACTCCAACAATGGTTCAAGATGTGATGTTTTTGAATATGTTTGGTTTTTTAGTTAAGCGTAAAAATAAAAATAGATGGGGTATAACTTTCGATATTGAAACAAAAGCTCCAATACCTGCTGTAAAAATTACTTTATTTGATTCTGATATGAAAGAGCTTGAAACCACTTATTCAGATAAAGATGGAAGATTTGGTTTCTTGGCAAAAGAAGGTGTCTATAAGTTAGGTATAGAAAAAAAGGATTATCAAACATTCACTGAATCAGTAAATGATGATTTATATGGAAAATTATATATAGGTAAAGATCTTGTTGTGGGAGGTGATGATGTCTTAAGTGTGAATATAGCATTGGAATCAATAACTATAAATTGGAGCGAATATGCTAGTGAGAAAAATAAGCAATATTCAGGTACTTGGTCATTAGTGAAAAAATACTTATTTACAACACTATATTTCATAGGATTTATTATAACTGGATTAATTACATATTTCTATCCATCAATATTTAATATCATATTACTTGGAATAAATATAATATTTTTTATAATTATATTTTTTATAAAGAAAAAAAGCTATGGAACTGTGGAAACTAAAGGTAGAAGTCCAGTGCCTTTTGCCGTTGTTAATTTGTATGATGAAAATCATATAAAAAAAGCTTTTGCGGTAACTGATGTAATAGGTAGGTATTATATGCTTGTAGATAATGGAAGTTATAATATGAAAGTAGTCGGTCAACCAGTTGGAGGAGATAAAAAAGAAATTAAAGATAGTGTTAATGTACGAAATGAAATTGTAAATAAAAACATTGTATTGAGGTAGTATAAGGAATATTAAATATTAAATTAGCACTCTAAGGAGTAGATTGCTAATTTTTATTTTCTATGATAATATGAGTATTACTAATTAAAGTTATAAAAAATATGTCAAAAGATTTTTATGAAATACTTGGTGTGTCAAAGGATGCATCTGATGCTGATATAAAAAAAGCATATCGTAAAATGGCTCATAAACATCATCCAGATAAGGCTGGTGGTGATGAGGCAAAATTCAAAGAAGCTAATGAAGCTTATCAAACACTTTCTGATAAAAATAAGAGATCACAGTATGATCAATTTGGTCAAACTTTTGAAGGTGGTGGACCCAGTGGAGCTGGAGGTGGTTTTGATTTTTCTGATTTTCAACAATCTGGCGGTGGGCAAGGTTTTGAATTTAATTTTGGTGGAGGCGGAATGGGTGATATGTTCAGTGATATGTTTGGTGGAGGTCAGGGTGAAGGAAGAGGTCGTGATGTTCAGGTAGATATTGAAATAGATTTTTCAGAAGTAATAAAAGGCGCAATAAAAGAAATTTCTGTATATAAAGCAGTTAGTTGTAGTCATTGTGATGGAAATGGTGGTGAACCTGGTGCAAAAGAAGAAACTTGTAAAACATGTAGTGGAAGTGGACAAGTCCAAAAAACAATGCAAACAATCTTGGGAACTATAGCACAACAAGCTGTTTGTGATGATTGTATGGGAAAAGGTAAGACTTATGATAAAAAATGTTCTAAGTGTAAGGGTGTTGGACATTATCGTGAAGAAGTAAAGGAAAGTGTAGATATACCAGCTGGGATAAATGATGGGCAATCAATTGCTATCGGAGGAAGAGGTGAGGTTGGAGCTAATGGGGCACCTGCAGGAGATCTTATAATCACTGTGCATGTAAGACATGATAATAGATTTGTACGAGATGGTTATAATATACGCACAACTACTCACATTAATTTTGCTCAAGCATCACTAGGAGATAAAATAAATATTGAAACAGTTGATGGAGATGTGAAAATGAAAGTACCAGCAGGAACTCAATCAGGTGAAATTTATAAAATAAGAGGTAAAGGAATCCCAAAGTTACGAGGAATTGGCAGAGGCGATCATTTAGTTGAAATTATTGTAGATGTGCCAACAAAGCTTTCTCGCACAGAAAAGAAAATAATTGAACAATTGAAACATTTATAAATATTAAAAGATGACTTTACAAGTCATCTTTTTGTTGTTTGTAATTCCTCACACCCTCAAACAAGCCTCCATAAAAGTGTGTCATTGCGTCAAGGTGTACCACAAGGGCATAATAAATTGAACTCTGTTCAAGATAAATGAAGAAAGGAGCTGTATAGCGACTATTCTAAATTTAAAGCGTAGTAGAGGGACCACCTGGGTGGAGGAGGCACGACGAAGCAACCTCTGTCAGATTATTTATAAACTTTTGAGATTGCTTTCACATAACACAGCAATCATCACTTCTGTTCGCAAAGACTAGTTGTGTGTTTTGCTTAGATGTGTGAGGACTTATTGTTGTTTGAGTTGCGTTATTTAAATTAATGTTGTATCATATGTGTAATTAACGCAGTCGGTATATTGTATATTTGACTGTTTCATTGTAACGATTCTACAATAAGGAGGATGTAATTATGTTGAAAAAAGAGTTCATTCTTTTGAATAGTGGTAATGGTGGCGACTGATAAATAAAGTAAACGTCCGTGAGACGTGGAACAAGATATATAAAGGCAATCAATATAATGTTGATTGCCTTTTGAATTTGTGTAATTTTTTGTAAATGAAAAGTCCTCAATGCAAGAGAGCATATGAATCCCTTTAAAAAAGATATCGGAAAAAATAAATTCTTTCCCTGAAATCCAGGTGGGTTTCATGATCCCACAAAAGTGGGTTATTCAGCAATCTATTCTGAAGACTTTTCACTTATAGTATACATGTAATTCTATAAAGAAGTCAATCAAATCCTTGTCAAAATATGGGTTAAAGAGTATAATTATAAAAGAGGAACATTACAAAAAAAATACAATTTATGACACTGCAATCTTATTTATGGGGGATACGCATTGGAACTGTTATCAGTATAAGTGCATTTTGTGCAATTATTTTTTTTACAGATCCAATTGAAATAGGCAACATTGCGTTTGTCATTTTTTATTTAACATTGTTCTGTTCTGTAGCGGGAATGAGTGTTTTGACTTTAACCTGGATATGGAGAAGAATGGCAAGTGATATGCTTACATTGGGCGAAGTTGGTATGGCAATTCGTCAAGGAATATTAATAGGATTATTATCGACTAGTATAGTTGCTATGCAACAAATGAAAGTATTAGTGTGGTGGGATGCCATTATAGTTGTAGGTGTTGTGTTAATGATAGAGTTATATTTTATTACAAGATAAATCTGTAAATCAAATTAGATATATGACAGCAAAAAAAGCAAACAAGAAAAAATCAAGTTATGGAGCATCCTCAATTCAAGTATTGGAAGGATTAGAACCTGTAAGGAAACGACCAGGAATGTATATTGGTGGAACTGGATTAGTTGGATTGCATCATTTGATATGGGAGACAGTTGACAACTGTGTTGATGAGGCAATGGCAGGGTATGCGACTAAATGTACTGTGAAAATTTTACCTGGCAATATAATAGAAGTTTCCGATGATGGTCGGGGTATACCAGTTGATAAACATCCAAAAACCAAAAAATCAACACTTGAAACAGTATTGACAGTATTACATGCTGGTGGAAAGTTTGGTGGTGATGATAGTGGATATAAAGTATCTGGTGGACTTCATGGTGTTGGTGTATCTGTAGTGAATGCATTATCTGAGTGGACAAAAGCAGAGGTGAAAAGAGATGGAAAATTATGGATGCAAGAGTATAAATGTGGAAAGCCTGTGAAAAATGTTAAGGCAATTGGAAAGGTCAAAAAGGGTGAAACGGGCACAACTATAACATTTAAACCAGACACTACTATTTTCCCCGATACTACATTTAACTTTGATACAGTTGTAAAGCACTTACGAAATCAAGCATATTTAACAAAGGGGATTAGACTTGATATTGAAGATGTGCGTGAAGTAACTGGTAAAAATGATAGATATAAAGCTCGGAGACATAGTTTCTATTTTGATTCTGGTATAATATCTTTCGTAAAATTTATAAATAGTGGAAAGGATGTTAGAAATAATGTTCCTGTTTATATAGAAAAAAACAAAGACGATGTATATGTGGAAATATCATTGCAGTACACGGACTCTTTCAAAGAAAGATTGCATGCTTTTGCAAATAACATCTTAAATCCAGAAGGTGGAACTCATGTAGCTGGTTTTAGAGCAGCGCTTACAAGAACTTTAAATGCGTATGCTAGAAATAATAAAATTCTAAAAGAAAAAGATAAGAACTTAACATCAGATGATACAAGTGAGGGACTTACTTGTATTATAAATGTAAAATTGGAAAATCCACAGTTTGAAGGTCAGACAAAGGAAAAATTAGGTAATCCGGAGATAAAGGGAATAGTACAAAGTGTAATGGCTGAGGAATTTGCTGCGTATCTAGAAGAAAATCCAAAAGATGCCAAAGCAATGATTGAAAAATGTTTACTTACAGCAAGAGCTAGAAATGCTGCTCGAGCTGCAAAAGATGCAGTGCTTAGAAAGGGTGCCTTGGAAGGAATGACTTTGCCAGGTAAGTTAGCTGACTGTACAAGTAGGAGAGCAGAAGATTCTGAATTGTATATAGTGGAGGGAGACTCTGCTGGAGGTAGCGCAAAGCAGGGACGAGATAGGATGTTTCAAGCAATTTTGCCTTTGAGAGGGAAATTGGTAAATGTTGAAAAAACTAGTTTGGAAAAGGTGGTTAAGTCAGATACACTAAAGCCAATTATAATAGCAATGGGTGCTGGAATTGGTGATACGGTAGATATTAGTAAATTACGTTATCACAAAATGATAATAATGGCTGATGCTGATGTTGATGGTTCGCATATTCGTACTTTGTTATTGACTTTCTTTTATAGATACTATGAAGATTTGGTGAAAGATGGATATATTTATATAGCTCAACCACCATTGTATCAAATAAAAAAAGGTAAAAAAGCTCATTATGTTTATACTGAGGATGAGAAAGTTAAGCTTTTGCATAAATTAGGTGTTGATGATACTGAAATGGATGATGATAATAAGAAAATTACAGGAATATCATTACAAAGATATAAGGGACTTGGTGAGATGAATCCAGAACAGCTATGGGATACAACAATGGATCCAACTAAACGAAAAATGAAACAAGTCACCATTGATGATGCTGAAGCAGCTGATAGAGTGTTTGATTTGTTGATGGGTAGTGAAGTAGCGCCGAGGAAGCATTTTATACAAACGCATGCAAAGGATGTTGAAAATATCGATGTATAGTTTTTATTAGTAGAATAAAAATATGACACAAAAAACAGATGAAAATAACATGGAGAGAAAAGAAAAGACTTTTGATGAGGTGTATAATGAAAGAGTTGCATCTAATCAAAATGCAATGGAGCGAGTCAATATTGTAGCAGAAAAATTAAAGAGCAAATATGAGGAATATGATGCGACAGAGGCATTTGTAGAATATCTCAGTTCTATTGAACGCATATTTTCTAGATCTGAAAAAGAAAACTGGAGTGTAGAAAGAACTCAAGATGAAATGATCAAGGGTGAAATATACATCATGTCTCAGACAACAGGAATTGATGAAGAAATATTTAATAGTATTTATGAAGAATTCAAGGCAACTAATAATAATGTTTCAAAAATACAGGAAATCGCAAATGAATTAATGAAAAAGTATGAAGCAGTTGAAGATTGTTTTGAGTGTGAGGATTGTAGGAAATTCATAATGTATGTAAAGGAATCATTGCTTATGTTTCAAAAAACATTGAGTGGAAATAGTAGTTTTGATGAATTAGATGAAGTGAAGGCAGCATCAATTAAGATTAAGATGAATGTGATGGCAAAGGATGGTAAGCCTCCAGTTGAAATTTTGCAAAATATCTATGATGATTTCATGGAAGGTATATAGAACATTACGAGAGCAATCTTGATAAAAAGTGATAAATGTTGTATTGTTGTAGAAAGTTTGATTTTAATTTAGTTTAGTAGAAATAAAATATATGCTCGGTAAGTTTAAAAATATTTTCGCAGTAAAAGATTTGCGTAATAAAATATTATTTATTTTATTCGTTTTAGTTGTTTTTCGATTTGCAGCAAATATTCCATTGCCTGGAGTAAGTGTTGATAGATTGCAGGAGTTATTTGAATCAAATCAATTATTAGGAATGCTAAATATGTTTTCTGGTGGTGGATTGTCAAATATTTCAATTGTATTACTAGGTGTTGGTCCTTACATTACAGCATCAATTATCATGCAATTACTTACAATGATTGTTCCAAGTGTAGAACAAATGTATAAGGAAGACGGTGAGGCTGGAAGACAAAAATTTAATATGATAACGAGAATTCTTACTGTACCACTAGCAATCTTGCAAACAGTTGGAATGATAACATTATTAAAATCACAAGGTGTAATCGGCGATTTACCACCGTATAATTTTGTTATTATGGTAATGACAGCTGTTGCAGGTACAATATTCCTTATGTGGTTAGGAGAATTAATTACAGAAAAAAAGCTTGGGAATGGTATTTCCATTATGATTTTTGCAGGTATCGTGGCTAGTTTGCCTACTACTATTATGCAATTCAAAACTGTATTTGATTCAACTCAAATATTTACATACATTGCATTTGTTGCAGTAGCGATTGCTACAGTTATAGGTGTTGTATTTATAACGGAAGGCAAGCGAATTATTCCTATTTCGTATGCAAAGAGAATGCGTGGTGGAGGTCAATATGGTGGAGTAAAAACTCATTTACCATTAAGAGTCAATCAAGCTGGAGTTATACCGATTATCTTTGCTGTTTCTTTAGTGCTTTTCCCTAGTATGGTAGGAGGTGTTCTTATGCAAATGAGTAATGAGACTTTGGTATCATTTGGAACTACACTTACAAATCTTTTTGCAAATCAGTGGATTTATGGAGTAGTATATTTCTCACTTGTAGTTGCATTTACATATTTTTATACAGCAGTGGTATTTGATCCAGAAAAGATTGCAGAAAATTTACAAAGACAAGGTGGGTATGTAGAAGGTATGCGACCAGGAAAAGAAACTGCTGATTATTTAGGTAAAATTGTTAATAGAATTACATTAACAGGTTCATTATTTCTAGGACTTATTGCTGTATTGCCAATTATTGTACAAGGATTTTTAACTAATTCAGCTATGTTTACTGTAGGTGGAGCAAGTATATTAATTATTGTTTCAGTTGTTATTGAGATGGTGAAGCAAATCGATGCACAATTAGTCATGCGTGATTACGAACAAATATAATTATAGATTTTAAATGCAATTTCAAAAAGACACAAAAGTTTTGTGTCTTTTTATTTTTAGTATAGAATTGATATAAGTAAAATATTTTAAATAATTGTTATGAATAATCAAATCCGTGTCAAAGATTATAGTGGACGAAATAAAAAACAAGTAATAGTAATTCATGGTGGAGACGCATGGGATACACATGATGAATACATAGAGTATTTAAAAAATTATGATTTTACACAAGAAAAATTTGATAAAGTGACATCAAGACGATGGAAAGATAGCTTACAAGAGAGTCTTGGGGATAATTTTCAAGTTATAAAACCAGGAATGCCATCATCTCGTAATGCAAAATATAATGAATGGTTAATTTGGTTTGAAAAATTACTTCCGTATGTAGTAGATGGTGCTATTCTTGTGGGACATTCACTAGGTGCTAATTTTTTGGCAAAATATTTGGCAGAAAATATGTTAGATGTGGATATAAATCAAGTGCATTTAGTAGCTGGTTGTTATGGTGCTAAAGGTGATTTTGATTTACAAGAGTCTTTGAAAAATGTAGAGAATCAGTGTGATAATATTTATATTTATCATTCACTAGATGATTTTGTTGTGAGTTTTGATGATGGTAAAAAGTATCAAGTTGCATTACCAAACGCAGTATTTGTAGAATTTGAAGATAGAAATCATTTTTTGCAAGAAGAATTTCCAGAAATAGTTGAAAATATAAAAAGTAGTATGCTATAATATTTTGTAGTGGGGGACGGTTTCGAAATTGGAAAAGCCGTCTTTATTTGTCTAAATAATTACTGATGAAAAAACGTAAGGGACGATTAATCGTGATAGATGGTTCTGATGGTTCAGGTAAAGCGACGCAGACTAAATTGATTGTTAAAAAATTAAAAAAAGATGGTGTTAATGTGAGGACAATGGATTTTCCGAGATATGAAGATAATTTTTTTGGAGAATTTATTGGTGGTTGTATTACTGGTGATTATGGAGACTTTTTAACGCTTGATCCACATATTACATCAATTATCTATGCTGCTGACAGATTTGAATCATCTGAGAAATTGAAGAAATGGATGGAAGAAGGATGTGTGGTTATACTTGATAGATATGTAAGTGCAAATCAAATTCACCAAGGAGGAAAAATATTTGATTCAAATAAACGAAAGGAATTCTTGAAATGGTTAGACAATATGGAATATGGAGTTTTTAAATTACCTAAGCCAGATAAAGTTATTTATTTAGATGTTCCAATTAAAACATCAATTGGATTATTGAGACAATCACAACAAAAAAAACAATATCAGAAAGAGGGTAAAAAAGATTTAGTTGAACAAAGCATCGACTATCTAGAGAATGCACGTAGAAGTGCCTTATGGCTTTCTAGAGAGAATAAAAATTGGATACGTATACAATGTGTTAAAAATGAGGAATTACGTTCAATAGATGATATACATGAAGAAGTAGTTGAATGTTGTAAATGTTAAATTTAATAAAATATTAAATAATATAAGGAAAATTATATGGTAGAAGATAAATCAATACATGCAATTGAAAATCTTGAACAAAAAGGAGGATTTGTACTTGTTCTTAATAATGAAGCAAAAATAGATGCTCAAGCAGAGGCGATGTTGCAGGCATTACATTCACGTTCAACTGGGGGTATTCATCACCATCTTAAGACATTGGAAGAACGAGGTGCTGAAAACTTTATGGAGCAATTTTATGTTGGCTATGGGCATAAATCAATTGGAGATTGTGGAAGTACAACTGTCTTTGTTGAAGGAATTTCAATGCTTGCTGCAAAAGCAATTCAAGATTGGCGGTTATATTCTGGACAAGAGGCATCAACAAGATATGTTGATTTTTCTGATCAAGTATTTCTTAATCCTGCTGGGAGTGATGAAGGTGATAAAATAATGGAAAATTGGCGTACATTTTATTTGGAGGCACAAAAGCCAATACAAGAACATCTTAAAAAACAATTTCCGTGTAAAGATAGTGAAAAAGAAAAGATTTACGACAAGGCAATTGCAGCACGAGCATTTGATATAACCAGAGCATTTTTGCCAGCTGGAGCAACAACTAATGTTGCGTGGCGTATGAATTTTCGACAGTTTGCAGATGAGCTAATGCTCCTTCGTCATCATCCACTTGAAGAAGTTCGTGATATTGCAGAAAAAACTGAAAAAGCTCTTGAAAAAATGTATTCAAGTTCTTTTGGTCATGAGCGATTTGAAAATACGGAGAATTATAATAAACAATGGATGCAAGATGAATATTATTATACAAATTCTGACATTAATGAATTCACATTGCTTTTTGATAATGTGGATCGTGACATGTTAAAAGACCATGAAAGTCAGATTCAAAATAGGCCAATGAAAACAGAGTTACCGCCAACTATTGCTGAGTGTGGTGTATTAGGATATGAGTTGCTACTTGATTTTGGATCATTTCGTGATTTGCAAAGACATAGAGCTGTTGTGCAGAGGTTGCCACTCCTTACGCGGGAGCATGGCTTTGAAAAGTGGTATTTAGAGGCATTACCAAAAGATTTACGAGAGAAAGCAGATGAATTCATTTTGCAGCAAGAAAAAGATATTGATGTATTAAAACTGACAAAGGAAGAATCTCAATATTATACTGCAATGGGGTATAGAGTACCATGTAGAATAATTGGTGATTTAAAAGCTCTTGTGTATTTAGTAGAACTACGTTCAACAAGATTTGTGCATCCGACACTTGTATCGCAAATGTTGTTGATGATAGAAAGTATGAAGAAGTTATTTGGTGATAATGGACTTGTCTTGCATCAAGATGATGAACCAAATCGTTTTGATGTGCGGCGTGGTGAACATGATATTGTGATGAAATAAAAGGTAGAAAAGCTAGATTTTTTCATTACCTTCAAAAACCACCAGTATTGCTGGTGGTTTTCATTTTTTATGGAATTAGGTGAAATGTAGTAGACACTATGGAAGGTACCATGATGGATTTATATCAAGTCCATCAGGTGGTAATTTAACATTGCTGCTGTATTTTGAATATTTTATATAAAAACCTTTTGCTTGATATGCGCCAAAATGTAAATGTGCTCCAGTTGTATTTCCAGATCCAGGTGTTCCTGGAATACCTCCTGAATTACCTATTTTCTCACCCTTTTTCACTTTCTCACCCTTTTTCACTGACAATTTACTTAAGTGTCCATAGAAAGTTATAATTTTTTTATCATCAAGTTCATGTTCAATTGCAACCCATCCACCATAAGCGTAGTCTGTGAAATTAGTATCAACAACTTTACCTTTTGCAACTGAGTAAACAGATGTTCCAGCTGATACCCCAAAATCTACACCTGTATGAAAATTATAAAAAGTTGAGCTATTAGCAAAAGCTGTGTTTCCGTAGTTTTGTGTAATGAATACTTTTTTCACAGGATATGCAAATAAGCCATGCTTTCTATCAGGTAATGAACTTAGGTCTAATTTTGAAATATTACCAATACGTAGCTCATCTAATTCTTGTTGTATATTCCGTTGTTTTTCTAAAACTTTTGATAATTTTGTCTGATATTTATCTTCTTCAACATTTACTTGACTAGCAAGAACTCTTTTGTAGTCTTTTGAACTATTGAGATACTCACTACGTTGTTCAAGTTTATATTTTTCGTCCTCAATTTTTTTAGATTTTTCTTCAAATTCTTCTCTATCTTTTTGCAAAGATTGTTGTTCAGTGTGTATTGTTTTTACAAATTCACCAACTTTTTCAGTTGCATATGAAATATTGTCTCTATGTGAATTATTATATTTATTAGCAACATTCAATAGTGCAAAATGTTTAGAATCTTCTGAATAATTTTGATATTTCTCACGTATAAATTGTCGAAGGATCTTTTTTTGAATAGAAATGTGATTTTCTTTTTGCTCAATTTCACTTTTCGTTCTTGAGATTTCTTGAGATAGTTCTTCTATATCACTTTCATTATCTTCAATCGTATCTTTTATTTTTGAATTTTCATTTTCTAATTTTCTAATTTGAGCATTTATGATATCTTGTTCTTTTTGTTTTAAATTTATGATATCACGGTACTTTTTTTCTTTCTTTTCTAATTTTTCTAATTCATCTTCTTTATCATCAAGTATTTCTTCTTTTTCTTCTTCATCTACATCATCAGCTGCAAATACTAGCAATGAATTTTGTAATACTAAAAAAGATAGACAAATAGTTAAAATTGCGAGTAAGTTTGAAATATTTTTGTATGTATTTTTTTTATTCATATGTAGATATATTATATCAAGTAATTTTAAAAAATTCCAGTGCATTACAACATATAATGATTTGACAAAATATTATGATTTTGTATAATCAAATTGTTAATCAATAATATTGAATTTGTGAGTAAACAAATAACAAACATTCTGGAAATGATTTTGTTGTTGGTCCTGCTGATTAGTCAGAGAGATCAGTTTGTTTTTGCTCGTAATGTGATGTAGATAAGATAATATTGTTAGCAAAAGTAAGCCGGTCTCAATAGTGAGATGGGTTTTTGTTTTATAAATGCAGTTACTTAAAAAAAAGGAGAAAATGATGTGCATTCCTAATGTTGTTAAAAATAAGATTATGGATAATAATAGCGTACAGCAACTTAGTGATGATGAAGCGCAAGTTGTATGTGTTACTGATTCTGTTACTAATTATGGCGATACTATTACTGCAATTGGAATTACAGGTTCACGAAAAGCTCTGCAACATAGATGTATTGGAGCTAAGAAATGTTTTGGAGACGCTGTTTACATTGCTTTTAATGCTAATGGCAATGTAAATATCATTAAAGGCGTTGAGTGTACTGAGGCATTTCCATTTGAAGATTATGATTCACCAATTAAAATGTAAGTTTTTTAAAAAAAGAGGAGCTTAAAATGGCTGGAGCAGGAGCAGTAGGTGAAAAACAAGTTTTAAGAGCAGAAGGATTAGCAGGTCAGAATTTGGCTGGTAAAAAATGTACCGTAAGTAGACCTAGGGCTATTCAGACAGGATTGAAGTGTGATATTGTCTTGGCTGGTAGTGCGTTTTGTTTAGAAAAAATTGAGGGTAAAAAATGTCCCTTTGCTTCTTGTGTTTTGATAGTTAATCAAAGATGTAGCACAGTTCATGAAAAAGTAATGTTGTTATAAAACAGTTATCCCACCAATCTACATTGATAGATTGGTGGGATTTATTTTTTTGACAAAATAAATTTGGTATGTATAATTATAAATATGTTAAATATTATTTTTGTGAAATGCAAAAACAAGTAACAACAAATCAATATTGGTATTTTTGGTTTATAGGTTTCTTTATTAAAAGAGATCAGTTTGTTTTTGCTCGTAATGTGATGTAGATAAGATAGTATTGTTAGCAAAAGTAAGCCGATCTCAATAGTGAGATGGGTTTTTTGTTTATATTATACAAAATAGGAGATTAAAAATGTCAGACAGTAAAGTAGAAGAAAAAGATGAAAGAAGTATTGAGTTAAGTGTTGATGTTGAAAATCGTGAAGAAAATGTGTCAGACGATGCTGGATTTGGTCCCGAACCAGAAACGCTCAAGGAAAAATCCGGCATTACTGGTCATTGGTAGTATAAACATAAATTTATCATACGAGCACAATGTTGCTCGTATGATAAATAATTTAAAATTTTAGATAAAAAAGTAAAAAATATGAAACCAAAAATTATATCAATTATAGGAGGTAATGGGAAAATGGGTAGTAAATTTGCCCATGAGTTTCATAAGCGAGGCTTTGAAGTTTTGATTGCGGATGCTGATACTAAATTAACAAATGAAGAAGTTGCTAGAATCGGTGATGTTATAATAGTTACTGTACCGATTAGAGATACTGAAGCAGTTATTAAAAGTATAATGCCAGTTGTGAAAAAGGGAAGTATGGTTACAGATTTTACATCTGTTAAAATAAAGCCAATGGATGCAATGATACAGGAAGTAAGGGATGATATTGAAATCATAGGAGGACATCCATTATTTGGTCCAACAACAGATTTCAAAAAACAAAACTTTATTATTTGTAATGAGCAAGGTGGAAGTTATACTGATTGGTATATTAATTTTTTGAAATCACTTGGGTTGAATGTTTTGGAGATGACAAAAGAAGAACATGATAAAAATATGGCAGTGATTCAATGTCTTACTCATTTTTCAGCATTATCACTTGGATCAACTCTTGAAAAATTACATTATAATTTAGAGGTGGGTGAATCAATAGCTACTCCTGTATATTTGATGAGATTGTATGGAGTTGGTAGAATATTGGCACAGGATGCAGATCTTTATACTGATATGCAAATGTATAATCCATTTGCAAAAGAGGTTGCAATAAAATATAAAGAGTCAGTAGATGAGCTATTTCAATCAGTTGATATATCTGATGAAAATAAGTTTAATAAAATTTTCAGTAAGAGTAAAAAATATTTTGGAAATATGGCAACGCGCTCAATGGAAATTACAGATAAATTAATAAAAACATTATCATGATAGATAAAATAATTACACTTGGTCCAAAATTTAGTTATTCTTATAATGTAGCACTGGTAAATTATGAAAAATTAGATATTGAACCAGTTGATACAATAAGTGCAGTATTTGATAATTTATCAGACACTAGTCATGGGATAGTGCCTATAGAAAATATGATAAATGGTTCTGTGCGAGAAACATTTTTGGCATTGCAGCAAAATGAGGTAAGTATAGTAAATGCTTTTGATTATTCTATAGAGCATGTATTAGCTTCTCAAGGAGATGAATTTACAACTATAATGTCACATGCACAAGCACTTGTGCAATGTAATGAATATGTTGATGAAATGCGTAAGCAGGGGATTAGTGTCATTGAAGCATCTTCAACATCAAAAGCAATGGAAATAGCATCAGCCGATGCATCTATTGCAGCAATAGGCAGTAATGATGCGGCAAATTATTACAAATTAAGTGTAATAGAGCAAAATATAAGTAATAAAGATAAAAATGTAACTAGATTTATAGAAATATCTAAAAAAGTTAAAAAAACAAGTGGAGAAAAAACTTCTGTAATTATAAAACCAACTACGGATAGATCAGGTCTTTTATTTGAAATACTTTCTGTTTTTAAAATAAAGAATCTAAACCTTACAAAGATAGAATCAATTCCGACAGGCGAAAAAATGAATGATTATATTTTTTATTTGGATTTGGATGGATGCATGGAAGATGAAAACATGAAAGACGCTTTTGAATTTCTAAATACTTTTGTAGATGTTACAATTTTAGGTAGTTATAATATTGTTAGATAATAAATATGTTTGATAAAAAATTAATAGTTTATTTAAATGGTGAATATTTAAAATTAGAAGATGCTAATATCTCACCTATGACGCATGGACTTCATTATGGAACAGGTGTTTTTGAAGGAATTAGAGCTTATAAAATAAAAAAAGGAACAGGTATATTTAGATTGCAGGAGCATACTAATAGATTATTTTATTCTGCTGATAAATTGGGATTAGAAATTAGTGAAACTAAGGATGAAATTAATGAAATTTGTAAAGTTTTAATGCAAAAAAATAATTTAGAATCGGCGTACATACGACCACTTATTTATTTTGACGACTCTGCACTCGGCATGAGGATTGGTATGAATAAAACAAATATTTTCATAACTGCATTTCCTTGGCCAAAATATTTAGCTGATGAGGTAAATGTCAAAATATCCCCATTTGCCAGAATATCAGAAAAAAGCACTGTCTGTGATGCAAAAATTTCTGGTCATTATATTAATTCATTTATGGCATCTGCTGACGCAAAGAAAAATAACTTTGATGAGCCATTGCTATTGGATCATAACGGCGCAATAGCAGAAGGATCTGTAGCTAATATATTTTTTGTTGATGGTAAAAAAATTATAACTCCACGTAAAGGAAAGATCTTAGCAGGTATAACAAGACAGTCTGTTATTGAGTTAGGTATAGATTTGAATTATGAAATTAGTGAAATAGAGATATTTCCAAAGGATATAAAGAAATTTAAAGGAGCTTTTTTTACAGGAACTGCTTCTGAAATAACACCTATCAAAAAAATAGTTTTAGAGGATGGTCAGGAAATACTATTTGATACAAAAAGTGTGAAAGAATTAAAAGACATATTCTCTGAGGTTATTTCAGAAAATAGTATAGATACAAAGGAGTGGTTTAGTATATGTAAATAGAGTACTCTGTTGTGATATTATTTTACAATAAACTCAGTGGTAAGTTCTTCTGTGTCAAAAACTGCAATTGATATTTCATTATGCGGATATATTGCTAATTTTCCAGGATTTATTATGGGTGTATTGCCTATTTTTTCATTTCGTTTGTGATGAGTATGTCCATGAAATACAGCATCATATTCTAATGTTGTGGCAGCATGTTCAGCTAAATCTGGGAAGTGAGTTATAAAATATTTTTTATTTGCTATTTCAACTGTATCGAATTCACCATTTGCAAAAGATATATTTTTATTTTCATTAGTTGAGGCTTGTAGCATAGATTGCTTGTCTCCATCACAATTTCCCCATACTGCATGTACAGGAATATTATTTACTTGTAGTCTTTCAACTGTATATGCCGATGAATAATCGCCTAACGCAAAAATGTGTGAAATATCTTTAACCTTTAATTCATTCATTGCCCAATTCAAATTTTCTATTTGATCATGTATATCTGATATAATGCCTATTTTCATATTAGCGTATTTAATAGTTATTGAAATAATCAGAATATAGAGTTGAAATTTCTTTCGTTAATTTACCGACATTTCCATTACCAATCTTTTGAGAGTCTATTTTTGTGATTGGTAAAATGTGTTTAGCCGATCCTGTTAAAAAGATTTCATCAGCATTCAGTAATTGTTTTTTAGTTATTTTCTCTTTGATAACATTGATTTTATTTTTCTCAGCAAGTTTTAATATTAATTTACGAGTTATTCCGGGTAAAATACCTTCAGATGGTGTCATCAGTTTATTATTTTTGATAATAAAAATATTACTAGTTGTACATTCAAGTACATTACTTTTATCTATATATAATATTTCTATTGCGCCACGGCGATTTTTTTCTTTTTGATTTTTTATTGCTTCGATGTAGTTTGTTGTTTTACTTGCATAATTATCTCTTGCAAAATCATGTGTTATTATTTTTGCACCATTTTCATATAGTTTTTTTTCAGGAAGCATTTTAGTTATATTATGAATCAGTATATAAAAAGTTGGTTTTTGGGGAAGCGTGATACCGTTATTGCTGACACCAGCAGTAAGAACTGTACGAATTGCAGAATTTTTGTAACCGTTTTTTGTAAGTAATTTATTTATTATTTTTTCATATTCAGTTTTTGAAATAGGGAGTAATAGTCCTAATGATTTTGCACTTCTACCAAGTCTATTCCAGTGATCAGTTAACAGGAAGGGTTTATTTTCAGTAGCTGTACACATAAAATCAAATACACCATAGCCTCGCAGTACTCCTAGATCATGGGGACTTATACAAGCATTTTTTTCTTCTATAATTCTTCCATTAATATAACAATATTTTTTCATAATTTTTTTCATAATTTCTTACGTTATAATGGTATAGCCATTAACAATGTTATGCAATAGTTATAATATTTTTTGATATGTATAAATATACATTTGTTAAGCTTTTACAATAAAATACAAAAGAGGGGGAATTATGGAATTGCCAAATCTGCTTGCAAATGGGTAATGTGGTTATTTTTATAGTAAATTTTCCAAGAGTTCAAAATGAAGTGAAATTACTAAGAGAAACTATATTTATTGCAATTCCAGTATTTACATTTTTATCAGTAATATTCGGAATGTTACTACGAAAAGTAATTGTAAAATAATAACAAAAAACGACTTAGATAAATATCTAAGTCATTTTTAATTTGTTGCCCGGGTAGGGATCGAACCTACGCATAACGGGATCAAAACCCGTTGCCTTACCGCTTGGCTACCGGGCAGCATTGGTAGCACGTAATTCTTATAATATACTAGTTTTAATTTTTTTTCAAGTATAGTGGACAGACATGTCCATCCACTATTATGCAATCTTTTATTCAGTAACAGTTCCACCCATAAGTTGAGAGGCATAATTTAATAATTCAGAAGAGTTTGCTTTTTCTTTTTCACTTTTTGTAATAACTTTGATGGATAGTTTCTTATTAAAATTTTCTGTCAATATTTGTTCAATCATTGTCCGTATTTCACCATCCATTAGTTTTTCTTCATAGAAAGAAAATGTGGTAGTAAAAGTAATCGAAGAATTTGTTAATTCTTCAATATCACATTGTTGCAACATGTTTGAAATTGATTTATTTTCTTTTTCTATTAATATCAAGCATTCATTGAATAATTTAGAGTCTTCCTCAGACAAGGATGGTTGGGGAATTGCGGTTACAGGTACTTTCTTAGATTGTTCCATTGAGTCTTTGTGTATTGTTTGTGTCTTTTCTACCTGAGTTTTTTCTGATTCAGGATGTATTTTGGATAGTTTTTCTTTTTTTGTTATTGGTTGCTTGGGTGATGTTATGATTTTCTCAGGTACAGCACTTGATTGGCTACAAATATTCACAGAGGCAACTTCCATTGGCAATTGTATTATTGTAGTCATTTTTGTTTTTTGTAGAGCTGTTACGCATTCTTCTAGCATATAGATAACAGCTTTGGCAGTAGTTGAATTTGATATTTTGGTCAATGCATCTAACTCTGATTTTGGAAGTGTAATTAGTTTTTGTAAATCAGTATCATCATTATTCAGTGTAAGTAATAATAAAATACGTAATTTTTCGATTACATTTTTTATAAAAGCATCCATATTATAACCACCAGAAACAACGTCATTTATTGTTACAATAGCTCCTTCAGTATTAGCTGTTACAAATGATTGTAGTAGATTGAAAATATCTTCTGGTGTTGTTGTACCAAGTGCTTTGGATACAGTTTCTGCTGTTATATCAGTATCAGTTGATGCAAATATTTGAGCTAGTAAGCTTTCTGCATCACGCATACCTCCTTGAGCTGATATGGCTATTAATTCAAGTGCTTCAGAATCTATTTTAACATCTTCACTTTTAGCTATTGAACTTAATTTTTTTGTTATATTTTCTACGCTAAATCTTGAGAAATCAAATCTTTGACATCTGGATAGAATTGTTTCAGGTACTTTGTGAATTTCTGTAGTAGCTAATATGAAAATTACATGCTCAGGAGGTTCTTCAAGAGTTTTCAGAAGAGCGTTGAAAGCGTTTGTTGAAAGCATGTGAACTTCATCTATTATGTATACCTTATATTTTGATTCGGTAGGAGACATCCCAACTGTTTCTTTGAGTGCACGTATATCATCAACACCAGTATTAGATGCAGCATCAATTTCAATAATGTCCATCGATTTTCCGCTCTGCAGTCTCTCAGTAACTTCTGAAGAAACTGGTTCAAAATCACTCCGTTCCATTGTGTTAACTGCTGTAGCAAAAATACGAGCAACAGTGGTTTTCCCTGTGCCACGTGGACCAGTAAATAAATATGCATGTCCTATGCGATTTTGAGTTATGGCATTTTGTAGCGTTGTAACTATATGATCCTGACCAAGTACATCACTAAATTTCTGAGGCCTGTAGGTTCTGTATAGAGTTTTTGACATAAATAGTAATGTTATGTAAATATATAAGTAGTCTATAATATGATTATAATGCAACATTGAATAAATCACAATCAATGTTAAAATGTTCTTTATAAATGTAGAGAGGTGTCACATGATTGGAAAAAATATAGCAACATTTCTAACTGCTACATGTTGTATTGATAATATGCAATACTTAGGCACAAATACAATATTGTTTTTTTTGGATTTGTATAGACATAAATCAAGAGATCTTGATAATTTTTTAATTGCTAAAGAGCGATTGATGACTATAAGGGAAATGCTTACAGCATTGCAAAATCAAGTAACTATGTGTAAAGATATACAAAGAATTAAACAAGTATTTGAAAGTGCACATTGTAAGCCAATTATTTCTTTTATGAGAACAGAAGATTGGTTTTTAAGAGGAGAAGATATTATTTGTATGGTGAAGCAAGATGATAATACTAGAGTACCTGTTAAGTGTTATGTCGCAAATATTGATAGTGTTGATGAAAAAACTATTGTTTTTCTGCAAGTGAAAAATGGTTATGATTTTTTGCAAAGAGATAATAGTTATTTTGGAATGTATTCAGCGTATAGTCCATCTATCATGAAACAATGGGAATATAATTTTTTGTTAAAAGATAAAAAATTTGCAAAGGTATGGTTAAGTAATAGTAGATCTCAAAAATATGAAAATGAGATAGTTAATTTATTAACTTGATTATATTTAAAAATAAAAAAAGCTTGAAAAATTTCAGGCTTTTTATTTTTGTATGAATTATTTTTTGAAGACGAATAATTTGTATCCAATAAAGTTCCAAACGAGTGATGCTAGTGTCGCAGTTGCTGCGGAGATGTTTGCTAGTTGTTCTATTGTCAAGGGTGTTGAGTTTTTGAATAGATACATTATAAGTGAAGCAAGTCCTACATTTATTAAGAAACCACTTGCACTAATTAAGATAAATCTACCAACCTCTTCTTTATCTGATTTCTTTTTAGAATTAAATGTCCAGTATTTATTCCAAAAAAATGCGCCTGCAGCAGCTATCGCAAAAGATATACCTTTAAATAGTGAGAATCCAAGTCCAGTAGCTATTCCTGTCATTGCTATTAACAAATTTAGTACACCCCAATCTAAAAAAGTATTAAACGCGCCAACGGCACCAAATTTAGCAAGCTGAAATACAATTGGAATTTTTTGACCTATTAGATACGCTAGGCCCAGCGCTAAATTTGCAAATATTGTAAAGAAAAAAACTAACAATAACACATTGAAAATATTTATAGGTATAAAAGATATATTCAAATTTATTATTATGGGCACTGCGAAAAGTGCAAAAGATGCTCCTATAAATGATACTAAATAAAAATCCTTACGATTTACATTCAATCGCTCTGTAGTTTCTGTCATAATATATGGTTAAACTTTTAATCAGTTTTTTGCATTTCTGCACGAATTTCTTTTTCAATTGCATCAATATTAGGAACCCATTCATCAACAATATCATCACTAGTTGGCTCCTCAGTTGGAGGTTCTTCACTAGTCGGTTCCTCAGTTGAAAGTTCTTCAGTAGTTGATACATCTGCTATATCATCATTTGTTTCATCTATTATATCGCTACCTTTATCATCAATAAACGTTATTGCAGATGGTGTGTCTTCAGCTGAATCATTCTCAATAGTTATGAGATTCTCATTTTCATTTATTGAATCGGTATCATCTGTTAAATCAGTGGCATTTGATAATTCTTTTTCATCTAACATCTCTGATGTAGTTTCAGTACTACCAGTTAATATAGCATTTGCAGTTTTTGGTCCTTCATCAGGTGTAGGTTGTGTATAATTAAGTGACTCAATTGCAGGAGTAGCTTGGTTATCACTGTGTTGCAATAAAGCCTCAATTGAAGCCCATTGAGCATTTTCATCTGGAGAAGTTACAATTGCAACTTGATCTCCAGGTTGAACATCAAAATAAGTAATTGAAGCAAGTAGAACTTTGTAAGGCTTTCCATCAACTGCCACAAAATAATTACCACTAGCATCTTGTCCTACGATACCAATTTTATTTTGCCTAGGTACGGGACCAATTTGTTTATAAATAAATTGACCATTTCCAACAATAGTCAACTTCAAAAAATCTCCCTCTACAAGTTTTGACTTAGAGGCATAATTTGCAGGGATTGGATATTGTTTTCCATCAGTCCCTATCATTATTTGACCGTCAAATGTACCTTGTACAACATTTCCGTCACCTTCATCTTCAACTTTCTTTCTCCTTCCAACTTTTTTCTTTCCTTCAAGTTGAAGTAGCATAGCCTTTGCGCTTTGCATTGTTTGTTCTGCTGTCGTGATCATGTCACGCAGAGATTGTATTTTTAGGTCCTTGTCATCATCTGACAAGATTTTTGCTTCAGCCATAATTTTTATTTATTTGTTTTTATTTTATACATATAGTATATAGTATAAAATATAATTTGACAAACAATTTCTACTTAGTAATACGAATAATAAATTATTTTATTTCATAACCTTTCTTTTTTACACTATATATTGTATAGTGTCAAGGATAAACATGTAATAAACAGTTTTAGAAAGAGTAAATTTATGAAGAATTTTTTTGTCAAAACGTTTGGCTGTCAACAAAATGTTGCTGATTCTGAACGATTAGTTGGATATTATAAATCACGAGGATTTAATCAGGTTGATTCTGAAGATGAGACTGACTTAATTGTGATAAATACTTGCATGATACGTGACAAAGCAGAAGAGCGTGTATATGGATATATAAGAAACTTACAAAAGAAAGCTGAAAAGGATGGTAAAGAACAGAAAATTATATTGACTGGATGTATTGTGGGAGCTGCTGCTCGTGAGCCAAGTGGTAAAATGAAAAAGAAACTAGAAAAAAGAATTCCAGATGTGGAACTTATGCCAATAGAAGAAGTCGGTTTCGAATATATACCAGAAAGAGTAGATAAAAAACATGCATGGGTTGTAATTTCGAATGGTTGTAATAATCATTGTGCATTTTGTATAGTGCCTTTTGCTAGAGGAAAAGAAATTTCAAGACCATATGCCGATGTTATGCAGGAAGTTAATCAGTTGGTTAAAGATGGCTTTAATTCAATTACTTTGCTTGGGCAAAATGTTAACTCATATGGCTCTGACTTAGTTTTGGCAAAAAAAGATAGTGAACAGAACTTTTATGAACTTCCCGGTGGTGAGACGGTGGAGCCTATCATGGTAAATCATTTAGGAAGAACTCGTATACCAACATTATTTCCATATCTATTAGATGAAGTTTCTAAGGTAAAAGGTGTGAAAACTGTTACATTTACTAGTTCAAATCCGTGGGATTTTTCAGATGAACTTATAGATGTAATAGCAGAGAATAAAAATATTGATAGATTACTTCATCTACCAGTTCAATCAGGAAGTGATAAGATTATTAAAAAGATGAATCGTTGGTATACATCAGATAGTTTTTTGAAATTAATAGATAAAATTAAAAATAAGGTTGAAGGTGTCGATTTTGTAACAGATATAATAGTTGGATTTCCTGGAGAGACAGAAGAAGATTTTCAGGCAAGTATAGAATTATTAAAAAAAGTTGGCTTTGTTAGGGCTTTCATAGGCTGTTACTCTGAAAGACCTGGTACAGTAGCATCAAAAGAAATGCCAGATACAATCGAGTGGAGTGAGAAAAAAAGAAGATGGCATATTTTAAATGAACTTATTAATAAGCCAAACTTAGGCATAAGTGAATCAAAGGATTGGATAAGGACAAGAGAGAAACATAGTGTTAGATAATATGAAAACTTTAAAATTTCGTCAAAAATTAAGTGAATTAATCTTAGTTAATAAAAAAACAACTACGTGGAGACTTTTTGATAATAAAAATCTTTCAGTAGATGATGAAGTAGTTTTTGTTATTTGGGAAGATGGTCAAGAATTTGCTCGTATAAAAATATTAGAAACAAATGAAGTTAAATTTTGTGATTTGACTGAAAATGACTGGGAGGGACATGAGAGATATGATTCAGATGAGGAAATGTATCAGACTTTCGAAAAATACTATAATTGTAAAGTTGATAAAAATAGTCCAGTGAAAATTATAAAATTTGAGATTTTGTAGAGTCTTTGTGTTATACTGACATTGTAATTGGTTAAAAATATTTCATATAATGGAAAATGAAAAGTTCTTACAACCGTTTTCAGATGATGTGGTATTTTTTGATGCTGAATTTACAGGTCATGATATTGCTAATGATAATTTGATGGCCATTGGAATGGTTTCACTTGATGGAAGTCGTGAAATGTATTTTGAATTGGAATATGATAAAAATCATGTTAATGATTGGGTTATTGAAAATGTTGTACCATATTTAAATGGAAAAAAAATATCCCGTGAAGAAGCAAGACAAAAAATTAGAGAATTTTGTGGAAATAGTGAACCACATCTTGTTGCAACTGTAAATCAGTATGACATGGCTTTTTGGCATAAATTATTTGCAGGAGAAAAGGAACCAATACATAGAATACCAATAGATTTTGCATCAATGCTTTTTGCAATTGGGTTAACGCCTGCTCGTGAAATAGGAGATGAAAAAAAGAATTTCTATGCACAGTTTGATATTAATTTAGATGATTATCGTGTACACAACGCACTAGATGATGCTAAGCTTATGAGAGATTTATATATTAAACTTTCAAAATAAATGACCTATTTAATAGGGTCATTAAAATTAATTAATTATTAGTATAATTATGACAAAAAGAAATCAATTGTATAAATGCAATGTATGCGGAAATATTGTTTCAGTTAATCATGCAGCGGGTGGTGAATTATCTTGTTGTAGCAAATCTATGGTGTTAGTTGAGGCTGGTGTAGAGGATGCATCTATAGAAAAGCATGTACCGTTTGTAAATCGTACAGAAGAAGGTATTCATGTTCAAATAGGTGCAGTATTGCATCCAATGAGTGAGGAACATTATATAGAATGGATAACACTTGTGACAGATAATAAGAGTAAAACAGTATTTTTAGTACCAGGTGATAGTCCAGAAGCAATGTTTGAAAGTACTGTAGAAAAAGTTAAAATATATGCATACTGTAATTTGCATGGACTTTGGAAATTGGAGATGTAATTATAGTAGTTGCAGAGTATTTTGAAATATTGTATAGTTATATTAGGAGGAATGACAATCACAAAATGAGCGTTAAAAAGACGAGGTCGTAAGCGCCAAGATAGTCAAACTGTCCGTATTAAATCAGTTAAGCAGTCATACATTATGGAACGTGATGCACAATTTGTTGAAGAAGTAGTAAAAATGCTTGTTGACAATCCTGATGATGTAAAAGTTAATCGTAAAGTTGACGAAATGGGTGTACTTATAACTCTTGATGTAAATCAAGATGATATGGGTATGGTTATCGGTCGCGAAGGTTCTACTGCAAAAGCACTTCGAACTCTTTTGAGAGTTGTAGGAGCACGCAACAATGCACGAGTAAACCTAAAAATTAACGAACCAGAAGGTTCTGAACGCCCAGCTCCAAAAAAGGAAGAAAGCGAACAGAAAACTTTGGATGAAGTTGTCGGAGATATCGAAATCTAGAGAATTTTATTTGAAATTATATAAGAATAATTTCAGCAAAACCTATCATAATTTTTGTGATAGGTTTTTGTTTTTTTTGCGTTGTGATATAATAAAAAGATAAAATAAATAATTAATAAAAATATGGAAGATAAAAAGAAGGCAATTATAATTTCAGGAATAGCAATCATATTATTTGGCATTATTGTAGGTTTTTCTTTTGTGAATAAATCAAAAGAAAAAAATCTTAATAATCAAGGAACGGGTAATATTGTAATAAATGACAGTATTTCACATGATTTGAAAAATAATAAATTTGATGAGGCTATTGTGAAGATTAAAGACCTTTTAGAAGATGATGCAGATAATATAGATTTATTACTTGCAAAAGCAGAGGTTTTATTGGTTAAAGGCTCTCATAAATTTGAAGAAGAAGAGAATGCTGTGAAAGCTCAAGAAATTCTTCTCGTTGTGTTGGAGAAAGATCCTGAAAATGCAAAAGCTTATAGACTTATGGGATATTCTTATGAAATTCAGAATATGTTTGAAGATGCTCTTCTGAATTACAATACAGCGCTAACTTTTGAGGAAACAGCAGATACGTATAATTGGATTGGGCATACTTTTGATTTGAAAGGACAGACAGACGTGGCGGAAGAGTTTTATGACAAAGCATATGAAATTGATGATAGCAACAGAACAGTAATGCGTAATCTGGCGAGGATTTATATGAATACAGACAGGATGGCTAATGCTCGTAAAATCTTAGAAAAAATAATTAAGCTACCTGTGGATAATATCAGTGCTGTTGCTGGAGATTATCATTCATTAGGCGTTATTGATTTCGAAAACCAAGATATAGATAAGTCCAAAATCAGTTTTGAGAAAGCTCTAAAAATAGATCCATCATTTATGCTATCTCAGGTCGAGTTAGAGAAAAATAAAATTTTATTTACAAATGATAAGGAGGATGCAATTATTAATTTAATAAAAATTTCAAAAAATTATCCAAAACAAGTTTTTCCAGTTGAATGGTTGGGATTTGCGTATTTGGAAATAAATGAATTTGATAATGCTATTAAAACCTTTGACAAAGCCATTGAATTAATAGAAGGAGATATTACTTTGATGCCGCAACAACGAATCATAATTCGTTCACGATTAAATTATTATTTATCAATATCACAGGCATTGAATGGACAGACAGAAAAATCAAAAGAACATCTATTAAAGGCCATGGAAGGCATGAATGAAACTACAATGGCAATGATAGTTATTGCCTTACAAAAAGGCAAAGATGGTCCATATAAAAATATGATACATGATAAAGATATTGTTGAAATGATTAATTCGTTAAATAAATAGTTAATAGTAGTTAGATTATATGAATAATATTATAAGAATAAGTTTAATTTTAGTTGTGTTAAGTGTTGGAATTATTATAAAAAACTCAGATGCGACAGCAGTATCAGCACAAGCAACTTGCTTAGGTTCAAATCATGGAGGATTTTGCTCAGCATTAGGAATGACGAATTGGAATCAGACTATTACTGTTGATTTTGATAGTGCAAAACAAACACTAGAAAACTATTACAATGCTCATTCAGCTAATCTTGCTTGGTCATATATGACTGGTAGTGGAAGTACTTATTATTGGTCTTGTGTTAATTCTCCAATCATTAAGTTTGTGAAAAGCTGTGGAAGTTATGGTGCTTGTAGTGAAACTTGCGGAGGTGGTACAAAAGAAGATTTATGTGGAAATAGTACATCTTGTAACACGCAATCATGTGCAATTCCAGGTGAATGCAACTCAGCTGTAAATGGTAAGGAATATCCATATGGTGCATCTGTATATGGAGCAGATCAATGCACAGCGGGAGATCCATCAAATGTAAGTTTTCCAGCTCCAGAACAAACAGTAACATGGACTTGTAGTGGACAACATGGAGGAGCTGATTCAGGATTATGTTCAGCATCACAGTTAAAGCCAGATTCAGTATGTGGAAGTAGTAATAGTGAAACAAATGAAATAAATACTAAAGCAGAAGTTGAAAGTAATCAATGTGCTGCAAGTAATACAGTAAATGAGTTAGTGACATTTAATACAAACACTGGAAAGTGGAATTGGACATGTGCACATGATTATTTTCATTTATTGGGTAGAGCTAGTACTGTGGGTGACTATGTAGATTGTTCAGCACCAACTTGCTTAACAGGAAATTTAATTAAATACAGTGCAAATGTATATTTAAAAGAAAATTTAAATGATCAAACAACAAATGTATCAGTTGTGTGTAATGATCCAACTACATCTGAGATATGTTGTGATATAGATTCAACAGATCCATCAACAAATGCAATAGTGAAAACCCATGTTTGTACAGGTGATGTAGACAAAGAAATATTTGTAGCATCAGGAACTAATACGTATCCTGCAGAGTGTTATATAAAACCGACTCCAGATCCAGATCCTGGATGTGAAGATAGTAGTACTCCACCATGTCCAGGTGAGACTGACAAACCACTGACAATATCAACAATGTGTTCACAAAAAGAATGTAACGCTCAAGGGACATGTCAATCAACTCCACTGACAGCATCAAATCTAAATCAATGTTCAAGTACATGTAATTCAAATGCAGATTGTTCTAGTGGTAGGATTATTGAGACAAGACCATAAACATGATTACAATTTTTATAACTGGAGTCATAAAAAAACAGGTGAAAGCCTGTTTTTTTATGATATAATTATATTTATTACATTTTAAAACTATATTATATGTATGCAGTAATTCTCGTGGCTGGACTTGGAACTAGGATGGGGGAGTTAACCCAAAATTGTCCAAAGCCAATGCTTAAAATTAAAGATAGTCCAAAATTGGCATATAGCATTGAACTATTACCAGATGAAATAACGGATGTTGTTTTAGTGGTTGGATATTTGAGTAATCAAATAATTGATTATTTTGGAGATGTGTTTGATAATCGAAAAATTCATTATATTAAGCAAGTGGAATTTAATGGAACAGCTGGTGCAATAGCTTTAACAAAAGATATTGTAAAAAATAATTTTCTCGTTATCATGGGAGATGATTTATATGATAAAAAAGATTTAAATAAATTGATGAAATATGAACAATCATTATTGGCATATGAAACAAATGATGCGGAGCAATTTGGATTAGTAGACATTGATACGAACAGTGATTTAACAGATGTGATAGAAAGACCACATGGAAAGAAAGATGGACTTGTGAATACTGGAGCATACATGTTATCACAGAAATATCTTGATATACCAATGGTAAGAATTTCAGAAAGAGAATATGGATTACCACAAACATTGGTATCCATGTATCCAAAATACAAAACAAAAGTAGTTACAACAAAAAAATGGCAATCAATAGGTTCACCAGAAGATTTAGAAATTGCTCAGACAAGAATTGAAGAATTTCTAAATTAAAATCTATGGGGTAGTCACTATGTGATATTTTTTAAAAAAATAGCCCACACACGTCATTGACGGTGTGGGATATATATTGAGAAGAAAATTATTTTTTCTTCAGTTTTTTCTTTACTTTCTTGACAGCCTTTTGGATAAGCTTCTCAGAAATATCAGTCATTGCAGGTGTATCAGAAAGAAAACCACATGCTTCAATAGCTGCAGATATAATTCTTTCATCGGTGATGCCAGTTTGTTCAGAAAATCCAGCTCCTCCAATGAGGATGCCTTTTTTTGTGTAAATTGGACAACCTCCCGGAAAAGGAACATTCATTTCTGGATCAATACCATACAGTTCCAATGTGCGTTCACCAGAAGCAATTTGTTGGGCAGTAGTTCCAGTGCGAGCACCAGTATAGCCTGAGAGAGCTGCTTTATTTGTCGCAATGGCGTATGTCATAGGACGTGCATGACCATATAGTATACCATCAATGAAATTATTATCAGTATCAACAACGGCAATAGATCCAGAAATGCCCAATGCATCTGCAATAGCAATGGCAAAATCAACAATTTTTTTAGCAGTCTTCTTTTTTAAACGTACATTTCCCTTTTTCATCAGCTTGTTCTCCTTGTATTGTTATTTAGGTAGTTAGTACCTATTTAAAAAACTGAATTAGTAGTATTACATAAAACTTGTTTTTTGTCAACAAACTAAAAGCATTAAAGTAAATTTTATGTTAGAGTAGTGTAATAATATAAAGCATTATGTAATAACTAAATCATGAAAAATAAAAAAATTGTTACAATTGGTGGTGGGACGGGGTCATTCACTTTGTTGTCAGGATTAAAGAATTATCAATATGATCTTACAGCAATTGTTACTATGGCTGATGATGGTGGATCCACGGGAAAACTTAGAGATGAACTGGGAGTTTTACCTCCAGGAGATGTAAGACAATGTCTTGTGGCCTTGTCGGACTCAAGTGATAAATTACGAGAGCTTATGAACTATCGTTTTGATAACGGTGATTTAAAAGGTCATAATTTTGGAAATCTTTTTCTGTCAGCTTTAGAAAAAATCAACGGAAGTTTTTCTGATGGAATAATTGAGGCTATTGAAATATTAAATGTGAAAGGTTCTGTTGTTCCTGTGAGTGAAGATGATATGCGTCTTACTATAAAGTTAAATGATGGACGAATAATTGTGGGCGAAAAAGAGTTGGATGATAATGAACAAGTTAGGCAAACAGGTATACATGAAGTGCGATTATCAAAAACTGTAAGAGCAAATAAGCGGGCTGTTAAGGCAATAAATGATGCTGATTTTATAATAATAGGACCTGGTGATCATTATGGAAGTATTGTGCCAAATTTATTAGTTAGTGGAATAAAAAATGCAATCAAAAAAACAAAATCAAAAGTTATTTTTGTAGCACCTCTTACAAATAAATATGGTCAAACTGATAATTTTACAGTAGCTGATTATGTGAAAAATATAGAGAAATTAATAGGCAAAAATAGAGTTGATTTTGTAGTCTATAATTCTAAAAAACCACATAAAAGTATGATTGCTAAATATGAAAAGCAAGAAGGAAAAGACTCATTGGTTTTGTGTAAATATAAAGACAATAAGAACCATAGAATTGTAGAAGGCGATTTACTTAGAAAAGAAAAAATAAAAGCCACTAATGGAGATGCACTTGCTCATACACGAGCATTTATCCGTCATGATAGTGATAAACTAGCTCGTGCAATAAGTTTAATTACAGAGTATAGTGAATACAGATCATTTAATATTTCATAGAAGTAAAAAAAGTTTTAGTATGAAGACAAAAGAAAAAAAAATTAATTTTTCAGAATTTCAATATAAGCCGTTCAGATTTTTATTTTTTGTAGCACAAAAATATCGATTGCAAATTATTATTATAATGGCATTGGTCGTAGTATCAGAGGTTTTTGTCAGTGGAGTAATTTATTTTTTGGGGCAATTGGTAGATACATTAAATACAATGACTGTTGGCGATGATATGGCAGACGTATATCATTTTGCAGGATTATTGATAAGTGTGTTTGCAATTAGTTTTCTATTTTGGCGCATTAGTGGTTTTTTGGGTAGTTATGTGACAACACGTCTAGAAGCGTATTCTTTTCAAATTACATTTAATTATTTAATTAAACACAGCTATACATATTTTTCTGGTAGATTGGTTGGAAAATTATCTAGTAAAGTTTCAAATATTGCCAGAAGCGTAGAAGCAATTTTTCCGATGTTGTTTTGGGATTTTTTACGAATGGCGTCAAAATTTGTAATTTTTTGCATTTTGGCTTTCATATTTAATGTGTGGCTTGGTGTTATCTTTGCAAGTTTTATCGTAATATTTCTTATTTTCAATATTGCAGCTTCACGAAAAATGGCTAATTATTCAAAAAAACGTGCAGACAAAGCATCTTCATTACGCGGTAATATTGTAGACAATCTCACTAATGTAATGGCAATTAAACAGAATGTGCAAACTACTTTTGAAATAAATAATATTAAAGAGTATATTGAAAATCATAGATTTTGGCATTTGAAAACATGGTGGTATTTTGAAACAGTAGTAACAATTAACTCAGCTATGTCTGTAGTTATGTTATTTATGGTGGTATTTGGTATGTTGCGGTTATGGGAGATGCAACAAATAGGATTGGGCATTGTGGTCATGTCAATTGTGATGTCGACACGGTTAGTGGGTGATTTGGTTTTTATGGGAGCAACATTCAATAGATTTATGGAACAATATGGACAATTAAAAGAGGGATTAGAAGAAATATTCATACCATATGAAATAGTAGATAATGCTAATGCTGGGAAAGTTGAAATTAAAAAAGGTGATATTATTTTTGATAATGTAGACTTTCATTATGAGGATGATAAGGAACGCTCAGTTTTTAAGCAATTGTCATTAGAGATTTCTTCAGGACAAAAAATTGGACTTGTGGGTGAATCGGGTGAGGGAAAATCTACATTTGTGAGTTTATTGTTACGATTTATGGATTTGGAATCAGGACAAATAATAATTGATGGGCATGATATTAAGAATATTCGCCAAGATGATTTACGTAGTGCTATTGCATATGTGCCACAAGAAGCATTGTTATTTCATAGAACTTTAGAAGAGAATATCAAATATAGTAATGTACAAGCAAGTAAAAATGATATAATAGAGGCTTCTGTACGAGCACATGCATTAGAGTTTATTAATAGTTTTCCCAAGGAGTTTGAGACATTGGTTGGGGAGCGTGGTGTGAAGCTTTCGGGTGGACAAAAGCAACGTGTAATGATTGCACGTGCAATGTTAAAGAAATCGCCAATTTTAGTATTGGATGAAGCAACGAGTTCATTAGATTCACATTCAGAAAAACTTATCCAAGAAGCACTTGAGGAATTAATGAAAGGAAGAACAACAATCGTAATTGCACATAGATTAAGTACATTGAAACAAATGGATAGAATTATTGTATTTGATGGTGGTAAAATTGTAGAAGATGGTACACATGAAGAATTACTTGAAAAGAAAGGAAAATACTTTGAATTGTGGCAATATCAATCGGGTGCTTTGCAATAATTAAAAATGAAAAATTGGGAATTAAGAATTGAAAACTGTGTTATTCCTGCGAAGGCAGAAATCTTTCTGTAATACAAAGATTAACGTTAATCTCATGGTGTAGATTCTGGACAATGTTATTTCTAGAATGACAAATTTAAATAATAAATTATTAAATCAGTTAATGAAATTATATGAAAATATTTGTAGATTTCGATAATACAATTTTTGACGCGCGTCATGATTTTGCAGAAGGACTGTATAATATTTTTTATCTACATGGAGTTAATCGTGGATTATATCAAAAAACATATGATAGTTTTGCTAGAGCTATAGGCGAGAATGGAGAGCTACATTCACCAAAAAATCATATAGTAAAAATAGCAGGTGCGATGGAAATGAATATAAATCAAAAAGTTTTTTTACAAGAAATAAGTGAGTTTTTGGAAAATCTAGAGGAATTTGTGTTTGAGGATTTCTATGCTTTTGCAAATCAATATAATAAAAAAGATTTAATTATTTTATCGTATGGTGAGTATGAGTTTCAAAAGCAGAAAATTGCAGGTTCAGGTATTGAACAATTTTTTGCAGATACAATTATTACACAAGAAGATAAAACTGTGGAAATTGAAAAATATATGCAAAATTTTCCAGATGAGTTAGTAGTACTTATTGACGATAAATTAGGATATTTTGAAAATGCAAAACAGTCCGAAATAAATATAAAAACGGTTCATATTGTAAGGGGTGATAGTAAATGTAAAAATAGTAAAAATTGTAATATGCATATTAGTAATTTAAGAGAAATCGGTGGTATAATTTAATAACGTGAGTGAGGCATTAATTACTAATATACTAAAATTATGTGTGGAATTGTAGGTTATATTGGAAAAGATAATAAGGCCGGAGAAGTTCTTTTGGAGGGACTTAAGAGATTGGAATATCGTGGATATGATAGTGCTGGAATTTGTATTATTGATAAGAACAAACAAAAAACATTTAGATCAATTGGAAAAGTTGATGGATTGGAGAGGAAAATTGGAAATTGTTGTATTGATACAAATATTGGGATAGCACATACTAGGTGGGCAACACATGGTAAGCCAAGTGTAAAAAATGCACATCCTCATAGTAGTGGAAAAATTCATTTAGTACATAATGGAATTATAGAAAACTATCAGGAATTAAAAGACAGATTAATAAAAAAAGGACACAAATTTGAATCTGAAACTGATAGTGAGGTGGTGGCACATTTGATAGATGAATATAATAATAAAAATAATTTTGAGGATTCTGTAAGTAATGCTTTGCGAGATATTCGAGGCGCATATGCATTGGTGATTTTGCATGAGGATGAACCAGAAAAAATGATAGCAGTAAGGAACAGTTCTCCGCTAGTAATTGGTGTAGCTGATAATGGATTTATCCTTGCTTCAGATGCGTCTGCAATTATTCAACATACAAATAAAGTTATTTATTTAGATGATGGTGAATTAGTAGTATTTACTCCTGACACATATAACGTGAAAACTTTTGGAGGTAGAAACAAAAAGAAAAAAGAACAAATACTTGATTGGGATGATGAACAGGCTCAAAAAGAAGGTTATGATCATTTCATGTTAAAAGAAATTTTTGAACAGCCAAATGCTGTAGCTGATGCTGTGAGGGGTAGAATTATTGCTAAAGATGGACTTGCTAGGCTTGGTGGACTTTCAAGCGTAGAAGATAAGCTCAGAGATATAGAAAGGATTGTTATAGTGTCATGTGGTACGTCATATTGTGCTGGATTGGTCGGTGAGTATATGCTGGAAGAATATGCGGGAATACCTACTGAAGTTGAGTATGCAAGTGAATTCAGATATCGTAAACCACTTATAGATAAAAAAACCGCAGTAATAGCAATTTCTCAATCTGGAGAAACAGCAGATACATTAGCAGCAATAAGAGAAGCAAAGAACAAAGGTGGCTTGACCTTGGGAATAGTGAATGCAGTTGGCTCAACAATAGCAAGAGAAACTGACGCAGGCATCTATAATCACGCTGGTGTAGAGGTTGGTGTTGCCAGTACTAAAGCATTTACTTCACAACTTTCAATTCTAGTTTTACTAACAGTTTTCTTGGGTAGACAGCGAAATATGTCTCTGACTATGGGAAAAAGAATTTTATCAGAATTGAAAAAAATTCCAAAGAAAATGGATGAAGTTTTTGAGGATGAAAAAAATATAAAAAGAATTGCAAAGAAATATAGCAAATACAGTAGTATGTTTTATTTGGGGAGAAAATATAATTTCCCAATTGCTATGGAAGGAGCTTTGAAAATTAAAGAAATATCATATATTCATGCGGAGGGGTATGCATCAGGAGAAATGAAACATGGTCCGATAGCTCTTATAGATAAAGATTTTCCGTCAATCATACTTGCACCAAAGGATAGTGTATATGAAAAAACACTTTCAGCAATAGAAGAAATAAAAGCTCGTGGTGGAAAAATTGTAGCAGTAACAACAAGTGGGACGAAAGAAATAGAAAAATATGCCAACGACACAATTTATATTCCAAAAACTTTGGAGATATTAACTCCAATTATAAGTGTAGTGCCATTACAATTAATGGCATATTATGCGGGAGTGTCAAAGGGATTTGATGTAGATAGACCTAGAAATCTTGCAAAAAGTGTAACAGTGGAGTAATTAGGAAAACGTAAGATTAGTCTAGCTTACTTGACAAATATAAGAGATTATGTAATAATGAAATGTTTTAGTTCTTTATTATAAATATGTAGGTTAATGGATTTACTTATTGGAAGTGAATCGCAAACTTCATCGCAGCGCCATATGGAATAAAATGGCATAGCAAAGGAGAAAAAATGAGTAAGAAAAAAGCAGTAATGGAAATTGATGGTCTTGCATTGATTCAAATCACTAATGGTTTTGAGGTTCATGCAACAGTATCAGATGATGTTATAGCTGAATCGCGGGCACTCAAGGATATGGTAAATATGAGAGGTGCTGGCGGTAGGCATGTATGCATGATACGTAATGGAAAAACATTATGTTTTCAATCATCGGATTTTACTCCATTGACTGAAGACGCTGCCAAAGCCATATTTGCAGATGTGGGATATTATTGTATCCCTAAAATTGAGAAAGAGTTGCATTTTAAAAAACTGAAAAGACAGATTAGAGATACTCTTAATAAATGCAGTGATAAGAAAAAAATTGAATCAATTGCTGCAATTTTGTCTATCCAGAGTGATTACAGAGCGGTGATAAGAGGTGATTGTGTTATGGAACAGAAAGGGTATCGCACAGTTACTGTCAAATCAGTTGATGGTGGTGAAAATAGTATTTCAGTGAATTTTGAAGAGCTTGTGGTCAGTATTAATATGACTAAAGAGTGGTTACAAAAAAAAGATATTAACCTTAGGGATATTGTTCCGGAAGTTTTGATGTATATCAAGGGAAATAATGGGAATGAAGATGTTGATCTTTTAGGGGCAGGCCCACTTCAGGACATTATTTTGTATTCTGCATAAACATTGACAGAGGGTGTATAGAAATTTAAGGTAAGTGACATAATATGTCACTTACCTTTTTTGTTATTAAATTTAGCAGTTTTCTTTTCACTTTAAACTTTTTGCTTTATACTAATAAATATGGAAACAACTTTATTACAATCAATTATTTTTGGAATTGTTCAAGGGATTACTGAATTTTTGCCGATTTCTAGTTCAGGTCACTTAGTTTTACTTGAATATCTTTTTGGTATGGATAAGCCTCAGATTAGTTTTTTTGTTGCATTGCATATAAGTTCACTTTTAGCAGTGGTGATTTATTTCTGGCGTGATTGGCTAAATCTTTTTTGGATTAGGAGTGATATGGAAGTATATCAAAAAAATCCTGAATTACTTTGGTATATTATTGTAGCTACTATTCCAGCTGTATTTTTTGGTATCATTTTTAATGATAGAGCAGAGGCACTTATTTTTTCACCTATTATGATTTCACTTCTTATAGTACTTGGAAGTTTCATTTTATTTACATCTGATAAATTATTTATAGCAGATAAGTCAATGGAAAAAATGACATTTAAATATTCATTGTTAATAGGACTTGCACAAATTGTTGCACTTATACCAGGAGTATCTAGAAGTGGCATGACAATAGCAGGAGCAAGAATTGGTGGATTTACTCGTGAAGATGCTGCTAGATTTTCATTTTTAATTGCCACACCAATAATTGCAGGTGCAGGGATTATGCAGTTGAAATATTTTAGTGGTATGGATATAAATACATGGATTGGTTGTATTATATCGTTTATTTTTGCAATGTTAACTATTCATTATTTCCTTGCATTAATTAAAAAAATAAGTTACGCTATATTTTTGTATTACTCATTAGCTTTATTTGCTGTTGTGAGTATTATTTTTTATAATAACTAGAAAAATGAAGTTTATAGATGGAAAAAAAATAGCTGCCAAAAAACTTGTTGGCGTTAAGGATATTGCGAGTCAGTTAGATGCTGAGCCTGCTTTGGCAGTTGTTCTTATTGGTGATGATCCTGCTTCGCATTTGTATGTTAAATTAAAAGAAAGAGCGGCGAAGAAAATTGGTGTGGAACTTAGAAAATATACTTTTAACACAGACATTTCGATGGATGAGGTTAAAAGTGCTATTGAATTTTTAAATAAAGATGTTGATACAAATGGAATTATAGTTCAACTACCACTCCCTGAGCAGTTGGATGTTGATGAGGTTATTGGTTTTATAGACCCAGAAAAGGATGTTGATGGATTTCATAAAGTAAACCAGGAGAGGTTTTTAAATAATAAAGAATGTATATATCCAGTTTTCCCGAATGCTATCATGAGCTTAGTTGATAGTGAATTAGAAAGTCTGGAAAATAAAAAAGTTACTATAATCGGAAAAAGTGATGTATTTGACAATGTGATGACACATGCATTTAAAGTTGAGGGCGCAAATGTTAAGTTTATATCTTGTATAAATAAAGATGAATTCAGTACATCTGAGCAGCTTTCTATAAATGAATCGGATGTAGTAGTTACTGCTTGTGGTAAAAAGAATTTGCTTTCTTGTGATTTGATAAGTGATAATACAATAATTATTGATGGAGGTATTAGTAAAGATGGAGATAAGACTGTTGGAGATGTGGATATAATAGATTGTGAAGATAGAGAAATTATAATTTCACCAGTTCCTGGAGGTGTAGGTCCGGTGACGATCGCATGTTTACTTGAAAATATAGTTGAATTAACAAAGAGGCAATCGTCTTAATGTAGAATTAGGATATTTAGTTAGAAAACAGATATAGTAAAAACGTGTTACAACATTATGATGTAACACGTTTATTTCCATAGTCCAAGATGCGACCAGTTTTTGATATATTGTCTAAATATTTCAATTCATCAGATAGTTTAGTTCGTCCACAGCATCTATTATGTGCAGGTGCGATTAGTTTAGTATTTATATCTGCAACATCATCACGCTCTTGCACGTTTATTATATACAATAGTGTAAATAATGTAGGTACATAATCCTCCTTTTTTATTGTGGCACTATTCCAATATTGATATTCTCGGTAATTTGCTAACAAACATGCAATGAACATATCTTTGAACAATAGTATTCGACTGTGTCTACGTAGAGTTTTATAAGCTACAATATCTCCAAATTTAATTTTGTCATAGTGTAGTTTTATTAACTTATAAGTAAAGTCAAAAAAACGGATACGTATAACTTTAAAGGCATAAGGTCCAATAGTAATAACAATACGAGTTTTACCAATTCGAATTTTAATATCCACAACGTATACCTCCTTAAGTTATAATTTTATGTGTGCCTCGGGAGAGACTTGAACTCTCACGTCCTTGCGAACATTGGATTTTGAGTCCAACGCGTCTACCAATTCCGCCACCGAGGCATATTCTTTGTAGTACTCGTGATATTATAGTATAATTGTTTTATATAAGCAAGTATTGTAAGTAGTTAAAGTGATAGAACGATGGCAAAAATTATTTCATTTATAAATCAAAAAGGTGGCGTTGGTAAAACAACAACTTCAGTAAATGTAGCAAGCTATTTAGCTGAGGCTGGTAAATTTGTTCTTTTGGTGGATTTGGATCCACAGGGCAATGCTACCAGTGGATTAGGAATTGATCCTAGAAGTGTAGAACATAGTTTGTATTCTACAATGATGAATAAGGGTGATTTGAGGGATGCAATATTTGGTACTGAAATGGAGGGATTCCACATAGTCCCAGCAACTGCTGATTTAGCAGGTGCAAATGTAGAATTAATCGATATTGAAAATAGAGAATTTCGTCTTTATGATACTTTGAGACAGATTAGAACTGATTATGATTACATAATTATTGATTCACCACCAAGCTTGGGGTTACTTACAATAAATGGACTTGTAGCCTCGGATGATGTTATCATACCAGTACAAGCAGAATATTACGCATTGGAAGGACTTGGACAATTATTAGAAACCATTGATTTAGTTCAAAATAATCTTCAGCCTGAATTAAATATAATGGGTGCAGTAATTACTCTTTTTGATAGAAGAAATAGATTAGCAAAGCAAGTTGTACGAGAAATGAGACAACATTTTCCTGGAAAAGTTTTTGAGAGTATTATACCTAGAAGTGTTAGGCTTGCAGAAGCTCCAAGTTATGGAAAATCAATATCAATGTTTGATAATTTAAATAAAGGCGCTAGAGCATATAAGGCATTATCAAAAGAGATAATTGCTTTGGAGGATGAAAATTAATTATAAATAAAGTTTATGGCACAAGAACATGGATTAGGTCGAGGTCTTTCATCACTGATTCCACAAAAAAATAATAGTAGTGATGATGTAGAAAAAATGAGGCCAGTTACAAAAAAACAATCAATTATGCATGGTGCAACTAAACGCATAGTTACAAAAAAGCCAGTAAAAGTAAGTGTTGACAAAAAGGTTCAAGAAAAAAGCCAAGAGCAAAAGGTTGTTAGTGATGATATAGATGTGGAGAAAATAGATAGGGATTTTGTTGAAGATGTGGCGATTGGTATGGTGCGAGCTAATTCACAACAGCCTCGTATATATTTTGATGATGATAAGCTAGATGAGTTAACAAGTTCTATAAAAACGCATGGAATTCTGCAACCACTAATAGCAATTCATAAAGGAGATCATTACGAATTAATTGCTGGTGAGAGGAGGTTGAGAGCATCAAAAAAAGCTGGACTTAAGAATGTTCCAGTGGTTGTGAAAAGAGGAGAAGACTTTAGTGAACAGAAAAAATTGGAGCTAGCTCTTATAGAAAATGTACAGAGACACGATCTTAATTTAATAGAGGAAGCAAAATCATATAAAAAATTAGCTGAAGAATTTGATTTATCACAAGAAGAAATAGCGGTAAGAACTGGAAAGAGTCGTTCAGCTGTTGCAAATCGTATGAGACTCGTATCACTTCCAATTGAAATTCAAAAAGGACTAATGACTAGTAAGATTACAGAGGGTCATGCAAAGGTTATAATGAGCATGAGTAATCCACAAAAACAACTAGCATTATATAAATTGATAACAGACGAAAATTTAACAGTTAGACAAGCTGAAAATAAGTTACTTGGATTTAGTAGTGAAAAAAGAGCTAGAAGGATAACAGAAAGGACGCCTCAAGCACGTAGACTGGAGGATCAGCTAACTAGATATTTTGGTACAAAAGTTAGAGTGAAAGAAAGTGCTAGTGGTGGAAATATAACAGTATCTTATTTTTCTGAAGAAGAATTGAAGGGCGTATTATCTAAATTAAAATTAAGTTAATTATTTAAAGTAAAAAACTATGAAGAAAAAAATGATAATTGTAGCAGTTGTATTATTTATATTTGTTGGTTGTGGAGGTGTTTCCTCTCAATTTCCATTACCAGAAAAAGTAGAAAATTTCATGGAACAAGGATCAGTGGATAGTATAAATTTTCAGACCAGTCTATCAATGGATGAGGTAGTTGATTTTTATAAAAAGTCATTGACTGATCAGGGATTGGTGGAAAGAGAATTATTAACAGTGCGTCAAGAAGGTGTTTCAAGTATGGTGTTTGATGGACATGTTAGCGGTAAAGCAATAATTGTACAATCTACTAATTTGCCAAACGAAAAAGTGAATGTCAATATTAGATTAGAAGAAATCTAAAAATAATCTACAAATAACTCAAAAATAACTTCAGAGTATTTATAAAAAAATAACACGTCTCATGATGTGTTATTTTTTTATGTATTTTCTTTATTTACAGCTCGTCGTATAGCGCTTTTTGCATGAGAAGTTTTTACAAAATTGAGCCAGTCTGCATTTGGGGAAGGTCTATTTTTATCTTTTATTATTTCTATAATTTGTCCATTTCTCACAACAGAATCAAGTGAGGACATTTTACCATCTATCTTTGCTCCAGTTGCTGTATGACCAACATCAGTGTGAATCGCATATGCGAAATCAATGACGCTAGCTCCTTCAGGTAGTTCTATAATATCTCCAAGTGGAGTAAATGCAAAGATATGATTTTTTAAGAAATCTACCTTAAGACCTTCCATAAACTCTTCTGGATTATTACCAAGGTCTTCTTGCCATTCTTGTAGTTGTTTAACCCACTCAACTTCTTTTTTATCAACTTCAGTTTCTTTTGGCAGGAAGTAACTTCGCCAACCTTTTTTCTTCTTTGTTTCATATAGCCAATGAGCTGCAATTCCAAACTCAGCTTCATCATGCATTTTCTGTGTTCTTATTTGTATTTCCATAACTCGACCATCTGGTCCGAATACTGTAGTGTGTATTGATTGGTATCCATTTGGTTTTGGTAGTGAAATATAATCTTTGATACGTCCTATCATTGGACGGTATTTTTTATGTACGATTCCAAGAGTCTCATAGCATTCTGCAACATCTTTGACAATTACTCGCACAGCAATTAAATCAAAAACTCTATTTATATCCATATCATGTTTTTGTAATTTCATATGAAGACTCTGGATATTTTTAGCTCTACCATGAATATCTTTGGCATGAATTCCTTCATTCTTGAGTGATTGCTCTATTTCAATAATGGCCTTATCGACATATAATTCTTTTTCTTTTAATTTTTCTTCGCTAAGGAGTTTAGCTTTTTTATATTCCTCTGGTTGCAAATACATAAAAGACAAGTCAGCAAGTTCACTACGAATCTCTCCAATTCCTAATCTGTTTGCAATAGGTACATATATTTCCATTGTTTCATTCGCAATTCGAATTCTTTTATCTGGACGCAAATGCTCTAGTGTTTGCATATTGTGCAATCTATCAGCAAGTTTGATGATAACAGTTCGAATATCAGCACCCATAGCAAGAAACATTCTTCTCCAATTTTCAAGTTTATGTTCTTCTTTTGTGCCACGCAATTTGATGCGACCAAGTTTAGTTATACCTTCTACCATTTGAGAGATATCTGGTCCAAACTTTTTGGAAATAGTAGATAATGTTTCTGAAGTATCCTCTGGAACATCATGCAAAAGACCTGCTGCAACTGTGCGGGCATCCATCCCGATTGTTGCTAATATTTTTGCAGTTGATAATGGGTGATGAATGTAGGGCATACCACTAGCTCGTTTCTGATCTCCATGAGCTTTATGTGCAAATTCAAAAGCATTACGTACAAGTTTTTCACCATCATGATTTGGTGGATTTTTGAATGATTTTATAACTTCATCAATTGTAATTTCAGTCTGTTTCATAATAACTTTAGTATAATCTAAAACTTGAAAAGTTGAAAGGTTAAGGAGCTTATTGCAAATTGTAGATTCATTTGCAATAATGATATATATGAATATAAATAAACCACTTGCAGAACGTGTGCGTCCTCAGACAATTTCAGATTTTTATGGTCAAGAGCAGCTCATCGGAGATGGTCAAATTTTACGTACAATGATTGATAATGATAAAATATCATCTATGATTTTGTGGGGACCTCCTGGTACTGGTAAGACCACATTGGCAAGAATTATTGCTAGTGAAACATCTGCTCACTTTGTACAGTTGTCAGCTATTAATGCTGGCGTGAAAGATGTGCGAGCGGCTATTGCAGATGCTGAAAGCTATGCAAGACTTGGAACAAGGTCAATATTATTCATAGATGAGGTTCATAGATTTAACAAAGCACAACAAGATGCTTTTTTGCCAAGCGTTGAGGATGGTACAATCATTTTTATAGGAGCAACAACCGAAAATCCTAGCTTTGAAGTGAATAGTGCATTATTGTCTCGTGCTAGAGTTTTTGTGTTGAAGTCACTTGAAAAGGGAGACATTGTACAGATTGTGGACAATACACTAAAAAACTCACAAGAAAATTTAGGAGTTCAAAAAATAAAGATAAAGAAAAATGTCAAAGAATATTTAGCGCTGATGTCAAATGGTGATGCGAGGACGGCACTAAATGCATTAGAAGTTGCAGTTGAATTTGCTAATTCAGAAAATGAAGAAGATAGTTGTACAGTGTTAAAGAAACATATAGAACAAGCTCTTCAAAATTCAAATCTATTATATGATAAAAATGGGGAGGAACATTATAATTTAATTTCAGCGCTACATAAGTCTATGCGTGGAGGAGATGCGGATGCAAGTATTTATTATTTAGCTAGAATGCTTAAAGGTGGCGAAGACCCATTATATTTAGCTAGAAGAATTGTAAGATTTGCATCAGAAGACATAGGACTTGCAAATTCATTTGCATTACCTCAGGCAGTTGCAGCGTATGATGCATGCAGATTTATAGGTATGCCTGAATGTGGTGTGAATCTTGCTCAAGCTGTTGTATATATGGCCAAAAGTAAAAAAAGTATTTCAGTTTATGAAGGATATAAAAGTGCACTTGATGATGTAAATGATTTGGGAAATTTACCAGTACCACTACACCTTCGGAATGCACCTACAAAAATGATGAAAGATTTGGATTATGGTAAGGATTATAAATATACACCCATGTCAACAAAAGAAGAAAATGAAACGCAGCAGTTTTTACCCGATAAGATAAAAGATAAAAAGTATATAAAATAAAAATGCTGTGAAATTATTTCACAGCATTTTTTATAAACTAACGGTTATTAGTTATAATTGTTAAGTCATTGAGACCGTAAACACATTTTCGAAAGTTGTAGATGAAAGCAGTTTGTTCTGTGAGTGTTTTTTCGATCATCTGAACGAATGTATCTAACTCTACAGAATCAATCTGTATTGATTTGATGAGTCTTTCAAAATAACTCTCCACTACGACAACCAAATCTTCAGCCTCAGAAATATCAGAAATTGATTCAAAATCTTGGCCGAGGATTCGTAAACAGCATTCATTTTTAACTATGATAGCATTATCATGCACAGGATTATGCTTTTGGATATACTTTAATATTAGAGTAAGTCCAGATTTTTTAATTTCTCGGTAAGCCTCACTAATTAAAGCTGTATATATGGGATTTGGACCTGGCTCTAATGTGGATGTTTCGCATATGTGAATATCCGACAAGTTTTTGTCAGGCATCAAAATCAACATTCCAACAACTTGATTAGTATTGTCATTGAAGCAGGTTATAATTTTACCACCTGAGCGCATAATTGTTTCCCAATAATTCCAAGAAACTTTAGGTGCATCTGGCATGATGATTTTTCGTAGTGAATTCAAATCATCAACACAACTTATTGCAATAGCATTTGTTCCAATTGAATGAGACATGTAAATCTCCTTTTTTAAATGAACCAACTTTTATAATGAATTTAGTTTACATCTTTTTGTACACTTGTCAATGTATGACTTTATTTTTATACTTTGACTTTTTATTAGTATTGTATTATTTTAACAGTATCCAATATTAACGCTTTAAAAAACAAGGAGAGAAGAAATGTCACAAGATACAGACTTACAACTAGATAATCTAGTTTGCATTAATTTATGCCCAATCCTTGTCTCATGTCATGATACCTACCCAACAAAAGATGGTGACACTACTGGCACGCTTTGGAGACCAAAAAATCTTGCCCAAGTGCGAGAACGTCGTACTGCAGCCGGTAAAAGATTTTTCAAAGCCTTTAAACTCGAAAAAGGAGTCTAATCTGCAGAGATCAACCTCCTCTAGGCACCAAAACCTCACGACAACATATTGTCGTGAGGTTTTTTACATAAATAATGTGATAAACATTTTAAATATTAATTATTTTTATATAATAGATAGTACATATATTTTGTTTTGACACAGTGTTGTTGTATAATTTTAGTTATTAATTACTGAGTATTGGTTTATGAAATGTCCATTTTGCAAAAAACCTCAACAAACTAAAGTTGTTGATTCTAGAAGTATAAAAAAAGGTCGTGCTGTTCGTCGTAGACGTGAATGTTTAAAGTGTAGTGAAAGATTTACTACTTATGAAGAAATCGAATTATTAAGGTTAACTGTAGTTAAGCGTGATGGAACAAAAGAAGAGTACAATAGAGAAAAAGTTGAAAGTGGTCTTAGAAGGGCATTGAAAAAACGGCCTGTTAAGGAAGAACAGATTGAAAAGTTGATTTCAGAAATCGAATATGAAATTCAATCAAAAGAAAAGAGGGAAATGAAGAGTCGTGCAATAGGTAAAATTATTATGAATAAGTTGCGAGATGTAGATGATGTTGCATTTATACGATTTGCAAGTGTGTATAAGTCTGTTGGTTCTGTGGACAGTTTTCGAAAAGTTATTCAAGAGATAATGGAGGATTAATCGATAAAAGATTGGATAGTATATCATGAAGATAAGTGTACGAGTAGTTACAAGGGCGCATAAAAATATTGTCCAAAAATGTAGTGATAATAGTTATAGAATACGTACAACAATTATCCCAGTTGATGGGAAAGCAAATAAAGCAATTTTAAAACTTTTAGCTGATTATTTCAAAGTACCCAAATCTAATATAAAAATACTAAAAGGACAAAAAAGTAAAAATAAAATCATTGAAATAATGTAAACTTACTAATTTTTAATTAGGTAAATAATGTCCTTATCTCACATATCAAAATTTGTGTTGTGGGGATCTGTGGGATTTATTTGTGGGATAGGGTTATTTTCTTTTTTGGATGTATCTATAGATACATCTATTTTTGTTATTAGCACTTTTATTATTATATTAATTTTTGTTTTTTATAAAAAAGAGTGGGTTTGGTGTCTCGTTCTTTCTGTATTATTTTTGGTCATGGGCATGGTTACAATGAACGAAGTTTTAAGCGAAATTGATAATGTAAAAAATAATGTTGGAGAAAAACTGTTTGGTGTTGCTATAGTCAAAAAAGATGTTGTACAAAAAGGTTGGAAATCTGATGTTGTATTGACGTATATTGAGGGTAATACTGTTTTAATAAAAGATGAAAAGTATACAGATTTGAAATGGGGAAGTCTTGTGAATTTAAAATGCATAACAGGATTACCAGAGCAATATAATGACTTTGATTATCAAAAATATTTATTTATGAACGGAGTTGAATATATTTGTGATGATTTTGAATACGAAACCATAGGATTTGAACAAAGTATCTTGAGTAGATTGGCAGTATTTAGAAATAAAATGGAAAGTATTGTGAATAATATAATTCCATCTCCTCAGGCAGCATTGGCAAATGGGCTTCTTTTTGGAGGTGATGATAGACTATCTGATGAATTACAAAATAATTTCTCAACAACAGGCATGACTCACATAGTTGCGGTATCTGGATACAATGTATCAGTCATTGTCGCAGTTGTTATGGGAATCGTTATTTTCATGGGAGTAAACAGACGGCATTCTGTGATATTTGCAATACTAGCAGTTATATTTTTTGTGGCACTTATAGGATTTCCATCTTCGGGTGTACGAGCAGCTATCATGGGTTCAATGATTTTGATAGCGGCATCATATGGAAGAGTATCTCATGCATATGGAGCAATATTTTTCACGGGGGCTATTATGATAGCATTTAATCCTTTGCTACTTAGGTATGATGTTGGGTTTCAATTATCATTTTTAGCAACACTTGGAATAGTTGCTGTATATCCAATATTAGAAAAATATTTTGTTTCTAAAAATAAAGCATTTGGAATTGTGGATATATTATTATTGACTGTAAGTGCTCAAATACTTGTACTACCAATTATTGCATATAATTTTCACACAATATCAGTAGTTTCGTTATTGGCAAATATTTTGATATTGCCCATAATACCAGTGACAATGCTGCTTGTATTTATGACTGTAGTAAGTAGCTTTGTTTTTTATCCAATAGCATTGATGTTTGGTTGGATGGCGTATTTTTTACTTTCTTATGAAATATTTATAATAGATATTTTATCAAAAATTTCGTGGAGCAGTATTGCTGTGGAAGATGTTAACATAATGTGGTTTATAATTTATTATGTGATAGTTGTAAGTATTGTTTATTTTGTAAATAAAAAAATATTATATGAAACATAGAAGAATAATATACATAGTTATGATTGCCGCTATAGTTGTCGGAATAATATGTGGAATGATTATTTACCAAATGTATAATAAAGATGAAGTAATTGTAGCATTTCTAGATGTGGGACAGGGTGATGCAATTTTAATATCAAAAGGTTCACAACAAATTTTAATTGATGGTGGCCCAGATGGAACAGTTCTCATGGAGCGATTGGGTAAATATATTCCATTTTGGGATAAAAATATTGAAATAGTAATTGCAACTCATCCTGATGGTGACCATATAGATGGACTCATAAGTATATTCGAAAATTATTCTGTAGATCAATTTTGGCATACTGAAGCAAGTAAAGATACATCTATAAGTACAAAATTATTTCAAAGTGCAAAAAAAGAAAAAGAATTAAAAGATATAACTGCTTTTAATGGGCTGGGTATGAGTATGGAAGGGGTTAATCTGAGTGTAATCTATCCATTTAATGAAAGAGTTGGAGATGTTGAGGACATAAATAATGTGAGTATTGCATTAATTTTACAAATCAGTGATGAATTTTTCTATTTAGGGGGTGATTTATCAAGTGATATTGAGGATATTTTGCCAATAGACGATACAATTACAGTGCTCAAAGCTAGTCATCATGGTTCAGCATCATCCACAAGTGAAACATTTTTGGAAAAAGTTAATCCTAGAGATGTAATAATATCAGCAGGAAGGGAAAATAGATATGGACATCCACATGAAGATGTATTGAATAGGATATTAGATGTTAGTGCACATATATTTCGCACAGATAAATTAGGTGACATTGTTTACATTTGCAATGACGATTGCACTATAAGTGTAAGATAAATAAAGTATGAAAAATAGTTATTTACAGGTTGCATTTTTGATGTTATAATTTTTTGTAATGTTTTATAAATAATTATAAATAATCATATGGACAAAACATCAAGAAGAGAGAGAACTTTTGTAATAATTAAACCTGATGGAGTACAACGAGCATTGATTGGTGATATTGTTGGACGATTTGAGAGAACTGGGTTAAAATTTGTAGGATTTAAATTTTTAGTACCCACTGAAGAACAATGTTGGACTCATTATAATAAAACAGATGATTGGTTTTTGGAAAAAGGTGCAAATATTGCCAGTGCTCGTAAAGAGGCGGGTGTGCCAGTTGAAAAGGATGAAATTGATTATGGAAAGGATATTATAAAACAATTAGTGACATTCATGACATCTGGTCCGGTACTTGCAATGGTGTTGGAAGGTAACAAGGCTGTTGGAGTTGTGACGAAGCTAGTTGGAGCTACAGAGCCTTTATCATCAGATGTCGGAACAGTGCGTGGTGATTATACAGTCGATTCATATGACTTAGCTGGTGTTGATGAAAGAGCAGTACGAAACTTAATCCATTGCAGTGATTGTCCAGAAGAAGCTGAAAGGGAGACGAAAATTTGGTTTGATAAAAGTGAATTAATTGATTATCGTTTGATAGGCGAACAAATTCAATATGATGTTAATTTGGATGGAATTTTAGAGTAAAAAAGATAAAATTTGTAAAGTTTAAGAATAATAAAAGACTGTAATTTCTTAACTTTATGATTTGTAAATAAAAGCTCTTGACATTGAAATCAAATAATGATAATGTGTTTATACTGTTTTGAACTTCAAGATGAACTTGATGTGATTACAGAAACACTTGCATAGATAAAAAAAATTATCTATAATACAATGTGTTAGTTTTTTTATGTTTATAAATTTTTTAAATTAATAATTAAGTTGCTTGTATGTGTGGTTAATTGCATACAAAGCACAAAACAAAAGATATGGCTGAAGATTTTGATCGTAGTAAACCGCATGTAAACGTGGGAACAATTGGTCACGTTGATCATGGTAAGACAACTACAACTGCTGCACTATTGCACGTACTTTCTATGAAAGGTCTTGCAGAAAAAAAGAATGTTGATGAAATTGATAATGCTCCAGAAGAAAGAGAGCGTGGTATAACTATTGCTACAGCTCACTGTGAGTACAATTCAGAAAAACGTCATTATGCGCACGTTGACTGTCCAGGACATGCTGATTATATTAAAAACATGATTACAGGTGCTGCACAAATGGATGGTGCTATCTTGGTAGTAAGTGCTACTGATGGACCTATGCCACAGACTCGTGAGCACATTCTACTTGCTAGACAAGTTGGTGTACCAGAAATCGTTGTATTTATTAACAAAACTGACCAAGTTGATGATGAAGAGTTAGTAGAGTTGGTAGAAGAGGAAGTTCGTGAACTTCTTACAAAATATGAATTTGATGGAGAAAATGCAACAATCGTTCGTGGTAGCGCAATTAAGGCTCTTGAAACAACTAGTCCTGATGATGCTGATGCAAAACCAATGCTTGATTTGTTAGATGCTCTTGATGATAAGATTCCTACTCCAGAACGTGATACAGAAAAACCATTCCTAATGCCTATTGAAGATATTTTCTCAATCGAAGGTCGTGGAACAGTTGTAACAGGGCGAATCGAACGTGGACAACTAAATCTAAATGATGAAGTTGAAATCATAGGACTTCGTGATACTCAAGTAACTACAGTTACTGGAATCGAAATGTTCAATAAAAATCTTGATCATGGTGAGGCTGGTGATAATGCTGGAATCTTGCTTCGTGGAACAAAGAAAGAAGATGTAGAGCGAGGACAAGTGCTTGCAAAGCCTGGAAGTATTACTCCACATGTAGAATTTGAATGTGAAGTATATATTCTTACAAAAGAAGAAGGTGGACGACATACTCCATTTTTCAAAGGTTACAAACCACAATTTTATATCCGAACAACTGACGTAACTGGTGAAGTTATTTTGCCAGAAGGAACAGAGATGGTAATGCCTGGTGATACAATCACTTTGACAGTGCGACTTGGTTCTGAAGTTGCTATGGAAGAAGGAATGCGATTTGCAATCCGTGAAGGTGGACGAACTGTTGGTGCTGGTGTAGCAACAAAAATCGTAAAATAATCAAAAAGAAAGAAGTGGATGACTTTAACATCTTGTTAAAGTCATCCCTTCTCTCATTTTTGTGGGAAGTAATTTATTAAGTGTTTTATTTCGTGGTGGCTAAGAAAGAAGAAGCAGCAACTAGAGTACGTATCAAAATAAAGGCGTACGACAATAAGGTTATTGATAAGTCTGCAAAACAAATTGTTGAAACAGCAGCAAGGACAGGAGCTCAAATTTCTGGTCCAGTGCCGTTACCAACACAAATTAAAAAAATGACTGTAAACAAGTCTACTTTTGTGCATAAAACTGCACGCGAGCAATACGAAATGCGTACACATAAGCGTTTGATCGATATTATCAATCCCTCACCAAAAACTATTGAGGATTTGACAAATCTTGATTTACCGGCTGGTGTAAGTATTGAAGTTAAAATGTAGTTTGTTTAGCATAAACTAGAATTATCTAGTTTATGTCTCATGTTAGTAATTTAAAATTAATATATAAATAGTTTTTATTTATTTATTAGTTTTGGTATTAAAATAGTGTTTCGTTAAAGTCTTACTAATATAAAAATGTAAGATACTAAGCGAGCTAGATAGTTTTTATTTAGTCATTTCAAGAAGAGTCTTGACAAATAAAAAGTTTTTCTGTACAATAGTATAGAAGAATTTAAAATAATTCTGGCTTAGTTTTAAGGCCATTTTTTATTTGAAAAATTTAGAATATATAATTTTACATATTATGAAATTTGTTTTAGGGAAGAAATCAGGGATGACAACAATATATAATGAAGATGGCGCTCAAAATGTGACGCTTGTTAATGTTGTTCCAAACACTATTGACTTGATAAGGAATGAAGAGCGTGATGGATACAGCGCTGTTAGACTTTCTGTTGATAAAACAAAAAACGTTAAATATACAAGAGAATTTCGTGTTAACAATATAGATGATTACAGAAAAAATGATACTGTTTCTGCTGATGTGTTTGAAGTTGGCGATGTAGTAAGTGTATCTGCGATTAGTAAAGCTAAAGGTTTCCAAGGTGTTGTGAAAAGACATGGATTTAAAGGAGGTCCTGCTACTCATGGACATAGACATGTACTTCGTTCTGGAGGATCAATTGGTAGTGCATATCCACAACATGTATTAAAGGGAAAGAAAATGGCTGGACGAATGGGAGGTAATCTGTCCACAGCACAAGGTTTGAAAATTGTTGCTGTTGATAAAGAGACAAATACAATAGCAATAAAAGGAGCTGTTCCTGGTGTTGCTGGTCGTATAGTTGAAATAGTAAGCGCATAGATAAATTTGATTTTAAAGAATATTATGACAAAGATAGATGTATACAATATAAAAGGAGAGAAGTCAGGTGATATTTCGCTAGATGATGCTGTTTTTGGAATCGAAAAGAATGATGTTTTAGTACACCAAGTTTTTGTTGCCCAATCTGCAAATAGAAGAAGCGGTAGCGCACATACAAAAACACGATCAGATAGACGTGGTGGTGGTAAAAAACCTTGGAAGCAAAAAGGAACAGGTAATGCTCGTACAGGATCAATACGTAATCCTATCTGGCGTGGTGGTGGTATAACTTTTGGACCATTAAAAAATCGAAATTTCAAAAAATTAATCAATGAAAAAATGAAACAGAAAGCACTTTTGATAGCCTTGTCTGAAAAAGTTAGAGCAGATAAGCTACGTGTGATAGATTCATTGAAAATTGAAGATGGCAAGACTAAAACAGTTGCTACAATGATAAAAGGCTTGGATTTGAATAAAAGTATGATGATAGGATTCTCTGCTACTGAAAAAGGTAGTCATATTGCAGCTCGTAACATTGATAGATTAAATACTATAGAAACAAATCAGTTAAATGTATATGATGTTTTGAATTCAGAATATTTGATTGTAAGTGAAGATTCAGTTAAGCAGTTGGTTAGTAAATTTACTGCATAATTAATAAAGAATATATGGGAATTTTTGGTAATAAAAAAGAAGATATAAAAGAGGGTGTTTCTACTGAGAAAAAAGTGGAAAAAACGTCTAAGAAGAAAGATAAATCATCTGCAAAAGATGTTGCGTCAACCTCATCTGCTTATGGAACTATTGTAGCTCCTATAGTAACTGAGAAGTCGCATGCAATGGCTTCTGAAGGTAAATACACATTTCGAGTTGAAAAGACTGCTACAAAAAAGGATGTGAAACGTGTTGTACAAGAAATGTACAAAGTAGATGTTGAAAATGTGAATATGATAGTTGTGAAGCCAAAAAGGCGAACTGTAAAATATGATAGAGGTTATCAAAAGTTATATAAAAAAGCAATTGTAACAGTAAAAGAGGGACAACATATTGCAGTTTTTGAAGGAGTATAAGTAAAAGTATATAAATAAGAATTATGGCAATTAAAGTATACAAAAGAAATAACGCTGGGAGACGCAATATGTCTATTGTGAAGCCTGATGCTGTTACAGATAGAAAGCCTGAAAAGTCACTTTGTGTTTCTTTGAATCAAAAATGTGGACGTAGTAATGGTAAAATTTCAATTCGTCATCGTCAAAGAGGCGCAAAGAAGTTATACAGAATGGTTGATTTCAAACAAGATAAGTTTGATATACCAGGAACAATTACTTCAATTGAAAAAGATCCAAATAGGAGCGCTTTAATAGCATTGGTAGTATATGCAGATGGTGAAAAAAGATATGTATTAGCAACTGAGAAGATGCGTGTTGGTGATAAAATTATTTCTGGAGAAAAAGTAGCGTTAGATGATGGAAATCGTACAAAATTAGAGAATATTCTTTCAGGAACTGAAGTTTCAAATGTAGAAATGAAAGTTGGTGGAGGCGGACAGATTATCAGGAGTGCTGGAAGTAGTGCATTGATTATGAGTCATGATGAAAAATATGCTCAAATTAAAATGCCTTCAGGTGAAATACGTTTAATAAGTAAGGAATGTTACGCAACCATTGGAGCTGTTAGCAATTTTGAACATAATGCAGTAAAGATTGGTAAGGCTGGACGAGCAAGACATATGGGTAAGAGGCCTGCTGTTCGTGGTAGTGCTATGAACCCGGTAGATCATCCACATGGAGGTGGTGAAGGTTGTCAACCAATTGGGTTGAAGTATCCAAAAACTCCATGGGGTAAGCATGCTTTGGGAGTTCGTACTAGAAGAAAAAAGAAATTAAGTAGTAAGTACATTGTTCAATCAAGACATAAGAAATAATATAGTAAGTATATGAGTAGATCACTGAAAAAAGGGTTATATGTAGATGAGAGAGTTATCAAAAAAGTTGAGGGTAAAACTCCAAAAGAGACAGGAGTTATAAAGACATGGTCAAGAGCTTGTACAATTACACCAGATATGATTGGATTTACATTCGCCATACATAATGGAAAAGACTTTATAGAAGCTTTGATTTCTGATGAAATGGTTGGACACAAGTTAGGTGAATTTTCACCAACAAGGAAATTTACAAAACATGGAGGTAAAATGCAGAAGGATTTGGATAGCGGAAAATAAATAGTATAAGAAGTGATTTATTAATAAAGAATTATGACAAAAGTAACAGCACAATTGAATAATTTGCGAATTTCACCAAGGAAGGTGCGTTTGGTAGCTGATAGAGTTAGAGGAGTTCAAGTTAGTGAAGCTATCGGATTGATGAAATATGATTTACGTAAGACTGCAGAGCCTTTGGAGAAATTGTTAAAAAGCGCTGTTGCAAATGCTGAAAATAACTTTAAGTTGAATGAAAAGGATTTGTATATTTCAGATATTATTGTAGGAGAAGGTCCAACATTGAAAAGATGGCGACCAAGAGCTTATGGTAGAGCTGCAAAAATCTTGAAAAGAACATCTCGTGTGAGTATTGTTTTGACAGATGGCACTGATAAGGTTGAAAAAAAAGAGGTAAAAAAGAGTAATTCGCAAAAAGATACTAAATAATATTTTGTAATATGGGTAATAAAGTAAATCCAAAAAGCCTTAGGCTAGGAATAACAACGACATGGCGCTCTCGTTGGTTCGGTGGAAATAATTATGCCGAGTTATTAGAGCAGGATGTAGTTATTCGTCGTGCAATTATGAAAAAATGGCGACATGCAGCTATTGCTGATGTAGAAATTGAAAGAAATGAGAAGGCTGTAAAAATCATCATCAAAACATCTAGACCTGGAATGATTATAGGTCGTGGAGGTAGTGGGATTGAAGATTTGATTGCATATATTAAAAAAGATTTTTTTGCGGGAAAAAGAGTTGATGTGAAAGTTGACATTAGAGAGATTAAGCAGTTTGAAGAGAGTGCAGCATTAGTTGCTCAGGATGTTGCTGAACAGTTAGAAAAAAGAATGCCGTTTAGAAGGGTTATGAAAACAACATTGGAACAGGCTATTAAAAATAGAAATATTCAAGGAATGAAAATTTCTTTATCAGGTCGTTTGAATGGAGCAGAAATGAGTCGTGTTGAATGGTTAAGTGAAGGAACTATACCACTTCATACACTTAGAGCAGATATAGATTTTGCTAGAGATGTAGCTCGTACAACATATGGAGCAATTGGTGTGAAAGTATGGGTATATAAAGGTGAAGTTTTCGACAAGAAGAATAAATAATTTGAAAGTTTTTAGGAAAAGATTATGTTAATGCCACGAAAAGTAAAACATAGAAAAATGCATCGCGGAGGCGAGTTGAAAGGAAATGCAACACGAGGAACAGTAGTTAGTTTTGGAAGTTATGGTATGAAGGCTACTACTCAAGGACGTATTTCTGCAAGGCAGATTGAATCTGCTCGTCGTACAATTACTCGTTACATGCAAAGAACTGGTAAATATTGGATAAGAATATTTCCAGATCATCCAATGACAAAGAAAGGTGATGAAACACCTATGGGTAAAGGTAAGGGTACTGTTGATCACTATGTTGTTAAAGTTAGACCAGGTAAAGTAATGTTTGAAGTTGATGGGATAGATGAAGAAACTGCTCGTGAAGCATTTCGTTTGGCAGGACATAAGTTTGGAATTAGAACAAAATTTGTTTCAAAGAATAATGAGTAATTAAAATTGATAATATGAAAGTTGTAGAACTTAGAGAAAAAAATATTGATGAATTGCTCAAGACAGCAGACGATTTGAAAGCTAGCATTCATCAAACACAAATGGATCTAATGATGAAGAAGACTCAAAATAATCGTGATATCCGTAAATCGAAAAAAGATTTGGCACGAGTTATGACAGTTGTAGCAGAAAAGACTTGTAGCGAATAATTTATATAAATGAATTTTTATGACAAAAGATAGTAGACAATTAGTTTTGAAAGGCAAGGTTGTCTCTGATGCAATGGATAAAACGATTGTTGTTGCAGTAGATACATTCAAAACTCACAAAAAGTATAAGAAAAAGTATATCGATACTAAAAAGTATAAAGCTCACGATGAGAAGAATACTTGCAAGGTTGGTGACGTAGTAGAAATAATCGAATCACGACCAATAAGTAAAGATAAAAGATTTAGTGTAAAATAATTTTAAAGATTTTTTAATAGAAATGTATGATTCAGGCAGAAACATGGCTAAAAGTTGCAGATAATTCAGGGGCAAAGGAGATTGAATGCTTCAAGGTTCCTGGTGGTTCAAAACGTCGATATGCATATATTGGTGACATTATCATTGCATCTGTAAAAACAGCAGAACCACGAGGTAATGTAAAAGCAGGTGATGTTGTAAAGGCTGTGATTGTCCGACAGAAATATCCAGTTCGTCGTAAGGATGGTTCATATATCAGATTTGATGAAAATGCAGCTGTTATAATTGATCCAGATAACAAGGAGCCAAAAGCAACTCGTATATTTGGTCCAATAGCAAGGGAGTTGAGAGAAAGAGGATATAGCAAGATTGTGTCATTGGCACCAGAGGTTTTATAAAGAATGTGATAATTTTATAGAGATATGTTAAAGATAAAGAAAGGTGATAAAGTTGAGATTTTGGCAGGTAAAGATCGCGGTAAGCGTGGTGAAATTATCATGGTTAATCCAAAAGCTCTAAAAGTTACCGTAAAAAAATTGAATATGATCACTAAACATGTAAAACCTAAACAAATGGGTCAAAAAGGTGAGCGTGTTACAGTAGAGTCACCTATGGATATATCGAATGTTGCATTAGTTTGTCCACATACAGATAAACCTACAAGGGTAGGATTCAAGGTGAATGAAGGATCAAAGGTACGTGTGTCCAAAAAGAGTGGTAAAGAAATAGATTAATAGATATTTATGAGTACAGTAAAAACAATCAAACAACAATATAATGATTCTTTGAAAGATTTGCAAAAAGATCTTGGTTTGGAGAATATAATGCTTGTTCCTCGTGTTGAAAAAATAGTTATAAACACAGGTACGGGTAAGTTCGACAAAAACAAGGAGGCTATTGCTGAAATTGAAAGAGGTCTAAGGGATATTACAGGTCAACAACCTATCAAGACAAAAGCAAAGAAATCAATTTCTGGTTTCAAGATTCGTGAAGGTCAAGATGTAGGAATGAAAGTTACATTGCACGGAACGAGAATGTGGGAGTTTATGGATAGATTTGTTGGAACAGCTTTGCCTCGTGTTCGTGATTTTCATGGATTAGAGACTAAGATAATTGATGGAAGTGGAAATCTAAATATTGGAATTAAAGAACATACAATATTTCCAGAAATTGTTGCAGAGCAAGTAAAAAATCCATTTGGGATGCAAATAACATTGGTATCAACTGCTGATAATAAAGAAGATGCTGAAAAGTTATACAAATTGTTAGGTTTCCCATTGCAAAAAGACGAAGAATAATTTAATTTATATTATAGAAATTATGGCAAAGACATCAGTAACAGCACGAGCGGCTAAAAAACCAAAGTTTTCAACAAGGAAAGTGAATAGGTGTTGGAAATGTAGTCGTAAACATGGCTACATGAGATATTTTGGTATCTGTCGTATCTGTTTTCGTGAATTAGCTAGTAAAGGTGAGTTGCCTGGTGTGAAGAAAAGTAGCTGGTAATATATAAATTTTGAAAAATAGTTTGATATTTAAATGAAAAAGTAATTATGATCGATTCAATTAGTGACATGTTAACACGATTGCGAAATGCATACGCAGCTGGACACAGCGAGGCTACAATGCCTATGTCTAAGATTAAGTTTGCAATTGCGAATGTGTTAGTAAAAGAAGGTTACATAGAAAAAGCTGAGCGTGTTAAAGATGAAAATAATGAAAAATTTGAGAATATTCATATTGTATTGAAATATAATCAAATTTCTAGTATACAGAAAAATCCTGCTATCGAAGCAATTCGTCAGATTAGTAAGCAAGGTCAAAGAATATATATCAAAAAAGATGATATTCACAAAGTTAGAAATGGTTATGGAATTTCTATAATTTCAACATCACAGGGAGTAATGAGTGGTAAAGATGCTCGCAAAAAAGGTCTTGGTGGAGAAATGATTTGCGAATTGTGGTAAAGTTATAAATTTAAAGTTAAGGTAATAAATATATGAGTCGTATTGGTCAGAAGACAATTGAAATCCCTAATGGCGTTACTGTTGAAATCTCAAATCAAGAGGTTAAAGTTAAGGGCGCAAAAGGTGAGTTAGTTATGACGCTACATAGTGCTATAAAGGTAACTGTTGAAGAGGACGGTGTGCATGTAGAAAAAGCAAGAAATGCAAAAATTGCACAATCAATGTGGGGAACAACAGCTCGCTTAATACAAAATATGATAACAGGTGTCTCAAAGGGATTTGAAAGAAAATTAGAATTGAATGGTGTAGGTTACCGTATGGCTCTAAAAGGAAAGCAAATTGATTTAGCTTTAGGTTTTTCTCACCCAGTTTTAGTAGATATTCCAGAAGGTCTTGAGGTTACTATAGATGGTCAAAATATGACAGTATCAGGAATGAATAAACAAGAAGTTGGTCAATTTACTGCTAATATTAGAGCATTGAAACCAGTTGAACCGTATAAAGGAAAAGGATTTAAGTATGATGACGAACATGTTCGTCGTAAGGAAGGTAAAAAAGCTGCTACAGCAGCATAATAGTCAAATTTAACTTAATTTTATGGAAAGAACAAGAAATAATCAAAGATTACATCGAGCTAAGAGAGTTCGTGCAAAGATTTCTGGAACAGCTACTAAGCCTAGATTGAACGTTTTTCGTTCATTGAAAGCTATGAATGCACAGCTTATAGATGACAATAAAGGTGAAACAATAGTTTCTGCAAAATTAGCTGAGGTGAAAGGAGCTAAAAATGATGTGGATGGTGCTGGTAAACTTGGGGAGTTGATAGCAAAAAAAGCAATTGATAAGAAAATTACAGAGGTTGTATTTGATAGAGCCGGATATATTTATCATGGAAAGATTAAGGCTATTGCAGAGGGAGCTCGCAAAGCTGGTCTAAAATTTTAATTTACTTTGTATTTAAGTTTATATGGCAATGAAAAAAGATCGTAAAAAAGGAAGAGGTCGCAAACGACAAAAATCAGAGTTTGATCAACAATTATTAGATTTAGCTCGTGTTACTCGTGTTGTAAAAGGTGGGCGAAGATTTCGTTTCCGTGCAACTATGGTTATTGGAAACAGAAAAGGTAAAGTTGGTGTAGGTGTTTCAAAAGGTAATGACGTTTCAGGAGCAATTCAAAAAGCTGTTGCAGATGCAAAGAAAAAAATGATAGATGTGAATCTTGATGGAAATACAATACCACATGAGATAAACCAAAAATTAGCAAGTGCACGTGTTATGATGCGTCCAGCTAGAGAAGGTCGTGGAATTATTGCTGGTGGAGCTGTGAGAACAGTTGTTGAATTAGCTGGTGTAAAAGATATAGTATCAAAGTCATATGGAACTTCAAATAAATTAAATGTTGCTAGAGCGACTATAGAGGGATTGAAAAGTCTTCGACCAGCAATGAAAAAAGAGGTTATTGAAGAAGAAAAGAGCACTGTTGAAAATGTAGCTAACAAAGATGAAAAAGTAGTAAAGAAAACAACAAAAAAAGCGACTAAGAAAGCTACAAAAAAAGCAGTAAAGAAAACAACAAAAAAAGCGACTAAGAAAGCTACAACAAAGGTAGCTACTAAATAATCACAAGTAAAGTAAGAATTATATGCAAATTCACGAAATATCTACAACAAGAAAGGCAAAAAAGCGTATAGGTCGCGGTGGAAAGCGCGGAACATACAGTGGAAAAGGTATGAAAGGTCAAAAATCTAGAAGTGGTGGAAATGTTAATCCATTATTTGAAGGTGGACGGACTACTTTAATACAGAAAATGAAAAAAAATCGTGGATTTAAATCGCCACATGCAAAAAATGTAGTAGTTACATTGACTAAGTTAGATAGAATTTACAATGATGGAGATGTAGTTTCAAGAGAGACTTTATCAGAGAAAAAAGTTTTAAGATCTCAAACTTTTGATAATGGAATCAAAATTGTAGCAACTGGAGAAATAACAAAAAAACTTACAATAGATGCTAAGGTTGGCGTAACAGCTTCAGCAAAAGAAAATATAGAGAAGGCTGGTGGCAAGGTTAATATTGAAAAAGATTCCAACGAAAAAAAATAGATTAAATTTAAAAATAAAAAGCGGTATTAATACCGCTTTTTATTTTTTCTAAACTTATTTATAAAATAGTAAGTTAATATTTTATATGCTATTATTTATAATAGCTAAATAATATAAAATATATCAATTTAAAGTGATAATGAGAAAAAAATATTATTTATGTTATAATTGAGAAAAATAGAATTAATCTAAAATAACTATGCAAACAAAAAAAACAATAGCAATAACACTAATATTAATACAAATAATAATACTTCAACCAATAAGCACATATGCTTTTTTAGGGTTACCAAGTAATCCATTGAGTGGAGGTGGAGGGAGTGGGACGTCAGGAAAGATAAGAAGTGGTATAAACGATTTTTTAGAAAAAGATTTAAATATAAATGTAAAAGATGGTCTAAGACCACTGACAGAGAGTATAAATACAATAGATAGGAAAGGAGAAATGCCAGAAGTGTCATTAAGATTTTCATCACAAAGTCCAAAAGAAGGAGAGAAGATAACAGTAAGTGCAGATGTAACAGGTGTAAAGAATCCAAATGATGCATACTATGTATGGTATTTAAAAAGAAAAGGAGATAGCTATGATGATATAGATAAATTACATCGTCAAGCAGTAAGTGCACAAGCAGCATTGTACTATGATCCAGAAACTCTAAATCAAAAATTCAATCAAGGGATAGTAGCTTCAAAAGGAGATGATTATGATGGATATAAACCAAAGATGGGAGGAGATAATGGGATACTAAGAGGAGCAACATCAAAATCAGGTTCAAGCTTACTGCAACAACACGAAACTGCTACTGGAAACATCAAGGACGCTCATCAAGGAATAATAGATAGTTTACCAGGATTTGGAATATTTGATGTATTGGCTCCAGGAACATCTCAAATAATGGATGCACAAAATCAAGTTAGAGATAGTCTATTAAATTCAACAGGAACAAAAGCAAATGACACAAAATCAGCATCAGGTAATAGGGATTATTGTTATATTTATAATTCAAAAACAGGTAAGCAATATGAATTAGGTGATGCACATGATGATTCAGCAATGGGCTGTCCAACTGGATATATAGCAAAATGCATGCAAGAGAATAATGATTTAATGTGCCCAGTAGCAGTTCCAGGAATGACAGGAACTTCAACAGCAAGTAGTTCAGGTGGTGGCAATACATCATCCTCTTCAACTTCAACAACAATAGCAGGAGGAAATGGAGATAGATTCAGTTATCTAACAAGATGTCTAGATACAGAAATAAAACCAACTTGTGATGTAAACACAGGAAAACTTCATTGTTCACAAGCAGATAAAGGAAATGTATTTCAAGCAGATAAAGCTTATTCATGCGATGGAACAAGTTGTAGTTCATATAAGACAGATGGTCATTGTTGTGAAGTGTTTGATACAATAGAGAAATGTAAAGCAGATAAGGATACAAAAATATGTACAATGGGAAGTCAAATGATGGCAGTGAGTTATAGTTATGATCAACCAATAACTACTCCAACTCCTTATTGTGTTAAACAAGATCAAAAAACTGGGGAAATTTGGAAGGATCCTAATGTTAATGGGTGTGGGCTATATTCAGCAGATGGCAAATACCCAGGACCAACAGAAGGCCGTGTCGCAGGAACTAATCCAAGCTTTGATTTTTTTCAGCCAGATGGAACGCCGTATAATGCACCATTTACAGGAATTATTCTTTGTCCAGACTCTCCAAATCTATTAACTTGTGATAATAATTTTAAATATCATGGAATGGATGGAGCAAAACCAGTTTTTGAGAGACCTTTAGGTCAGGGCGTGGGTGCGTCAATGACAATTACATGTCAGGATGATGTTGGGGTTACATGGACATATGATATAAGTAATGATAATACTGTTCAGTTTGCGGGTTGCCCTGATGCAAAGCCAATTAGCAGAGGTTGTTTTATTGATAAGGATAAAAAGATTTTAGATTTATTGGAACCCGAAAAAGCCTGTACCCTATCAACACCAAAGGACTCAGGGTGTACCGAGAAACAACATCTGTTTCCAGAGGAATTAAATCTAGGATTCTTTCCAGCATCAATAGAGGCACAGTATGGAACAAATCCAATAGATGCACAAACAACACCATTAGCAATAAATGATGGAGCATTGGCAGTAGGACTAGGAGTAAAGAACTTTGAATGGAAATATAAAGCAGGAGATGAGATAGCTGTAGTAGTAGAAGGGATGGGACTGGGAATGACAAAACATGAAGATGCAACATATCAAACAGTTTTTGCAGTACCAAAAGAGGGATGTCAAAAAGCAATAGAAAATGCTTCAAAAGAAAGTTATGAAGAAACAGCAAAGAAAAAAGTAGTAACAATAGAAGTAGCAGAGATGAATCCAAGAGATTGTGTAACAGCAGAGATATTCCAAAAACCAGGAACGTCACAGTTTGATGCATTAAATGTAAATGTAAACCATGCTTCTCCAAGTGCACAAAACACATCTGTAGCAAGTGGGCTGAGTCAACCAATGCAAATAACAGCACATGCAAATGGTGTAAAAGGAGGAGGAATATCAAATTCAGAACATCTGTACTATGAATGGAGTATTGTGTGTGGAGGAAAAACAATAGATTTAAGTAAAATGGAAGGACTGTCAAAAACAGAAGGAATGAATCTACCATCTCTAAATCTAACAGCAAACTTTCCACAGGAATGTGTAGATGCAGGAGAAGTAATAGTAAAAACAAAAATAAATGAACCTAGAGCTGGAGGAGGATCAAATTTTGGACAATCAGAAACAAAAATCAAGATTTATGATGTAAAAGATAGCCCACTTAAAACATTCAAGACAGAAATAGTAGAAGACACAAAATTCCAAAAAACAGCAACAGCAGTATGTGATGTTGGGATAGATAAAACTTTGTGTAGAGTGATGAATAATGAAGTAATAGCTATAGCAGCAACAAAAGATGATGGAACAATATATGATGGAACAATGCTGTCTTGGACAGTAGATGGAAAAGCATATAATTGTGATTCAAGTATATCTCCAGATTGTAATGATAGAACAAACTCAGGAACAATAATAATTCCAATGACAGGTAGTGATGGAGATTTAGTAACAGTAACTGCAAGTATAAATGATGTAACAGGTGATAAAAACAATACACAAGTTCTATCAAGAGTATTTAGAGTAACAGATTCACAAATATCAATAACTCCTGTTAGTGGGGCTGTTGTGAAGGAGTTGGGGAGCTACGAGGATTTAAATGGAAAGAAATTTACAAAACAATCAACAACAACTCTACAAACAATAAAGGGAACAAGTATAACTTTAAAAGCAGTTCTATATCCAGAATTTTTAAATAAAGGTGATGAAAAATACACATGGACAATAGATGGAAAAGATTACGCAAATACAAATCCAATAACATTTGTTGCTGATAAGGATGTTAGTGTTGGGGTGAAGTCAGAACAAGCTTTGAAAAGAGAAGATAGAAAGGCATTGAGTGATGCTTTTGGAATAATACAATCTCAAACAACAAAAGAAACCCTCTCAAAGACAATCCAAATAGAATTATCAGATTCAGTAAAATTAACAAAGTTGCAAAATGGTTTTTTTGCAACAGTAGCACATAATACTCCACAATATTTATTATTCATTTTGAAAATGACACTTATGATGGGAATAATGCTTTTCATTCATTCTTTGATATTGGGGTTTAAGAGATAATTAATAACTTTAAGAATATGTTAATAAAGAAAATATTTATAATTTCATCAGTCATGTTATTAATATCCTTAATATTTTTTGGGATTTACATGGTAGCTTTTAATGACAAAGCTGTTATTACCAAAAAAGAAGTTATAGATGATTCTAAGTATATTGAAGATTTTGATGGAATGACATCAAGTGATATAACAAATATTACATCAGAGCCAATTATTTCCGCTACGATTGGTCCTGATAAGGATAGTATTTACTATGCAAACTCTTTGTATGGAGATATTGAAAAAATGACATTGAGAGGTGCAAACAAAGAAAAAATATATAGGGAAGAACTTGGTGTACCAAAAAAAGTTTTATGGGCAAGTGATAGTAATATGGCAATTATTTCATATGAAAATGGTGAAAATTTTGTAAGAAATTATGAAACTGGTGAATCTATTAAGCTCAGGAATGGAATGGATAATGTTGTGTGGACAGCTACTGGAAATAGAATATTATATAAATATTATAATTTAGACCTGAATGAAAGAACTTTGAACATTGCTAATTATAATGGTGATAAATGGAAGAAAATTGCTAATTTACCATTTAGATATGCTGATTTTATATCCATTCCATCATCAATATTCGTTGCGTTTTGGCCAGTGGATAAGCATGATTTAGAAACAAAGCTACTTACAACAAATACAATAAATGAGAGTAATGTAACAGAGATTTTTTCTGGTAAGAATGGTGCAAGTTTCTTGTATGCACCAGATGGGGAACATATTTTAATGAGTTCTGTTTTTAATGGTGGAAAAAATATTACACTAGGTGTTTTTGACAGCAATGGTAACAATTATAATGACTTTAAAATTCCTACAATAATAAAGAAAGTCGTATGGTCAAAGGATGGTAAAACAGTTTATTATGCACAACCGACAAATATACCAAATGACGTTATATGGCCAGAGGATTATTATGAAAATAAATTCACCACACAAGATACATTTTATAAACTTGATATAGAATCAGGAAAAAAAGAAAGATTAATAGAATATGATGAAATTAAAGAGAAGTTAGACGCGGTAGATTTATTTTTATCACCAGCTGAGGATGCTTTATTTTTCATAAATAAAATAAATGGTTTATTGTATAAGCTGAAATTATAAACAAATAAGAATATTTTGAGTAACCAAAAGATAAATTTTGGGATAAAATTTACTTGATATGGAAATTTGTCTTTTAATGAAATTAAGTAATATATAATTTCATGTTATGGATATTTTGTAAAAACAACAGAAAGGAAGTGTTTTATTTTTTGTAAAAATTGTGAAGTTATTATGATTAATCTGATAATTATTTCAGTGTATGCATAAAAAGATGTCAGTACAAAAATTTTGTAAAAGTGCATTCAGTGATGTTGAATCACAATTTTTTGTGCCGGTAAATGATTTTTTTGCTGTTCTAACTATTATTTCTATTTTGGGTATAGTTTTAGAGACTGTAAATAAGTTTTCAAAATATGAAGATGTATTTATTCTTATAGAATTTATAACGGTTTTCTTCTTTAGTTTGGAGTATATTGGACGTATTATTGCAGCTGAAAAACCATGGAAATATATGGTTAGCTTTTTTGGATTAATTGATTTGATATCTATTGTGCCGACATTTTTAGGCATAGCAAATTTAACTTTTCTCAAAAGTGCAAGATTATTAAGAATGATGAGATTTTTGAGGATGATAAGACTTACAAAATTATTGAGAATGCAAAAACAACATGTTGATATTGAAAATCATGGTCATGATAGTTTGTTTAGATTAACTATGCAAATTTACATATTGGCGTTAGTCAGTGTCATTTTAATTAGCGCAACATTGATGTGGTTTTTTGAAGCAGAAAGTCATGAAGCATTTGTGAATATACCAATTGCTATGGTTTGGAGTAGTAAAGTTTTATTGGGCGGTGTCCCACAGGTAATGCCAAATACGATTACTGGTGAAATTATAACTATAATAACTAGATTTATGGGATTAGTTTTATTTGGACTTCTTATTAGTATTGTTGGAGGAACTACTAAACGATTACTGATTGGTTCAGATGAAGTTTTAAATGGTAAAACTACTGAAAAATAGTTGCTTTTGATGTTAAATCAGTGTACAATTTATTAAAATTATTTTTTAAATATTTAGTATGGATATAAAAAATGAATTAGCAGAATTTAAGGTCAGTATAGATAGAGAAATTGAAATTTATTTAGATAGAGTTATAGCTGAATCAAAAAAAAGAGATCTAGATATATTTATGATAGATGCTATAAAATATTATAAAAAGACAATTTTAGCGGGAGGGAAAAGAATTCGACCTATAATGATGTGTTTGGGATATAGGGCTGCTGGCGGGAAAAATCATTCTGAAATATTAAAGACATCAATAAGTATAGAATTAATACACTCATTTTTGTTAATGCATGATGATATAATAGATCGTGATGATTTTCGCCACGGCAAAAAGACAATTCATGCAAGATATCGTGATTATAATAAATCTTTATTAAATAATAATGAACCAGATCATTTTGGACAATCAATAGCAATGATAATCGGTGATTTCGTTTACTCATTGGGGAATCAGGTGTTATTTGAATCGAAATTTGATGCAAAATTAATTGTAGGAGCATTGAACAGAACTCAGCAAATAGTGGGATTGACGTGTATAGGAGAAATCCAAGATGTTTATATGGAGTATAGTAAGAAAGCAACTGAAGAGGATGTTTTGAAAATGTATGAAAATAAGACTGCAAAATATACATTTGAGGGACCTTTGCAATTAGGGGCAATGTTAGCTGGTGCAGATAAAGAATTTTGTGATAGTTTGGGTGGATATGCAGTTCCTATTGGAATAGCCTTTCAAATACAGGATGATATGTTGGGAGTATTTGGTGACGAGAAAAAAACGGGTAAGCCAGTTGGTTCTGATATAGTAGAAGGAAAATTAACATTCATGGTTAAACGTGCTTACAATAATGCAACAATAGATCAAAAAAATATATTAGATGAATATCTTGGAAATAAAAACATGACAGATAAAGATATTATAAAATTCCAAAATATGATAATTGAATCAGGTGCAAAAAAAGACTGTGATGAATATTCAAAAAAATTAATAAAAGAATCAAAAAAGGCTTTGATGAAAATAAAGATAGATGATTATGTGAAAAGTTTTTTATTGGAAATTGCAGATTATCTTAATAATCGTGAAAAATAATTATGGAAAATAATAGAATGCCTTTGCATGTTGCCGTTATACCTGATGGAAATCGTAGGTGGGCTAAGGATAATGGAGTTGATCCTTGGATAGGACATGAGGAGGGTGCAAAAGCAATTGAAGAAATAGCAAGAAAATCTAGAGAGCTTGGAATAAAATATTTATCATTTTGGGGTTCTTCTGTTGAAAACATGACAAAAAGACCCTTGAGGGAGAGAAAAGCGTTACTTGATATTTATGATAGGTATTTTACAAAATTATTATCAAGTGATGATATATTTAATGATGAGATTAAAATTAATGTATTTGGTGACTGGAGAAATCAATTGCCTAAAAAGTTGGTAACTGTATTGGAGGATGGTATAGAAAAAACAAAAAATCATAGTAAATATGTTTTGAATTTTTTCTTAGCATATTCGGGTGATGAAGAAATGTTAAATGCTATAAGAAAAATAGTAGTAGATTTTGACAATAATTCTGAAAATATTTCAAAAGAGACCATAAAAAATTATTTATTAACACGAGAATTACCGCCAGTAGATTATTTAATTAGAACTGGTGGTGAGCCACACTTAAGTGCCGGGTTCATGATGTGGGATATTGCAAATGCTCAGTTATTTTTTTCACAGAAAAATTTTCCAGATTTTGATAATATGGAGTTTGAGTATGCTATTGATGAATACTTGAGACGCACAAGGAGACTTGGTGCATAATTTTATAAAAAGTGTTATAATTACTTCAAGTGGAAAATATTCTAAAATAAAAATATGAAAATATATAAAGAGAAAATAACATTTAAAAGTACTGCGCAGATAGAGTTTATAGATATAACAAATGAAGTTGCTCAAGTTATTGAAAATAGTGGAATTCGTGAGGGAGGTGTTTGTATTTTTGTGCAACACACAACGATGGGTGTCATCATAAATCATAATGAACCAATGCTTTTACAGGATTTCATGAGAGTATTGTATCATTTTGCACCAGTTGATGAGAGATATTCACATGATTTATTTGAAATGAAGAAAAATAATAAAACAGATGGAAGAAGTAATGGTCATTCACATTGTAAGGCTATGTTGTTGGGAGCTAGCGTAACAGTGCCTATTGAGAATGGAAAGATGATGCTTTCAGAATTACAAAGTATTTTTGCAGTTGAGTTTGATGGGTCACGAAATCGTGATGCAATTATTCATGTGAACGGTTGATCTAAAATAATATGAGTAAACTTTCAAGCAATTTAATACACAAAGGATATCTAAAAACGGATATATTGATAGAGGCATTTGCTGAAATAAATAGGTCAGAATTTGTTTCACAAAGATTTATGGTTGCAGCTGATTCTGATATACCGTTATCTATAGGACATGGACAGGTTTTGCCAGAACCTTCCGTTATTTCGTTCATGTTGGAATTGCTAAGACCAGCAAGATCACAAAGTATTTTAATAGTTGGTTTTGGTGGCGGATGGGTAACCACTATGATGAGTTATGTTGTGGGTGCAGATGGTAGTGTTATTTCAATTGATACGATTCATGAATTAAAAAAAGAAGCCGAAAAAAATATCAGTAAATATAATTTTGTAGTGAGGAATGGAATAACTAAACTAAAAATTGTAAAAACATGTGAAGATGTTGGTGATGAAAAATTTGATCGTATAATTGTTATAAATCCAGGATTGTGGTCACTTTGTACATTTAGGGATTTATTAAATATTGATGGCGTTATGGTTGCTCCAATTGATAATATAGTGTATTATTTTCACAATCAGTCAGAAGATGAAGATATTTTAGAGGAGAGATTTGATAGTATAAAATTTCTACCAGTATAAAAAATAATTATGAAAAAATATAGTTACATAGTATTAATTGTTGGAATAATTATAGTTGCTGCAATTTTTGTTAATTCTAGAACTTATAATACATCGTCACAAAATAAAGAAGATGTTATATTTGTTGTGAAAAAAGGTGATGATGTGATAGTTATAGGTAGAGAATTGGTTACGCAAGATTTAATAGCAAATAGATTTTATTTATATTATTATATGTGGAAAAATAAATTAAGAGGTTCTATTGCTGCAGGTGAATACAATATTAAGCCAGCAAGTAAAATTGAAGATATAATGTATAAAATTACGAGTGGCGATGCTGTTATTCAAAAAAAACAGGATATAAAAATAACTTTTCCAGAAGGGTGGACTGTAAAAAAAATGGTTGATAGACTTAATGAAAACAAACTTCCTGGGGATAACTTTGCTACAATTGCGGCTACACCGTCAAATGATATTTATGATAAATATGATTTTTTAAAAAAAGGAGAATCATTGGAAGGGTATCTATATCCAGACACATATTTTTTTACAGCAAGTGCATCAGCAGATATTATTGTTGGGAAAATGTTAGATAATTTCAGTGTTAAAGTTGATGAAAATCACCGTAAACTTATTAATGATAGTGGTAATAATTTACATGATGTAATAATCTTGGCTAGTATAGTAGAAGGAGAAGTTCCAATTGGTGGAGACAGGCGTCTAGTTGCGGGTATATTTCAAAACAGACTTGATATAAATATGGCATTACAAAGTGATGCAACTATAGATTATATAAAAGGTATCCCAGAAATGAAACATTCTTTGGCTGATATTGAAATAGATTCGCCTTATAATACTTATAAATACCCAGGTCTTCCAGCAGGACCTATAAACAATCCTTCAGTGGAATCTATTGAGGCTGTAATGTCTCCAACAGAAACTGATTACATGTATTTTTTGAATAATGTAAAAACTGGAGAAACTGTATTTAGTAGAACATTTGATGAACACATATCAAATAAATATAAAAATGGATTATGAAATAAACAGTAATATTTTAAAATAGGTATTCTATTTTTTTTATGGTATTATATAAATATATCAAATAAATAATTAATAAAACAAAAAATATGCAAAACAAAAAATATGCAATTATTATTGTGAGTGTCGCAATAGTTTTATTTGCAGCAACTGCATTCATATTTTTATATGAACCAGCTAAAGATAATATTACAGAATTAACAACAAATGAGAAAAATCAAGAATTAGGCATAGATGGAGAGTTGCCAGTACTTGTTTGCAAATATGAAAATGATGAAGACTCATTTAAAGATGCTGTTATAGAAAAAAATATAAATTCATGTGATTGTGTGAATGATGAGAAATTGAAGGGAATATGCAAAGAAACTGCTATGAATGTATCTTTTTATGATAGAGCTTTAGCACAATTAGATGAGACATTGTGTGAAAAAATTAGTGATGAAATTCAAAAGGATGCATGTTATCAGGTAGTGCAAAGTTCAGTGGATCAATTTGAAAAGGAAGATCCGCAATACTTAGCAGACATGTATGCAGTAACACACAATGAAAAAGCAATCGAACAATATGAAAGTATAATAGCTAGTGGTAATAATAGTGTTGATAACTATATTAGCCTAGCTCTTTCATACGCAGAAAAGGGATTGAAAGAGCAGGAATTGGGAGGTAATCAATCTGTATATGTTGAGAAAGCATTTAAGGCAGTTGAAAATGCGAAGGAAATAGATGATAAAAATTCAGAAGTATATAGAGTAGAGGCTTATGTAAATGAAATTAAGCCAGATTATGTAATGGCAACTCAATTATATGATAAGGCTTTGGAGTTGGATTCAAATAATGTTTTAGCACATGCTGGAAAAGGACATGTATTACGTATAATTGGTGCTTTAGAAGAATCAGTTGCAGAGTTTAATAAGGCAGCAGAATTAGACAAAGATAAAGGAGATGTATTTATATATGCAAATTTATGCAGTCTTGAATATTCACGAGAGCATAATGAGGATGCTATAAAAAATTGTAAAATAGTAATGTCATTGCCACAATCAGATCCAGTATCTCAATCAAACGCAGTTCAAATCATGGCATTAATTTTCCTTGATGAAAATGACAAAGAACAGTCAAGGAATTATTTATTAGAAGCAAAGACTTTAACTCCAAATGATCCAAATCTTTATGTTTCATTTGCAGATTTAAATTTGTTTGAACAGAATTTTAAAGAGTCAGAAATGAATTCAAGAAAAGTAATCACATTATCACCAACAAAGGCCGCTGGATATCTAGCATTATCAAATGCATTATATATGCAAGATAAATACAATGATGCAATTGAGGTTGCAGAAGAAGGTATAATACTAGTAGCTGATGATGTATCGTTATTAACTGCAGGAAAAGCAGTTATGGAAAGAAATTTAAATTATGCAATTTCAAATAATTATAGAGCGTTGGAAAATACGCAGAAACAACAAGAATATGAAAATCGGGGTAATGAGGCATTTGAGGATACTAATTCATTAGAGGTAATCGAGTAAATATATGAAAAGAATATTAATAAGCATAGCAATATTTACAATTTTTATTGTAGCCCCTGTAGATACTGAGGCAGCACCACAATGTGATAGTAATCAAACCCCTAGTTTGCAGATAGAAGATCCAGCATGTTATGTAACAAGGACGAGTAGTAGGAGGGAAAGTTATACATATACAGCTTATGAGACAAGAACCTCAAGAGTTTATTGTCGTTGGAATTGTTCACGGCCGTTGTATATATGCGTAAATAGTAGTGGTAGACAGTATTTTGCAACTTCTACGAGTGGGAGGCGTGGTTGCGCATTGTATTCAAGAATATGTTATAACAATTGTGGTGGTAGCGCTTGCCTAAATCATCCTCCTAGAGATTATTGGGGTACTGTGAGAACAACGGTTCCTGTAACACGTACTGGATATCGTACAGTTTCTAGCACTAGTAGGACATGTTATTACACAACTGTTAGCTCATGGGGTTCATGTAGTAGCTCGGGAATCCAATCAGCAACAAGTGTAAGGCAGCATTCAACATCAGGAACAAGTTGTCAAAACTTAAATGAAGCAACAACAAGAACATGTCCTGCATGTGGTTCAGCAAATACTGTACCAACAGGCACAGCGCCATCAAGTAATTTATGTGTTCCATCAAATTCAGCATCAACACCATCACTAAATGGAACAAATTGGAATTGGACATGTACAGCTTCAACAGGTTTAGTAAATTGTTCAGCTCCAAATGAAGAAGATGGAGAATGTAGCAGTGTACACAACGATGCAACATGGGATTCTGTACCAGCACAAAGCGAATTATGTTCAGGTGGAACAGTCAGTAACTTTAATGCAGTAACATCAAATGGACCATGGACCTGGGACTGTGACCCAATAGGAAGTAATGCAGTACATACAACAAAACATTGTAATGCAAATTGTTTTGACTTTACAGCAAATATAAATCCGAATCCATTCCCATGGCCAACAAATGGAATAGATGATGCAACTGTACAAGTAAGTGTAATTCCTACTGGAATGTGTGAAGCAGCGTATGAGTGTGAAGCAAATGGTCAAACATTTCCAGTAATAGGTGGAAGTGCAACATTTGATATAAGTCAAGGTTCTAGTGGTGTGTCTATACCAGTTGAGTGTACAAGAATAGATAATAGAGATATAAATGGACCAGATACAGATGGAGATGGAACTCCTGATGGAGATGGAGTTTTAGGAGATCCTGTAAGCCATGATACTTCAAATGCAACAGGATATTGTACAGCAAGAGAATGTAATGCTCAAGGAAGTTGCCAAGCAACGCCAGTACCATCAACAACAGGTAATGGTGCAGCTTGCACATCTACATGTAATTCAAATGCAGATTGTTCTAGTGGTAGAATTATTGAGACAAGACCATAAAAGAGCAATAAAAAAAGACAGGTTATAACCTGTCTTTTTTTTATTGGCATTATGTATTGTAAATATTGCTTTTAGGTTGTAATACTAGTATACTAATTATTCAAGTAAATAAGATATTGTATTTATGATAAATTCAAAGAATGCAGAAGTAATGGCACCAGTTGGTAGTTTTGAGTCATTATCAGCAGCTATTAACGCTGGAGCTGATAGTGTTTATTTTGGTGTAACACAACTTAATATGCGAGCAAAGGCTGCGCATAATATGACAATTAATGATCTTGCTGAGATTGCTAAAATAGCTCATGAAAATGATGTAAAAACTTATTTGGTTGTAAATACATTGCTATACGATCATGACATTATTGTTATGAGGAAGATTGTTGATGCTGCTAAGGAGAATAACATAGATGCGATAATTGCATTTGATTTTGCATGTGTGAATTATTGCAATGAAGTTGGTATGCCAGTGCATATGTCTGTGCAATTTTCTATTTCAAATTATGAAACAGTTGAATTTTTTGCTAAGCATACGAATAGGGTTGTACTTGCACGAGAATTAAATTTAGAACAAATAAAAAATATTTATCAACAAATTGAAACAAATCAATTAATGGGTAATGAGGGGCGACTTATGGAAATAGAGGCATTTGCTCACGGTGCACTTTGTGTTGCTCAGTCTGGTAGGTGTTGGATGAGTGTATATACTGATAATTCAAGTGCAAATCGTGGAGCATGTCGGCAAAACTGTAGAGCAAAATATAAGGTAACTGATGTGGATACTGGTAATGAATTAATTGTTGATAATCAGTATATTATGAGTGCAGCTGATATTTGCACTATTGATTTCTTGGATGAAGTTTTGGATTCAGGTATTCAGGTATTGAAAATCGAAGGAAGAGGACGATCACCAGAATATGTATCAACAGTTGTGAAGACTTATAAAAAAGCACTTAAAGATATTGAAAATGGTGAATATGATAGGGAGAAAATTAACGAATATTTGATAGATTTGCAAAAAGTTTTTAATAGGAAGTTATCACATGGAAATTATTATCTAGGAAAAGAAATTGTAGAATATAGTGATGTACATGGTTCAAAAGCTACACATGAAAAAGAGTTTATCGGACGAGTCACACATTATTATCCAAAAGTAAATATTGCTGAAATTAAGATTGATACAGGAAGTATGAAAAAGGGTGATGAATTTTTATTCATAGGTAAGACAACTGGAGCATTAGAAGGAGTTATAAAAGAACTTAGAGTAGATGGAAAGATTTCTGAGAGTTCAAAGAAGGGTGACGTTATTACATTTGAAGTAGATAGTAGAGTCAGGATTAATGATAAACTTTATTTAGTAAAGAAAAAAGAAAAGTATCAATGTCAGTAATATTTTTTTGTGATACAATAATAGTATAGATTAGAAAAAATAGTGATATTATATTTAATAGGTAAATAATTAATTTATATAAATATGGGAACAAATAAAGTAACTGTAAGTCACAAGAGAAATGATTGTATAGGTTGTGGGGCATGTACTATGGCTGCACCAGAAGAATGGTCAATGAATGAAGATGATGGTAAGGCAGATTTAAAAGGTGCCGAGTGGAAAGGTGAAGAGTTTATGGTAGGGGAAATTGATGAAGATGCTTTAGAAGCAAATAAAGAGGCAGCAGATTCTTGTCCAGTACAAATTATTAAGGTCAGTGGACATAATGACTAGGAAAAATTAAAGTATAAGAATAAAAAACACATCTTCTCGATGTGTTTTTTTATGGACAAAAAGTAATTTTATTGATATTATTTTATGAAGTTACAAGTTGGAGTTAAGCGAAAATTTCAATCAAAGGAGAAAAAATGAACAAAGATAAGCTTCAGAATAAGGTAGTTGGTATAATTTCAGAGCATTTAAGTGTAGATATTCCGAAAATTACATTGGATGCAAATTTCATTGATGACCTTGGTGCTGACTCATTGGATGCTGTCGAAATGGTCATGGCATTTGAGGAAGACTTTAATATTGAAATTCCCGACGAAGATGCTGAAAAAATTACAACATTACGCAAAGCTCTAGATTACATTGAAAAGAAAATGCAATAATTGCAAATATGATTTAAAAAACTCCATGATAAGCATCATGGAGTTTTTCTTTCTATATTTTTTTGAGTTCAAAACCATCTTGTACATCTTTTACTTCATAACCTTTTATTAGTAAGTCATCACGTAATTTATCAGAAAGTTCGTAGTCCGCTTTTTCACGAGCATCTTCACGATCATTTGCGATAGATAATATTTCTGATGGAATATTTATTTTTGGAGAATCTGTTTTTATTCCAAGGGCTGTACATGCTTTTGATACAAAACTTTTTATTTCATCTATATTATATAAGTTTTCATTATCAATGAGTGTATTAGATTCTGTGATAAGTGAGAATAGTACGCTTAATGCCAGAGGAGTATTTAGATCATCATTCATTGCAGTTTCGAATTGGTCTCTGTAACTAGCTATATCAATTTTTGTACTATCAGGAGTATCGACTGCTTCAGTAGCTTCAAGTCTTGAGAAAAAGTTTTGAATTGTGTCTTTGTTTTTTCTGGATTGTTCAAGTACTTTCCATGTGAAATTCATTTGAGAATTGTACTGAGATAATAAAAATGCAATTCTTAGATCTTGAGCATCAAATCCTTTTTCTTTTATATCTTCAAGAGTAAGCAGTGTTCCTTTTGATTTACTCATTTTTTCACCATCAAACAAAAGATGTCTAGCATGAATCCAGTAATTCACAAATTTTTTATCATTAGCACATTCTGATTGTGCTCTTTCAGCTTCATGGTGAGGAAAGATATTGTCTTCACCACCAGTATGTATATCAAAAGTTTCTCCAAGATACTCCATGCTCATAGCGCTGCATTCGATATGCCATCCAGGATAACCAACTGACCATGGTGACTCCCATTTCATTATGTGCTCTTTTGGAGCTTTTAGCCAAAGAGCAAAATCCCACTGATTTTTTTTGTCAGGATGTGGTTCGGATAAACGAGATCCGATATCTAGTTTAGCAAGAGTATTTCCAGAAAGTTTTCCATAATCTTTAAATTTTGTAATATCAAAAAATACATGACCATTGCTTTCATAGGCAATTTCTTTTTTAATTAAAGATTCTATCATTTTTATCATTTGAGGTATGTGTTCAGTTGCTCTTGGGAAAAATTGTGCTGGAAGTATGTTTAATTCCAATTCAGTTTCTTTTGCATAATTTTCATAAAACCTAGCAATCTCTTCGGGTGTTTTCTTTTCTTTTGCAGCAGCTTTTTCCATCTTGTCATCACCACTGTCACCTTGGTCGAGATCATCATCAGTGAGGTGTCCAACATCGGTTATGTTTTTTATGGTAAATACTTCATATCCAATATATTCCAAATACCTCCGCAGAACATCAGAGGCTGTATAGGTACGTAAATTTCCTATGTGGATATAACTATATACAGTGGGACCACAAGAATACATCCCAACTTTGCCAGGGTTAATTGGTACAAACTCTTCTTTTTTATTTGAAAGTGTATTATAAAGTTTCAGCATTGCAAACTATTCATTAATTACTACTTACTAAGATACTAGGTTTATATCCACCGTGCAAGTTTAAATACGAGAAATGTAGAAGCAGAAATGCCAAGCATCACAAATAAGTGTATGAATATTGCATAAGGATTATCTTGCAGAGGCATTCCATCGACATTTAAACTGAAGAAGCTTAAATATATTGTTATTGGAATCCATAGTACAGAAAAAACAGTAATAATACGCATACGCTGATTTATTTTTTCAGAAAGCAACGAGTTGTTTGTTTTTTCTAGTGATTCAATCGTTTCTTTAGCACTTTCTAAGTCATTCCATAATCGTATATTAGTACCTATCAAATCTCGGTAATACATTTTAATATCTTTTGGCACCGTACCATTTGATTGAGCTATTATTGATTCTATTATAGATCGTTGTGGCATGAGGGTTCTTCGGAAGTTTAGTATATCTCTTTTGATTACACTTATCTCACGTACCATCTGTCGTTCACTGCCATTGAAAACACCTTCTTGAATTTCATCAAGGTGACGAGTTACGTGATCAAGTCTAGGGAAGCAAGATTCAGTAAGAATCTTAAAAAGTTCATATAGTAAATGAGCTGTTGAATGTGCCATGAAAAGTCTGCGAGCACCTTCACTATCATGTAATTTGTTAAAAAATTGCTCTAACTGATAAATATCTTTAGTATGACCAGTTATGAGATGTGTTTTGGTAAGTAATATATCAATTTCGCCAGCATATGTGGTGCGTTTTTCATTATCGAAAAGAGGTATATGAATAGTTAAAAAAAGACAGTTGCTGTACTTTGTGGCACGAGCACGATATGTGGGTGTTATAAATTCTTCTACAGCTAGTGGATGAACACTAAAATTTTCTCGAATATAATCAACATCGATCATAGACGGATTTTCGATATCAATCCAAGTTATATTTTCATGTGATACTATTTTCATTTTTTGTTGGCTACTATAGCTATATACTAAGTAGAAATTTTATATTTATTTCTATATCTATTTTAACAGTAAATTACTATTTTGACAAAGAGGTAAAAGTTAGTCATAGTATTGATATATACATAGTTTAGTAGTATAATTTGCATATAAAATATTTATGAAAAAAGTTTTTTTAACAATAATTGTTATTTATCAAAAAACAATCTCATTAGATCATGGTGTATTTTCAAAAATGTATGGAAAACGATTATGTAGATATTATCCATCATGTTCAGAATATACTTATGATGCTATAAATGAGCATGGCATTGTAAGTGGTATGTGGCTTGGTACTAAAAGAATTTGTAGATGCCATCCATGGCATGAAGGGGGATATGATCCAATACCTAAACGATGAGGTGAGTTCCTTTTTATTTTTATTAACCTGATAATAAAAAGGAGCTTATCTCATAGGGAGGCAAGTGGAAGTGAATTATGAAAAAGGAGACAGTATGATTGAAATTGGATCAGGCAGTATCAGTGAAGGTGTAAGCAGGACAAAGGCATTTGATATGATTAGAGGTTTAGGGTTCCCTCGTCCTGCACCGTGGTCTTTGAAATGGTATTTTAAGGTAGCGAGTGATAAAACATTTGTACCAATCGTGGATTTTAAGAAATTGGCAAATGAGATTGATGAGACTGGTATTATTCATGAGGTTGCACAAGTTGTAGAGTCTTGTGTGCCTGATGCACGAAAAACTGAAGTATTTGATCGTGTGAAAAAAATGATTACAAGTCATTATATTTAATCAAAAGCTACTGGAGATTCTCAAATGGCAAGACTTCAAAACAGAGTTTTGGTTGACTTTAGAAAAGTTCTTAGTGGTTGTATTCAACAAGGTTCATGGCAATTTAAAGGGAAGTCAAGAACATTTATAATCGTGAACATGCCAAGAGAAGTGCTGGCAGATATCAGGGGAAATAATATTGGTGCTGAGTCATGTGCTGATCTTACCGAAGAAAAACTTATTGTAGTTTTGGATGATGCTTCGGGATTGCATAGCAAGAAAGAATTTTTGAACATATATAAAAAAATATCTTTTATTATCAGATTGAGGAAATTGGGCAAGTTGTTTGATATTAAAATAGATGTTGGGAAAGATGGAAGATTGATTGCTTCTCAAGTAAATAAATACAAAGCGATGGCTAGGTTGGCCGCATAATATTTATTTGAAATAGAATCAAAAACCAGACATAATAAATATTGTGTCTGGTTTTCTTTTTATTCAAATTAGCACTCTCTTGACACGAGTGCTAATTGTGTTTATACTATTAATTATGAATGCAAATATGAACGATAGACAAGTAAAGATTTTGATAGCGGTGATTGAAGAATACACAAAAACAGGATTGCCAGTTGGCTCATCTGTTTTAGTTGATAAATATAGATTTAATGTTTCTGCTGCAACTCTTAGGAATGACATGGTTAAACTGGAAGAAGAAGATTTGTTGCATCAACCTCATACAAGTGCAGGAAGAATACCTACAGATAGAGGATATAGATATTTTGTAGAAGATATCATGCCAGAGAGAGAACTTTCAAAGAAAGAACAACAGTCAATGCAAAGAGAACTATTACAGCTGAGAGCCCAAAATTCTAGATTGACTCGTACTACTGCAAAATTACTTTCAACATTAAGTGGATATGTGGCAATAAGCGGAGTTCCTTGTAATAATGATTTCTCAGAGTGTGGACTCAAGTCATTACTTTCAAATGTTGATGCAGACAATATGGATGAAATTTGTGCATTAGCTGAAGGTTTGGATTATATAGATGAAAGATGTGATGATCTCATGGCCGAATTATCAGACGGAGAGACAAAGATATTTATAGGAGATGAAAATCCTATCAGTAAGACAGAAAATTATTCAATGATTGTGAGTCAATATGAACAAAATGGAGAAAAGGGAATAGTAGCACTCATCGGTCCAAAAAATATGGAATATGAAAAAAATAAATCACTTATAGATCTTGTGAAAAAAACATTGGGAGGAATTGTAGTGATTGTACTCATAATAATTTAATAAAAAATAAATGACACAAGAAAAAATAACAAATCAAAAGCAATTATTTAGATTATCTCAAAAAGTATTATTTTTTGATGAAGATAAAAATCAATTTTTAATAATGAAAGCTTCAAAAATAAAGGATGATATTGAGGCACATAAAGAATGGTTTAAGAAATATGGGCCATGGGATTTGCCAGGTGGACATGTAGAAATTGGTGAAACTGATTTTACTATATCAATGGATAGAGAAATAAAAGAGGAGTCTGAAATAAATTTAGAAAATCTAGGAAGAGAATTGTGCGGTATAGAATTTATGGCTAATAGTAAAAATCCAAATACAGGAATAACAACTATTTATCTAGTGAAATATGCAGGTGCTGTTATTCTTTCTGAGGAGCATGAAGAATATAAATGGCTAAGCGCAGAAGAAATCCTTGAGATGAAGGATGTGAAGTCATGGATAAAGGATGCTGTGCAAAAAGCAGTTGAGAAATTAGAATCACAAAGTTCAGTTGATAGTTGGCACAGATGTATGGCAGATTTTGATAACTATAAAAAAAGGCAGACAGAAAATCAAAAAGAATTTACAAAATATGCAGCAGAAGGAGTAATAAATGACATGTTACCAGTACTAGATAATTTTCATGCAGCTACAGGACATATTCCAGAGGGTGAATCGGATAATCCATGGGTGACAGGAATAATGTTTATACAACAACAAATGGAAAAAGTTTTTGAAGAACATAATGTTACTAGAATTGAAATCAAGGTTGGAGATGAATTTGATCCACTTACAATGGAGGCAGTGAAGCATGATGATGAAGAAGAATTAAGTGAAGATCCTAAAGTAGAAAAGGTTGCGCAACCTGGATACAAAATAGGAGAAAAAGTTTTACGTCCAGCACGTGTTGTACTTAAATAATTAATAATCAAACATTGAGAATATTGTCATTCAAAATGAATATAGAATTTAATCGCGAGGATTCTATGTTCATGAGAATGATAAATATTCAATTTATAACTAGTTTAATCAATCAAGTTAGTAACATATATAAATTGTCATTCCAGAAATGTATATTTTTCCAAGAACAAAGTGATTGGCAAAAAATATCATTGTCCGGAATCTTTTGAACAGATTATAAAATATCTTTGAAATTACAGAAAGATTCCTGCCTACGCAGGAATGACAAGATGGTACTAATTTAAATAAAATAATATGGGAAAAATATTGGGAATCGATCTAGGAACTACAAACTCAGCAATGGCTGTTGTTGAAGGTGGTCAACCAGAAATCGTAGAAAACAAAGAAGGTAATCGAACAACTCCATCAATGGTGGCAGTAAACAAAAACGGTGAAAGACTTACAGGTCTTTTGGCAAAACGTCAGGCTGTAACAAATCCTGAAAATACTTTGTACAGTATCAAGCGTTTTATAGGTAAAAAGTTTGATGATGCTGAAGTGCAGGAAGACATCAAATTATCACCGTATGAATTGGTCAAAGGTGATAACGGTAGCATTAAAGTAAAAATGGGAGATAAAGATTATACTCCACAAGAAGTGAGTGCTATGATTTTGGGAAAGCTTAAGGCTGATGCAGAAGAAAAGCTTGGTGAAACAATCGAAGAAACTGTAATTACAGTTCCTGCATATTTTGATGATGCTCAAAGAAAAGCAACAAAAGAGGCTGGAGAAATTGCTGGAATGAAAGTTCGTCGTGTTATCAATGAGCCAACAGCTGCAGCTCTTGCTTATGGATTTAATAAGAAAAATGATGAGCAAATTGCAGTTTATGACCTTGGAGGTGGAACATTTGATGTTTCAATCTTGGAAGTGAGTGATGATACTATCGAAGTAAAAGCAACTCATGGTGATACACATTTAGGTGGTGATGATTTTGATCAGGTTCTTATTAAGTGGATACTTGATGAATTCAAAAAGTCAGAAGGAATTGATATTTCAAAAGACAACCTTGCTCTTCAAAGAGTAAAAGAAGCAGCTGAAAAAGCAAAGATCGAACTTTCAACTGCAGATCAAAGTGAAATCAATCAACCATTTATCACAACAAGTGATGAAGGTCCGAAACATTTAGTTATGACTTTGACTCGTGCAAAACTTGAGGAACTTGTACATGATTTAGTAAAGAAAACTTTAATCCCTACAGAACAAGCTTTGAAGGATTCTGGATTTTCTAAAGATGATATTGACGAGGTAATCTTAGTTGGTGGTATGACTCGTATGCCAATTGTACAAAAAACTGTTGAAGAGTTCTTTGGTAAAAAACCAAATATGACAGTTAATCCTGATGAGGTAGTAGCAATGGGTGCTGCAATCCAAGGTGGTGTGTTCCAAGGCGATGTGAAAGATGTTCTTCTATTAGATGTAACACCTCTTACACTTGGAATCGAAACAATGGGTGGTGTACGAACGGCACTTATTGAGAAAAATACAACAATTCCAGCTACAAAATCACAAACATTTTCTACTGCAATGGACAATCAACCAAGTGTTGAAATAAATGTATTGCAAGGAGAACGTGAAATGGCAGCTGATAATAAGGCATTAGGTAAATTTATCCTAGATTCAATTCCACCAGCACCAAGAGGCGTTCCACAAGTTGAAGTATCATTTGATATTGATGCAAACGGAATTCTTAGTGTAAAGGCAGTTGATAAAGCTTCTGGCAAAGAACAATCAATTAAAATTGAAGGATCAAGTGGATTGTCAGACGAAGAAGTTGAGAATATGAAAAAAGATGCTGAAGCACATGCTGAGGAAGACAAGAAAAAGAAAGAAGCAGTTGAAATCAGAAATGCAGCTGAAACACTTGTTTTCACAACTGAAAAGGCAATTAAAGATGCTGGAGATAAATTGACAGATGAAGAAAAGAAACCTGTTGAAGAAAAAGTTGAAGCATTGAATGAAGTATTGAAAGATGAAAAAGCTGATGCAGAAAAAGTAAAAGCTGCAACAGAAGAGCTTTCAACAGCAGCTCAAGCAATTGGAGAAAAATTGTACAAAGCAGCTCAAGAAGCTAACGCAGCTAAAGACGGTTGTGAAGGCGGAACGTGTGATGCTGACGGAACAAAAGAAGCTGAAGTAGAAGAAGATAAAAAAGAAGATGAATCAGATGAAAAAGCTGATGAAGAGAAAAAAGAGGATGATAAAAAAGACGAAGACAAGAAATAAGTCTTAAAACAATAAAACCGAGAGATTTATCTCTCGGTTTTATTTCTATAATTTTATGAAATATACACATACACAAACAAATATTCCAGAAGAAAATGAATATCCTAAGATTGTGCGGGATGAGATTCCTCGAATCATTAAGGATAATGATGGTATTGATGCTGATGTGTTTTTAGTTAAAGATAAGGATGAACATTTAGAATATTTGAAGAAAAAAGTTGTTGAGGAGGCGAGTGAGCTTAGGGATGCAAATAATACAGAACACATTGTTGAAGAAATGGCTGATGTGCTTGAGGTGATTGATGCTATGTGTGCAGTGATGAATATCGACAAGAAAGATGTATTGCGGATACAAGATGAAAAACGTCAAAAGCGGGGTGGGTTTAACAAAGGAATTGTTATGAATAAAAAAGCATAATAAATTCAATGTCTTTGCGAGCAATTGGGATATTTATTACCACAAGGCGAAGTAATCTCAATTAGAATATTAAAAAATTAAACGAGATTGCTTCGCTTATTACATATGTTATGGCAATGCTCGCAAAGACGTAGTATATTAGTATAAATTCAAAAAGAAAAAGGCACTTCACATTTGTGAGGTGCCTTTTGTTTTGTGGTGGGAAAAACGATAACCAGGTTAATCAACGGAATCTCACTCATCCTGCGTTGCAGTCATTCCACATTCTGGACATGTTGAATGTGAATGATTAAGCTCACATATAATACAGCGAAATAGTTCAGATGAAAGACTTGCATGTCGTCGAGACCATAATTCAATAGTCCGGTGACCGTCATTATTTGGATTGTCCTTGCTATCAAAGAAATACACTGATTCTCCAGGCCATTCAGTTTCGAGTTTTTCTTTGATGATTTTTAAATCTTTCTTTTCCATCTTAGAGTCCTATTGTTAAGGTGGTTGATTTGATATTTATTAATAAAATTTTAATAAATATCCTAGTTTGTTACAAGTTGAGAACCAAAATCCATCGCACTACTCTTTACTATATTTGATATTTTCTCTGATAATGTTGCTGGTAGATAGTCTTCATTAGCTATCAATTCATCAAAAGTTTGTAAGGTGGTTTCATCCAACTCAATATCTAATATACGAGGTGTTTCTTCCAGAAGTGTGCATTGTATCACGGCAGGTGATGAATCAGTTGCGTGGATGGTTAAAAATAAACCATCAAAACAAATCAGACTTTCTGGATTAAATGCTGTATAGATTGAAAATATTCCATTTGGAATCATCTTTGCATCACTAATCAGTCGCTGTGGACGATCATAAAATAAATAAAACTCCATTATAGCCCCTCCTTTATTTATGTAAATATTGAAGTTTAGTGTAAATTAGCACAATAACGTGTGATTGTAAATATAATGTGATATAATGAAATAAATATAAAAATATATAAAATATGGAAGAAAATAAAAAACATAAAATAAGGACATTTGATTTAATAATGGCATTTATTGTCACAACTTTAGGAGCATTATTTTTTTTGTGTATAACGAGATCATTAGCAGGCGAATCGATTTTGAATCCATGGTTTTCTGCGATGATGTGTGCTGTTGCATTTCTGACATTTTTATCTGTGTTCGCAGTAACTGTTGCAAAGAAAAAAATGATAATACCTATAGTTATAATCGCATTTTTACCAAGTGTAATTTTTATGCCAGTGATAATTCATATGGTAGTGGTGGTGTTGGCAATTCTTGTGGCACTTAAGGGGATGTGGATAATGAGAGAAACATTGTTCAATGGATTGAAAATAAATATGGGCACTATCGTAAAGAGTGGGATAGCTTATCTGACTTTTTCACTTATACTAGTTATTTCTAGTCAGTATTATTTCTTCATAAAGGATAATGCTGAACTGGCATTTGATGCTAGCAAAAATGTAGAACTTTCAAATATGGTAGTTGATTATATTTTGCAAAAAAGTGGAGTTGAAGCTGTATCAATAAACACCATGTCGGTTGATGACTTTTTGAACTTTATGATCGAAAATATGTCAGAAGAAGTTGCGCAGGGGCCAAGGGTTAAGGATGAAGATAGGGAGATGCTTGTGAGGTTAGCTGGGAGTACAGGCATAGAAATAGAGACGCTTCAAGTAGATGCACAGGAAACAACATTAAATGCAATGCGTGAAAACATATCAGAAATAGTTGGTAGAGAAATAAATGGGAGTGAGATGGTTTCAGATGTAATGGGTGAAATAATATCTGCTCAAATAGAAAGTGTAGTAAATGAAAATGTATTTTTGAAAGAATATAAATCAGAAATATTTGCTGTAGTGTTTTTTATAATAATATTTTCATTAGCGGCTATAATTAGATTTATTACAGTTTTAACTACTAGATTTATTTTTATGCTTTTTAGAGAATTTAAAATTGTAAAAGTAATAAAAACACAAAGAGATGCTGAAGTTATAGTATTATAGAGATTGTTCTAAAAAAATTAATAAAATAAAAAATCTTCCTTAGTTCATGGAACTGTGGCAGATAAGCGATAAATGAATAAAAAAAGTTTTATAAAATGGTATATTTCAGATGGCGTTAGCGAGTTTTTTGGAATATGGAAAAGGCTTGTGTTATTTATACCAAGATATTTTTCAATTGTATTATTATTACGAACATTATTATCTCCATGGCACAAAGATGTTAGTGCAAAAAATTGGAGAGGGTTTAGTTTGGTGAGATCCTCAGAAAGAATATTATGGAATATATTTTCTAGAATCATAGGTGCGGTTGTTAGGTTGTGTGTGATTGCTGTCGCAATAATGATATGGAGCATAACAGTTGTAGTTGGTGGAATTATTGTATCAATTTACATCACATTGCCTGCTCTGTGGATTGTGACATTTGTATTTTTCTTTACTACTTATTGGCAAATAGCAGTAGCTTTCTTTGTATTATCTGTGATGATCACGTTATTTGCATATAGAATTTATAAAATAAGTGGACATAAGTCATATCACAAGATGGATATAATGGAATTGAATAATCAGAAGTGGTTTTATCGTGTTTATGAAAGAATTGGAGTTAGTAAAGAAAATATACCAGCATCAATCTTGAAGGACTTTGAAGAATTTAAAAAATTCTTAATTCAAAAGAATATAACCATAGAAGAATTTGAAAAGATTGTAGCATGGGAAATAGATAAACAAAAAAAGAGGGAAGAAGATGCTAGAATATTTTCTGCAAAAAAGTTTTTGAAAAAACGTCCAATAGGATTGAGTTGGCATTTTGGGTATACTGTGAATTTAGATAAATACGCACAAGATTTAACTAAGTTTAACACGAGCAATATTGCCTTCGATGCATTTCATGGATTTGAAAGGGAAATGGATTTGATAAATGTAGTTTTATCCAGACCTAGTGAAAATAGTGTTATTTTAACAGGTGAACCAGGTACAGGTAGACATATGATAGTAGAAGAACTATCACGTAGAATTAGAAATGGATATTTTGAAAACAGTTTCATGAAATACATGCGTGTACTCAAATGTGATTTTTCTGGAATAATGGCACAAGTTAGGAGTGAGGGTGGTGATGCTGAACTTGTTATAAATAATTTATTTCATGAGGCGGCACATGCTGGAAATGTAATATTGGTTGTGGATAACTTTAAAAATTACATGAACACCAATGAAAGTCATGGATTTTCATTTACAACAATAATAGATCAATACGCATCATTGGAAACATTTAGAATGATAGCAATAACAACAGAAGAGAATTTCTATACTGATGTAAATAACAATCAAATTTTGATGAGACATTTTGACGTTGTAGATATTGAAGAAATGGATGATGAACATGCTATGAGAGTTTTATTTTCTAGATTTTATGGAAAAGATCATACACCGTTTACATATCAAGCTCTTAGGCAAATACTAATAGATTCTAGTAAATATACAAATACATCGCCACTCCCATCTCGAGCAATCGATTTGGCAATGGAAGTTTTTATAAATTGGCAGTCAAATGGTTCTGGATTTATAGTAGCTCAAACAGTAGATGAATTTATAACAAAGAAAACCGGAGTGCCTGTTGGAAAAATTGATGCAGAAGAATCTGATAAATTATTATCTCTAGAAGATAGTTTTCATAAATATATAGTAGGTCAGGAATATGCTGTGAGAAATGTTGCTTCTGCTGTAAGACGGATGAGATCTGGTATGGCAAGTCCAAATAAGCCAGCAGGAAGTTTTCTATTTCTTGGTCCGACTGGTGTAGGTAAAACTGAGATGGCAAAGGTATTAGCTGATCAATATTTTGGCTCTAGAAAAAAAGTTATTAGATTGGATATGAGTGAATTCCAAGGTGATAGTGCACTAGATAGACTCATTGGATCAAGAGCATTAAATCAACAAGGTATTCTTACAACAGCAGCACGTGAAAATCCATATGCATTACTTCTATTGGATGAAGTTGAAAAAGCTAATCCTAGAGTATTAGATATTTTCTTGCAGGTTTTGGATGAGGGGTTTTTGCATGATGCCTTTGGTAGAAAAGTGAATTTTACAACAATGATAATAATTGCAACATCCAATGCTGCTGCAATCACTATTAAAAAAATGATAGAAAATGGAATTAAAGATGATAAAATGAAAAAGAAAGTTATTGATGTTGTAATAAATAGTGGAGAGTTTCGGCCTGAATTTCTGAATCGTTTTGATGATGTTGTAATATTTCATCCATTGGGAGATGATCATGTAGTACGTGTAGGTAAGATGTTATTGGATAAATTTGCGGCTAGGATGGATGAGGAACAACACATAACAGTAACATTTGACGATGAAGTGCTTCAAAACATAATAGAAAAAGGATTTGATCCAATTTTTGGTGCTAGATCACTAATTCATTATATAGATGAAACAGTAGCAGATGCACTTGCAAAAAAGTTAATAACAGGAAATATAAACAGGGGAGAAACATTGAATTTTACTGTAGATGACTTGGATGATTAGTATTTGCAAATAGTTTGTCAGAACTAAAAAAATGTGTTATTTTTAGTATAGAAATTACTTGTAAACAGTCGGTTTCGTGAAGATTTTAATGATTGCACCGACACCGTTTTTTTCGCATCGGGGGACACATATTCGAATTTTAGAAGAAGCTCGGGCATTGGAACGATTAGGGCACAAAATCATGATTGTGACTTATCACAATGGTGATGATATTACTGATTTTATAGATACAAATATTGACGTACGGCGTATCCGTAGGTGGCTTTTTTGGTATAAAAAAACAGAGGCAGGACCTGATTGGCAAAAGGTACTTTTGAATATTTTTCTCATAGTGAAATCATTTAATATGATACGTTCTTGGAAACCTGATGTTGTACATTCACATTTGCATGAAGGTATTTTGATTGGGCGATTGATGCAAATTTTATTTTTTGGCAGAAAGTTACCATTAGTTTCAGATTTTCATGGAAGTTTGGTTGGTGAAATGCGGTCTCATGGATATTTGGGAGTTCCACCAATTGGAACTATTTTTCGTTCATTAGAAAAATGGATAAGTAGTATGGGCGATGTGGCTGTAGTGAGTGGGGAAGAGAATGTAGCTACGATAGAAAATGCAAGAGATGACAAAAAAGCAACTTATTTATGGGATGGTGTAAATATTTCTGATTATGACGAGGATCTAGATAAATTTGCTATGAGGAAAAAATATGAAATTGCAAAAAATAAATTTGTAATTGTTTATACGGGTGCTTTCATAGAAAATAAAGGAATTAATCATATCTTAGAGTCAATTCCATTTGTTATAAAAAAACATGAAGATGTGCAATTTGTGTTGGGTGGTTATCCAGCTAGTTGGGTTAAAAAATATATAAAAACAAGAAAGTTGGAAAAAAACGTGAAGGTAATATCACCACTTAATTATTTCACATTAGCCCAAGTAAATAGTGTGGCAGATATAGCTATTGACCCAAAGGATGCCACGGTAAATCAGGCAAGTGGAAAATTATTGCAATACATGGCTGCAGGCGTAGGAATAATTTGTGTAAATAGACCAACAAATCACAAATATTTATCAAATAGTAGTGCACAATTTATAGACGCTGTAGATGCTAGTTCGTTAAGTGTTGCGATTGAGAATTTTTATAATGATAGAGGGCTTTTAGATAAGTGTGCAAATGGTGCCAGACTGGATGTTGAGAAGTTTGATTGGAATCAAATTGGTAAAAAATTAGATGATATTTATAAACAATTAGTTAGTTCTGTGTAGGTATGGGAAAAAAGAATGCAAAAAAGAAGAAAACTAAGAAAAAAAAGAAGAAGCAATCTTCTTCTGTTAAGGCTGTAGAGAAAAAGCAGCCGAAAGTTGAAAAGCAAATTGAGAAAGATATTTCTCCAGAAGAAAAGTCAGTAGGTAAGAAAATTTGGCTAGGGATAAAATCTTTTTTTGCAATAATTTTCAAAAGCATTTTTGACCTTGGTTTTATAACTGCGTTAGCTATCGCTGTTATATTTTTGTATGTTTATTATACAACTGTGAGTCCCGAGGCTCTTATAAATAGAGCTATTGTAGAGACTTCTATAATATATGACAAAACAGGTGAACATGAATTATATAAAATGCATGGAGAAGAAAATAGAAAAGTAGTTTCACATAATGAAATACCAGATACATTAAGAAATGCAACAATTGCAGCTGAAGATGATAATTTTTATAACCACAAAGGAATTGATCCATTTGGAATTATGCGAGCAATGCATAAAAACTTTATAGCTGGTAGTGCAGCTCAAGGAGGTAGTACAATAACTCAACAATTAGTACGTAATACATTCTTAACTAGAGATAAAACTATTAAGCGTAAGTTTACGGAGATGGTCTTGGCTATAAAAATGGAACGACACTATGGTAAAGATGAAATTTTAGATTTTTATTTAAATGAAGTGCCGTATGGTTCAAACGCGTATGGTGCACAAGTAGCAGCTAATGTATTTTTTGATAAAGATGCAAAAGATTTGACCATAGATGAAGCAGCTCTGCTGGCATCACTTCCAAAAGCTACAACATATTATTCTCCATATGGAAGTAATATAAAAAAATTAGAAGATAGGCAAACAAGTATTTTAGAGAGGATGGGAGAATTAGAAATGTATAGCGATGAGGAAGTGCAAGAAGCATTAAATACAAACACATTGGAAAAATTAGTTAATTTTCAGGAGGAAATTGATGCACCACATTTTGTTTTTTATGTAAGAGAGCAATTAGAAAAAATGTATGGAGAAGATGTACTCAGAAGAGGAGGTCTGAGGATATACACAACACTTGATTATGATATGCAAGGACGAGCAGAGGACGACGTTAGTGCGTATGCAGAAAAATTGCCAGGATTTGGAGCATCAAATGCAGCTATGGTAGCGATTGAACCAAGTAGCGGAGAAATAAAAGTGATGGTTGGAAGTGTTGATTATTTTGATAAAGAAAATGATGGAGAGGTAAATGTTACGACAAGTTTGAGGCAACCAGGTTCATCATTTAAACCTATTGTGTATGCAGCAGGATTTGATAAGGGATATCAACCAGAGACATTATTATACGATGTGCCTACAAATTTTGGTGCAGATGGAAGTGGTAAAAATTATATACCACAAAATTTTGATGGACAAAATCATGGACTTGTATCAGTAAGAAAAGCAATTCAGGGTTCACTTAATGTACCAGCAGTAAAGATGCTTTATTTGACTGGAATTGATAATGCTATTGATTTTGCAGAAACACTTGGTTTCTCAACTCTTACCCAGAGAGATAGATATGGCTTGTCACTTGTGCTAGGTGGTGGAGAAGTAAAGCTACTTGAGCATGTTGGAGCATTTTCTGTATTTGCAAATGATGGTGTAAGGACTCCAGTTCATGGGATACATAAAGTCATAGATTCTAATGGTAAAGAAATTGGGTCTGCCCCAGGATCAGAAAGAGTAATAAATGAAGATGTTGCCAGAAAGATGAATAGTATATTGTCAGACAATAAAGCTAGAACATATGTATTTGGTCCGAGTGCTCCAGTTTATGTACCAGGTAAAACTGTTGCAGCAAAAACTGGTACAACACAAGATTACAGAGACGCACTTACAATTGGTTATACACCAGAGATAGCTGTCGGGGTATGGATTGGAAATAATGATGGTAAACTTATGCGAGCTGGGAGTATCGGCTCAAGGGTTGCTGCACCGTTGTGGAATACGTTTATTTCAAGAGAATTAGAAAGTTTACCAGATACAAAATTTAAGCCATATACGGCAGTATCATCAAGTAATATGATGGTCACTGGAAATCGTCCAGATGGTATGGGCGAAAGTGGAGAAATGAAGTATTATCACAAAGGGACAGGAAAGCAAATTTCAGCAGAAAAAGCAAGAAAGATGGATCCAGAAAAATTAGAAAAGAGGTATAAATCATCATATGGAGGACAGAGCATATTACATTTTATAAATAAAGATATGCCATTGGATGAAAGTGCAAAGCCAAACTTTAGGGATCCAATGATGAAATTGTGGGATGAATCACTTAGTGGCAAATATAAGAAAGATTAATTATGAATAAAATTACTTATAATTTAAAATTTTTATTAGTAGCGATGTTATTTTTTGCAATGTCTTTTGAATTTGTGAGTGCAGATGCTTGGTGGGGTGAAGGATATCGTTCACCAGAATGGGTACGCAAAAACGGTGGTACAACAATTAGCTATACGGTGAAAGGAACTAGTAATACTGACAAGTATAAAGCGATGATGTTTCGGGACGGAAAATATATAGAAGTTGAATTTGGTAAACATGCAACATTTGACGATGCAAAAAATGGAACATATTTAATAAATTTTTACAAATGTAAAGATTGTATGAAACATAAATATGATAATAAAGAAAAAATTCGTAGCAAAGATAAGAAGGTTGCTTCAATAACTATAGTTGCTAGACCAGGAGAAGAAAACACTTTAATTTTTGATGCATCAACTAATACTGTAAAAGTTGTTGGTCGGAGAAGTCCTATAAAAGTAAATCCGTTTATAGCTCAAAAAAAACAAGCTCAAGAAAACGAAGGGAAAATTTGTAAAAATGAGCAATCAATGAAAGAAAGTCAAAGATTAGAACAATTTTTGTTGTTAACAAATGAAGTTGATAGAAATAAATTTTCGGATATAAATAAAGAGGTTGGTATATTGCCACAATTTATTGTAAAAAGATAATGAAATAATTATGGAAATGTTTACACCAGATGAAATAGAGAAAAAAAAGAGAGAACCTATAACAAATGAAGAAAAGCAAGAAATTATAAAGAATGCTCGAGAACTTGAGAAAAGTGAACAAGAAAGATCAGGAGAAGACGTGGTAGATGAGTATGTTTTGAAAGGGATTCAAAAAAATAATGAAAAGTTGGTCAGGGAGGATCATGAGATTAAATAAAAAATATTAATACATACATTATGAAAAAGTTTATTGCTGTCTTATTAATAATATCACTGATAGGAGGAGGAATTATTTGGTATGTCGCTAAATATAAAAAAGGAGCTGTATTACAAAAGACTATTCAGTCTGTTGATAATGTTTTGAAATTTGATCAACTCGATGAAAATACTAGAGAACAATTTGGTGTAATTCAAGATATTGCAAATCAGATGTTAGCTCAAGATGATATAACTAGGAGATATTTGATATTGCTTCAAAATAACTTAGAACTTCGTCCTGGAGGAGGTTTTTTAGGGCAATTTGCGGTTGTAGAAGTGAAAAATGGTGAGATAGTTTCGTATGAAGTTGAAGATTCAAATAATCTGGATAATACATATAAATCAGACAAGTTTTTGCCAGAAGCTTTACAGAAATATTTAAGTGATACGAAGAAGTGGAAGTTTAGAGATAGTAATTACTCTCCAGATTATCCAACTAATGTTTCAAATGCGAAACATTTCTATGGACTTTCAGGACAAGAAAATGATTTTGATGGTGTCATAGCGATGAATGCTTCTATTTTTGAAGATATCTTAGCGATTACTGGTCCGATATCATTGACAGAAAAGGATTATGAAAAATATGGTGAATTTACAAGTGATGGAGGTTTGATGAAATTACAAAAAATAGTAGAGGAACCAGTTTTTCGAGCTGATGAAAGAAAGGCTTGTGAAAAAGCATTGAAAAAATTAAATGTTTCAGATGATGACGATAGATGGGAAGATTGTCAATATGATGAAGGTGGTAAGAAGATGAAAAAAATGAACCATGGTCAAAGAGCTGCAAGAAAGTATGTGATAGATGTGATTGCAAAAGCGATTGTGCCGAAGCTTGCAAAATTAGAAAATATTGAACCAATGATAAAGATGGTCACTACTAGTTTAAACGAAAAAGATATTCAGCTATGGTTCAAAAATGAAGGGTTACAACAATTAGCTAGTAGTGCAAATTGGGCAGGTGAAGTGGATACAAATTGGAATGGTGATTACGTTATGATATCTGATGCAAATGTAGGAGCTCTGAAGTCTGATTATTATATGAAACGGGCGATGGAATACAAAGTTGATTTCACAGGGAAGAGCGCAGAGGCAAATGATGTAGCGGCAGGTAGAATGGTACGATATATTGGTGAAGACATAAAAGAACAAGTTATGAATGGAACATTTGTTACTACTAAGCCATTGGCAACTGCACGTATGACATATGAAAATACAGCAACCCAGCCTAGTTATTTCAATATGGATTATCATTCACTTACAAGATTGTATGTGCCAAATGGAAGTAAATGGTATGTAAGAGAATGGTTTGAACCACCTGGGTCAGAACAAGGTGTATTTGGTGACAAGCAGGTCTATACATATAAGTTTGATGTATTACTTGGAGATACAATACCAACAATGCTTCAATATACGCTTCCAAATACAATTACAGAAGAAAATTATAAATTAAAAATTCAAAAACAATCAGGAATTGGAAATATCCCACTTAAAGTCACAGTCATAACATCAGATGGAAAAGTACATACAAAAGAATTAGAATTTGAAGGAGATACAATATTTGAGCTACAGGATACAGAAAATGGCAAGGAGTTAGTTGTTGCAGAATAAGGGCTTTACGAAAGTTGTCATTCCGGAAGTTAAAATTCTAATTTTTCACTTCCGGAATGACAATGTCTCTTTATTCGCATTTGTTTGGTTGAGGTAATAAATATATTTTTAAGTATAATAAAGATGAAAAAAATAATTGTATCTGATGAGATTATGCAAGAAGCACAAAATATTGTAGATGGTGTATATGCACCACTTACAGGCTTTGTGGGTGAAGATGATTTCAAAAGTGTATGTGACAGAATGAAACTTGTTAATGGGCAGGTATGGGCTATGCCTATAATTCTTGATATTGATGATGTAATGAAAAGAGAGATTGAAAATAGCAACCTGGTTACTACATCTGAAATCATTATTTATAATGGTGAATCTGAATTTGTGCTTACAAATATTACAATATATGAAATCAATAAGAATAAATATGTAAAAACTATTTTTGGTACAGATGACATTATTCATCCAGGTGTAAAAAGATTTATGGGATATGGAAGATATTTTGTAAGTGGGGATGTGAAGACCGTAGAGGGAAAAGAATTTATAATGGATGATGAAGCTTACACAAAACCTGAAGATACAAAGGAAATTTTTCGTAAAAACAATTGGGAATATATATCAGCTTTTCAAACACGGAACCCACCACATCGCTCACATGAATTTTTGCAAAAGCAATCACTGGAACATGCAAATGGTATAATGATTCAACCAGTAATTGGTATGAAAAAAGAAGGTGACATAAAAGACGAGTATATTATCGGTACATATGAAATTTTAATTGAAAAGTATTTTCCAAAAAACTCTGTTTTCTTAAATACATTTCACACATATATGCGCTATGCTGGTCCGAGGGAAGCCGTTTTTCACGCGCAAGTTAGACAAAACTTTGGCTGTACTCATATGATAATCGGTAGAGATCATGCAGGTGTAGGTGATTATTATGAGCCACAGGCAGCTCATGATATTTTTGATGGATTTACGGATGGTGATATAGGTGTAGATATTTTGAAATATGAAAATGCAATTTTTTGTGATAACTGTGATGACAATGTATTTATAAGTGGATGTGAATGCGATGACAATTGCAAGGTTTCATTGTCAGGTACGAAGATGCGAGGATTATTACAAGATAAAAAAGAAATATCAGGTAAATTTATGCGACCAGAAATAGTTGAATACTTAAACAAACAAGATGATATTTTTTGTTCATAATGGTATAGTCAAATAGTTCAACTTGGTATAAATGGATTTATTGATATTTTTCACACATTATGTTAATATTATAGTATAAGTTTTTACAATTATTATAAAAAATATGTTGTTTTCACGAAAAATACAAGAAGATATTGATAAATGGTTATTTGAGAAAGAAATAATTATTTTAAATGGTCCCAGACAGGTGGGTAAAACGTCTTTGTTGAAGTTAATAAGAAAGAGACTCTTAGAACAACAAGTGTCTGAGGATAATATATTTTATTTAAATTTGGAAGAAATAAATATTTTAGAAGATTTAAATAATGATCCGGAAAATTTATTAAAATATATAACAAAGGATAGTCAGAAAAATTATTTTTTTATAGATGAGATACAATATTTAGATAATCCATCAAATTTTTTAAAACATTTGTATGATAAATATTCTGATCAATTAAAAATAATCACAACGGGTTCTTCAAGTTTAGAATTGAAAGCTCAGTTACAGGACTCTTTGGTGGGTAGAAAAGTTTCTTTTTTGGTAAATCCACTTTGTTTCGAGGAGTTTTTACAATTCAAACAAGTTGAATATATAAAATATTTAGATAAAAAAGAAATTCCAAATGAAGTAAAGAATAAATTTGATAATGACTTGAATGAATATTTGATATATGGAGGCATGCCCGCTGTCGTATTGCAGTCTGATTTTGCATTGAAACAAAAAATGCTGTATGAATATGTAAATACTTATATAAATAAAGATATTCGTTACATAGGAAGAATTGATAATATCTCACAATTTAATATAATTATTAAATTATTAGCATCTCAAATTGGTAATTTGTTGAATATTTCAGAATTATCAAATACAGCTGATATTTCTAGAAGAAATGTTGAAAAATATATAGAGCTATTGGAATACACATTCATTTTGAATAAAGTAAGCTCTTTTCAAAATAATATTAGAAAAGAAATTATAAAGATGCCAAAAATATATTTTTCTGATTTAGGTCTACGTAATGCAATATTGAACAATTTTTTGGAAATTGAGGATAGGCAAGATAATGGAATGTTATTTGAAAATTTTGTATTTTTGGAATTAAGTAGTGATGTGAAAAATAAAATATTCTTTTATAGAACGATATCAAAATCTGAAATTGATTTCATTGTAGATCGTGCAAAAACAATTAAACTTGTTGAAGTTAAATACAAAAGTCTAAAAAAACAAATTGATTCTCGTGTATTACGAGGTTTTGAAGGGAAAAATAATAAAAAGAAAGAAATGTTTGTGCTCAGCCTAAATCAATTAAATAAAATTGATAATGTTAATTATATTGATTATAGGAATATAGCAAATATACTTTATAAGTAGAATATTAATATTTTTTAAGTTAATATGAATACATTCTTAATTAAAATAGGAAAGTCGTGGCAAGTAATAAAACGAGATGGACTCATCAATGGTTCAAAACGTGTTTTAAGTGCGTTCTTTGCATTATTTCGCAAGGTTGGCAGTGGAGACATTTTATTTATTTCAGGTGGAGTAGGTGATAGTGCGTTACACAGGACAACTCATATAGCCGAAGAATTAGAATTTAATGGATTCAAATGCTCAGTTACAGTACAAGATAATCCAAGACTAGTTAGTTATGTAAATAAATTTTCAATATTTATTTTTCATAGAACTTTAAATACAAAAAAAATAGCAAAGCTAGTAGAAGAAATAAAAAAACAAAATAAGATAATCATTTTTGAAACAGATGATTTGGTATATGATCCAAAATATTTAGAACATATGGATTATTATAAAAAAATGAATAGTCTGGAAAAGAAGCTTTATGAAAATGGAGTGGGTGGAGAAATATTAAAAGATGAATATGTGAAAGTCGCAACCACAACCACAAAATTTCTTGCAAACAAATTAAGACAAGAAAATAAAGAAGTTTTCATAGTACAAAATAAATTATCAAAAAAAGATATTGATGGTGCAAAAAAAGCTTTATTGTCATTGCGAGGAGGAGGTACGACGACGAAGCAATCTCGAGAGGATATAGTAAAACTAGGCTACTTCAGTGGAACAATAAGCCACAACAAAGATTTTGCAACAATCACAGAACCATTGATGACAATAATGGAAAAGTATAAAAATGTAGAGTTATTATTAGTCGGTCCATTGGATGTTGAAAATGATTTAGTGAAAAAGTTTGGAGATAGAATTAAACAATTACCCTACGTGAAGCGTAGTAAACATTTTGCAAATATAGCACAATGTGATATTAATCTTGCGCCATTAGAATATAATAATCCATTTTGTGAAGCAAAGTCAGAATTAAAGTTTTTTGAGGCAGGAATAGTAAAAGTTCCAACAATAGCAATAGACAATCAAACATATCAAGATGCTATTGAAGATGGAGTGGATGGATTCACAGCAAAAAACTCAGAAGAATGGACAGACAAACTAGCACAGTTAATAGAAAATAAAGATCTAAGAATCAAAATGGGACAAAAAGCATATCAAAAAACAATAAAAGAATATACAACACAAAATACAAAGAATGCGGAATATTATGAGTATTTAAAAAGTAAGTTAAAATAAAAATCAATGTCATTCCTGCGAAGGCAGGAATCTTTCGAAAAGTTTGAGAAAATCCTATAATATTATGTAATATCTATTTTGTGTAAGTTTAATAACCTCCCATCCTTTTTAAGGAGGGGACTGAGAGGTGTTTTTGTATATAACGTAAGTATAAAACAAATTTTAAATGAAAAATCAGTATCATTTGTGTAGCGTCTTTGCGAACTGAAGTGACATTATTTGTGATATGTGAAGCAATCTCGATTCGCCATTTAAGAGTGACATCTATTTTTTGTAGGGACATGCCCTTGTGGCTGTCCTCGCATTAGATCTACATGGCGGGCACAAGGCCACGCCACTACAATGAGTAGTGCTCGTTAGTTAGAAATGGTTTATATATCAAAAAAACTAGACCACAACAAATAAAGCATGCTAAAATAAAGACATGAAAAACTTTATCTTAAAGTCGATCAATACAATTCTAATCCTAATAATCATTCTCGCACCATTGCGATTTGATTTTTTATATATACACAAATATATAAACGCTTGGTATGGTGATGACTTATATATTACTACAGATGTAACATGGAACAGTGATACAGATTTGAGTGAGTATGGTGCGGTATATATCATTGATGGTGCAACAGTAACTATTGAAGCTGGATCACATATATCAATAAAGCATATCGTAGTACAAGATGCTGGACGTATTGTTGCAGTTGGCGATATTGATAATAAAATAGTTTTTACAAAAACTCCATTTAATGAAGGAAATGAGTTTGATGAGCAGTGTGATTTAGGTGGAGTTTCAGCATTTAAATTTGATACGTATGAAATTGATGGTTATATATTTGAACCATCATTTTTTAAATTTGTAGAATTTGATGGATTGGGAGAATATTTTGATTACAATGAATTACATTGTCCAGGGATAGCAATACATGACATCATAACAAATAATGTTTATGCAGATGAAGAAGCTATTCGAAAAGCACCAGCAATACTACATATGTCAGGACAATTAGATATGGAAAATGTTATTTTCAAAAATAGCAAGTATGCAGATATTCAAGTAGAGATGGAACTTGAAGAAGATTACAATGAAAATAGTTATGTACATATTAAAAATTCTAATTTTGAAGAAAGTGGACAAAATATAGCAGTAATTTCAAATGTTGTAGTTTATGACTTTGAAGGAGAAGATATTTGTTATGATAACTGTGATGATGAATATAACAATAATCAAAATGATGCTATTTATGATGCATGTTGTGAAACATGTGAAAATGATGCAATGACTCATGACAGTAGCAAGGTTATTTTAGAAAATAATTGGTACGGACATACAAACGGTCCAACAGGTAACTTTGTTAATGAAAATGGAGACGATTATGCAATATTAGCAGCAGGTGAAAAAGTAAGCGGAGATACAAATGTATTAGAATACGATTGGAGAGGATCATCGGATTTTGCATCAAATGTATTGTTTTTACCAGGTGCAAAAGCTAGCAGATTATATGACGGTACAAATCAAGTATGGCCACCTACTCCAGGTGGAGATGATTACAAAAATATATTATTAGATGAAGATGGAAATAGTATAAATGATATTTTCACTGAAGAGCCAATTTATGAAGCAGGACTTCCTAGTGTATTAGCTCCAAATATTTACAAAAGATTTTTTGGAGATTTAAAAAACTTAAAAGATGATAGAATAATAAATGATTATTCTTTATATGCATATGATTGGAGAAAAAGTGTAGACGATATTGCAATAAATGGAACAAATTATGAAATGAGTTCTATAAAAAATCCAATAAGTGAAGTGATGAGATTATCTGACTCATCAGTTAGTGGAAAAGTTACAATTGTAGCTCATTCAAATGGTGGATTACTAGCAAAATCCATAATGCAACAACTTGAAATATTGAACATGACAGATAAAGTTGATAATATTGTCATGGTAAGTTCACCACAAATGGGAACATCAAAGGCAATCTTGACAATGTTGTATGGATTTGATGAAAAAATAGAATTAAATTCAGTTATCAGTGACGCAGAAGCTAGGGAGGTAGTACGAAATATGCCATCTGCTTATGGACTTTTACCAACAGAAGAATATTTCAGAAGAATAGATAAACCAATAATAAATTTTAAATCAGAAAAATCAGAATACAAGAAATACAAAAAAGCATATGGAGATACAATAAATAGTTATGATGAATTCAAGGATTTTCTATTGGCAAAAAAAGATAATAGACACAAACCAAATAAGAATGATACAAAAAGAGCAAATATATTAAATGAGAAATTATTTGATGAAAATAAAGAATTGCACGAAGAGTTAAATAACTGGACACCACCAGAAAATGTAAATCTAATACAAATAGGAGGCTGGGGGCTTGATACAATAAGTGAAATAGATTATGAAAGTATCACAAAAGTAGAATGTGAAGATAAAGTAACAAAAGAAGGAATAAAAAGAACGAAATGCAAAGATGTAACAGTAGAATCATATATACCAAAATATACAGTAGATGGAGATAATGTTGTAGTAACACCAAGTTCACTTATGATGTCAGAATCTGAGAATGTTGAGAAATATTTTTTGGATATGTATGAAGAAAATAAGGGTTTTGCGAAAGATAGAAAGCACAAAGATATTTTAGAAGTTAAGTCGTTACGAAATTTAATCTCAAATATCATCAGTAAACATGAAATTCAAGAAGAATTGTCTGATTATATCACGAAAAATAGACCAGATGACACTGACGCAATAAAGCATAGTAAACACAGTGCAAAAAGACTTAGAATGGCATTATATTCACCACTAGACATTCATTTATACGACAATCAAGGAAATCACACAGGACCCATAATAGATGAAAATGGAAATCAAATTATAGAAGAAAATATGCCAAATAGTTATTACGATGTATTTGGAGAACATAAATTTGTAGGATGGGGTGGTAGTGATATAATCGTGGAGTTGGATGGTTATAATACAGGTTCATATACTATCAAATTAGAGGAAGTGAGTATCACGGAGGCAGGAGAAGAAGTAACCTCATATCTAACAATGGAAAATCTACCAACATCAGAAAATACAAAAGTAAGTTTTGCAATTCCAAGAACTGGATTGGAAAATATTACAAGACTCACAGCTGATTATGATGGTGATGGAAGTAATGATTATGAAGTTGTACCACAAATCAATGGAACTACTACATTAGAGGATGGAAATGATGGAAGTACAGTATTTAGTAGTAGTGAAAGCAATGAAAATAAAGATGATGACAAAGACAATGATGATGACGATGACGAAAAAAATAATATTACGGAAAATATTTTTAATAATGAGTCTTTGCGAGGAGGTACGACGAAGCAATCTCTGGGGGATGATGTGGCAAATGAAAAGGACGTTATTTCGACCGAAGTAGAGAAATCTCAAAACAATACAGTAGAAAATGAAAATAAGGAAATAAAAGATGATAATAATTCCGAAAACAAAAAATCAATCAAAGATATTTTGATTGGAATATTCCTATTATTTTTGATGATTGTTAGTGTGTTTATTTTTAAAAAGTTAATTAAATAAAATTAAATTAAATTATGAAAAAAAAATATATTAAAAGAGTCGAAGTATTAGTAATTGCCATAACTTTTTTTACGTACAGTTATATTGCAGCATATTTAGATATTAAAAATAATTTGTTTGAAATAATTTTTGAATATAATTGGTATGTGGATCCGATAGCATGGATGTCATTAGGATTATTAATAACCGCAATTTTTACATTTTTCATCTCAGACAAAATATTCAAAAAATGGTTAAAGTTTACCTTTTGGTATTTTTTTATATCAGTAATTTGGATTATGATTTCATCTGAAAGTTCAGGGAGTTTTATAGAGATATTAGATACAAAAGAGCAAGTATCAACATTTGCAAGTATAATGTTTGTGATAATTAGTCTTATAATGTTCATTTGGCTGACAATCAAAGAAAAGAAAAATAAATAAAGCCTCCCCTTCTTTTTAAGGAGGGGACTGAGGGGTGGTTTTGGTAAAAATAAGAACTAAATAATACAAAGATTAAAAAGCTACTATAACAAACCCCTCTCTGTCCTATCGGACATCTTCCCTTTTAAAAAGGGGAGAAGGTAGATCATTGATTTAATAACAAAGAAATTTCAAAAATCATACAGTAGAGAGCGAAAAATCAATCAAAATTAGTTTTATAATTATGGTATACTGAGTGTTCAGGAATATAAAAATATATGAAAAAAATAATATTATTCATAGCACTATTATTGATACCAGTTAGCTTTACGGATGCTTGGTGGCAACCTACTGCTGCGCAAGATTTAACTTGGCAGTGGCAATTGAATTCTGGAGATGTGGATACTTCATATGATGTTGATATGTATGATGTTGATTTGTTTGATACTCCACAAAGTAAGATAGATGAATTACATGCAGATGGTAGAATAGTTATTTGTTATTTTTCTGCTGGGAGCTGGGAAGATTGGCGTAGTGATGCGGGTGATTTTGCAGAATCTGTGAAAGGTGATGATTTGGATGGTTGGGCTGGTGAAAAATGGTTAGATATTAGAGATGCATCACTACAACCAATTATGCAGGCAAGATTGGATTTGGCTGTTTCAAAAAATTGTGATGGAGTAGAACCAGATAATATAGATGGGTATACAAATACAACAGGATTTCCACTTACAGCAGGCGATCAACTCACGTATAATAATTGGTTAGCAACAGAAGCGCACAGTCGGGATTTATCAATAGGACTTAAAAACGATGTAGATCAAATCAATGACTTGGTTGGAAGTTTTGATTGGGCATTAAATGAACAATGCTATCAATATAATGAATGTGACGGATATCAAACTTTTATAAATGCAGATAAGCCAGTTTTTGGAGTTGAGTACAGAGTAGATACAGATAAATTTTGTTCACAGGCAAACTCTAGTGGATATTCTTGGCTTAAGAAAAATCTTGATTTAGATGCATACAGATTTGGATGCGAGGATTATATAGTCAGAAATGATGGGGAGACAGTATTAAATATAAATTTAACAGGTAGTTTGCAAAACCCTGCTTTTTCTCCCGATGGAAGTAAAATTCTTTTTACACGGTGGAGAAATGGATATAATGAAGGTCCGGCTGATTTATACATTTATGATATAGCATCAGAAAATGTGACAGAACTCATGAGTGATGGAAATGATAATGTGAATTTACCTGGGAGTTCATGGGTTGGAAATGAAATAACATTTTCTTCATCTAAAGATCCACATGATGAAGTATTTCGTATAGGTGATAGTGCTACAACAGGAGCAGAAGTTAAAATTACAGATAGAATAGGCGGGAGTGCTAAAATGTCATATGAACCGTCATTTAGTCACGATGGTCAGTGGGTTGTTTTTGAAACTCATGATGTAGATGTGCCAACTGATGGAATTATTACAAAGTATAAAATTGATGGAAGTAGTAGTTACATAAATCTAACAGATACGGGAGATGATTGTAGACAACCAAATTGGTCACCAAAAGGAGATAAAATTTTATATCAAAAATTAGATGGAGGTATGTGGGATATATGGACTATGAATACAGATGGAACAGACAAATCAAAAGTTACAAGTGGTGCAGGTGACAAGACAGATGCTGTATTTTCAGAATATGGTCATTATATAATCTACAGTAGTGATTTTGAAACAAATTTAGCACAAATTTATAAAATTCCAGTTGCAGGCGGTACTGTGGAGAGACTTACAAATTTTGCAGGATATGATGGAGCACCATCAATCTCACCCGACAGAAGTAAAATAGCATTTGAATCAAATGATAATATGCCAGACGGTTCAAATGGTACAAAATTGATGATGAAAAATATTAATATTGGAACTACAGAGTGGACAAAACATGCTGGTGGGGATTATGCAGGATTGTGTAACTCATATACGTACTCAGGCGGAAGTGAAGGTGCTTATGATGTTGTTATTGATGATTCTGGAAATGCTTATGTTGTTGGAATTATTAACACAGATGCTGATATATTTGGTACAAATTTAGTGGCAGATGGACCGTGGGATACGTTCATTACAAAGTTGGATTTAGATGGGAATTCTGTTTGGACAAAACATGCTTACGGTACTGGTTATGTAACTAGTCCATCTATTGAAATTGATAGCATGGGTAATTTATATCTAACAGGCTATTTTAGTAATGATGCAAATATTTTTGGAATAGATTTAACATCAAACGGAAGTTATGATGGTTATCTTTCAAAATTAGATAATGATGGTAATGTGATTTGGGCATATAATTTTGGTGGTACAAGTACAGAATATCCTAAATCGATATATATAGATGATAATGATGATTTGTACATAACTGGTTCATTTGCGGGGACTACTGATATTTTAGGAGTATCTCTAGTATCAGCTGGTAGTGATGATATTTTTGTAGCAAAGATAGATAGTGATGGAAATAATATTTGGGCAAAAAGATCGGGTGGCTCTAGCCTAGATAAAGGCAATGATATTGTCACAGACACAAATGGAAATGTATTTGTTACCGGTTATTTTAGTGATGTTGCAAATATTTTTGGGAATGTATTTACGGAAGGTGGTGGAACTGGAGGATATGATATATTTTTGGCAAAATTAGATGTAAATGGAGATAGTGTATGGTCCAAACAGGGAGGTGGTAGTGCAGAGTATGCTCGTGATTATGGATATACAATTGATATAGATGATAGTGGAAATGTGTATACATCAGGCACGTTTCAAAATAATGCAGATGTATTTGGACAAGCCTTAGCAGGAATCAGTAATGATAATATATATATTGCAAGATTGAATACTGATGGAGATGTAGATTGGATGAAGCATTGGACTAACGCGTCATCAACGAATAGTACAGACATTAAAGTAAATGATAATAACATATATATAACAGGTGGATTTTATGGAACATTATATGCAGACGCATTGCCCGTGAGTTCTGCTGGTGGTTATGATATATTTTATGGAATATTAGATGTTGTAACTGGAGATGCTAGTTCATTAGAGTCTTGGGGCAATACAAGCACTGACACAGGTGAAGCAATGGCTTTTAATGACTATGGGAAAGGATATTTAGTTGGAAGATTTAAAGATACAATTAATATGACTGGAAATACTTTAACATCATATGGATGTTATGATATTTTTGTATCAAAAATAAAAGATGAATCAATTAGCGATGTGGTAGCGCCTATAGTAACGGAAGTGACACCAGTATCAACTCCAACAAATAATAATACACCAGACTATACATTCAACACAGATGAAGTAGGAACTATTACTTATGGAGGTGATTGCTCTAGTGTTACAAGTACAGCGACTGTTGGAAATAACACAATTACTTTTAATTTTTTATCGGAGGGAACTCATAGTAATTGTACAATTAGTGTGACAGATGGTTCTGCAAATACCAGTAATGTATTAAGTGTTACTTCTTTTGAAGTAGATAATACAATGCCAGATAGATTTGATGGTAGCCCAGATGGGACACAACCAAGTGGAACAACTAGTGTAGAAATATATTTAAATACATGGGAAAATGCAACATGTAGATATTCTGATGCTCTAAATACAGTTTATGCAGATATGTCAGCAATGACAAATGTTACAGGAGGCGAGGATCATGGACATGATATAACAGGATTATCAGACGGAAATACGTACAATTATTATATAAGGTGTACAGAAGAATCAGGAAATACAAATGATACAGATTTTCCAATAAGTTTTGATGTAGACGGTATAGAAGAAGAGAATGCAGATAGACAAGAAAAACAAGCTGTATATAGATTTTACTCAGCACGTAATAAGGCCCATTTTTTCACAGTTTCAGAAAGTGAAAAGAATCATATAATTGCAACATATCCTACAACAGAATGGAGATATGAAGGAATATCATACTATGTGCCAACATCTGCATCAGGTAATAAACCAGTATATAGATTTTATTCATCACGTAATAAGGCACATTTTTTCACAGTTTCAGAAAGTGAAAAGGATCATATTATTGCAACATATCCTACAACAGAATGGAGATATGAAGGTATATCATACTATGTGCCAACAGTTGCAGCAGGTAATAAACCAGTATATAGATTTTATTCATCACGTAATAAGGCACATTTTTTCACAGTTTCAGAAAGTGAAAAGGATCATATTATTGCAACATATCCTACAACAGAATGGAGGTATGAAGGAGTATCATACTATGTGCCAAAGTAAATTTTGGCAGGCATTGTTGTATTATTGCAACAATGCTACCATGTGATATAATGAAAAAGCCTTGGGATAGGTGTTTTTATTGTACTATTTATTTATGAAAATAATTAAAGAATCACTACAAGAACACGAAAATTATAAAGAGCTAATCTGGATGCTTGCTAAAACGGATTTTAAACTTCGTTATCAAGGATCTGTTTTGGGTTATGTATGGGCGGTATTACAGCCACTTCTTTTGTTTTTGGTTTTGGCAGCTGTTTTTTCCGGTGTGTTTGGTACAGGTGCTCGTGGTGGTGGAATAGAAAATTATTCTTTGCAATTACTAGTTGCATTGATGCTTTTTACATTTTTTTCAGAAGGAACTAATGCGGGTATGAATGCGCTTAAGAGTAAAGCACAATTAGTAACAAAAATTTATGTACCAAGGTGGTCAATTATTCTGGCATCAACTATAAATACAGGGATGGTATTTCTGATGAATATAATTGTCATCATTGCATTTTTCATAGGATTTCAATTTATGCCGTCTATTGCATCTATCATACTTTCAATTACTTTTGCAGTAGCGTTATATATACTAATATTGTCATTTTCACTTATTACAGCGCCATTACTTTTGTATCTTCGTGATGTGGCAATGATCTGGCAAGTTGCATTGAGAGTTATGTTTTATATATTGCCAATTCTATATCCATTGACAATGTTACCAGTGTGGACACATAAGTTTATTCTTCTGAATCCAGTGGCATTTATCATCCATTTCACAAAAGAATCAATGTTTAACAATCATTATCCAGATTTGAGTCAAATAGCAATGTTTATAAGTGTAATTATTGCATTTTTCATATTTAGTATTTGGGCATACAGGAAATTAATCACAAATGTAGCAGAAAAGATATAATTATAAAGCAATGAATAAAAAAAATAACCAACAATCAAATAAAAAAGATAAAAGCATCAAAGTAAAAAAAGATGCATCTTTGCGTCAAGGTGAATTGAACTCTGTTCAAGAGAGGGACCACCTGGGTGGAGAAGGTACGACGAAGCAATCTCAGCCAGATAAAGAAATAGCAGTAAAAGTAAAAAACGTCTCAAAAATCTTTAAAATTCCTCACAAAAAAATTGATTCAATGAAAAGTGCTTTTGTGAATTCTTTGAAAAAAAATACATATGAAGAATTCTACGCTCTCAAAGATATTTCAGTAGAAGTAAAAAAAGGAGAATTTTTGGGAATTATAGGACATAATGGGGCAGGTAAGTCTACATTGTTAAAGATTTTAGCAGGTGTTTATCAACCAACATCTGGATCAATTGAGGTAAATGGTATGATATCACCATTCCTTGAGCTAGGAATAGGTTTTAATCCAGAATTATCAGGACGAGACAATATATATCTCAATGCGACAGTACTAGGTTTAACAAAAAAACAAATTGATGAAAAGTTTGATGAAATAGTCGCATTTGCAGAATTAGAAAAATTTATAGACGAACAATTAAAAAATTATTCAAGTGGCATGAAGGCTCGTCTCGCTTTCAGTGTGTCAATTCATGCAGATCGTGAAATACTTATTATGGATGAGGTATTGGCTGTGGGGGATAGTAGATTTCAAGAGAAGTGTCTTGATATTTTCAGAGGATATAAAGAGAGGGGAAAAACTGTAATATTAGTAACCCACAGTATGGCAACAGTGCGAGAATATTGTGATAGAGCTTTATTATTACATAAGGGTGAATTACTTGGTTCTGGTGATGTGAATGATGTATGTGATGAATATATTATTAAAAATATGTCTGAAGACCAACGTGAAGAATTAGAAAAAAAGGAACGGATTGAAAAAGAAGAGCAGGAACATGAGAAATCACTAAGAGGTGGTATGAAAAGACAAGTGAAAAATGAAAATATAATTACAGATATACAGGTTTTTGATATAGATAGAAATAAATTAACTGAAATTACATGGGGTGATGATTTTTTTGTAGAGATTGAAGTGCAAGTTTCAAAAATTAAGCATAATCTTGTGCAAGCAGTGCAAATTTTTGACAATGAAACAAATGTATTTTTGTGTGGTAATAATACAGATGTAGATAATTTTAATTGCAGTTGGCAAAAAGATAGAAATGTATTTATAATTTATTTTAAAAACACGATGTTTAACACGGGGGAAATATATATAAAAGCTGTTTTATTTGAAAATAAAAGTGGACAAAATGATATTGTGGATTCTAATTCAACAAAAGAACTAAATAATCATATTATCAAAATTAAAAAACAAAAAGGGTCTGGAGTAGGAATAATGCGCATTGAACACGAATGGAGCAAAAAATAATCAGCTGTAATTCTCGTGGAAGGCGAGAATCTAGAAAATATTTATAAATATGAAAAAAGACAAAGGATTAGTAATTTGGTTTACTGGATTACCTTGTAGCGGAAAAACAACACTATCAAAAGAAATTGAAAAATATTTTCAAGAGAAGTATTTATCAATTCAAAGATTAGATGGTGATATTGTACGTGAAACAATTAGTAATGATTTAGATTTCAGCAAAGAGGATAGAAATAAAAATATAGAACGATTATCATATATTGCACAGATGTTATCTGATAATGGTGTAAATGTGGTATCAGCATTTGTATCACCATATCAAAAAATGCGTAATTTTACGAGAGGTTTATGTGAAAATTTTATAGAGGTGTATGTAGAGTGTAGTGTAGAAGAATGTAAAAGGAGGGATGTGAAGGGTATGTATGCTAAAGCAGAAAAAGGAGAAATAATGGATTTCACAGGAGTACAAGACCCATTTGAAAAACCAGTTAATTCAGAAATAATAGTGAATACGGAAAAGGAAACAGTAGAAGAAAGCGTTCAAAAAATAGTAAGTTACATAGACAAACAATTATAATTTTTTTAGTGTCATTCCCGCGTAGGCGGGAATCTAGTTTGAGTAATGATAATCATGCAAAATTACAATATAAATATCCAAGAAATAATAAAAATAGCAATTGAAGCAGGTAACATCGCCATGCAGTTTTATGATAAAGAATACACCATAGAACAAAAACAAAACAAAACACCTGTAACGGAGGCAGATATTGCAGTGAATAATTTTTTGATGGATAAATTATCAAGATATAATTATCCAATATTAAGTGAAGAGATTGAGGATGATTTTGAAAATAGAAAAAAAGCAAACTTTGTGTGGATTATTGATCCACTAGATGGGACATCTGATTTCATACAAAAAACAGGAGAATTTTCAATAATGATTGGATTAGTAAATAAGGAGGGTGAGTCAATTTTTGGTATAGTGTATGCACCAGTATTAAATGAATTATATTATGCCGAGAAAAATAAAGGCGCATTTTTCTATTGTCATTCCTACGAAGGCAGGAATCTTCCTAAAAGAATTTCAACTAGCAAAAAACCAATGAAAAATGGCAGAATTCTAGTAAGTCGAAATCACTTGGGAGATTATGAACAAGAAATTGCAGAGAAAAATAATATGAAACAGGCTCCTATGGGTTCAGCTGGTATTAAAATATGTAAAGTTGCAGTAGGTGATGCAGAATTGTATATTAATTCAAGTAATAAAAGTGGCTTGTGGGATATTTGCGCAAGTGATATCATTATACAGGAAGCGGGTGGATATGTTTGTGATATGCAGAATAGTACAATTAAATATAATAACAAAGAAACGATGTTATTAAATGGGTATATTGTAAGTAATAGAGTATTTATAAATAAATAATAATTATATTTTTTAATTTTTAAAAATAATGTTAATATCACTACACTTACCAAAAACTGCGGGAAGTAGCTTTAGAAAATCTTTACATGATTATTTTGGTAATCAGTTATTAATTGATCATAAAGATGCACCATTGCAGCACTCTTCACTAATAAGACATGGAATGACAAATATTGCATATTTTAATAATTATATTTTTTCAAATAAATATCAGAATATTCAATGTATTCACGGTCATTTTCTTCCATTTAAATATCTTCCCATTAAATTCAGAAAAGGAGAAGATGTTAAATTTGTAACATGGATGCGTAATCCAGTAGATCGATTAATTTCACATTATAATTATTGGCAGAAGTCTTATAATTATAATGAATCCTTTAATTTACACAAGAAAGTAATTGAAGAAAATTGGTCATTAGAGAATTTCTGCTTTAGCAATGAGTTGAGAAATGTTTATTCAAAATATTTATGGAAATTTCCGCTAGAAGACTTTGATTTTATTGGTATTACTGAATTTTATGAAGAAGATGTGAAATATTTTTCAAAATTTTTTTTAAAGGTTGAAATGTCAGTTTATCATGAGCGTGTTAATAGAAAGAATAGTGAGGATATTTCGGATGAGTTTAGAAAGAATGTGGAAAGATTTCATGCGAAAGATATGCAAATTTATAGGAAGGCTTTGGAATTACGCGCACAGAGAAAAAATATAAAGATGTAATAATTTAACATAGTTTTGAAATGAAGATTTTGACATCCTTTTGTAAACAATCAAATAATTTTAGTAAAAATCTACTTTTAGTGGATTTAGATTCTGGCAAAGAAGAATACCTTATTGGTGAGAGTGGAGGCATAACTGGCATAACTCAAGATAATGATTTTTTCTATGCAGTTTCAAAAGATGTTGACGAAGGATTATTTATTATTGACAAAAAAACCAAAAAAATAATTTTTAATGAAAAGTTAGTAGAGCTTTTAGCACCACATTCGATTGCTGTAAAAGATGATAGTATATATATTGTCTCAACTGGAAATGATAGTGTTTTTAAGTATGCTTTTGACAAGGAAGGTAGGCAAGTTGATTTAATTGGAAAGGAATGGTCACCAGAGGGCTCTAAGGGGGAAATTGATACTCATCATATAAATTCAATATTTTTATATGATAATGATATTTATGTTTCTGCTTTTGGGATGAAGAAGTCAAAAAAATGGAGTTCTGCAGCTGATGGGTATATTTATAATATAAGCAAGAAAATAAAAAAAATAGAGAAAATTTATCATCCGCATTCTGTTTTTATTAAAAATAGAAATGTGTATTATTGTGAGTCATCGTCTAGAAGTGTAAAAATTAATAAAACAGAAGTGCTAAAATTAAAAGTTGGATATACTAGAGGGTTGAGTTTAAATAAAGACTATTTAGTTTTAGGAACTAGTAGCGGAAGGAAGAGATCTCATAGTACGGGTTTAATTAATAATCCTGCTGATCCTGGAGTTCTTGAAGAAGATTGTAGAGTATTATTATATAGAAAAGATGAATTATTGAAAGAATATGAATTAATTAAAGAGTTGAATTTTTTACCTAGACATACTGAAATATATGATATAATTATAGTAAACTAACATTATGAAATGGAAATATTATAAACCAAAGTTTGAATTTGATAGTAAAACTCCAAGTACATGGTGGGGACATACTTTTTTTGCGTATGATTTAATTAGAAATGTAAAACCTAAGAGAGTTGTTGAATTGGGAACGCATTATGGAGCATCTTTTTTTGCAATGTGTCAGGCAGTTAAAGATGACTCTTTTGGGACAGAAATGCATGCAGTAGATTCTTGGGAAGGTGATGCACATGCTAGAGCAGGATATGAAAAAAAAGATGAGGTATTTAATGTGTTTAAAAAAGAAGTAAAAGCAAGTTATAGCAAAATAGATGTAAAGTTGCATCGTAAATTTTTTGATGAAGCTTTAAAAGAGTTTGATAGTAGTAGTATAGATATATTACATATTGATGGATTACATACTTATGAGGCAGTGAAGCATGACTTTGAGTCATGGTTACCTAAAGTTAGGGAAGATGGACTTATATTATTTCATGACATACATGAAAAAAAAGATGATTTTGGTGTATATAAATTGTGGAATGAATTAAAAGAAAGGTATGATACTATAGAATTTTATCATTGGCATGGTCTAGGAGTTTTATTTATGAAAGATGGATCTCGAGATATTTTCTTTAATAACCAAGATGAAATAAAAGGGTATTATGCAAATCGTGCTGATCGTTTTGCATTTAATATGCTGAAAATAGAAAAAAAGATCCACAAAAAAAGAAATACACAAATACAGCGAACAAATCAAGAAATTAAACAAAAAAATCAAGAAATTAAACAAAAAAATCAAGAAATTAAACAAAAAAATCACCAATTACAAATAATTAAACAATCAAAGTTTTGGAAGATACGAAATCATTATGTGGCGTATAAAAATAAGATGTTTAAAGCATAGTCTATGAATAAAAATAAAATAGCAATATATACAGCAGTATTTGGTGATGGATATGACAAAATAAAAGAGCCATCTAAAAAAATAAAAGGTTGTGATTTTATTTGTTTTACAGATGATGCATCAGTTCATTCAGATGTTTTTGATGTAAGACTAGAAAATCGTTATTTTTCAGATCCTACACTTGATGCTAGGATGCGTAAAATATTGACACATAAATTCCTTCCAGAATATGAATATGTGGTGTGGATTGATGGATCAGTTGTGATTCGAACTGAAGATATCGAATATCTTATTGATAAGTATTTAAAGAAACATGATGTTGCAATACACCAACACTCACTAAGAAATTGTATTTATGATGAGATGCTTGAATGTTTTTATAGAGCAAAAGATGATCCTGCTGATATGTTAAAACAAATCATTTCTTATATTAAAGAGGGCTATCCACCGAATAACGGGTTAGCAGAAACACCAATAGTTTTTCGAAGAAATTTAGCAGAAAATACAAAAAAAATAAATGAAGATTGGTGGAGAGAAATTGAAAAACATAGCAGACGTGATCAATTAAGTTTTGATTATGTAATTTGGAAAAATAATTTAGATTATTATCGTATCAATGCCAATGCACGAGATAATGAAAATTTTTTTGTTGCACATCATGAAGGACAACGTGAAAATCATGAGATTAATATGTTAAAGCAAAAAATTACAACAATGGAAAAGTCAAAATTTTGGAAAATCAGAGGAAGATACTTACAACTTCAGAATTTTTTTAAAAAATAATATAAATGGGCATGGATTTAAATAAAGACATTGATCAATATATTGAAGAAAATAATATAGAGTTTCTTGATTTGGGAGCAAGTAAGGGTGGCAGTATTGATTTTGCACAAAAATATTTTTGTATAGATTCGGGTAATGGACTTGGTATTGACATTGATCAATCAAAAATTCTTATAATGAAAAAAGCTGGGTATAATGCTTTTCACGCGAATGTTATTGATTTACAATTGGAAAATAAAGTTAGATTTACTATTATGTCTCACTTTCTTGAACATATATCAAATATGGATGATGTTGCAAATATATTAGATGTTACAGCAGATAATTCACGTGATTTTTTCTATATTCAGCAACCATTTTTTGATGCTGATGGTTTTTTGTTTTCAAAAGGATTGAAGTTTTATTGGTCTTTTTGGACAGGACATCCAAATCATATGCTTGCGATAGAATTTCATCAATTACTTATGAAAATGTTGTATACAAATAAAATTTCTAGATATGCGTTGTATGGATTTAAGACAGTTTGTGATTCAACTAATGAAAAAATACATCCATTGATGGCCAACATAGATGAACATGATTATGATTCAAAAAAGCACCCTCCAAAAGATATGTCGATAATATTTCCTGATGAAATTGATGTATTTTTTGAAATACGTGTACTTGTTACCATTAATGATAATGTTGATTTTGATATTCTAGAAAGTCAATTTCAATGGGATAAAAAACTTTATGATAGTAGTCACATAAAATAATTATTTAATAATCTATATCATGAGTCAAACATATATAATTACACCAACATGGAACAATGCAGATTATACTGTACGTTGTTTTGAAAGTGTATTAAAGAACACTGAGAATTATAAAATTGTTTGGGTGGATAATGGTTCAGAAAAAGAAGAAGTGGAAATGGTTGAAAATTTTCTTAAAGAGAACAATGTGCCGCATATTGCAATTTTAAATAATGTAAATCTGGGCTTTGTAAAGGGCACGAATCAAGGGATGAAAAAAGCAATTGAAGATAATGTTGATTATGTTGTTTTACTTAATAATGACACAGAAGTTTATGGGGGTTGGCTTAATCGCATGATTTCTATTTTTACTAAAAATAGAAAAATTGGAATTGTAGGACCATTGGCTTCACCTAGTCATGGATGGCAGGATATAAACAATCTTCGTAAAAAAAGGCCAGACGAATTTGATAATCTTCCAAATTATAATGATAATCCAGAAAAATATTCAGAAATTATAAAAGACAAATATAATGGAGAATCAATAGAGGTTTATCCAAATGTGGCATTTTTTTGTACATTAATAAAAAAAGAATTGTTAAATACGGTTGGCATACTTTCGGAGGATTATGGATTAGGATTTAGTGATGATGACGATTATTGTTCAAGAACATTGGATAAAGGATACAAAATATACCTTGCAAAAGATGTATTTATTTTTCATAATCATAGAACGACATTTAAAAAGCATTTTTCCGAAGAAGAAATTAAAGAAATGGGGAAAAAAAATCAAGAAATTCTCAAGAAGAAACATGGTAGATATAAAGATCTTATTGATAAAAATCCAAAAAATTTAGAAGAATTTTTAAAATTTTTAAAAGTGACATACAAAAACGATGGTTTAGTTGAAAGTATTAAATTTACATTTAGATATGTTAAATATTTTCTTTTTAAGAAGGGTAAAAGCTGGCTTTAAATTTTAGAAATATAAATCAATGTCTACAATATATATTATTACACCAACTTGGAACAATGCGGATTATACAATTCGTTGTTTTAAAAGCGTGGCAAAGAATACAGAGAATTATAAAATCATCTGGGTAGACAATGGATCTAATATAAAAGATAAGAAGGAAGTTAAGGATTTTTTGATGAATAATGATATACCATATATTCTAATTTCTAATGAAAAAAATCTTGGTTTTGTAAAGGCTACAAATCAAGGTGTGAAACTTGCTTTAAATGATAAAGTTAAAAAAATTGTTTTATTGAATAATGATGTTGAAGTATATGCTGGATGGCTTGAAAGAATGGCGAGAGTTTTAAATAGTGACGAGAAAATGGGTATAGTGGGAACTGTTGTTTCTCCTACTGAGGGCAGTTGGCAATCTGTAAATAATTTGAAAAATAAAGTTGATGGGTTTGCAGATTTTCCTGAATATAAAAAAGATAATGAAGGTTATGCAAAGAAAGTTGCAAAAAGATATGACAGACAAGTGCTTGCTGATTATCGTTACATAGCATTTTTTTGTGCGTTAATACGTAGTGAAGTATTTGAAGACATAGGTCTATTGGCTGAAGAATATGGCATTGGCTTTGGAGATGATAATGATTTTAATCATCGTGCCATGAATGCTGGCTGGAGAGTTGCTCTTGCTAAAGATGTATTTATTTTTCATAATCATAGAACAACATTCAAATCAATTTATTCAGAGAATGAAATAGTTGATTTGCAGAAAAGTAATAAAAAAATATTAGATCAAAAATTTGGCAAGGGAAAATATAGAAATAAAAATCTCGAAAATATAAATGACATTGATGAATTACGGTGTATACTACGAGATCAAAAAAAAGAAAATAATAAACAAATCCAGGAAAATAATAGGCAAGTTTTGGAATTAAAAGAATCAAGGAGTTTTCGTTTGGGAGACTTATTTTTTCGAAGTTTGCGAAAGCCATATAAGCTATTAACATTCCCATTTAATTTATTTAAAATAATAACGGAAAAACCTTCTACTAAAGATGCATTATTAAGGGCATATAAATTATTTAAAATTGACAACGATAAAGAAGAATCTTTGTTGCATGCAAAAAAAAATGTATCAAAAAAAAATAGGGATGCAATTGATATTTTGAGTGCAAATATGAATATAGGTAATGAGGAAAAATGGCTTAAACATATTAACGCTTATTTGGAAGGTTTTAGGTTAGCTCCAGTATTTTTGAAAAAAAATAAAAATACTTTATTTGATCGATTTCATTGCAAAATAGAAAAAAATATAGTAGATGGTCCAGTTGTTAGTGTTATTATGCCAGTATACAATGCAGAGGATACGATAGAGATGGCTGTAGACTCAGTGTTGTCACAGACATGGAAAAATATAGAACTTATTATCATTAATGATAAAAGTTCTGATAATACATGGGATATCATTCAATCTCTTGCTAATAATGATGAACGTATAAAAATTATAAATAATAAGCAAAATGTTGGCCCTTATGTATCAAAAAATATTGCTTTAAAACAAGTGTCTGGTGATTACATTACAGGACATGATGCTGATGATTGGGCACATCCTCAAAGAATTGAAAGACAAATGGAAGATATCATAGACACAAATGCTAAGGTTGTACTAGCTAGAATGTTGAGGTTGACATACCAAGGAGAGTTTCAAATTCAAGAAGAAGATCCATTTTCAAAAGATGGTGTTATGAGAGTAGCATCAATATCTTGTTTAATAGAAAGAACATTTTTAGAGAAATATATAGGATATTGGGATAATATTAAATATGGTGCAGATAGTGAATTTATAGGAAGATTAAGAGCTGTTGTGGATAAGGATGAATTCATAGATCAATATTTTGTATCAATGTTTTGTTTAAATGAAGCAGGTTCATTAACTAATCATCCTGACACTGGCACAAATACAAATAATGGCATATCAGAAATTAGAAAAAAATATAGTAAATCTCATAAAAAATGGCATGAAAGTATAAATATTTCAAATTGTTATATTGATTTTCCTCAAAAAAATAGAAAATTCTTTGCTCCAACTGATATGATTGTGGATACAGATGATATAAATTAATTTTTATAGTTTTAGATAAAATTAATGAAAAATCTAAATATTATCGAAAATATTTTAACTTTTGAAACGAAAAAAGAGCGGCTAAAGGCGCTATTTTTTCGTTCTGTAAAAAGTTCTGTAAAAATCATTACTCTGCCAGTTAATTGCTGTAAAATATTATTTGAAAATAAAAATAAAGAATTGATATTTGTAGCAAATGGTAGTAAGAAAATTGATGAGATGTGCGGGTGTGATGAAAATGATGTGAAGAATGCCAAATGTATTGTAGATATATTGAAATACAATCCAATCAATTGGCAAAATAATCCTAATGAAAAAATTTGTATTGTGGGGGAGAGGCGAAATAATAAGAAACTGAAAAGTTTATTTAAAACAGGTATTTTTGATAAGCATTTTAGTAATTATAGCGAAATTAAAAAATATTTTGTTGATTTTTCTGATAAATATGATAAAGAAAAATTGAAGTTATGTAGTGTAGTTATTTGTGATGATGAATTATTTGAGACAAAATATGCTTATACTAGGTGTGTATTGAAATTGATGGCAATGGGAGCGCCTTTGATAGTGGGAGATAAAGCATCTTTGGAAAAATATATACCAAAAGAATATATGAATTTCATTGGTTCATATGATGATGCCGATGAATTTGTAATGAAGTGTGAAGATTTGTTTTATAGAGAAAAACTTAGTATTGTTTTGAGGCGATATGTTATGACTGAGTTTGGACAAATAAACATGTCTGAAAAAAAGAAGTTGGAAAAAATTTCAATCATTGTTTCGACTATGCGTCCAGAGAACATTAATCAATTATTTGAAAATATTTCTTTGCAAAATTATCCAAATAAAGAATTGATTTTGATATTGCATGGAGATGAGTTTGATGTTGATGAAATAAAATCTAAAACATTGAACTTGGCTTATGATGTGAGGATTATACAAAAAGATGCATTAACAATTTTTGGAGACAATTTAAATATTGGAGTTGATAATGCCACAGGAGATTATATTACAAAAATGGATGATGATGATTATTATGGTCCAAATCATTTAGATGATATCTATCTTGCCTTGCATTATTCACAAGCTACTATTGTGGGTAAGACTGGTAATTTTACGTATCTGGAGCAAAGTGATGTCATGATAGAGTTTGGAGAGCAGGCGGAGGATCGTTGGTGGTCACATCTGCCTGGTGGAACTATATTGATACGAACAGATGACATGAAAAAATATAAGTTTGCCAGTATAAAAAAGTCAATTGATGCTGAGTTAGTGGGGCGTATCATTGAGAATGGTGATTCTGCTTATTCGACACATAGATATAATTATATCCGTGTGCGACATGGTGAGCATACGTATAAAAAGGATGATGCATTTTTCATTGAACAGAGTGGTAGAGGGGAGAGAAAGGGATTTGATAAGGAGAGTTGTTTTGTATAGTCTTGTGGAGATTGCTTCGTCGTACCTCCTCCACCCAGGTGGTCCCTCTCTTGAGCAGAGCTCAATTCACCTTGACGCAAAGACAGAGGAGTGTTCTTTTTGAGATTGCTTCGTGGAGTTGATTGTAGTATTATTGGATATAGATATATTTTTAGTGACTATAAATAAATGAATCAAAAAACAACTATTATTGTTACAGCACATAATTACGCATGTTATCTTGAACAGTGTGTGGATTCTTTGCTTGCGCAAAGTGTATTACCGGTTGAAATTATTGTTATAAATGATGCTAGTTCAGATAATACTGAGGATGTTATGAAAAAATACACTGATAATGATTTGGTGCAGTATTTTGTTGCTGATTTTGAATCTGTTCAAAAGGCTCGTAATTTTGGTTTGGAAAAGTCAAAAGGAGAATATATTTTGAATATGGATGCTGACAATTATTTAGATGATAAGTTTCTTGAAAAAACTCAAAAAGTGCTTGATGCAAATACTGATATTGATTTAGTGTATACGGATCATCTTGTTTTTGGTGACGAGAAATTAATTGCTGCAACAGCACAAGGAAAGTATTGGATGTCAAAGAATTTTGAATATAATTCATTACAACAGATGAATTATATTGACACAACATCTTTAATACGGAAGAAAGATTTTAAAGGCTTTGATGAAAATGTGCGACGATTTCAGGACTGGGATGCTTGGCTTACTTTTTTGAAAGATAAACAGGCACAGAGGGTATCAGAACATCTATTGTTTAAACGATTGCATGGGACATCTAAGACGTCTACTGTGCAATTGTATATGGAAAGAATGCGTGTAATGACAAAACACGACCTCATGACTATTTGTGATAATTCTGATGGAGGTGATATATTGAGGAAGGTAAAAGGAAATATTGCATGTATAATTGTTGCAAAAAATGATAATGAGAAGATATTAGAGCAAATTGTGAATATAAAACGTATAAAAAAAATATTTGTTTATATTATGGATATCGGTGATAGAGGTAGTTTAATGAATATGAAAAAAGTGTTGCAGGAAAAGGATGTTGTATATCGTGTAATACATCAAAATAGTATTGACATAGTGCTTAAAGGACTTCGTATGAGTGAGTACATGCCAGCATATAGCATGAACTATCTTGTCGTGATAAATGATGCTAAGGATGATGTCATCTGTAAATTACAAAGACGATGTGATGCATGTTATAGTGCAGATAATGAATTGACTCAATGTGATAGTTTTGATGAGATAGATTATATTATTTTTAATAAAAAAGGAATAAGGAAATTGTTGAATCCTTAATTAGAGAGTTTAGTGGTATTATTGTCGAGATTGCCACGTCGCTAAACGCTCCTCGCAAAGACAGGTAATATGATAGGAAAATTATGAAATATTTTAATATGAAAAAAGTACAGACATATATTATTACACCAACATGGAATAACGCGGATTATACGATTCGTTGCTTTGATAGTATTGCAAAACATACAAAAGATTATTGTATTGTTTGGGTTGATAATGCAAGTGAAAAAGAAGATAGGGAAATTGTTCAAAATTTTTTGAATGATAATAATATTCCACATATTGCAATTTTGAATGATGAAAACCTTGGGTTTGTGCAGGGAACAAATCAAGGTCTTGAGAAATTTTTAGAAAATGTGGATGTTGATTATGCTATTTTTCAAAATAATGATACTGAAGTGACGGAAAGTTGGCTTGAAAGGTATATTGAAATAGCAGAAAGTGATCCTGAAATCGGGCTTGTAGGACCTTTGACATCACCATGTGACAGTTGGCAGTCAGTGGAACGGTTACAAGGTAAGATGAGTATATTTGAAAATTTACCAGATTATAATGATGATTTTGAATCATATGCAAAAATCATAAATAAACAATATAGCGGAATGACTTATCAAGTTGGAGATGGAATATTGGCGTTCTTTTCTACATTGCTAAAGAGAGAAGTTATAGAACAGGTAGGAATGTTGTCAGAAGAGTATGGAGTGGGATTTCGTGATGATGATGATTATGCAGAACGTTCACGAAAATTTGGATGGAAGTTAGTACTCGCATGTGATGTATTTATATTTCATAATCATCGTACAACATTTAAAAAACGATATACTGAGGATGAAATTGAAGAGATGATGGAAGAAAACATGAAAACCTTTCGCAAGAAACATCGAGGTATATATTTCAAATTGGGCAAGATGGATACTGATTATTTTTTGACATTATCTCGCAAAGGATGGAGAACATTTAGGCAACAAGGAATAAAGAAATTTATATCTGATATAAAAAACTTTATTGTGCATGGTAGAGAGTATTTTAAATAATAGAAGTCTATATAAAAAACACCATTATAAATATTAATGGTGTTTTTTGAATGCTGGAGTTTATTATTGAGATTGCTTCGTTGTACTTCCTAGCAATGGCGATGAGTTGGTAGGTATTATTTTATTTTGGTACATAATAAGCAATATTTTCATATCGCCATTCAGTGGTTGGGTAAGTTGCAACAATATGATTCTTTTCACTTTCTGATACAGTAAAGAAATGTGCTTTGTTACGTGGAGAATAAAATCGATATACAGGCTTATTGCCAGTAGATGTTGTTGGTACATAATAAGCAATATTTTCATATCGCCATTCAGTGGTTGGGTAAGTTGCAACAATATGATTCTTTTCAGTTTCTGATACAGTGAAAAAATGAGCTTTGTTGCGTGGTGAATAGAATCTATACACAGGCTTATTGCCAGTAGATGTTGTTGGTACATAATAAGCAATATTTTCATATCGCCATTCAGTGGTTGGGTAAGTTGCAACAATATGATTCTTTTCAGTTTCGGATACAGTAAAGAAATGTGCTTTATTGCTTGGTGAATAGAATCTGTAAACTGGTTTTGTGGAGTATGAATATCCGTAACTAGTTTTCAAATCGTAAAGAGATTTATACATATTAAGACGACCTCCCGTTTTTATCTGTGTTGATAGTCCAACATTATCGACATTATCAAGTATTAAACTTTTCACTTGTGATGTAGACAATTTTGTATTGTGGCTAGACAAGATTGCAGCAACACCTGTTACGTAGGGTGTAGAAAATGAAGTACCATCACCAGTACAGTAGACATTATCACAAGCAATTAATATATTTACTCCAGGAGCCACTAAATCAACGCTTGTTTGTCCATAATTTGAAAAACTAGCAAGATTATCATTTTGATCAGATGCACCTACACATATTATATTACTTGATGAATAATTACATGGATATTGCGGTGTAACGTCATTGTTATCACGTAAGCCATCAATGCCACCGTTGCCAGATGCTGTTATAAATATTCCAGGAAATGCATCAATAGCATCTTTTTCTGATTGTGAATAGGCATCTCCTGCAAAACTTGCATTTATAATTTTGACACCATTATTTTTTGCAAATTCAATAGCTTTTATTTCAGAGATTGTATCCAAATCAAATCGAAGTGCCATAACCTTTACATTGCCATATAGACTGATGCCTGCAAGTCCTTTTGAATTATTTGTTGTTGCACCAAATATACTTGAAACGCTTGTTCCATGTCCTTGCGCACTTCCAGTAGTATCAGCAGGATTATTGTCATTATCGGCGTAATCCCATCCATGATATGGACAACCACCATGTATAGTTGTTCCATTTTCATTTACACAACTAGCACCATTCCATAAATTTTGTAATAAATCTTCGTGATTATAATTTAAGCCACTGTCTATTACTGCAACGGTTATTTTTTGGGCAGCACTAATCTCTATATCCCAAGCATTTGTTGCGTCAATATCATCATCGATTGTTCCTGTAGTGCAGTCAGGTGTACAAAGTTCCTGTCCTGTATTGTATAGTGCCCATTGTGTACTTTTGAAATAAGTATCATTTGGTATTGATGTAGGATATTTTCTGTAGTTAGGTTCCGCATATTCCACTTCAGGATCTTGTTCTAGTTTAGTTATTAAATCTTGGGTTGATTGTATATCTGATTGTAATGTTGTGATATTTAAATTTTTGAATGTATTTTTTATTTTTAGATCATGCATGGATTGTGTTTCCTGTAGAGATTGCAGTAGTCTTGGTGATTCATTTTTTTCTGTAGATGTTTTTAGTAATTGTTGTTTTTTTGTATTTATTTTATATTTTACAATTACTTCACCTTCAACATAGTTTTTTTCAGCTGCGATTGATTGTATGGGGATTGATGGCAATTTTGATTGTGCATGAATTACTGTGGGAAATGCTATTAAAAATAATGCAAGTATTATTAGATATATATTTTTGATGTTTCTCATGATTTTTCTAGTGTTATTTTAAGTAGCTTTCAGCTCTGGATGTTTTATTAATCTCTCTTAATAATGATAATTATTTTTATTGCATCATTTCATCAATAAGATCTTCTTTTAATCTATTTTCACATTGTTTCTTTATGCCACCATCATTTATGTCATTACATTTTTCTATATTTTTTTCTGATATTGCAGCGTTTCTTAAACAGTAGTCCCTTTCAATTTTAGTTAAATCATTGCATGATTCGCCATTTGAGGTGCCCATAAGGCCACAAACTTGTAGACAGTAGTCTTTTTTAGAATCAATTTCGATATTAATACATTCAGTAGTACAATCTTCAGTTGTTATATCATAGGCAGTATTTTCTGGAGTAGTTTCAATAGTATTAGTTATTTCATTATCAGCTGAATCATTTTCTGCAGAATTCTCTGTAGAGTCTTTTGTGGAGTACTCTATAGAGGACTCTATTTTAATTTCCTGTTTTGTATCCACTTTAGTATGGTCTCTACGTATAAACATGGTTACAACATAATAGGCAAGAGCAATAAATATTAGTATATAAATTATTATCAATATTTTTTTCATATTATTGTTATTAAATAGATTTGAAAATGTCTAGAAAATTGTTGCAAAACCCCCTCTGTCCTTCGGACATCTCCCCCTTAAAAAGGGGAGAGGATAGTATGATTAATTTAACTTAACTTTAATTCTGTTTAGTTTAGTTTTTATCTCACCTCCTTTTAAAGGAGGTGATTGAGTGGTGGTTATTAATAAATTGAAACAATATTAATTCCATCTAAATAGTATTTCATAATTCTGTCCCAATTCCAATTTTTATCATTTGCTAGTGTTAGTGCTCCATGTGCACTGATACCTACCATATGATTGCCACTTGCTACAAGGTCGGATGTACTTTTATATGAATTGTCCCAATAGTCACCATTATAATCACCATAAGGGTCTGATACAGACTGACACCATGGATATAGTGTTGATCCCCAATGTTCTTCAAAACTACGTGTCTTGCCATCAGTCCAGCTTGAGTAAGGAGTTAATGCCACATCATCACCATGTTTTGCAATTTTCCCACGTGTTGATTCAGCTCCTTCTCTAATACGAGGATACCTTTTTTCCCATTCATAACCATAATAAATTTGATTACCAGGCGTTGCATTTACTTTAAATCCTTCAGTAGCATACTTGGTGGAATAGAGGATTTTCCAATAACCATATGTACGATATGCTGTGGTCATCATTTTATTATATTCCATTGGACCTGTTCCAGTGATTTCACCCATACCCCAAATATAATATTCCAATGGTAATTCATTGATAACCCAAATATTTTTGCTTGTATCACTATAACGTAGTTTTGTTTTGCCACGGTATTCATCAAAATCAGATTCTGGTTTGTGTATATCAAATATCATACCACTATTGTTTCCATCAGCTGCTTCAAATCTAACCTCTTTATTAACTTTTTTTTCTGATATGGAATTATATATTTTTAAATTTCCATCAGAATCATATTTAACTTTTGTTTGTACACCAGCCTTAATTTTTGCAATTGTTGTACCATTTTTGTCTTTGATGAGATAATCTTTTTTTGAGTCAATTTTGAATGCAGAGTCTTTTAGTGTGCTACGTGAATATTCATGAAGTCCAATAGAAATATACGGTCCATAAATACTAGCAGTTAACCTAATCTTTTCACTTTCTGAGGCTGTAAAAAAATGTGCCTTGTTTATAGTATTGTAAAATCGATATACAGGTTTATTGTTAGTAGAAGTTATTGGCACATAATATGCGACTCCTTCATATCGCCACTCTGTTGTGGGATATTTTTTGATAATAGCATCTTTTTCTGATTTTGATTTTGTAAAGAAATGTGTTTTTTTGCTAGGAGAATAAAATCGATAAACAGCCTGGTTTCCTGTTGAGGACTTTGGCACATAATAGGCAACTCCTTCATATCTCCACTCTGTTGTAGGATATTTTTTGATAATAGCATCTTTTTCTGATTTTGACTTTGTAAAGAAATGAGATTTATTTTTCGGAGAATAAAATCGATATATAGGAAGGTTATTACTTGATGAGGTTGGTACATAATAGGCAACCCCCTCATAGCGCCACTCAGCAGCAAAAGAAAATTTAGTCATGCCAAAAAATAATAAGCACAGGATAGTTAAGAATATTGTTGAATTTGCAATTGTAATATTTTTTTTATGTAACATTTTAGTATTTATTTCAATGTGAATATATAAACAGTATATCAAATATTACGCATAAGACCAATCAAATATTTCACATCAAACTAATGTAGATAAAAATATAAGTAGTAAAATATAATTTATGCTATAATATTAAATATAGTAAAAAGTAATAATAATATTATGTCGGAAAAACCTGGTAAAAAAAGAATTGTAATTTATATTATAATTTTTGTTGCATTTGCACTTTTGATAGTGTTTTTGTCAAATAGAACTTCAAATAAAACAATGTCTGATGTGGGCTATGGTGGTGGTATGGAAAGTGTTGTTGGAATGCCTATGGGGGATGTTATGCCGGTGGACATGATGGAGCCAATGATGGAAAGTCCTGTGGCGCCAGAAGTTAAAGCAAGAAATAGTCAAACAACAACGGTAGTGACGGCTGACAATGTTGGTGGCGAAGTTGCAGTCGACAAAAAAGTTATCAAAACAGGTTCAATAGATATGAGAGTTAATTCAGTTGAGGATTCCATGGATGAAATTAGATGGATTACAAACGCACATGGTGGAGATGAGGTGTCGTCTGATATATCAAAAAGTGATACTTATAAAAATGGTTTTATAGTAGTGAAGGTGCCAGTAAATCAATATGCAGAAACTTTTGCAGCTATTAAAAGAATTGCTCCGCTTGTAATTGATGAATCATCACAATCACAAGATGTAACAGCTCGATTTATAGATTTGGAATCTCGTATAAAAAACAAAAAAGAACATGAAGAAAGATTGAGAAGTTTTTTCAAAAAAGCTGATGATGTAGATGAGCTAATACAGGTTGAGCGTGAACTTGCTCGGGTGCGTACAGAAGTTGAGAGTATGGAAGGACAGTTGAAATATTTAAAAGATCAAACACAATATTCAACAATTAATGTATCTTTGAGAGAAGATTCAAGTATTGTAGTTTCTGATTCTTGGCGACCAATGCAAGTTGTGACAGATTCGTTTAATACACTTATCAAAAAAGCAACTAACCTACTAAATATTGTTATAAGATTTACGATAACATCACTTCCATTTATAATTATATTTGCAGTTGGCGCATGGTTTCTATATTTTGCAGCAAAGCATATTTTTGGAAAGAAGAGCAAGGAAGATAACAAATAAAAACATTTAAAAAACAACGTCTTTACAAGGAGAGGCAATAAAGTATTTTGTTTTTGCGAGGAGGTACGACGAAGCAATCTTAGTGGGTGCATTAATAAACCTACGGAGATTGCTTCACATGTTACAAATGATGTGGTTTCTGTTCGCAATGACATAAATATTTTGACGAGATTGCTTCGCAGGACGTATGAAATGGCACAGTTGCTCGCAAAGACTGAAATTTGGGAGCACTTATACAACTTAGAGTTGAATCTGTGTATTTGGTATGTTAGTATTTAGTTAAGAATTTAAGAAATTAAAAAAGCTAGAATGGAAAATTCAGAAAAAAAGGTACAGTTATCAGTTGTAGTTCCTGTTTATAATGAGGAAGGAAATGTTGCAGAATTACACAGGAAAATTGTTGAAGCATGTGATGGATTGAATAAATCATACGAGGTTATTTTTGTGGATGATGGTTCTTGTGATAAGACTGTTGAAATTTGTAAGTCTTTATCTAATTTAACATTGATTGAATTGCGTAAGAACTTTGGTCAGACAGCTGCGTTTGATGCTGGCTTCAAGGCATCTGTAGGTGATGTAATTGTTACGATGGATGGTGATTTGCAAAATGATCCTGCTGACATAGGAAAGTTACTAGAAAAAAAGGCTGAAGGGTATGATATTGTATCAGGCTGGAGATTTGATAGAAAAGATTCTTTTTCAAAAAAATTCTTTTCTAGAACAGCTGACAAGCTTCGAAAATTATTATTGAAAGATTCTATACATGATTCTGGTTGTAGTTTAAAGGTGTATGATGGTGATGCACTTCGAGGAATTGATTTGTTTGGAGAAATGCATCGTTTTATACCGGCTATTTTAGAATTAGATGGATATACAGTGGGAGAGGTGAAGGTTTCTCATCACGCTAGAGTTGCGGGTGTTACTAAATATAATTGGAAACGTTCAGTGAAGGGGTTTGTTGATATGATATCAATCTGGTTTTGGCGTAAGTATGCTTCAAGACCATTACATTTCTTTGGCGGAGGAGGCATGGTGTTTATATTTTTTGGCATGACAATTCTTGCATGGATGAGTGTTGAGAAAGTATTTTTTGACGCTGCATTGTCAGAGCGAATCTGGCCACTTATGGGTACATTTTTCATAATGTTGGGAGTACAGTTCTTTGTGTTTGGACTTCTTGCAGATATTGTAATGAAAAATTATTATAAAGGTCAGAAAAGAATGAATTATACTGTTAAGAATGTTGTAGAACTATAGAATAATCAGTTATTGTATTTGTTGAAGTTACTGTATCTTTAAAAGGTACAGTAGCTTTTTTTATTATTAGTTGTTGGCGTGGAACCCCCTCTGTCCTTAGGACATCTCCCCCTTTAAAAAAGGGGAGAGGCTTGAATGTTACTAAAGATTTGAAATAATCGTATAGTGTAAATTCCTGATGAATTTATTTGTAAAGTAATATCTCGGACAGGCACAAGGCACTGTCCCTACAGGATACAAATAATATTTTCTGGAATGACAAGTCTGTAGGAGCGTATGATGTATGTTTAGCTTAGTTCTGTTTTATTCTGTTTAGTTTAGTTTAGTTTAGTTTAGTTTAGTTTAGTTTTTACCTCCCCTCCTTTTTAAGGAGGGGACTGAGGGGTGGTTTTGGTTGGATATAATTCTATAACTGTTCAAGTTTATCCACAGGCTATCGTCTTTGCGAGGAGGTACGACGAAGCAATCTCAGTAAGTGAACTAATAAACCCAATGAGATTGCTTCACATGTCATAATGAACATGGGCTCTGTTCGCAAAGACATAGATATTGTAATGAGATTGCTTCACATGTTACAAATGATGTGGGCTCTGTTCGCAATGACATAAACACAGAAAGGAACGGAGTTATATATGATTATTTTTCATTGACGAGTTTCCCTATTTTGTTATACTTTTGACACATCTTTATTTTGAGATGTGTTCTTTAATTATACAGTTAGCATTTATTAAAAGTGTAACTATTCAATTTAAAAAAGGAGAAAGTAGAAAATGAATATTACAATGATAGGCGCTGGTTATGTTGGACTTGTTACTGGGGCATGTTTTGCTGATCTTGGTCATTATGTTACATGTGTGGATATTGATGAAGACAGGGTGGCACTTCTCAAGGGTGGAGGAGTTCCGATTTATGAGCCAGGGTTAGAAGTCTTGATTTCCAAAGTTTCTGCAGGTAAAAGCTTGATTTTCACGACTGAATTAGAAGAGGCAGTTCTGGGTGCTGATGTTATATTTATAGCAGTAGGCACTCCCACAAGTCGTCGTGGAGATGGATATGCTGATTTGTCTTATGTACATGCGGCAGCTAAGAATATAGCACCGCATCTCAGGGATTACACTGTCATAGTTAACAAAAGTACAGTTCCAGCAGGGACGGCAATGCAGGTTAAGCGAATAATCAGTAGCACAAATCCAAATGCAAACTTTGACATGGTATCTAATCCAGAATTTTTGCGAGAGGGTGCGGCTATTGATGATTTCATGAGGCCAGACAGGATTGTTATTGGTGCTGAAACTAAAGAAGCATTTGATATTATGTGTGATGTTTATGAGCCGTTGTATATCAGAGAGGCACCAATTTTAGAAACTACTTTGGAGACGGCAGAGCTAATCAAGTATGCATCAAACGCTTTTTTAGCAATGAAAATTAGCTTTATTAATGAGATGGCTAATCTTTGTGAATGTGTTGGTGCTGATGTGCTAAAACTTGCCAAAGGTATGGGCATGGATGGGAGAATTGGTGATAAATTTTTACATCCTGGTCCAGGCTATGGCGGCTCTTGCTTTCCCAAAGATACGTTAGCGCTTTTGCGAATTGCTCAGGAATATGGTAGTAATTTGCGTATTGTTAGTGCAACTGTTGAGGCAAATAGTGCTCAAAAAGCATCAATGATCAAAAAAATCAAAAGTATTGTTGACGGTGATGTAGCAGGAAAAACAATCACTGTTTTAGGTTTAACATTTAAGCCAGAAACAGATGATACTCGGGCCTCTGCAGCAGTGTTGATTGTTAATACACTTGCTGAGAAAGGTGCGATAGTTAGAGTCTATGATCCAAAAGGTATGAATGAAGCTCGCAGCTCATTGCCAGAGGAAACTTATTATGCGACAGATGCGTATAATGCGGCCGATGGAGCTGATTGTATTGTTCTAATGACTGAATGGAATCAATTTCGTGCATTGGATTTAAATAGATTGAAAGATCTTATGAATGAAGATCCAGCATTTGTTGATTTTAGAAATGTGTATAGGACAAAAAAGATGGAGGAGGCAGGATTTAAATATGTTGGCCACGGTCAACTTTAGAATAAAATAAAATACTGGAAACACAAATGTTTCCAGTATTTTTTCTTTTGTTGTATAATTGTATGTATGAAAAGAGTATTATTTTTTAATTATGAATATCCTCCACTTGGAGGTGGTGCTGCAAATGCTACAAAATACATCTTGGATGAGTATTCTCGTCGAGATGATGTTTTTGTTGATCTTGTTACATCTTCAATTATAGATGAATACGTGCAAGAGAGAGTTGGGGAAAATATAATAATACATAGACTTCCAATAGGCAAAAGTGCAAATAATTTAAATTATCAAACAAAAGGAGAATTATTGAAGTACACGTTTAGGGCATATCAATTTGCCAAAAAATTAATTGCTAGAAATGATTATGATTTGACGCATAGTTTTTTTGCTGTGCCTAGTGGTGTGATATCAAGAAGATTAAAAAAGAAATATGGTATTCCATATATTGTATCTCTGCGAGGTGCTGATGTGCCAGGTTACAGTGAAAGATTTAAAAAATTATATAAAATCATTACACCAACAATTCACAAAGTATGGAAAGATGCACATTATGTTGTAACAAATAGTAAAGGTCTTACAGAGCTTGCTAGTAGTACTATGCCAGAACAAGAATTTGTACAAATATTTAATGGAGTGGATACAGATTTTTATAGTAGTAGCAGCAGGACAGTTGAAGATAGAAAAAAAGAATTTAAAATTTTGTTAGCTTCTAGAATATCAAGGCGAAAGGGATTTAATTATGCGATAGATGCTTTTGTGGAATTATTTGATATGTATCCTCATATCAAAATGCAAATAGCTGGGGGAGAGGGAAATGCAATGGAAGAGTTAAAAGCTCAGGTGAAAAAATATAGATTAGATGGACGAGTAACATTTAGTGGATTGTATACAAAGGAAGAATCTGCAGGTATCTATAATAGTGCGGATGTATTTGTGATGCCATCGTTAAATGAAGGAATGAGTAATAATTTATTAGAAGCATTGGCATCAGGTCTTCCAGTGCTCATGACACCAACAGGTGGAGCGGAGGAGCTTGTGAGAAATGGAGAAAATGGTTATCTCATAAAAATGAATGATGTACAGTCAATCGTAGAAAAATTAAAAATATTAATAGAAAATCCAGAAATATGTGATGGTATGGGACATGCAAGTAGATTGATAGCGGAGACAATGAACTGGGAAAATGTGGCAAATGAGTATGTTGAGCTATATAATAATGTGTCATTGCGAGGAGGTACGACGAAGCAATCTTAGTGAGTATATTAATAAACCTGGTGGAGATTGCTTCGCTAGACATAATAAAAGTCACAGTTGCTCGCAAAGACGAGATGAAGACATGAGATTTATTATATGACAAAATTATGAATGAAAAAATTTCGTGCGTGTATATTTTAACGAATAAAAAAGATGGTACTTTGTACGTTGGAGTTACTACTAATTTGCAAAAACGAATTTGGGAACACAAAAATAATATTGTAAGGGGATTTACTCAAAGATATAATTTGCATAAGTTAGTACATTATGAAGTATGTCCATCAATTGAGTCTGCAATTTCTAGAGAAAAACAAATAAAAAGTGGTTCGCGTAAAAATAAAATTGCATTGATTGAAAATAGTAATATTGAGTGGGTTGATTTATATGGTAAAATGATAGAAAATGGATAAAATGATCGAGATTGCTTCACAGGTCACAGATGATTTTGGTTCTGTTCGCAATGACTAGATATCGTCTTTGCGAGGAGGTACGACGAAGCAATCTCATGTAAAACAACTGACATAATAATAAAAAATGATTTGTAAAAATAATAGTAAATGTAAAACTTTTTTGAAGATAGCCATATCTTCTTTTTTGGTATTTTTATTGATAATCAATGTTGATTGGACGGAGGTGTGGGGATATATAGTAGGTGCAAATATTTATTATATTATTGCATTTGTGATTTTTTATATTTTGGGAATTGTGATAAGTGCTCGTAAATGGCAAATTATAGCTAGATTTAAAAAATTTACTAATAAATTTATTTTCTACATCAAGTCATATTTACTTGGAACTTTTTTGAACAATTTTCTCCCTTCTTTTATTGGTGGGGATACGTATAGAGCGTATTCACTAGGGAAGCCTGTTGGTAGAGTGAGTGAGAGCTCAACAACAATTGTTGTTGATAGGATTAGTGGGCTTATTGGTATTATGATTTTATCAATCATTTTTGCATTTTATAATTTTAAAGTTTTGATAGATCATGAAATAATAGTCTGGATAGTATATGGACTGATCATTACAATTACTACATTCGTTATTGTTATAATATTTTTTAACAGTAGGTTCATAAGGTATTTTATAAATTTATTACCAAATTTTATACAAGTATATATAAAGCAACTTGCTAAATTTAGAAATATTGAAATAATGACTAAGTCTTTATTGTATGCTTTTGTATTTGCTTTTGTAGGAGTTGCCATCGCAAATTATTTACTATTTAAGTCGATAGGGATTTGTTTATCTGTGGAAGATTTTATGAGTGTTATATTTTTATCAAGTATAATTGCTGCTGTTCCTATAAGTATGGGTAATATTGGTGTGAAAGAATGGGCTTATGTATTTTTGTTTGGAATATTTGGAGTGAGTGCTAGTGCTGCAGTGACAGTTGTTATTTTATCGAGAGTCTTACAGATGCTAGTTAGCTTAATAGCAATTCCATTTTATTTGCAAAATAAAGATAAATTTAGGTGATAGAAAGGTAAATCTGTGATATAATAAAATTGTTATAATAATTAAATCAAAATAAATATGAAAAGTGGATATTACATTGCAATTTTAGTTGTTGTGTTTGTGGTCGTAGGAGGAGCTTTACTATATAATTCTAGTACTGTTTACGATGCAGTTCCTAGTGAAAAAACAGTTGTAAAAAAGACAACAATTACAAAGGATGAAGATGCAGTCATTCTAAAAAAAGAAATTAATATTCTCACAGATGAGGATTTTGAGATGGATGAGCTTGATTTTGTAGAAGTTATTGATATGAGTGATTTTGACGATGTCAATGGTTTTGTAGATGAAGAAATTATAGTATTTTAAATTTATATAAAAAATATGCATAAGAATATGAAAAAATATCAAATTATTGGAGGTCTAGCAATTGTAACGGTAATGTCTAGTAGTGTTGTTTTTGCAGCACCAGCAGATAGAGATGCTATGATAGCAGAACGTGATGCAAAAAAAGCAGAACGTGAGACTATAATTGAAGATAAAAAGGTGGAACGTGAAGCTGCAATTGCAGATAAAAAAGAAGAACTTGATGCAAAAAAAGTTGAAAGAATATGTGAACGTGTTGACAAAACAATTTTGCGACTTAAAGACCGGTCTGCGAAGCGTGAAGAAATAAATTCATCTAAACTTGAAGATAGATTGGTACAGGTACAGGACAAGCGAGTTATGCAAAATAAAGAATTGCAAGAACAACGACAGAAGCGAGATGGGCAGCGTGAGACATCCTACAATAATTTAGAAGAAAAGGCACAAACAGATGAGCAAATAGCTGCTGTATCAACATTTAAAGCAACTGTTGAGGAGGCTGTAATAGTTCGTCGTGAAGCAATTGACGCTGCAACATTGGCATTACAAGAAGCTGTAGATGCATTAGTTGAAGAAAAAAAAGCTACAGTAACAGCATCATATAGTGAATATCAAGCATCGTATAATACAGCAATCGCTGCATCAGAAGGCGCGTGTAGTGAAGATGCAACAGCAGATGATTTGAAAAATATTGCAAAAGATCTTAATGCTGAATTAAAAGGTATCGCTACAACATTTCGTAAAGAAGTACAAGAAATGAAACAAGTTGGTCCAGAAGTACAAGAATTAGTTGCTGTACGGAAAGCAGCTGTAAAAGATGCTATTAGTGCATTTAAAGTAACAGTTGATGCTGCACGTGCAGAATTAATTGAAGCTTTCGGAGGTGAGCTTGCTCTAGAAGGTGATAAATCTGACGCTGACGAAAGTGATGATGTGGATAATGATGAAGATGAGCTGGAAGAAAAAGAATAAATTTCAAAAATGAAATTTTAATAAAAAGACATGATGTTAGTCATGTCTTTTTAAATTGGTTAGAATTCAAGAATTTTACATACTACACCCAATCTCAATTAACAAATAAACATAGGCCTGTGCCATTCCGGAAGATATTATTTGGTAGGGACAGTGCCTTGTGCCTGTCCGAGATATCAGAATACAAATAAATCTGTCCGGAATCTATACTATAATATTAAAGTTTAGATTCCGGATAAAGGATTTCTAAAATTTGAATGGACAGGCACAAGGCACTGTCCCTACCAAAAAGTTTGTTTTACGAAAATGATAGAATTTAAATATTTTGTAATCCCTAACACTCTCAAACAAGCCTCAAAAAAGTGCGTCATTGCGTCAAGGTGTACCACAAGGGCATAATAAATTGAACTCTGTTCAAGATAAATGAAGAAAGGAGCTGTATAGCGACTATTCTGAATTTAAAGCGTAGTAGATGGACCACCTGGGTGGAGGAGGTACGACGAAGCAATCTCGGTTAGATTATTTATAAACTTTTGAGATTGCTTCACATAACACAGTAAGCATCACTTCTGTTCGCAAAGACTGGTTGTGTATTTTGTTTAGATGTGTGAGAGCTTACAATATTTTAAGTTGACGAATGATGTAATTTATGATAATATATTTAGTCAAAAACAAGTTCTTTATATATTGAAGTCTGAGACTGGGAGGTCATTATGGATTATGAAAAGTTAGCGCAAAAGATTTATGAAGGTATTCACAAAAAACATACTTTCAAAGCAAGTCAAATTTTTACAGCTGCGGAAGTTCAATCGTTGCGGAGGGAAGGCATTAAACAAAAGTTTGTTGGTGATCAAATAATCTTTGCTAGTAAGCTAGTTTATGATAATTTTGTGGTCACATCTTTTTCGGAAAGACATATGCTTATTTTGAAGGAAAATTTATCAAAAAAGGAATATAATGAGTTTTGTAAAAAAATAAGTAATAGTGAGCATTTGAGTGATGCAGTAAAATTTTGTATAAACTTATACAATCTTATTTTTACTGAAGAGGTACCGTGAAGTTTGCGGTGCCTTTTTTATTTTTCAATTTTTATAATCTTTATGAAGTTTCCAGGACGATTATCAATATTTAATTCCCAAATTGGGTTATTGAAATATTGGGGCGTATAGTATTTTTTGAAAGTCATAGAGTTTTCATTTTTGGTAATGGGGATTGGTTCTCGTATGAGAGATCCACGTCGCGTGACAACTAGATAGTCTACTGTAGTGTGATCAAGATATACTTCACGTGATGTGATACATTTGCCTTCAAAAAACTGACAAAGACCTTCACGATCAACCCAAACGATAATATCTTTAGAATTATCTAGTTGATTTAGATATTGTGCTGTTTCATAAAATCCATATCCCCAAGCATCTGTAACAACATATTTATGAGGTAATAGGAAGTTTGTATAATTGAAGTAGAAAGGCTTGATAATCCATAGCGAATAAATACTTGTGATGAGTAATAATCCTAAAAAGAGGGGGCGTTTAAATTTCCAATTAATTACGTCGCAAAGAGTTATAATCCCAATTGCACCAAGTGCCATGAACATTGGATATAGCATAAGACTATATCGGACATTCACAAATACATTGGACATTAAAGCTCCTCCAAGAAAGACAAACGGCATGAATGCTGCAAAGTATATAAACCATTCATATTTAATTTGTTTTGTGCGAAATGTAAATATAAATACTGTGAATATGAAAAATATTACAATAGAATGGATGGAGAATATAAAATTTTGTGCTTGTATTAGTAATGCCTTAGTCCAAAATAGTGGGGTGGGTTCATTAGCTAATTGTGGAAATGTTACACTCCCTTCAGAGCGAGAAACTTCTTTGAGATTTTCAAGTGAGAAGAAAGGCGTATTAAACCAGGCATTGATAAATGATAAAACGAAAATAAGCACAAGAATTATAATAAATATTTTACCAATGATAAGAATTATAATTGGTTTTTTTTGTAATAAAAATGCAATAAATGGTGGAAGCGCTATAAATAAAAAACCAAAGATTAACATAGAAAAAAGTGCCAATGGCAATGTATTATAAGTGCCATTGCTAAAGATAATATAATTTTTAATATGTAATAATGATGCAAAAATATTTACTATGGGCTCAAAAACAGGAGAGTATAATGTTGCATAAAGAAAATGTTTTGGAGTTATAATGACAGCTGGCATGAATACTGAAAGGGTTATCCATGCAACAATAGAGATACCGACCATCTTTTTTGCAAATGACAAAAGCATATTTTTGAAAGACTCTGCATTATTTTGGTTGAGTACTGTATAAAAAATATAAGAAATCAAATAAAAAACAAATAAAAGGTTTGCAGTATATTTAGATAAAAGTGCAAATCCTGTAAGAACTCCAGTCAGAACAATGAACTTTTTTTCATTTGTTTTGAGTAGTGCAAAGAAACTAAAAAGAGCACCAGCACTAAAACTCCATAAAAGAGCATCAGGATTTATAATTTGAGATATTCCAATAAGAATCGGATTAACTCCAATTAAGATAATACCAATAGATGCAACACGTCTATCAAATGCACGTGTCATTAACCAAAAGAGTAAAGGTAGCATGACAAGCCCATTGAATAGAAGAATTGGAAGTCGGAGAGAGTAGTTTATCTGTTGTGTTTGATTTGTGTTGAATAAATTATATAAAACACGTTCTTTACCATTATCTTTTGTCATGGTGTATTGTTGTCTTTGTGTTACAATTTGATGTTCTGATAATGATGGAGAGAATGGTAAACCAATTCCTGTAAGTAGAGCAACTGTTACACCAGGTTTGTCATTTATACGTGTTTTCTTGAGATTATGTTCACTTAGACCGTTGTAATATTTTTCTATGCGATCATATTTCCAAAAGTGTTCATCAATTGTTTCAAATTTGCTGATGTGATAAAGTCCAAATCCAACAAAGATTAACATCGCTAATAATAGTGGAAAATATTTTTTCATGAATTTTTTCATATAATTTTGATTATTTATTAAGTATGTCTTGCGTTTTAATTATTTTAATATAATTTTGTGGTCTATTCAATATATCATAACGCCAATGAGGATTATTTAGAACTGATTCAGTATAGATAGTTTCCACAGGGAAGGGAGCTATTTCGGCATCTTGCCATTTGAAATGATGTCGCAATACACCTCTTCTGGTAACTATGAAATAATCAGGTAATTGATTTTTGCCATCTAATTTTCGTCTCATTATGCACTTGCCATCAAAATAATAACAAGCAGCTTTGCGATCTGACCAGATAGTTAGATCTTGGGCATTTGGTAGGGAATTTAAGTATTGAGTAGCTTCAAATATCCCATAACTCCAGGAATCTGTGAGTATAAATTTTTGAGGTAAAAAGATATTTTGGTAATTGAAATAATATGGAGCAGCATAATACACTGACAAACTTTGAATGAAAAATATAAATATCAAAGAGAATGTGAAAAAATATTTTCTTTGTGGAATGATGATCGATAATCCAATACTTGCGATAAGTGCAAATAATGGTTGCAGTATTATAGCGTAACGGATGTTGACAAATGTTTCAGATAAAAGACCGCCTACAAAAAATAAAAGTGGGGTAATTGCGCAAAAAATAAGTAGCACATAATATTTAGTTGGTATTTTTTTGAAAAAAACAAGTAGTAAAGTTGTGAGAGTGAAAATAAGAACGATTGGAGTGAGAGAAAATAATATATTAAAAGATTGTATAGCTATTTCTCCAGCAAAATAAATAGGTGCAGGAAGTCCCTCGAGCATAGGAAACCTCAATTCTTGTTTGTCTGCAACTACTTCTTTTAAATTATCCAATGTAATAAATTGTGTGTCTGTCCAAGCATTTAATAGTGAAAATAAAATTATAAGTAATAATGGTAGTACAGAAATATATAAAATTGGAAGTTTTATTTTTTTGAGTAGATTTGTAATAGATGCAGTGACTTGAGCTTTGATAAAATACGCATCAATAGTAAGTAATATAATACTTATAAATAATGGAATGATAATTGGTTTAATGGGTGGAGATAGGATTGTGCCATATAAAAACAGTGATAAATCTAAAATTGTAGCAGGTAAAAATAGTGCAAAAATGCTAACAGAAATCAGAAAGATAAACAAATAATTTAAAAGAAATGTGCGTAGCCATTTTTTTATATTAGAGATGTCTGTGTAAATAATCCATAGTCCAGCAATCATAATATAAAAAACAAATAAAAGGTTTGCGGTATATTTAGAAAGTAATGCGAATCCAGTAAGGACTCCAGTTAGTATAATAAACTTCTTTTCATTAGTTTTCAGTAGTGCAAAGAAACTAAAAAGTGCACTAGCACTAAAACTCCACAGGAGAGCATCAGGATTTATAATTTGAGATATTCCAATAAGAATTGGATTTACTCCAATTAAGATAATACCAATAGATGCAACACGTCTATCAAACGCTCGTGTCATTAACCAAAAGAGCAAAGGCAACATTACAAGTCCATTGAATAAAAGGATAGGGAGGCGGAGAGCATAATTTAGTGTCATTGTATATTCTTGTACATCTGGATAGGATGATCGTTCTAATGATGTAAATGGTAGACTCATCCCAGATACAAGTGCTACGCTGACTCCAGGTTTATCATTTATATATGTTTGTGCTGGGTCAAGTGTTGTTATAGCAGTCCAGTATTGTGGGATGCGTTCTAGTCTCCAAAAGTGTTCATCACTTGTTTCAAATTGATTTAGATGATACAAGCCACTTCCAACAAATACAAAAACAACAGCGATAATTAAGACTATTGATTTTAGATTATTTTTTATTAGTGACATTTTAATAGTATGGTTACGTAGAGACGCGATTAATCGCGTCTCTACAATTAATATTAATTACCGCGCCAGACATTTACATTTTCTTTTGGTATTACCTTTATGTAATTTGCACTTATATTTCCAGGATTTAATTCAAAGATAGATTCAGGATTTTCAGTATATAGTAAATCTAGACGTACAGGATAATCAATTCGTCCTTGTGAATAACCACGAGACATATTGACTGTGCGAGTTTCACGGCCTTTAGATATTACAAAATAATCATAATGTGGTCCATTCTTTATAAAATCTGATTTACGGATGACACTAACACAATCTCCAATGAAAAATGTACAAACACCTCTCTTGTCAGACCAAACATTTAGATTTTTTGCATTTGGAAGTGAATTGAGAAATTGTGCTGCTTCATAATTACCATCACCCATGTCTTTAGGATTTATAAGTTGTCCATTGGGTAGGATGGGACTGTTATAGCTAAAGTAAAAAGGTTTGAATGTGAGAAATGTATAGGTGGAGGTGGCAATGATAATAGCAAAAAGTACATAAAAGAAGATGGTTTTATTACGTGGAAATAGTATTTTAGATAAATAGTACCAACCAAATGCAGATACAGTAAGTATCAGTGGATATAAAATTATTTGATAACGTACAGTGGGTATTGTAGAACTAAATATAGATCCAAAATAAAAGATAAGAATAAATAATAAAATATTCCATATTGTAGAACGTTGAATGTTCGGTATAGACCATTTATTTAAAGTAATAAAAATTAATGTAAATAATATACCTAGTAGTGCTATTGGAGATATGCCAAATATAAGAGCATAAAAACTTGTAGCAAAGGCCTCTAATGTTGTAGCGCTATCAGTCTCATTAGCTGTTATTTTTGGTGATGTTAAAATTTGTTCAAAGTTGATTGGTTGTGGGGCAAGATATGTATGATATAGAGTAAATGAAATCACAATCAAAAAAATAATTGGAATTATTGCAATAATAATAGATTTGAATTTGCGTAGTTGCAGTGATATCCATAGGATTACTGTTGAGTTGTTAAAGAAAAAGTCGATAACAATAAGTGCGACAAAAATAACAAAATATTGCCAAATTGGTTCAAATGGTTGACTCCAAAGTGTACCGATAAATATGCGATCAAGTTTCACCCAAGTTCCAGGATAAAGTATATAGAATGTCATTATTGCAATAAGTGTAATTATTCCAATTCCTGACAGTGTATTGCGCAGATGGGTGCGTAGTTGATCTTTTGTATATTTACCAAATAGCGTATGTGTGAAAAGTAAAATGAAAAAGAATGGAAATATAAGATTTGCAATGTATTTTGTAAGCAATCCAAGTCCTAGTAAAATACCGGTTGTATAAATCCAATTAATATTTTGTGTTTTTTGATATGTGAAATAGGCATATAGTGTTAAGGGTATAAAAATCCATGTCAAAGCATCTGGATTAATGATGCGACTAACGCCAAGCAGTATTGGGGAGAGTCCAATGAACGCAGTAGAGAGCATTCCTATTGTGGGGTTAAAAAGTTTTCCAAGTACATGATAAAAAAAGAATAGAGCCAATGTGCTAAAGATAATTATAGGCAAACGCATTGTAAAAAGCATGTGAGCAAAAGCATTTTTATCGTTGATGTCATCTTTGAAGTCAGAAGGTGTTACTGATAAGAGTGATGGACCAGAAAGTATTGCTAGAGTGACACCAGGTTTATCGCTAGGACGTGTATTTCTCCAATCATGTTCTAAAATATTATTCCAGTATTTTTCGATACGCTTTTCATTGCTATAAGTCCAGAGGCGTTCGTCAATATAAGCTGCTTTACCCAAATTATAAGCACCAAAAAAAATATGAATAACAGATATGATTAAAAGCATCGTAATGATAACAGGTGTATATAGTTTTGCAGTAGTCTCAGTGTTTTCTGTGCTCTTGTGATTTTTTGTATATTTTTGAATGATGAAAAAACCAAGAAGCAATAGCCATAGGCCACTAAGAACATCAAACGTCCAGTGAAGTTTATGAGTTAAATTATTTACTAACAAGAGAATTAATTCAGTGGGTAGTGTGAGTATCAGGAAATTTTTGATAAATTCTGAGTTCTTGTTTTTGTATAGAAAAAATATTAGAGATATAAGAGCAATTATAAAAAACGCATATAATATGCGTGGAGATGTGCCAATGCGCAATGATGTGAAGAAATGCACTTTATATATAATAATTCCACAAGTGCTAAGAAAAATTATGAGAGAAGAAATATATTCTTTTAATGTGAATCTTTGCATAAATGATAAAAAAAACTATAATTACTATATAAATAGAGTATAGCGAAAAAATGTTGAAAATAAAAGACTTATTAGCAGAAATCAAATCTAATAAAGTGATATATATTTTGCTTGGTATTTTTATTCTACTGGGTATTTTTTTGCGTGTTTATAACTATGCAGATTTATTACACTTTGAGTTAGATCAGGCTAGAGATGTATTTGTTGTATATGATATGTTGAATGGGGGTAGTATTCCATTACTTGGTCCATATGCACGGGGAAGTGAATTATATTTAGGTCCAATTTTTTATTATTTTCAAGCAATTCCAGCTATCTTTTTTGGAGTCGGTCCGAGCATTGTTGCATTGCCAGATTTATTATTTTCTATTTTATTTTTACCGTTATTTTATTTATTTGCTCGATTGTATTTTTCTCGTTCAATAAGTGTAATGTTAGTTGCTGTGGCTGCGACATCGCTTTTTTTGATTACATACGGTCGTTTTGCTTGGAATCCTAATGCGTTACCTTTTTGGATGACTTTGTCGATGTACGGACTTTTACGAGCATGGGATAATAAGGTTTTTTCAAAAAGTTGGTTCTTAGTGATGGTGGGAGCTAGTGCAGTAGCGATGCAATTGCATTTTATAGCATTTTTGACACTGCCATTGATAGTAATTTCTTACATCCTATTTACAAAGATGAAAGTAGACTGGAGAGTTATGCTTATGTCAGTAGGACTTTTTTGCTTGTTATATGCTCCTGTGATATTTAGTGAAATACAAACTAGTGGTGCAAATGCAAAGTCATTGGTAAATGTCATCTTTGAAAAAGGCAACAAAGACGATAAACATAACATTGCTGAAAAAATATTTAGAAGTGCACAAGAAACAAGTACATATAATTTTGTAGTATTAACCGGAAATCAGTCTGGTGGAGATAATATTCGCACAAAAAAAACGACAACAGGATATTTCTTGTGTGATAAGGATTGTAAGGAACGATTGCCAGTACATGTAGTTGCAATGAGTAGCTTAATACTTATTAGTATTGTATTCTTATATCCATTTATTGTGAGTTATAAAAAACGGAAAGAGAGTCAGATTGAACTTAATTTGTATCAAAGGCAGTTACTTATCGTACTCTGGCTTGGTATTGTAAATATATTTTTGGTATTGATGGCATATCAAATTTCTCCACGATTTTATCTTTTGATTGTTCCGGTATTTTTAATTATGTTTGGAACAGTATTACAAGTATTACAAAAGAAATTTGGTAGAGTTGGGATTGGCGTAAGCATTGTCATTGTAAGTTGTTTGCTTATTTTCAACCTCGTGAGTTCATGGCAATATTTTACAATTTTAAATAACGTAGAGACGCGATTAATCGCGTCTCTACAATGGCGTGATTTAATAATGAAACGTGCAGATTATATTACACTTGGACAATTGCGTGAAGTATCTCGGTATATTAGTGAAGAGCAGAATGAGTCTAAATTTCTAATTGTTGGTGATAACCGTTATGCACGTACATTATATTTTTTGACAAATATTGAAAATGGAATTGATAATGCACAATGTTATATAAAAAGAAGTAGTTTTGAAACGGAGCAAGTTGATGGAAAAGGATATTACGTACTAGTGCGAACAAAATCAAAGGTGCATATTGCTGATGAAATGTTGGAAATTCATAATGTTGTTGATAAAAAGAATTTTGGAACATTGATGTTGTATAGAATGAGTCCAAAAAAGATAAATAACATGGATATACAAATTCCAAATGGTTGTTTTGTGAGGTAAATGTTCATTAGTCAAGTAGTGGTAGAACAGTGTTCTACCACTACAGAAACAAAAGTGATATACAAAATAAATAAAAAAACTCCAGAGGGAATATAAATTCCTTCTGGAGTCATTGAGTAGTGGTTCATCCTAAATTATTTAGGCAAGTCGTTGCTTAGATCGTTAATGTTTTTCATTTCAATAGCAATTTTATTTGGAATGGGGAAAACTTTCCAATTATCTGTGCAAACTACTAACAACTTTTGAGCAGCTGTTCTCCAAGTATCTCTTTTAGATAAGCTATTATTGAGATCATTTTGTAAGTCATCTATTTCATGAGCGGTAGTGGTAAGACTGAGATTTACTTCATCCACTTCAATCTCACGTGCGTGAATTTCTCGTTGAAGTCTATCAACAAGATTTTGTGCCACGGAAGCTCTGCCTTTTGCTGCAGTAGTTTGATCTGTCAGCTCCTGCTTGAGTTTGTCAACAAGAGATTGTTCTTCTGCAATCTCTTTTGCCACTAATTTTACTTTATCAGCATCAATTTTGAGAGCAGCATATTTGCATAGAGTATCAGCGTCTATGACATAGTCACCTTGGTTATCTGTGCGGGATGTATAAATTTTCCCGTCGATGAGAGCATCTAAGTCATCCCCAGAAATTGCAATGTGACGATCAGTGGCAAATGATACGAAGTTACGGCTATTATCAATAAATGGGATGTTATCTTTCCATTCAATACCAATAAGAAAAGTTTTTCTAACACCAGTATAATTACCATTCGAATTTCTTGCAGTCACAGTAACTACTATTACCTCATTTATATCCTTAGTCAGGATAGTTAAGAAGGAATTTGAATCGGAGTGACCACCAATTATTTGACAACTCGATCCAATACATTGAACGTCAGAATGACCTTTTGCCTCGATTAGCATATCATTCTTTGATGGTGTTACACTAATATAATAATTCCATAACATAATAGCACCTCCGGTGCTTAATTTTTCCGGTCCATAATGACCGCGAATTGTCGGTCCCGGGCAGTCCCAGCGACCTAGAGTGAATTTTTAATGAACCCTCACCCATAATAGGGTTACCTACTAAAAAAATAGTTGATATAGCATAATAGCATTTTTTGAGTGTATTGTCAAGTTTACGGAGAGGGTGGTGATAATGTATAATTGGACTGTAGTTAAAAGGTGTCATTCCTACCTTCGCAGGAATGACAAATTAATATTTTTTATTATGAAAAAAATAGTAACAGAAGTGAAAAAATACAAGTGGATATATATTGCACTTTGTGGGGTGATTTTATTGTCAGCAATTTTAAGACTGTGGCATTTGGGCGAGACGCCGTTTGTGGCAGATGAATTTTTAGATGTGAATGCTACTTATGGATTTCATAATACTGGGCAGTGGCAAGCTTGGGATTTTAATCATGGTGACGTGAGCGTGCGTGATAATGATGCTAGTGATGAGCGGGCATGGTTGTACCGCTTACAGATTGCAAAGGTGCTAGATTATTTAGAACCAATAGAATTTAATTTTCGTTTAGTGAGTGCTCTTTGGGGAATTCTTACAACCATTATTTTATATTTTGTAACATTTAGCCTTACTAAAAATCGTTGGATAGCTCTAATAGCTGCATTTCTCTGGGCTGTAAGTGTGCCTGCTATTGAAATAAATAGGAAAATCAGGATGTATAGTATGTTTGCTCCAATGTTTTTACTTTTCTCATGGAGCCTATTTAAATTTATAGATTCAAAGGTGAGATGTGGTTGTACAGGTGGTACTTGTCCTATAGGAATGATTTGGAAAGGAATATTTAGAGTTAACTGGATTTACTTGATACCAACAGTTATATTTGGTGCAATCTCATATCATCTGCATCCACTTACAGGAAATATTATTATAGTGCTATTGGCTTATTTTGTAGTGATGTTTCTAATTAAAAGAAAAGAAATTGTTGCTCGTAGATATGGTGCTTATATAATACTCATACTAATTGGAGGATTTGTTGTGAGTATATTTTTGCCACAATTATGGAGTGAATTTACTAGTTCATTAATCTTTTTTGATGATCATTGGAGTTATGTTGGTCATATAATGAGAAATTATTGGCATCCGTTACTGGGTGGATTATTTATCCTATTTGGAACATATTATTTGATATCTAAACAAGATGATGAGCGACCAGGTGTATGGATTGCAAGTACATTTTTTACAACAGTACTAGCAGCAATATTTATATGGGATAGAAATGTTGGTCCGCAATATATATTTTTTGTACAATCATTTGGATTTATTTTAGCAGCAGCAGGTGTTTATTTTGTTGCAAGTTCATTGAATGGCAAATTAAAGATAAAAAATATTTTTGTTAGCATTGTGATATTGAGTCTGGTGATGTTGCCATTTTATGGATACTTTGCATTAGAAAATAATACGTATAAAATAACATCTTCAGCAGATACAGCTAACTATAGAAATGTGTTTGTATATGTGAAGAAAAATACTTCTGATGGAGATGCTCTTATTACACGTAATTTCAGAAATTATTATTGGAGTGGATTAGAACTAAAAGTTTTTGATTTTGGCTCAGAGCGTTCAGAGCAACAGATTGCAGCAGAAGGAAAAGTAAAAAAGATAACAGTTGACCAAGTTCAAAATATAATATCTCAAAATCCAACAGGTTGGGTTGTGTTTTCTGATAATGATGAACAATTTATTACAAAAGAAGCACAAGAATATTTTGAAGAAAATTTTGAAGAAGTTTATGACTTACTTGTTAAAGGAAAAATAAAAGTTTATAGGTGGGACACTATTAATTAAGGATATTGTAATAGTATGGAATTAGAAAATAATAATTTTTTTGATATAAGTAAATTTCCAGCAAAGCATGGTATGATTGTTTTTCCAATTTCAATGAGTCGTATTTATAATGCACAAAGCGGAGATAAGTATTTTGAGTATTTAGAGTATTTCGAATCAAAAGCAAAAAAACCGTTAGTGGGTGTAACTTTTATCTATACTGATAGTTTGTATCGACGATATAATCAAGAAAGTGGTGAACATATGAAAAAATATTTCAATATGATGCTTGATCATAAAAATGCGTATCTTAAAAAATTGCGAAAAACACTTTATCTAGAAAAAGCAACATCATTTTTTACATGGGATCAAATTTGTTTTAATGTAGAAAAATTTGATATTTATATGGAAAAAGTAAAGGATTTCTATAATAAAGATGATATGTGGAAAGAATTCATTGAAATAGACATTAAAGAGTCTGGGCGAGAAGTTAATGAGCAAAATATAAATTTCATTATTGAAGAAGCACTGATTTCATATCTTATTACTAAAGGTAAAGCATTTCTGCCAAATGAATTTGTACAAAATCATGAAGAGTGGATTCTTTTGTGTTATCCAGGTAAAAAAATGACTTCTTTTGTGTACTTTTATCAAAAAAATATATTTAATATTAATAACGAAAAAAATATATATCAAGATAGTTTTTATAATTTAGATGATAAAAAACTCTTCGATTATAATCGTTTAACACTTAATTAAGAATATGAAAAAAAATATTGTAGTTATTTTTGGAGGAAATAATAGTGAGCATGATGTGTCACTTAATTCTGCAAAGAATGTTGTTGATGCTATTGATGTGAATAAGTATGATGTGATAAATGTTGCAATATTGAAAAATGGAAATTGGATTATTGGTGAGGATGCAGAAGGTTATTTAAATAGTAAGCAAGATAATTTTGGTGACAGAAATGATATTTCAGAATTTGTTAAAATGGCAGAGAATATTGATTTAGTGATGCCAATTCTTCATGGCGAATATGGAGAAGATGGACGATTGCAAGGATTTTTAGACATCTTAAATATTAAATATGTTTTTTCAAATCATACAGCCCATGCAATTGCTATGGATAAGGCAAGATCAAAAATTGTTACAGCTACAGAGGGTGTGAGAATTATATCTGGAGCAGTTTTAGGTAAAGATGAAGGATATGATTTACAAGAACTTGTAGTTGATATTGGTTTTCCTGTTTTTATAAAACCAAATAGTGCAGGCTCATCAGTTGGTATTTCAAAAGTAGAAAAAGAAAGTGATCTTGAAAGTGCTATAGAAAAAGCTTTTTTACATAGTGATAAAGTTTTGATAGAAAAAAATATAGTAGGTCGTGAATTGACAGTGGGAATTATTGAATTAAATGGAAAGAAAGAAGTTTTGCCTATTGTGGAAATTATTCCTAAGACAGAGTCATGGTATGATTATGAGGCAAAATATGCAGATGGTGGAAGCGAACATATTTGTCCAGCAAAAATTTCAAGTGATGTGGAAAAAATAGTAAAAGAATATGCAGAAAAATCTTTTGATGCGATAGGTTGTAAAGATTTAGCTAGAGTTGATTTTTTGCTAGATGAAAAGAATGAGGATGTTTACTTTCTGGAAATAAATACAATACCAGGCATGACTAGCACAAGTTTAGTCCCAGACGCAGCTCGTGAAGCAGGAATCCCATTTGAACAGCTTATAAATAATTTGATTGGGAATAATTTATAAAAATATGAGTGAAAGAATTTGTGTATTTGGAAGTAGTATTGGTTATGGTCACAATGATAGTGAATGTGGCGGATGGTGTGATCGGTTGAAATTATATTTTTTTAGTAGCAATAAAGACGTTAGCGTTTATAACTTAAGTATTAGTGGTGACATGTCAAAAGATGTGGTAGATAGATTTGATGTTGAATACAAGGCTAGGCGACCAGAAGTTGTTTTGATTGCTATAGGAATAAATGATTCAACTTTCGATGAAAATATAAATAGGTGTAGAATTTCTTTAAAGGATACTGAAAAAAATATAAAACAATTAGTCTCGATGACAAAATTAGGGGGTAGTAAAATAGTACTTGTAGGATTAACTTCTGTAACTGAAAAATTAGTTATGCCCGTGTCATGGGCATTAAATTTGTCATATAGTAATGAAAATATCAAAAAATATGATAGTGTAATCAAAGGAGTCGCTAAGGATAACAATGTGCCTTATTGTTATATGTATGATTTATTGCAGGATGAAGATTTTGATGATGGACTACATCCAAATACTGATGGGCATAGAAAAATGTTTGAGAGAATTAGAGATTTTTTAGTTGAAAATAATATTGTGTAGAAACGCGATTTATCGCGTTTTTGTATAAAGTTATAGAATATGACAGAAAAATTTAAAAATAAATACCGTAAAAAATCTTTGAGAATACAAGGTTATGATTATTCACAAAATGGTGCATATTTTGTAACAATTTGTACAAAAGATAAAATAAATTATTTTGGTAAAATAAAAAATGGTGAAATGGTGTTGTCGGACATTGGAAATATTGTACAAAAATATTGGCAGGAAATATCAAATCAATTTTCATTTGTACAATTGGATGAGTTTGTAATAATGCCAAATCATGTGCATGGTATTATTATAATTAACATGGATGTTGGTGAAAATACGACTGGTTGTAGAGACGCGATTAATCGCGTCTCTACGAATAATGGTGGTGTTACTGGGAAAAATAATCCTATGATGCATAATTCAATTTCGAGATTCATAAGGTGGTATAAGGGTCGTTGTACATTTGAGATAAAAAAATTACACAAAAACGCGATGAATCGCGTTTCTACGAATCATGATTTTGCGTGGCAATCACGATTTTATGATAGAATAATAAGGGATGATGTTGAATTAAATAAAATACGTGAGTATATTCAAATAAATCCAAGAGAGTGGGATTATGATAAGGATAATATTGATAATTCTGAAATTACATAAAACGCGATAAATCGCGTTTCTACAAAATATAATTATATTATGAAAAATATATTAAAAAATAAAATATTCTGGATAGTTTTAGGTATTGTATTGGTGGGTGCGTTTTTGCGTGCTTATAATTTTGAGGATTGGATGCATTATCAGCTTGATCAGGCTAGAGATTATAGAATTGTACATGCTGCTATGGAATATGGTCCTGGTGAATTACCTCTGCAAGGTCCGCGTGCAGCAGGCTCGTTTCTTCGCCTTGGTCCGCTTTTGTATTACATGGAATATGGAAGTGCTCTTGTATTTGGAGATACACCATCAGGTAGTGTGATGATAATACTTATTTTAAATATTTTGGCGATTCCGCTTTTCTATGTTTTTTTGAGGAGGTTTTTTGATTGGAAAATGGCAGTGGGACTTACGGGTATTTTTGCAGTGTCACTTTTTATGATTGTGTATAGTAGATTTGGTTGGAATCCTACATTAATTCCTTTTTTCATGATCTTATTTGCGTATGCACTTCTCAAGACAAACGACAGGATAAATAAAAATGCTGGATGGTGGCTTGTTGTGGCTGCAGCAACATTGGCGTTTATCGCAAATATGCATTTTGTTGCATTTGTTACAGTTCCAGTTATAGCCGTGATATATTTCTTGTGGGTACGACCATGGATAAATTTCAAATGGTGGTTTTTGGCAGTCGCTGTATTTGTATTTTTGAATATTCCTCTTATTGTAAATGACATGAAGACTGGTGGAGAGAATTTTATAGAATTCATAGATGTGGCATTGAATAGGTCTGGAGATGAAGAAGATACTCATAATATTGTAGATAAGGTTGTAAGAAATGTAGGTGCACACACACAATATTATTGGCTTATTTTAACAGGGGATCAATTTGCAGGATTACCAGAATTAAAAGGGACTGATATTAAATGTGAGTATGATTGTAGGCGAGGACTTGTTCGGGGTGTAGCTTCTTTTGCAATGATATTTGTTGGTGTTGTAGGATGGATTTGGTTGTATAGGATAGAAGAAGATACAAATAAAAGAGATTTTCTCAAGCTAGTTGCTGTATGGGGTGTAGTTGTATTCCTAGTCTATACTCCGTTGGCATATGATATAGCTCCACGATTCTTTTTGCTCAATGCTCCACTCATGTTTGTTTTGCTAGGTTTTGTACCAAAAGCAATAGGTACAGAATATAAAAAGCCCGGAAAAATTATTGCAATAGTTATCATTTTTCTATGCATCATTTCTAATTTATTTTTTGTTGGAAGGTATTTCAATGAGCTATCACAGGCAATGACAAATGAAAATTTTGTATTAGATTATAATGATAGAATCTTAAAGGAAAAGACAAGAATAACTTTTGAACAAATGGAAACTATTTCTAAATGGATGTCGGATGAACATCAAAAAAATGGTTATCCAATTTTCATATATGCACAACCAGAATATAAGAGAGCTTTTTGGGAAAGGATTGATATAAGAAATATTCCAAGGTCACACATCCCAAAAGATTTAGATCCACTATATAGACAAGGAAATTATTTTGTTATAGTTCGGACACAATCAGATCAAAATGATTTTTTGGATAAATTTACAAAAGGAATGGATGTCTTAGAGATAAAAAACTTTGGTACATTAAATGTTTATAAATTAAAACCAAGAGAAGAATTTATAACAGCTGAGAAAAAAGTATTTGAACCAAAACAAAGAGATCCAAAATTTAGTAAAGATGTCCAACCAAGATATCTATGGAGACAAGTATTTGAGGGTTGTACATACAATCAAAAAACAGATAAATGTGAACAGGGATTTGTAAAATAAACATGTTATACTAACCAAGTAATTAAATAACAATAATTTATGAATATAAAATCAACAACATTAACAAATATTTTTATTATAGGTATTTTTGTAATGATGGCATATCTCGTTTTTTCAAATCGAGAAGTTACAATTAATAATACTGCTGACATAGATGATACAATTGCTGTTGATGGTAGCTCTGAAACATTTGTGAAGCCTGATACTGCTTCGGTATCGTTTTCTATTACAAAAAAAGCACCAACTACAGATGCTGCTATGAATTCTGTTAATGAGCGCATGGATGCCCTTGTAACTGAATTAACTACAATTGGTATAGCAGAAGAAGACATCAAAACAACTAATTATAGCGTGCGTCCAGAATATTCATATAATGATGGTAAGCAAACATTTGAGGGATATCGAGTTACTCAAAGTATTACTGTTGTGATTCGTGACCTTGATAATGTGTCAGATGTTTTAGCAACAGTTAATAGCGCTGGCGTGGACAATGTATCTCAGCTTACTTTTTACGTAGATGATGCAGATGAAATAAATGAACAATTACGCGAAGAAGCAATTAATGATGCAAAAGCTAATGCAAAGCAATTAGCTAAAGATTTGGGTGTGACTTTGAATGAAATTGTAGGATATAGTCAATATGATTATAATAATAATATTGAGCCAATGTATCGAGCTGATATGGCATATGCAGAAGCAGATAATGGTATTGCTAAGGCAAATGTACCAACTGGTCAAAATCAATTTGAATCAAATGTTACTGTTATTTATAAGATTCAGTAATGATATTGAAGCAAGTCTTTATTAGTGATATTTATTTCTATGTATCTAAAAAGTATTAAATGGGATATATACGAAATTAAAACTAAATTAACACCTATTACAGGAGTTATGTTTCGTGGCAGGGTTAGGAAATTTTATGTGGAGAAAGATAGAAATATCTTAGTTGAAAATGCTATGGATATTGAAAAAGTTGTTAGATTTGCAATTCCTTCAGGGGAAGATCCTTCAGATATTAATAAGTATGTTAATAAAATTGCACCAGATGCAACTATAGAATTAATAAGAAGAGATATTCCGAATCCTTTATTGTCAAAATTAAAAGTAAATATTGGAGATAGATATACGTTGTAATAAGTATCTTACTTTAAATTATAAAATCATATGAATGAAAGAAAAAATGAGCCAAGGGTAGGATTGGGTATTATTATTGTAAATGATGATGATCAAATCCTTGTAGGGAAAAGAAAAAATAGTCATGCTCCATATTATTCGATTCCTGGTGGACATCTCGACTTGGGAGAGACATTTGAGGCGGGTGCAGCAAGAGAGGTAAAAGAAGAAACGGGTTTGGATATTGAAAATTTGCAAGTTATAGCAATTACGAATAACCTTGAAACGTATCATGAGTCAGGATTACATTATATTTCGATTGCGTTACTCGCTGAGGATTTTGCAGGAACACTGGAAGTAATAGAACCAGACAAGTGTGAAGAATGGGTATGGGTAGATCCAAAAAATTTACCAATGCCACACTTTCATGCGAGTCGTATGGCAGTTGAGTGCTACTTGGAAAAAGTATTTTACAAATAAAATTTAAGGACTATATGGAAATACAATTTATTACAGGAAATATAAATAAATTTAAAGAAGCACAAACAATTATTCCAGAACTTGTGCAGTTAGATATTGATTTACCAGAGATCCAAGAGATTGATGCTCAGGAGGTTATAAAAGCTAAGCTTATTGAAGCTCAAAGGCATCATGGGGGAAAACTTATAGTTGAGGATACATCATTATATCTTGATTGTTTGAATGGATTACCTGGTCCACTTATAAAATGGTTTGAAAAAACTATTGGAAATGAGGGTTTATATGATGTAGCAAAAAAACATAATAATTTCAAAGCTCAAGCAAGAACCATTGTTGGATATTCTGATGAAAATGGTAATTTGCAATTTTTTAGTGGGACAGTAAAAGGAACTATTGTTTCATCAAGAGGTTCAAATGATTTTGGATGGGCTCCAATATTTGAATTAGAAGAAAGTGGTAAGACATTTGCACAAATGATGGATGAAGAAAAAAATATATGCAGCATGAGGACCATTGCATTTAAAAAACTAAAAGATTTTGTAATCTAGGGTAGGGACAGTGCCTTGTGCCTGTCTACAGAAACAAATAAAGTCCAACCTTCGGGTATCCGAAGGTTGGACTTTTGAAGTATGTGTATAATTATTTTTTATATAATCGTATTGAGTTTACTGCTAGAGCAGCTAGAGCTGCGATGAGGAATAGCCATTGTATATCTATTAAAAATAGTAAAACAATTGCTGTTAAATATAGTGTTGATCTACCAATGTGCAAAGCCATTTCTTTGAGGACTGTAAATTCATCAACATAGTGTCCTTCATCTGCAGCAATATCATATGTGATAGCAGCAAGGGTATTTTTTGATAATGCCTGTGTTATTTTGTGATAGGCATCTGCAATGAAAATTTGAAAACCTGTAATAACAAATATCTTTGCAACCCAGCCAATAGAATATAATATGGAATTAAATCGAAGAACATCTTTTTTATTCTTTTTTGTATCAGCATATTTACCAAGAGATAGTTCTAATATTACAGTAATACTAATTGTTAATGTAGATATTATACCTATTGATACAAAGTCACCATTTAGTAATTCATATATAAAAATTGGCCAAATAACCATACCTACACCAGATTCGATGCCATCAGCATAATATGCAATCATTACAGCTCTGTATTTTTTGGAGAATAGTTTCTTCCAAGTTTGTATATAGCCCCATGAAAATTTTTCATATACATTGGATAATGATAATAGGGGTATTAAGGATAGGGAATAAATGGCAATTCCAACAAGAAATAGTACTTGATAAGAACTTTGGGTTATTATAATTCCAGCAATGAGTGGTGAAATAATGCCAGTGATATGTAAAGTTGCTTGGAAAAAACTTACCTCACGCATGCGATTATTTTGGTCAGAAAATGTTGTGAATGTTGTATGATAGGGAACCCAATACAACATGCGGAAAATTGTCAAAAACAACATTGCAATATATATTGTTATGTGAATATTTTCACTTGTTGTAACACTTAGTGTTAGTAAAAAAAGAACATTAGCAATTGTAGCAATATAAAGAGAATTTTTGAGATTATATTTTTCCAGGTGTTTTGTTGTAAACGGATACAAAAAAACGCATATAGTTGACCCAATAAGATAAAATAATAATGTTAGCTGAGCATTATCGCCAAGTGTTATATATAAAAAGATTGGTAAAAAGATAGAAAAAAATCCATTTGAAAAGTAGGTGATTGTTCTACTGATATAGAGATATGTTAAGTCTTTAGATACATTGCCATTAAAATATTTGAAATTCATTTATTTATTTTTGTAAAATTTTATGTAAGTCATGAACATTATTGACAATCCCATAAATGCTGAAGTACATGAAAATATTATTGCAGTTGCACTTGTCCCATACATTGGTAGGAAATGGATATTTGCAAGTATACTAGATAGTAACGCTATAAATGCTATTGTTGCAGGGATTATTGTTTTATTTGCTCCATTAAATACAGACGCAAGAACAAAGAATATTGTTGCAAATAAAGTGCCTCCAAGCATGAGAGGTAGTAAGTTAGCAGAATCTATAAATTTATCACCAAAGAAAAAAGTAATTAAAAATTCTGGAATAAGTGCCATTATGATTACAGTAGGAATTAGTACTGCGAATAAAAATAAGATGACTTTTTTCAAAAGAGAACGAACATTTGTAAAATCTTTTTTCTTAGTTAAGTCTGACATTGTGGGGAATAGTATAAATGTGAGCGCTAACATTAGATAGTAGGGTATAAGTGCTATTGTATAAGCTGCATTGTATAGTCCAGTGCTCTCGTCACTTCCTGTTATGATTTTTATCATGTACATATCAGTCCTTACATAGAATTCATAAAAAACAAGAAATAGCATAAAGCCTCCAGCATATTGCAGGATTTTTTTATAAGGATATATTTGAATAGTTTTAGATTTATTGTCTTCTTCTTTGATGAAGAAGTGCTCTATTATCATCGCAACAATAAATACACTTAGTGGTGCTAATATTGAGCCATAAATAGCTCCATCAAGCTTTAAGAAATAAGCTAGTCCAACAATCCACAGAATTCTGAAGATGCCTCTAGAAATCTTCATAGCTGTCATAGCTTTGAAATATTTGAGGCCGTTGAAGTAAAGAACGTGGAATGAAGAGAGTGCAAATGCAGGTATAACAAAAGCACTAATACGAAATAGTGGTGTAAGTGTTGCGTCATTAAATATATTAGCTATTACTGGAGCTAAAATATAAAATATTGCAGTTAATGAGAAAATTATAATTAACTGTAGATGTGCAGATGATTTGCGTATTGCACGTATTTTATCCCAGTCCCCAATATTTTCACTAATACGCTTCATCATAGCTGTGGGGATGCCACGACCAACTAGAAGTATAATCATAGTAGTAAAACCTATCACAAGGCTGTAGCGTCCATAATGAGCCACTCCAAGCATACGACCAAGACCCATGTTTATAACATAGCTGGAAATATTGTATATAAATTCTGCAATTACGAGAATTAAAAATGATGATTTTAATTTGGTCATATTTTTAGTTTATGTAGTGACAGGTCTTGTGCCTGTCATAACGGTATTGATATCCTGGACACCCACAAGGGGCGTCCCTACAATTTTATATAATATAATTTTTAATTTCTTCAAAAATAACTTCTTTTTCACGATTTCCATCGATTTCCTTTAATTCAAAATCAGATTTATATTTTTCAAACAATTCTTTTTTATCTTGTAAATATTGAAATCCTTGTGATGGGGGATTACTACGATTCATTATGTTATCGGGCTCAACTGAAAGGTGGAATTTATAATTGGGAACAGTTATTTTTGATAAAAAAAATGGCTTATAATCTTTTTTTGAAAGATATGTGATATTCACAATCATATCGTAAAAATATCTATCTGTAAGAATATAATTGTAATTATCCTGGTCTAATTTCTTAACAAGTGATTTAAATCGAAAAATATCAATTAGCAGTGCAATTTTGCGCAATTGAATTTTTAACCAAGATGCTTTTGTGATATTAGTATTGTCATTGCGAGGAGCGTTTAGCGACGTGGCAATCTCAGTAGAATTATCAATAGCTGAGGGGGATTGCTTCGTCGTACCTCCTCGCAATGACAATCTATTTGCAATAGAAAACTCAACAGCATGAAAATAGAATACTTTTTTGTTATTATTTTCAAAGTATTCTTGTAATAATTGTATTTGAGTTGATTTACCAGAACCATCGAGTCCTGAAATTGATATGATTCTCATTAAGCTAGTATAGCACTTTGAGGGGCTCTTTGCTATTGACAAAACTAATAAAAGGTGTTATAATTCACCGTTGTATTTAACACAATGAAAAGTAGTTTTTTTAAAAAAAAGGAGATTGACATGGATAAAAATGCTTTAGTTCTTTCTTTTATTTTAGGTTTAGTTATTGGGGTTGTGAGTACCGCTATTATATTGAGCCCAACTAAAAAAAATGATGAAGATGTGCATGATGCAATAATGGTTAGAACTCTGAAAATTAAGAACTTGGAAGTTAGTGAAATAAATGGACAGAGTATCGAAAATTTTATTCAGGATTGTTCTGGGTCAAATTGGATAAATCCAGATGCTCAGCAAGAGGAATCTACCTTGAAAGGTATAAAGCTTGAAAAAATGGATACAACCAAGTTGAATGTGAGAAAGATTACTGGTGAAGATATCAGGAAGTCTTTACAATTTGTACCCCAAACTCCTATACATCAACTTCAATAGAGGTTATAGATGTATATGAATGAAGCTCAATGTGTGAATACGCATTGAGCTTTTTTTTGTTTTAATACACAATAACACTAACTGGTTGCATTTTTGCTACTACTTTTGCGATTCCATTTGCTTCGACTCCCTCAATTACTTTTCCAATATTTTTGTATCTTGCTGAGTCTTGGTTCAAGACTATTGATGATTTAGCGTTGTACAAATGTACTCCTTTTTCTTCCATTTTAGCGAATAATTCTTCTTTGTTTGATATTTCTTTTTCATCACTATTTACACCTTTTCCTGTGCCATGGGGTGCTGAGTAAAAGCTTTCTGCATTATCGTCTGTTCCTACGCAGATAAAAGCATCGGTGCTCATTGATGAAGGGATGAATGCAGGTTCTCCAGTTTCTTTGTAAATTGGATGGTGACCCATTTTACTTGGTCCGTAAGCTCTAGATGTGTTTGAACGGTGAACCCATACATCTTCACCAAAGTGATTTTCATTGGTTATAGAGATGTGTGGCATGTCATAGATTAAATCTAAGTCTGGATCTCTATTTAAAGTTGCTTGTATTGTTTTATTTATATTATGAGTAATAGTTGCGCGATTTGCTGTTCCAAAGTTACTTGCAGCTGCTCGTGCTGTCATATATAGTTTTCCATCTGGTCCATTAGCATCATATTTAAGTAATGAATCATCACCAGCCATATGCTTTTTGATTGCTTTTTGCATTTCATTGTACACATCTTTTTTACGAGAATTGAATGTCATTTTACCAAGTGTAACCATTAGCGATTGAGATAAATGTTCTCGTTTTTTTGCTGTGTGTGTATACATTGTATATTGTCCAAGAATTCCTGATCCTGTATGAATCATGAATAAATACTGACCTTTTTGGACACCTAATTTTTTAGCGTTTTCTTCATCAACTATATCTGTAACTTTCATGAGGTCTAAGAAATGATTTCCCGCAGCACCTAGTAGTCCAAGTCGGTATTTTGCGATATGTAAATAAAGCTTTGGGATCACATCAAAAATATCTTGACGAGATAATTTTTCGCTAAAGAAGTTTCCTCCATTTTGAGTATTTTCTAGTTCATTTTTTGTCTTAATGTCTAAATAGTCAATTGCAGCACTAGTCCCTTTGCGACATATATCAGTAACTACATCAAAAGGAACCTTGGTTCCCACATAAGCTTTTGTAGGAACTGCTGGAACAAGTTGTTCAAATAGCATTTGTATTTCATCTTCTGTGATATTATTTTCATGAAGATTTGTTTTTACCAAACGCATTCCACAGTTAGGATCAGAATCATTTACTTGAGGTAATATATATTCGTCAGAAACAATTGTTGTACCAGAAGCATTTTTGCGACCTGGCTTTGATGAAACATCAGGCATAGCAACTGTATGACGAAATAAGCCGTCATTTGAAGCGATGTCTTCTGATTTTGCAAATGTTTCTTCGTCCGGTAGAAGATCATCACTCATGAAATATCTTGCAGGAACTTTCATTTTATCTGTTTTGAAATCTGATTGATGTTCTGATAATTTTGTTGTATTTTTCTTATATTTATTTGTTGAATCGCTCATAATATTGGTTGATTGATTATCTATTATAAATTTCAGTATATTCAGTTGCTACTCGTTCTATATTAAATGTTTCATGTGCAAATGTAAATGCATTCTCACCAAGTAACTTTCTTTTTTCAGGATTTTTTTCTAATTTTAAAATTGCATCAATAAGTGCATCGGAATTTGCTCCAGGTATTATAACATTTATTTCATTACTGGAAAACTCTTTGAATAATTCGAGATCAGATGCTATAACTGGTTTTTTACATGCGTAAGGCTCTATCATTGCAAGTGGCACATCAAATTTTCCATTCATATTTTCAACAGGGAAAATGACCGTATCAGATAAATTATACACTGCATTCATATCAGAAAAAGTATCAGTGAAATAAACTTTATCAATATATCCAGCAGCAGTTATTTTTTCTATAACTTCTTGTTTTTTCCGGGCATCTTTTTCATTTTTAATTCTGCAAGCACATAAATATTTTATATGTGCATTTGAGGGGTTATTCCATAGTTTAATAAATGCTTCAACTATAGTATCAGTAGCCCCAAGTCGTACAAATTCACCCGGGTAAGTAACTACAAAATTATCTTTTGAGATATTCCATTTTTTCATTAAAGACGTACTTTTTTCAGTCGGGATATATTTTGATAAATTGAAACCTGGATAAATTTGTTTTGCATTAGTAAAGTCAAGAATATTTAGTTTGTTGTTAGCCCATTTGGAATATGTGACAACAGTATCACCAAATAGCATTTCTTGTAATTCTTCTTTTGAATATAAGTCATCTCTTAGAGTAGCTACTGTCTGTACAATTTGTGGCTGGGGAGAGACGCGATTAATCGCGTCTCTACGATGTAATATTTTTTTCATCAACCAGCTATTTAGTTTTGTTGGAGTAAATAATAAATGCACAACATCGAATTCTTCCGTATGTTTTTTGAGATATCTTAAAAGACGCACTTTTTGTAAGAATGAAAAATGGTTATTTGAATAAATCTTTTTTTGGATAATGTTCTTTGGAGCATCATCAATATATTCATCAACTAAAATTGTAATGTTATGATTTGTAATATTACATGCCAAATTATAAGCAAAGTTTTTACTAGCCTCATCCCATGGAGGAGATAGAGGTCGTGTGACAAAAAGAATATTTTTTCGTATTTGAGATGAGTTTTCTATACTTGACATAAAGTGTAAAATATGCTATATTTAAACATCGTACCTTAAAAGAATAATAACACAGGAACCTTAAAAAAGGGAGTGGAATATGCCTGATGGAATAGTTACAATAAAATTTTTGATATATGTAGCAGTATGGATTGTAGGAATACTCCTGACAATTAAATACTGTTGGAAAGATGGAGCTGATTCAACTTCTCAGGAAGTTGGAGATAATGATTCATGTGATGTGAAAAATTCACTAGAGAGGAAAGTATTATGTTGGAAAAAATAATAAAACTTTTTATTGCATATGTATTGTGGTGTGCTGGAGTGAAAGTGCTAATAGTATTATTTAGTAGTTTACTTTGGGATTATTATGTTTCTATGTTTATGATATGTTTTATATCTGTATCACTTTATGGGGCAGTAACACTATTTTGCGATGTATTTTTTGATGAGGAAAATACAGTTAAAGAGCCAAAAGATGTCGGAATGTATTTGGCGCAATTTGGTTAAAATTAAATGATGGAGAATTGGCTATGTTTGGTAAAATTGCAGTTATTGTAATGCTTCTTGTATTTTGTGGATCATTCATTGTTGGTGCAGTTACACAGAATGAGACTATGTTTGAAAATATGCTATTGGTAACAGGTCTCGTTTGTATTATTGGTGGATTTATCTGCCTTGCTGAGGGTATGATTAAAGAGAAAAATACTTCTAACGAAGGTAAGTTGAAGCAATGATTAAGAAGAGTCAAAAGATGTTAGTGTGCAAAAGCAATTTGATAAAAATTATCAAATTGCTTTTTTTTAATTTTAATAATAAATGTCTTGACATGGGATATAAATCATGACAGTATTAATCGTTGAGTTCCATTTTGGAGTGAAGTGTGAGTAGTAAATTAACAATGAAAAAGGAGGGTTACATGGATAATACTACTGCATTTTGGTTGTTAGATATATTATTAGCACCCGTGTTAATAATATGCTTTACAATTATCATTAGTATTTTGAGTATTGTCTGGTCATTGGCGATTAAAACATTCAAGAAGGTTCCATGGGAATACATGTGGATTTTTATTATAAGTTTTCTATCTGTCCTAACGATGGTGTGGATAAAGTTATTTCCCAAATTATGGTTGAAAGAATTTAAAAAAAGAAAGGAGGAAATTGAATGAGTGGGAAAAGGATGTTTGAAGTAGTTTTGGCAGTGTTTATGCTGATTTATGGTACCGTAGGTGTATGTTTAGCTAGCTCAGATGAGGATACGCTACTTACACTTTCAGAAGTTGAGATATTGCTACGGTCTAAAGATGATAGTTGTCAGATAAAACAAATGGCCTCTAAATATATGAGTAAAGTGGCTATGCAAGACTTGTTTCATAGACTTGAGGGAGATGATGAAGAGTTTCCTAATGTCATATTAACAAAGACTGAGCGGATTAACGCTTTAATGAATGAAGTTTTTATCAGTGAAGGAGAACATCCATGGAGTAAAGATGACAGGAGAGTTCTATATTTGATGCGTGCCTATTGGGAGCAATCTATCGATTCAGAGTGTTTTAATGAAGAAATAGACGATTTTCCATCAGAGGAATGGTTAAATGGAGCTGCATGGGTAATGCGTCAGAAAGAGTGATAAGGTTTGAGTGAAGTGATATTGCAAAATTGCAATATCACTTTTTTATTTTTTATAAATTTCCTTACTATCTGTTTCTACAGATGCTTTTATTAGTATATTTTTATATTCATCATCTATTTCTACTGTTTTGATATTATTTTTTTCAATTTCTATGTCATTAGAGTTTACTATATTTTCATCGATTATTATGTCGTAGTGAAATATTTTTGTTTCAGGTGATTTGTTATCTATTATAAAATCATTAGAACTTCCTAATGGATCCACAAAATAAATACTCCAGAAATCTTGATTGTTTGTACGTTGATCTTCTTCTATTTTTGCTAACAAGAGCATGCTAGATACTAGTGCGATTATTATTGTTAGGATTATTATATATTGTGATTTCATATTTTTGTAGTGACAGGTCTTGTGCCTGTCTTTGTTATTGAATTACTGTTATGACACCCACAAGGGGTGTCACTACAAACTATTTTTTTATAAACAAGCTTAATTCATCATTTTGATAAATTCTGTAGAAATTATCATTTGATTTGAATTGACCTTCGTCTTCATCTGTATTTACTAAAACTGCATGGACATTTAGATTTTGAAAACAAGTAATGGCAAACTCTGAATCTGGATTTGATATCATTTCTCTTGTACATATTTCGCGGTTTGGATTTGTTTCATATCGTTTGAAATAGCTACGTGACAATGGGAATGAATAATCATCTGCAAAAAATACTTTTAGCCATGTATCAGATGTTATGTGGTTATGATCTTTTACTAACCAAAAATTATTTTTACTAATATTTTCTTTAAACTTTTCACTCATATATTCTCCTGAATGGAATGTCTGCAGTGCTTTATTTGTTTTTGGAGCATCATTTAAACTTGTGGCATTATCATGCAAACCACTTACAAATGTAAATGTGATTATTATAAATAAGAAAGATAAAAGTAAAAATTGAGGCAAAATAACAGTTTTCCTCTTTTCATTTAGTATGATATTAATAATCCACATGATTGCAAATGCAGAGAAAATTGCAAGTGGAAATGCTCCGTAAGTAGCAATTCTGGTTGATATTATATTTACTTTTAGTAATTGTGGCACTAAACTCATAAGTAATAATGCCCAACCCCAACCAAATAAAAAGGCAACACCATAAATATTTGTTGGATTATCTTTTTTGCCAATATTGATTAGTTTTTTGTAACCAAATCGTCTAAGTGTATAAAAAGTAGTGAATATAAGAAGTCCAATTAATCCAAATACAAAACGAGCTTCACCTAACATATGCATGAGTTGCGTGAAGGGAACTCCTGTACGAGTTGATTTACTAGGTGCTCCAATTGATGAACTTATGGCATCTCTATCTAGATAAGACGGAGGAGCTAAAAATAGAAGTGAAGTTATAGCTAGAATTAGTAGTGGAATGATATATGGATTTTTTAGTAAAGAAAAAATCTTTTTGTAGGTAGTGAATCCATCTCTATTAAAAAAGGCAAGTCCTAAAACGCTAAAAATAAAAATATAACCAAAAATAAAAGCACTTAAGTGATGTGTGTATGCAAGAGCTGTTATGGTTATAATTGCTGGAACTAGTAACATAGAACTATTATCTTTGTGTGCTCGATATATGAAATAAAGTATGGTTGGTATAAGTAGGTTGCCTAGCAGATTCCCTACAACTCCACCACTTACAAATTTTGCACCAGCACCGCTAATAGCCCAAAGAGGACCTATGAAAAGTAATGTTAAAATAGCTATTTCAGCCCCATATCTATAAGAAGAAAAAAATCTTCTAGTCAATATAAACATCATTAGAATTGTAAATATATTTACAATAAATAACACCAGTGATGGAAAGGTGCTTACGATAGACTGATTGGTAAAAGTTTTAATGACCGCAAAAATAATATGTTCTCCAACTATGAAGTCAGCAATATGTTCTGGCGGAGTAAATATATTTGTTTCTGGATCAATTTTAATTTTTTCATAAGTTGGCAATTGCGCATCAACTGTAATTTTTTCAACCCAAAACATATGATGTCCAAGGTCTGTTGCTGTTGGGAAAATGGTGTTAGTAAGGAATATACCCTTTGAAATAATTGTAAAAACTATCAATACAACTATTAGAAGAGTTTGTTTTTTTGAAAAGTTGAATATATCCTTATTTGAGGTTAATTTTGCATGTTTTTTGAAAAGTGATATTAAGATGAGGGGAGTAATAATTGAAATAAATGTTATAAATAGATTTTGCTTTGTCAAAGAAATACCGAAAGCATTTATCGTAATTACAGATAAAGTTATAATAGAAAAACTAATAGGAACACTTAGAATTAGTTTTTCAAGAGTCGCAAATTTGTCTTTATTGAAAAAGGCAATTAAAAAAAACCATCCTGGAATAATGAGTAGTCCAAATGTAACTGAGATAAATAGTAATTGTTGTAATAAGAATTCGTTCATGCAGAGTAATGTACAATCTAGAATCGACCCTAGTAGGTACTTCTAGGTGCGAATTACGATTGACTTTTAGTGTTAAATATGCTAATTTATTCAATTAGTGCCTTAAAAATAGTATAACATTTTTATAAATAAAATACACTAGGAGGTGTGTATTATGAGTAACTCTGTATTGCAAGAAAATTGTTTTCTTGATGCTGTTCGAAATATTAATATGAGTGGACAAAGTCCAATGGTTGATATTATTGGGTCGTATGAATGTGGTGACAAAAGCTTGTATTTAATGAGAAGTCATTTAATGTCAGATCAAGCAATTGTACTTTGTGATGTTCTGAAGGTTTTTCCAAGTAGTTCAACGGGTATAGCCTTGAAAAAATATGAGAGAAATAAGCAAGTGGGAATCTCTCATGTGTTTCCAGTATTATTTTCAACAATATCAGTTGTTCTTGAGGATTCTGAAACGTATAGAGAAGGTTTTTACGGATTTGCTAAGTGGTGCAAAGATGTAGGTATAAATTGCATTTATACAGGAGATGATCTAAGCGTCCCAAATGGGTGCACTTGGATTAACCATAGCCGAATAAGTGGCAAATGTAACGAGCAGGACAAATTGTATGTTGCAGATTTGAAACAAGCAAAGGAAGATCCACGTTTAAAAGGTGTGCTCGATTTTATTCACATAATATAGAAGCTATATTTTAAAAAATAATCATTACATAAAAAAAGGAGAAGGAGATGATTAAGTATAAAAAAAGTGTGGCAACCGTTCTTATTATTATATTTGTTGTTACTAGTGCTGGTTTTGCAAGTGCACGCAGAGATGGTCGTGGCAATAGAAATAAAAATGTAAATGTTAACAGAAATGTGAATAAAAATGTGAATGTTAATGTGAACAGGAATGGTAATAGGCACAGGCATAACGATAGGTATTATAGACATGGCATGCATCCAGTAGCAAGGGTTGGAATGGGTATTGCGACAGGAATTGTAATAGGAACAGCTATTGCAACATTGCCACCAAGACACAATACCGTGGTGGTGCAAAATACGACATACATCGTTTCCGATGGTGTCTACTATCAACCAGTGTCAAGTGGAGGATATGTCATTGTAGCAGCTCCTCCAGGTTATTGAGTAGTATTGAAAAAAAGCGTTAGATGATGAAGGTCGATAATAATATTATCGACCTTTTTTTATATGCTTTTTAGTATTGTATAATAAAGCTTTGAAACTTTATCCCAACTTAAATTTTCCACAATATATTTTCTTGCAGTTAAGCCAAATTCTTTTCTATTAAAATCATCAGAAAGAGCATGTGTTATTTTATTTTCCCAATCATCAGGATTTTCAGCTTCAACTTGGATACCATTTTTACCATCGTTTATGGCATCTTTCAATCCTTCAAGCCTTGATGCTAGGACAGGGATTCCACTTACACCTGATTCAATAACACTAATACCGAAACCTTCCATATCTCCTTCAACCTTGATATTTGCTTGTATAAATAAATCTGCACCAGCAAAGATTTTGTCGCGTGTAGCATCATCAACATAGCCCATCATAATAACTCTTTTTTGCAAGTGGTTTTCTTGTATAGCATTTTCTATATTTTCTTTATCTGGTCCAGTGCCAGCAACAATGTAAGTAATATCATCAGATAAATTAGGTAATACGTTTCTAATAAACCATGCAACACCTTTTCTGCGAGCTAGTCTTCCAAAAGTTAGAAGTATTTTTTTATCCCTGTACTCATTGCCAATAATATTGAATATTTCATTTCTATCAATATCATCATGAATGAATTTTTCAGGATGAACACCATTAGGTATGAATGTGAATTTATCTTTATTAATGCCACGAGCTACACCTTCTATGATTGTTTGATTTCCAACAGCAATTAATTTGTCGCAAGTGGGTATGAATTTATTAACCCAATATTTTTGATAGAAGGTATTTTTATAAGTTAAATCAAGACCATGCACAATACAAGCAATCTTTGTTTGCTTGTTAAAAAGTTTGATCCACCAAGAAACTATTCCTAATACTCCATCACCCAAAAGAATCACATCATATTTTGATGCGGTAAAGGGGAGTGTCGCAAATAGTCGAATTAAGAAAAAAGGTAAAAACTTTTTACCATGTGTATTGGCAATTGTTTTTGTTGGAGTTATCTTGGGTAGCCACTGAGAAAGTTCATAATTTTGATTTTCAATCCCACCAACTACCGGTGGATACGCTCTAGAAATAAATAAGATTTTAAGATTATTTTTTTGAGATATTGACATAATGAAGATTTAATGTTATGATAATCAGTTGTTCTTTTAAGAAAATGTTACATAAATAAGTGTAGCATATATTTATAAAATTTATCTTAATAAGGAGAAATTGAGATGATTGAAGAAAATACATATAAGATAGTGCTAATAATATTGGCAGGTGGTTTCGTGGGATCAACGTGGATTGCAATACGTGCAGTAAATATGTTAGCAAAGACCAATGAGTGTATTCGTGTGAGGCATAATGTTAAGCTTGTTGATGCAGCAATATCGTTGTTGCAAAAGACCTTTGATAAGGCTATTGACGGAAGTGACCATATCGTTACATCTAATATGGAGTCGTTTCAGCGACATATGGGAGCTGTAGAGCAAAACATGCTGAATTTTATGAATGAAGGCGTTCAGTCTGATGTGTTGATTTCGATAGAAGAAGAGTTTAAATCGATCTTGAGAGCATTTCTTAATGCATACATGAATCTACCTGCTTTAGAAAAAGAATCAGCAAAGAGCTCGTATGAAGCTGTTCAGGAAAACTTGGAAAAATTAATTGGTGTACTGCGAGCTTTTCAAGACTTTCATAAGCGTACTGTAACTTCTAATTTAATTCCGTTGAATACACATTCTCTTCTTGAATTCAATGTGGCACATAAAGAAGGATTAGAAGCTATAGATGAGTTTTATGAAAACCAAAACTAAGAGCGAGAGGCTAAATAATTAAAAGAGTCCGTTGCTAGTTATTGTGGTAGTGGAGATGAATGATAAGTTAGGTATATAACCGTAGCAAACACATATGTGTAGCTGCGGTTATTTTTTTTGTTCGTATTTTTGCTTTTTAATCTGATACATCATATCTTCAGTTAGTTGTCTGTTTGATTTGATCATATCAGCGATAAGTGCAAATATTAGAAATTGCATACCAACGAGTAGTAGGGCAATTGAAGTGAATAAGTAATTTCTATAAGGTGTCACGTGTAACTCTGGAATATACAAAATCAAGAAAATTGTAAATGTGATGAATGCAGCAGTCATGATTATAACCCCAGGAATACCAAAGAATTTCATTGGCCGTACATCTCTCATTGCTTTTATAATAATTTTTGCACTATTATTTACGAATTTCCATACACTTTTAACAACACGTGACTGCCGTCCTTCAAAATACTTTACAGTTACAGGTACCCATGTGATTTTAAGATTTTTACCAATGGCATCAATTATAGTTTCTTGAGTATACGTGAAGCCACTAACTTTATTTAGTTTAAGTAAGGTTTCACGATTATGTGCTCGGAAGCCACAAGTTAAATCATCAATTTCTGTATTTAGAAACTTACCAACAATTTTGGCACCAAGTTTGTTTAGTGTATTTTTTATAACTGGTATTCCGTCAGCACTTCCAGCTTTGAATCTATCACCAACGGTCATATCAGCTTTTCCATCAAAAATTGGTTTTAGTAAAGATACAATTTCTCCAGAATCAAATTGACCATCAGCATCGATATTTACCATAATATCAGCACCATTTTCCAAAGCACTTTCAACAGCAGTATTAAACACTTCACCAAGACGTCTGTTAGTTGAATGTGATATTACGATATCTGCACCAGCCTCTCTGGAAATATCAGCAGTACCATCCTTTGAGCCATCATCAACAACTTGAACTAATACTTCATCAATTCCATCGAAGTCTCGAGGTAAGTTTTTTATAGTCTTACCAATTGCCTCAGATTCATTGTATGCTGGTATATTTATAATCAATTTCATGAATTTTCTCTAATAATTAGATATATTTTTAGTCAGTATTGAATTGATGTAGTATACATCAATTATAGGTCATTGTCTACATTATACACTAGTATAAACACTTGACAAAATGTTTAATTTGCTATATACTTTGTTCACAGCTGGTAGTCGTAAGGAAACAGCACACACAAAGCTCTGCTTGCAGAAAATGTGTCTCCTCCTTTTTCGCATTTTTTGCGTCTCATCTCTAGTTAGAGTTTAGTGCAATGTCTGTGACAATCAGCCCTCCTAACCAACCTTTCCTATGAAAGGTTGGTTTTTTCTTTTTTATACCATTTTCAACTAACCTCTCCCATTTTTAAAGGGGGAGATGTCCGTAGGACAGAGGGGACTTTGCTAAAATAAAGTTTATTGTCATCATTCTAACCCCTCCACCCTGTCGGGTACCTCCCCTTCAAAAGGGAGGAGGTGTGAAGTTTTAAAATATATTTTTGCTACTGATTTTGGTGAAGTGTAGTTAAGTGAAGATGATATTAGTAAATAAAAGGCGAACATTATGATATGTTCGCCAGTATTTTTTGGAAGCACTACAATTATCGTCCAATTCCTTTGTAAATAACCTTATTTTTTTCAATGTCTTTCTTATCAAGGATATTCTTTCCATCAATTATTACCTTAATACCATTCTTTTTAAGAAGTGCTCCATTCACATCTTCAAATTCTCTGTGATTTGTAACAAGTATTATAGCATCTGATTTTTTCAAGAGTGTTGCAAGAGTTTTAACAGATGATTTTTCTTTGATGTGTGGATCAAATGAATGAACTTTTGCTCCATGACCCTCCAATGCTTTTACAATATCATAGTAAGGAGACTCTCTGTCATCATCAACATTTGCTTTGTATGCAATCCCTAGTATGCCAACATTAGTTCCATTTAGAGGCATCTTCACCTCATTTAATTTATCTTGTAATAGTTCTACTGTATATTCGGGCATTGAATTATTTATTGTACGAGATGTTCTTAGAAATTTATGGTCAAAGCCAGCTTGTTTTGCACGTTCTATTAAATAGTAAGGATCAACAGGTATACAATGACCACCAATACCACAAGAAGGGTAGTGAGGCATAAATGCAAATGGTTTTGTACTAGCTCCATCAATTACATCTTTTACATCAATATCAAGTGCATCAAAAGATTTTGCAAGTTCGTTTACAAAAGCAATATTTACATCACGGAAAGAGTTTTCTACAACTTTAACAGCTTCAGCTTCTCGAATATGTTTCATTGGACGAATTGCACCATCTATTATTGATTCATAAAAATCAGTGGCTTTTGTGAGTCCTTTTTTTGTGAAGGCTCCAACAACTCTAGGGATATTTGTGACATTCCACACAGGGTCACCTGGGTTAATACGCTCAGGGCAATGCGCAATGAAAACATCTGTCCCAATTTTAAATCCATGTGCTTCAAATATTGGACGAACAACCTCTTCAGATACACCAGGGTTTACGGTTGATTCAAGTACAACCAAAGCTCCTTTTTTCAAATTATTTGCAGTCATTTCGCAAGCACCTCGCACTGGTCCAAGATCGGGACTGTAAGACGCGTCCACTGGAGTGGGAACACAAATAAGAATAATATCTGCTTTTTTAATTTCCTTCGCATCGCTAGTTGCTTTGATAGGAAATTTGGGTAAATTTTCATATAAATATTCTTCTTCTATAGGAGACTCTTGTTTATTGATAAGTTCAACTTTTTTTTCATCAAGTTCAATTCCAATTACATTATAGCCACGTTCTTGAGTTCGTACAGCAAGAGGAAGTCCAACATAACCAAGTCCAATAACTGCTACAGTTTGTTTTTTCATAATTAAATTTGATAACTTATTAAGCTACCCAGTAGTATATATCATATAGTTTTTTTGACAAATAAAAAAAGTCCTGTAGGTGGTTCCCTATAGGACTTTGTGTTATATCATAATTTAAACTTCATCAATAAAATAGTTATTGCAGTGTGTAAAATACATAGCTATTGCAAAAGTAATTGTAAGTACAGTAAAGAAATAATGTACGAGGCTAAATTCTTTGCATAGACACCAAATAGCAATAGTCATCATTGCTCCAAAGATACTTGTAAATAACCACATGTATCGGTAAATAGGTGCAGACCCAAGGAGAAAGTCATCACCTTTATTGTGAGACCTCTCAGTTATCCAATTTGTTGCAACAACCATTAAAGTGAAAAATAATATAATGATTGTAAATGTTATGTTTATCTGCGCTACTTGTAATGGCGTGACTCCTGAAATTTTAAGAATATAGTAAGCGGATGTTGATCCAATATACATAACTGGAATTGCTAATAACATACATAACGATGATATCTGAAAGTTATTTAAGCCAGTTAGTTTAGTAATTTTATTAGCCATGATTTTTGTGGTTCGTAATAAAAAATTATCCAAACGTAAAACATTAAAACTATTTATTAAAGTTAGCATGTTGTGGACACTCCTTTTTTGTATTGTTAAAGTTACTATTTAGGATACATTTGAAATAAGACTACTATATAAATGTAAAACAATCAATCTTTTATATACCTTTCTTACTTGCTACTATTGTTATATAATGATAGTATCTGTATTTGTGAAATTAAATTAGTTAATTATTGGGGGTATATGAATATAGGAATTAATGCTTCGTTTTTGCGTAAGCAATATACTGGAATTGGACAAGTTACCACTCATGTTTTACATGAAATTGCCCGTAAAGCGGAAGAGGATAAGTCGATGAAAAATCATAAATTTTTTGTTTATTGTGAAGATAGTTGTGATATCGATTTGCCAAAGAACTTTTATAAGAGAAAATTTTTGCCAAGAGTATATAAGCGAGATGATTTATTTCGTAAATTATTGTGGGAAAAATATTGGTTGCCACGTAGAGCTAGGCAAGATGGTTGTGATGTATTATTGAGTATGTATCAATCAGCAACTGTTATTAAATATACTGATATGAAACATGTGATGATCGTGCATGATGTGATACCACATATTTTTCCTGAATATTTGAATAACTTGCGTAAAAAAATGTATTGGCAATTTGTGGAGAAGGGAATGTATTCTTCAAATAAGATAATAACTGTTTCAGAACATACAAAAACTGATTTAGAAACAAAGTTAAACATAAAAGCTGCAAAAATAGCAGTTGAGCCGATTGCTATTGATCCAATTTTTCTAGAAGAAATATCTGATGAAAAATTAGAAAAGGCTATGGATAAATATAAATTAGAAAAAGGTTATATTTATTATGGAGGTGGACTTGAAATGAGAAAGGATGTTGATAGAGTTTTGCGAGCATATAAATTGTTGATTGAAAAAGATGAAAATATGCCTAAGTTGGTTGTGAGTGGAAAATTAATGCCACAGCTAGCACCACTTGTAACAGATGTTGAAAAAATCGTAAAAGATTTAGGAATTGAAAATAAGGTTGAAATTTTAGGATTTGTACCACAAGAAGATTTACCATCATTGTATAAAGGCGCAAAGCTGTTTGTCTTTCCATCAAAATATGAAGGATTTGGAATGCCAGTACTAGAAGCAATGAATGTGGGGACTCCAGTATTAACAGCAAATAATTCTTCATTAGCTGAGGTAGGTGGTGATGCAGTGGAATATGTAGAGCATGATGACCAGTTGCTTTGTGATAAAATGGAAGAACTATTAAAGGATGATGAAAAATTAAAGAAGATGAGTCTGGCAGGAAAAGAAAGATCAAAACAATTTTCTTGGGATGGATTTATATCTGGAATTTGTGATATTATGTGTGGAAAATAAAATTATGGTAAAAAAGAGACATTCAAATATTCCAGCATCTTATATGATGTTATTAAAAGAAAATAAGACTTTATTGTTGAGACGTTTTAATACTGGATATGAAGATGGTAATTATTCTTTACCAGCTGGACATGTAGATTTAGGAGAAAACTTTACACAATGTGTTGTGAGAGAAATAGAGGAAGAAATTGGTGTATTGGTAGAGCCTGAGGATGCAAAAGTAGTTCACACAATGCATCGTGATTCAGGTACTCAGGGAAATAATGAAAGAGTGGATGTGTTTTTTGTTGCAAAAAAATGGCAAGGTGAAATTGTAAATAAAGAACCAACAAAATGTGATGATTTAGAGTGGTTTGATATAGATAATCTTCCAGAGAATGTTATACCATATATAAGACAAGCAATCGATGGCATGAAAGATAAGAAATATTATAGTGAGTGTGGTTGGTAAGATAAAACTTATTAGTGATATAGAATGTAGTGACAGGTCTTGTGCCTGTCTTTTTTATTGTAACAACTAGGACACCCACAAGGGGCGTCCCTACATAATTAAAGATATTTAGGACAAGGTCCAACCCAGTGTCGACCTTCATGGCATAAAGATTGTTTTGCGTGTTGAAATATTATAGCAATACAGCAACTAGGTCGCTAGGTTTAGCGACCTAGTTGCTACTTAAAGATAAATAAAAAACCAGCAGGGACATTAATACAATTATTGTGTAATGTGTGCTGGTTTTATGTTATTTATCTAATGTGGTTGATTTCGGTCTGAAATTGCCTCTCAGAGTAATTGTTGAAGATTTATAGCCGTTTGGTCCAGGGTTGATAAAGATTTCTACGTAGGGAATGATAACCCATTCACTTTCTTCACAAATAGCTTTGATAGTAAGAGTAATAGATTCTCTAAGTGGTTGCAGTTCGTTTACTGGTGAATTGATATCAACTTTAGCCGTAATTTCTTTCATATCAATCTTCTTAAGAGAATTTTCATCAAATGCAATCTCAAGTTCGGTGTTGATGCTGGAACTAAGTCCACTCACTATTGTAAACATCTTTTCTTCCTGTTTTTTCTGAAATAAATCTGTAGGTGTTAGCAATTTCATTTCAAGCTCCTTAAGATATATTCTAATTCGTTAGAATAGTAGATTAATATATAATAAATGTTATTGTATGTGTTTAGGTAAAGATTTTCTTTACTGAACGTTTATGTTAAAATACTAACAGATAAATATACTATATTTTAAATAATTTGTCAATAATGAATATATTAACATCACACAAGAGAATATTAACTGTTGCAAATGTAATTGTTGTTGCAGGTTTGATTTTTTTGTATCATTTTGGATTTCTCAGTAGTATTTCTTTGATTGAATTTTCGATAGCAGTTGCTGTTATATTTGCTGTTGCTCTATACAATCCTATTATTGCTTTTGTACTTTTCGTGGGAGTTATACCACTTGAAATAATAGATATCTCCACAAACAATATTGATTTGATGGTGAGACCTTATCAATTGATTGGGGTGATTCTTTTCGTTGCTGTCGTACTTCGTAAGGCAGTTGGGAATTCCATGCAGCGATTTATGCTTTGGAATATTTTTGATACGTTTATAGGACTTTTTGTTTTAATTGGTTTTATTAATATTTTATTTATAGACACGCAAGCTTCTGCAAAACAAACTATTGTAGTAGCTTCTTTTGCATTTCTGTACTACATAACAAGAATTTTTGTAAGAAATAAAAAAGATATATTAGCATTATTTCCGATAATAATTTCTAGTGGAGTTGTTATTAGTTTGTATGCTATAGCACAAAATATTTTGTATAAATCTGGTGGAAATCATATGGAAATTATGCCAGGACGACCAAATGCAACATTTGCAGAACCTGATTGGCTAGGTGTTTATATTGTATTTTTAATTGCGACAGCGTTAGCTTATTTGTATTACAACACGTATCACAAACATATTTGGAAATTTTTTGATATTGCACTGTTTGGGACAATGACTATTTTTTTCACAGCACTTATAATTACTGTTGCTCGTAGTGCTTGGGTTGGTGTAGCTGCAGTCATAATAGTTTATGGCATCATGTTGTTTTTTCAGAAAAAGTATAAGTTATTTGCTAAGCACGTATTTTGGATTTTTAGTACTGCACTACTTGGTTTAATTATCGTATTTGCATTTAGCTTAACTACATTTGAACTTGGAAATAGATTACAAAGTACAAACACGGGATTACAAGAAATTACTATTTCTTGTGTATCTAATGGACAGGCACAAGGCACTATCCCTACAAAAATTAATGATGTGAGTGAGTTGACGCAATATAATTGTCGACATATAAACTTGGAGGAAATAGATAGTGAAATATCAATTGGAAATGAGGTGATAAAAATACATAGAATAGATCCAAATATATCGGTCCGAACAGATGTATATAATCAGGTATTAGAAAAAATTAAGTTAAAGCCATGGTTCGGATATGGATGGGGAAGTAGTAACAAAATACTTGGCAATGATGAGAGTGGTACACCTCTGAATGCCAGTAATATATTTTTGGAAACAACACTATCTATAGGTATTCTGGGAGTAATAATGTTAATAATGTTTTTTTGTACAGTTAGCATCTTCGCAATTAAAGTTTTGAAAATATCTACAAATATGAGGGAGAAATCAGTTGCAATCTTTGCATTACTCGGAGTTGTTGCAATAATTGTGCCAAATTTATTTAATGCAGGTTTATTACTTGGATTTGTTTGGGTATTTTTTGGAAGCATTGCAATTTTGAGGAAAATGTAGCATAATTAATTACATTAAAAACGTAGTTCTTATTAAAAAAGGTTGTACAGGAGATTTGTCATAATGATAGATTTTGCATGTGTAAATTTAGTAGGTAAAGAAGTTATTGTTTCAAATGGTAATGTTTCACAACAATGTGTAATTGAGCTAGGTATTAATAGCTCAGAGAGAGTTCAAAAACATAAAAAATGCACTCACCCACCAGCATTTCAAGTTAGATCTTTGGAGAGTGGAGAAGTAATTGTGCTTTTTAGTGAAGAAGTTGCAAGAATGCTTAGTGGAGGTGAGGCTTTGAGTATGAAGTTATCTAGGTAGTATCAATTCTAAAAAATGATATATAACTCTACAAAAGGAGGTAGTTATAATGTCAGGAAGATTATCATGTAATCAAGAATCTATTTTTCACAGGAATAGTGTGCATCAAAGCATAGTTGGATCTGGCATTGATAAAGCAACGCCAAAAGATAGTTTATTGCATGGTGCGGAAGTTGATGTATTTATTGGAGGCTCAATTCATCAATGCATCATCGAATCGGGCATTGGCGGTTCACGTCCATTTTGTGCACGTAGTGTACAGTCGGGAATCATACGGCAACAGTTTACAGCAGAAACAGCAAAAGAGTTGCGATTAAAAGGGTCAGTTCCTAATATGATTAGAGTGTGGTAGAACTTTTTAAATAAACGGGATTGTATAACATGCAATCCTGTTTTTCTTTTTTGTAAAAAATTTGGTATAGTGAATAATAGATATTTAATTATAAAAGAATGTCAAAGATTATTGTTGTTACAGGTGTACCAGCTTCAGGTAAAACAGTATTTGCTCAAAAAGTTGGGAACAAGTTCAATTTACCTTTATTTTCAAAAGATTCACTCAAAGAGCTTTTATTTGATTATGTTGGTGTAGAAAATAGAGATCTTAGTCGTAAATTTGGTATGGCTAGTTTTGAATTATTATATGAAATCACAGAGCAATTGATGCGTACAGATGTTGCACATGTTATTGAAGGTAATTTTGATAGAGAATTTGCTAGCAATGTTTTGAATAAAAAAATGGAAAAATATGACTGTGAGTTTTTACAATTTAATTTTTATGCACAAAAAAACATAATACGTGAGAGATTTGAAAAAAGATGGGACAATAGAAATGTAAAAAATAGTCGTCATAAGGGACATATGGATAATGAAAATTTAGAAATTGTAGAAAATACTGGAGGTAAAAATAAGGCATTAGATATCCCAGGAGAATTAATTGAGGTAGATACAACAAATTTTGATAATGTAGACTATAAACAGTTAAATCAAAAAATTAGTGAATTTTTGAAATAAAAAAGTTTATGAAAATAGCAATAGATATACGAAATATTGGTAAGGGGCGCACCGGTGATGAGGTAGTGTTTTTTGAGTTGGTTCGGAGCCTTGCACTTATCGATGATGAAAATGATTATAGATTACTTATAGACAATAGAAGTCATGATGAAATTACCGAAATTGTAAAGAAGTTTGGTATAGAAAATAAGAAAAACTTCACGATTGTTCAGCTAGGTAGTGGAAATAAGTTTTTGTGGAATGGATATAAGGTGTCTAGGTATTGTATACAAGAATGTATAGACATTTATCATACACAATATATAATTCCATTTTTTGTTCCAGTTGATACAAAAATTGTTACGCACATTCATGATATTTCTTTTAAAGTGCATAAAGAATTAATTTCAAAAAAAGATGCTTTTTTTCTTAATCACCTTATACCACGAGCTCTAAATAAATCTGATAAAATTATTGCAGTATCACAATTCACAAAGGATGAAATTATAAAATACTATAAAATACCAGCAGAAAAGATTGCTGTAGTACATAATGCAGTTAGTATTGAGAGAACAGGACAGGACTATAGCATCATACAAAAAAAGTATAATTTACCAAAAAAATATATTTTAGCACTTGGGACAATGCAACCACGTAAAAACATCCCATTTCTTGTAGATGCTTTTGCACAATTAGTAGATAAAGAAATTGAAGATATAAATCTTGTACTTGTCGGTAAAAAATCACATAATTTTGATAATGAGATTCAACAGTCAATTGATAAATACCCAGAAATAAAAGAAAAGGTTATTTTTACTGGTTACGTGGACGAAATAGATAAATTCAGCATATTTGAAAATGCACAAGTATTTGCATTTCCATCATTATACGAGGGATTTGGTGTGCCAATATTAGAAGCATTTAAGGCAGATACACTTGTTGTGGCAAGTGACATTGCTCCACATAGAGAAGTTGGTGGTGCAGGGGTTTTATATTTTGATCCGTGTGACATTGACCAATGCATGAAAACATTGTATGATGCTTTGGTTAATGATAATATAAGAGAAGTGACTTTAAGTGCTTCGGCAGAGCAACAAAATAAATTTTCATGGAAAAAGTCAGCTGAAAAAATGAAGGAAATTTATTTATCAATTTAGTTTTTAGTAATATATTAATATGATGAGAAAAAGGGCAGGAACATCAACGAATTATAGTTCCAAATATAAAGATGGTGGAAATAAAAAGAAATGGATTATTATCTCAGTGATAGTTGTTTTTTTGTTGGGAGGTTGTGCATTTGCTGCTGTGAAAGTTATTGATAAAGTAGCTCCAAATAGTAATATATTAGGTTCTATTGCAAAAAGTTTGCCGATGGTTGAAAATAAACTTGATGGTGAGGAAGAAGGACGTATCAATATAATGTTTCTAGGAATGCGTGGTAAGGGCGTTGCTGGTGGAGGAACTCTTGCGGATACTATAATGGTAGTGAGTATCAAAAAACAAGAAAATCCAGAAGGTGATGATACTTATAAGGCATCGATGGTTTCAGTGCCTCGTGACTTGTATGTGACGATGCCAGGAACAACATCAAATATGAAAATCAATAGTGTATATCACTATGGAGAAGAAAAAGGCGATGGACAAGGAATTGAGGCAATGAAACAAGTCCTTGAAGACATAACTGGTCAGAGAATTCATTATGGAGCAGAAGTTAATTTTGCAGGATTCAAAGAGGTTGTGGATACTCTAGGTGGAGTTGAGGTTGATTTAGCAGAGCAATTTATTGAACCAATACAATTTCATGAAGAAAAAGTTTGTGATGGTGCCAATGGTGGAGTATTTACTGTAAAGAGTGGAAATTTTGAATCAAAGATAGATCATAGAGGGAAAGTAGTTGCTCAATATCCGCTTTGTTATAATGAAACAGAAGAGTGTGGTGGAGTATTTACTGTGCCAGCAGGTATTTCAATTTTGGATGGAGAAAAAGCGCTTTGCTATGTACGAGCTAGAACTACATCAAGTGATTTTGATAGAGCACGTAGACAACAGGATGTTATAGGTCAAATAAAAAAGAAAGCTCTTTCAATGGGTGTCTTAACTGATTTTGGGAAAGTGCAAGAGTTGTTTGGAGCAGTTAGTGGGAATATGAATACAGATATGGAATTGTGGGAAATGCAAAGATTCTTTGATTTGTATCAAAAAATGGATACTAATATGCAGGTAGAGCATAAGGTGCTTGAAAATTCAGAAGAAGGACTTCTTTATTCTCATGAAGGAGATGAAAGAGGGTATATACTTATGCCAAGAGGAGATACCTATGATAAGATTCGTGAAATGTTTGCAAGTATAATTTAGTTAGCATTACAATGCCAAAAGTTTCTATTGCAGTACAAAGCTATAAAAATCCTGAGATGTTATCACTTTGTCTCAAATCAGTGCAAAAATATTGTGCTGATTTTGACTATGAGGCAATAGTTGCGGATGGAGAGACTGGTGAGGATACAAAAATGATGATGAAAGAGGATTTTCCAGATGTTATTTTTATACCACATGAAGAAAATGTGGGTTTTGGAAAAATGGTTAATGCATGTATTGAAAAAGCTACTGGTGAATATATATTTTTTATAAACTTTGATACAGTTTTGGAAAAAGATACAGTTGGAGATTTTATAAAATTTATGGATGCTCATCCAAAAGTAGGTCTTGCTGGTCCGAAGCAAAAAAACTTTAATGGTAAATATGAGAATACTAGATTTAGGTTTTATGAGCCACAAACCATTTTGTATCGCAGGACATTTCTCAAGAATTTTGAATTTGCAAAAAAACATTTAGCCAATTTTGAAATGGAAGATATCAGAAAAGATGAACCATATCCAGTTGATTGGGTGATTGGGAGTGCGATGTTTGTGCGGAAAAGTGCCATGGAAAAAGTTGGGAAAATGGATAATATCTTTTTCATGTACATGGAAGATGTGGACTGGTGTAGGAGATTTTGGGAAAAGGGATTTATCGTGTGTTATAATCCACAAATAACCATGTTCCATTTTTATGGAAAAGGAAGTGCTAAAGGTGGACTTAAAGGATTATTATTCAATAAATTAACGTGGGTACATATTTCAAGTGGAATAAAATATTTCAAGAAATACAAAAACCGGCCTGCACCAAAAACTACTAAAACATTATATTAATATATTTTTATGAAACAATTTGAGCAAGATTTTAATATACAAAATACAAAAAAAGGTTCATCACGTATTCTGATAGTTTTCTCAGCCATTTTTTTCTCAGCTATATTTTTTATAGTAGGGTTTAGCATTGGCAAAAAGCAGCAAGCAGCTCCAGTGCCTTTTGACTTGGCGGTTATTGAAAATAAGGCTGGAAATGAAGAAGTCGATTTCACATTGTTTTGGGATGTGTGGGATTTAGTGAAGGAAAAATATGTTGATCATGATACCTTGGAAGCACAAGACATGATAAATGGAGCAATTGATGGAATGCTTAGTGCAACAGGTGATCCATATACCACTTTTTTAGATGAAGAACAATTCGCAGCATTGAATGAAGAATTGAATGGAAGTTTTGAAGGTATAGGAGCTGAAGTTGGTATTAAGGATAATATATTAACTATAATTACGCCACTAGAAGAATCACCAGCTCAAATTGCGGGCTTACGAGCTGGCGATAAGGTTATTGAAATTGAAGGTGAAACTACTGCTGATCTAACTATAGATGAGGCTGTTAAGAAAATGCGAGGGGAAAAAGGAACTGAATTGCATTTAAAGATTTTTAGATTGGAAGGTGAAAATACTGAGACAAAAGACATAACTGTTATAAGGGATACTATTCATATTGATAGTATACGTGTTGAATTTTTAGATAATGATATAGCTCATGTTAAGTTGATGCAGTTTGGTGAAGATACTATAAAAGAATTTAATAAGATAATTGCACAAATAAGACAGAAAGAATCAAAAGGAATTATACTTGATGTAAGAAATGATCCAGGCGGGATATTGCATACGGCAGTAGTTGTAGCAAGTAAATTTTTACCAAGTAATGCTGTTGTGGTAATGGAAGAAGATGCACAAGATAATAGAACTAATTTATATACAACAGGTGCACACCCATTTGAAAAAACACCTGTAGTGATACTCATAAATGAAGGAAGTGCTAGTGCGTCAGAGATTCTTGCTGGAGCACTCAGAGATAATCGTGATGATGTGACAATAGTGGGCAAGCAATCATTTGGAAAAGGTTCGGTTCAAGAATTAGTGCCAACTAGTTCATCAACTGCAGCAAAAATAACAGTTGCTAAATGGTTAACTCCAAGTGGAGAGCAGATAAATGAAATTGGGATTAAGCCAGATGTAGAAATTGAATATACAAGTGAGGATTATAAGAATGAAACAGATCCACAACTTGACAAGGCTATTGAAATAATGTTAGAAAAGATAGGGCAGTAAAAAATTTGATATCAAAATTCCAAAAGCTTTTGAGGAGAATTGCAATGAATGATGCATTTGCAGTAATCAATGAAAAGGAACTTGAATCATTTGTACAACCGATACATAGTGATGTTTTTGTACCACTGAGTTGCATGGATATATCTAAAAAATGTATAGATAATGCGACTACTGAAGATGTGTGGGCATGTTTTGGATGTTCAAATGATAATTGTTCTTGTAATAGGCGGATTTTAGGGTCATGTTTTTAGTGTCAAAAAGTAAGGTTCATCTACACAGTGTGTATGTGAACCTTTTCATATAACTTGACCGAGTGTTGATGTTTGCTATAATAATTTAAGTTAATTAAGTATTATTTAATATATTTATGAGTACAAAAGTTACACCATTAGGAGACAATGTATTAGTTAAACCAGTTACTCCAGAAACAAAAACTGCCTCAGGTCTTTATATTCCTGACACAGTAACAGAAGAAAAATCACAACAGGGCAAAGTTATGGAGATTGGAAATGATGAAAAAATATCTGTAACAAAAGGACAGGTTGTGATGTTTAAAAAATATGGTGGTGAAGAAATTAAAATTGACAATGAAGAATACGTTATGGTTAAAAATGAAGATTTAATAGCTGTTGTAGAATAATTGGAGTATTTATAAAATCCGAGTGAAAGCTCGGATTTATTTTTTATGAAATATACAGATAAAATTTACGGAAAGATTAATATAACTGAAAAAGTTATTATTGAAATTATAGAATCTTCTGATTTTCAAAGGTTGATAGGCATTGATCAGGCAGGTTATTTTGATGTGTATTTCCCAGGCACAAAACATTCGAGATTTGAACACTCTGTAGGTTGCTATATTTTGCTTAAAAAATTTGGAGCATCAATAGAAGAGCAAATTGCTGGATTGATACATGATATATCTCACAGTGCTTTTTCACATACAGCTGATTATGTTTTTGATTCTGGTAGAGGAGCTGATCATAATTATCAAGATGATATATTTGAAGATTTTGTAAGACAAACAAAAATTCCAGAGATTTTAAAAAAATATAATTATGATGTTGATTATATTTTAAATGAAAATAACTTTCCACTACAAGAAAATGAATTACCTGATTTATGTGCTGATAGGATTGATTATTCTTTGAGAGGCGCTTTTCATTATATCAAAATGAATACAGATAAAATAGATTACTTTTTGGATAATTTAAAAGTTAATAATAATGAATGGGTATTTAATAGTTATGAAGCAGCATTTAAATATGCAAAACTTTTTAAAAAATTAAATGATATATATTACTCAAATAAAGAAACAGCGGCAATGTTTAAACGAACTAGTGATTGGATTAAATATGCAGCAAAGAGGAATTATATAACACACACGGACTTATTTGTTACAGATAAAGAAGTGATTAATCAAATAAACAAACACTTAGCAAATGACAAAAAATTAGCAGAATTATGGGAGTATATGAATAATTCAGAGATTAATATTTGCAAAAAAGGTGAAAGCAATTGTGAACAAATCATTGTTAAGTCTAGAATTGTAGACCCTTCATTCCTTGACGGTGATATTATCAAAAGAATATCAGAAATTAATAGAGAGTGGGGCAGTACTGTAAATATGGATAAAGAGCCAAAAATATATTATTTGAAAAAAAGTAAATAATGTATATTTTAGATATGTAGATGTTGTAACTAAGTGTATTATTTTAAAATAACAATATTTGGCAAAAAAGCCAAAGCATTTTTTGCAAATATAATCATGTATGATACAATGAAAATTGTAAAATGAAAAATTAAAACAAAAAAATGAAAAATAATATATTTAAAAAGATGCTGTCTTTTTTGACTGTTTGTACACTTGTACTAAGTATGGTTGGCAATGCTCAAATAGTACAAGCAGCTCCATCAACTTTTAATCAAACAGATTGGACAACAGGACAATCAGTTAATACTGCAAATAATACTTCAAATCAAACAGGTTGGAGTGAATTTAGTAGTTCTGATGCAAAAATATTAAATACAACAGATATTCAATTGAATAATGTATATAGCGCAAATATAGATTTTAATACGGAAGCTGATTACATTCAGGAAAATGCAACTGATGGTACTGATTTTGATGGTGGAATGGTGGAATTGCATGGAAGTTCATTAGTTGCAACAGGTGGAACAATAACTACAGTAGGAGATTATAAAGTTCATGAATTTTCTTCAGCTGGGACATTTGAGGTTACAGCTCCAGGTGATGTCGATTTTTTAGTTGTTGCTGGAGGTGGTGGAGGTGCTGCAGGAGATGATAGTCGTGGAGGTAGTGGTGGTGGAGGAGCAGGTGGGGTAGTTTACGAACAAAATCAAAATATTTTAAATGGCTCGCACCTTGTGTCAGTTGGAAATGGAGGTAATGGTGGTTGGAATGGTGTAAATGGAGTTGATAGTGTTTTTTATGGCAGCACTGCTCTTGGCGGCGGGAGAGCGGTATTTGGAGCAGCTGGAGGTGCTGGAGGATCAGGCGGAGGTGGATCTAGATATGGAAATATCGGTGGTGTAGGCGAACAGCCAAGTAGTGTAAGTGGTGGTTTTGGAAGCAACGGTGGGAGAGCGTACAATAATGGAACTCGTGAAGTTGGTGCAGGTGGAGGTGGTGGAGCGGGTGGTGTTGGTGGAGCGGCATACTCAACTTATTGGGGAGGGCCTGGTGGTACAGGAGTTGATTATAGTAGTGTTTTTGGTATTGATGTGGGTGAAAATGGTTGGTTTGCTAGTGGTGGTGGAGGTGGTGGACATGGTGTTAGACCTGGTATAGCACCAATTGGTGGAGGTGGTGATGAGGATCTTATATAGGTGTAGCAGGAATGGCAAATACTGGCGGTGGTGGCGGTGGTGGAAGCGGTGCTTCAGGAGCTGTAAAAGTTGGTGGTGCAGGAGGCTCAGGAGTAGTAATAGTAAGATACTCATCAAACCCAACATACCCAACAACCCCATACTACGTAACAACAGATACAAACTCACAAACAAACACAACAGCGTGGCAAAGTATGCAAGGAGTAACAATAACTCAAACAACTCCAGTAAATACAAATATAAAACAATTAGTTTCTTTTGATAATAAAACAACATGGAAATACTGGAATGGTAGTGCATGGATAACTTCTAATATAGGAGATATAGAAACAAACGGAATGGATAAAACTTCTATAGAAGCATTAACAAATAGTGAATGGTCTCAAGTTTTCACTCAAGGAACAATAGACTTTGCATCAAGCCTATCAACAACAGACAATACAGTAACTCCAGAATTAGATAATATAGAAATAAACTACACGTTAAATCAAGAAGAAGAATTAATATCAAGTATATATAACTCAGAGGATTCATTAAATAAAATAAATAGTATTTCATGGAGTGAAACACTAAACCAAAATACAGATATTAAATTCCAATTAAGAACTTCAAGTGACGGAAGCACATGGACAAATTGGTGTGGAACAGATTGTAGTGGAACAACATACTTCACAGATCCAACAGGAACAGAATCAATAGATGATACACAAAAAGATGGAGTAAATGATCAATACTTTCAATATAAAGTAATTCTATCATCAACAGATGGATTAAATTCTCCAATATTAAATGATGTATCAATACAATATGAAGAATTAACAGAAGTAGAAATAAATGACCCAAACAATTCAGAAATGCAACAATCAGTGGATAATGGTTACATAACAGTAGACAACGGAAATAGATAACACAACCCAAACAACAACCCAAGTGCAAGTAACCTTCCAATCAAATACAACAAATGCAATATTCCCAAATAATACAGTGATAACAGAAGCATTAAATGGAAACTTCAACTTTGAAAACTTCATAACCCAAAATACATTAAATGAAGAAAGAGGAGATCATCCAAATGCAGTAGGAGCAGTAAGATTAGGTATACCAAATGAAAACCTAACCTTCTCAAATGATATAACAATGGAAATAACTGTAAGCGAAGCTTACAATGATATGGAACTAGAAGTCCTTTCACAACTAGAAGGAAGTAGTACATGGAATACCCATACAACATGTACAGTAACAAACGGAATATGTACATTCACAACAAACCATGCAACAACTTACATTGTAAACGGAGATGGAACAATATCAGGATTAGATGACCTAAACCTAAACGTAGAAGTAAATGCAACTCTATCAATGGATTGTTACGATAAAGATGGATCAACAGGAGATTATGATGTAATACTAGGAACAATAGCAAATCCAGGAATAGTAATAGCAGGAACTCCCGCAGTAGGACAATCAACTTGTATAGTAACAACAAATGATACCCAAGGTTATTACCTGTCAATGATAAATGATAATGGAGCTTCAAATACAACTCTAGTACATTCAAATAATACAGATGAAATACCAGACCTAACACAATTTGATCAAACAACAAAAGTAACAGAATCTTGGAACGCTCCAACAACAAAAGGTCTAGGATTCAGTGTAATACAATTCCCACAAGCAGATACAACAAATAATACGTTTAATAATATATGGACAACCTCAGGAAACCTTTGCGAAGAAGGAATAACATCCGATGACGCTGATTACGCAGGTGTACCACAAACAGCTCAGGTGGTAGCAGCTCATACAGCATATAATTCAACTTCATCAACAACTGATGTATGTTACAAAGTTGATGTATCACCATCACAACCTTCAGGAGTTTATACAGGGTCTGTTACTTATACGGCTACTTCTGATGCTAGTGGGTTTTGGCAGTAATACAAAGATTAGTTATTTTTTACCAAATCTGTCACTGTATAAGATTTACTCAAGTGACTATTTTTTATGAAAGAAGTTTGAATGTCGTTCAGTTATGTCCCGCCAATAATAAAAAACTAGCATAAGGATAGTTTTTTTTGTTGAAGTGCAATATTTTGAATAAGCCTTGATTTTTTTAGTATATGTAGTATTATGATATTTATGCAATGTAATTATATTACTTGCAGTAGCTTATAAAAGAGCGGAGTATAGTGTAATGGTAGCACGAGACGTTTGGGACGTTTTAGTCAGAGTTCAAATCTCTGTACTCCGACAATATTAAAAAACCACCTACTTAGGTGGTTTTATTGTAAAGTTTTCTGGCATATGGATATTAGAAAAAAAATTTACGCAGTATTGAAAATTGTTATAATTTTTTTAAGTAGTTTGCTATTTCTTGTAATATTGAATGGAAAAATATCATTATTTATGATTGTGGGAGCATTATCTATTACATATATAATTTTACATTATTGGGAAAAAAGATTTTTGGCAATAAAGAAGATCAATAAAACAAAAGTGAAATAAAATACTTAGTTAGAGTGTAGTATATAGTAAATACAGATTTTTGATATTAAAGCTTATAATTTTTTGGGGAAAATATGGATTCAGATATCGAATTAATAAAATTGCGAACAAATATCGTTGATGTCGTAGGTGAGTATGTAAAATTGACAAAGGCTGGAAGTGCTTTTAAGGCTTGCTGTCCTTTTCATCAAGAAAAGACTCCTTCATTTAATGTAAATGAAGAAAAACAGTTCTACCATTGTTTTGGATGTGGACAGGGTGGAGATATTTTTAGTTTTGTGATGGAAATGGAAAGTATGGGATTTCATGAGGTTCTTGTATTGTTAGCTGAGAAATCTGGAGTTGAGTTGCAAAATAATTTCACAAAAGGAAATAGTGAAAATCAAGATAATAAAAAGAAATTATTTAATGCTTTGGAATTAACGGCAAGGTTTTATGAAAAACAATTATGGGACGGAAGTGGGAATGAAAAAGCATTGCCATATTTACAAAATCGTGGACTTAGTGATGAAGTGATAAAAAAGTTTAGATTGGGATTTGCACCAGATGGATGGAATTACTTGAATGATTTTTTAAAGAAAAATGGATTTGATGATAAAATCATAGAGCAAACAGGGTCTATAATAAAGAGTGATAGAGGTTCATATTATGATAGATTTCGAAAACGAATAATATTTCCAATAAGTGATGCACTTGGTCGTGTGATAGGATTCACTTCTAGAGTGTTGCCAGGCGATGATGAATCACAAGCAAAATATATAAATACACCAGAAACATATTTGTATCATAAGAGTGCAGTGTTGTATGGAATAGATCATGCAAAGCAAATTATAAAGCAAGAAAATGCTGTCGTGGTAGTAGAAGGAAATATGGATGTAATAGCGGCATTTGAGTCAGGTATTCAAAATACAATCGCAGTATCTGGAACAGCCATGACAGATGAACATATAAAAATTTTAAAAAGATATACAAATCATTTCATATTATTTTTTGATGCTGATGAGGCGGGACAAGTTGCAGCTCGTAGAAGCGCATTATTTTGTCTAGATGCTGATGTGCAGTTATCAATGATATTACTCAGCGAAGGAAAGGATGCTGCTGATATAGCAAAAGAAAGTCCAGAGGAATTAAGGAATATTATAAAAAATGCAAAAAATGCAATTGATGTATTTATAGACATAGCAAAAGAAAAATATAACATAAATGATCCACATGGAAAAAGAGAAGCTGTAGAAGATATATCAGAAATAATAGCAAGTATTGTAAATGATATTGAAAGAGAAGAATGGATAATGAAGTGTGCTGATGAATTTGATGTTGAAAAAAGATTGGTTAGTAATTCTGTAAAAAAAATAATGGAAGAAAAATCTAGTGAGCCTGTGAATGCTGTAAAAAATCAATATGAACCAAAATTAACTAAGGCTGAGCAATCACAAATGCAAAGAATCTATAAGTCAATAATCTTGATGATGATGGCTTATCCACATGTTTGGGAACATGTTTATAAAAATAAAGAAAGATACGGCCAGGTAATAGATCAAAAAAATATAAATGCACTCATGAGAGAAGGTCCCCAATGTAATTTTTCTGTAGGAGAATTTGTTAGTAAAGATAGTAATAGGGAAAACTTGTATAAGTCAGCGATGTTGATGCAACAAAAATATGAAATAGAACATGAAGATGGTGGAAGTCCGATAGAAGACACAGAAACTTACATTTCAATTGCTACAGAAAATTTAAATAAGCGAAAAATTGAAATGTTGGTAGGTAAAATGGATGAAGCAGAAGCTAATGGAGATTATGAGACTCAGAAAAAAATATTAGAGCAAATAAGTAAATTGTCACAACAAGTAATAAGTAACTAAATTAAAGAAATGACAAAAAAGAAAACTACGAAAAAAGCAGTAAAGAAAGTAACTAAGAAAACTACGAAAAAAGCAGTAAAGAAAGTAACTAAGAAAACTACGAAAAAAGCAGTAAAGAAAACTACAAAGAAAGTAACTAAGAAAACTACGAAAAAAGCAACAAGAAAACATGGGACAAAAAGTAAAATGCCAGAACCTTTGGCGAAATTAATGGAACTTGGTAGGAAAAGAGGGTTTGTAACTGAGGATGAGATGATGCATGCAATGCCAAACATTGAAAAAGATGTTGGTGGATTGGAGGCATTTTATGAAAGTTTGGAGGATTTTGGTATTGATATTGTGAACTCTGATGATATATTGCAAGTTGAACCACAACAAGATACTAGAAGTAAAAAAGGTAAAAAAATCCAAAAGAAAAAAGATGTTCTTTTGGTTGAAGAGGCAGCTGCAGCTGAAAGTAATACAGCAGATTTGGTTCAAATGTATTTGAAGGAAATTGGACGAACTCCACTACTTACACGCGAAGAAGAGGTTACCATTGCAAAGGCTATAGAAGCAGGTGATGAGGCTGCGAGACAACAGCTTACAGAAGCAAATCTAAGACTTGTGGTATCTATTGCAAAAAAATATGTTGGGCGTTCGACAAATTTGTCACTTCTTGATTTAATACAAGAGGGAAATATTGGACTTTTTCGTGCAGTAGAAAAATTTGATTATCACAAAGGTTATAAATTTTCTACATATGCTACTTGGTGGATACGACAAGCTATCACTCGTGCATTAGCTGATCAATCTCGTACCATACGTATACCAGTGCACATGGTTGAGACAATTAATAAGTATATGCAAATTGTGAGGCGTCTTGTTCAGGAGCTTGGTCGTGAGCCAATGCCTGAGGAAGTTGCAGCTGAAATGGATCTCGATATTGATAAGGTTCGTCATATCCAAAAAATTTCCCAAGATACTGTATCACTGGAAACTTCAGTCGGAGACAGTGATGATGATAGTGTATTAGGAGATTTCATAGAAGATACAGAATCAATAGCGCCACAACAAGGAGCATCTAGAACATTACTTACAGAACATATCGGAGAAGTGTTGGAAGACCTATCACCAAGAGAACAAAAGATTTTACAAATAAGATTTGGACTTGAGGACGGTGTTACTCATACACTTGAAGAAGTGGGACAAGAATTTGGAGTTACTCGTGAACGTATTCGTCAAATCGAAGCAAAAGCGTTGGAAAAGATTCGTGACAATGATGGAGTAAATAAATTGAGAGATTACTAATAAATATTAATAATAAAATTATGGGAATTGGAGAAGAACCAATAACAATATCAGCTGATAATTTTAAAGCAGATGTAGATAAGTTTGCAAATGAAGTTTTATCTACAAAAACAGAAACATCTGAGGGTAATATGGCACTAGATGAGACAGTATTAAAACAAGCAGAATTGAGACATGCCGATTTAGAAGATGGAAATAAAGAGGTGGTATTGTCTGAAGATAGTTCTGAAGTTGAGGCTAATAAAATAGTAGAATCTGAAGAACAAAATATACAAAAAATTGTGGAAGGATTGGGAGGTAATACAGTTGAAAATGTCGGAGATGATCTTACTAATCTTAATGAAGTAGGTGTGCTAGTATCTGACATAGTCGAAAAAGTTGAAATAGAAATAAGTGAAAATCTTATAAAAGAAGGCAATTTAGCTGATATTCATAATCAAATTACAGCAATGAAAAAATATTGTGAAGATAATGAAGTGGAAATTGAGAGTATGCTAAGTGGAGAAAATGAGAAAGATAATGTTATTGAGTATATATTACAAAATTATAATAAATAGCATTTAGTTAAAAAAGTTTTTATAAAAATAGACCTTTAGTAAGGGTCTATTTTTTTTGGTTATATTTAAGTAAAATAGTTAAGTTGAAATCATCCAGCATTCTCCAGGGTATTGACAAAATTGTAATATTGATGTATCGTAAGTAGTTATTTGTATTTTAACAATTATAAAAATAACTAACGGAGGCGTCGGATATGATTACAGCAATGAGAAGATTATTGTGTAGTTCGGTGAATGCGAAGTTATGTCTAGTGCGTCAAAATACTAGATATGAAGAAGTGGGCAATAGCGCCAAGCATAGAGTGAACAGTATTTTAAAAGGTAATGAAAAACCTGATTTAACCGAAAAAGTTTTAGTGTATGATATGGGTCATTTTCAAATTATTGAATATATTTTTTTTGGAAATAAACCAGTATCATTTCTTTGGATAAAGAGGGAAAGAGATGGTAAGATGTTGGATTTATTACAACTACTGCTGGGAAACTACATTTTTTTGCCACAAATATTATCTAATATTGAAACATCTCATATCGCTATAGCCTGGAGAGAAAAGTTATTAGAAGGATATGACTGTCATATTGGTAATGAATTTTGCAATAGGTTTTATACTAATCACACCAATAGCAATGGTGCAGGAGTTATAGTCTATAAAGACATCACAATTCCAGGCAATATGTTTAGCATGATGCATGAAATTGTACATGTATGGCAAGCTATGATCTGGCCACATGAAACACAAACTATTTCGTGTATTAAGTTGGCCGTTGATAATATGGATTTCAATAATAATTCACTGAATAATATTATCGAATTCAATGATGTTTTGAGTAAGTATTCTTCAAAAATATCATTAGTTCATTATAGTGATTGTACATTAGGCAATGACGTACAAAATGCATTATCAGAAAATGCAATTCTTTCATTGAAAAATAATAATTTCTTTTTTCAAAGTGAAACAGATGTTATGTCTAAATTGTTACAACATTATATCTGGAGAGAAAAACACGCTTGGATTATTGCTAAGCAGTTATTGAAACAGATTTCAAGAGGTTTTGTAGATATTGAACCAAATTTGAATACAAATGATTTGGAACAATACGCGCAAAATTATTTACAAACACATTTGAGCAGTTTAAATAAAATGCTCAAACATGATTGGAGGACTGTAGAGTAAACACCTATAATTTTAATGAAATTATAGGTGTTTTTATTTGTAAATAAATTATAAAAATAATAAATAATAAACGCTTGCAAAATTTTTATTTTTACCTTATAATCATATCTGTAGCTAAAGAATAAATATATTCCGAGGTAGCTCAGCGGTAGAGCAGTTGGCTGTTAACCAATTGGTCGTCGGTTCGAATCCGACTCTCGGAGCCATCTTGTGCTAGCACGACTAGCATACGAAAGACTACTTTTATAAAGTAGTTTTTTTTGTATTAAAGTTCATGTAAATCCTGGAATTTTTTTGAATAGAGGAGTACAATGGGAATATTGATATAAATTAGTGGTATATGGCAAATAATAAAGAAGCACAGGCGCGTATCAAGATAAACACGCTACTTGAAGATGCAGGTTGGCGTTTTTTTGATGATGAAAATGGACCAGCTAATATTCAGCTTGAGGCTAACGTTAAAATAAAAAAGGAAGATGTTGATAATCAAGGAGATGATTTTGAAAATGTAACAAATGGGTCTATTGATTACCTTCTCTTAGATCAAGATGGTAAAGCCCTTGTTGTTCTAGAGGCAAAAAGAGAGAATATAAATCCTTTAAGTGCTAAAGGACAAGCTAGATATTATGCAAGAGATAATCATGCTAGATATATTATTTTATCAAATGGTAATATTCATTATTTATGGGATATACAAAAAGGAAATCCTGAAATAATAATTAAATTTCCAACACAAGATTCTCTAATTGAATTTAGTGAGTATAATCCAAATCCTGAAAGTTTATCTTCAGAAGATGTTGGAGAAGATTATGTGGCTCTATCTCAAGATTCAAATTTTCATAATAATCCAGTTTGGGTAAATGGTTCAGAAGAAGAAAAAACAGATCTTTTGTCAGCATCAGGAATTAAGATTTTAAGAGATTATCAAATTGAGTCGGTTCACGCTATTCAAAAAGCAGCGAAGGAAGGAAAAACTAGATACCTTTTAGAAATGGCAACTGGTACAGGAAAGACTCTAACAACTGCGGCTATTTCAAAGTTATTTCTGAAAACTGGAAATGCAAAAAGAATCTTATTTTTAGTTGATAGACTAGAGCTTGAAGATCAAGCAAAAAAAGCTTTCAAGGAATATCTTGAAAAAGATTATCAAATTGCAGTTTATAAAGAAAATAAAGAAACGTGGAGAAATGCACAAATAGTTATTACAACTGTGCAAAGCTTGGCAGTAAATGATAGATATAAAAAAGAATTTTCCCCAACTGATTTTGAGTTTGTAATATCAGATGAATCACATAGATCAATTAGTGGAAATGCCAGAGCTGTTTTTGAGTATTTTATTGGTTATAAACTTGGGTTAACAGCTACACCAAAAGATTACTTGAAAGGAATTGATTCTGAAAAAACAAAAAATTCACAAAGAGCTTTTGAAAGAAGGCAACTTTTGGATACCTATAAAACTTTTGGATGTGAGTCAGGTGATCCAACATATAAGTTTAGTTTATCTGATGGTGTTCCAGAATATTTAGTAAATCCCTATCTTTTGGATATTAGAACAGAAATAACGACTGAACTTTTATCGGAGGAGGGTTATTCGGTACATACAGTAGATGAAAGCGGTGAGCATCAAGAAGAAACTTTTTTTGGAAGGAGTTTTGAAAGGAGGTTTTTTAACGAAAAAACTAATATTCAATTTTGTAAGGTTTTTTTAGATAGAGCAAAAAGAGATCCAGTTAGTGGTGAAATAGGAAAAGGAATAATTTTTACAGTCAGTCAAAATCATGCTGCAAAAATTACAAATATTTTAAATAAAATGGCAATGCAGAAATGGCCAGAAAAATATGAGTCAGATTTTGCTGTACAGGTGACCTCACATGTAAAAGATGCTCAGCAAATGACAGTTGATTTTTCAAATGATAGATTGAATGGTATCAGTAAATTTAAAGAGGGCTACAGAACAAGTAGGACAAGGATAGCCGTTACTGTTGGAATGATGACAACTGGATATGACTGTCCAAATTTGTTAAATGTAGTTTTAATGAGACCAATCTTTTCTCCTTCTGATTTTGTGCAGATAAAAGGGCGTGGTACAAGGAAAAATGTCTTTAAATACATAAATCCAGAAACAAAAGAAGTGGAAAAAATAGATAAGGATAATTTCTTCCTTTTTGATTTTTTTGCAAATTATGAATACTTTGAAGAAGACTTCGATTATGGTGAGCAGTTGGAACTTCCAAAAGAACAACCAGGAGAAGGCAGTGAAGGTGAAACAAGGTCAGGAATTGATGAAATAGATTTAGAATCAGATGATGAGATTGTAAGTGAAGATGTAGTGAAAATTGGCATAGAAGGAATGAGGATAGACAGAGAAGCTTTTTCTAAATTTATAAAAGAGGATATACAAGAAAATCAAGAAATAAAAGATTTATATGAAGAAAATAGGAAATCAGAAGCAGGAGAAATTTTAAGAACAGAAGTTTTTGATAAGCCAAATAATTTTATGAATCTTGATAAAATTAAAAAAGCACTAGGACTAGATAGAAGAGTTAGGATACCTGAAGTCTTAGATTATGCTTTTGGAAAAAAAGAAAAATTTGAAACAAAAGCAGAATTATTAGATAGTGAATTTGAAAAATTTAGATCAACAGAAATGGAATTAGAAATAGACTCAGAAGATTATGCAAAGACAAAATATTTCTTTAATACATATATCGAAGATCAAGAAATAGAAACTATTATAGATAGTGGAGAATATGCACTTTTAGAAACAAATTCAAAACTTTCAATGAGTGAAATCCCAGAGAAATATGGAGAAAGAATTCCAATGTATATAAAAGATTATATAAATACAAATATTTACAGATAAAATTATGTTAACATCAGAAGCAAAAAGAAGGATAGATGGGGCAAGACAAGTATTGGTAGGAGTATTGCCAAATCCAATGCAACAAGTGGAACAAATAACCATTGCTCTCATTTATAAATTTATGGATGATATGGATGAAGAAGCAAGGAGATTACCAAATGGAAAAGGTAGTTTTTTCGTGGGTGAGTTGAAAGAGTATTCTTGGCACAATTTAATGGATACGAGACTGACAAATCAAGATAAATTAAATCGTTATCAAGAAGCAACTAAAAAAATATCAGAAAGTGAAAAAATCCCAGAACTCTTCAGGTCAATTTTTAGGAATACATATTTACCGTTTAATGACCCTCGAATTTTAGGATTATTTTTGTCAGAAATAAACCAGTTTGATTACGACAATTCGGAAGAGCTTGGAAATGCCTATGAATATCTGCTCAGTATTATGGGGTCGCAAGGAGATGCAGGACAGTTTAGAACACCACGACATATCATTGATTTTATTGTAAGGGCTATTGACCCTAAAAAAGATGATAGGATTTTAGACCCAGCCTGTGGGACTGCAGGTTTTTTAATTTCTGCCTATAAACATATTATAGAAGCTCATGATGGCATTGATAACAAAACAGGAAAGCCAACAGGTAAAGAAACCCCGTTAACAGCTTCAGAAAGGTCAAAAATTCATAAAAATATCACAGGGTACGATATTGACCCAAATATGGTAAAAACTGCAAAAGTAAATACATATTTACATAAGTTCAAAAATCCAGATATTAAGGTTTATGATACGATTTCAAAAACGGAACATTGGGATGAGGAATTTGATGTAATTTTAGCCAACCCGCCATTCATGACACCAAAAGGTGGGATTGAGCCACATTCAAAATTTAAATCAAAGGCAAAGAGAGCAGAGGTTCTTTTTGTTGATTATATTTTGGAACATCTTAGTTTAAAAGGTCGGGCGGGAATCATCGTGCCTGAAGGAGTTGTTTTTCAATCAGCAAATGCTTATAAAGCACTCCGTAAAGATTTGGTAGAGGATGGGCTCTATGCAGTAGTGTCATTGCCGTCCGGGGTTTTTAATCCTTATTCTGGAGTAAAGACCTCAATATTACTTTTTGACAAAGATATTACAAAAAAGAATAAAGAAATTTTATTTTTAAAAATTAATCAAGATGGTTTTGATTTAGGAGCGCAGAGGCGAGAAACTCCAGATAAAAATGATTTACCATTAGCTTTAGAGATTTTGAGAGAATGGAAAGGGAATCAGAAAGTAAAGAAAAATCAAACTATTGCTTTTGCAATTAAAAAAACAAAAATCGTAGAAAGTGGAGATTATAATCTGATAGGAGATAGATATAGGGAAGTTGTAGATTATTCTAATGTTAAGTGGGAGATGGTGGAGTTGGGAGATGTTTTAGATTACGAACAACCAACTAATTATATAGTTAGCTCAACTAACTATAATAAAAATTATAAAATACCAGTTTTAACTGCTGGTAAGAGTTTTTTACTTGGATATACAGATGAAAATGATGGAATTTTCTCAGAAGATCACCTTCCAGTTATTATATTTGATGATTTTACTACTGCAACAAAGTTTGTTGATTTTCCGTTTAAGGTTAAATCATCAGCCATGAAAATATTAAAAATAAAAGATAAAACATTATCTAGTATTGATTTTATATTTTTAATGATGAAAAATATAGATTTTAACTCTTCTACTCATAAAAGGTATTGGATATCACAATATGCAAAAATTAAAATCCCACTTCCACCTCTTGAAATTCAAAAACAAATTGTCAAAGAATTAGACGGTTATCAAAAAGTTATCGACGGAGCAAAACAGGTTGTAGAAAACTGGAAACCAAATATAAAAATTGATCCAGATTGGGAAATGGTGGAACTAGAAAAATTATTATCAGATAAGAAGCATTCCATGAAAGCAGGACCTTTTGGATCCTCTCTTAAAAAAGAATTTTATGTAAAAAGTGGTTATAAAATTTATGGACAAGAACACGTAATTAAGAATGATTTTACATACGGCAATTATTATATTGATGAGGAAAAATTTAGAGAATTAGAGAGCTGTAAAATAAAGACTGATGACATCTTAATTAGCCTTGTTGGAACTATAGGAAAAATAGTTATTGTTCCGCCTGTATTTGAGAAGGGTATTATAAATCCTCGCTTAATAAAAATTACATTAGATGAAGAAAAAATGATGCCGATATTTTTTCAAAAATATTTTCAAAGTGATTTGATTTTTTCTCAACTTAATCAAAAAGCTGGAGGTGTAACAATGCCAGTGCTCAATGGTAGAATTTTAAAAACATTAAAATTTCCTTTAGCTCCAATGAAAATACAAGAAAAAATTATAGAAGACATTGAAATAGAACAAAAAATAGTTGATGCAAATAAAAAACTCATTGAAATTTTTGAACAAAAACTAAAAACTAAAATCTCTGAAGTTTGGGGACAATAATTTATGTATTATTATGCTTAGAAAATATGATGAATATATACAAAATTTATTAATAGCTCAATATGAAGTTTCAGAAACTATAGAACATAAACTTACAAGAGGAGAAGTTAGGGAGGATTTTCTGAAAGAAGTTATTATTAAAAGATTGCCGAGATACAGAGCAATCAATGGTGTTATTGTTGATGAAAATGGAAAGCAAAGTCCTCAATGTGATTGTATTTTATTGGATGCCAATGCTCCAACTAGAAAAATTGGAAATCAAGAAATAGTGGATATAAGAGATGTATTATTTGTTATTGAAATAAAAAGCAATGCTACGGGAGGTGATTTAAAAAAATATGACAAAGACATAGCAAGAATAAAAGGAATGAAGCATGTGAATGATAAAATGAAATTTATTTTATTTGCATATAAAGTTGATCTAAAACATAAAACAGTTTTAAAAAGGTTTCATTGGGAGATAGATAATTCTACAGGAGTTATTTATTATTTGAAAGATGAAAACGGTGGGAAAGAGGAATATTCAAATATAGATATATTGCTAAGTCTAGACAGAACTTGTGATTTAAGAGAAAAACCAGATGAGAGCAAAGAATTCTTAATGAGAAAAATAGATAATGGAAAAGGGCAGTTGGAATATTTTTATGATAAAAATCACCCAACCATGGCACAATTATTTGCTATATTAAGTTAATTTACAAATCAGATTTTAGAATTTTTAGTATAAATAAAAAATATAATAAATAAAAATATGTACATAATAGATAAAAGTAATAATGATCTAAATGAAATATCGCCAGTAACTTTTTCAGAGGCTGGATTTAAGGAACGAAAGAATTTACAAGAGTGGATAGCAAAAAATCCATCATGCCTTGGAGAAGAACTCTTAATTATTCAAAAAGAATTTGCAGGATTTGATGAGACAAAAGAAAGGTTGGACTTGTTAGCCTTAGATAAATCTGGTAATTTAGTGATTATTGAAAATAAGCTGGATAGCACGGGAAAAGACGTTACATGGCAAGCATTGAAATATGTGTCGTATTGTTCAAGTTTATCGATTGAGGATATCGAAATGATATATGCTGATTATCTTGAAGATATAAATTGTGAAGAGAGTGCAAGGGATATGTTAGCAGAATTTTTTGATGGTGAAGAATATGCTGAAAAAGTTAATATAGGTTATTCACAAAGAATGATTTTAGTTTCAGGTAGCTATAGAAAAGAAGTTACATCGACTGTAATGTGGCTTTTAAATAATGGGATAGACATTGTGTGCTTTAAGGCTACACCATATAAACTCAAAGAAGATTATATTATTGACTTTAAACAGATTATTCCACTTGAAGATGCAGAAGAATTTATGATTAAGATTGCAGAAAAGCAAAAGAAAGAAACATTGAGTCAGAGGGTTCGTGGCTCTAGGCAAGAAAAAATAAAATCTTTTTGGTCAAAATTTCTGGAATCATCAAGTAAAACGGAGCAAACTAAACATCTAACAGAAAATTTAACAGCAAGAACTGAAATGTGGATTCCTGTAGGACTAGGAAAGTCCGGTGTATCAATGAGTCTTGTAGTGTCTGGGAAATATGCACGCTACGAGGTTTATATTAATCGTGGAAAAAAGGAAGAAAATAAAAAAATATTTGATGCATTTGAATCATATAAGGAGGAAATAGAGCGAGAGATTGGGTTGGAGTTGGAATGGGAACGTATGGAAGACAAAGTTACTTCACGAATTAAACGACAAAATAATGAAGTAAGTGTTTATAGTACAGAAGATCATGCTGAGATAATTACATTTTTACTAGATGGTTTAATAAAAATGCAACCAGTTTTTGAAAAGTATGTTAAAAAAATTGATGTATAATATTTTTTAAATATAGATATATAAAACAAAAAAGAAGGTTACTCATTTTAGAGTAGCCTTCTTTTGATATAGTTTATATAGAGTGATTGTATTTTTTTAAAATTGTTCAATGATTTCGAGTACATCACCTTCTAGTGACACTTTTGCTTTGACAGTATTTTTTATAAGTGCACCAAATGCATTTGATCCTCTAAATGTAGTGATTACAACTAGATGATCTTCCATATCAAAATATCTAGTTTCCACATGATCATAACTTTTTGGATCATTCATGGAATCTTTAATCATACGCGAAAGGTTTCTATGTGATCCATCCCATGCACTGAATTGACTTTCTAGGGTTGATTCTCGTTTTAGCCTTTCTTCCTCATCAGCCTTCTCTTGATTCTCTTTTTCAGCCTCTTTTCTTTTTTGTTCAGCTTCAATTACATAATCTTTTCTTGCATTCCCATCATTTTGTAATTCTTTAATAAATAATTCATTTAATTTTTTATTGACAAGAAATTCCGTAAGTAATTTGTTGTCTATTAGTAAATTAAAATCATCATCAGACATTTTTGTTAGTATTTTTTTGATTTCATCAGAATCTTGCAGTCTATTAATATCTCTTTGGAGAGTTGATACATTGCTATTGCGAGGATCTAATTTTTTAGCTTCTAATAATACAACTGTTGCTTGTTCTATATTATTATCATTGATGTAACTTTCAGCTTTTGTAATTAGTGTCTCCGACTTTTGACTTGCAATATTGGCAGTATCTTTTTTAATTTTTTGTTCATTATCTGTAATCATATTTGTTGTTATTCCAAATAATACAAAACAGGCTACTGTCAATAAGCCAAGTACCGTTCTCAATAGTCCTTTTGATAGTTTGTGTGCAAAAATAGGATAAAATATTTTAGGTGCCAACCAGCTGATTAAAAATGAAAATAAGAATATAAGCAGCCACAGCATAAAAAAGTCATCTTTTGGCATGATAACAAATAGCAATATTGCTATTACAATAGTGATTAGTGTTGGTTTTGGTATATTTTTCATACGCGTTATTTGCATTAGGTTAATTATAATTGCGGGAGATACAAAAAGCTCCCCGCAAGGTGAGCCATTTCTGACTCCATATCTATTCCTAGATATGACCAACCAAAGGCATCCTCACGAGGAGTTTACTGCTTTGGTTGGATTTTCAGACCACTCACCATAATTGGCGGTTGGGCCTGTTTTTCAAATTGTATCTTTACTATACACTTTTAAAAGAACTTTTTCAATACGGGTGTGTCAGTTATTTTTAGGGTGGTCTCATATTTTTTGTAATGTTAATTTTTTATCTTTTAATACTAATTTACCCTGAAAGCAATCAAGTAATTCTCGTTTTTCATAAAGATCACCGTCATTTAATATAAATTTTGCATAGTTCTTAATATCAATTTCACTAATTTTTATATCTTGCTCAATATTAAGTAAAGATTGTTGAAATTTTTTAATTCGAGTTACCTCTTTTTTAATTTTCTCCCGCATAACTTTTTCATTAATGCCAATTGTATCGACAAGTTTTTTAAATTCTTGAATTAGAGCTTTTTCTTCGGTGTAACACCCTTTGCAATTAACATCTTTTGATTTTGCACATAGGTAATATACATATCTTTTAACATCACCACTTGCAAGTTTTTTAAATTTCTCATCAGCTGATATGCCTGAGCCACATTGTCCACATATCATAATTTTGGTAAATGCAAATTCTTTTGATTTTCGAGCTGTAAGTGCTTGGCTTTTGACTTGCTCTTGTACTTGATCAAATAGCTCTTTGGTGATGATAGGCTTATGCTTTCCTTTATACCAGTTACCACTTCCACGAGGATATTCAAAAGTACCATAGTAGAAAGTGTTTTGAAGTACAAGATATATATTACTTAAAGATAAATTTTTGTTACCTGCTGCTGTTTTGAAGTTAAGTTCAAATCTTAACCAATTATAGACCTTCCTTCCAGACCACTTTTCATAGGCAACTTTTTCAAATATTTTTTTTATAATAGGACCACGTTCAGAATCAATTTTTACATGTCCCTTCTTATCAATTTCTTTAATATTTAGATATCCAGTAGGTGCCACAGATGGCCATAAGCCCATTTCCACCTTTGCTCGTAAGCCTCGTTTGACATTAATGCTTTTATTGTCATTTTCAAGCTTTGCTTGACTACAAAGAATCATCAAAAGAAATTTTTCATTTGGAGAGTTTCTAAATGTTTGACCATAAGTACGAATCTCTGCTAATTTCTGTTCATCCATGAGATCTACAATAGATCCTAAGTCACCAGCATTACGAGATAATCGATCAGGTGCCCATGTTATTATTCCAGTATATCGACCTCTTTGAATATCTTCTAAAAGTTCTTTAAATACTGGACGTGTCCCAGAATCTTTTGCAGAATGCGATTCACGTCTAATATCAATGACATTAAGATTTTCACGTTCTGCAATTGCAAGCATTTCTTTAATTTGTGACTCAATCGATAAAGCTTGTTTTTCATCAGATTCAGTTGACTTACGAGCATATAGGCAATAGCGAATATTTTCTGTTGATAATTCTTGTGTCGTCATACATCATTAATAAATTGTTATATATCTATTAATGACAGAGAATGTATGTTTTGCTAAGTCTATGCAAAATACATGAACTGCGTTACAATGGTCGACCCTTTCTATCGCAATTTTTGTCCATATCGACGTAGTCGCTACAGTAGAGTGTATCGTCGTCATCATCACTACCTAACCAAAACAGAAGAATAGTACCTTCATTGGAATGTTCGTCCATTGTTGCATTGATGAGTAATGAAAATGCATCAGCTAGATCATCATGTTTTTCTACACCAAAACCAACAAGTTGTTCAATTAATCTTTTACAACCTTTACGTGGAAACTTAATAATCCCAGATTTTATTGCTGTTGATGTAAGTGCAAGGCGTGTTCGCTTGTCGCCCTTAGGTTTAATGGCTGTTGCATTAATTCCTTGATGCTCAAGCATTTGAGGTAGTGCCTCTTGGTAGGCAACACTTTCAACAAATAACTTACTACCTTCACCTGAAAGATGAGTATTTGTAATATCTTTCATAAGATCAACTTGTTCTGGAAATGTAATCTTTTTTACAATAGGATTTGGTAGAATGTAGATTCTTAGGTTGTCTGATCGAGAATAGATGTGAGCAAATACAATGGCAGTATCATCCGCAGAATCCTTTGTGGAAATTGCAAGATCTACTCCCGCATATGTTGCACGGTAACCTTTGTGATCTTCACCAGGCAATTCATCATAGTACTGAAGCCATTCTGGATAAATAACTTGATCATCACTTGGTATAATGCGTAAGAGGTATTCACGTTGCCAAGATAATTCACTTGCAACACTCTTTTTTTCTTTCTCCAATGCTTTAGCATCAGGATACTTTCCTGGCCATATGCAATGTTCCTTGTCATCGAGGAGGGGATAGGACTTAAATATGCCATCGGCCTTATCTTGTGAAACCTCATCTTTAATTCTCATTAGTAGGGAATCTTCATGTAGTAGATTTCCAACGATAATAAGTCTCGTATTACGATCACCTGCAGGAACAACCTCGCCACGCAACCAGTTATATGTTTTATTTCGACTCTCACGTGTTTTAGTTGATTGTACGTCTTCAACATCATCACAAATAAAAAGATCAGGTCGATGTTCGTTGTGACGGATACCACGAATACTTTGCTCCGTAGAAGCAACTGTAATGCGTGCACCGTGTTTTTTAAAAACTAACGAATGAGAACCCCATTCATCACTTTCTTCTTGAAATGGTCCAAGGTCTCTTTTGAGAAGTTCATTACCTTCAAGCTCCGTGCGAATATTCATCATGTGCTGTTTTGCTTGTGCCTGTGTTTGTGTAAAGATCATACAAAACTTTTTTTGTTGTTTACCAAGTATTGCCCAAATAGGGTAAGCAGTTGTTACAACTGTTGATTTACCTGATCCACGAAAAGCAACCACATACAAATTTTCCGTTGCACTTGTCTCAAGATGGTGCATGATTTCTTTTTGAAAGTCGGCTGTTGGATATTTTACATAATGTGCATAGTAAAAGTGAAAGAAATACATAAAGCTATCTTTCGTAATACTTGTACGTACTGCACGGTCTTTCATCATTTTGTTTATCAGTGCTGTGGGTAACACTGAATTAGTTTTTCTTTTTGTCATATCTTTTCTTTAAATTATTTATAGAGTTAGTTTTATTAAGCGATGCAAGTTTTAGAGCTTGCTTCACAATCTTTTGTTGAGAAGGTGTTAGCTCTTCAACATCTTCCTTTGTAGTAATTTCTACTTTGTTTTTGTAATTGTCATTACGATGTCTTAACCAAAAACTAATTGCTGACCAATTTTTTTCTTTGATCATGGTAAGTAGTTGGCTTTCTGACATATCATTTACGAAGGCAACACCATCAGAGAGAGCTTCATCCATTTGTGTCGCAAATTTTTTATCTTCACGTCGCCAGCGATAAACACTATTGCGTGAAATTCCAGTTTTTTCACAAGCAACTTGTACAATTGGCACCTTGCGCAACTCTTCAAGAAATTGCTTTGTTAATTTATTTTTCTTCATAGAATTTTTTTATAATTTTTACTTTATCTCCTGTAAGCTTCTCGTATCTTTGAATCGCTAAATCACAGAAGACCTCGGAAGTCTCTGTTGCGTATACAATACGATCAAGCTGATGTGCACAAATCATGGTACTAGCTGATCCAGAAAAGGAATCAAAAATAATATCACCAGGTTTTGTACATCGTTTAATTGCTTTTTCATGAAGTTCAGGATTTTTTTCTGTCGGATGACTATATTTATTACCAGCTAGTCGTTTTACTGCCCAGACATTTGTAACATAATCATGTAGGTCATTGCCTGTACCAGCATCCCTATTCATTACTTCATTGAGATTTGTAAGGTTTTTTGAAAGAAATGGCTTTCCTAGTGTGCCATAACAACAATATTCAAGTACCTTATTAAATGCGACATCAGGGCAGGGAGATGCATTATTTTTTAACCACACATTCAATCTACGATTTCTTATACCAAGGTCATTGTAGAGAGTTTGAAATACCCATACCCAAGCTTCATCACACCACATGAAAATGTGTAGATCTTTTTGTGATACTGAAATAGCATTTTCTAGTGCTTGTTTTATAAATAATTTGTAGTCTTTAGGTGATTTATCATCATCAACATCACCACCATAGTTTGCTTTATTGCCAACACCTTTGTTATAGTCAAGAGCAATATTGTAAGGTGGGTCGCTATAATACATTGCAACTTTATCTTTTCCAAAAAGATTTTTTACTGCATCAGGATCAGTTGCACTTGCACAAAGAAGTTTGTGTTTTCCCATAATGATAAGGTCACCACGTTTTGTGACAGGGGAATGAATCTTATTTAGTTCCTTTGTTGTTTCAAAATCATCATCGATAGATTCATTATCTTTGTCCCAAAACGAGACAAGTTCCATATCATCAAATCCTGCATCTGATAGGATATCTAAATCAAAGTGTTTGAGTAAGTCGTAGTCCCAGTCGCCACCAAGTTTATTACTAGCGATGAGATATTGCTCAGATTCTTTTTTAGTAAGTGCACGATTAGGAATACGTACATCAATTGTTTCAGTCCCTCGCCCTAGGATTTTTAGTGCAAGGAGTCTTTGGTGTCCTGCAAGTATTTTGTTATCCAAATCCACAACAGGAATTTCGACCAAGTTATATTTCCTCAATGACTTTTTTAGATCTGACATTTGCTTGTCAGAAATTGTACGTGGATTGATCTCTTGAGGTACAAGTTCATCAACACGGCGCTTTGTGGTGCACCAGACCAATTGTTGTTGAGACATATGGTTGTTTTAATATTTAATAAGTCTTCACTCTATATACTAAAATTTTAGTGAAATGAAAAAAATCCCATAATAAAGGGATTTATATGACTTGAACTAATAAAAAAGCTCACTAAATTTTTAGTGAGCTTTAGTAAAGATGGTCATCATTATAATTCTCGGTTCTTAGATCATGACTTCCTGATTGTGTGTGAATATTGCCATTTCCACGCAGGTCAGGTAGGGGTTTTAGAATAAATTTGGGTTTATATCCACCATATTCTTTATAGTTGTAAAAAGGATCGTCATGAATTCCAAAAGTATTCATTAAGTGTTTTACAAGATTAGATCTGGTAGCATGAACTATTGCCGAATTGTTAAAAAATCCTGAGTCTACAAGAGTTTTTACTGTAGCTATACTATCAACTCCTTTGACTTCATACGCAGAAAGAGCATAAAGTAAGAGCCAAGATTGGGAGCATCTTTTGTTTTTTGTGAAAGATAAATCTAGATCGGTGTATTTACCTAAATACATGTTTTTACAGTGTATTACAACACTATCTTCAGTCTCAAAAGAAATCACTATATTCTCCCACACAGCATTAGCAGGTAGTTGAATTAAAGGCTCTGGAAGCGAGTGCACAGTTTTGGAGTGATCTTGGCTGAGTTGTTCACTTAATAAAATTGCAGTTTTTTGTGCAATGCGATCTTCTTGTTCGCGTGAAAGTGTAATTGGTGGAGGAGGCGCTACTATATATTCTATTGATGGTTCGGGAGGATAGATAATAGAAGTGGGAGAGATAAAAATACGCATATTTTTTTTAATACGATCACTTTCTTTTTGAAGTTGTGTAAGTTGTTTAGTGATATAGGAAAAATCAACAAGTTTTAAAAATGTGTTTGAGGTATTGGATAGTTGTATTGCTGTATTACGCAGCAAATCCATTTGTGGTTTTAATGCTGTTTGCATTAGTTGCATATCCTTATGAACATCTTTGAAAAGGGTGATATCAGGTAATGTAGAATTTAAAGCAACTGGTATTTGTGGAATGTAGGTGTTTATTTGGTTTTCAATAGTTTGTGGAATTTTTTTTGACATAAAGTTTTTTGAAGATTATTTATTCATGTTCATACTAGCAGAAGCTTGCAATTTTGTATAGGGCAGTGTATACTTCTTATACTATGATAAAAAATAACTTGAGTGACAAAGACAAAAAGGCATATGCATTAATTCGTAATAGGATTGTTCATTATGGAGAGAGTCCTTCTTTGCGAGAAATTAATGAAATAACAGGAGGCAAATCGCCACGTTCTGCAAGTTTGGTTGTGGATCGTCTCATTAAGGCAAATTTGATTAAAAAAAATGGCAGAAGTCTTATTCTTACCAATACACAGCCAATACAATCCATAAGCACAATAGACATTCCTTTAGTAGGTTCAGTTGCTTGTGGGACACCAATATTTGCTAAAGAGAACATTCAAGCAAAAATACCTGTTTCAACAAAGCTTGCAAAAAAAGGCTTTGAATATTTTCTCTTGCGAGCAAAGGGAAGTTCAATGAATCTTGCAGGTATAAATGGAGGTGATTTACTACTTATACGTAAGCAGTCAACTGCGGAAAAAGGAGACAAAGTAGTTGCATTGATTAATGATGAGGCAACAGTAAAGTTTTTTGAACAAACTGATGAAGTTGTCATTCTTCGTCCGAAGTCAAGCAAGAAAAAACATAAACCAATTATATTAACAGAAAATTGTGTGATACAAGGGGTGGTAGTGACATCACTTCCAGGGGATTTATGTTAATAAGTAATAAATAATCTCCATTTACCACGAGATAAAAAATATTAATACAGAATATGACTAATAAATTTACAATTGATGAGCTCTTGATACGTGTAATGCCTGGTGGATTTTTTATTGCTGCTATTTTTCTTTTTTTTGCCAAAAATTATCAAGTGCATATTGCAGGAGATCTAGATTTTTTGTATACATTTTTATTTTTCTGTTCAGCTTTTATTGTTGGGGAATTATTGCAGACTGTTGCACATGCGCTTGAATGGGTCGTTGATATATTTTTTAAGCGTAGAAGACCATCACATATTTTTTTATACAAGGAGAATCCTATTTTGAAAAGTGATTATCAAAGAGGTGAGATTATTCATATTTTGGATTTCCCAAAGAATCAGTTGAAAATTTTTGATAAAGAATATTCTGATTTGTCATTTTTTCGAAAACAAAAAGAAGATGATAAATTATCACAAGATATTTTTTGGAAGTTATATTCGAGTGTAAGTGATCAGGAAGAAATGAGGGTGGTGAATAGAAATTATTTATTCTCTCGTGTAATTATGATTGAATTTTTGTTTTTGACTATTTTTGCATTTTTGAGTAATAGTTGGGTGCTTGTTATAGTGAATCTGTCTATCTTTCTGTTATTTTGGTGGCGAACTCGTGGAATTGCTAGGGGACTTGTTTTTAAAACAGTTTTATTAAATTTAAAAAGTAATAAATAAATATGAGTACAAAATTGATAGTGTTTGATGTTAATAATGCGGCATGTAGCTTGGCTGTTTGCCCTAATGGAAATGGTTTGATGGTTGATTGTGGCAGTCATTCTGAAAAGGGATGTCCTGTGGATTTTATCAATGGTACTTATAAGAATTGGCTGGGGATGAAACCATATGAGACGAGATTTGGGAGACAGTATCCTCTGTCTCTGTTGCATATTACACACCCTGATGATGATCATGTCAGAAATGCAAAAAAAGTGAAAGAAGCGTTAGAGCCATACCTTGTTTGTAAGAGAGAGTATGAGGAGTTTCCCAGAGATGAGAATATCCATGAAGAATATAAAGAACTTATTGATAAGAAGTATAGAGGAAAAAATCCAGAAACTATTTTATGGGGTTTTGATCCAGAAAATGTGTTTTCTATTGGAATAGACGAAATTTTAAAAAATGAAGAACTTTCAAAAAAAGTGAAAAATAACTCCAGCATGATACGTCTTATCAAATATGGTGGTAAGAAGATTTTATTTGGTGGCGACTTGGAGACAGAAGGCTGGGAATGGCTAGCAAAAAATGATCAAAATTTTATAAATGCAATGCAGGATGGTGTGGATATTTTAATCGCACCTCACCACGGACATAAGTCAGGTTTTCCAACGACACTTTTTAATCTTACTGGTGATGTTGAAATAGTGATTTTATCAAAAGCGAGTGAGTCGGAAAAAGATGATACAGATGTTTCAACAAGATACGCTGAGCATTCGAAAGGAGTTAAATACAAGTCTCTAAAAAGTCAAGATTATTTTTTTGGGAAGACGCTTACAACAAGGAGTAATGGTGATGTTTTTGTAGAAATTGATAATAATGGAAATATGACATTTTTTACAGAAAAAGCATCATCCAATCATGAATCTGTCTCAAATTGCTAAATGTGATTATGATTATATATCTGCAAGATCGATCCTATTACGAAAAACTATATGATAAACAAACAATAGATGAATGTTTGTCGATTGCAGATACATACAGATCTATTAAAAAAACAAATGATAAGAAAAAAGATAAGGAATTAAAACGTGCATACTGGGTATTGATTGAGATTATGAAATTGGAAAGAGCTGGTAGAAGAAATAATACAATTACAAAATGGATGGAAAAAGATAAAGACAGCGATGATCGTTTGTTGAATACCGTTATCCCAAATGTGTCCTGTATTGATTGTAGTAACAGAAATTTAAAAGAAGAATCACGAGATCTGATGAATAAAAAAGATGGCACCAGATCCGTCCTATTTTTACTTGTGTGTGATGCGTGTAAAAAAAGACAGTCCTATTGGGAAGATGGGGCTTTGTGGAAATATGATCCTAGATGCATAGAATGTAATGGAGCTGTTACTGTTATAGATGATGATAGTAATCAATCATTATTGAAATCAACACATAAATGTTTACAGTGTGGACATGAGGAAAATATTGAAATAGATCTTTCAGAAAAAAAAGAAGAAAAAGAAGAGGAAAAAGAATTTGAAAGACTCCGTGCAGAATGTTGTGTATCAGCATCTGATGGAGAAGAGTTTTTGAGAGATATGGAATCTTGGAAAGAGTTATCAAAAGATATCGAGGAAAGAAAGAATCAAAAAGACATTTATGATGCAGTAGAAAAAATACAAAGATTAAAGGTATCTGAATTAGAGAAACTGGTAAAGGATATAATAAAAAAGAATAATTATGGTCACCTTAATTTTCTTTCGCCAGAGATTGGACGGAATGTAGTCATTCCATTTACAGTGCAGGACAATAAAAAAGATCGAGAAGAGTTTGATAGTAGAATGGAATTAACAAAAATTATTCAGAAAGATCTCAAGAAAACAAATTGGCGATTGATGAGTGATGGAATCACATATAGAATGGGAATTTTACAAGGGAGACTAAGAGGTTATGAGGGTGAAGATGATGTTGTTGAACTATTGAAAAGGGAAAGGAAATAATAATTATTTGATCGTAAACTATGAGAAGTGAGAAAGAAAACTTAAATCATATATTTGATTTGGAAAGTGATAACATCAAGCAGGAGAGAGAATTATTTAAAAGTATGGCAGTCATTTCTGCTGCAATACTTGGTGTTTTTGTTTTCAATGGAGAATTTGTCGTATCAGGTTATGTTAAATGGGGATTGATTGGATTTATTTCTGTTATTATTATATCGCTTTTATTGTTGTTTTTGATCATTCGAATAGAGAGAAAGAGAATTCGTTTATTCAAAGAATTGTCGCAAGATGTAAATAATATTAAAAATGATTTTTATTTAGATGTGCTGACGAATTTTTCTAATAAAGATTTTTTGCAAAATAATAATTTTGCAGATTTTTTTGGAACATTGATTTTGAGTGGTGTTGAAGTTTATGGAAGTGCAAAGAAAGGTGATGAAAAAATTCAAAAGATTAATGAGAAATTGCAAAATAAAAAAGGTTTGATGTTCTTCACTATTTCATCATGGATTTGTGTTTTAGTATTTATTTTGTCATTAGGTTGTTTCATTTTTGAAATATTTGGTAAGTAGTTTTTAAAATAATTTTTTATGGATTGGATTGAAGCAGAAAGAAGAAATGCAGCACTCAATAATTTTTTAGATAGCATGAGTGATGAGGAAATTAGAGAAAAAAATGATAAAGAGATTACAAAAGCTGAGAAGGATTTTTTGGAATTGGAGAATGCTCTTAAGTCTGGAGATTGTAGCATTTGTGGATATAAACTTTCTCATTTTAGTGTAAAAAAGCCCTGTTTGCATTGGTTTCTCAAAACAAAAGGTTTTAAGAAAAAATATTTTCCTTTGCTATATGAAAAATATAGCTTTCACAGAATAGACGCATATCTCCGTTGGGTAGCAAATGCGGAAGATCCAATGAAAAACATTAATGATTTAGTTGAGGAGAAATCATCAAATAAAAAAGTTGAAACTACCATAAAATATAAAAATATAGAATGGTCATTTTCTTGTGCGAAATCAGACTATCATGGACACCACGACAGAAAAACAGGCAAGGAACCACATTATCATTTTCAGATGAAAGTGGATGGTAATGTAAGAATTAATTATAATGGGTTTCATATTCCGTTTCATGATGAGGACTACCTCGCTTTTTCAGTAGGTGAAGGAAAGATAAATAAAATTGGAATTCATCATGTTCAGGGTGTAGGCATGCAAGGATTGTTAGACGAATTGTCTCCAGAAGAGCTCCTGGATTATATGGTAAGATCTGATGATTATGATGATTCCATGCTACATACTTCCACACTAGTTATGGCTGATTCAGGTACAACAATGTCGGGAGAGGATATAGCGAATCTTTGTGAAAAACACAAAAAGACAGGCATTCCAATGGCAAAATTAGTCGACGAGCTTAAAAATGTCAAATCAACAAGCATTATATCTCCGGGTCCAGGAGTCCCAGATATAGCTAAACGTACACCTCGATGCAAAAGAGGTAAGTAGCCACATCAAGATTATTATCTATTTTTATAAAACTTAATTAGTGATAGTAAGTTACAGTGGTTTGTAACTTTATGTGTAATATTGTGTCACTTTTGTAACTTTTTGCGTCTGCTCAGGACGCGTTGGAGTATGTGCAAATCGATAGCTGGAAAAGCCTTACAGAGTAAGGATCTTAAAAGTTCTAACTCGAGTCGGGGAGCGGTTAAGAAAATCCCTTTAAATGGGGATTTTTTCTTTTACCCCAAGTCGGACATTTGGGCATATTCGAACCGATTGACAAAATGATGTTTTTTTGGTATATTTAAACGTTGTAGTTTTTTAATAAACACTCATTTTTTGAGTCAATTAAAATATTTTATAGGAGGAAATTAGAAATGCCAATTTTTGATTTAAAAGGACTTGTCATTACAGATGAAACTAATCTGAAGTTAATTACTGGAATTAAAACGTGGGTTTCTTCAATTGAGTCATTAGACATTGAGCCTGAAAATGTATTCCCTCGTATTTATAAGCCTGGGTTTATAATACAGGAGAATTCTGGCGAACTTGTAACTGTTGAAATTTTGGAACTCTTTACAGTAGGGTATAATAATATGCCTCGCACAACAAAAACTCGTAAAGAAATCTGTGAAGCATTAAAAGCGGGTTTTAACCAGTTTATAGGCGGGCACAGATGGGCAAAAGAAGAAGTTAAGCCAAAAAGTATCGTGATAGTTACTAACATGAAAGATCGCGATGCACTGGAATATTTTCAGTGGAATCCATTATTGGATATAGAAATGGTTAACAGTAAATCAATGAAATCTTCAGGCTCCGGATTTTTTTGTGGAGTTGAAGAGTAACGGGAGAACCTTTTTACAGGAGAAAAAATGAAAACATACAAAGTAGAAAATATGGGACAGTTACTGGATATTATGGGTGCTGGTTGTATTGACCCAAGTGATGCTGGCCCGGTAGTTGTAAGTGTGACAATTTGGGATGGAAGAGTTATTGAGGGTGCTTATGGTGAGAAACCTGGTGGCGGAAATAGTCTTATCGGTGATGTTGAAACAGATCATTATATTTTCATTGACGTGGAGCCCATCAGGCCATTTGCTGAAAAGTTACTTGATGAAGGTAATCAAAGTTTTTTTACTGTTTGTGGTGAGGATGATATGGTTTGCTCATTGGAATGGAGAATCCCTAATCCAATATCCACAACTTGATATATAGTATCAGCTCCAATGTAAGAAAAGACAAGAAGTCTGCTTACATTGGGGCTTTTTGTTTTTAGCACATCTTTATTAGATTGACAAAATAGTGCTTTTTTAGTATATTTAAGCGTCGTAGTTTTTTAATAAATGCTCATTTTTTGAGTCAATAAAAACATTTAAAAGGAGCATTGAATATGCCAATCGTTGATATTTCAGGATTGACTATTGAGGAAGCTGACATGAAAGCTGTAATTCGTGAACAACTGAAAAAATATTTTGCAAAGAAGCTGAACACTTCTGAGGACAGTACTACAGTTACATTTATCACAGATGAAACAACTGATACTAAAGAGCATGTAATGGCTCGTTTGTACTCTAAGTCCTTTGTGACATTTGATAGACCAGGACTTGAAAGTATGTGTAACGATATTATCGAAATATTGGAAATAGCGGATCATCCTTTTAATGAGGTATTTCCAATTCCTGTAATGGCAATGTATGGACGACGTAATGCAATATATCACCATGGAGGAGGTTGAAATGCCGATTGTTCAAGTAAGGTACAAAAATGATGGTCAAATGAATGAAATTGTGAGAAGTCTTGCTCAGGTACTTCCAGAGATTGTAGCTCCAGCTATGTCTACCGACAGCTATAAAGTTGATAAGAAAAATATAGTTGTCAATGTTGATGAAGTCTCTGACGATGATGTAAATCCTCGTGATTTGCAGATTATGATTATTGTTGAAGCTACTGAAGGCAGAACTCAAAGTCTTGAAGGAAGAAAAAATGTTATTCTACAGGGTATTCAAAGATCTCTTGGTGAGCATGCTCAAGATATCAAAGGATTTGTATGGATTTTACCTATTCCGACAACTGCCCTTGGGCAAATATAAGGAGAATTTATAGTGAATAAATGGGAAGAATTTGAAAAGCTTTCTAAGGGGCTTAGTTTATCTGATGCTATTGATAGTTTTTTTGACTATGCAGAAGATATGGGCATGGATAGTGATACTCTTGCAACAGGAGTGGATTATCTTGCAGAGAACGGTAAGGTAATTATGTCTACGCTTATTAGCATGGAAGTATTGTTGGCAGTGTTACCAGAAGAGACTCACAATACAAGTGATTTAGATCCTGTTGTTCGTGCTTTTGTTTCTATTAAAGAGGTGATGAATGATGTGGATCATGAGAATAATGCTCAGGTGTTGGAATGCCTTGAAGATCTGCGTGAATCATATCCAATAGCTTTTGCTATTTTGGACGAAAGAACAGGTACTGCCTGAAGAGTTATTGCAATAGCAAGAAACCTTTTGTATGTAATAATGCCACCCTTGGTCAAATGACTGAGTGGTGGCTTTCTTTTAGCTTGAACCGAAAATTTTGTGATATTCGAACCGATGGACAAAACATAAAAAATACGCTATATTTGTATATTGAGAAAATTATTATTTTTTTAATAACATTCTTTAACAAAAGGAGAATAAAAGATGAAAGTTACCAATAATGCTACTTTTTCAATTATTGCTTTCTGTTATGATACCGCTATCGGTTATGGTAATGATGTAGAAATTCAATCAAATAAATCTGAAGAGGTGGAAGGTCCGTATTTAGGGGAAATGGGAAGTGGAAGCTGTCGTGTTCATATTGATGGGTCAATTACATGTCACGAAGCACCTGATGATGAAAAATCATTTGAAATACAACGAGGAGCTCAGCTTTGTTTGCGAAGTGGTGATAAGGGAATTATAGTTCGTCATCATTTGGATGAACCAGAAGATTATGTTATAGAGTGGCGTGAAACTCAAATATAATTAGTTTAATTATATTAAAATCAATTATGGAGAGATAATTATGAGAAGTAAATCTGAAAAAGTAGATCCAGGTTATGAACTTGAGATTGATGGCGAGACTTTTGTTACAACAAGGGAGATTGCTATTTTTAATGAAATGGATAGGTATCATCTCGTTGAACATCCACATATTTTTCGCAGTGCAGAGGGACCTTATCATGCCTTGCTGAGCTTAATGGAACTTTTGTTTCAGGCTGAAAAGCTTCCAGAATCATACACAGATATTCCCACTGAATTTGTTGAGGGTCTTTTTCAGCTAAAGCAATAATTTTAGTTGATTTAAAAATAACTTAGCTATAGGGATAGGATAATGTATTGTTTAAAAAATATAGAGCAGTTCATTTCTAATAAAGGAATGGGCAACTCATTGAGTCCGGTAATTAAAGCTAGAATTCTTGATAGAGCCAAAATGGAAGCTGATCAAAACGGATTTATCAATGGCGGTAGCACCGAACGCATTATGCAAGATGAAGAAATTGAAGAAGTGTTTGCAAATGCACTTGGATCAGATGTGAATCAATTGAGAATTTTAGCTGAATTGGCAAAAACAATATCTCAACAATAACTTAAAGGAGAAAGTAAATGGGACAGATTTATTCATTAACCTCGGATGAAGCAGAAGAGATTATGGCAGCAGCTATACAAACATTAAAGACCCAGTTCAAGGTTGCATCAGTAGTCATCGTGAATCGTGATGGTACAGAAATTGCCAAGTCCGTAATGGATGGCGTTAGACTTTTTACCACTAACGTAGCCTGCATGAAAGCTAAGCAAGCCGCTTGGATTGGAAAACCAACTAGTGTGACTAGAGACCAGCTCAGTGAAGGTGAAATCACTCCTGCAATTCTTGGGATTGCTATAGAACGTATTGTTCCATGGGCAGGAGGTGTGCCTATTTATGATGAAGAGGGACATCTCCTTGGCGGTATTGGCGTCAGTAATCTTACTCAGGAAGATGATGAAGCCGTTGCTGGAAATGCGATTGGTAAAGTGGGGTTCAAGGAACACGCTTAGAATAAAAAGTATCGAAAGTATAAAATGCCACCCTTGGTCAAATGACTGAGTGGTGGTTTTTATTTTACTCCAAACTAGAAATTTTGACATATTCGAATCAATGGACAAAGTATGGATAATATGTTATATTATTGTGTTGAGAAAGGTCTCAAATATATATAAACATTCTTTAACAAGAGGAGTATAATAATGAGTTTTAAACAGGTTGGACCAGGACTTCTAGTTGATACAGATAAAGTAAAGGTTTCTATATCGCATCCTAATCCTTGTTGTGTTATTTCTAATTCAGAGATAACGGCAACAGTAGCAACTGGAGATGGATCTCTTTTGATTTTTTCCAATGAGAAAAAAGCTCAATATTTTAGGGAGAAAGAATTAGATAATAATTACGTCATTGAAGAATTCAGTTGGGATGATCTTGTTGATAAATATGCTGAGCAATATGTGCAGGCACTGTTGGATCACACTGGAGATCCTGGTTTTTATCAAAATATTCCCTTACAAAAGAATATTTAGATGTCCTTAGTGAAAAAGAGGTGACACAATGAATAGAGTTATTCTTGAAGTTGGTTCAAGAATCATATTAAAGCAATATATTGCAGAAGATGCTGATGTTATATTTCAATTGATAGATGATAGCAGAGCTCATCTTAGTCAATATGGTGATATCACAGCTGATAAGTATCCTGCAGCAGACACTGTTCGCAGGAGTATTGTTCAGCCTTATAATCCAGAAAGGTTGCGATTGGGCATTTGGGAAGGAAGTATTTTTGTAGGAGGAATAAATATTACACCAAATAACAAGGACAAGCTGTCTGTTGAACTGGGATATTGGCTTGGTCAACGACATCAAGGGCAAGGATATATTAAACAATCTGTAAATAGATTGATAAAATATGTTTTTGATGAAACGGAAATCCAACTGATTTATGCCATCACATCTCAGAAGAATGTTCGAAGTAAAAATGTTCTTGTGAATTGTGGATTTAGTCAAAAACAGGATGCATCAATATGTGATGATGTATTTTACTTAAAGAAAAAATAAACCCACCAGTAGAAAATCTACTTTGGTGGGTTTTCTGTTATTTTGACATTAGAAATTTTATGACATTTGAACCGATTGACATAGTGCATAATATGTGCTATTATTTATCGTTGGGACAATTCTCAATCATCATGCAATTTGTGTAATGATGTATTTAATTATTCTTTTACAATAGGAGAAAAACATGACTGGATTAGTTTTTGGATTAGTTTTTGGCGCTTTGTCATATTTTGCATCACGTAAAATATGGCCAAGTATTGTTTTATTTGGTTTAAATGTATTTGTAATTTGGGTGCAATTACCCGTAATTGCTTTTGGTTTTGTTGATTTGTTGTGGATTGCGGTTTTGAATGGAGGACTTATTGCAGCCACTTCTCAGGTTACTGAGGAAGGTCGACAAAAAACAGCATTAGGTATGGGTGTAGGTATCTGCACACTTAGTTTAATTGGCGGTTTGATTATTCTTCCATTTGTCACATCATTTGCAGGATTTCATTCTGATGAGTATCGTAATCTCATTGGAACAATTGAACAAGGTGTATTCTCTACGGATACAGCTCCTGTGGATACGTCGCATGTTCGTAGAGTTGATCATGCTATGGCTGTCAAGCTTGCAGATAAGCGTCTTGGTGAAGATATGGGGCTTGGTAGCCGTGTTGAAATTGGCAAGATGTCCATTCAAACTGTTAAAGGTCAATTGTATTGGGTTGGACCACTTAATCACTCGAAGTTTTTTCGTTGGTTTTCACACAAATCAGGTACGCCTGGTTACGTGATAGTATCAGCTACTAATGAGAATGATGTAAAGTTGGTTCAAAAAATTGATGGGAAGAAGCTCCAATTGCGGTATAACAAAGGTGCATTTTGGAGTGACGATCCACATCGTTATATTTATAACAGAGGCTACTCAACTATTGGTTTGACCGATTGGACTTTTGAAATTAACGATGAAGGCCGCCCATTTTATGTGGTGACCACATATGAAAAAGCAGTCGGTTATTGTGGAAATAATGCAACAGGCATTGTTTTACTAGATGTTCAAACAGGTGATATTAAATCATTTTCAATTGAAAACGCACCTGATTGGGTAGATCGTATTCAGCCTGAAAGTTTTATAACATCTCAGCTTGATGATTGGGGTGAATATGTACATGGTTGGTGGAATTCATTATTTGCCAATCAAGATGTACTCAACGCAACAAAAGGAATGTCTTTGGTCTATGGAGATGATGGACATTCGTATTGGTATACAGGAATGCAATCTGATGGCGCTGATGAAGGAACTGTTGGTTTTGTACTTGTTAATACGCGTACAAAAAAAGCTAAGATGTATCGTCAGGCAGGAGCAACTGAAACAGCTGCGAAAGGCTCTGCTGAAGGAGAAGTTCAAGAAAAAGGCTATCATGCCACATTTCCAATTCTGTACAATATTGGTGGACGTCCAACATATTTCATGACGCTCAAGGATGATGCTGGCCTTGTAAAGGCCTCGGCATTTGTATCTGTAGAAAATTATAATATTGTTGGCGTCGCTGCAACTGCTCGTGAAGCACAGCGTAATTATCGTCGTGCATTACTAAGTAAGGGTAACGCAATTGCACCTGGAGTGAGTATTACGCAATATTCTATTACAGGAAAAGTGTTACGCATTGCACAAGAACCAACTAAATCAGGCGTGACCTATTACTTTTTTGTGGAAGGTCAAGAAAATAAGTTATTTGCTGCCAGTATTGGCTTATCAGCTGAGGTTGTTATTACACAGCCAAATGATAATGTGAAGCTATCATTTGATGATGGTGGAAATTCCGTTGTGGATATTTCATCTTTTGATAATTTGGAGATAGATTTGCAAAAGACTGACGCACAAATTGGTGTCGAAGAACGTGTTGAAGAAGCACGCTCAGAAGCATCTGTAAAACGTGAAGGTCAAAATGCTGATGCCGAGTGGCAAGATATGACGCCTGAACAAAAATCTGAAATCATGAAAAAATCTAAAGAATAATTCAACCCACCCCAGTATACGTATTACGTATACTGGGGTGTTTTTTATAAAGATTTTGAAATATTGGTTCTAATATCATCCACGATGCGGAGCAACTTAAAAAATCCCTTTAAATGGGGATTTTTCCCTTTACCCCAAGTCGGAAATTTTGGCATATTCGAACCGATGGACAAAGTATGGGTAATATGTTATATTATGATGTTGAGAAAAATCTCAAATGTATAATATTCTTTAACAATTGAAGAGCGTTTAATGTCAGCTATTGAAATATGACAATCACTCTTTGAGTAAATTATTAGAAAAAACAATAAGGTGATCGCAATGAAAATTGATGAAATTAAGGTTGGAGAAGTATTGGAATTGGATGGACAGAATAAGAAAGGTGAACAGGTTACTGTTCAATTTGAGGTTATTGAAAAAAGTTTCTATCCGAGTAAAGTTAATGGTGATATTCTTTTTCCTGGGCTGAAGTGTCGGTTTGATGGTGATAAGGAAGAAATTCTTGATTTTTTCATTCTCGAATTTGCCAGGAAAGTAACTCAATAATTAAATATAAAATTTTTTTAACTGAACAATTGTAAAAGGGGTAATAGCCAATGACAAAAAAACAAGCACAAATTTTCACTTGGTTTTGGACGGTTGTAATGCAATTCATTTATATTTATGCGATTAGCCTTGCTTACAGGAAAAACTTTTCTTTAATTGAGTGGGGTATATTCTTATTTGGGGTCACTTTAGCGTTAAATGGACAGATATACTATACTTTTTTGAAAGGTTGGAAGGGTTCCAGTGACAAAGCAGATGGCGTATGGACTGGAGGACCATTTAAATTGGTGCGACATCCTTACTATGGAGGTCTAATCATTATGGCTATAAGTGCTTATATTCATGAGGTAGTCCAAGTATTGCCATATGTAAAAGCTGGTTTTTTTAGTTTTGGACTAATAAAGCAACAACTGCTTTATCTTGTTCTAATGTTCATTTTAGTCAAGATAAGTCTCTATCAAGAAAAGAACTTGGTGGAAATGCATGGTGATGAAGCTAGAGTATACTTCAAAAAAGTTAGGGCCAGATGGATTCCATTTGTTGTCTGATTTTAAATAATGCCCACCAGTAGAAAACAGAGAACACATCTGTGCTACTAGGTGGGTTTTCTGTTTCTAGATGACTAATCCTAATGTTAACCAAAATTCGGAGCAAATTTTCAAAGGAGCCGTCTTATCAGTAATATATTGAGGGACGGTTTTTAGTTTGCTTGATAAGAGGTTCTAATGTCATCCACGATGCGGAGTTTGCTAGACATAGTTAGAGCCTATGAAAATAACATCTTACAATGATATTATTTTTTAAATTTATTAAACAAAAATTAAACATAAAATGGTTTTCATGATATAATTAAATCTATAAAACAAAAAGCTAAAATATAAATATGAAAAAAAATAGCATTTCAAAAAAAGAGGCAGGTTTGGGTATTTTAATAGTAACTGGACTTTTTATTTTTTTTGGGACAATGAATGATGTGCAGGCATTTGAATGTGGTACAGACACAGTATTTTATGGAGGTGATAATTATCAAACTATCCAAATTGGTACACAATGTTGGTTTAAAGAAAATCTTGATGTTGGTGTAATTCTGGCAAATGGTTCAACAATGCCATCTGATCCTATACCAGTCCTTAATGATCCAAGTTCAGTTCAAAAATGGTGTTATGATGCTTCTTCATGTGATGTTGAGGGTGGATTGTATACTTGGGCAGAGGCAAATGCATTATCAAGTTCATGTAATACTGTAACATGTATTGTTCCTGATGAAAATCAAGGAATTTGTCCAACGGATTGGCATATTCCTACTGATACAGAATATAAAACAATGGAAATTGCTTTAGGAATGACACAACTGCAAGCAGATTCAACTAGCTATCGTGGAACAGACCAAGGTTCAAAATTATCATTATTTACGTCAAATGGAAATAATTCCAGTGGATTTACAGGTTTGATGGCAGGAGTTCGATTAACAAATGGTACATTTGTTAGTCGGGGGGGTAATGCAAATTTTTGGGTTGCATCTGAAGTTTCTGGGACTAATGCTTGGAATCGTTATTTGGATGTAGGACGTACTACAGTCGGGCGTAGTGATTATCCTAAAGCTGATGGTATGTCAATACGATGTATAAAGAATGATGCACAAATTTCATCAATAAATTCAAGTGCAACAACATCAATAACAACAACTCAAGCAATGGGAAACGGAAATGTAACAAATACAGGCGGGGAAAACCCAGAAAGATTAATAGAATGGGGAACAACTAGTAATACATATACCCAAGAATGTACGGCAGGAACGGGAGGAATAGGAACATACTCTTGTGACATGACTTCGCTTATTTCAGATACAACATATTATGTGAGAGCAAAAGCGATAAACTCAGCAGGTACAAGTTATGGAAGTGAAACAAATTTTACAACTTTACCTACAGAGGTAGTCATCCTAGATCCAAATAATTCAGAAATGCAACAATCAGTAGATAATGGTTACATAACAGTAGACAACGGAACAATAGATAATACAACCCAAACAACAACCCAAGTACAAGTAACCTTCCAATCAAACACAACAGATGCAATATTCCCAGATAATACAGTAATAACAGAACAAACAAATCAAAACTTTGATTTCTCAAGCTTTGTAACAGAAAATACATTAACAAGTGAACAAGTAAATCTACCAAATGCAGTAGGAGCAGTAAGAATAGGTGTACCAGGAATATCATTAGACTTTACTAATGATATAACAATGGAAATAACTGTAAGCGAAGCTTACAATGGAATGATATTGGATGTACTTTCAAGAGAAGAAGGCGCTGCAGAAGGTTCAGAAGCTCTACATACAACATGTACAGTAACAAACGGAATATGTACATTCACAACAGACCACGCAACAACTTACATAGTAAACGGAGATGGAACAATATCAGGATTAGATGACCTAAACCTAAATGTAGAAGTAAATGCAACTCTATCAATGGATTGTTACGATAAAGATGGAGTAACAGGAGATTACGATGTAATACTAGGAACAACATCAAACCCAGGTCTAGTAACAGCAGGAACTCCAGCAGTAGGACAATCAACTTGTATAGTAACAACAAATGATACCCAAGGTTATTACCTATCAATCATAAATGATAATGGAATATCAAATACAACTCTAGTACATTCAAATAATACAGATGAAATACCAGACCTAACACAATTCAATGAATCAACAAAAGTAACAGAAAATTGGAACGCTCCAACAACAAAAGGTCTAGGTTTCAGTGTAATACAATTTCCACAAGCAGATACAACAAATAATACGTTTAATAACGTATGGACAACCTCAGGAAACCTATGCGAAGAAGGAACAACATCAGATGATGCCCAATACGCAGGTGTACCACAAACAGATCAAGCAATAGCAGCTCATACAGCATATAATTCAACTTCAACAACAACTGATGTATGTTACAAAGTAGATGTATCACCATCACAACCTTCAGGAGTTTATACAGGGTCTGTAACTTACACGGCTACTTCTGATGCTAGTGGGTTTTATCAGTAGGGATATATAGTGAGTGTATAGGGTGGAGTAATTAGACAAATTCAAACAAATACAATTTACCTTGTGTTTGCAACAAATGAGTTCGAACGTTCTCTAGTGTTCGGAGCAACTTAAAAAATCCCTTTAAATGGGGATTTTTTCTTTTACCCCAAGTCGGAAATCTTGGTATATTCGAACCGATGGACAAAGTATAAGTAATATGTTATATTACTACGTTGAGAAAAATCTCAAATATTACATACTCTTTAACAATAAAGCAAGCGAGGTGTGGGATGGTTATAGTGAAAGAAATTAGCATGTTTGGTATTACTGAAATTACTTTGAAACACAAAAATCGAAAGCCTGGATTTATAGTGAGACTTCTTTATGTGGATCAAAAGCCAAGTATCTCAAAAGAATTTCATATAACAGAATCTGTAAATCGAGTAATGGCTCTTAGAGATGCTGTGATCTTTCGTGATAAGGAGTTAAACAAGTTGATAAAAGAAGGGAAGCTTTCTACAAACAGAATGCGAATAAATCCTAGTGTGTGTAATGTAAGTGGAATAGTGGGGGTGCATAAGAGAAGTCAGTCTAGTAAAAAAGATGGGCTTTATTACCCATCTGATACTTGTGCGTGGACTGCGACATGGAGTTGTGAAAAAACAGGGAAAACAAAAACAGCTCACTTTTCTGAAAATAAGTGGGGAGATAAAAACGCTTTTCTTATGGCGTATGCTTGTAGAGATGTAAGAGAAAATATTTTTGTTGGTTTAAATGAAGAAGTTAGACAAGAATATTTAAATGAGCTATTTACTTTGCAGGAAGTACAAAGGATTTTAGCTAAAAAGATAAATTATTAAATCCATTCTAGATAAAACCCACCAGTAGAAAATCTACTTTGGTGGGTTTTCTATTTTTATATAGCAGGTTCAAATACTTTTTAATTGTGATATCCTAGAAGGGGTTAAGGAAAAAATATGAATAAAAACGTAGTTGTGATTATTATTGAAGGGGTAATAGTATTTACTTTGACAGCAAGCTTGTTTTTGCTTGATTTGGATTTTAAAACTTTTAATTTTATTGAGGGAGTTTATTGGCTGTCCCTTGGAATATTTGTGGTAACTTTATCAAAAATTATTCCTTGTAAGTACAAAAGATTGGCATTGTTCACTTTTTTAATTTTAATATTTTTTGGTTTTACTGATTTTATTGAAATAAAGACAGGTGCATATTGGACACCCTGGTGGCTTTTAACTTGGAATGCATTTTGTATTTTAGGACTTATTCTGGCATTAGCTTGGTATATAAAGATTAGATATAGTCATTAGATTTTTGTTTTAAATAAGTTTGAATATAATCTACGATATG